>NZ_FNNZ01000032.1 GCF_900106925.1 Thiocapsa roseopersicina
GCCCACACCCCGGCCGCGCGAGACCGGGGGAGCGCTTCGCCGACCCCTATCACGCAACTTGATCGCGAAACCATCAAAATCGCTGACCGCACTCACTCAGCATCGGCGTGAGGATGGTCACGGCCAAACCGCCGACCCAGGGCACGATGCTGACCAGGATCAGGATGATGTAAAACAGCACTACCGCACCGATCCATGCACCCGGTTGTGCCTTGAACAGTTGCCATGCGTCGGTGATCCACCGCCAACCTTGTCCGACAGGCCGTGATTGCGGTGCCTGCAGAGCGTCCTCCTCGTCCTCGGTGCGCGGCGGCGTCAAATCGGCTCGAGGCGGCGCATAGGGGTTGTCGACGCGGCTCGCCGGGCTCGGCCGACTCATCCCTCGGTTGGCAAGGTAGCGTTCAACGACCACTCCGCAGGCCTGACAGATGCCGGTGAGCTCGGAGACGGCGTCGGCGCCGCACTTCGGGCAGCGTGTTGGAGCTCCGTCGGGGCCACTTTCGGGACGGGCGTCGCCGGTTGGCCGACCGTTCCCTTGTCGCCTGTCGCCGGGCCGAGACGATGCCTCGGCGCCGATGCGCTGCGATGTCGGCTGGGCAGGAGCCGCGTCCGGTCTGCTGTCCGCGAGTGCAGGCGCGGTGTTTGTCGTGGATTCAGGCTCGATGGCCACCTTCAGTCCGATGGTGCTCAGGGCATCCCGATAGCGCTGAGCCTCGCCGCTCGTCAAGCTGTGCTTCAATACTCGGCCGGATCCGCCGAGGATCAGATCCCGCGCGGTTTCCTCCTGAAGCTTGAACTTGGCCGCCAGCCGCGGCACCACGTCCTGCAACGCATGGCCGGGCATCAGCTCGCCGGCGTAGAGGATCCGATAGCGTCCTTCCATCGTGGTTCTCCTGAATGGTAGTGGTACGGAAGCGGCTCGGCCAACCCATGTCGAACAGACCGCCGTACGGACAGGAAGCCGGCCGCCCGTGCAGCTCGCTTAAGCGGTCAGGCGCCTCAGCCAGGCGAGTATGCCCGGCTCGGCTGCCCAGACGTCGCGCATCGCCTCGCGGTACATCCACGCCTGGTCGTCGCCGCCGGGGAGGCTGTCGGGCGGAGTGAAGCGCGGACGTTTGATGCGCTTGCGGGTCAGATACTGCGGGATTCTCGGCAAGCGGTTGACGGCGGTCGTCAGGACCAGGCGTGCCCTGTCCTGTCGCCCGAGGCGGTACAGCGCCAGCACCTCCCCGTAGGCGAGATCCGCCAGCCCATCATTCGGAAAGCGTCGGGCCAACGCCAGGGCGAGCTCGTCCTTGCCGTCGCGTAGATAGTGATTCATGAGCTCCGCGCGCACGCCGTGGTTGTCCCGCGGGTTGAGTCGCAGTAGGGTCTCGAGCGTTCGCGCCGCACCGTTCGGCTCGTCTTCGTCGATCTGGCAGAGATATTGTCGGAAGAGCAGCCGCAACGCCGGGCGATTGGGGGGCGCAGACCAGGGAATATGTTGCGGAGCGTCTTCAGGCAGCACTTGATCCAGAATGCTTCGCGCGCGCTCGAGGAGCGGACGCAACAGGAGATGGGAAATCCACGGCAATGCGCTCTCGGGATGCAGGTAGAGGGCGGTCGCGAGATCGTCCAGTATCTCCAGGCTGTCGGCGAGTGCGGGGTTCGCCTGCAGGTGATCGAGCCAGTCGGGGGTCGACCAGAGGTCGACGTCCTCGTCGGGAACGAGCCGGGTCGAATCGGGTTTTGCCCACGGAAAGACCGACTTCCAGTCCGTTTCGAGGTGGCGCACCGCAGCCGGGGCGCGCAGTCGCGTCGGGTTGGGCCCGTATCGCGAGAGGCCGAGGTCCGTGTCTTCGTCGGCGCTGTCCGGCACCGGGGCGTCGAGGTCGTCGAACAGCGTAAGCTGACCCGGCAGCCACCCGGGTGCATGGACATTCAGCGGCTCCAGGCGATAAACGGGCAACGGACGTGGCTGAATCAGGGTGATCCAGTCGTGAAGATCGAGCAGGACCGGATCCAGCGCATCCGAGTGGCTGTCCACGAGCGCTTCCTGCGGATCCTCGACGGCACGGTTGAGAAAATCCAAGACACCGGGATGCGTGAACCCGATCTGACGAAATCGGAAGAGCCAGAAGCGGGCGCGCTCGCGGGCGATCCAATCCTTGTGCTGGGCCGCAAGTAGCGTGATCTCGAGGATCGCCGTGCCGGGATTGTCCGGGTCGCTTCGCAATGCGGCCGTGAAGGCGGCATCGGCCTCGGCGAAATCGCCGTCGTCGATCGCCATGGTGCAGCGCCGCTGCCAGGCGGCGGCCCGCAAGGGGCGGCTGCCCTCGTCGCAGATCCGCGCGAGGAACGTCTCCTTCTTACGCCCGTGGCCGAGGCGATCGTAGGCATCGCAGAGGATGTCGATCGACGGCTCGAACTCACCGTCGAGCTCGTCGAGCGATCCCGCAAACAGGGGTTCCAGAAGCGCCGCCGCGCGCTTGGGACGATCCTGCGTGAGCCAGCGATCGGCGATGCGGGCAAGGAGGGGCTCGGGAACCGCGTGCAGATCGAGCGCTTCGCGCAGTCCGTGCTCGGGCAGCTCGTCGAGCAGGATTTCCCAAACCAAATCGCTCGACAGCTCCGGCACCTCGTCGATCGCACCGCAGCACTCGCCGTAGGGGCTACCGGAGCCGCAGGAGCAAGGCTCCTCGGAGGGGTGGGGGGTCATCAACCGAGTCTGGAAGGCGTAGGTCGGTTGCGGGGTTGCGTTCCAGATCGCCGTTCCGAGGAGATTGGCGAGTCGCCGCCGCTCGACCTCGTCGAGCTCCGTCCCGGACAACCCGAGCATCTCCGGGAGATGAACGCGCGCCCAAGCGAGGAAGGTGTCGGGATCCGGGGCGAGCAGGATCTGTCGCACTGAACGCTGAATCACCTCTTCGAAGCGTTCGGTATCGGCCATGTCGTGGTCCAGCATCGCGATCTCCTCCGTCGGATGGAGGCAGTTTGGGGATGCGCCCGCCGGCGCTGAATCTGTCTCGGGGCGGGTCCTACATGATTTGATTGTAAACCCTCTCGGGCCGGCTGTGTCGATGACCTGAAACAGTTGAATGCGCCAACGGCGGGCAGCCATTCCGGTTCCGAAAAACTCATCCGCC
The DNA here is from genome assembly GCF_900106925.1 of Thiocapsa roseopersicina. Classification (GTDB taxonomy): domain Bacteria; phylum Pseudomonadota; class Gammaproteobacteria; order Chromatiales; family Chromatiaceae; genus Thiocapsa; species Thiocapsa roseopersicina. The sequence goes on from NZ_FNNZ01000032.1 coordinate 3,126, forward strand.
CCGAGTATAGTTGCGGCATGTCCGCTCCCGATCACCCCCATGACTGAGCACAAGGTCAGAATCTTCGTTTCCTCGCCGTCCGATCTGGAGCATGAGCGTGCCCTGGTGAAGGATGTGATCGAGGCGTTGGCCCAGGAATATCTCCCCTATTTCAGCCTCCAAGCCGTTCTTTGGGAGGAGGAGGCACTGACGGCCGCGCAGAGTTTTCAGGCCGGACTCCTGCGTCCTTCCGAATGCGAGATCGTGCTGGTCATGCTCTGGACACGGCTCGGCACACCGCTCGCGGAGGATCCCTACGAGGGTATGACCGGGACCGAGTGGGAGTTCGTCGACGCGGTGCGGGAGTCGGCCCGCACGGGCACTCCCGAGGTCTTGGTCTACAAGAAGACCGCGCCGCGCATGGTGGACGTCAACAATGCCGAGGCGACCCGCGAGGCGCTCGCCGACCGGCATCGGCTCGAAGAGTTCTTCCGCACCCACTTCTTCAATCCGGACGGCAGCTTCAGCCGCGCCTTCAGGCAGTTCGGCAACGACCGCAGCTTCCGCGAGCTGCTCGAGACGCAACTGCGCAAGCTCCTGAACCGACGCATCAGCGCGGAGCGGCGCCTGGCCTCCGACGCAGGCGACTGGCGCGGGAGTCCCTTCCGCGCCGGTGCGCCGTTCGAGCTGGTCGACGACCGCGTCTTTACGGGCCGCGAGACCGAGACGCGCGAGCTGGTGACGCGCCTGGAGGCGCTGCAAGGGGCCGGGCGCGGACTGCTCCTGTTGAGCGGTCCGAGCGGGGTGGGCAAGAGCTCCCTGATCCGCGCCGGGCTGCTGCCGCGTCTGATCCGGCCCTTTCTCTTTCCCGGTATAGCCGGATGTCGCTGGGGTTTCGTGGATCTCGAGGATCGCGACCCGATCGAGGCCCTGGCCGTCGCCCTCGCCGCGCCCGGTCTGCTGGGGCCTGCGCTGGACGGCTTCGGGCTCGATGTCGCTCGCTTGACGCGATTGCTGGTCAGCGAGCCCGGCGTCGCCGCCGATCAGCTTCTGGCCGCGCTCGCACAGTTGGCCGATGATCCGGCGAGCAGAAGCGACGCCGCGAACGGGCGTTTACAGCTCGCGGTCATCGTCGATCCGCTCGATCGGCTGTTTACCGAGGCGATGCGGGCGGCATCCAGAACCCGTGCCTTCGTCAAGGCATTGGCCTTGCTCGCCGCCCGAGACGGCGTCTGGGTGATCTCCTCGCTGCGCAGCGACTACCTGCGCCACCTCGGCGAGATGCCCGAGCTCGCGGCGCTCCTGGACGAGCAGAGCTGGTTTCGCCTGGAGCCGCCGCCCGCGGCGCGGATCAGGCAGGTGATCGAGATCCCCGCGCGCGTCGCCGGCATTGAATACGAGGGGATGGCCGGCGGTGGACGCGGCCTGGTCGAGGCGCTGGAGTCGGAGGCGAGCCTGCTCGAGCACTGGCCGGCCGTTCTGGAGCCCTTGCTGGATGAGCTCTACCAACGCGCGCGAGAGGGCTCCGGCGATGCGGAATCCAATCGGAATCCGCCCCTGAGCGTCGCCGATTATCGCCGGGTCGGCGGACTCTCCGGCTCACTGCTGCGCCGTGCGGAGGCCCTCTGGGACGGGTTGGATCCAGATGTCCGGGATGCGCTGCCGGTGCTCTGCCGCGGCCTGATCGCCCTCGAGGGCGGAGGTGCGTCCGTGCTCGTTGCACGTCGCGGCGACCTGCGCACCCTGACCCATCAGCCGGCGGTCGGCAGGCTCGTCGAGTCGCTGATCGAGGCTCGCCTGCTGGTCGCCGAGGGTGTGGCCGATCCCTCGGCACGACTCGGCTGCACGCAGGAGGCGCCGCGCCTCATGGACGATCTGCGGCGCATCATGATCCAGACCGGCGAGGAATGGCGCGAGCGCCTGCGCAGCAGGCACGGCACCGCCGGGCGCGATGTGTCGGTGCCGTCGGAGGGCGACATCGAGGTCGCCCCGGATCCCGCCATCATGGCACCGGACGTGGAGCACGGCGAGGATCCCGACGCGGTGCCGGTCCTGCACTGGGAGGACTACATTGCGCTCGCGAGCTTTATCCATCCGGCCCTGTTCGAGCAGTGGTCGCCGATCCGCGAATGGGTCGCGGACCCGAGCAACCGCCGCGATCTGATCCTGCGCTATCAGATCTCCCGCCAGGCGCGTCTGTGGAGGCGCACCGACTGCAATCGCGAATATCTGCTCGGAGAGGCCGGCTTTGCCGCGGCGCGGCGCTTCGCGGATACCTACGGCGAGGAGCTTGAGCCCTTGGAGCGCGAGCTTCTCGAGCACTCGCATCAGCACCTGGTGCTGCAGCGACGGCGCAACCGGTGGGCCCGTCTCCTCGGCCTGACCCTGGCCGCACTCCTGGTCCTCGCCACCGGGGCGGCCTTCTGGGCTTGGGACGCCTCGCGCGAGGCCACCCTGAACCTTCAGCGAAGCCTGCTCAAGGCGGCCGATCTCGCGGTGCGGCAGGGCAACACGCCCGAGGCCGTGCGACTCGCCCTGAATGCCGGTCCCTATCTGCCCGAAGCGGCGACCGAGACCCTGAGTCGCGCCTTCACCACGAACCGCATGATCGCGATGGTCCAGTCCGCGGCGACGGCGGGCGACCAGCCGCTGCCTCCGGCGTTTCGAGACGACGGCGAGCGCCTGATCACTCAATCGCGGGGCGAAGGTGCCCAGCTGTGGGCACTGCGCGGGCAGAGCTACCAGCCCGAAGCCCGCCTGTCCGGTCCGGAGACGCCGATCCATGCGGTACGCTTCGTCGGCAGCGGCGAGCCGCAGACCATCCTGGGGATCGGCGAAGCCGGTGTCTGGCGGCTCCCGGCCGAGCCCGGTCGGCCTCCGGACTGGAGTTGCGGTGCGCGCCCGGACAGCCCGGTCGCGCTGGACCGAGACGGCCGCTTTCTCGCCCTCTCCCACGGTGCGCCGCAGGACCGCTATGCCGTCTGTCTCCTGGACCTTAGCCGCCCGGGTCCGCCGCTCTGGGATGTGCCGATGCACACCAGCGAGGTGCGCAGCATTGCCTTCGCGCCCGACGGGGAGCTGCTCGTTACTGCCTCGCGCGACGGCGCCGCGAGGGTGCTCGAGACCCGCACGGGAATCGAACGGGTGGTCCTGCCGACCAGCGGCTCGCTCGGCCGACCGGCCAACGATGCCCGGTTCGACCCGGCGGGTCGGCGGATCGCCGTAGCCTCCGCCGACGAGCGGATCCGCGTCTACGACCTCGACGGCAGCGAGCTTGCCGAGCTTGGCGTGATCGAGCGCGACGGCCGGCGGATTCGTATCCACAAGTCCGCGGTGCGCGAGGCGGTGTTCTCGCCGGGCGGGCAATATCTGATCGCCGGAGACGACGCGGGACAGGTGGTGCGCTGGGATCTCGAGAGCAGCCACGCCGAGGTGCTCGGGCATCACGACCTGAGCGTGGAGCACGTACGGGTGTCGCCGGGCATGGACGACGAGGATCGCGAGCCACTCGTCCTCAGCGCCTCTCTCGACAAGACCGCGCGCCTCTGGGGTCTGCTCTCCGGCAAGGAGGTGGCGGTCTTCAGTCATGATGCGGCGGTCACGGACGCGCGCTTCAGCGCCGATGGCCGTCGCGTCCTCAGCTACTCGGATCCGGACGGCTCGGCGCGACTCTGGTCGGTCAAACCCACCGAGACCCTGGCCTTCCATCTCCCGAGCGACGACCATGTCTGGCATCTGGCGATGGCCGAGACGCCTGCAGCGCTGGACGCGGGAGCGGCGGACGCAGGGACTACTGAGTCGGCTGCGGGGGCGGGATCGGTCATGCTGGCCACCGCCGCCTTTGACGGAAGGGTCGAGGTTTGGCAGTACGATCGTCGCGACGATGCCCCCCCGCCGGTCCGGATCTGGACCCTGAGGGGGCATGAGGGGCGGGTGCGCCGGGTCGCCTTCTCGTCCTCGGCGGACCGGCTGGCAAGCGCAGGTCACGACGGCACTGCCTGGGTCTGGGATCTGCAGACCGGCGGTGGCTGCCGCCTGGCGGTCGCCGCCGACGGTGCACCCTGCAGCCCGGATGGCGGGCGCACGTGTCCGAACGTCCATCAGGCCCTGTTCGCCCCCGACGGGCGGTGGCTTCTGACGACATCGAGCGATCTCTCCGAGGCGGTACGCTTTTGGGATCCGCTGGCCTGCGCGCCGCTGGACGGTGCACCCGGCTGGGGCGAGGGCGGAAGCGGCGTTCAGGCCGCGGCGGTCTCCGAGGGCTTGGATGGATCGACACTGGTCGCGACCGGCGACGACGGCGGGGCTGTCCGGGTCATGCGGATGGACAGCACCGGCAGCTGGGCGCCGGTGTGCGCCGCACAATGGCATACGGACGTGGTGACGGACGCCGCCTTTTCCCCGGATGGTCGGTGGCTCGCGACCTCGAGCGAGGACGGCAGCGCCGCCCTGGTGGGGCTGACCGAAAGCGGCTGCGCATCCCCCCGGTATCTGGAGCCCCAGGCCGGCATCCTCTACAGCGTCGCGTTTGCACCGGACAGTCAGGCGCTCGTCACCGCTTCATTGAACGCGAAGGCACAGGTCTGGGCCCTGGACGGCTCCCTGCTCGCGGATCTCGTCGGGCACAAGGATCGGATCTACGCCGCCAAGTTCAGTCCGGACGGACGCTGGATCCTGACCGCCTCGCGCGACGGTGCGGTGCGCATTTGGATGCGTCCGACGCGTCCGAACCCTCTGCCGGAAGAGTCGTTTTTGACACTCGATGGAGCCCTCGGCGGGGTTGCCTACGCGGACTTCAGCCCCGACGGACATACCATCGGCGCTGCCTACTGGGAGAACGCCACCCTGCTATGGCGCCTCTGGACCGAAGAGACCGCGCCGGACCGCCGCCTCGAGGCGATTTGGGGCCAGGACCGCGCGCGCCTTGCCCTGATCCGCGAGGCCGTGCGCTTCAAGACGGAGAACCGGCTCGACCGGCGCGAGCGCGAGATATCGGATGCGGCACCTTCGATCGAGTAGGCTCGGCGCTCGGCGCGGCGCGATCGACCGGAGTCGGTTCAACCTAGATCCGGCAGTTGACCGCTTCGTGCTTCATTCAAGGTCTCGACGGCCTTGACGATCGCGCTCGTCTGACGGCTCACCGGCCGGGTGAAGGCCGCTACGGCCCTTGGAGCACGCCCCGCGCGGCGCCCGACTGCGTTGCAACTCGTTGGCGTAGAACCACTACGCCGCCTCGTCGCGCCTTGCCGGACACCGCGCGGGACGCACTCCAGGGGCCGTTCAACTGCCGGATCTAGGTTCAATGCTGCGATGCGGGGGCCGAGTGGGTCGCGCGATGTGCGACTGCCAGCTCCTTCGCCGCGTCGAACTCGGCATCGGTCATCTGGCTGCCGATGATGTTGCGTAACTGATCGGCGTCCGTGTCGCCTTGCGCGATGGCCAGTGACAACCAAAAATGCGCGCGGGCGAGATCGATCTCGACCCCCCGCCCCTCGGCATAGATGAGGCCCATCGCATACTGGGCGTCCATCTCTCCGCGCTCCGCGGCTTCGCGAACGCGTGCGACCTTCGACGGGTCGTTGCGCAGCAGGATCAGGTCTTTGAGGTAGTTGCTGTCGGCCATGCTGTCGATTCTGGTTCGTGGGTGCAGGATCCGCATGAGTATAGAGCAGCTTTTTCGCCCTCGCGTCCGGCCCCGACCCGCCCGACTCGGCTTCGCACGGCCCGGGTCTGCAGGTCGCGCGGCGGCTCGACACGTCGGATTTGGCCGAGGCGCGATCCGAGCTGATACCATTGGAGTGCGGACACCGACGTTCCGAACGCCATCCATCCAGTCTCGACGCCACCGACGGTGAGTCTCCATGCCCCTGATCAAACCTTTTGCGGCGCTCCGGCCGGCCCCCGCGCATGCCGCGGACGTGGCCGCCCCGCCCTACGACGTGATGAGTGCTGCGGAGGCACGTCGGATGGTCGAAGGGCGCCCTTGGAGCTTTCTGCACATCTCGCGCCCCGAGGTCGATCTGCCCGAGGGTACCGATCCCTACAGCCCGCCGGTCTATGCCAAGGCACGCGAGAATCTCGATCGGATGCTGCGAGAGGGTCTGTTGGTGCGCGACGCGTCGCCCGGCTACTACCTCTATCGTCTGACGATGGGCGCGCATCGCCAGACCGGTCTGGTGGCCGCCGCCTCGATCGACGCCTACGACCGGGATCGGATCAAGCGCCATGAGCTCACGCGCCCCGTCAAGGAGGACGACAGGGTGCGCCAGATCGACGCGCTGAATGCCCAGACGGGACCTGTGCTACTCGCCTGCCGGGCGCGACCGGACATCGATGCCCTGCTCGCCGGTCTCGTCGCCGGCCCCGCCGAGACGGACGTCACCGCGCCCGACGGGATTCGCCATGAGCTTTGGCCGATCATGGACGAGAGCTCGATCGCCGAGCTGACCGCCGCCTTCGAGGGCCTGGACGCACTCTACATCGCCGACGGCCACCACCGCTGCGCCGCGGCCTCGCGCGTCGCCGCCATGCGCCGTGCCGCGAATCCCGGTCATACCGGGGCCGAGCCCTACAACTTCATGCTCGCCGTGATCTTCCCGCACGATCAGATGCGGATCCTGGACTACAACCGCGTGATCAAAGACCTGCATGGTCATAGCGTCGAGACCCTCATGCAGCGTCTCTGCGTCGCGTTCGAGATCGAGGGCGCACCGGGTCCGGTCGCTCCCGAGCGTCCCGGCGAATTCGGAATGTACCTTGCCGGTCACTGGTATCGGCTGGCGCTCGATCCGGGGCGGATTCCCTACGACGACCCCGTCGGGCGGCTCGATGTCAGCTTGCTCCAAGACAACCTGATCTGCCCGATCCTCGGCATTCAGGACCCGCGGCGCGATGACCGAATCGACTTCGTCGGCGGCATCCGTGGCCTGGAGGCGCTGTCGGCGCGGGTCGACTCGGGCGAGATGGCGGTAGCCTTCGCGCTTCACCCGACGCGGATGGAAGACCTGATGGCGGTTGCCGATGCCGGCGAGGTGATGCCGCCGAAATCGACCTGGTTCGAGCCGAAGCTGGCGGACGGACTGGCGAGTCATCTGCTGGCGGATTGATCCCGCGACGGCCCTCGCGGCACAAGGCTCCCAAAGACGCGCCTCGGACCTTCCTGTCGGCGGCGCTTCGAATCGGCCTCGAAGGCCAAGCCCGCGCGTTGTCTTGAACACCTTCGCGCCTTTGCGGTTCAAACCCCCGGGTTTCGCGGTCGAACCTTCAAGACCGACCGCCGCTACCGAGAGTCTCTCCACGCCATGGTCAAACCCACCTACAACCTCCCCGAGTCGCATTGCGACGACGACGAGGCAATCCGTCACTGGCTCGACGGGTTGGCAAGCCATTATCCGACCGAGGAGCTCAAGCAGATCGCCGGCGCCTGCGCGGCGCTGACCCGTTGTCGCGGCGACCGGCGTATCGAGACCGGCGAGACCCACGTGCGTCACGTGCTCTCGACGGCCGACATCCTGGTGCGTCTGCGCATGGACTTCGAGACCCTGATCGCAGCCTTGCTCAACGGCTGTCTGGATCAGGGCGACCTCACCGAAGCGCAGCTCGAAGACCGCTTCGGCCCGGGGATTGCGCGGATGGTCGGAGATCTCGCCCGCATCGGCCAGATCGCCAACGTCGACGCCATCATCGCCGCCAAGGATCAGGACGAGCACGAGGAGAACCTGCGCCGCCTGCTGCTCGGCATCGCCGAGGACGTGCGGGTGGTGCTGGTGGTGCTCGCCGAGCGTGTCCACCTGATGCGGGCCATCAAGGACCTGGAGCCGGAGCGCCGCGCCAAGATCGCGCGCGATACCCAGCGCATCTATGCCCCGCTCGCCAACCGGCTGGGCATCTGGCAGGTGAAGTGGGAGCTTGAAGACCTGAGCCTGCGCTATCTCAAGCCCGACGAGTACAAACGCATTGCCAAGCTCTTGGCCGAGCGCCGCGAGGAGCGCGAGGACTACATCGCGACGGTCATCCAGACCCTGTACGACAAGTTCGGCGAAGCCGGCATCCAAGCCGAGATCACCGGCCGCCCGAAACACATCTACAGCATCTGGCGCAAGATGCAGCGCAAGGAGGTCGAGATCGCTGAGATCTTCGACCTCCGTGCGGTGCGCATCCTGGTCGGCTCGGTCGCGGACTGCTACGCCGCGCTCGGGCTGGTGCACGGACTCTGGAAGCACATCCCCAAGGAGTTCGACGACTACATTGCCACGCCCAAGGGCAACATGTATCGGTCGCTCCACACCGCCGTGGTCGGGCCGGAGGACAAGCCCCTCGAGGTCCAGATCCGCACCCACGAGATGCACCAGCATGCCGAGTTCGGTGTCGCCGCCCACTGGGCCTACAAGGAGGCCAAGGGCCATGATGCCGAGTTCCAGCGACGCGTCATCTGGATGCGCAACTGGCTCGAGCTGAAAAACGAAGGCGACGAGACCGGCGGCTTCCTCGAACGCTTCAAGGCCGAGTTCGAGCCGATCCACATCTATGTGCTGACCCCGCAGTCCAAGGTCATCGAGCTGCCCAAGGGGTCCACCGCACTCGACTTCGCCTACGCCATCCACTCGGAGGTCGGCAATCGCTGCCGCGGCGCACGCATCAACGGGCGGATCGTCCCGCTGAACTACGAGCTGCGCAGCGGCGAGACGGTCGAGATCCTGACCCAGAAGAACGCCTCGCCCAGCCGCGATTGGTTGAGCCCGCACCACGGCTATCTGACGACGGCGCGCGCCCGCAACCGGGTCCGCCAATGGTTCAAGCAGCTCGATCACGATCAGCATCTGCAGGGCGGCCGCGTCACGCTGGAGCGCGAGCTGAGCCGACTGGGCATCACGGAGAAGCCCAACCTGGAAGAGCTCGCGATCCGCTTCAACTTCAAGCGAGGCGATGATCTGCTGGCCGCGATCGGGCGCGGCGATCTGTCGGTCGGACAGGTCGCGCGTCAGGTCGGGGAGCGCAAGACCGAGGAGATCAAGGAGATCGAGCCCAAGCTCCGTCAGCCGCACAAGCCGCGGTTGGAGGGTGCAACCGATGTCGTGGTGGAGGGCGTCGACGACCTCATGACCCATCTCGCCCCCTGCTGTAAGCCGGTCCCCTACGACCCCATCGTCGGTTTCGTCACCCGCGGGCGCGGGGTCACCATCCATCGCAAGGACTGCAGCAACCTCAAGAACCTGCCGCCGGCGGAGGCCGAGCGCCTCATCGAGGTGCGCTGGGCGGATCAACCTGCCGATGCCGGCTATTCGGTGGACGTGCTGGTGATCGCCGCGGATCGTAAAGGTCTGCTGCGCGATGTGTCCTCGGTGCTCTCCGACGACGACGTGGACGTGCTCGGCGTCAACACCCATTCGGAGCGCTCCACGGATACGGCGGCGATGCGCTTCACCCTGGAAGTCAAGAACATGGCGCACCTGGAGAAGATCCTGGCGAAGCTGCAGCAGATCCCGGATGTCCTGGACGTACGGCGGTCCTACTGAGATGCCTGGTGGAGAGATCGACGAGACGCCACAGGCGCCGACGCACGTATCGCTCGGGAGCATCGTCGAGGCGTTCGAGATCGCCTCGCCGGTCGAGACGATCGAGCCTTACGGGCGCGGGCTCATCAACGATACCTTTCGCGTCTCGGCCGGCGGAACGCGCTACGTGCTCCAGCGGATCAACGGCGCGGTCTTTCCCGATCCGTTGCGGATCATGTGTAACATCCAGGTGCTCGATCGACAGGCGCGGCAGCAGCCCGATCTTGGATTCCGGGTTCCGGCGCTGATTGCCACCCGTAAGGGCGAGGCGGGTCTGCGCGCGTCGGACGGGAACGTCTGGCGTCTCATGACGCTGATCGAGGATGCCGTCGGCCTGCCCGGCATCGAGGATCCCGAACAGGCCTGCGAGATCGGCAGGCTCCTGGGTCGCTTCCATACCTTGCTGCAATCGCTGCCCGCCGAGGCACTGAGCGTCACGCTACCCGGATTCCACGAGACGCCGGCCTATCTCGCCCGCTTCCTGTCGGTTTTGGCGCGAGTGGAGGGCGCCCGAAACGATCCGCAGATCGAGACCTGCGTCCGCTTCGCGCTCGACCGCCAAGCGCTCGCGACCCGGCTCGCCGATGCGCGCGACCGAGGCGAGATCCCCGTGCGCGTTATCCACGGCGACCCCAAGCTCGACAACATCCTGTTCGATCGCGACAGCGGGCGTGCACTCGCCCTGATCGACCTCGACACCCTGCAGCCCGGCCTCATCCTGCACGACATCGGCGACTGTCTGCGCTCCTGCTGCAATCGCAGCGGCGAGTCCGCCGACGGGCGCACCCGGGTCGCGTTCGATCTCGCCGTCGCCGAGCCGATCCTCCGCGCCTATGCCGAGCAGACGCGCGCTTGGCTGAGCCCGGAAGAGATCGCCCTGATCCCCGAGGCGATCCGTCTCATGCCCTTCGAGCTCGGCCTGCGATTCCTGACCGACCACCTCGAAGGCGACCGTTATTTCAAGGTCGCGGAGCCAGGCGAGAACCTGCGCAAGGCGGGGATCCAGTTCGCGTTGGTCACGGACATCGAAGTCAAGGTCGAAGACATCAATACGATGGTCACCCGCTGTTTTCAAACCCCGTAGGTTGTGCCGAGCGAGAGCGAGGCACAACCAAACGCCGGTGGTTGTTGTGCTTCCTATCGTCAGCACAACCTACGCGCCAACCGACGATTGCTCTTCAGGCTCATCCATGGCGACAACCGAAACGATGACCGCACTCGATGTCCGACTGCTGTCCTCCCTCGGCCACCTCGCCGAGCTGCTCGCCCGCATCGGGCACCCGCGGGCCGCGGAGGTCGCGGATCAGGTCGCCCTCTTCCCGGAGGCGCCCGAGCGCGTGCGGCATCGCCTCGACGCCAATGATTGGTGGGCCGGCGCCGGCTCGCTGGCGGCCGAGACGATGGCCGACAATCCCGGCTTGCCCGAGACTGCCTGGCGCCGCGAGGTCCGCGCGTTTCGGGAGCTGATGATCGAGATCGGCGAGAACCTGCAGGCCGAAGGCTCCGCCAACCCGGGCATCTCCTCCTGGCTCCTCGCCTTCAACAACTGGAACGCGTCCGAGGTTTGAGGTGGCGCGCCTGGCGCGTCGGCAACGTCCCCTCGGTCTTCGCCGTCGGCGGCGGGATCCGCCGCGTGGGGTCGAACGATAGACGTCCACGCGCACCGCAGGCCGCATAGTCGCTGCGCAATGCCTCGGTGGCCCATTCCGCCGTCCCCTGCAGCGACAGCCAAGCGTGCAGGCCCTCGTACAGATGTTCGAGCGGGATGCCATGCGTCTTGCCCGAGTGCGCGAAGAACCAGTCGGACCAGGCGAGAAAGCGCTCGAATGGCGCATCGCCCAGCAGGAGCGGCAGCGTCAGCCCGAAGCGCCCTGAATTGCCCACCAGATCCCAATAGCGCGCAAATCGCGTCAGCCGCTGCATGGTCGCACGGTCGATGCGATCGCTGGCGAGCAGGCTGTAGGGGGGGGCCGGGCTGAACACCAACCCGAACCGCTCGGCGTGCCGGCAGACCGGCGCACCGCGCAGCCGTTTCAGAATCCCGACCTGAATCTCATGCGGCCCGATTCGCATCAACCGATCGAAGCCGGCCCCGAACGAGGCCGGGTCCTCGCCCGGCAGGCCGATGATGAGATCGGCGTGCAGGTGCGCGGTCGTATGTGCATGCAGCCAGCGCAGATTGGCCTCGGCCTGCACATCGTCCTGACGCCGCGAGATCAGCGCCTGCACCTCGGGATTGAAGGTCTGCACACCGATCTCCAACTGCAGCGTGCCCGCCGGAAACGCCGCGAGCATCCCCTTCAGCCGCTCCGGCAGATGATCCGGGACCAGCTCGAAGTGCAGGAAGGGCAGGTCGTCCGGACGCTCCCGAATGCGTTCCAGAAAAAACCCCAAGATCGCCGAGGCGTGATCGATCTTGAGGTTGAAGGTCCGGTCGACGAACTTGAAGCGCCGAGCACCGCGCGCATACAGCCGCTCCAGCTCCGCGATCAGCGGCGCGAGCGGAAACGGCCACGCGGTCCGATCCAGTGCGGACAGGCAGAAGGCACACTTGAACGGACAGCCGCGCGACGCCTCGACATACAGGTTGCGCCGCCGCAGATCCTCGTCCGAGAACTCGTCGTAGGGAAAGCGGATGCTGTCCAGAGGCGGCTGCTCGCCCGCATGCACCTTCATCTCTGGCCGCTGTCCGTCCAGGATCGCGCGCGCCAGCCGTGCGAAAGTCACCTCGCCCCAACCCGTCACGACATAGTCGGCCAGCGCGCAGATCCGCTGCGACTCCACCTCGTGACTCACCTCCGGACCGCCGAGCACGACCACCACATCCGGAGCCGTCTCCTTGAGCAAGGCGACGACATGCGTCAAGGGCGCGACGTTCCAGATGTAGACCGACAACCCCACGATGCGCGGTCGTTCGGCCAGCAGCTGCTCGACAACCTCCTCGGGTGTCGCTCCGAGCACGAATTCGCACAGCATGCTGACCTCGCGCAGCGGCCCCAGATTCGCACGCAGATAGCGCAACGCCAGCGAGGCATGCGCATAGCGGGCATTCAGGGTGGCGAGGACGATCGGGGTCGGCATGCAGGGGCTCCTGGTTCGGTGGACAGGTTAACCTGCTTTCCCGGAAAGAATCGACCGAGAGGTAGGGGCGACTTCAGTCGCCCCGTGATCTTGCACCCAAGCCCAGTCGGGATGCCTTACGCCGGAAATCGCCGAATGGATCTCGTCCTAAACCATACTGAGTCGAGTCCGCCGTGACCGCAAGCGCAGTATGATCGTGCCGGCGTCATGCGCTGGAACGGCCACCCCACCTGTGGCTACGACTCGGATATTGAGGCACCGCCAAACGAAAGGGGCGGAAACAAATAGGCCGGATCTACGGACGCCGGATGCCTGCTCTCTACTCTACCTGGTGATTGCTGCGCCACGACGAGGATGAATGATAGCACCGCCCTACGTGCGCAGTATGGGGTCGGCTTGATGTGCGTATTAGGAGTACATTAGTTTTCCGCGCGGTTCAGGAACAGGGCGATCCAGCTCGTGCGCAGTTTCAATCCATTCTTGAATTATTATCTCCGCGTTTTGCAGGGCTTTTTGATAGCTTTCCCCATCAGCCATACAACCAGGCAGTTCTGGTACTTCCGCGAGGTAAGCGTTATCCTCATTGCTCCAGTAAATAATGATCTCGTATTTAGCCGCCATGTATGTCACCGAGTTTGTACTTGAGGATAACAGTACGTACCTGTTTGACTTGGTAAGCTTTCGCTAGTGCGCCGATTGGCTGAATATTCAAGATTTCTTCAATCTGCGGCTTCGTGAAAATGAAATGATCTCCTCGTACCCTTTCTGTGAAACCAAGTGTTTTGAGCAGGTTGCGCAGATCCTTGAATGATATGTTTGCGTCAGACGTGCCGCGCAAGACTGAATCCAAAATCTTCTCAGTTCTTCCCATTAGCTAAATCTACTCGGCTCTTTTATTCCTAACTTCGCAAGTCAAGAGTATATCAGGGGGCAGAACACAGTTGTTTCATTCGTTCTTCTTCCTACTTAAAGCGGCCTGTCCCTGGTTATTCCCCTTTTTGGGGTCCGAGGCTATGGCATTTTTAGGCATATTACTGGAAGTCTCTAGAGAGCATTTGAGAAGCAGTCGATGCTTCATACATTCCTACCCCCTTGATTTTTTTTGCAATCTCGTAGCCATCTTCACGAAACTGCATAAGCATTTTGCTGAGCGATTCAATCCGGCTCGTATTCAGTACCATGCGAACTACAGTTCCGTTACATCGGTGGTTGAGATTAATATGTTCTTTTCCGGAATCATCCAACTTTATGCCGTGATCTCCACTACATATAATGAAGCTGCCTCCTAATCGACATAGTCTGTTAATCATATATAGCCCGAACCCTGAATTATGCCACGGGTCATTTCTGTCGATTATTGCGCCTTGATAATTCTTACTTGATACTGCTGGCATTAATGCCTGCTGGATAGCATCTGCGTCACACGTTACTTGGATATATGGGTTGTGTTTAAGTGACTCCGTTAGGCCTATGCCGTTATCTGAAATAGCGATTTCCACTTTGTGGTACGTAGGCCAGTATTGTGCGCAATATTCAATGCTTTTTGATCGGCTATGCTCAAATACATTTCTCATTATTTCCCTGATTGAGAATGTAAGGGCATCTACCAAATCACTTGTCCCTTGTTGCGCTAGTATACGAGCTAATTTTTCCGAGCGATTTTCAATAATATCTTGTTCTGCTTTCCATTCATGAGACGCTTCATCAACAATAGTTCTAACTCGTATAATAGTGAATGGAACAAACCTGTCATTGCCATCAGTACAGTTTGGTTCCCTTCCGTGCTTTAAACCAAATGCACGAAAGAAAGCCATATTTGCAGCATACTGCTTATTCTCAAAGCCGCAGCGCATGACTTTGGTGAGAGGATTGCTGCGATTAAACTCCCTAATGATTTTAGCTACATAAACCATAGTAAATGGTTCAATGCGACCCATTGATGAAAAATCAATGATTAATTGATCAACTCCAGCATGCCTATCAATTTCAGCGCAAAACTCAAAAATGGCATGTGCGGCACATGTACTTGGATAATTGATTTTCGGCACTGGTCGTCCTTATTTGCCAAACAGTTAAATAGCCAGAGTGTCGGTCCGGTGAGATAGGCAGATTCTGTTTATCTCAGTCGGGACAGATTCCGCCTAGCAGGCTAGCAGATCCCTGAGCGCCCCACCCACCGTCTCGTCGTGTGTAGAGCGATCGTACACAAGCCCCGGCATGAAGACATTGCCCAGGTGTGGACGATTTCTACCGAACCTTCGCCCGCCGCTTCAACCAAACCTCCAGCCCCTGCGCATTGAGCTCGGTATCCAGGCTCAGCAGCTCGGCGATGGCGTCGTCCGATAGCGCGACACCGTGGGCGCGGGCGCCGGCGACCAGATAGGCACGCACGGCGCTCTTGATGCGGGACTCGCGGTCGGCGCCCGCGTTGTCCGCCTCGGCCAGTGCGATGTCGGCGAGGGCGCGGATGCTGGTGCGCAGGTCGTCGACCAGATCTTCCGGGTGTTGGACCCGGCCGTAGTGGGTGAGATACATGGCTTGCGGTGCGTAGGCCATGAGCTTGTCGAGGCTGTCGAGCCAGGCGTCTGGATCGAAGGCGACCGGGGTGGTCGGGGCGAATAGCCAGGGTCCGGCGGCGGTGTCGAATTCGCGGTAGGAGATGCCGAAGGTGTCGCCGGTGAAGAAGCCGCGGCTGGTCTCGTCGTAGATGCAGCCGTGGTGATTGGCGTGTCCGGGCGTATCGACGAACTTCAGCGTGCGGCCGGCGAGGTCGAAGGTGTCGCCGTCTTGGGCGATGACGATGCGCTCCTCGGGCACCGGCGTGAGTGCGCCGAAGTCACGCGCGAAGGCGTCCTCGCCGTAGACGGCGGTGGAGCCGGCAGTGAGGCGGCTCGGGTCGATCATGTGGGTCGCGCCTTTCGGGTGGATGACCAGGCGCGCGTTCGGACAGGCGGCCATCAGGGTACCGGCACCGCCGCCGTGGTCGAGGTGGACGTGGGTCGGGATGACGTAGTCCACATGCTCCGGGGTCAGGCCCAGTTCGGCGATCACGCCGAGCAAACCCGGGACGGAGTTGGCGGCGCCCGTGTCGATGAAGGCAAGCCGATCCGCGGAGCGCACCAGATAGCAGGCGGCGAGGCCGTGCCGGTAGAGACCGGTCTCGAGGCAATAGATACCGTCGTCAATCTGTTGGTAGGGGGCGGGTGCGGTGGACATGCGCGTGCGTGCTCCGATTCGAATCGCGTGTTTGGGTTGGGGGCCGAGTCTAAACCAAGCGCCATCTTGATGCAGCGCAGCACCTATCGGGGTCCGGGGTTTGCATCGGGTAAGGCCCGAGCTTCCATCGATTTTTTTCCGTATGAACAGCCCTCGGAGTGACGTAAGCTGATCCTTCGTGAACCCGGCGTTGCGTCGCGCTTCGTGCATCGCTGCAAAGACAATGGAAATCAGTATCGATGGTCCAACTCAGGCCGCGTCGGATTCGAGGTTCTCGGGATGCGCTTGAGGTGGTTCCGATGGAACCTCGGCCTTCGCACCCGACCCGGGCTTGTCCCGCTTGCCTTTTCCGGCAACCTTGTAGAATCTTAGTGCCTCACTCAGCCTTCGCTTAGGGGCGTGTTGCTCGGGACCTGAAGGATTGCCGACCCGCGGGTCGGCCGATACGGCAGATCCGGACAACCCCCTCGCCGGTTTCCATAACAATATCGGAGGAATCAGGATGGACAACACCGCAGTCGCGGACGAGCCGCGCCACGTGGACCCTCGCGTTAACAAGATCACCCTGGATCACCCCTGGCAGTGGCTTGCCAAGGGCTGGCAGGACATCAAAACGGCACCTGTCTACAGCCTGCGATACGGCGCCATGATCGTGCTGCTCAGCGGCCTGATCGTCTGGCTGACCGTCGTCGGGCATTTGACCTTCTTGATCCCTTTCTTGACCGCGGGCTTCTTCCTGATGGCCCCGTTCTTGGCGATCGGGCTCTATCAGATGAGTGCCCACCTGGAGCGCGGGGAGCCGGTGGATCACTGTCAGGCACTGGAGGCATTCAAGCGCAATCAGGGGCAGTTGGGGATCGCGATGGGGTTCCTCCTGATGACGATGCAGCTCTGGATCCTGGCGTCCGTGTTTCTCTTCATCATGATGTTCAACGACCCCTTTCCGCCGTTCTCACGCTTTATTCCCGTCGTCGTCCTTTCGGGCGAACACATGGGGCTGATACTCGCGGTGATCCTGGTCGGCGCCTTTTTCGCCATCTGCGCCTTCTGTATCAGCGCCATCTCGGTGCCGATGCTCATCGACCGCCCGGTCGACGGCTTCACCGCGATGCGCACCAGCGTCCGCGCAGTGGCACTCAATTGGCTGCCCATGCTGCTTTGGGCTGCGCTGCTGGTCGGGATCGTCGGGATCGGACTTCTGACCTTCTATATCGGGCTCTTCATCGCAGTTCCTTTGGTGGGGCATGCGACCTGGTATGCCTATCGGGATTTGGTGCCCAGAGACTGAGTGACTCCGGACCTATGCCGAGCGCGCGTGGCGCGGAGCGCCACGGGACATGCGTGACACCGCGGAACGGTGTCACGAGTTCCTGAAGGTTTCGGTGGCCTGTCTAATGAGCCAGCGCCTGCAACACAGGGAGCCGTTGGGCACGCTGCGCTTTGCCAAACCTACGGCGGATGACGCTCACGCATCTTCAGAGTTGTTTTTGAATCGTCTCTTATCGTCCTAGACCACGTCGGCGAGGATCTCGTTGATTTCTCAGAGGCCGATCCAGTCCCGAGGCCGCGCATAAGCCCCCGGACGCGGTCTAGTCCCGCTCGAATCGATAGCCGAGCAGCTCGACATCCGCGGCGAAGTGTCTCGCGACCAGCTCGGCGGTCTCATCCGTGTAATAACCCCGATAGTCCTTGCTCCGATCGGTGGCCTTGCGCGCGTGCGGCAATGCCGGTGCGGGGATCCCGATATGCTCGCACGCGATTGCGAAATCCTCGTGCAGACGCTCGTAGCGACCGATGAAGTCGACGATCACGGCGCCGTGCAGGTCGATCAGATAGTCGCTCTGCAGCTCGATCGAGGTATCGACGTGATATTGGTAGGGCCGCTCGGGGTCGAGCTTCCAGCGCAGGAAGGGCTCGAACTCGGTGTGGCCGCCGAGATACTGCGGCCGCTCGCGCCGGATGTGGTGAAACGAGCTGACCTGGAGGTCCCAGGGGTTGCGCACGAAGGCGAACTTGAACAGACCGTCGTAAACCTCCTTGGGCAGCATCTCCTTCGCGGCGATCGCCTTGGCATGGCGAGGCAGCTTGGTGGCGATGCGGTGCCCGCTGAGATGGCTCAGTCGGCTGCACAGAAACATGGACCAGTACCAGGGATCGCGCCAGCGCAGCCCTTCCAAGGCGGCGCGCACGCTGGTCCCGCCGGTCTTGGCGATGTGGACGAAGAGAAAGCGATATTTGGGCGAGAGCAGCATGGTGTCGGGTCAGCGCTGTCGATAAGCCTGAAGGCGGTTGTTGATCACGCCTGGCGTGAGATCCGGCGTGAGATCGGCCCTCCCCGGTCTGAAGCGGGAGGAGGGGGAGTTACTCCGACCGGGGTGTTTTCTTCCTCGCGCGCGGGTGGGCTTGGTCGTAGACCTGCGCGAGATGCTGGAAGTCGAGATGGGTGTAGATCTGGGTGGTGCCGATATCGGAGTGGCCGAGCAGCTCCTGAACCGCGCGCAGATCGCCCGATGACTCCAGCAAATGGGTCGCGAAGCTGTGACGCAGCAGATGTGGATGCAGGTCGCGCGTCGCGCCTTGCTGGCGGGCCCATCGTGCGACGCGCACCTCGACCGTGCGCGGGTTGATCCGCGTCCCGCGGCTGCTGACGAAGAGCGCGGGCTCCCCGGCCGCGGCCAGATTGGCGCGCACCAGCATCCAGCGTTGAACGGCTTCGCGGGCCTTGATGCCCACCGGCACGCGCCGGGTCTTGGATCCCTTGCCCAGCACGCCGAGCTCGCCTTCGGCCATGTCGATATCGCCCACGTTGACCGAGACCAGCTCGGCGAGCCGCAGGCCCGAGGAGTAGAACAGCTCGATCATGGCCTGATCGCGGATCGTGAGTAGATCATCGTCCGACGGATGGTCCAGCAGGCTGCACAGCTGATCGGCGTCGAGCGTTGCGGGCAACCGGCGCGGGCTCTTCGGTGCCCGCACCCCAACCGCCGGATTGGATCCGGCGAGCCCCTCGCGCAGCAGCCAGCGATAGAGGCTACGCAGGCTGGACAGCTCGCGCTGCAGCGTCTTTCCGGAGGCCCCACGACGGTGCCGCCAGGCGAGATATTGACGCACGGCCTGCTCGTCGAGCTTCTCGATGGCGAGTGATTCGGCCTCGCTCAGCCAGGAATTCAGCCGCTCGAGATCGCGGCGGTAAGCGATCAGGGTCTGCTCGGACAGCCGTCGCTCATGGGCGAGATGGCCGAGGAAGGATTCGATCAGGTCGCCCGACGTACTCATGTCATAGTGGTGAGTGGTGAGTTAGAGATGCGAGCTTCGGCGGGGACACGGTTTAAAGTTCTAATTTTTTCATCATCCTAAATCGCGTCAGCTCCGACGTTCAAGGATCCGGCCGAGGCACATCCAATCCAAAAACGATTCATATCGCTCCGGACGCGATTTAGTTCGTCTCGTCGCAGTGCCCCAGCGGCACGACGCGCAGCTTTTGTCCGAGGATCTCGCCGAGTCGGTCGAGCAGCTCAGTGCCCATGTCCGGGCGAAAGCGCTCGCCGTCGTGGCTGCCGATCGCCAGCACGCCGGCATGCCCGTCCGCACGGACCGGCACCAGTGCGGCCGATCGAATCTCGGCCCCCGCCTCGCCGAAGAGGATCTGCGCCTTCTCGCCGTTCAGCGGACCGCACAAGGCATGGTGGCGATCGACGAAGTCGCGAAACGCCAGCGTCAGCGGATCCGCTCGGGCGCCGCTTTCCTCATCGGTCTGGAAGAGCTTGAGCGTCATCGCCTCGGCCGAGAACTCGGTCAGGAGTGCATCCTTGAGCAGGGCACAGATCTGCTGCGAATCCTGCGCGGCGATGAGCTTCAGGACCAGATGGTGGAGCCGCCCGGAGAGCGCCTCGTACTCGCGTGCACGCGAGATGAGGTGCGTGAGGCGGTGACGCTCGGCCTCCAACTGCTTGCGCAGGAGGCGCACCTGCTGCTCGATCAGAGAGACCGCGGCCCCCGAGTCGTGCGGGATGTCGAGTGCCGCCAAGACCTTCGGGTTCCGGACGAAGAAGGTCGGATCGCTCAGGAGATAGTCGATGACCCTGGATTCGAGATCCGGGTCTTCGGTCGCGACGGGCGCGGGTTCGATGGGAGTCATGCGCGATACCTCCCTGCGGCGATCTGTTGGGTTTCGTGTGCGCGGCCTGGCCTGCTGAGGCGTCTCATAGCGCGATCTCGCCTTCAAAGACCTGCACGGCCGGCCCGGTCATCCAGACGGATTCGCCGGGTGCGCTCCACGCGATCAGAAGATCGCCGCCGGGCAGGCTCACCCGAACCCGCGAGTCCACCAGGTCGCGTTGTCGGGCGTGGACCATGGCCGCGCAGGCGCCGGTGCCGCAGGCCAAGGTTTCGCCGGCGCCGCGCTCGTAGACGCGCAGGCGCAGATGATCGCGTGCGAGGATCTGCATGAAACCGACATTGACCCGTTGCGGGAAGCGCGGATGCGACTCGACCAAGGGGCCGAGGCGCGCGACCGGAGCGGTGTCCAGGTTCTCGACCAAGATGACGGCGTGCGGGTTGCCCATCGAGACTGCACCGATGACCAGCGACTCGCCCGCGATATCCAGGTCGTAGGTGAGCGCTCGCCGATCCGCCAGAAAGGGAATCCGCTCGGGCTCGAATTCCGGTGCGCCCATGTCGACACGAACCTGACCTGCGTCCTCCAGATAGAGTCGGATCGGTCCGGCGGCCGTTCCGACCGGGATCTCGTCGTGCTCGGTCAGGCCTCGGTCGCGCACGAAGCGCGCAAAGCAGCGCGCGCCGTTCCCGCACTGCTCGACCTCGGAGCCGTCGGCGTTGAAGATGCGGTAGTAAAACTCGGTGTCGGGCAGGCGCGGCGGCTCGACAAGCAGGATCTGATCGCAGCCGATCCCGAAGCGTCGATCGGAAAGCCGGCGCGCGAGTGCGGGGTCGATCGCGATGGGGTGCTCGGTGGCATCCAGGACGACGAAGTCGTTGCCCAGACCCTGCATCTTGCTGAAGGAGAGTCGCATCCCTTCACTCATCCCGGCAGGCGCCCCGAGACGGCTAGGTGCCGGTCGCTGACCACGCCGACCTCAAGTCCGTCGAGCCCCGCGACAGCCAGCTGCTCGGCGACCTCCGCGGGCTCGAAGGCCGCGAAGAGAGAGTTGCGGAAGTCGTCGCGCAAGACCTTCGGCTCGCCGTCGGCATAGGTCGACACCAGTGCCTCGACCCAACCGGCCGAGGCCGGGCGCATCAGGTCCATGATCAGCACCAAGGCACCGGGCTTGCCGGTCTCGATCAGGGTTTGCCACAAGACCTGCGGGTCGTGTAGATGGTGCAGCAGGCTGTTGGAGATGATCAGGTCGTAGCCGCCCCGCTCCAGGGCCGCGGACGGAATCTGATCGCGGATCAGTCGACACCGACTCGCAACACCGGGCAGCGCATCGAGCGCAGTTTGGGCAAGATCGAGCATGGGTTGGGAGCCGTCGAGCGCATCGCAGGTCGCCTTGGGCCAGGCGCGCAGGAAGCGGATGCTGATGTCCGCCGGCCCGCACCCCAGATCGAGTGCGCGCGCGCCGTCGAGCGGACCGGGATCGAGCCGGCGCAGCAGCTCGATGAAGAGCGTATTGGATTCGTTGAAATCCGCTTGGGCATAGGCGAGCGCTTGCTCGTCGCTGTCCATCAACTCGGGCTCGGGACGGCGTTTCATGACGGCAGGACGGACTCCCCGGCGAAGAGACTCGCGACGGTCTCGCGCTCGCGTACAAGATGCACTTGATCGCCGTCGACCATGACCTCGGGCACCCGCGGGCGGCTGTTGTAATTGGAGCTCATGGTGAAGCCGTAGGCGCCCGAGCCGCGCACGGCGAGCAGGTCGCCCTCGCGCAACGCCAGCTGGCGTCCCTTGCCGAGGAAGTCCCCGGTCTCGCAGACCGGGCCGACCAGATCATAGCGGGCCGGCTCCGCCTCGGTGTCGCGCATCACCGGCACGATGTCCTGAACGGCCTGGTAGAGCGCGGGGCGCACCAGGTCGTTCATCGCCGCGTCCAGGATCGCGAAGTGGCGCGTGCCGTTTTCCTTGAGATATTCCACGCGGGTCAGCAGTACCCCTGCATTGCCGGCGATGGCACGGCCGGGCTCCAGGATGATCTCGTAGGGACGATCACCGAGCAGGTAGCTCATGGCCGCGGCATAGGCGGCGGGCTCGGGCGGGTGCTCTTCCGTATAGCGGATGCCGAGTCCGCCGCCCACGTCCAGATGGGCGATCGGAATACCGATCTCGCCGAGCCGCTCGGCCAAGCCCAGGACGCGCGTGAGCGCGTCGATGAAGGGGGCCAGATCCGTGAGCTGCGAGCCGATATGACAATCGATCCCGGTCACTCGCAGGTTCTGCAGGGCTGCGGCTCGGACGTAGACTTCCTCGGCTGCGTGGATGTCGATCCCGAACTTGTTTTCCTTCAGACCGGTGGCGATGTAGGGATGGGTCTGGGCATCGACGTCGGGATTCACACGCAGCGACACGGGCGCGACCACACCCATCTCGCCGGCGATCCGATCGAGCCGGACCAGCTCGGACTCGGATTCGACGTTGAAGCAGCGGATCCCGACCTCGAGCGCGAAGCGGATCTCGTCCTCTCGCTTGCCGACCCCCGAGAAGATCACCTTGGCGGGGTTGCCTCCGGCGGCGAGCACGCGCTTGAGCTCGCCGAGCGAGACGATGTCGAATCCCGAGCCCAGGCGCGCCAGCACATTGAGAACCGCCAGATTGGAATTGGCCTTGACGGCGAAGCAGACCAGATGCGGATGGTCGCGAAATGCGCGGTCGAAGGCTCGCCAATGGCGCTCCAGCGTCGCGCGGGAATAGACATAACAGGGCGTACCGAAACGCGCGGCGATGTCGGCGAGCGGGACATCCTCGGCATAGAGGACATCGTCGCGATAGTTGAAATGATCCATGCGGTCTCGGGAGGCTCTCGGCTTGAGGTGATTGGGGGCGATTCGGCTAGGGTCTGTCGGGAGGTGCGGTCGATTCCGGAGGCGCAACGACCGCGCTCGGGACATCCGAGCCGATATCGGCTGCGGGCGCCGGCACCTCGACGACCGGCGGCTCGGGCAGATAGAGCGGGCCTTTCTGACCGCAGGCACCGATCATACTCGCGATGCCGAGCACGGTGACGAGGAGGTAGAAAGCTGTTCTGGCCCAGCAGCGCATGCGTGCCTCGTTTTGGGTCGGTCCCGTGACGAGCGGGAGTATAACCGGACTTGATCTTGGTCGGGCGGCTCCCGCGGGAGCGGCCCGACCAAGATCAAGGTGGTTTTCGGGAGAGGGGCGCTCTCCGCCGACGGTGGTTTGTGCCTCGCACGGTTCGGCACAACCTACGACGCCTGACGCTTTGATATGCCTTAACGCCCCTCGGTCGCCTTCGCGGCGTCGGGGACGACCCGGAAACGCGCGGCGGTTGCGCCGTCCTCGGTCGTCAGCCAGAGCTGCTCGCCCTCGATACGATAGCCACGCACGAGTCCGAGCGCCGCGGCGTAGGCCGCCGCCTGCTCGGCAACCGCCTGCGGACCCCGGCACGCCATGCGGGTGGTGGCGATGGGGCCGATCATGAGCCGACCTTCGTCGAGGGTGTAGCCGCTCATGTAACGGTTGCAGCCGTCGGAGCCGGAGAGGGTGCCTTCCGCGGTCAAGGCCAAGGTGATCTCGGTGCCCTTCACGGACGAGACCAGCGCCTGCTTGCCGTTGTTGTAGGTGTCCAGGCGCCAGGTGACGCCGGCCAAGGGGGTCTCGCCCAGCGCTTCGAGCAGGATCAGGACGGCGCCGTCGGCATCGAGCAGCTCCAAAGTCCGACCGGCTTGTCGATATCCTGCCACGGCGGCGAGATGCGCCGTGATCGCTTGCTCCAAGGCCATCAAGGATTCCTCGCAGGCCATCATGGTCATGGCCATGCGCGGGTCGATCGTCAGACGGTCTCCCACGAGGGTGTAGCCGCCCGAGAAGCTGTTGCAGCCCACGTTGCCCGAGACACGGCCCTCGCCGAAGACGAGTCGCGGCGGCACCTCGCGGGGCTCGATGGCGACGAGATCGGCCTCGGCGTCGGATCGATAGGCGAGGATCCGCCACGGCGTCGCGTCGATGGAGGGCGCGGTAGTCTCGGCGCCGTCCGCAGGCGGCGCGTCGGTCGCAAAGGACGGAACGACCATGCCGATCAGGCCGAGAAGGACCATGATTCGAAGGGCTGACATGCGCAAGATCCTCTTGATTTCGGTTGGTTGGGTCACTGGTTGGTCATCGACGCAGTGAGCGCGGAGCACCGTGCGCCGGCGTGAAAGATGCCCTGTCGATCGGTTGAGTGCAGCGTCACCCGGGCAGTGTAACCCTCCCCGCAACACCTGCCGAGTCGTCGCAGGAAACCCCTGAGGGAGAACCCGAGCGAATCGCTTGAGCCGCGACCCGGAATCGGCTTAATCTCCGGATTCGCGGGATCTGGCTCGCAGATCCCGGCTCACCAAACTCCGCGCCGACGAGGGCAAGCCGGCAACACGATGTGCGAGGTGGATCCGCTCCATGACAGGGCCAAAGTCCGAGACTCCGATACGCAGGGATCCACATCCATGAGGGCCGGGGGGCGCCGGTGTGCGCTCGGATGCCGTATCTTCGTCCTGCTTGCCGGAGCCGTCTTCACCGTTCCGGCGGCGGCCCTCTCCGATCCGCTCGGCTTGGAGGAGGCTCTGGAGACCGCGTCCGGTCACCCGCGGGTTGCGGCCTCGCCCGAGGTCGTCGGCCTCCTGCCCCGCCGCCAATCGCTCTACCTGGACTGTCAGCGGCTGGCATTTCGCAGCTCGAGCGTCGCCGACCCCGAGCGGAACCGCCCGCTCGAACCCCTGATCAGCGCCCGGGACGCGCATCGCCTGGAGATCATGGAGCGCTTCTTTGACGTACTCCTCGCCGATCTGAGCTTCTCCACCGAGAGCGAGGCCATGGCGGTCGCCTACATCCAGTTCGACCGCGCCTCCGTGCGCAACGAGCTCGGCCAGATCTCGCCGCTGCGTGTCCTGGAGCTGGAGTCGGTCTATCAGGAGATTCTGCACCGCCGGGCCGCAAGCGAGATCAGCCAGCAGTTGACGCGTGCACTGCTCGCACAGGCGCTCGGTACTCCGGCCGATCTGCCGCGCAACCTGCTGCAGCCCACACTCGCGATGCCGCCGGAGACCCCGCCGACGCTGGAGACCATCCTCGCACAGGCGGTCGATACCCCGGTCGTGCGCGATTTGATGGCCGGCCGCTCGCAGGCCGATCGGGATCTCATCGCGCTCGAGGTCCGCCAGCAGGCGCTGGAGCTGTTGCTGCGTCTACGCGCACTGAGCGCGGCCGAGCGCAACTTGCAGACCGAGCTGGCCTGGCGCGATCTGAAGCTCGACGAAAGTCGCACACTCTACGAGCAGGAGGTGACCGCCGATCTGGGTTACTCCATGAGTCAACAAACCCAGACCCGGCAGCAGAGTCAACGGGTGAGCTTCTGCCGCGCACTGGTGTGGGCGGAGCTTGAGGCCCTTGCCGGGCAGCCCCTCGCCGAAGCGGCAGACGGAGAACAGAATCAATGACGAAACAGG
The DNA here is from genome assembly GCF_900106925.1 of Thiocapsa roseopersicina. Taxonomy (GTDB): domain Bacteria; phylum Pseudomonadota; class Gammaproteobacteria; order Chromatiales; family Chromatiaceae; genus Thiocapsa; species Thiocapsa roseopersicina. The sequence goes on from NZ_FNNZ01000032.1 coordinate 28,574, forward strand.
CGTGGATCATCGCCCTCGGCGTGCTCATGTTCGCCACGGAGGCATTTGCGGCCGAGGAGCTCAAAGGCTGGCTCGAATGGGTGCATGAGGTCGAGATGCGTGTGCTCGAAAACGGCGTGGTCGACGAGGTCCTCGTCAGCGCCGGTCAGCATGTCGCGAAGGGCGATCTCCTCTTGAGGATGGATCAGCGCGAGGCCCAAGCCAGGCTTCTGGAGGCCAAGGCGCGCGTCGCCAGGGCGCGCGTGGAGGTGGAGAAGGCCGGGCGTGATCTTACCCGCAGCCAAGAGCTGTTCGATCGCGGCTTGATCGCCATCGAAGAGCTCAAGGACGCCGAGCTCGAGCAGCTCGCCGCCACGGCGGAGGAGGAAGCCGCGAAGGCGGCCGAGGCCACGGCACTTGTCGCACTCGAGCACACCGAGCTGCGTGCCCCTTTCGACGGGATCGTGGTCTCGCGCAAGGTCTGGAACGGCGCAGTGATCTACAAGACCATCCAGCAGGAGCCCCTGATCGTGATCGCGCCGGACGATCAGATGCTCGCCCGCGCCCTCGTCACCGCCGGCACGCTGCGACGCTTCAAACCGGGCCAGCCGGCTCGCATCAAGATCGACGGGGCCATGCGCGACGGGCGCGTCTACAGCCTCGGCGTCCAGGCCGTGCGCGTCGAGCTCGAAGGCGCCGTCTACTATCTCGACATCATCTTCGACCGCCGCCCGAACGAGCTGCTGCGGCCTTCCGAGACCGTGCAGATAGTTTTGCCCTGAGCACGCAGCACGGCGGGCAAATCGATGCTTGAGCACGCCTTCCCTAACCCGATCAGACCCAGCTCTCGATGCTCAACCCGCGCACACGCTGAAACTCTCTCACGTTGTTGGTCACGAGTGTGCAATTAAGGTGTAGAGCATGCGCCGCGATCAGCAGGTCGTTGGAACCAATCGGCGTTCCTTGGGTTTCCAGTTCATGACGTATCTCTGTGTAGTTATCGGACGCAGCTTGCGGCCAATCCAGCACCGGACAGTAAGCCAGAAAGTCCGCCAAGGCCGCTGCATTCTCCTCCCGACGCTGACTCTTCCGGATGCCGAATCGCAGCTCGGCCAGCACGATGGCGGACAAGCCGACCTCACCGATCGCAACCCGTCGTAACCGCGCCTGCACCCCGGGAGGGTGGCGTTTCATGATGTAGATGCAGATGTCGGTATCGAGCATCCAGCGCATCAGAGATTTTCCCTGGATTGCGGAGGCGGGTCGTCGACGGTGTCTGGCACATCGCCGGTGAGGCGCCGTCCGCGCGCAAAGTAGTCATTCCATGAACGCGGCTTGGGCGTGAGCACGATGCTGTCGCCCTCTCGGCGAATCAGCACCTCCTCAGCGTCAATCTCGAGGTCACGAGGCAAGCGCACGGCCTGGTTGCTCCCGTTGCGAAAGAGTCGTGCAGTGCGCGGAAGGATCGGCTCAGTTGCGGGCACGGGTGCGGGAGCCCGGGGGTCAGTCATAGTAGCCTCTCAAGCCTATGCAATTGCCATAGGCTAAACGTCGAAGACCATCCGGGTCAATCTTCGCGGTGCGGAGTCAATGCGACGAGGTTCCACTACCTTCGCTCACCACCCCGAACGCGCAGCCGATCGCGAGCCTGGCGGTCTTGGCGGACCAGGGCGCCGGCTGGAAGCCGGATGGGTTCGATCTGGAGCAGCTCGGCTGCACGCATCGGTTTCGCTTTCCGGTGGTCAAACTGCTGGACTACGCCGATCGACTCGCTGCGTTGGAAGCGGGTGCGAATCCCTTCGCCCTGATCAACGCCGCACATCTCTTACACGACGCGGACGCGCCATGACCCGCAGGCGCGCTATGGCTTCAAGCGCCGGCTGGTGCGCCTGCTGTATCGGCATGCCCGGGAGCGCCAGCGGATCCTCGATCTGTTCGCCGTCATCGACTGGATGATGCGGCTGCCGGATGCGCTGGAGCAGGCGCTGTGGAACGAGATTCAAACGATTGAAGGAGAGCGCAAGATGGCGTACGTGACCAGTGTCGAGCGTCTGGCGATCCAGCGCGGGCTGCAGCAAGGCGAGGAAAAGGGCCGGGTCGAGGGTCGTGTGGAGGGTCGCGTCGAGTTCCTTACGCGCTTGCTCACCAAGCGTTTCGGCCCGCTGTCGGCCGAGATCCAGGCGCGGCTCGCCCGGACCCCGACCGACCAATTGGAGCGCTGGGGCGAGCGTCTCCTGGATGCCGAATCCCTTGATGGCGTGTTCGACGAGCATTGAGCTGACGACCGTCCTGCGGCAAGCTTTCGCCGCCGCCTTATCGGCGGATTCACCGGCTCAGTTCATCGACGCGGCCACATCGGCAGTGTCCAGGTCGCCGCCCGCGACTGCTTGGGTACGCCGGATTCATCCGGCTACCCCGTGGACGGGCGACTTCAGTCGCCCGAGCGCACCCGCGCCGCGGACTGAAGTTCGCCTCCCCAGGGTGCCGACTGAACTCGGCGTACCCCCCAGGGGCGCGTCCGGCGTTTCGCGTCCGGTCGGGGGACCCAAGAGGCCTGGACGAAACGATAACCAAAGCCTCGATCTGGACGATGCGCCGCGTCGCACGCCTTCACGTCCACTGATCTCGCAAGCGGAGGGCGGCAATCCTTTGCCGTCACGGCCTCTTCGGCGCTCGCTTTATGTCTCAGTTGACCAAGACGGGAATGAGCGAGCGGATTCCGAAGTTACGGACTCCGGTGAGACCGCCGGGCTCAGCGGGTTGGCAGTCGGGGGCGAAGAAGATGGTTTTATGCGGATACTCAAAATCAGTTGTGCTGCCCTTGTTGAATGGCAGACCCACGATTCCAAAGCTTGTCACGAAATCGTTCCAACGAATTTGGCCGTCCGTCGAGGTATTGGACCAACTCCCCAGGCTCGGATCGACATAGCCCATCTCCGTTGGCGCGTCGGCGACTTTAGCGGGATCGCTCGTGATCCAAAGGACGCTGACCGAGACGGTTCCGACGACCGGCGCGCAGGGTCTGTTGCCGGCGCAGGCAATTACGGGCAAGACCATGTTCCAAGGATCCGTCTTTTCGGTCCTATCCTCCCAGCAGTCATAAAGCTCACTGTATGCTGAATTGACCTGGCCATCGTTTGTTTGAAGCTCCAAACCGAACAAGACTCGGTCGCGATTACCCCCGGCACAGACCTGTGATTTGAGATCGCTGGCGTTCGCGGCGCCGCCGCAGGTCTCGTTCTGCTCCAGATTCGCCCATCGGGCGGTATCCGTGGTCGCCGGAATGAAAGTCCCAACAGAGCATTGTGAGAAATCGCCACTGCTGTCCAACAAGGATTCCTGGCAGATCGCAATGGGTTGATCGACCTCTTCAGGTTCGATCGAGCCCGAGAAACCACGATAAGCGACTGAGACTGCTTGGGTGTTATAGCCGTCGAAGCCCAAAATCTGCCCGAAGAAGGCTTGGACGGGCGTTCCGCGACGTTCCGTGATGACCTGTACCGCGTTGACGTCCCCCGAGCAGAAGTTGTTTAGGTTGTTGCAGCTCGACGGATCCCCGGAGAACGACTTGTCGATGAAATTGTCTGCGGGCGGGTCGGCTGGCTGGGCACGAAATGTGCCGCCGCCGCCGGTCTCGAAACTCCAGTGACCGACAGTCACACTCGCGACCTCGACCGCATTGCCGCGCGCATTGTTGGCCGTGGCGGCTTCACGGGCGCGGGTGTTCACGAGTCCACGTCGGATCAGGGTGCCGTCCTCGTCATCGAAAAGCTCGCGCGCGCCGGCCAAGGCGCCCGCATCGGCCGCATTTTGCAATTCGGCCGCTCCGACGAAGATGTTGTTGCCATCCAAAGCCAGTGCTCCGACACCAAGTAAGCCGATTAAGCCGAACAGCCAGAACACGAACGTCGCGCCCCTTTGGCGAATGCGTGGATTACACATCTATCGGTCCTCCCTAAGTCTCGCCGAGATCCCTGGCGGTCTATCGATTACGGCTCATCCGCGAGCGATCAACCGGTGAACCGGCCGCGCGCCGGGTCTTGTTTAGCGTCGCATCCGCATATCGGTGCGGGCGACCAAATTAATGTTGACGATGCCGTCTGCGAAGCTTGGTAGAAACAGAAAACGGTGAGGGTAGGTCAGGGTCACGGTGACCTGGCTGCCGACGGGCGTTACAACGACGTCATCCTCGCCCAGATCCCCGGAGCCATTCCAATCGATCCGAGCTCCGTTGAACGCATCAAGAGCGGCTGTGACGGGATCGACCCGAGGCTCGGGGACACGGATGGCCTCGCGCGCGGCGGCCCGGCTGGCGTTCGTCAAGATCGCCTGATTGAAGAAGCCCACCGAGATCTCGACAATACCGAGCAACACCGCGAGTGCGATGGGGGTCAGAATCGCGAGCTGGACCATGTCGGCGGCGCCGGCCTGACCCCGGCGTCGCGCGATCGACGTCAACCCCCCGATACGAGGACGGACGACAATTCCGGAAAACCGCTCTGATCGATGGCTCTTGGTCGACATCTTCTTGTACTCCATGGGGAGCTCATTCCACGCGCATGACTGCTCGCGCGCGTTGGGGATAATCGAACGCGCTGGCGAGCACAGACGTGACGGGCCCCCGGAATTGAAATGCGGTGTCGACGCGCACCTCCTCTCCCGGAGCGACGACCGGGGTTGCTGTCGCGACCGTGGCCCCGCGCAAGCGAAGCACAGGGTCAGCCGGATCCTCGGCGGTGAAGGACACGACAAAGTTTTCCGTCCAATCCGTGATGGAGTCCAAGATAGCGTCGCGATGAATCCGCTGATCCTCCCTCGGATCGCTATCCGATGTGATCTGCGGCGGATCCACCCAAAAGAGGGATGCCTCGCGCGCGCCCAACCGGGTCGCGTGCACCAAGACGCCCTGGTTATACATGGCCACCGCAAACTCGATGATGGCGAACATGAGTGTGAGGCTGAGCCCGATCGTCAGGGCGAACTCGACCGTCGTGGCGCCTTGCTGAGGTCCGAGCCGGGCCGAGCTGTGGAGTCGTGGCCTTGAATGTTGAATGTCGGAATTCATTCGTTGACCTCCTCAAGGAGAAGCCGCATGCCCCTGCATCAACTCGACCCTGCGTGAGTTGGTGTCCGCCAGTGCATAAAAGCTCGGAGACAGCCGTTTCGCTTCGTCGAAATAGCCACGCGCCTTGTCGAGCTTTCCGTCGACCATCAGGAGATAGCCCACGTCGTTGTATGCCTTGGCCTCGTCCTGTACCTTCGTCAGCGCTTCGATGGCCTCGTCGTAACGACCTTGGCGGGTATAGACCAAGGCGAGGTTGCGCCAAGCGAGCTCGTAGTTGGGGTCCATCAACAATGCCTCTCGGAACGCCGTGGCCGCGCCTTTGAGATTGCCGCCGAGATAGCGGGAGTAACCGAGATTGTTCATCAGCGAGGCCGACGCGGCACCGGCCTCGATTGCCATCGAATAATGACGTTGGGCGCGGTCGTAATCACGGTCGAGGTCGGAAATGACCCCAAGTGCATTCTGTGCTGGCGCGATTCGGGCATCGATGCCGACTGCTTTCTCGAGGTGTCCCCGGCTCTCTGCGTACTCTCTTTTCTTCAGTAGAAGCACACCCAGGCCGGTGAGCGATCCGAGGTTGTTCGGATCCTCTTGGAGCGACCATCGGTAGGCCATCTCGGCCAATGGAATATTTCCGCGTGCCGAGTGGATGAGGCCGATCTTATAGAGTGCATCGGCATTCTTGGGATCCATGTCCAAGGCTCGGATGTACTCGAAGAGCGCGCGGTCCATATCGCCCTGGCTCAGCGCGAGGTCGCCGCGTTGGATTGCCTCGGTGGCCGAGGCAACGGGGAAGAGGGTCGCGAAGGCGACGTCGGATTTGCCGTCGTAGAGGCTTGCGAATGCCCCCATCTCGTTTGTCGCCGGTTTTGTCGGGGAGGAGACGCAGCCCATCAGCAATACTGTGATGGCGAATGCGCCTGATATCCCGAGGGCCGTGCCCCTATGACCATCCCATTACACACAACTTTAAGTGTACAGGCTAAAATATCGCTTTTGGACGATCTCCGGGGGCGTCGATGGGCTGGGCAGAAGCGGAATTTCAAGGACTTGATCTGGGCGATACGCGCCGCGAGCGGCGT
>NZ_FNNZ01000042.1 GCF_900106925.1 Thiocapsa roseopersicina
CGGCGCAAGGGCAATTGGCGCCGGGCGAGCGCCTGAATCAGCCCCTGCGCCTATCGAGCTTTACGTCCATTGCGGCCTTCTGCGAGCGCAGCGACCTGGTCTTCAGGCTGCCCAAGCGGTTCGCCGAGGAGCTGGTGCGCGGCCGCCAACTGGTGCTGCGGGAGGCCCTTGCGCGGACCGACGACGCGGTTACCCACGTCTACCTCTACTGGCACGAGCGCTTCCACAAGGAGCCCATGTGCGTGTGGATCCGTGATCAGCTCAAGGCCGTCCACGCCTCTGCGGTGGATGAACACTAAGGCGGGGACAGCCCGAGCATGCGTTGCGGTCGGCCAAGCGCCCCACCTCGGGTGACCGCGGCCGGGCGTCCTGCCGCTGCGATCAGTCCTCCGCCCGCTTGCGCCCGACGATCTGCACGACATGACCAGGCCGGCGAGCTCGTCCTCCAGCGAGGCGAGGTTCATGGTCAGCTCGGCCGCGGGAGGGCCGCCGGTGCCCAAACGCAGCTGCTCGGGGGTGTAGGCTTCCAGGATCAGGACCTCGCCCGGTCGCAGGGTTTCCGGACAACTCCGCATCGGGCAAGCAGTTGCCTGGCAATCCGACCATTAGGAGCATGGAAACAACCATGATTGAACAACCCACCTCAGCCGTCATGGACCTGCAACGCGCCCATCGCTCGGTGCGCGACTACACCGACGAGCCGGTGGACGATGCGCTGCTGGCGCAGCTGATCGCTTCCGCCCAAGGCGCCGCCTCGTCGAGCTTCATCCAAGCCTATTCGCTGGTGCGCGTACATCGGGCCGAGACGCGGGCGCGTATCGCCAAGGCCGCCGGTGGTCAGCGTTGGGTGGAGCAGGCGCCGGTGTTTCTGGTCTGCTGCGCGGATCTGCGCCGCATCGATCACGCCTGCCGGGCACAGGGCCGCGGCGAATTGGCCGGCTGGGCCGAGCATTCGCTCGCCGCCATCGTCGACTGCGCGCTGTTCGCGCAGAACTTGATGCTGGCGGGAGAATCCGTCGGGCTCGGCGGCGTCTTCATCGGGGGCATCCGCAACGCGCCGGACGTGGTCGTGGCGGAGCTGGCGCTGCCGCAGTGGGTGCTGCCGCTGTTCGGCCTCTGCCTGGGCTGGCCGAGCGAGCAGGCCAAGGGGCAGGCGGTCAAGCCGCGCATGCCGGTGGAGCTGATCCTGCACCAGGACCGCTACCGGGACCCGGACCCGGCCGAGATCGGCGCCTACGACGCCACGATGGCGGCTTACTATCGCAGCCGCGGCAGCAACGCCCGGCTGGACGACTGGTCCGCCGCCACCGCCAATGCCGTGCAGGGCAAGAAGCGCAAGCACATGCTCGATGTTCTGCGCGGACGCGGGTTCTTCCGCTGTTGAGCCGCAACGGCGACCGGCGGAGAACGAGGCACGGGTGGCCGGAGTCGTCCCGCCGACCCGGATCGGATCGTCTCGCCCGACTTCGCAGTCGCCCATGAGACGTCTCGAATGCCGCGGATCACGGCCGGGTCGAGCCGATTACGCTGCACGCGCGAGGATCATCGGCGCCGACGGCTCGCTCCCTGCATGGCGCGGCCGCGCGCTCCACCCACCTGTCCCATCACCCGGAGGGCCCCGATGAACTGGAAGACCGCCTACCGCTCCTTCTACTACGCGCAGGCACCCGAGCCCGAGGACCTGGTGCTGAACCCGGCCGAGACGGCGCTGCTGTGCATCGACGTTCAGAATCTCTATCTGGAGATCCCGGCCGATCCGCAGGAGGCCGCGCGCTGGTTCCCCTTCCATCGGCGTATGCGCGAGATCGTCATCCCGACCACGCGCGGGCTGCAGGAGGCTTTTCGCGCGAAGGGGATGGACGTCATCCACGCGCGCATCGCCTGCCTGCTCGAGGACGGTCGGGACCGCTCGCTCAGCCAGAAGAAGCCGGGCTGGAACGCCCTGCTGCTGCCCAAGGACAGCGCGGCGAGTCAACTGGTCCCGGAGCTGGCGCCGCTCCCCGGCGAGATCGTCGTCACCAAGACCACCGACAGCGCCCTGACCGGGACCAATCTGCGTCTGATCCTCGCGAACCTGGGGGTGCGCAACGTCGTGCTCACCGGGATCTTCACCGATCAGTGCGTCTCCTCGACGGTGCGCAGCCTCGCCGACGAGAGCTTCAACGTCATCGTGGTCGAGGACGGTTGTACCGCGGGCACCGACGAGCTGCACCGGCGCGAGCTGGAGATCCTCAACATGATCTACTGTCAGGTGCTGACCAGCGTGGAGCTGCGGGCGATCATGGGGCTTTGAGGAAGGTTCCGCGATCGACTGCAGCGAATCACCCGGATCGGCTGCGGGGCGATCTTGCTCCCGCCTAGGGATGACGCGGCAATCGGGGATACGGGGCGGGGCGCAGGTCAACGACCGCGCCCCCGGTCAACGCACCGGGTGGTTGCCTTCCGATGTGGTCCGGGGCCCTCGCGCGAGGAGGCGCGTCGCGCGGTCCGACCCGAGCCGCATCGCTTCACTTGGTCCCGACGACGGTATAGGCGGTCAGGCTGCACAGGAAGCCGCCGGTGCGGCCGAGCAACGCCTGCTCGGCGCGCCATGCCTCGGCCGCCGCCGCCGAGAGGGCGCCGTCGCGCACCGCGCGGTCGAGGGTGTCCGACACGTTGTAGACGCGGTCGGCCAGGTCGAGCTCCCGGATCAGCGAGACGCTCGGCTCGACGTGCACGGCGTGAAAGCCGGCCGCGAGCAGCATGCGCGGCAGGTCCCGTCCGATCCAGGGGTTGGTGAAGGCATGGGCCCAGCGGCTTTGGACGAGCGCGGTCGTCGCGCGCAGGCGGCTGCTCAGGGCGAAGGTGCCCCAGTCGTTGTCGTAGGCGAGCAGGCGCCCGCCGGGGCGCAGCACGCGCGCGGCCTCGTCGATCGCCCGTTGCGGGTCGCGGATGTGCTGCAGGACGCGATCGATCCGGCAGCGATCCACGCTCGCCGTCGCGAAGGGCAGGGCGCGGGCATCGGCCTGCATGAACGCGAGCCCGTTTGCCGCGGCGGTGCGCGCCCGCGCCTCCGCCAGCAGGCGCCGGCTGCGGTCGATGCCGAAGACGCGCCCGCGGGGTGCGACCCGCTCGGCCAGGCGGCGGGCGTCGTCGCCGAGTCCGCAGCCGATCTCGAGGATCGTCTGACCGGCGTGCAGATCGAGCAGGACAGCGCTGCGCGCCTTGTAGGCCCGGAAGTAAGGCAGTGAATCGAGCAGCTCCAGGCACCGGGTGTAGTCCGCCGTGCGCGTGCTCGCATCGACATCGGGGAAGCCGGCGGCAAGATACTCGGCGGGCATCGGCGTGAGGCGCAGGGCCGGGGGCAGGAGAGAAAGTCGCCATCATCCCGCAAACGGCGACGCTCGTCGCCGGGTCGTTTCGATCCCGGTCACGCGCCACGCCGGATCCCGAGCCGGTCATCGCTCGACGACGGACGCGTCCTCGGGCGAGGGGATGATCGTAGGCACACAGGAAACGCCAGATTGTGTTGTTATCAAAAACAATAGGATAATAGAAAACTGCGCACGGAGATTCAGACTCGTTCGCGGCCTATTCCCAGATCTGACGCCAAATCAAGGGGCTATATCTGGATTTGCTGCCCGGTTGATGCAGACACGGAACTGTTTGCTATTTCCAGATTTGCAGGGCGACTGCAGTCAGCTATTCCTGGATTTGTCAGGCGACGGCAGTCGGTTATTCCTGGATTTGTGCAGGCGGCGCGAAGCGGCTGGCGCGCGCAGATCGGATCACTCGGACGAGCAGTGGTGTCGAGTCACGACACGTGGGGGTGCGCGTCACGCAGAGACGCGTTGGAGGGGACGGACTGTCGGAGGGTGAAGGGAGGGTCGGGGTCGGTCGAAAGGAGGCTGGCGCCCCGACGTCTTACGGAGGAGTCGATCGAATCAGGTTCGGAGAAGCCGGTATGCGGCAAAGGCCGGGTCGTCGCGACGGTAGAGGTGGACCTTGCCGGCACCCGAGCCGAGCGTGAGATGGGGCGTGAGCAGATCCAATTTACGCAGGTTGGCGCATAGCCACCGCTGGCGTCCGATGGCGCGGCCGATCGCGCTGCTCGTGCCCGATGTGGCCCACAGGGACTCGATCCTCATCGCATCCGCTCCCGTCAGGATGACCGAGCCTGCGAAGCGCTGCGCGCAGACATGACCCGTGTCGAGCCAGGTCGCCCGGAATTCACGATCGGATTGGCCGAGGGATCGTGCCACGGTGGCGGCGGTGCGATAGTGCCCACGGATCCGATCGGCGAGCGTGTAGACGACATCGGCGTTGAATGTCAGGTAGCGGGCATCCGGATTACGTGGTGACAACCAGCCCTCGTGGACGACGCTACGCACCAGACGGACCGGGATGCCGAGTGCTTGGGCGCAGTCGCGTGTCGACAGGATCGATTCCGCAGAAGGCCGATCGGCCAAGCGCTTGCGTCCAGCGGGCGAGCGGTAGGGGGTCGTGGCGCCCTCGACTAAGTCGACCCCTTCAAGATCGCACCGCCGGAAAACGAACGTCACGCCGGAATCGATTCCAGGCCCACTGACGGGTCTGAATCCGTGAGACCGCAGGCGACTGGAGAAGGTCGTGGCGGACGCGCCGATCGCGGCGGCGAGGGCTGAACCGAACACAAATTCACGCTCGAACGCGAACAGCTGCTCAGCAGTGATGACCCAGGTGACCGCGCTGCCTGAGGCACCCTTCTTGGCGGGAAGCAGTCCTGCATGAATAAGGCCCCGTAACGATTCGCTGTTGGTGCCGAGGTGCCGGGCCGCCGTCGATATGGTGTACGCCGCCGGACCGGATGGCGAATCGAAACTCAGTTCGTTCGACGTCTTGGCCACGGTGGGCTGCCCGGCAAGCGCACCAGCCAGTGATGTTCCGATGGTTCCTTCGCGTAGGGCCTGGAGCGGGTGGAGCGGATTGGACGGCAGCTGGTCCGTCACGCGATTGAGTAACGCATTCACCTGAACGACCGGCACGCGGTTGTCATCCGTGATGCAGAGGTGGCCGTCGCGCACCAGTGTGCCGAAGGCCATCCGGCCGATCCCGAGACCGGCCATCGCCAGCGCGGCCGGCCACGTCAGATCGGCGCTGATGCATGCGCGGATCCCCGGCATCCCAACACCAAGCAGGTTCTGTCCGTGCTGTCGGGCTTTGTCTGAAGCACTGCCGAGCAGGGGTGCGAGCGCGATCCGAGGATGCAGAGCCACCCCCCGGTCAGGTTGATCCAGATACCCGGCGGCAAAACCCGCACCCGCGAAGAGCCGCGTCACGATGGCGACGACCATCCGATGCGACACCACGACACCCAGATCGCGCCAGCCGATGACCGTGCGGTGCAGGGCGGTCAGCAGATCGAGCCCCGCCTGGTCAGCATGCGTGATGAGATGCGCCATGAGTGATGCCTCCTCAGTGGTGCAGGTGCTCTGGCGGGAGACCATTCCCGACGGCGCGCATCCGCAGCCCAGCGGATCCCCGGCGGGACTCCAGGGGGCAGAACACACCGGACACGCTGTCCCGAGCAGCACCCTGTGCCGGGCGCAGGCGTGGGCTGCGATATGGTCCCACTCGGCTCGCGCGAAGCCCTCTTCCAGATAGCAGGACAGGCACAGTTTGGAATGTCGGAACTGCAGATCCCCGACGCCGACGTGCAGGTTGTGCCAGAGTAGGTCGTCTTCTCGCGCCCCGCCGCTGCGCCGATAGGCGCATCGAGCCGCCTCGTCCCGGCCGATGCCGGTACGGACACAGATCTCGACGAACAGGGCGGGGTGCCGTGCGATGGTGCCTAAGGCCGTGACGGCGTCATCGACGGATGGTTCGAGGTCGCGAACGAAACTGATCGTCGATGTATAACCGTTGCCGAGTGCCGCCCGCCGCAGCACGCTGAGCGGCGCCTCGCCGGGCTGAATCCGCGGAACGAAGGGGTGGCGATGGGTCATGGCATCACACCCTCGCAGCGCCGATGAGTGCGACGAGTTCCGCCGTTGGGACGGCGAATGGATTGATCGCTTTATCTGTATAGAGCTGATCCATCGCGTCGTGCTGCTCCCGGGTGTGCGTGCATGCCATTTTGATCCGCGCATTGGTCTCGGCCGTAGAGTGGAACGCCATTTCGAAATGTGCTGCGGTGATGATGCGGTCCTTCGCTTTGACTGCGAGACAGGCGGCGTCCATGACGAGTGCCTTGACACGCGCCGGCGATCCTCCGGTCGCCAGATAGAGCCGATTCGCACAATCGCGATGATCATTGAACGCAGTATAGTCGTCGAAGTATTGTTCCATGCTAACCGTGAGAAAGGTCAGCAGGTCATCGACAAAATCAGCCAGGCCAGTATCGCTTTCAGAGGGCGGCGAAAAGGTCTTGAGATGAAACGTTGACTTGAAACGGCGCGCAAGCTGCTCGTCGGAGTTGATGAGGTCGATTGTCTGCGGTAGCCCCATCAGGATCACGGTGACCTTCGTGCGATTGATCAACGCCTTGATCCAGTTCAACGCCGCGCCGAGCTCCTTACTGACGCCGTTCTTTCCGCGAGCACCCAGCGTGAAGAGATCATGACTCTCATCGAGAATAATGACCTTCGTTTCGATGTGTTCCATCTGTAAAATCAACCGCTCCGTCAAGACGTGCGACGTGCCGTTCAGGGCCGTCTCGTCGCCCATGGCGCGCAAGAGATTCCGCGCCAGCGAGCGATTCGTAACCGGGCTCTTGATGGAGGTGATGAGGACCGGCATCTTGAATTGGTAGCCGAGACGGAATTCGGTTTCCTGATCGCCGTACTCCTTCTGGATGATGTCGCACAGGGTGGTCTTACCGCATCCCGATTCTCCGACAATCACGGCATGATCGAGTTCTGAGAGAACGTTATTGCGTTCGATTACGCGCTGTGCCCCTTTATATGCCTCGTTGAGCAGACTGTGAGGGATGATCAGTTCGCTGAGATAGCGTGAGATCTCCGCTTCTTCCGGTGTAAGAATGGGAGTCGCCGGTTGAGTCAGGCAGCCGTTCACGGTCGCGGTCGATTCCGGGATGACATGGCACTGATGATTCATCGTGGTTCCCTCTTAATGATGAAATGGGGCGGGAGCGGTCTGCGTGTTTTGGGCATCGCATCGGTCCGTACGGCCGGGCGGGATGGTTCGGCTCCACCATCGGGAGACTGCTCCTGCTTGATCGCGTCACCCGATGCCGGACTCGGCGGTGTCTCTGGCGGCGTTTGCGGGGGCGGATCCGGGCGCTTGCGCTGTGGGCGCTTACGCGGTGGGCGATCCGCAGTGTCGTCGGGGCCAGCCGAAGCCGTGGTGGCCGGTTCTTCGGGTTGCCGGTCGGCGTTGTCGAGTTGGCGCTGCAGAAGTGCGGCGTCGCGTTCCCGATGGGTGTCGAGCAACCGCTCGCGGCGTGCCGCGGCGACCTTGTCTTCGGCATGACCCAAGGCGGCAAAGTACTCGACGCGCAGGCGATACAGTTCCGCGTCGGATTGCATCATCAATCGCTCGTACGCCGCCCTCTGCTTCAGCGCCTTCTTCAGCAGATTGTGTTCGTAGAGCGACAATTGCTCCATGTATTGGGGGCGGCGCGCCGTCGCCTTGAATTCCATCCTGTTGTGCCCCGGCGTGATCACGATGGCAAACGACAGATCGAGCTCGTCCAGCCGCACCTCCACTGCCGCGCTGCGTCCTTCCTTGCGTTCCCGGCTCTCCCAGGTCGCCAACGCATCGGAACCCCACCGCAGGTCGTGGACTTGGACACACCCCTTGACGACGGTGCGTTCGTAGGAACTGCGGGTAAGGAGTTCGGCTTCGTCCTCGAAGACGGTTCGCACCGGTTTGTTCGCGACGGCCTCGGCCCATAAAGCCTGCGGGGTTCGTATCAGTGCGCGATGCTCGGTGACGTGGTAGTGGTCGCGAAGCCACGTTTCGACTTCGGCGCGCAGCTCGGACAGCGTCATGCGTGCCTTGTCTTGCGACTGGTAGTCACCGCGATCGGTCGGGTTGGAGAAGGTTGTCCCCGGCAGTTTGTGGATCAGTTGTTCGTTCAACGTGCTATAGAAGCGCTCCACGTTGGCCTTGCGGTTCGGCATGTAAGGAGGGCTGTGTTCGAGGGTGATGCCGAGTTGCGTGCAAGCTCGGATGAACCCGCTGGCCAGATAATCCGAGCCGTTGTCGACAATGATTTTGTCGGGGATGCCACGCGGTTGGTCGGCATAAGGCACCACCGCGTTCCGGAGCGTTCTCAGTAATGTCGCGCCGCAGAACGGGGCCAGTGAGATGTGAGCTCCCAAGATGCATCTGGAAAAGACATCCAGGATGACCGTTAGATACGGCCGTCCGATATCCTTGCCCAAATGGCCAATCCGGGCTTCTTCGATGATGACAATGTCCATCATCTGCCCGTCGGCCATCGCTAGTTCCAATGGCTCGGTGGCGTGGAATCCGATTCCCGCCGCGCGATGAACACGCTTGGCGTAGGGCTTACCCATGCGCTCGGCATCAAGCTGATAGGCATCGATGCGCTTGATATACCGACGCACGGTCTCGGCGGAGGGGACGGTGAGCCGTTCGGCATGCTTGTTGCTGTTGTGCTCGTACACGGCAAGCGCGACGTCGGCATGGACCGCGCTGATGGAGTTGCGCTGGTTGTTAAGGTATACGCGCTTGATCGACTCGGCGATGATTGTGGCGAGCGCCGAAGACTCTTCGAATCCACATCGAGAGGGTTTCGGCTTGGGCATCAAGGCCGATTCCGTGGACCCGTTCTTGCGCCATGCGTGAACCCAGGCGGCAACCGTCGAAGGCTTCGGCGGCGCGTCGTCGCCGATCTCGGTGGCGACTTCCTTGATGACGGGTGCGATGGCACGCTGGGATCCAAGATGAGCGGTGCGCCTGGCCACCGCTTCGACATAGTGAAGCTTGCGATTCAGTGCGGCGATCTGCGGATCGGTCAGGCCGGCCCGGGATTGGCTTTTTCCATTGAAAGGCTGATAGGTGATCTTGATGGCGTCGCTATCGAGTACCTCCGTAGCGGTCGCAAAGGATAGCGAGCGCCCCGTTCCGCCTTTGACGGGGTTGATGCGCAAGGAGTCGCGACCGACGTAAGCGACTTCATAGAGGCAAGCATACATCTCGAACTGTACCCCAACCTGAAACATGGCATGAGGTGTATTCATGGGTGTGTCCTCCCAAAGGGGTGATTTCGGACCAGTGTGTGTGAAGTGAGAAGCGCAGATCCTCGAGGAGCGCCAAACGCTCAACCGCGAACGGTGAAATGCCGCGGTCGATGGCTTCGGCCCGCAATTGGCGAACGGTCAGCGGAGCGTCGTGAAGACACGCGAGGAGTTGTTGGCGCTGATGCGCCGTCAGAGCGACGGGTATTCCCGCTTTGAGCTGCGAGCGAATCTGCAGATCGGGCTGACGTTCAAGGATCCGCTCGGTGAACAGGAAATGCGGGATGCCGGATTCGGCGAGCTGGTGGCGCGCCCACCGAATGCGCGTGGCGACTGTTTGCCTCAGCAGTTGGCCCTCAGGCTTGATGTCGATCACCGCGTAGCTGTGGCCGCGCCGGATCGCGAAATCGGGGACCATCCTGCCTCCCTCGGGGCCCTTCATGGCGAACGGCTGGCAGCGATAGGCGTCGACTGTCGGGTCGAGCTCGAGGCAGAGCACGGCCTTCTCTTCGAGACTGCCTTCACAGGCGATCATGTGGTTGCCGTTCTTGCGAGACGGGACATGCACGATGCGCACGTGGGCGAGGCCGCTGCGCATCGGGCGCACGCCTTGGAGGATGCCGGCGGAGTCGGGCGGCTTATCGAACGCTGCGCCGAGTTGTCGTCGCAGCCCTGCGTTCGGCGGTACGGGTGGGGGTGTTTGTGTCACGTGGCTTTCCTCGTTCAGGTTGACGTGCCGCCCTGCGACCCGACCGCGTCGTCCCCGGCGGGGCGCGGTGTCGTCGCTGCGGCACGCTTCCAAGTTGCCACGGATTCCTGACTGTCCCTGTAATCAGGTACACTGTTGTTAAGATTCGCCTATCCGACTGAGCAGACGATGAAAAAAGCGTTTACAGCGGCGGGGACCGCCCCGACCGAGGGGATGCGGGAATTCGGCCGGTACCTGCAGAGACTCCGGGCGGCAAACGAAGAAGAGCTTGAGGACGCGGTCCGAGAGAACCGCGAACCACGCGTGGAAGGGAAGGACCGTTGCTTTCAGAAGGGGATTGACGATCGGATACCCGACTCGTTTCGTGCCAAGCAGCAACTGGCTCGCCGTCTCGGGGTAAGAACCAAGTCGCTCAGAGAGGTGGCGGCCGCGCTGGGCATCAGCAAGAACACCGTACACGAATACGAAATGGGCGCGAAGTACCCATCCGCGGAGTTTGTGTATGAGTTCTGCGCTGTCCTTCAGAAACCCGCTGACCCCGCGATTCAGCGTTGGGTTCAGCACCACCCGAATCCGATCGTGGCAAGGCACGTCGAATTCGGTCATTTCAATCGCTTTGTCGGCAGACAGACGCTGTGCGGATGTCCCAACCTCCCGGATCCGGAAGTGCGGAAATTTATACAAACCGCCATTGTGTTCTCGGTGCCGGCTGCGGGAATCAGAAGCGTCGGCTGGCCCGAGGCTTGGGCCCTCGCGTGGGCGGTTGCGATGCTGATGGACCTCACGCTCCTGAAAGGGGAAGGTCCGGATCACAGGCAGCTCCGGGCGCTTATCGATAGCGAGGTGGATCCCGAATCTCGGTTTGAAGCCCTTGGATTTGATCCATTGGGGAAGGCGCCAGCGCTAGAAACATGAAGGCACCAGAATGCCGAGCCCCTAAAATATTCTCGGTTGCTGGCTCTGCGAGGCTAGTTCCGTTGGATCGATCGATACAGGCTGGGACGCGATGATGTCCGCAAACACGATGAGATAAAGGGAATCGTGGAACGAGACCGGTTGAGGGATCTGAGGACGTCGCGGCCGAACGTGAAAGGTCCAACAGCGCTATGCGGCGGCGCTCGCGCGACATAAATGGAAGCTGTCGACTCGGATAATCCGGCGATGGTTCGGGGTAGGGTTCCGCGGGCGTTTCTCATACTGGGGGCTATGGTCACCTTCCATATAGCCGTCACCGATATCCGGACAAGGCTTGCCGGACTGAAGACGTCGGTCACTCACCGCACAATAACGTGCCAAACCTGTCCCGACTGATCGGTCCCTGAGCCCGACAAAGGGATTCGACCTTCTCCTCGCTCATCATTGCGGGATTGAACATGTTGACGTCGGCCAGTTCCACCATCGCCAAGCCATACTCTTTCTCGGTCCTGGCGCGCTCTTGACAGGGAAGATAAGCATTGCGGTACGCATCGTCGCAGGCTCGTCTGGTCATCGGCTGAAAACTGCAAGTTGCCAAGATTTCGTCGCGTGCCCCACTGCCGCTGGCGCCGACATATCCACCGGCATCGCCCTCACGCTCCCCCCGCGCCACGAGATCATCGAACACCCGCGACCGACAGGCTTCCCATGCAGCCGGGCTCTGCGCCGCCAAGATCGACTCCGGTGCCATCGGGAACGTGGTTACGCAACCGATCAGAGCAATCGGAGCAGCCGATGCGAGGACAGCCAGGGTCAATCTCGATTTTGACTGGTTCTCTGAAAACGCCTCCACCGACAATCTCGTTTGATCCTTCTTGCCGAACATGTGCACCAATCTCCGTCTAGTAGACCTGCCAATCGGTCCAGTTTCTGGCGGAATGAAATCGCCGGACTCGTCGCATTCGGACGAGGATCAAGGACTACCGCAAAGGCCGCCGCGACGGCCTGCCGGCCGAGCGTTAACCCCCGACATCACACAGTCATACCCATTGGCCCAGTCGGTGTCAGTCCATCCACGCGCCGTCTCCTGCAAGGCCAGAAATATCTCGGTGATCCCAAAGAATGGGATAAATGGGAGTATGCCTAAGGCTAGTCGTACCCCTCTATAGCTTCGCTACGACACACAAGCCGGAGCGGCTCCGATTCATGGGACGGCTCCTCGAGCACCCGATAGAGACCGACGACGTACTCGCGTTCATTTGCAGGTATCGGCATGTCGACGCGTCCGGCGAGATCAGGTGCCCTGCGCTTGAACTCGGCAACGCTGATGTCGAACTCGAAGCCCCAGACATCGCCCGCCCCGGAACTGGCCACGATGTAGTGAATCGGCGTCATGCCCCGGATCGATACCCCCTGTAGGTGCTCCGAAGCCTCGTAGGGGATGTCGATGAACGTGCATTGCTGCAGAAAGGCGTCGATCTCCGCGGCGGAGATCGCAGGTCTGGCGGCTTGCGCCGGAAAGTGGCCGAGCAGTGCAGCGCCGGCAAGCAACAGGTGGAAACGTCGGGCGGCGGTCATGAGGCATCTCCTTCGCAATCAATAGGGGTAGGCGGTGGGCCCAGGCGGGTGGTTCTCCGTCCGTCGACACCGAGCTTTCCGTAGGGCTCGCGTGGGCAGCGCCCCCGGTCAAGTCGCTGCCGACGCGGCAAAGCTGCATAGCACTTCCGCTGCCCAAGCGCCTTGCTCTCTGCTCCGATTGTCGTCACGTACACTACCTGTGCCGCCGATACAGGTCAAAGCCGCTTTCCGGAACCGCCACAACTCGACGAGGCCCTTTTCCTCGATGTGTTCACCCGCACGCCACCTCACGGCGCTCCGCGCAGCCGAACGCGCGCCGAACAGGCGATTGGCTCCAAGCAAGGTTCGACAGGACTGAGACCGATGGTCCTGGGCGGTGCGTCATCCTCTGTCGCAGATTGGTGGCATTCTGTATTCGTGCCGAGCACGCGGCATGTTCCGCCCTTCCGACCGGAGGACCCCGAATGCAACCCACCTATCCCTTACCCGACTTGATCGCGCGCCGGTGCGAGGAACTGGGCCTGACACGCATGCAGTTGCTGAGGCGCATGGGCTACGCAAACGTCACCAAGGGCCTGCGGCGGTTGACCGCCATCGAGCAAGGCGACCTGCGATGCGCCGATCAGTTTCACGGCCCGCTCGCCATGGCCCTCGAGATTCCACCCGAGGTGGTCGAGGACGCCTTTGCGGCGACCCGGGCCGCACTCGACGCCGCGGCAGAGGCCGGCTACCGCGAAGCGTTTCAACCCCATGGGGTGATCCTCACCGAGCGCAGCGTCCCGAGCCCCATCTTCGTCGCTGCCTTCATGGGGGTCGATCGTCTGCTGCGCATTCGTCTGGATACCGACGCCCCACCCGACACCTTCAGCCAACAGGCACGCCAGCGCCTGCCACTGGATGGTGGAGTGCCCGGATTCGGCTGGATCGTCGGGTATGTGGTCAATTACAGTCCGGACGAGGCGGTTCAATTCGACCTCGAGGGGCACGAGGTCGCGCGCTTCGGGCGGGCGATCCGCCTGGGTCAGACGACGGTACGCATCGGAGGGCGAATGGTACCTTTACGCTCCCTGATGGGTCCACGCGACTGACGGAGCCTTTTGTCGTGGGATCACACGGATGACGCGATATGAATCCAATACCGGAGCACATGTTTTGAAAAGCGAGACACAAGAACCCCAGGACAAACCCGAAGAGCAAGAGCCCAAGAAGGATCGCAGTCGTGACGAGCGCTGGGGTGACTGCAATGTTTCGGTCCAGACCATGCGCAAGATCAAGAAGCTCATCGATTCCGGAGTGCTCAAGCTCGACAAATAGACCGGGTCGATTCCCGCATCTCAACCTCAAAGTGCTGCCCAGTCCGGCCACTTCGGACTGTTGCGGCCACAGGGCGATGAGTGCGCACAGATGACGTGCTGCGGAACAGCGTCAGGCCCCTGAAAGCCGAGCCCGTGCGGCCGCCTCAGGCAAACAATCCGTACGGAACAAGACAACGAGGTCACACAGAAATGGAAAAATCGCGAAAAGACCGCGAAGAACTCTTGAATAACTTCTCCGCGCACGTTCTGCAAAAGTTCGACGCATGGAAAGCGACACGAAGAGGCGAACATCAAGGTTATCGCATTGAAGGACTCCATGTCGTTGCGGGGGATCTCGAAGAACCGGTCTACATCAGAGACCTCCTCGACGTTGGCAGCTGCGAATTTTCGAGTTGCGCAATGTCCGGTGAAAAACGATTGGAGATCATTTCGGAGTTGGGTTTGGAATCGCTAACCGCCACTCTGGCGGAATGCCTTTTGATGAAGGGATATGATCCTGATCGTGCGGAGTTCAATACAAAGCTCGCGATCCTGTCTCTGCTCCGGATTAGCTCGCAATGAATCTGAATCGGTGGATTGGGTCGTCGGTCTTGAGAAAAACACTTCGCATCCAACTCCGGTTAGTCCGCTTCGAAGTTGAGGTTGACAAAGGTAAAGCCGGATTCCGATCGCTTTAGCGTCATGCTGGTGTCTGCCGCCAGATTCCGAAATGCCTTCACTTGCATTTCAAGATCATGATCCGTCACGTCTGTGACGTCCTCGTTTGCGAAAATGATGCTTTCGGCGGTGATGCCGTCCCAGACCCACTTTTGATGCAAGACATCATACGTGCCGAGCGTTGTCTGTTCCTGGAAAAGGACTCTTGTATCGGCTTCTACTGGGACCTCATTGAATTTGCTCATCCTTTCCTCCAGTTGTGGCTGGTCAATACGTGACAATCGAAATCCTGTTCGGACACTGCGGAGTGTCAAGCTCCGGAGCCGCCCGGCGCGGGTCATCCTCAACGACCTTGTGCTCTTTCATGATGCCGATCCTTGCGGTTCGGTTTGGCTGCGATCCACGTCGACCCAGCAGAAATGCTCGTCGACCAGGTCATGCTCTCCGTCCCAGCGGTAGGCACAGAGCTTCCCGCCCGCGGCGACACTGTAATCCAGACAAGCGACGCGTGAAGATAGCGGGCGCGGAGTGCCGCGCATCCAGTAATGGCCGACGAACACCGGCTTGTCCCCGTTGTAGCCCGGCAGGACATGCTCTGGCGCCGGCTCGTGCGGGATCTGCGGGATGACCTCGGTCGGTGCAATCGCGAGATCGCGATAGGTGATCGGGTGATCCTTCCACCAGCGGGTGCGGACATGCCGGCGGATCGTGCCCTCCCTGTCCTTGTATTCGACCCCCTCGGGAAGCGGAATCTCCAAGCCTTTCAGCACCGTCTCCAGTGCCTCGTAGGCGGGGTCACCTCGCCGGGTGAGTGCGACCCAAGCCGCCTTGTCACGGATCCGTTGTCGGTCGTCCAGGTGCTCGGTCAAGACATCGAAGGAGGGCGTATGCCAGCAGGCATGAACGACGCGCAGACCCGGCAGATCCAGCCAGAGCGGGAGGCCGCAAAACCAGTCGATCAACTCCTTGTGGTCATCGCTGCCTTCGACGACCTGAGCGAGAAACGCCGCGTGCTGTTTGCGATTGGCGTCGGTCTGCAGTCGCAAATAGGCGCCCGAACCCGTCGCCGCTGGCGTGGCCCAAGCCACGGCGTTGAACTCGTGATTGCCCATGACCGTCAGCGCCTGCTCGGCCTCGACCATCGCGCGAACCATCTCCAGCACCTCGACCTGCGCCGGTCCGCGATCGATGAAGTCGCCGAGGAAGATCACCCGACGTGTCGGGTGTCGCCAGACGCCGGCTCGTACGCTGTAGCCCAGCTTCGCGAGCAGCGCCTTGAGTTCACTCGCGCAGCCGTGGATGTCGCCGATCAGATCGTACATTTTCGCTCCTCTGTTGAGGCTATAGGGTCGACCCGCGCACGCGGGTCGTGATCCTCAGCGGGGCATGGGTTCGCGTGGATCACCCGGATGCCGACGCGGCGGGGAACCTCACCTCGGTTGCCTCGCCCCCGTTGGTCCACCAACAGCGCCGTTCGGGAAACTGCACCGCCAGCAATCCGCCGCCGTGATCCGAGGTCGCCGAGAGACAGACCCGCCGCGGTGCGGAGAAGATCGCATGTCCGGGCAGATGGGTATGGCTGCTCACTACGACGCGCTCCCAGCTCGGATCGTGCCGCGTCGCCCGACTCTTGTCGCGCAGGGCGTCGGGCATGAAGGACGGCTCCGCCGGCAGTGTCTTGCGTTCGAGCGCGGCACGCTGCGGGGCGATCGGGCCGACATCCAATCCCGCGTGCACGCAGAAGATCTCCCCGTCGTCGAAGGACCAAGGCAGGTCGGACAAGAAACGCCGATGCTGCGCGGGGAATGCCGCGGCGAAGCTCGCGAGGTCGTGCGCACCATAGGCGTTTGCCGTGCCGAGTCCCGGATTCCAGTAGCGTTCGCTCCAGCGTGCGTACCAAGTCCTGTCGGGCACGTCTCCCGGCCAGCCGAGCGCCCGCAGCAGCGCCAGGTCGTGGTTGCCGAGGATCGGAAAGAAGCGACCCGGACGCTCGGCCTGCAGCGCGATCAGGCGATCCAGGAGAGCGGGGATCTGAGGGCCGTTGTCGATATAGTCGCCGAGGGTGACGATGCGTGCATCCGGCACCTCACGGTCGATCCGTTCGAGCAGACGCTCGAACAGTTCCAGATGGCCGTGCAGATCGCCGATCGCCACCAGCGCCGGGCGTGTGGCCGTCATGCGTCGAGCCCGAGCAGGCGATCCGCAAGCCCGGCGATCTCGTCGCGCTGCGGTAGGGTGTCGAGCCACTCGGGCGGGATCGCGCCCGTGCCGAGCGACGCGCCAAGCAGTGCGCCGGCGAGACAGGCGACCGAATCCGAATCACCGCGGATCCGTGCGGCCTTCTCGACGGCCAAACCCAAATCGGCCGGCCAGCGCAGCGCCGCGCCAACCGCAAGACCGAGCGCACTGCCCGAGCGCCAGCCGCCGTCGCCCGGCGGGATGGTCTTCTCGTCGAGCCAGTCCTCGCCGCGCTGCGCCCACGCGATGGCTTCACGCAGGCTCGCCGCGACCTCGCCGCCTTGATGCCAAGGCCCGTCGAGTCCTCGAATCGCCTCCTCCACCAGCACCGCGTTCCAGCGTCCTGTCTCCAGGATCGCCCGCACCAGCCAGGCCCCGGCGATCGCCGCTTCGACCGCGTTGGGATGAGCGTGGGTGAGCAACGCCGAGATGCGCGCGGACTCGATCAGGTCGTCGCCACGATAGGCCAGCGCCAAGGGCACGACCCGCATCACCGCTCCGCAGCCGTCGGACTCGCGCACCCCGCTGGTGGTCCAGTCGCGCTCGCGCTCGAAGCGGGCGGCGCCGGCCTTGCAGGTGTTGCCCGGCGCGGTCGACGGGGTCAGCGGATCATGGTTCCAGCGAACGAAGACCTCGCCCACCAGCGTGCCGAATCGATCGGGATCGAGCGGCCCCGGTCCGTGCTCCAGGATCGCCTCGCCCAGATACAGCGACATGTGGGTGTCGTCGGTCCAATTGCCCAAGTGGACCGGCCGGGTGCGCACGCTCGCGTCCTTCACGAACTCGAGCGGGGCGCCGAAACGGTCGCCGCAGGCATGGGCGAGCAAGGCCGCGCGGGCGCGGTCGGCAAAGGTCGAGCTGTTGTCAGTTCCGTTCATGGGCGTTTTCTCCATTGGGTGAGGCTCGGTCCTGTCCGAGCCGGACGTCGGATGTTCATCGTCTTGGGTCGGTCGTGGACGATCCTTGCTGTCTACATTCCAGTATCTTGAAAGGATACTGCTGTCATGCGACAGCCGTCGTCGTATGGAGCTGGGGGTCTGTTTTGGAGGTATAGGCTCGGGCCGGCCGAGCGGGTTCATCGGCGCCCTATACAGGATTCCTGCAACTACGTTGGAATCGAGCACATCGCCGCCGATTGGAGGGATGCGCCTGGATCGAAGCCAAACGAAAGCGGCGCGAGAAAGAAACGGGCATCCGTTCCGCCGATCTTCTTCCGTTCGGTTCATGGACGATCCACTATTTGTTGCGAGCTTTGCCGAATTGCGACTAACCCGCATCTGGACAACGTGACGAAGATCGTTGGCCGGCAGGGGTTGGAGGGTATCCAGACCTTCTCCGACAAGCGGTTCGTCGGGCAGTTTCTTCCCGCCGGACTTGGGCTTCGAGACACTCGCTCTCCCGCACCTACGGCGAGGAGCGGCTGGTCGATCGGTTGATCATCCCTTTCGCAGACACGCAGAAGATAGACTGGACGCGTCCGGGCCTGGAGCCGACGCGCAAGCGGGTCGAGGTCCTGTTCGTCGCGATTCTCGGCATTGACGATGGCAAGGCGTCGTACGAGAACATCTACTGGGATCGGGTGAGCGTCCTGGTGCAGACCGGTCTGCTCAAACCGTCGCACCTGCCGGTGGTCGGCGCTGGTGCGGCGGCGACGCAGAGAAATCACAGGTTGCCGGATCCCTCTATCGGTGAGGGCTCACGGCGTAAACTTGGCCAAAGCCGGACCGACCACCGCATAATCTGGGGTTTTGGATTCGTAGTTTCCGGTCTACGAGGATTACCAGGCCCTCCTGCACCATCAGTAGCGTCGTGCGCTGGTTCGAGCGCCCAGACGCCGGATCTGCCGCATCGGAATTGATAACCTGGGTCAGTTATTTCAAGATCCCACTGCCCGCTTGACAACACAGCCTATGAGTTTCAATATAGCCCAACCAAATTCTATCTCGTAATCGAATAGGAGAAAATAGATCATGAGCTGGGATCAAATCAAAGAACAAGTCGAAAAGAATGAAAACGTGCGGACATTTACGATGGAAGTTCTTCGTGACGCGCATGGCGCCGGTAAACTTGGCGTCAACGTACGTGCCGAGATCAGTCAAACTCTCGCAGGTATAGGGCTTGGGCACGTTCCGCAGGACCTCCCAAGCTATCAACATGAGCAGGTCCGGCTCTTCAAGCGTGGCACACCAGTCGGGCAGTTAATCGAAAGCGTGCTCTCGCCTGGCGAACAGAACGACAAATCCCTTGCCGGTAGATTTGGCGCCCAGGGCCCGGACTACGCTGCGATCGTGGAAAAGATCCGCGAGCTTGTTGGCGAATAGACCTAACAAGTCAATCCAGGGGCCAAAATGCTGCGCATTTTGGCTTCTGATGAATTTCGCTATTAGGCTATTGAAAGGCACGAGAAAACGAATCAATGGCAACCTATAAAGCAAGGACAATATATTCGTACAAGAACGGCAAAGGTAATTCCTCAGGATCAAGAGTGCATACGCTCTTTGTTGTGCAGGGTAAAAGCGAATCAGCAGTGATGACTGAAATTAAAAAGAAGCACGGCGAGCAGGCCGAAGTAATAATTAATGAGATAAAATGGGGTTAAATCATGATTACCACTCTAACGTCGGGCCGCCTGATTACCATTGGGACTCAGGCACACGCTCCGGGGAGCCTGCGGGTGCTAGAGTTTATTTCTCTAGCGGGCACCGGCTGCGGAGCGGCTCCGCGCGCGGAGAGTCCGTCGTCTGCACAGCGGCTTGCTGCGGGTCTCTCCGCACCATCCAGACAAAGCTAACGGACGCAAAAACGCATTTTGATGGGGTCATGAGTTGGCTGAGTCTTCTTGGTAAGCAGGTGGGTAGAGTAGAGAGCAGGCGTCCCGCGACTGTAGGTCCGGCCTATCTGTTGCCGCCCCTTTCGTTTGGCGGTGCCTCACTAGCCGCACCATGGTCACGGTAGCCAGCCCTCCCTCATCAAACCGTGCATACGGTTTCCCCGTACACGGCTTTCCGATGTGCGTCACTGCCGAGCATGCGCTGCACTCCAGCAAGCTTGGCTCGACAGTCCAGCGTCCGCCACAGCGTCCTGATCATCAGCGGAGTGGCTAGCGACAAGGTCGCAATCTCCTGATCCTCCGCGCTTTGGTTGCGTGCACAAAGTAGGGCTCCTTTCCTCGGGTCGGGTTATGTTGTCCCTGACCCTCGAACGGTACTATGAGCCCCTCCGACTCCCGTCACGGCCCTCGTCGACTTCGGACTCGCCTTATACGACGCGGTTGGCGGTTCCAGACCGCCACCGTCACGGGTCTCCCGCCCTGGGACCGATCAACTTCCACCACATGCCACCCCTGTTACCCCGGAAGAACCGACGGGACGCTCTCGTTGTCTTGTCCCGCCGACGGCGGCCTCCCCCTTCTGACCACAGGGTCGGCTTCTTCGATTAAGTGACGAGGCTACATCCAGGTTCGCTTGCGCTGCGGCCTGCGGTTTTGCACCCGCGAAACTCACGACCCTTGGTTACCCAAACGCCGCTCCGGGGCACTACAATGGTGTACGAGCAACTCCATTGGCCGGACTTCAACCAGCAAGTTAATCAGCCTGTTACGGCGTACGGCCAAGTATTGAAATCTGTTTTCCCGCCTAAAGCGGATTGCGCCCGTCTTTCACCGTCCGTTGCGCATTGCGCTGACGAGACTGCGCAGACACGGTCTCGGCCACATCGGAGTCGATCCACCGCATAAGTGATTTTAAGGCTTTAGCACCTCTGCATCTGCCACCGGTTTGTACACTCAGCCGGCTTAAAACGAGAGACTGCCGAATATCGATGGTAGGTGGCAGAATGATTCCCGCACGCAATCGCTTAGAACTCATTTCGTTGGACCTTATGAACCGTATTTGTGAAGCTGTTGGATAGTGTTGACATCGAGAACTTCACGAATAAATCGCTCTCTAATTGCAGCAGGGACCGGATCACTTATAGCTGGCCATACCTCTTCGACTCGAACATTCTCAAGTGAAAGGTCTGGGATCTTGTTTCCGGGGAGCTCACATAATGCTTTGTGCAGATCCGGCTCCATGAAGACAACCAGAATTCCTACACGGTACTTTTCGCCATAGTCACGAAGTTCCTGGAATTCAGGTATTCTTGACACTGCAGGTTCTTGGGAGCCGAATGAGAACGCAAAGTAGGCTCGGTCCGCAAAGCGTTTGTGCGAGACAGCTTCGAAGAACACTCGCCGCCAGTTTAGATCGGTTAGCTTAGCCTCAATTGAGACCAATTCGATGTGGAGGGTTGAGCTGAATCCTTCAAAGCACCTGATTCCGACAACGTCAGGGTTTCCCCAAGCTCCCCCTTTCTTTGCCTGTGATGTGTCATCGGCTTGGTATTCCTTTGCTTCCAGCCATTCGGCAAGTAAGCCATACAGGCGCTGCTCACGGCGTGTTTTTGATGTTGGCGAGTCGATCGGTACAGGCTTATCGTCCTCGGCAACCTGAATAGGATCCTGTTCGGGTTGCGTCGCTAGGACATAACCGTACTTCCCTGGCTCGCGGCTGACTTGCGACTCCGGATCGTCAAGCATTCGAGTCAAGAACGAGCCCCAACTCTTCTCAACGAGGTATGATTCCGCGATTCGGTTCTGCTTCACCCAAGTCATCAGGTCCTGGCCGGTAGCTCTATCTTGTCCTTTCTCCTTCAAGGCCAGCAGTGCCTCCCGTGCTAAGCGCCGCGCGGTTTCGTATTTTCCTTCGGACATAAGTACTCCTAGTTGTAACGTCTAATCGTCACCCAATGTAACGCCTCGGGGTTCTCGACTTTTCGGGGTTCTCGACTTTGGCCATTTTTACTGGCTGGTAAAGTTTCTAAGATCCATGGCTTAGGACGCTCAAAATAATTTCCGAGGGTTTAGACTCCGGCGCGGGAGCATCCCGATCCCCGCTAATCTTCTGCCCCCACGGTAACTCAGGCCGGTCAGCTCCCCAGGGAACTGCCAAGATGGCCAAAGTCGAGGGGGTTAAGGCGTGACCATTTTCCCTTCATAAGTTCTTGTCAGGTTTGCTCATCTTGCAGGCGCTAATGATTCGAGTAAAGCCTTCACTTTTGCCGCGGTCTCGTTCCGTGACTCCGACCATCGCGGCACGTTGCGCAGATCGCTACGGGGCATGGGTGACACTGCGGAGCTGATGGCACGAGCCCGTATAGGGTTTGGGTGGCTAGTCCAATGCGCGTGGCTCTTGCCGACGTTCATCCCAAAACTTGCGAGGCCCGGAAATCCGCAAGGCTTCGCTCTACGCCGAAATGATCGCGCTTGATTCTGATGACGGGTTCCCGTCCCCACGGATGTCAGACCACGCCCTGCCGAGCCTCGCCCTTCATCCGATACTCCCCAGCCAGCCGCCTTAAGAACTGCTCGGGCGTGAGCGTCTCGGCCAGGAGTGTACGCTGCCGAGCCACGGTCGCGAAGTCGCCGGGCGCGAGCGCCTCCAGTGCCGCAAGGTGCCGCGCGAGATCGGCCGGAACCGGGGCGGAAACATCCCCGAGCGCCTCGCGCGCGAATAGCGCAAGCCGCTGTGCCGGTGCGAGCGCGCGAAAGTGGAGCTTGAAGTCGAACCGCCGCAGCGCCGCGGGATCGATCCCGGACATGAGGTTGGTCGCGGCGACGAAGATGCCGGGGTAGTGCTCCATCTGCTGGAGCAGCTCGTTGACTTGGGTGCGCTCCCGGCTGTGGCGGGCCTCGCGTCGGTCGCCGAGGAAGCTGTCGACCTCGTCGAGCAGCAGCAGGCTGTGGGCGGGGTCGCTGTCGCGAAAGAGCCGTGCGAGGTTCTGCTCGGTCTCGCCGACGTAGGGGGAGATGAGATCGGAGGCGCGGCGGACGATCAGCTCGCGATCCAGCGCCTCGGCGAGGATCTCGGCGAAGGCGGTCTTGCCGGTGCCGGGCGGGCCGTAGAAGCAGAGGCTGGCGTGGCCGGTGCGATCGAGTGCCTGGACGATGGCGCTCGGGGCGATGCCGCCGGCGAGGTTGAGGAAGGCGACGTCGAAGGCGATGCCGGGGCGGCGCCGCGGCGGGGTCGGGGAGCCGTGCAGAAGGCTGCGCATCGCGGCGAGTCCGTGGCGCACGGTCGGCTCCGGGGCGGTCTCCGGGCGCAGTTCGAGCAGGCGCCGCGCGGCGCCCAACTGCGCGGGGGCCAGGGCCGCATCGTCCGCCAGCGCGTCGAGCAGGGTCGGCGGCAGGCCGCAGTCGCCGAGGTGGGACTCGGCGATGCGTCGGCGCACCGAGCGCGGCGGCGTGGTGCAGGCGAGCGGCAGCAGGAAGCGGCGCAGGAAGGCCGGATCCATGCCGTCGGTACTGTTGGTGATCCAGATCGCGGGGACCGGGTTGTCCTCCAGGGTGCGGTTCATCCAGCCCTTCTGGTGTCCCGAACCGGCGCGACCGCGCAGCAGGGCGATAAAGTCGTCGTCGGTCTCGAAGACGTCCTCGACCTCGTCGAAGATCAACAGGGCATCGCGACGCCGTTCGAGCAGGCGTTGGGCGAGCAGATAGGCCGAGAGCCGGCCCTTGCGCGAGAGTCCGTCGCCGTCCTCGTCGGCGCT
>NZ_FNNZ01000011.1 GCF_900106925.1 Thiocapsa roseopersicina
GTGTGGGGAGCATTGCCTATCGGCCGAAGAAACGTGAATTTTTACAGCGTGTTGTAAATCCATATGGCGGAGAGGGTGGGATTCGAACCCACGGAAGGCTTGCGCCTTCTCTTGATTTCGAGTCAAGCCCGTTCGGCCACTCCGGCACCTCTCCGAGATTGTCTGTCGTTGCGAGTTGCTCGCTTTCGACAAGCGCGTAAGTGTAAGTCGAGGAGCCTTACTTGTCTATCATCGGGATCGTCTGTCGTCGGCGCCTGGCTTGGAAGAAGGCACGCAGTGTTTCGCCGCACGCCTCGGCGAGGATGCCTCCGCGACATCCGGTGCGGTGATTGAAACGCTCGTCCGACGGCAGGATGTCGAAGAGGCTTCCGCAGGCGCCTGCCTTTGGGTCCGATGCGCCGAAGACCACTTCGCCGATGCGCGCATGGATGATGGCGCCGGCACACATGACGCAGGGCTCGAGGGTGACGTAGAGGGTCGTGCCGGGGAGGCGGTAGTTGCCCATGCGAAGTCCCGCGTCGCGTAGGGCCTGGATCTCGGCATGGGCGGTTGCGTCGTGAGTCCCGATCGGTCGGTTCCAGCCCTTCCCGATGGCCTCGTCGTTCAGGACCAGGACCGCGCCGACCGGAACCTCGCCCTCCGCCGCGGCGCGGTCGGCGAGGGTCAGGGCCAATTGCATCCAGTGGTCGTCGGTCTCTTTCGAAGGATCCATCGATGAGTCGATCCGTGCGGTTTCCGGAGCATTCGGCCGGACTCCCGTTCTCCGCCGCCGAGCCGTACGCCTCGGCGGAGGCTTGCGCGAGATTCAGGACAGCGACATCGCAGCCCTGGTTTAGGGTTGTGATGGAATCGGCGCGGGGCGCGGAGCGCCAGGGGGCATGCGTGACGCCGCGGAGCGGGTGTCACGAGTCCCTTACTTCGCGCATTGCTTGGGCCCCTTTGCGCGGGGATGATGGGTTTCGCTGCGCTCTACCCATCCTACGCCGGGTGCTCTCGTTTGGTTACGGCCTTCTATGTCGCGCGGTCACTCCCACTCGATCGTCCCCGGCGGTTTGCCGGTGATGTCGTAGACGACGCGCGACACGCCGGGGACCTCGTTGACGATGCGCCGGCACACCAGATCCAGGAAGTCGTAGGGGAGGTGGGCCCAGCGCGCGGTCATGAAGTCGAGTGTTTCCACCGCACGCAACGCGATGACATGCGCGTACTGGCGGTTGTCGCCGACGACGCCGACGGAGCGGATCGGCAGGAAGACGGCGAAGGCTTGGGAGACCTGATCGTAGAGGTCGGCGCGGCGCAGCTCTTCGATGAAGATGTGGTCGGCCTTGCGCAGGGTGATCGCATCTTCCTTGTGGACCTCGCCCAGGATGCGTACGCCGAGGCCGGGTCCGGGGAAGGGGTGACGATAGACCATCTCGGAGGGCAGGCCGAGCTCGACACCGATCTTGCGGACCTCGTCCTTGAAGAGCTCGCGCAGGGGCTCGACGAGCTTGAGGTTCATCTCCTCCGGCAGGCCGCCCACGTTGTGGTGTGACTTGATGACGGTGGCCTTGCCGGACTTGGCCCCGGCGGATTCGATCACGTCCGGGTAGATGGTGCCTTGTGCGAGCCACTGAACGTTGGCGAGCTTGCTCGCCTCGTCGTCGAACACCTCGATGAAGGTGTTGCCGATGATCTTGCGCTTCTGCTCCGGGTCGGTCACGCCCTTGAGACGGCCGAGGAAACGGTCTTCGGCATCGACCCGGATCACCCGCACGCCCATGTGCCGCGCGAAGGTGCTCATGACCTGATCGCCCTCGCCGAGCCGCAGCAGGCCGTTGTCGACGAAGACGCAGGTCAGCTGGCTGCCGATGGCGCGATGCAGCAGGGCGGCGACGACGCTGGAATCCACGCCGCCCGAGAGTCCGAGCAGGACGGCGTCGCTGCCGACCTGGTCGCGCACCTTGGCGATGCTGTCCTCGATGATGTTGCCGGGGGTCCAGAGACGTCCGCAGCCGCAGATCTCGTGGATGAAGCGCTCGATGATCCGTTGGCCTTGGCGGGTGTGTGTGACCTCCGGATGGAACTGCACGCCGTAGAAGCGGCGCTCCTCGTCCGCAATGCCGGCCAGCGGCGCATTGGCGGTTTCGGCGATGACCTGGAAGCCCGCCGGCAGGGCCTCGACCCGATCGCCGTGGCTCATCCAGACATCCAGCAGGCCGTAACCCTCCGGGCTGGTGTGATCCTCGATGTCGCGCAGCAGGCGCGAATGCCCACGCGCGCGCACCTGCGCGTAGCCGTACTCGCGATGTGCCGCCGGTGCGACATTGCCGCCGAGCTGCGCGGCCATGGTCTGCATGCCGTAACAGATGCCCAGCACCGGAACGCCCAGATCGAACACCAGCGGATCGGCGCGGGGTGTCGCATCCTGATGGACGGATTGGTGACCGCCGGACAGGATGACGCCGCTTGGTGCGAACTCCCGGATCGCCGACGCTCCCATGTCATGCGGATGCAGCTCGCAATAAACCCCCGCCTCGCGCACGCGGCGCGCGATCAGTTGTGTGTACTGAGACCCGAAGTCGAGGATCAGGATGCGGTCGGCGTGAATGTTGGTCATGGTTGGGTGATGGTTCCGAAAGGGAGGCGGGGATAGAGAGAGGAAATCGGTGATCGGCCGCAACGGCATCTCTAAGGTGATTTCCGAGAATCAGCATCCCGGCTGCGCATGCCGGAAAGACCTGAATGGCTGGGCGTGCGAATAAATTCGCACCTACACGCCGGTCGGTCTATTCCCGGCAATCACCTAACAGTAGGCCAGGACAACCTTAAAAAGGCGTCTCGATTTCTTGCGCCGGATTGTGCTTTGGGCACAATCCGGCGCAAGAAATCAATTGTCGATGCGGTAGTTGGGCGCTTCTTTCGTGATCTGCACGTCATGGACATGCGACTCGCGCATCCCGGCCGAGCTCACGCGCACGAACTGCGGTTTGGTACGCATCTCCTCGATCGTCGCACAGCCGGTGTAGCCCATGCTCGAGCCCAGACCGCCGACGAGTTGGTGAATGACGTTCAGCACACTGCCCTTGTAGGGTACGCGCCCTTCGATACCCTCCGGGACCAGCTTTTCTTTCTCGGTATCTTCTTGGAAATAGCGATCGCTGGACCCCTCGTTCGAGCCCATGGCGCCAAGCGAGCCCATTCCGCGATAGGACTTGTAGGAGCGTCCCTGATAGATCTCGACCTCTCCCGGTGCCTCGTCCGTACCGGCGAAGAGTCCGCCGATCATGACGCTGTTGGCGCCGGCGGCGATGACCTTGGCGACGTCTCCGGAGAACCGCAGACCGCCGTCGGCGATGAGGGGGACACCCGTGCCATCCAACGCCTCGTTGACGTTGGCGACCGCGGTGATCTGCGGGACGCCGACACCGGCGACGATGCGGGTGGTGCAGATGGAGCCGGGTCCGATCCCGACCTTCACCGCATCGGCGCCTGCGTCGACCAGTGCACGGGCGGCATCCGCCGTGGCGATATTGCCGCCGATGACCTGGACCTCCGGATAGCGGACCTTGACCCACTCGACCCGATCCAGCACGCCTTGCGAGTGCCCGTGTGCCGTATCGACCACGATCACGTCCACCCCGGCCTCGACCAAAGCGGCGACGCGCTCGTCCGTTCCCTTGCCGACGCTCACGGCCGCGCCGCACCGCAACCGCTCCTGGGCATCGCGCGACGCCTTCGGGAAGTCCTTCGCCTTCTGGATGTCCTTGACCGTGATGAGACCGCGCAGCTCGAATCGATCATTGATCACCAGGACCTTCTCGATGCGATGCTCATGCAGGAGCCGCACGACGTCCTCGCGGCTTGCGCCTTCACGCACCGTCACCAAGCGCTCCTGCGGGGTCATGATGGTCGAGACCGGCTCGGACATGCGGGTCTCGAAACGTAGATCCCGCCCCGTGACGATGCCGACCAGCAGCCCGTTCTCCGTGACCGGCACGCCCGAGATGTTGTGCGCGTGGGTCAGCTTCAGCACCTCGCCGATGCTGGTTCCGGGGCTGACCGTAATGGGGTTGCGGATGATCCCGCTCTCGTAACGTTTGACCGCCATGACCTCGCGGGCCTGGCGCTCGGCGTTCATGTTCTTGTGGATGATCCCGATGCCGCCTTCCAGCGCCATTGCGATGGCCAGGCGCGCCTCCGTGACCGTATCCATTGCGGCCGAGACAAGAGGAATCTTGAGCGAGATTCCGCGGGTCAGCTTGGTCTGGAAATCGACCTCGTTCGGGAGCACCCGCGAGTGCGCCGGAACAAGGAGGACGTCGTCGAAGGTGAGTGCTTCCTGGATCAGGCGCATGGGGGAGGCTCCGCAATCAGTGACCAGAACAGGAAAGTAACCCGAAAGTATAGAATTTCAACGGGCGAAGGTAAACTCCGTCCGACGCCGACCTCATCGAAGCCTCTGATTGCGAATCCTGCCCATGCCGCTCGAACGACCTGCCCGTGCCCTCGACGATCACCGCGATATCTACAGCGTAGCCCGCCTCGCGAGCGAGGTGCGGGCGGTGCTCGACGGGAGTTTCCCCGTGCTTTGGGTCCAAGGCGAGCTGTCGAATCTGGCGCAGCCGGCGTCCGGTCACATCTACTTCACCCTCAAAGATGCGGCGGCTCAGGTCCGGTGCGCCATGTTTCGGCCCAAGCGGATGCTCCTGAACTTCCGCCCGACCAACGGTCAAGAGGTGCTGGTTCGCGGTCGGGTGACGCTCTTCGAGCCGCGCGGCGATTTTCAGTTGGTGATCGGCTACATGGAGCCGGGTGGCGAAGGTGCGCTCCGGCTCGAATTCGAGCGCTTGAAGCGCAAGCTGGCGGCGGAAGGGTTATTCGACGAGGCCGCCAAGCGGCCGATTGCGGCCTTTCCTCGACAGGTGGGTCTGATCACCTCGCCCAGCGGGGCGGCGGTGCGTGATCTGCTCGCGGTCTTGAAGCGCCGGTTCGCGGCCTTGCCCGTGGTCATCTATCCGGCGCAGGTCCAAGGCGAGGCCGCACCGGCGTCGCTCCGCGCCGCCTTGGCGGCGGCCAATGCCCGCGCCGAGTGCGACGTGCTCATCCTGGCCCGCGGCGGTGGCTCGCTCGAAGACCTCAACGCTTTCAACGACGAGGCATTGGCATGCGCGATCCGCGCCTCCGCTATCCCGGTCGTCACCGGCGTCGGGCACGAGAGCGACATCAGCATCGCCGACCTGGTCGCCGACCGGCGCGCCGCGACCCCGTCGGCCGCGGCCGAGCTGGTGGCGCCCTCGGGCGAGCATCTTCGCCATCGCTTGCTCGCCTTGACCAGGCGTCTGGACGCGGTCCATGCGCGTCATCGCCTCGCCGCTCGCCAAAGGCTGAACGCCGTCGTGCGTCACTTGGCGTTGCTCCACCCGGCCGCGCGCCTGCAGCAGCGTGCGCAGCGTCTGGACCAGCTCGAGCAGCGCTTGGTCTCGCTCCTGACGAATCGCCTGGCGCGGGCGCAGTCTCGATTGCGCCCGGCTGCGGCGCGCCTGATGTTCGTCTCGCCGGGGCGACGTCTTGAGGGGCTCGGAATCGCCGTCGATGCGCTCGCCGAGCGCCTTGCCCGCGCCCGCGCGCGTCTCGCCGAGACCCGGCGCGAGCGGTTGATGCGTGCCGTCGCCGGCTTGGAGGCCCGCAGCCCCTTGGCGACGCTCGCCCGCGGCTATGCCATCGTCACCCGCCTGCCGGATGGCGAGATCGTCCGCGCACCCGAGGAGGCTCCGCCCGGCACACGCATCAAGGCACGGCTGGCGAAAGGTCGATTAACCGCCATCGTCGAGCCCCCGGGGCTGTAGGTGCGAATAAATTCGCACCTACACGACGACAGTTGGCTGTGCCTCGCACGGCTCGGCACAGCTACGGCATCTCCTCCCGAATTAAAATCATAAACCGCGTCAACGCTGACCTCGCCCGTACCCGGGATCCCGAGCGCCCACTCGATCCTCACATGTCACGCCGGACGCGGTTTATTCTCAGAGGTTGTCGGGCCGATCCGCATACCCCGTCATCTCCAAATAACCACGTCCGATCTCCTGCTCACCCTCGTAAACCCTGACCGCGCCTTCCCAATAGACGATGCCGGTCGAGCGTCGGCCGTCGAGCTCCTGGTCGTCGATAAAAGGTTCCAGTCGGAGCGTCCGGCCGTCGATCTCCAGGGTCCACTCCACGGGATATTCGGCGCCCGTGCGGGGCGACTGCCAGCGCCGCCGAGGAAGTAGGCGCACCTGCTCGGGCGCGAGGATCTGCGCCGGCTCCGTGCCCTCGCGCAGCGTCGCGGCCGCCCAGAGTGCCGAGCCGTCGTCCCTGCGCATCCGAAACGCCATCAGCGAGCCGCCGTCGTGCAGGTTGATGCCCATCCAATCCCAGCCTCGGGCCTCTGCCGGCATGATCTCGCTCGACCACTCATGGTCGAGCCAGGCGTGCCCGCTGACCTTCAGGTCTGCCCCCTCGATGCGGATACGCCCGCCGACGGCGAGCTGCGGGCGGCTGTAGTAGTAGCTCGCGTTGCTCGGGTTCGGCGTCTTTTGGCTGAAGCCTTCGCGGCCGTTGAGGACGGGCGGTCCCGGCGGAACCAGCGCAAGGTCCAGGTCGAAGGCGTCGGACCTGATTCGGGTTCGATACTGCGTGCCGGCCTCATCCAGCACCAGCTCCCAATCGCCGATCCAGGCGCGGGTTCGCCCGACGGCTGCACCGGCCAAGGGATCGAGCGCACGCTCGACGCGCTCGGCATGGATCAGGGCTCCGGTGGCCGGATCGGCGATCGCCGCATGGGCCAGGATGAGCTGGCGCGGTGCGAAGCGGCTCGGGTTGTCCGCGCCGATACCGGTCCCGACCCGGAAGAAGGTGACCTGGAAGCCACGCTCGGTGCCCGTCTCGTCGGTCAGCCAGCCGGTGATGTACCACCACTCGGTGCGGAAATCCGGGTGTGCGCCCGTGTCCGCGGGAAAGACCAAGGGCCGACCTTCGACCACCGGGGCGAAGTCGCTCGCCGAGACGCACGCGATCGGCCAGCAGAACATGAGGACCAGCGCAAGCCACCAGGCGCGCATCACCAATCCTCCCGCACCGCGAGCACCGCGTCCTGGCGCGTCGCCTGCCCACCGGCAAGGCGGGCGGCGAGCGCGGCGAGCAGGATCATCGCCGAGCCGAAGATCAGCAGCAGGCCGAACGGAAGCTGCATGTCCATGCTCCAATGAAAGCTCTGGGGATTGATGACCTGGATCAGCACCAGGGCGATTGCCCCGCCTGCGACAAATCCGACGCCGACACCGACCGCTGCGGTCAGTGCGGCTTCCAGGGCCAGAAGCGTCCCGATCCGGCGTCGCGGCAGACCCAGATGGCGCAGGATCCCGAACTCCTTGCGACGGCTGGTCGCGAGCGCGGCGAAGGTGGTCCCGATGCCGAAGAGACCGATCGTCACCGCGACAGCCAGCATCAGATAGGTCGCCAGGAAGGTGCGATCGAAGACCTGGAGGATCATGCCGCGCAGCTCTCCGGGCAGGATCATCTCGCTGACCCGATCGCCGAGTGTTGCGCGGATGGCGGTCATCATCCCGACTGGATCCGTCCCGGGCGTCAGGGTCAGGCCCAGATCGTTGGTGCGCCGATCGCCGGTCAAGGTGCGGAAGGTTTCCAGCTCGATCACCGCCGCGCCTTGCTGGCGTGCGTAATCCCGCCAGATGCCGACGACGCGAAAGGTTTGCAGCTGCTCGCCGATGGGCAGGGCTAGCGGATCCCCGATCCCCAGGCTCAGCCGATCGGCCAGCGCCTCCGAGATCCAGGTCGGCGTATCCGTACCCGGCCCGACAGGCGGGTCGAGCGTGCCTGCGACGAGCGGAAGACCCGAGGTGTCCTGCACCGGGCGGGCGATAAGCGCGATCGCCTCGCTGACCGCATCGATGCGCAGGCTCTCGAAGCGCACCGGGCGCACCGCCGCCACGCCCGGCAGTGCGGCCACGCGGGCCACGGCATCCGGATCCAAATAGCCGCTCGCGCCCGAGTCCGATGCGCGCAGATAGAGATCGGCGGGGAGCATCCGGGTCAGCCAGTC
Organism: Thiocapsa roseopersicina; assembly: GCF_900106925.1. Lineage (GTDB taxonomy): Bacteria > Pseudomonadota > Gammaproteobacteria > Chromatiales > Chromatiaceae > Thiocapsa > Thiocapsa roseopersicina. The sequence continues at coordinate 8,084 of NZ_FNNZ01000011.1, forward strand.
GTCGAGCGAGTCGCGGAAGGAGTCGACCATAATTGCCATCGACACCGCCAAGGCGACGCTGGCGACGACCCCGACACCGGCCACGACCGCCTGCCCCGGAGCGGCGGCGAGCCGCGCCCGCGCCAGTCGGGTTACGAGCGAGCCCCGCACCGGCAGAAGCCGCATCGCCCCGACCGTAGCCCCGGGGATGGCGAGCACGGCGCCGACCAAGATGAGTGCGACAGCCAGATAGCCCGACACCGGAACGCCGCCGACCGGCGGCAGCAGACAGAGCAGCCCGGCCAGCATCAGGGCGATCAGTGCCGCACCCCAGCGCGGACGCGCCTGATAGACCTCGGCCTCGTCGCCCGCCCGCAGGCCGCGCGCGGGCACCATCCGCGCGGCCTCGCGCGCCGGCAGCCAGGCGCCGGCCACGCCCGCGAGCACGCCGAGCGCGAGATAGGCCAGGGTCAGTACCGGCTCGACGCGCAATTGCGGGGCGACGCCTCGGAAGAAACCCGCGCCCAGATCGCCGCCGATCAGACTGAATGCCAGTGCGGTCAGCAGATAGGCCAGGATCACGCCGATCAAGCCGCCGACCAGCCCCAGCAGTGCGCCTTCCATGAGCAGCCCGCGCCGCAGGCTGCCGCGGTCCAGCCCGAGCGCCCGCAGGAAGGCGAATTCGCGACGCCGTCGCACGACCGCGAGCCATTGTGTCGAGAAGACCAGGAATCCGCCGGTCAGGAGCGCGATGGCCGCCAGCATGGTGAGATTGACCCGATAGGCGCGCGACACGCCCGTGACCTCGGACGCCGTCTCCTCGGGTGTCAGGAGTGTGACGCCCGGCGGAAGCAAGGCGCGCAGCTGCTCCTGCGCCGGCCCGCGCTCGCTCCCGGGCGCGAGGCGCAGATCGATCCGGGTCAGGCGACCGATTCGATCGAAGGTCTGCTGGGCACCCGCGATGTCCATCACCGCCAGCACCTGCCCGACGCCGGCGCCCGGCACCGAGCCCGCAATCCGCAGACGCGCCTCGCCGATCCCGACCTGGACCGCAACCTCATCCCCGGCATCGAGCTCGAGTCGTGTGCCCGCGGCAGGGCTTAAGAAGAGGGCGTCGGGCTGGAGTGCGGCCAGTCGATCGGGGCGATCCGCGTCGGAGCTGTCGGGGGCATCGTCGCCACCCGCCGAGGCAGTCTCGACGATGGGCAGCAACGAGGGTGTGACCTGCGCAACGCGAAAGAGATCGATCCCGAACACCTGCAGCGTCTCGTCGCGGCCCGGAAGACGCGCTTGAATCTCCAGGAGCGGGCTCGCCGCGGCCACCGTCGGATGCAGGGCGATCCGCGCATAGACCGCGTCGTCGAAGCCGCTGCGCGGACCGACAACCTGAAGATCGGCCTCGCCACTCAGCAGGCGCATCCCGCGATCGAGCTCGTCGAGCGCGGCGGTATGGATGAGCTGCACCGCCAACCCGAGCGCCACGCCGAGCGCGATGGCGAGCAGAGACAGCGCGGTCGCGAGGCGTCGCCGCCGAAGACTGGCGAGAAAGACATGCCGCAGTGCAGCGCTGTTGCCGGATCCGAGGAGGCCCATCGTTCTATCCCGCATCCTCGACAAGGCCGCTCGCGGTCAGGTGCAGGATGCGGTCGGCATGGGCGGCCGCCGCGTGCGAATGCGTGACCAGGATCCCGATTGCACCGGCGTTGTGGATGCCCTCGAACAGCAGCTCGAGCACGTCCTGCGCGCGCTCCGGGTCCAGGTTCCCGGTCGGCTCGTCGCAAAGCACGACCGCCGGCGCATGCACCAGTGCGCGCGCGATGGCGACGCGTTGAAGCTCGCCGCCCGAGAGATGACGCGGCCAGTCGTCGCCGCGCCGACCCAATCCGACGCGCTCGAGCATGGCGCGCGCGCGCCGGTCGGCGACGGTCTCCTTCTCCTCGAGCAGCCACAGCGGCAGGGCGACGTTCTGGGCCAAGGTCAGGTGCGGCAGGACATGGAACGCCTGGAACACGAACCCCAGCTCGCGCCGACGCAGCCGCGAGCAGGCATCCTCGTCTAGCGCAGTCACCTCGGTCTCGCGCAATCGGATGCGGCCGCCGTCGACCGTCTCCAGACCCGCGATACAGTTGAGCAGGGTCGACTTGCCCACGCCGGACTCGCCCATCACGGCGACCGATTCGCCCGGCGAGAGGTTCAAAGAGACCTGCTCGAAGAGGGGGTGATCGAGCGAGGCGTCGAAACGCTTCGAGAGGTTTTCGATAGACAGCATCGGTGATCTACATCCGGTCATGAGCGGGCGCCATTCTATATCGAGGCGGCACCCGAAAACCCTTTGCGTCCTTCGCGCCTTTGCGGTTCAAATTGGCCGACTTCCGCCCGTAGCCGACATCGAAGCGGGCCGCGACCGACATGACCACCGGCCAAAGAGGCAATCCATGAGGGTTCAGGTCCTGCAACACGTCCCGTTCGAGGACATCGGCGCGATGGCGCCTTGGTTGGCGGCACGCGGCGTGATCCCGGACTACACGCGCTTCTACGACGACGGCTTGCTCCCGCCGGTCGCCGGCCTCGATTTGGTCATCGTGATGGGCGGTCCGATGAGCGTCAACGACGAGGCGCAGCTGCCCTGGCTGCACGCCGAAAAGGAGTTTCTACGCGAGGCGATCGGGCACGGGGTGCGGGTGCTCGGGGTCTGTCTCGGCGCACAACTGATCGCCGACGCGCTCGGTGCCCGCGTCTATCCCAATGCCGAGAAGGAGATCGGCTGGTTTACGATTCAAGGGGTTTCCGAGGATGCCGTCCCGGGTGATGCCTGCTGCCGGTTTCCGGCCGAAAGCCTGGTCTTCCATTGGCACGGCGAGACCTTCGATCTGCCGCCCGGTGCCGTGCGCTTGGCGCGCAGCGCGGCCTGCGAGAATCAGGCGTTTCGTATCGGCCGGCAGGTGGTCGGGCTCCAGTTCCATCTGGAAGCTACGGCGGAGAGCGCTGCGGCGATCCTCGATCACTGCGGGGACGAGCTGGTGCCCGCGCCTTGGATTCAGACCGAAGCGGCCATTCGTGGGGTCGATGCGGCCGTCTACGCCGAGGCCAATCGGCTGATGGGCCGAATCCTGGACGATCTTGTCGGACCGGCGAGCCCCTGATTTTCGATTGTTCCCAAATGGCCCCGAGTCCCGGCGGCCCCTAGTGCAGCACGGCAGATGTTTCGAGACCTTTCGTTGTCGTTGTCGTTGTCCTAATCGACGGTCGATTACGACAACGAAGATGATCTCCGACGGTCTCGGAATCTCTCCACCGCTACACTGGGGATTGATGCTGCGCCTCGGGCTTCAACTCAACCAGCAGAGGTGACACACCGATGGAGATCCCGAGCTTCCTCGTGCAGTGGCCGTTGCAGGCCGCGCTCGCGATCGTGGCGGGCCTGATTATCCTGATCGTTCCGCGTGTCCTCAACTATGCCGTTGCGACCTATCTGCTCGCGGTCGGGGCGCTCGGGCTCCTGCTGGTCTATCAGGGGCAGGCGGTGAAGGCGCAGCCCATCATCGCGCTGGTTGCCGGTGTGCTCATCCTGGTCAAGCCCAACATCCTCAACTATGTCATCGGGATCTACCTGATCCTCGTGGGTTTGCTCGAGGCCGGTGTCATCCGCATCTAAACCGCGTCCGGAGCGGCATGCGTCGTTTTTGGATTGGAGCTGCCTCCGTCGGATCCTTGAAAGTTCGAGCTGACGCGGTTTAGGATTCTGAAAAACAAAAACTTTAAACCGCATATCGGCCGAGGTTCAGGCGTGCACTCACCGTAGGACTCACCCGGAACTCAGCAACTCGCTCCGGACTCGGCCTAATCGCTTATCCGGTGCGGGTCGATCGCTCGGTTGCGCGCATCCCGCAGCCTTGCGCACCGATGCGCTGCGTGCCGGCAACCCCAAGATCGTCGACGACGGCTTGAACTCGCGGGACGGCAATGCCAGACTCCCGCAGCTTCCAACGACGATCCTGTGGTTATGGACCTGAACTTTCTCGACTTCGAACAGCCCATCGCAGAGCTCGAGGCCAAGATCGAAGAGCTGCGTCTGGTCGGCTTCGACAACGAGCTGAACATCCAAGAAGAGATCGAGCGGCTTCATACCAAGTGTGTCGCGCTGACCGACTCCATCTTCTCCGCGCTCACCCCTTGGCAGATCTCGCAGCTTTCGCGGCATCCGCAGCGGCCCTACCTGCTCGACTACGTGCGGCGGATCTTCGACGAGTTCCATGAGCTGCACGGCGACCGCGCCTTTGCGGACGACCGCGCCATCGTCGGCGGGTTGGCGCGGATCGAGGGTCGGCCTGTGATGGTGATCGGTCATCAGAAGGGCCGCGACACCAAGGAGAAGATCCTGCGCAACTTCGGGATGCCGCGTCCCGAGGGCTATCGCAAGGCGTTGCGCCTGATGGAGATGGCCGAGCGCTTCAGTCTGCCGATCCTGACCTTCATCGACACGCCCGGCGCCTATCCGGGTGTCGGTGCCGAGGAGCGCGGCCAAAGCGAGGCGATCGCGCGCAACCTGCGCGAGATGTCCAGGCTGCGCACCCCGATCCTCTGCACGGTCGTCGGCGAGGGCGGCTCGGGCGGCGCCTTGGCGATCGGCGTCGGTGATTGGCTGGGCATGCTGCAGTTCAGCACCTACTCGGTGATCTCCCCCGAGGGCTGCGCCTCCATCCTCTGGAAGAGCGCCGACAAGGCCCAGCTCGCCGCCGAGGCGATGGCCATCACCTCGGACAAGCTGCTCGAGCAGGGTCTGATCGATCAGATCATCAAGGAGCCGCTCGGAGGCGCACACCGCAACCCGGAGGCGACCGCGGCCTCGATCAAGGCCGCCCTGGTGGCCCGTCTCGACGAGCTGTGCGGGACCGATCCGGATGTGCTGATCGCCGCGCGCTACAAGCGCCTGATGGGCTACGGCAAGTTCAAGGACGAACGCCCGGCGCCGCGGTGAGGCCATGACCGGGGGCGTCCCGGAGTGCCTGGCCGCAGCACTCCGCCGACTGGGCCCGCTCGGCGACTGCTGGGTCGCCTTCAGCGGCGGAACCGATTCGACTGCGTTGCTTCACGCGGCCGCCACCCGACCTGTTCACGCGTCCGGCACACTGCGGGCCATCCACATAGACCACGGTCTTCACGCGGACTCGCCCTGTTGGGCCGAGCACTGTCGCCGCATCTGCGACGCCCTCGGTGTGCCCCTCGCGGTACGCCGTCTGAATCTCACACCCATCCCCGGAGAGAGTCTCGAGGCGACGGCCCGCGAGGCACGCTATCGCGCACTCGCCGAGGTGCTGCGCCCCGGCGATCTCATGCTGACGGCACACAATCAGGATGATCAGGCCGAAACACTGCTGCTCGCGCTCTTGCGCGGGAGCGGGGTTCACGGGTTGGCGGCGATGCCGCGCGAGGCCGAGCTTGGGCGAGGGCGTCTGGTGCGGCCCCTGCTGGATGTCCCGAGGGCGACGCTGGAGCAGTATGTCCGCTCTTTCGGGCTGTCGTGGATCGAGGACCCGAGCAACACATCGCTGCGGATGGACCGCAATTATCTGCGCAACAGCATCGTACCCTTGCTGAGGGCGCGCTGGCCGGGACTCTCCGCGACCCTCTCGCGCAGTGCGGGTCATTGTGCCGAGGCGGCGCAGCTGGTCGATGGCCTGGCGGCGGAGCTCATGGGGGCGTGCGCCGGGTCGCATCCGGGTACGCTCGGAATCGGGGCGCTCGGTGCGTTGGAGCGCTCGCGACGCAAGGCCGTCCTGCGACTGTGGCTGCGTCGCCGCGGTTTCGCGCTGCCCGATAGGCGTCATCTCGCGCGCATCCTCGACGAGGTCATTCCGGCCCGTGCCGATGCCGATCCGCTGGTCGCCTGGTTTGGCTGCGAGGTGCGTCGCTATCGTGACGACCTCTTTGCCCTTGCTCCCTTGCCTCCACCGCCCGGCGCTTTGACGATCCGTCAAGCGCCGAGCGGGATGCCGCCGGTGCTTGAGCTTCCGGCCGGGCTCGGATGGCTGCAATGGGAGGATATGAGCGACGGCTCGGAGTCGGCTCCGACGGTGCGTTTCGGTTCGACCGGGCTGACCTGCCGGTCGCGGTCGACGTCCCGCCGGCGTACCCTCAAGAACCTCTTTCAGGAAGCCGGCATCCCGCGCTGGCTGCGTCCCTACGTCCCCTTGGTGTTTTCGGGCGACATCCTGATCGCCGTGGCCGGTGTGTGCGGATGCCACGACGAGTCCCAGGACCCGGCCACGCATGAGGGACCGCAATGGCTCGGCCATCCTTGGGAAGGCCTCGCCCTATTTCGACATCGAGCCGAATGGCCCCCGCGCCCGACATCACTAAGCTGAAGTCCGGAAACAGTGATGCCGAGCCGCAAAGTGGCCCGAGACGCCGGCGGTGTGTTGGGCACGCTGCGCTTTGCCCGACCTACAGGGATCACCATTTTCCGAAATCGTCTTATCTTCACTAAGAGTCCTGAGTCGCGTCGCTCAAAGGCCGTTGTCACGGGCGAGGCCGGAAAGCACCTCGGACCCAGGAGGATCGCTCGAGACGCGACTCAGTACAGTGCATTCATCATCTTGGCGCGATACCCCGCGACCAGGTCGCCGCCGCCGAGCAGATCGAAGATCGCCAGCATCCCTTTGCGCGCGGCGTCTTCCTGAAAGGCGCGGTCGCGTTTCATGAGGGTCAAGAGATTTTCGAGCGCCGACGCATAATCACCGCGCAAGACCTGGTGTGCGGCGAGCTGGTAGCGGGCCAGGCTGTCCTTGGGATCGTCCGAGAGTCGCGCGATCAGATCCGGCTCTGGTGGAGCGTCTTCGAGTGCCGTCGCGAACCGCAGCTGCCCGCGCAGCGCCAAGACCTCGGGCTCCCCTGCGAGCTCGATCGGGAGCTTGTCGATTGCCGCCTGCGCCTCGGCGATCTCGCCCTGCGCCGCCAAGAGTTGAAGCTCGGCGAGTGCAAGGCGGGCATTCTCCGGATCCGCCTCCCGTGCCCGGTCGATCAAGGCCCGTGCACCCGCGAGATCGCCCGCGACCAGAAGCCCCTGCGCCTGTGCCAAAAGCCCGTCGGATGCACGCGGGATGTGCCGGTCGAGGAACTCGCGGATCTGACTCTCGGGAAGGGCGCCCATGAACTGATCCACGGGTCGCCCGGACTTGAACAGCTGCACCGTCGGGAGGCTGCGGATCCCGAACTCGGCGGCCAGCGCCTGTTGCTCTTCGGTGTTGACCTTGGCCAGAATGAATCGCCCGCGATACTCGGCGGCCAGATTGGCGAGGATGGGCATCAGCATGCGGCAGGGCGCGCACCAGTCGGCCCAGAAGTCGACCAGGACGGGACGCTCGAACGAACCCTCCAAGACGACCGACTGAAAATTCTCCGCCGTGACGGTCACAATGTATGGTGAATCGGCCATGATCGGGACACTCCTTAAAGACGGATCGGATGGCGTGGATCTAACCGTCGAACATAGCTGTCGGATGAGGTCGATTCAAGCCGATCGAGCCGGGTCTCCGGAAACAACCGCAAGGAGTCATCGCCATGTCCGAATCGCTTCACGTTGTCTGCCCCGCCTGCGATGCGGTCAACCGGGTCCCTCGGGAGCGTCTCGGTGCCGCCGCGAAATGTGGCAAGTGTCACGGTCCGCTGTTCCTCGGCCAGCCGCTGGCGTTGGACGAGTCCCGCTTTGCGCGTCATCTCTCGCGCAGCGATCTGCCGCTCTTGGTGGATTTCTGGGCGCCCTGGTGCGGACCCTGCCGGATGATGGCACCGGCCTTCGAGGCCGCCGCCGGTCGGCTTGAGCCGAACCTGCGTCTGATCAAGGTCAACACCGAGGAGGCGCAGGCCCTGGCTGCGCGGTTCGGCATCCGCAGCATTCCGACCCTGGCGCTATTCCGCGGGGGTGCGGAGGTCGCACGCACGGCCGGGGCGATGGACACCAACGGGATCATCGCCTGGGCGCGGCAGGCAATGTAGCTTGGGCGACGCCTGGCCGAGACGGGCTCGTCTTGTCGGACGGCTAGCCCATCGCGCTTCGCATGGACACTCGAGCGCCGCTTCTTTAGAATTCCAGCCGGTCAGGGCGGTGCCTGTGTGCCCGCCCAGGCGTCATTGCGCCGTTACACTCGTTCGCGTCGCGGCCGTTGCACGCCCCCCGCCCGGATCGGAGAAACCCTTGAGCAAACCCGCGGTACTCGTGCTGGAGGACGGCTCCGTCTTCCGGGGAACGTCGATCGGCGCCGATGGATCGAGCGTCGGCGAGGTGGTGTTCAACACCGCCATGTCCGGATATCAGGAGATCCTCACCGATCCCTCGTATCTGCGACAGCTCGTCACCCTGACCTACCCCCACATCGGCAATGTCGGGACCAACCCGGAGGACGAGGAGTCCGACCGCGTTCAGGCCGCCGGTCTCATCATCCGCGACCTGCCGATCCTGCCCAGCAACTTTCGCATGACCGAGCGTCTCGACGCCTATCTGCGGCGTCAGGGCATCGTCGGCATCGCCGATATCGACACCCGGCGTCTGACCCGTCTGCTGCGCGAGAAGGGCGCCCAGAACGGCTGTCTTCAGGCCGGCCAGGGGATCGACGAGGCGGCGGCTCTGCGCGCCGCACAGGGTTTTCCGGGCCTCAAGGGGATGGATCTGGCTCAACATGCCTCGACCTCCGAGACCTATTCCTGGACCCAAGGCGTCTGGGTCCTGGGCGAAGGACATCCCGAGTCCATTCATCCGGTCGGGGATCGTCTGCCCTTCCATGTGGTCGCCTACGACTACGGTATCAAGCGCAACATCCTGCGGATGCTCGCCTCGCGCGGCTGTCACGTCACGGTCGTCCCCGCGCACATGCCGGCGACCACGGTACTGGGTCTGAAGCCGGACGGGGTGTTTCTGTCCAACGGCCCGGGCGATCCGGAGCCCTGCGACTATGCGATCGAGGCGATCCGCGAGCTGCTGGACACCGACATACCGCTCTTCGGCATCTGTCTCGGCCACCAGCTGCTGGGTCTCGCCTGCGGCGCGCGCACGCTGAAGATGAAGTTCGGCCATCACGGCGCCAATCACCCGGTGCAGGATCTCGCCACCGGCGAGGTCATGATCAGCAGCCAGAACCACGGCTTCGCGGTCGACGAGGACAGTCTGCCCCCGACGGTCGAGGCCACCCATCGCTCCTTGTTCGACGGCAGTCTGCAGGGCATCCGGCATCGGGATCGCCCGGCATTCGGATTCCAGGGTCACCCCGAGGCCAGTCCGGGTCCCCATGATCTCGCACCGCTCTTCGATCGTTTCATCGAGCTCATGCGCGCCCGCAAGGCCTAACCGGCGAATGAATCCCCATGCCTAAGCGTACCGACATCTCCAGCATCCTGATCATCGGCTCCGGGCCAATCGTGATCGGTCAGGCGTGCGAGTTCGACTACTCCGGCGCGCAAGCCTGCAAGGCGCTGCGCGAGGAGGGTTACCGGGTCATCCTGGTGAACTCCAATCCCGCCACCATCATGACCGACCCCGAGATGGCGGACGCGACCTACATCGAGCCGGTCACCTGGCGCGCGGTCTCGGCCATCATCGAGCGCGAGCGCCCGGATGCGCTTCTGCCGACCATGGGCGGGCAGACGGCGCTCAACTGCGCGCTCGATCTGGTGCGCGAGGGCGTGCTCGAGCGCTTCGGCGTCGAGTTGATCGGCGCCTCGCGCGAGGCGATCGACAAGGCCGAGGACCGCGACCTTTTCCGTAAGGCGATGCGCAAGATCGGGCTGGACATGCCGCGCTCTGCGATTGCGCACAGCCTGGAAGAGGCGATCCAGGTCCAGGCCTCGATCGGCTTTCCGACCATCATCCGCCCGTCCTTCACGATGGGCGGAAGCGGCGGCGGCATTGCCTACAACCAGGAGGAGTTCGAGGAGATCTGCCGGCGCGGGCTCGACCTCTCGCCGACCAAGGAGCTGCTGATCGAGGAGTCGGCGCTGGGCTGGAAGGAGTTCGAGATGGAGGTAGTCCGCGACCGTGCGGACAACTGCATCATCATCTGCTCGATCGAGAATTTCGACCCGATGGGCGTGCACACCGGCGACTCCATCACGGTCGCGCCGGCTCAGACCCTGACGGACAAGGAATACCAGATCATGCGCGACGCCTCGATCGCGGTGCTGCGCGAGATCGGGGTGGATACGGGTGGGTCGAACGTGCAGTTCGCGATCAATCCGGCCGACGGTCGCATGATCATCATCGAGATGAACCCGCGGGTGTCGCGCTCCTCGGCGCTCGCCTCCAAGGCGACCGGTTTTCCGATCGCCAAGGTCGCGGCCAAGCTGGCGGTCGGCTACACGCTCGACGAGCTGCGCAACGAGATCACCGGCGGGACGACGCCGGCCTCTTTCGAGCCCAGCATCGACTATGTCGTCACCAAGATCCCGCGCTTCGCCTTCGAGAAGTTCCCGCAGGCCGACGCGCGTTTGACCACCCAGATGAAGTCGGTCGGCGAGGTGATGGCGATCGGCCGCACCTTCCAGGAGTCGCTTCAAAAGGCCCTGCGCGGTCTCGAGATCGACCGCTACGGTCTCGAGGAGATCGTCGATCCGCGTGAGCCGGATGCGGCCAAGCGCGTCCGACATGAGCTGCGCCAGACCGGGGCCGAGAGGATCTTCTATCTCGCCGATGCCTTCCGTCTGGGGATGAGCCTGGAGGAGATCCACGAGCTGTCCAAGATCGACCCTTGGTTTCTCGCCCAGGTCGAGGATCTGGTGCATACCGAGGCGCACGTGCGCACCGCCGGGCACGAAGCCTTGGGCCGCGAGTCTCTGCGTCTGCTCAAGCGCAAGGGTTTCTCGGACCGGCGGATCGGCCACCTGGTCGGCACCACCGAGCATGAGATCCGGGCGCTGCGCCACGGGCAGGGTCTGCGGCCGGTCTACAAGCGCGTGGACACCTGCGCGGCCGAGTTCGCCTCCAGCACGGCCTATCTCTATTCCACCTACGAGGAGGAGTGCGAGGCCGAGCCGAGCGATCGGGAGAAGATCATGGTCCTGGGCGGCGGTCCGAACCGCATCGGCCAGGGCATCGAGTTCGACTATTGCTGTGTCCACGCCGCCTTCGCCCTGCGCGACGACGGTTACGAGACCATCATGGTCAACTGCAACCCCGAGACCGTCTCGACCGATTACGACACCTCCGACCGGCTCTATTTCGAGCCGCTGACCCTGGAGGACGTGCTCGAGATCGTCGCCAAGGAGAAGCCGCTCGGCGTCATCGTCCAGTACGGCGGTCAGACTCCCTTGAAGCTCGCGCGCGATCTGGAAGCCGCCGGCGTGCCCATCATCGGCACCAGTCCGGACAGCATCGATCTGGCCGAGGACCGCGAGCGTTTCCAGCAGATGATCCAGGAGCTGGGGATTCGCCAGCCGCCGAACGCAACCGCGCGCAGCGAGGCCGAGGCGATCGAGCGGGCGGCCCGGATCGGCTATCCGCTGGTGGTGCGTCCCTCCTACGTGCTTGGCGGGCGGGCGATGGAGATCGTCTACGACGAGTCCGAGCTGAACCGCTATATGCGCGAAGCGGTACGGGTCTCCAACGAATCCCCGGTCCTGCTCGATCGCTTCCTCGACGACGCGATCGAGGTCGACATCGATGCCATCTGCGACGGCAAGGACGTGCTGATCGGCGGCATCATGGAGCACATCGAGCAGGCCGGCGTGCACTCGGGCGATTCGGCCTGCTCGCTGCCGCCCTATACCCTGTCCCCGTCGATCCAGGACCGGATGCGCGAGCAGATGGCGCAGATGGCGCACGCGCTCAAGGTCGTCGGTTTGATGAATGCGCAGTTCGCCGTCAAGGGCGAGGATGTCTACATCCTCGAGGTCAATCCGCGCGCCTCGCGCACCGTCCCCTTCGTCTCCAAGGCGATCGGCCTGCCGCTCGCAAAGGTGGCCGCGCGCTGCATGGTCGGCAAGACGCTCGCCGAGCAGGGTCTGCGTCGCGAGCGCATGCCCAAACATTATTTCGTGAAGGAAGCCGTCTTCCCCTTCATCAAGTTCCCGGGCGTGGACACCCAGCTCGGCCCCGAGATGAAGTCCACCGGCGAGGTCATGGGTGTCGGCGAGTCCTTCGGCGAGGCCTATGCCAAGGCGCAGGAAGGGGCGGGAACGCTCCTGCCGCGACTCGGCGGAGCGGCGCTGTTGAGCGTTCGCTTGGCGGACCGCGCGCGCCTGATTCGCGTCGCGCGCGACCTCGTCGGCTTCGGCTTTACCCTTTACGGCACCCACGGAACCGCTCAGTCCTTGCGCGACGCCGGTCTCGACTGTATCGGCGTCAACAAGGTCGCCGAAGGGCGCCCGCATGTCGTCGACATGATCAAAAACAACGACGTCAGCTTCATCGTCAACACGACCGAGGGCTCACAAGCCATCGCCGATTCCGCGGCGATCCGCCGTTCCGCGCTCCAACACAAGGTCAGCTACACCACGACCATCTCGGGCGCCGAGGCGACCTGTCTGGCACTGAAACAGCTGGACATTCTGAGCGTCAATCGGTTACAAGATTTGTCCTGACCGATCTCGCGGGCGCCCTTCGGCGCCCGCGATTTTTTCTATGCGACACCCCTAAGATCCGACCCGCCGAGGGCCTCCGGCCCGATCCGCGACCGTGACGAAGGCGGTGCATCCAGACGAGGAAATCACCCATGAATCAGGTCCCTCTGACCGTCGGAGGCGCTGAGAAATTGCGCGAAGAGCTCGAGCGGCTCAAGCGCATCGAGCGCCCCCGGATCATCGAGGCGATCGCCGAGGCGCGCGCACACGGCGATCTGAAGGAGAACGCCGAGTACCATGCCGCGCGCGAGCAGCAGGGTTTCGTCGAAGGGCGTATTCAGGACATCGAGGGCAAGCTCGCGAACGCCCAGATCATCGACGTGACGCAGCTCGCCGCCAGCGGCCGGGTCGTCTTCGGCGCGACCGTGCAGGTCCTTGAGCTGGATAAGGATGTCGAGCATACCTTTCAGATCGTCGGCGAGGACGAAGCGGATCTGAAGCAGGGCAAGATCTCGGTCGGCTCGCCCATTGCCCGCTGTCTGATCGGCAAGAGCGAGGGCGATGTGACCTCGGTGCAGGTGCCGGGCGGGGTGCGGGAGTTCGAGATTCTGGAGGTGCGTTACGTTTAAACCGCGTTCGGCGGGATGTGCGATGGTAGGTGGTGAGTTTGGCTTCGGCTAATCTCTGCCTCGCCGGCGGGACGCGGTTTAAACGGATGTTTTTTGGATATCACTGAGGTGATTTCCGGAGTAGCCAGGCGTCGCGAAGCGGTGCCCGGGATAGACGACTTGCAGTCGTCCTCTTCCACCGTCCTGACGGCCGACGGGGTTGCGCTCAACGCGACGATCTCGGGAACCGCGCTGAACGCGCTTCGGCCGGTCGTGAAAGCGAGGTCCGCCGGGCGTTCTTTTCCGGGAATAGGCCGAGGTTGTGCTGACGATAGGAAGCACAACAGCCACCGATGGTTGGTTGTGCCTCGCACGGCTCGGCGCAACCTACGGCCCTCGCAGCGTGAAGCACTCACCATTCTAGGCGGTGCGCAGGCGTGGGCCATGCCGGCGGCTGTCGTGCCTACCCGGCGCCGCCGCGTGAGATGCGCGCGATGACCCAATCAAGAGCGCTGTCGGGCAGGATCCGGGTGAGCACGCCGAAGAGGTGAGTGGGAAAGGTGACCGCATAGCGAATCCGCGGGCGTGGGCTCTCCAGGGCATGGATGAGCTTCTTCAATACGGCCTCGGGCGGGAGCGTGAAGGGCTGAGCGGCGCCTGCCTTGGTGAGTCGCAGCTGCGCACGCGCGTAGGCTGCGTGATGGACACTGTGCTCGGTGTCGATGTTCGCCTTCAAGGCGGCGTAGGCATTCTCGCGAAAGCGACTCAGGATGGGGCCGGGCTCGATCAGGGAGACCGAGATGCCGCTGCCGCGTAGCTCCAGACGCAGGGTATTCGTGAGCCCTTCCAACGCGTACTTGCTCGCGACATAGGCGCCACGAAAGGGGAGCGGGATCAATCCCAGGATCGAGCTGTTTTGAACGATTCGCCCATGCCCTTGCTTGCGCATGACTGGGATGACGCGGCACGTGAGGTCGTGCCAGCCCAGCAGGTTCGTCTCCAGCTGGGCGCGCAGCACCTCTCGGGTCAGATCCTCGACCGCGCCCGGTTGTCCGTAGGCGCCGTTGTTGAAGAGCGCGTCGAGTCGTCCGCCGGTGATGTCCAGGGTCTGCGCGAGGGCATTCGCGATACTCTCGGGGTCGTCCAGGTCGAGTTGGACCGCCGTGAGACCCTGTTCCTTCAGACGGGACACGTCCTCGGACTTTCGCGCGGATGCGATCACCAGCCAGTCGCGTTGAGCCAGACCGAGCGCGCAGGTAAGCCCGATGCCGCTGGAGCAGCCCGTCATGAGGATCGATCGCTTGCCGGGAGACATCATCAATTTAGAGTCGACTCGGCCATGATGGGTTTAATTTAGCACGAGAACGGCCGCGAGGCGGTCGTCGCCGCTGCGCCGGCCAGCGCCGTGCGGTATCCATTCTCTCTGAAACGCCTGATAATTGGCGCCAGCTTGCTTTTGTCGAGGAACGAACGATGCCGATCTACGAGTACCGCTGCGAGGCCTGCGGTCATGAGCTTGAGCAGATTCAGAAGATCAGCGATCCGCCCCTGGTCGACTGCCCCGCGTGCGGCCAGCCGACGCTGCGCAAACAGATCTCCGCGGCTGCCTTCAGGTTGAAGGGCGGCGGTTGGTACGAGACCGACTTCAAGAAGTCGAACCAAAAGAATCTGCACGACAGCGGCGAGAAGAAGGAGGCTAAGTCGGGTGACAGTGCGGCTTCCGGGTCCGGCTCTGGCGACAAGGGCAGCACCACGACGGCGAAGCCGGATGCGAGCGCCGCGCCGAAGCCCAAGCCGAAGCCGGTCGAAAAAAAGCCCGCGGCTTGAGCCGGACGCGGCGACCGACCTTTCCCCACCCCATCACGCAATAAACCTCATCGAGCGACGCGCTGTTGCGTCGCTCGATACCGGATTTGACGACGCGAAGACACGAGGCGAGACGACGATGCGCACGCAGTACTGTGGAGAACTGAACAGCCGCCACGAGGGCCAAGAGGTCGTGTTGTGCGGGTGGGTGCATCGGCGTCGGGATCATGGCGGCGTGATCTTCATCGATCTGCGTGACCGCGAAGGTCTGGTGCAGATCGTCTTCGATCCGGATCGCCCCGAGATCTTCGCCCGCGCCGAGCAGGCCCGCAGCGAGTACGTGCTCAAGGTCACGGGCCGGGTGCGCGCGCGTCCGGCGGGAACCGTCAACCCGGATCTGCCGACCGGCGAGATCGAGGTGCTGGGTCTGGATCTGGAGATCCTCAACGTCTCCGAGACCCCGCCGATCCAGCTCGACGAGCACGGCGCCGACGCCTCCGAGGAGCTGCGTCTGCGCTACCGTTATCTGGATCTGCGCCGCCCCGAGATGCAGGCGCGGCTGCGCACCCGCAGTCGGGTGACACAGGCGATGCGCTACTTCCTCGACGCGCAGGGTTTTCTGGATATCGAAACCCCGATCCTGACCAAGTCCACGCCCGAGGGCGCGCGCGACTATCTGGTGCCCAGCCGCACCCATCCGGGCGAGTTCTTCGCGCTGCCCCAGTCACCGCAGCTCTTCAAGCAGCTGCTGATGATGTCCGGCATGGATCGCTACTATCAGATCGCTCGCTGCTTCCGGGACGAGGATCTGCGCGCCGATCGCCAGCCCGAGTTCACCCAGCTCGACATCGAGGTCTCCTTCATGACCGAGGACGAGTTGATGGCGATCATGGAGACCATGATCCGCACGCTCTTCCGCGACGTGCAGGGTGTCGAGCTGCCCGATCCCTTCCCGCGTCTGACCTACGCCGAGGCGATGCGCCGCTTCGGCTCGGATCGCCCGGACCTGCGCGTGCCGCTGGAGCTGATCGATGTCGGCGATCTGATGACCGGGGTCGACTTCAAGGTCTTCGCCGAGCCGGCACAGGACCCGGAGGGCCGCGTGGTTGCCCTGCGTCTGCCGCGCGGCGGCGAGCTCTCGCGTAAAGAGATCGACGGCTACACCCAGTTCGTCGGCATCTACGGTGCGCGCGGTCTAGCCTACATCAAGGTCAATGCCTGGGCGGAGAAGGGACGCGAGGGCCTGCAGTCGCCGATCCTCAAGTTCCTGCCCGACGGTGCGGTCGACGCCATCATGGCCCGCACCGAGGCCGTCGACGGGGATCTCATCTTCTTCGGCGCCGACAAGACCACGGTGGTCAACGAGTCGATGGGTGCGCTGCGGGTGCGGCTCGGTCAGGACCGCGGCTTGCTCGCCGAGGGCTGGCATCCGGTTTGGGTTGTGGACTTTCCGATGTTCGAGCGCGATGCCGTCAATCAGCGCTGGGTGGCCCTGCACCATCCCTTCACGGCGCCGAAGGAGGAGCAGTTGGATCTGCTGCAAAGCGATCCGGGCGCCTGTCTGTCGCGCGCCTACGACATGGTCCTGAACGGCACCGAGATCGGCGGCGGCTCTATCCGTATCCATCGCGATGCGGTCCAGCGGCAGGTCTTCAAGCTGCTGGCCATCACCGACGAGCAGGCCGAGGACCGTTTCGGCTTCCTGCTCAAGGCGCTGCGTTTCGGTTGCCCGCCGCACGGCGGCATCGCCTTCGGTCTGGATCGTCTGGTGATGCTCATGACCGGCGCGACCTCGATCCGCGACGTCATGGCCTTCCCCAAGACCCAGAGTGCCGCCTGTCTGCTCACCGATGCCCCGTCGCCCGTGGACGAGAACCAGCTCAAGGAGCTTGCGTTGCGGATCAGGCTGCGGGCCTAAAGCCCGTGATGCCCGTGGAGTCTACGGCGATGATGGACGGTCAGGGCGGCGGTCCCTTGGCTCGGTCAATGGCCGATCCGATCGGGCCGTCGGGCTCCGAGGGCGGTGACGAGGTTCCGGAGCAGGCGTCCATGACCGATGAAACACGCAAGCGTCCTCAGTCGGTTCTCGTGGTCATCTGCACCCGGGGCGGCGAATTCCTGCTCCTGAGGCGGACCCGCCCGGCCGGCTTTTGGCAGTCGGTCACCGGGAGCCTCGCCCCCGGCGAGACGCCGCGCCATGCCGCGGCACGCGAGCTTTACGAGGAAACCGGTCTGCTTGCGGGCGGCGCGCTGATCGATCTGCATCATTCCGCACTTTTCCCCATCATCCGCGCCTGGCGGAAACGCTATGCCCCCAACGTCTGCTTCAATCGCGAATACTGGTTCGCACTGGTTCTGGAGACCCGGCGCCTGATCCGGCTCAATCCGCGGGAGCATGTCGAATACCGTTGGCTTCGGGCCTTGCCGGCCCAAGCTCTGGCGAGCTCCTGGACCAATCGCGACGCGATCCGGGCGCTCTCCGGGCTCGCCCGCTAGCGTCGCTCCTCCTACGGCTCCGAAACATCGAGCAGCGGCGCAAACAGCGGGCGCAACGACGCCCGGAAAGGTCGTGGTCTGCGAATAGGCATAGACGGGTACGACGATCATCGACAGACCGACGATCGAGATGACGGCGGCGAAGGCACGACCCTTCGGCAGATGCAGAAGGCCCAGTGCCACGAGTGCGCCGATCAGCAGCTCCCAAGCGCGAAAATGCGGCAGGAAAAAAGCCGCGGTGGATTGCCTGTCGATCCACAAGGCGATGGCCGTCGCGGCAAAGGACAGCGCCGCAATCCCGGCGACGAGCGCCGCCTGGCGACCGCGAAACCGGCGCCAGGCGAGCCACAGAACCAACGGATAGAGGATGTAGAAGATCTCCTCCACCGAGAGCGACCAGGTATGCAGGATCGGCTTGAGCTCGGCCTCCTGGTCGAAATAGCCGACCTCGCGCTGAAACAGGATGCTCGAGACAAACAGGGTCGCTGCGATCAGGGACCGCGCGAACCTCTGGGCCTAGGCGGGGTAGAGAATCAGGTATGCCGCCAGTGCGGAGACCGACAGCATCGCAAACAACGCCGGTAGGATGCGCCGGATGCGCCGCTCGTAGAATCCCTGCAGGGAGAACCGACCCTCGCGGATCTCGCGCTCGATGATCGAGGTGATCAGATAGCCGGAGATCACGAAGAAGACATCGACCCCGATGAAACCGCCGCCGAACCCCGGAATGCCCACGTGGTACAAGACGACCGGCGCGATCGCAAGCCCAGGCAGGCCGTCGATGTCGGAGCGGTAGCGGTGAGACTCGATCATCCCGGGTGGTTCCTCCCGAGCCATCACCTCATTCGCCCTGGTCCTGGAAACCCGGCGTCTGATTCGGCTCAATCTTGGGATGTCGGCATGAGAACCTGTTTTCTGTCAAGCGTGCGACGGTCCTCTCAGGGAGCCGTCCGCCGCCTCGGCGCGGCGAGAACACTCGGGCAGGCCACGTCGATCTGCGGGCGTTTGAGCCTGACGAGGTAGTCGATCCCGTACTGGTCGACGCACCGGGAGCCGGCGCCGAGGAATGCTGTGTGCTGTGCCCCGACGTAGGTGACGACGCGGCTGTTGCGGAAGGTCCGCGCCATGTCGATGGTCCAGCCATAAGGGGTCAGTGCGTCTCTCGTAGAGCCGACGATGAGCATCGGCGTTTGCCAGTTGCTGCCGATGTCGACCGGCACCGGGTCCGGTGTCACGGTCATGCCTTGGCAGTAGAACAGTGCCTGCGCGTTGAACCAGCCGGTGATCGGCGCCTCTGCACGCAGATGTCGGGCGATTCGATCCTGCTCAATCGGGTCGATTCGGTCTGCGTAGTCCAGGCAGCCGATGAATGCCGTCGCGCCCCCGTGGATTGGAAAGTGCGTGGGCCAGTCCATGACCTTGTCGAGGGCGAGGGCGGCTGCCGCTTGTGCGCGACCGGATCCGTTCACCGCGACATCGACCGTCTCCAGGAATGACGCAGCCGTCGCATAGTTGCTCTCGCTCGATGCCCATCCCAGCAACATCGCACGCGCATGCCACTGCGTGAAGACAGTACCGGAAGGGAGGGTCAGGGTGTGTGCAACCAGTTTGCTCGACGCCGAGCGATAGTGAGCCGCTGATTCCGGGTAGGCATCGAACAGAAGTCCCAGAGCAGAGTCGGCCGAGGTGCCGGCGCCTTCGACGAAGTTGTGCCATGAACCGTTGGGGTTGACGGACGAAGACAAGAGCATCGCCCGGACCCGTTCGGGATAAGCATGCGCATACAGATAGCCGATTCGCGTGCCGTAGCTCGTTCCCCAGTAGGTGAGCTTTTTGTCGCCGACAGCGACGCGGAGACGTTCGAGATCCCGGACGGTGGCGTTGGTGCTGATATAAGGCACCACGTCCGGATACATGGCTTCACACGCGGCATTTGCCGCCGCCTGCGTCTGTCGCATCTGGTTCAGGACTGCCGCCCATTTGACCGGACCGGTCGCGGGCGGCGCAAACTCGCCACCGACGCATTCGGACAGCCCGGACGAACGCCCGACGCCGCGCGGATCCCAGACCACCAAGTCGAAGTGCCGCCGCAGGTCGCTGCCCAGCGCGCCACCGATCTCGCCGATCAGATCGATTCCGGACTCTCCCGGACCCCCGGGATTGAAGAACAGTGACCCAACCCGCTCCCTTCGCGAGCCGGTGGCCGGAAGGCGTGCGACAGCCAGGTCGAAGGTGCCGGCACCGGGATCCTCATCGTCCTTCGGAACCATCAGGGTTCCGCATTCAATGCCTTCGAAATCAGGCTCGCTGCAGAGGTTCCAGGTCAGGGGCCCGCCCGACACAGACGATGCGTTCGCTAAAACGCCGAAGGAGCACGCCAGGACGAGCAGTGCAGAAGTGGACATCGTCGCGAATCGACGCATGGTCAGTCCCTCCATGAACAATCGGAGCCGTTATGCCGCGCGTTCTCATGAGGGCATCGGGCCATGCAGGCGCGGCGCTTCTCCTTGCCTTCCGCGCGCAGCCGCATTCGACATTCGTCGTGCGGCAAGCTGGATGCGTCCGGTCGACATGCAGTAGGTAAGGCCACCGCACCAGGGTTGGAGTCGCCCTGACACTAGCACCGCGGCAATCTGCGGGCAAATCGGCTAGCGCGCAGAGGTCGGCTTGCGCAGGCACTGCACTCCGGATTCAGTGCCGAAGCGCGTGCGAGACGCGATTCGGCAACGGGTTGTGCGACGAAAGGATCAGCCGCTGCTGATATAGTGCTCGAGCTGCTCGATGATGAACTTGTGCTCCGAGATGATGGATTTGATCAGATCGCCGATCGAAATGAGGCCGATGACCTTGCCGTCGACGATGACCGGGAGATGGCGAACCCGCTTCTCCGTCATCAGCGCCATCGCCTCTTCCAGGCTCTGATTCGGCTGGGTGCAGACCACGCGCTTGGTCATGACGTCGCACACGTGCGTCTCCTTGGATGTGCGCCCCCTCAAGATGACGCTGCGCGCGTAGTCGCGCTCCGAGATCAGACCGATCATGCCGGTGTCGTCCATGACCAGGAGCGCGCCGATCTGCTTCTCCGCCATCAGCACGAGCGCGTCGTAGACGCTTGCATCGGGCCCGATCGACCAAACCTGCGAGCCTTTATCGCCGAGTAGTTGTTGAATCGTCTTCATCGTCTCTTCGAGCTCCCTCGGTGGTGGGGAATCGACTCCTGCTGTGTTGCCGGCGGTCCCTGCCTCCGTCCGGACACGGTCGCCGACCGCGACTCGGTTCCTCCGAGGTTAGCAGAGGGCTACCCGATGGGCCTAGTCGGAATCGGAGATGCGGTGGCCGAGTCGAACGCTCGGGCTGCGCCTGATCGGGTGCCGAATCCTTTGACATCGAGCGGGGATCCCCCGCTGCCGACCCAACGAGATCAGACCTATGCGCGAGCAAGCCGTCACCCCGAACGATCGTCCCGGTACACGTAATCTTGGAGCGCTGCGGCGGCTGCTTGGTTTCACCCGGCCTTATGGCTGGCAGCTCGCGGGCGCGCTCGTGGCCCTCTTCGTCGCGGCCGGGTCGGTGCTCGCGTTCGGTCAGGTGATTCGTACCCTGGTGGATTCGGGCCTGACCAGCGGCTCGGCGCAGGCCTTGGATCAGGCGTTGATGCTGTTTCTCACCGTGGTCTTGGCGACCGGCATCGCCGTGGGGGTGCGCAGCTATCTGCTCAATTGGATCGGCGAGCGGGTGGTCGCGGATATCCGCAAGAGCGTCTTCGATCGGGTGTTGTCGCTCGATGTCGGCTTCTTCGAGACGACCCGCGTCGGCGAGGTGATCTCGCGTCTGACCAGCGACACCGCATTGCTGCAGGTCGTGGTCGGCTCGACCCTGGCGATGGTGCTGCGCACCGGCCTCCTGATGATCGGCGGCATCGTCATGCTTGCGATCACCAGTCCGGCCCTGACCGGCTTGGTCCTGCTCGGCGTGCCTTTCGTGATCCTCCCGGCCTGGCTCTTGGGACATCGGGTGCGCCGTCTCTCGCGCGACAGCCAGGACCGGATCGCAGACGTCGGGGCCTATGTTGACGAGGTGATCCACGGGATTCGCACCGTGCAGGCCTGCTGTCACGAGCCGATCGACCGCGAGCGCTACGGCACGCAGGTGGAATCCGCCTTCGAGGTCGCGGCGCGGCGCTCCCAAACCAGCGCCTTGCTGGCGGCGGTGTCGACCCTCCTGACCTTCGGCGCCATCGGGGTCGTGCTCTGGGTCGGAGGTCGGCAGGTCCTGGCCGGCGCCATCAGCGGGGGCGAGCTCTCCGCCTTTCTCTTCTACGCCGTGGTCGTCGCCGGATCGGTCGGCTCCCTGAGCGAGCTGATGGGCCAGTTGCTGCGCGGTGCGGGTGCGAGCGAGCGCCTGATGGAGTTGTTGGAGTCCGAGCCGAGTATTCGCACACCGCCCGAGCCGAGGGCGTTGCCGGCTCCGGCGCGTGGGCGCGTCGAGTTCGATGCGGTGCGCTTTGTCTATCCGGCGCGCCCGGATACGGCCGCACTCGATCGCCTCGACCTGGTCATCGAGCCCGGCGAGCGGGTGGCGCTGGTCGGCCCCTCCGGCGCCGGAAAATCGACCCTCTTTCAACTGCTGTTGCGCTTCTACGATCCGGCCGCCGGTGCGGTGCGGTTCGACGGGGTGGATCTGCGCGATCTGGCGCCCGCCGAGCTGCGCCGGCACATGTCGCTGGTCCCGCAGGATCCGGTCATCTTCGGCGCGAACGCCTGGGAGAACATCCGTTACGGTCTCGCCGACGCGAGCGATGCGGATGTGCGCCGTGCCGCCGAGGCCGCCCACGCGGCCGAGTTTCTCGACCGTCTACCGCATGGCTTCGATACCTTTCTGGGCGAGCGCGGGGTCAGGCTCTCGGGCGGTGAGCGTCAGCGCATTGCCATCGCACGCACGGTGCTGCGCAATCCGGTCCTCCTGTTGCTCGACGAGGCGACCAGCGCCTTGGATGCCGAGAGCGAGCGGCTGGTGCAGGAGGCCTTGGAGCACCTGATGCAGGGTCGAACCAGTATCGTCATCGCCCATCGGCTGGCGACCGTGCGCACGGCCGACCGCATCCTGGTCCTGGACCAGGGTCGGATCGTCGCGAGCGGGCGCCATGAAGAGCTGATGGCCGAGGACGGGCTCTATGCGCGGCTGGCGTCGCTTCAGTTCCAGGATGCGGCTGCGACTGCGGTTCCGGCTCCGCCCGCCTTGCGGCTTGCGCTGCCGTGATGGAGAGGTCGCGCCCCGGCCGGGATGATGAACAACGCACTCGATCGCACCGGTTGTCGCGTACCTCATGAAATTCTCACGATCAAATGACCCGACCACGCACCCGTTGACTCGCTTTATTCCGGCAGGCAAAGCTGCCATGCGGGCATGAGGCGCGAAACCGCTTCCACTCTATCAAGTTTGTTTCGCAAGCTGTTCCAGCGAGTCAGATCAAACGAATCCCGATACAAGTACGCCATCCAGTCCGCGAGGAGGACTGCTGCATCGGTTTCTGCATCGCCCGTATCGCAGACAGCAAGCCCGGCGCTGTGCCGGTACCCGGTCACGATGGTTGCATCGTCATAGCCCAAGCGCTGGAGTGCAATCGCCGCTGTGCCTGCACGAAATGTCGTCTCCTCCGGCAGAGTCGATTCTGCCGATGAGGCGACAGGGTCGAGTGCCGCCGGTAATTCCGAGAAATGAAGGTCGGCAAACAAGGCTTGGACGTACGCAGCCAGCTCCGGCGTGTTCGCCACATGCCAAAAATTGAAGACCACTGTTTTGCGCGGCTGGGTCACCTCGGTCACCCCATGGTATGACTCCGCGTGAAGCGCAAAGCCAAAGGCTGTATTGTATTCAGGATCAACAGTGAAAACGGCTTTGCCCTCCGGCGATGCGAATAATTCCAGAACGCCGCCGTGATCAGGTTGCCATTCTTTATTCAGTTGCACGACCAGTCGCGCAATCTCATAACCCAAAAGTGGTCGGTCACTATGTATGCCAATGACTTGTCCCGGCAGCATTCGTTGAGCCGTGACAACAACACGATCAACGAGCGGCAGCCGGGTCATCGCTCGCATTCTCGCGACTATTTCGGCTTGAAACGATACCGGAATCTTCACGGATACGTCGCAAAGAGAGCACCGGTAAAACGCACCGTCCCGATGCTGCCAGTCATTGGTCTGCAGAAATAGGGCCTCCAGCACAGCACACTGGTCCTCGGAAAATGCGGAGCCCACGCAAAAAAAGGGGAATGGGATATGGTGGTGATTAGGTTGCAAGAGCAACGGCTGAGCTCCTACGCTGTGCAGCTCGGCTGCGGTCCCGCCGCCGACGTCGGCATCGGGCAAGACGCAACCGCTCCCGTCAAGACGCATTCTCCTCCTCGTCCGTTTCGACCGTCTTGGCCATCCGTTTGGCAAAGTAATAGATCCGCTTGAGCTTCTCGATGATGTCGATCTCGATCGTGTAGGCGGGGATCCGATTCGGTTCTTCCGCGACGAGACGTTGTGCTTGGTGGATGGCCGCGGAGTCGGCGATATGTTGGATCTCCTGTTTCATGGAGGTCACGGTGCGCGCGGCCAGCTCGTTGTTCTGTGCGACGGCTTGGACCGCGGCGGCGACCGAGCGTGTCACGACCCGGTGGAATCCCATGAGGACCTGGCGGGTCGGCACACTGATGGAGACGCCCGCATCGATGCGCTCGCGGCCGAGGACGATCAGGTTGGTTTCGACGACGTCGCCGATATTCTCCAGATCGTTCACCGCCGCCATCAGGCGCATCAGGGTCGCGGTCTGTTTCTCGGTGAGCGACAGACGGCTGATCTTGCCCAGATAGGTGATGATCTGGGCGTGCAGGGTGTCGACATCGTTGTCCATCAGCTCGATCTCGCGCAGCGTGCGGCGGTTGCCGCCGAGGATCGCCGGCATGATGCGCGACATCATCTTGTCGACGCACTCCCCCATGTGGAGGACCTCAAGGCGCACACGATCAAGCGCCAACGACGGCGTGGAGATCAACTCCTCGTCCAGATACTTTGCGCGCACCACGAGTGCCTCTGCGCCCTGGGGTTTGTCCGGAACCAGCCACTGCACGAGACGCGCGAACTGCGTGGTCAGGCCGATAAAGAGGAGTGTATTGGCGACATTGAACAAGGTATGCGCATTGGCGATCTGCCGGGGGACCTCGGCGGCGAGTCGCGCGGTACCCGTCAGGGCGGGATGGGTGGGCGAAATCAGCTGTGTGAAGGCCGAAAGTTGTCCGATGAAGCCGACCCAGATCAGCACGCCGCAGACGTTGAAGATGACGTGCACCAAGGCGGCTCGCAACGCATCGCGCGGTTTGCCGATGGCTGCCAGCAACGCGGTGACGCAGGTGCCGATATTGGCCCCGAGGGCGAGCGCGATCCCGGTGGGGAGATTGATGAGACCCTGGCTCGCCATGACGATTGCGATGCCGATGGTGGCGGCGGAGGATTGGATCAGGCCGGTGAAGACGGCGGCGACCAGGATGCCGATCGCCGGATTCTCGAGCCTCCGGACAAAGTCCAGGAAGGGCTCGTAGGTCCGCAACGGCACCATCGCGTCGCTCATGATGCTCATGCCGAAGAACACCAGACCCAAACCCATGAGGATGCCGCCGTATTGGCACATCGCCTCCTGCGTGGACGCAAACTGCATCAGGAAGCCGATACCGATCATCAGCAGGGCCGCCTCGGTGATCTGAAAGGCGATCAGCTGCGCGGTCATGGTGGAGCCGATGTTGGCGCCCATGATGACGCCGACAGATTGACTCAGGGTCATGAGTCCGGCGCTGATGAAGCCCACCACCAAGACCGTCGTCACGGAAGAGGAGTTGATGACGGCCGTCACGAACGCGCCGGTGAGGGCGCCCATGAAGCGGTTGGCGGTCAGCTTGGCCAGGATGTCCTTCATCCGCTCCCCGGCGACCGCCTTGAGCGCCTCGGCCATCTGATCCATGCCGTGGAGAAAGAGTGCAAGACCGCCGAAGAGACTCATCGCCATCGCCCACCAGTGGATCGCCGGCGTGATCGCCTCGGTGACCTCGGGGGTCATCGCGGCACCTCGTCGGGGGCGTCTTTCGGCTGAGTCGGGGTCGGCTCAACGGGGCTCGTGAGCCCGCGACTCAGGGCGCTTCCCGCACGTGCGCTGTGCACAAGCCGGTTGTAGACCTCCAGGAGGGGCTCGGCCGGATAGCACAGCGGCAGCAGCCGCTTGTGGGCGCGCGTGAGGGTGCCGACCCAGTGCGGATCGGCACTGAAAACCTGCCGATGTCGTTCGAGGTCTTCGGTGTCTCGCGCGCGATGCCCGGCCGAAGTCGCCGGGCGACCCCCGAGCACGCAGACGGCGCTCTCCGCGAGGCCGAGCCGCCGGAACATGCGGCTCAGCTCACGTCGCCCGTAGGCGCTGCTCGTGCCAGGCTCCGAGGGATGCCGTACCCGAGCAACGCGGTCGGTCAGCTCCGGATGCCGGTCGATATCCACGAGTGTCTGCCATCCCTCGGCCTCGATCGGCGGTGCGGCGTGGGCGGCGAGGTAGCGCGAGGTGACGGCCACCAAGGGCAGGCGGGCATAGAAACGCTGCATCGCATCCCGGTAGACCGCTCCCCGAGTCTGATGCAGTGCATCCTCCCAGAGGGATCCTTGCGGCAATCCGCCATAGCTGATTGCCTCGGAGAAGCTGTCGTGATGGCCCCGCAGATAGAAGACCCGTTCGGGAAACCGCAGCTTGAGGCGAAAGATCAGATCCATCATCAGGATGGAGCTGTCCATCTCGGCGGCCTGCTCGGGTCGATCCGGATGAACGGCGCTGCCTAGGATGATCAGGATGGCGCTGCCCTCTTCGAGTGCCTGAAGAAAGGCGTTCTGCGTCAGGATGACGAGCAGGTTGTCGATCCGGGCGCGCAGATCGCCGACGAAGATGGGGGTTGCGCGATCGGGCAGGATCAAGAGACCGCCGGGTTGGCCGAGACGATTGAGCGCACGATAGGGCTCCTGATCCATCAGCGCGATCACCTGCTCGATCAGGTCCAGGGCGGGCGCGCGCGCCAAGGGCTCGATCGGTCCGCCGAGCACCCGAGCCAGGCGCGCGAGCGCCAGGCGGCGCCAACGCATCATGCGCTCCATGAGATCGGTCGCGGCCAAGGGAGCGATACAGACGCCGGCCGCCCTGGACTTGTTCTTGATGGCCAGTCCGTCGGCCGAGAGCTTAAGACGCAGGTGCCGCGGCTCGACGGCACGCGGGTAACGCAGCAGCAGGCGTTGCGTCGGGTCGTCGCGTCCCACGTTCAGTGTCTCGCCCTCGCTCAGTCGGATGAATCCGCTGATATCGGAGAAATAGGTCATGGGATCGACCAGGAGATAGCTGCCGCGGTGCTCGAAGCGGCCTTCCGCATCGAGCACAGGCTCCGGATAGAGATGGAGCCGATAGCCGTGCTCGCCGCCGAGGAGGATCTGCAGGGGCAGCGCGGGAGGCGGGAGCCTCACCGTCGACTTGCCCAATCGGAGCGAGCCGCGAAGGTCGAGGTCGGCACAGGGATCGGCCTCGCGTATCAGACCGCGAAAATGTTTGAGGAAGCCTTTGCGCTTGGCGTGGCTCGGGTCCGACATGGGCTGTTTGAATGACCCTCCGGGTCTGAGGCGCGATGCAGGATCCGCTCGATGGCCCAAGCGTCGCATTCCTGCCGATGTGCATCAACCGCGCGGTGGCCGCGCAACGCTCGGCAGGTGTCGTGGACGGGTCCCTCGCGCTGCAAGTCTTGAACAAACCTTCGCAGAATTTTTCGTTGTCGTTGTCGTTGTCGTTGTCGTTGTCGTTGTCGTGTTCGTACGGAATCCGATTACGACAACGACAACGACAACGACCATGAGCAGAGCTTTCCACGGCGTTTCTTGGTTCCGGCTCTGCCGGGTTAGGGTAAGCTGGCGTCCGATCGGTTGAGACACGGGGGATCGACCGGCCATGTCGGGCCCGGGAGGCAGGGTGAGCAGACTCGCGAGCAGATTGCGTATCGGTGAGAAGGTCGGGCTGGGATTCGGTCTGGTGATCCTGATCTTTCTCGGGGTCATTCTTCACGATCAGCTCGCGTTGGCACGCCTGAGTGCGGACTACGAGCGTCTGCACGGCGTCTACGGCGCACGTCAGTCTTATGCCTTCGGCATCGAGCGGCGGCTCGGCGCCATCCGCGCGGCTCAGTCCGAGTTTCTCGCGACCCGAGATCTCGATGCGGTTGCCGAGGTGGGGCGCGAAGCGGGTGCCTTGGAGGTCGAGGCCGCCGGGCTCGCGCGTCTTGACGAGACCTCGCAGCGCGCCGCGACCGAGATTCGAACGCTGGTCGCCGATTATCTGTCGAGCTTCGAGGAGGTCGTCGAGGCATGGCGGATCAACGGGCTCGACGAGAACAGCGGACTGCAGGGCGCGTTTCGCCGGACCGCGCATGAGCTCGAGGCGTTGGCCGGATCGGGCGAGCAGGCGACGGGGCTCGAGATTGCGATTCTCCAGCTGCGGCGACGCGAGAAGGATTATCTGCTGCGCGGCGACGAGACCTATGTCGCGATGGTGGACGAGATCCTGACCGAGACCGCCGAGCGCGTTGCACAGGCTCCGATCGCCGAGCGCGAGCGAGAGGCGTTGACCGACCGACTCGCCGCTTACGGGCGTGATTTTCATTCGCTGGTCGAGCAGGACCGCCGGATCGAAGGGCTCGCGGACGCCATGGAAGTCGCAGCCGGGCGTATCACGCCGCTGGTCGAAGCGAACCTTGTCGAAGCCAGTCGGCTGATGGCGACGATGACCGATGAGATCGCGCGGAACGCGGCCGCGCGGGCGCGGATCAACCTCTTGATCGCGCTCGGGGCGACCCTGCTCGGGGCGGTCTTCGCCGTCATGATCACCGCGAGGATCGTCCGCCCGGTGCGCAAGATCGCGGGGCTGCTCGATCGCATGACGACCGAGACGCCCCGCGAGCGCATCCCGACGGTGCCCGGTGCGCGCGACGAGATCGACGCCATGGCGGCCTCGCTCAACGTGCTGGCCGATCATAAGTCGACCTTTGTCGGCTGGTGGCGCAGCGCGATGCGCGAGGCGGTCGCCCTGCGCGATCTTCATGCCGCGAGCGAGGCAAGCGAGTGTGCGCGCGCGGCAACCGAGCTGCGTTCGGCCGTCGACGCCCGACTGGCGTGCATCCTGGCGGTTCGCGACGGCATCGAGCACAACATCGACTCAGTCCGAGACCTGGTCGAGCACCTCCCGCAATCCGCGACAACCCTTTCCGCGGGGGATGTGAGACGGCTCAAGGAGGCCGCGGTGGGCTTATCGGCCCTGTCGAAGATTCTTCAAGCGGAGTCGCTCCATCGCTCGCCCCCGCAAGCCTGCCCCGCATCCGAAGAGGCACATTGAGGCTCGGCCGCTGCATCGATCGAGTGCGGCAGGGCGCACTCGGCGTCTGTGCTTAGGGGAGCGCTTCGATGGCCCGGATCTTCTCGTCGTAACGCGCTCGAAGCTCTGCGGGGAGCTCCGAGTCCTTCACCCCGGCGCACCCGCCGTGCTCGGCGAGCATGGCGAGGAAGTCGCGCTGGAGGCGTTCCTGGACCTTGCGATAATTGCGCTCCGGGAAGACGTCGTCCTGGACCCGTAGCACGGTCATGCGCATGCGGCTGGCGAGCAGCTTGTTGAGGTTCTCGGTGCGACGGTTGGAGCCGTCGCTGCGGCAGCGGGCGTGATAGAGATCCACTGCGTAGGCGGCCTCGACCGCTTCGATCAAAAGCTGTTCGGTCGCCTCGTCCAGAGACAAGGCAGCGACGCTTTGGATGCCGAGGCCCGCCATGAGGAGCACTGCAAGGATCCAACGGCGAAGCGGGGGTCTCCGGTTGTTGAGTCGACCCGATCCGTCGTCCGATCGGTCGTAGCGGTTCCGGCTTCGCCGTCTTGTCTGAATCTGCACGGCGCGTCTTAGCTCCTTCCGTAGACCGGCACTGCGGCGCCGGTCACGCAGCGTGCTGCATCCGAGGCCAAAAAGAGGATGACCTCGGCGAGTGCATCCGGAGGGACCCAGGTGTCGTGATCCGCATCCGGCATGGCCGCGCGGTTCTGAGGGGTGTCGAGGGTTCCGGGCAGAACACAGTTGACGGTGATCCCGCGATGTTTCAGCTCATCCGCGAGACTCTCGGTCAGGGTAATGACGGCGGCCTTGGATGCGCAGTAGGGACCCATGTGCCCGGCGCCCCGAACGGCCGCCCGGGCGGAGACGTTGACGATGCGCCCGCCGCTCCATTCAGGGATCTCGGGTATTGCCGCCCGACAGCAGTTGAAGACGGTGCGCAGGTTCAGATCCATCAAGGAATCCCACTGTGCATCTGTGGTCTCGTGGATGGCCGGCCCCATCGCAAAGCCGCCGGCGATATTCGCCAGGACATGAATGGCGCCGAAGCGGTCCATCACGCCGGCGATCATGGTCGACACCGCGGCCGGGTCGAGTAGGTCGGTCGCGAAGATGGCCGACTCGCATCCCTTGGGCAAGGCGTTCTGCGCCGACTGTAAGGCATCGGGGTCCAGGTCGATCAGGGCCAGTCGGGCGCCTCGGCGGGCGAAGGCCACTGCCGTGGCACGGCCCAGATTTCCCGCGGCGCCGGTGACGACAACGGTTTTCCCGGTGAATTCCTGCACGCTCGTGACTCCTGATTGCTGTGCCGGCGGTTCAATGCGCCCGTCGGCTTTGCGCTCCCGACTCAATCCTGCAGACAGCAAGTTGGGGTCCCGGGCCGGATGCCCAACCCGGGTGCGCTTCGTCGGTCGCGGATCCGCTTGGCTTCTTCATGCGGGCCGGGCGGGTTGCCTGTATCATTTAGGGCGTGACCAGTTTACCCGAACCAGCATATCAGAGCGTTCGTGGCGCCGTCCTTGGCGCGGGCGTCCCATCGGTTCTCATGCGCGGTGGGTGGTGCCCTTGATCGAGCTGCTGTTTCTGCTCCTGCCCGTCGCTGCGGCGTCCGGTTGGTGGGTCGCGCGTCGCGGCGCGCCGGCTCGACGCAACCGCAGGCATCCGCCTCACCCTGCATTTCTGCGGGGTCTGAATTACCTTGTCGAGGAGCAGCCGGACAAGGCCATCGACATGTTTCTGGAGCTCGTCGAGGTCGACGGCGAGACCGTCGAAACCCATCTCGCGCTCGGCAGTCTGTTTCGACGTCGCGGCGAGGTCGACCGCGCGATCCGCATCCACCAGAACCTGATCGCCCGTAAGAATCTGGCCGCCGAGCAGCGCGGCGATGCCCTGTTCGAGCTCGGCCAGGACTACATGCGCGCAGGCTTGTTGGATCGCGCCGAGTGCCTGTTTCAGGAATTGGTCGGTCTCGGGTTGCACCGCCAGCGCGCGCTCCAGAGTCTGCGCGAGCTCTACGAGCAAGAGCGCGACTGGGCACGCTGCCTGGAGGTCGCCGAGCTGCTCGACCCGGCGAGCGATCCGTCCATCAAGGTCGCGATCGGCCAGTACCATTGCGAGCTGGCCGAGGATGCTCGGCGCTGCGGCGATGCGGCGCGAGCGACGGCCCAACTGAGCCTGGCTCGGGAGGCCGATCCCGAGTGTGTCCGTGCCACCATGCTCGAGGGGCGTGCCGCGCTGGAAGACGGCGATCCGCAGCGTGCGCTTGCGCTCTTCATGCACATGGCCGAGCAGCGCGCATCTTATGTTCCGGAGATCCTGCCCGAGCTGATCGACGCCTTGCGGCAGCTCGGACGCGACGATGTGCCCGCGGTTCTGGAGGACTTGGCACAGCGGCATTCGAGTCCGGCACTGACGCTCGGTCTCGGCGATGTCCTCGCCCAGAGCCGCGGCAAGGAGGCGGCGATGGATCTACTGACGCGCTACCTGTCTCGGCATGCGGATCTGGCCGCACTCGAGCGTCTCCTCGAGCTTCAGGTCGAGCTTCAGGTCGAGGGACCGTCTCAGGGTCAGGGTTTGACCGGCGAGCGTATGCGTGTCGCCTTGGACGTGACGCGGCATTTGCTCGCGCGGCAGGCGGTTTATCGCTGCGAGCACTGCGGGTTCGAGGCGCGCTCGCTGCACTGGCAGTGTCCCAGTTGCCGGTCTTGGGGGAGCGTCGTTCCCGTTCAGCCGGAGCCGATCATAGGCGAGGAGGTGCTGCATGAGCGACGTCTCGCCTGACCCTGAGATGGGTTCGCACAGGATTTCTCTGCCCCTGCTCGCCATCTCGGCGCGGCGGGGATCGGCCGAGGGTCGTCGGACAGTGCGCGGCCGTGCGGTCCGGGATACCGGGCGCGTAACCCTTAATCAAGCATACGAGGACCGGACGTGACGCCATCCAAACGCATTATCGTGGCGCTCGACTTCGCGACCGAGGCCGAGGCCCTTGCCTTGGTCGAGCGTCTCGATCCGACAGGCTGCCGGGTCAAGGTCGGCAAAGAGCTGTTTACGCGATGCGGGCCGGTGTTCGTCGAGAAGTTGCAGTCTTGCGGATTCGAGGTCTTTCTCGATCTGAAGTTTCACGACATTCCCAACACGGTGGCCGGTGCCTGCGCCGCTGCGGCGGATCTCGGGGTCTGGATGGTGAACCTGCATATCTCGGGCGGGGCGCGGATGATCGAGGCCGCGCGCGCACGGCTCGATCGCATGTCCAGCCGGCCGTTGCTGATCGGCGTGACGCTGCTCACCAGTCTGAATCGGGAGGATCTGAGCGCCGTCGGCTGTCCCGGCGAGCCTGGCGAGCGCGTGCTTGCCCTCGCAGCGCTCGGGCATGCCGCGGGTCTCGACGGGGTCGTCTGCTCGCCCTTGGAGGCGGCGGCAGTCCGCGCGGCGCAGGGCCCGGATTTTCGGCTGGTCACGCCGGGCGTCAGGCCCGCCGGTGCGTCGCTCGGTGATCAGGTGCGTGTCATGACCCCTCGCGATGCGCTTGCCGCCGGTGCGGACGACTTGGTGATCGGGCGCCCGATCACGGAGGCCGATGATCCGCTTGCCGCGCTTCGGGCGATCGAGGATTCGCTCATGACCTAAGTCCGGCGGAACCGCAGCCTGTCTCAACCGAGCATCTCGCCGAATCGGCCGAGGTGCCCGTTTAATTTGATCGATCTTTCAGGAGTCAAGTCGATGGCGAAGATTCGAAAGGCAGTGTTCCCCGTTGCAGGACTCGGGACGCGATTCCTGCCCGCGACCAAGGCGAGCCCCAAGGAGATGATGTCGGTCGTCGACAAGCCCTTGATCCAGTATGCGGCCGAGGAGGCCGAGACCGCCGGAGTCACCCAGCTGGTCTTCATCACGGGCCGCAACAAGCGCTCGATCGAAGACCACTTCGACAAGGCCTACGAGCTCGAATCGGAGCTCAAGAGTGCCGGCAAGCAAGAACTCCTGAACATTGTTCAGAACGTGATGCCGCCGAGCGTGACCTGTATCTATGTGCGCCAAGCCGAGGCGCTCGGTCTCGGGCACGCCGTGCTCTGCGCCAAGTCGGTCGTGGGCGACGAGCCTTTCGCCGTGCTGCTGGCCGACGACTTGATCCGCACTCAAGGAAAGGGCGTGGTCGAGCAGATGTCCGACGTGTACGAGCGCTACGGCTGTAGCGTGCTCAGCGTTCAGGAGGTCCCGCGCGAGGAGACCAACAAGTACGGCATCGTGAAGGTCGAGCCCGGTCCGGACGGGGAGCTGCGCGTGGTCTCGATCGTCGAGAAGCCGGCACCGGCGGATGCGCCGTCGAATCTCGCGGTCGTCGGACGTTATCTACTCACACCCAAGATCTTCGAGAAGCTCGAGCAGACCCGGGAAGGTGCGGGCGGGGAGATTCAGTTGACCGATGCCATCGCCGCGCTCCTGGAGGACGAGCCGGTGATTGCCTATCCCTTCCAGGGCAAGCGCTACGATTGCGGAAGCAAGCTCGGCTTTCTTCAGGCCAACGTCGAGTTCGGCTTGGCGCACCCGGAGGTCGGCGAGCGCTTCTCGGCCTATTTGCGCGCCTTCGGGCAACAATAGCGGCCGACGGGGCGGCAGCCGGGTGTCGTCTCCGAGTAGGCGGGGTCATGCCCGGAGCCAGCGTGCTCCGGTCTGCCCCGTCCTGTTTAAACCGCGTCCAGAGCGAGATGCTTATTTTCGAGTAACCTCGACGTTTGGTACATCTACAACCCTTGGCGGGGACGCGGTTTAAAATGATTTATTTTTTAATATCTTAAACCGCGCCGACTCCGGCGGTCGTCAAGTCGGCCGGGGCCGATCCCATCCAAAAACATCGCATACCGCGCTGGGCGCGGTTTAGTCCCTTACCCCGCGAATCTTGAACACACTTTCGAAGAAATTTCATTGTCGTTGTCGTAATCGAGTCTTCGCGCGACAACGAGCAAAATCCTAGACCGCGTTCGCGGTTCCGGCTCTGCCGGGTTAGGCTTCCGCCCGTTTAAGGTTGTACACCGTCAGTGCGCTCAGACCTGGCGCAGACGCGGGGTCAGCGCGACCGTCTCCCGAGCATTGCCGATCCAAACCTCGCCGCCGTCGATGGTGCACTGCAGATCCATCGAGCGCTCGACAAGACCGGTCAGGGTCTGGACCTCGCTGCTGCTCAGATCCACAACCCGAAGGTTGCGCAGGCGCTCGAGTGCCTCGCCGTTCTGTGGCCACCAAAGCTCCGCCGCGCGCCCGGAGTAGGTGATCACCACCACCTCGCGCGCGCGACCGCTCGCCTTGCGCAGGCGCCGCTCGTCGGGTTGTCCGACCTCGATCCAGCGCTCGATTTCGCCGCTCAGGCTGCGTTGCCAAAGGTCGGGCTCGTCGTCCGCGCTCAATCCCTTGGTGAAGGCGAGCTGCGGGTCGGCAAAGAGGCAGAAGGCGAGGAGCCTGACGATCATCCGCTCATCGGTCTCGGACGGGTGTCGGGCCAGGGTCAGGGTGTGGCTCTCGTAGTAGTGACGGTCCATGTCGCTGATCTGGACTTGCGCTTTGAAGACGGTCGCTTTCAGGGCCATCAGGGGGGGCTCGGGGTCGAGGGGCGCGCGAAGGAGCGGGGCGCCCGCGGTGATTAGGCGCTCGGGCATGCGACCGAGGTCTTGGCCGGGATGCGCGCGACGTACCACTGCGGGATCGCCCAATCCCAAAAGGCCTTCGGGGTGAGATCCGCGGGCGACGGGGTTTGCCCCAGCATGGTCCAGGCCGCGCGCAATGCGTGCAGCGGATTGCGTGCGTCGACCGGTGCGGCAGCAAGCGACTTGCTGAGCTTTCGGCCATCCGTATCCAGGATCAAGGGGACATGCGCGTAGCCGGGTTGGCCGAACCCCAGCGCTCTTTGCAGCAGGATCTGGCGGGGCGTCGAAAGCAGCAGGTCAGCGCCGCGCACCACCTGTGTGATCCCTTGCAGGGCATCGTCGACGACGACGGCGAGCTGATAGGCGTGGAGCCCGTCGGCACGCCGCAGCACGAAGTCGCCGACCGCCGCGTCGACGATCTGCTCCTGTGGCCCCTGGATTCGGTCCTCGAAGGCGAACGCGCCCGGCGGGGTGCGGAAGCGCTCCGTGCGTGCGCGCCGTCCGAGCGTGAGTCCGGGGCGGCAGGTGCCGGGGTAGACGGGGCCTTCGGGGCCGGCGCGCCCGGCTCGGGCAACCTCGGCACGGGTGCACCCGCAGGTGTAGGTCAGGCCACGAGCTGCGAGCATGTCGAGCGCGTCTCGGTAGGCGTCGGTTCGGCGGCTTTGATAGACCACGTCCTCGTCCCATTCGAACCCGAACGCGCTCAGGGTGCGGAGGATGAGGTCGGCCGCCCCCGGGACCTCGCGCGGGCGGTCGATGTCTTCGATCCGCACCAGCCAGATGCCCCGGTTGGCGCGGGCGTCCGCGTAGCTGGCCACGGCGGCGATGAGCGAGCCGAGATGGAGCGGACCGGTCGGCGACGGGGCGAAGCGGCCGCGATAGGCGGCCCATCCGGGGTCGCCGGTCGGACGGGGGTCGGAGGGACCGCGCATCGGCTCAAGACCGAGACCGGGGTCCCGCGCGATCGCTCATCCGCGCTGCCGTTCGCGGATCTCGTCGAGTGTCTTGCAGTCGATGCAGAGTGTGGCGGTCGGCCGCGCCTCGAGACGACGGATGCCGATCTCGACCCCGCACGCCTCGCAATAGCCGTACTCATGGTCGTCGATCCGCCCGAGCGCCTCGTCGATCTTCTTGATCAGCTTGCGCTCGCGATCGCGGGTGCGCAGCTCCAGGCTGAACTCGGATTCCTGCGTGGCACGATCGTTGGGATCGGGGAAGTTGGTCGCCTCGTCCTGCATGTGGTGTACGGTACGGTCGACCTCTTCCATGAGAGATTTCTTCCAGGCCAAGAGGATCTCGCGAAAATGCGCCTCTTGCTCGGGACTCATGTAATCCTCGTCCGCGCCTTGACGGTAGGGCTCGAACTCGGATGTGCTGGCTTGAGTGGCGTTCGCTTCGGCCATGAATGTACTCCCGAAGGCTCTTGTCGTAGATGGCATGCGCCCGATCCGATTGATGGGCCTGCCGCGAAAAACACGCTTAAGTACCAGAACATCGGCCGCCGGGCAACTCAATTGCGGGTGACGGCCATGGGTTTGTGTGTCGACCTGCGTTACCAAGTCGGGATGCTGCCGGGAGGCGGAGGCGGCGGGGGTGGCGGAAGAAGCCCGCCGTCGGCGATCCACACGGCGGCAAAGGCAACGGCCAAGGCCGCGAGGAAGGCGAGCCAGCTGCCGCCTGTCGCCGGTTTCGCCGCCGTGCCAGAGACCCGCTTATGCCCGTGGATCATGGGCATGACCAGATCGTCCTTGTGCACGAAGCGATAGAAGAGGATCGCGCAGAGGTGAAGGGCGATCAGTGCGCCGATCAGCCACACGTTTTGTCGGTGCAGGCCGGTCAGCCAGTTGCTTGTGGTCTTCGAGACCAGGTCGTAGAGGGGGCCTCTGAAGGCGATATCGTCGTTGGCCATGAGGCCGCTGATCGATTGAAACAGCAGCAAGCCGAGCAAGGCGAGTACGGAGAGGGCCGCCAAAGGGCTGTGTCCGAGCCCTTGCCAACGACCGCGCAAGTAGTCGATGACCTCGCCCGGTCCGCGCACGAAGTGTCCGAATCGCGCATAGGTCGAGCCAAGCACGCCCCAGGCGAGGCGAAACGCCAGCAGTCCCAGGATCACAAGCCCGATGCGGCCGTGCCAAACCATCAGATTCCCGCCTTGCAGGCCGGTCACGAACGCTGCTGCGACGAGCAACGCGAGTAGCCAATGAAAGAGGCGGGTCGGTAGGTCCCAGATCAGGATCGCACGCTCGTTCAAGGCAGGGCTCCTTTTTCTCCGAATCGATTCGATGTCAGCCCTTTATCTTGAGGCCCGCGATGGCGCGGGGCAACTCGATCGGCGCCGCCGCCCCGAGTCGAGTCGCCGAGGATGATGCGCCGGGGGCGAGGCGAGAACAAATCCGGCCTTGACGGCGAGTCTTTTTTCGATTAAAGAGCGGCCAATATTCCCTTGCGATTGTGTGACCCGAGGTAGCGGAGATGATGGACAACGAGAGCAGTTACGGCGAGGAAGCCAACGAGCGTGTGCCGTCGATGACCGGCCCGGATTCACGCGCCCCTGCGGCGAATCTGGCGGTGCGTCGTCGGATCGAGCATATGCGCGAAATCAAACGGCTTCGCGAGCTTCTCGACGATCCCGAATTCGACGAGCTGGGCTGAGTCCGTCGAGCGCGGCTCTATCTGCCGACCGAGTCCGTTCGGGGAGCGCGCCCGAAGCCTCACTCGCTTTGCGGGACCGATTCCGCGGGCCGAAATGCGTGGCGAGCGGCGGGATCCAAACGAATATCCAAGGGCGCGCGCAGCGACAGATGGACATCGCGCTGCGGGAACGCCATACCGATCCCCTCCTCTTTGAAGCGATCGTAGATCGCTTGATGCAGCTCGGTGGCGACACCGATCCGTCCGTCGAGCGAGCTCAGATAACACCGCAGGACGATGGTCAAAGAGTTGTCTCCGAACCCCTCGAAGCTGATCAAGGGGGCGGGGTCGTCGAGAACCCGCTCGTGCTGCTCGGCGACTTGAGCGAGGATGCTCAATGCCTTGCGCGTGTCGCTTCCGTATTCGATCCCGATCGGGATTGTGATGCGGTTCTGCTGATCGGTCAGACTCCAGTTCAACAAACGTCCCGTGATGAACTCCTTGTTCGGCACTAGGAGCTCCTGTCTATCCCAGTTGCGGATGGTGGTTGCGCGGATCTGGATGTTGGTGACCACGCCGGTCGTATCGCCGATGGTGACGATGTCGCCGACCCGCACCGGGCGTTCGAACAGGATGATGATGCCGCTGATGAAGTTCGCCACGATCTCTTGAAGGCCGAAGCCGATACCCACGCCCAGCGCTGCCACGAGCCATTGCACCTGCCCCCAGTTCAGCCCGAGTGTGCTGAATGCGACCAGGAAAGCGGCGACCGTGATGGCGTAGCTCACCAAGGTCTTGATCGCATAACGCCCGCCCGCCGAAACGGATTCGGTCTGCAGCAGCAGGATCTCCAGCAGGGCCGGGAGGTTCTTGGCGGCGGCGGTTGCAACGAAGAGGATCACCAGCACCAGGCCAAGGTTGGCCGCCGTTACCGGGACGGGCTGGGAGACGCCGTCGACCATCCCGTCGTAATACCACAGCGGGATGCGCTCGAGCATGGACAGGGCCGGCAAGACATCCGACCAGGTCAGCCACACCCCCAGCAATGCGGTGAAGAACACCGAGGCGTTGATCAGGCGTCGGGTCTGCTCGTCGAGCGCGGCGAGATCCGGCTCGGGCTCGTCGACCTGAAGCTCCGAGGCGCTCGGGGCGGTCTCTTTACGTTCGGCCTCGTTTTGCGCACGTCGCGCGCTCGCACGTTCCACGGCTGCCGCCAGCGCCAAGCGCCGCCGCGTGACGATCAGCCACCGTACGATCACCTGATGCAGGACGATCAAGGCAAGCGCAAGCCAGGTCTGTTGTACCAGCGACTCGAACAGCGCCCCGGCCGTGTAGACGTAGCCCAGCAACGCGAGTACCGCCAGCCCTAGGGGCGCGCCGACGATCACCGAGAACCATATGTGACGCAAGCGGTTGAACCAACCCTTGGGGTTTGCCGCGAGAGCTCCTTTCAGGACACCCGTCGCCGGGCTCAACAGGCGCGCGAAGAAGACTGAGAACCCTACCATGGTCGCGACCATCGCCAGGCGTCCGAGGCTCCCGCTGAAGGCCGGGTCGCTGTCGTTGTAGAGCACCATGGCCGTCAAGGCGACCGGGACGATGAAGATGCTGAACCAATCAAACTCGCGTCTGAGCCGCTGGAGGGTTCCTTGGCTCCAGCGAAAGTGTCGGTCGGCGACCCCTCCGGTGATGCAGAGTGTTCGGAACGCACGCAGATAGTACAGACCGACGGATGTGCCGATGAGGGCCGACCCCAGCGCGCGCGTAAAGCCGGTGGCCTCGATGGATGTCGACAGCTGTAGTCCGATCAGCCACAACAGGAGCGGGATGGGCAGTGCGGCCAAGAGGCTGAGGCCGATGGCCTTGCCGGTGTGGCTCAGGCGATCGGTGCGAATCTTGCGTAACGGCTCGGCCGTGGCGCGGATCGCGCGTCGCAGCGACGAGAGCTTCCAGAAGAGGGCAACAATGAGAAGCGATAGGCCCCAGACCAGCGGCGAGTGCGCTCCGGCGTGCGCCAATACCCGTGTCACCTCGACCCAGTGCTCCCGTGCGACGAGCCAGCCGATGGCCGAGGGTAGTGTGACGAGGGTCTCGAGGCCGACCGGGAGCGTGCTGCGCACCCAAAGCAGCCTTTCGGCGAGATAGCCGTCGTAGCCCTTGGCCGTATGAATCAGCTGGTCGGCGGCGTAGTTGAGCTCGCCGAGCTGGCGGATGTAGTCGTCCTCGACGACGAGCGCTTGGGTGATCAGACGACGTCTTTGCTCGAGCGTCGCCTCGAGCTGCTCGCGGACCTCCGGGGCCTGCGCCGTCGGATCACGTGTGGTGAGCTCGTCGAGATAGGCGTCGAGATCGCGAAGTTGACGTTGCTCCTCGCGATAGAGGATCTGTCTAAGCGTGGCCTCGGCGATCTCGTCTTCGCGCTCCTCGATCGCCCCGCGCAGCCGGCGCAGGTCGGGGATTTCGTCGCGCCGCTCGACCAAGACCTGACCGAGCGCCTTGCTGAGCCCGGCTGCCTCGATGCGTTGCTTTGCCGCCTTGAAATCCTGCTCCACCCTTTTGCGTTCGGCCTCGAGGTCCTCGATCTCAAGGTCGAGATCCTCGAGACTACGCGCCAGATCGCCCATGGATGTGGTGATCTCGGCGTTCTCCCGCGTCGCCTCCTGCACCAGGGTATGCTTGTCGGCGGCCGCGATCCGTGCGCGCTCGGATTCACGCTGCGCAGCTTCGGCCTCGTCGCGACGTCGCTGGTTCTGCAGCTCCTCGAGCTGACGCTGCCGGGCTCGGAGGCCCTCCCACTCCAAGGTCGCCTCTTCGCGTTGTGCGCGGTGCAGCGCTTCGCGCACCGACAGGCTCAGCAGCTCCTGTTCCAGCATCCGACCTTCGGCCCAGAGCGATGCGCGACGGGTCTCGAGCGCCCAGCGGCGCGCTTCGCCCGCCGGGGTTTCCGCGCCTTCGCCCTTGGGTTGGCCCAGATCGACTTCGAGCTCGCCGAGCGCGGCTTTGACCTCGGACAAGCGTGTGCGAATGGCGGCGGGGCGGCCCGTGCTGCGCTCGATGGCCTTGTCGAGCTCGCCGATGCGCGTTTCCTCCACGGCGGCGTCGGCGAGGACGATGCTCAGGCGCTGCGTGATCTCCTCGGTCGGCAGATCGGTCGGGATCTCGACGACGTTGTCCGCTTGCGGCTCGCGTTGCGCCAGTCGTTGTTGGATTGCCGCGGTCTCAGCGGGTGCCGTCGTCAGCGCTTCGGCAAGCTCTTTGCTCTGTGTGTCGAAGGTTCGAGTCGCCTCTAGGTTCGCCAGTGTCCGCCGATACTGCTCGGTCAAGGCCGCCTTGCCGGCCTCGTCGAGTGCCGTATCGGCCGCAACCTCGGCGATCTTGGCCTCTACCTGGTCAACCGACGGAAGACCGTCGCTACTCGCCGGCGAGGCCGGGGGCGAGCCGGCAGGCGTCGGCTCGGTCGCGAGCGCGTCGCTCGCAAGCATCATCGAAAAAACGAGGAGGAGCGGAA
This sequence comes from Thiocapsa roseopersicina, assembly GCF_900106925.1. Classification (GTDB taxonomy): domain Bacteria; phylum Pseudomonadota; class Gammaproteobacteria; order Chromatiales; family Chromatiaceae; genus Thiocapsa; species Thiocapsa roseopersicina. Next base: position 48,710 of record NZ_FNNZ01000011.1, read on the forward strand.
TCAACCCAATTGGCTGCAACAACCTCCGTTGCTCCAAATCGCCGGATGTTCCTGGTGGTGTAGTCATCATCGGGATCGACATCATCATAATCGGGTCGCAAAAACGGCGCGGCCATTGCCTGATCAGGCGACGGCTCCGCAGCTAAAGTCGGAAATAATTGATTATCTTAAGAATCATAAATCGCGTCCGCTTGAGCGTATCAGAGCGCGCTCGATGCCGAGCCGATTCCAAACCCGCGCATGTCGCACGGGACGCGATTTAAACGGCCTTGATGTAGACCTGCGAGTTACGCTGGAAGTTGTACAGGGCTTGTCGCTCCATCGGCAAGGCGCCGAGCGACGCCGGCTCGAATCCGCGTTCTCGAAACCAATGCGCGGTTTGGGTGGTGAGGACGAACAGGCGCTCGATGCCGGCGGCGCGGGCGATGTCTTCCATGTGGGCGAGCAGTCGATCGCCCCGCCCGGTCGCCCGATAATCCTGGTGCACTGCGACGCAGGCCAACTCCGCCATCCCCGCGCTCGGGTAAGAGTAAAGTGCCGCGCAAGCCGTGATCAAGCCGTCGCGCTCGGTCAGGAAGAACCGGTCGATCTCGGTCTCCAGGCGCTCGCGCGAACGCCTCACCAGCACACCGCGATCCTCGAGCGGGCGCAGCAGCTCGAGGATTCCCGTGACGTCGTCGATGCGCGCCGGGCGCAGCTCCTCGTAGGGCTCGGCGGAGATCAGGGTGCCGCTCCCGTCGGGTGTGAGGAGCTCGCGCAGCAGCGCGCCCCCGCGCCTGCGCTGCACTAGGTGCACGCGTCGGATCCCATTGCGGCAGGCATCGGCACCGGCGCGCAGGCACTGGGCGACATCCTCGGGGATCCCGCTCGAGGCGGCGAGCAGGGCGTCGATGTCGCGGGCCAGGAGGTTGGGTCCCAGCAGATCCTGGGGCAGGTCGCGGGTCTCGCTGTTCGGGGACCCATCCCCGATGGGAGCCTTGGCGACGGGGTCTTCGGTGAGAAAGATCAGCTTGTCGGCACCGAGCGCGACCGCCGCGCCGCGCGCCACGTCGGCCGCGCTGAGATTGAAGACCTCGCCGGTCGGCGAATACCCGAGCGGCGGCATCAAGGCGACCGCGCCCTGATCGAGGACCGCCCGCAGGGTCTGACGGTCGATTCGCCGCACCGCCCCGGTGTGGGCATAGTCGACCCCGTCGATCACGCCAAGGGGGCGTGCCGTGACGAAGTTGCCCGAGACCACCGGGATGCGCACGCCGGCCATCGGCGAGTTGGCGAGCCCGAGCGAGAGCAGGGCCTCGATCTCGACCCGGACCACCCCGGCGGCCTCCTTGACGCAGGCGAGCGCGGTTTGATCCGTGATGCGCAACCCGTTGACATAGCGCAGCTGCGCACCGCGACCGGCGAGCCGGGCCTCGATCTGGGGGCGCGCGCCGTGGACCAGCACGAGTCGGATACCGAGTCCGTGCAGCAGGGCGATATCGTGGACGAGATCCGGGAAGCGCGGATCCGCGACCGCCTCTCCGCCGAAGACGATCACGAAGGTGCGTCCGCGGTGCGCGTGGATGTAGGGTGTGGCCTGGCGCACCCAGTCGACGAAGGGATCGCGGGGTGGTGCGGGGTCGTTCGGGTCGGGGTTGGATGGTGTCATATTCGGTTGGCTCGCGGCATGCGGTCGGCTATTCGATGCCGAGCTTGGCGAGACGATAACGCAGCGATCGCAGGGTCATCCCCAGTTTCTTTGCCGCGGCGGTGCGGTTCCAACGCGTCTCGTCGAGTGCATCCAGGATCGCCTTCTTTTCGATCTCGCCGAGATAGTCCTCCAGCGGAATACTGTCGTCGATCTGTGCACGGGCGGGGAGAGCCGGGCCGTCGGCCTGCGGAAGATAGAGATCCCCGACCTCGATGACCGATCCTTCGCAGAGTGCGGTCGCACGCTCGAGGATGTTTTCGAGCTCGCGCACGTTGCCCGGAAAACCGTAGTCCATCAACGCCTCGAGGGCGTCCGCCGAGAGGGTCATGGGCGGCTGGCCCTTATGATGGCGGGCGATGCGCTGCAGCATCCGTTCCGCCAGAGCGGGGATGTCGCGAGGGCGCTCGCGCAGCGCGGGCATGCGCAGCTCGATGACGTTGATGCGATAGAAGAGATCCTGCCTGAAGTGCCCCTTGTCGACCTCCAGGTTGAGATCGCGATGACTGGCGCTGATGATCCGCGCATCGACCGCGACCTCTTGCTGCGCGCCGACCGGGCGCACGCTCTTCTCTTGAACGGCCCGCAAGAGCTTCACCTGCGCGGGCAGCGGCAGATCGGCGACCTCGTCGAGAAACAGGGTACCGCCCGAGGCGGCCTGGAAGAGCCCCTCCTTGTCGCTCACCGCGCCGGTGAAGCTGCCCTTCTTGTGACCGAACAGCTCGCTTTCGACCAGGTCCTGCGGAATGGCCCCGCAGTTGACGGCGACGAAGGGTCCCGTGCCACGCGGGCCTTGGCCGTGGATGAGTCGGGCGGCCAGCTCCTTGCCTGTCCCGCTCTCGCCTGTGATGAAGACCGGGGCCTGGTTGCGCGCGAGCTTGCCGATCATCTGGCGGATCTGATCCATCGCACGCGACTCCCCGACCAGGCTTGCTCCGGCGGTGCTGCGGCTGTCTTCCCCGGCGGCCGCGGTCTCGCGCAGCCGCAGCGCCGAGCCGACGAGCTGGCGTAGGAGCTGCAGGTCCACCGGTTTGGGAACAAAGTCGAAGGCCCCGGCCTTCATGGCGGCGACTGCCGATTCCATGTTGCCGTGCGCGGTGATCATGGCGACCGGCAAGTCCGGATAGTGCTCGGCGATGTGACGGATCAGGTCGATGCCGTTGCCGTCCGGGAGGCTCATGTCGGTCAGGCAAAGGTCGAAGCGATTGCGTTCGAGTTGATGCTTGGCATCGATGACCGTCATGGCGGTCAGTGCCCGAATATCCATTCGGCCGAGGGTGATCTTCAGCAGGTCGAGGATATCGGACTCGTCGTCGACGACCAGCGCTTGAGCCTTCGTCATTAGGCCAGCTCCCTCGGTGTGGTCCAGGTGGTTGGGTTCGGGGCTCGCTGCCAAGATGCCTTCCATGCGTGATTACGACATCGTTATCCCGTGTGTTCTTGCGCTGCGTTTGCTCTGCAAGCATAGCGCGTGGATTGGTCGGACAGAAGCCGTGTGGCCCCTTGAACCGGGATCCGGCAGTTGATCGCTTCTGCCGGATCTGGGTTGAATCGGCCCCGGGTGCCCCTCAGCCGGCGAAATGGAGTCTGAATCGGCTGCCGTGCGGCTCGGCGGGCTCGTAGGTGAGATGGATGCCGTTGGTCTGTGCCAATTCGCGTGCGATATAGAGACCGAGTCCCGTACCGCTCGTTTTCGTGGTGAAGAAGGGATTGAAGATCTCGCGTGCGGTTTTGACGTCGATTCCGTGCCCCTCGTCGGCGATCTCGATCAGGGGTGGACCGGCGGTCTCGGCGGTCGGAACGAGGCGGATCTTGATCCGCGGCGGCTCGTTCCCGTATCCGCCGTGAATCAGCGCGTTCTCGCAAAGGTTGGAGAGGATCTGATGCAGATGACGCGGATCCACCTCGACCGGGTCGGGCGAAAAGGTGATCTCGAGCTTGAGACGTTCCGGCGCGAGTCGGTGGGTCTCGCGAAACTCCTCGGCAAACTCCTCGATCCAGAGTGCCGCATCGAGCGACACCGGATCCATCCGATCGCGGCGCGAGAGCTGGAGCACGCTGCGCACTGTATCGTCGATGCGCGCACTGTTGCGCCGGATGATGTCGAGCAGGTGGCGGTCGTCGTCCGGCAGGTCCTTGCCGTCGGCGAAGAGCTGGCTCGCGTGGGTGATGGCGCTCAGAGGGTTGCGGATGTTGTGGGCGATGCTGGCGGTGAGGGTGCCGAGTGCGGCGAGCTTGATCTGTTGTGCCTCGCGGGTGAACTCCTGGTTGTCGCGTAGATAGATTAAGGCGCCGGAGGCCCGATAATCGCCGAGCAGCTTGAGGGTCGCACGCAGCTCGCGGCCGCCGACGTGCATGAGGGTGCCCTCGGGCGCTGGGTTTTGGACCTGGGTTTCGAGCCACTCGACGACCTCCGGGGAGAAGTCCGCCAGCGAGCTGCCCGGCTTGATCGCATCGATGTCGAGGAGCTCCAGGGCGGCCTTGTTCTTCAGGCGCAGATGACGCTCGCCGTCGACCGCGAGGATGCCCGTCTCGAGGTTGGCGATAATGAAGGCGTTGAGCTTGGTCAGATTGGCGATATCGACCGTGCGTCGCGCCGCCATGGCTTCGGCCTCGCGCACCCTGCGATACAGCACATGCGCCAGCAGTGCCACGGCGAAGAAGATGCCGCCGAGGAGGCCGGCCTGGGTATAGCTGGCGGACGCCATGCTACCGTAAAGGTCCGAGTAGATTTGCTCGGTGAGCACGGCGAGGGCGGCGAAGGACGCGAACAGAAGCGCCAGGCGCCCTTCCATCAGAAGTGCTCCGGCCGCGACGGACACGCCGATCAGGATACCGATACCGCTGGCGGCGCCGCCCGCGGCATACATCAAGAGGGTGAAGGCGATGATGTCGATATAGATGGCGAGGTGGACCTGGCTCCCGCGCCCGGGCCTACGCGCGTAGAGGGTCAGGCCGCTCAGCAGCACCAGGACGGCGTAGAGAATGAGTACGTTCCATGCCAGCGCGGCGTTGGCGGGCGTGATAAGCGGGTCCAGTGCGGAGGGCGAGAACAGCAGGATGAGTCCGATCAGCACCACGAGCCGAAACAGAAACAGCCAGCGCAGCGCAAGCCAGGTCGGATGGGGATGGCCGGGCTGCCCGGGTTGTTGCTTGCTTATGGGGCGCCTTGCCGGGCTCGGGTGGCCCGCCCCGCGGTCGGGATGAATCGTCATATAGCCGGTCTCGTGCTCGGACACGCCCTCGGGCGGCGGATTGCGTGCGGAGGATGAATGCGCCTTTGCCAATCTGCCGCGGATTAGACCAGAATGGCGGGGGCGCGGCCATGTGGTCGCGGCGCTTCGAGATTCGGCACACCGCGACGGCGAGCACACCATGAATCTACACGAATACCAGGCGAAACGGCTGTTCAACGAGCACCGGATCCGCATCCCGGACGGCGTCACGGCGAGCACGGTCGAGGAGGCCGTGGCGGCCTGCGGTGCGCTCGGCGGCGAGCGCTGGGTCGTGAAGGCGCAGGTCCATGCGGGCGGGCGCGGCAAGGCCGGGGGCGTGGTCATGGCCGAGAGTCCGACCGCCGTCGAGAGTGCCGCACGACGTCTGCTCGGCACGCGTCTGGTGACCGGCCAGAGCGCGTCGGACGGCTTGCCGGTCGACAGGCTCCTGATCGAGCGGCCGATGGCGATCGCACGCGAGCTGTATCTCGGGCTGCTCTTGGAGCGAGAGACCGAGCGTGTCCTCTTTGTCGCCTCGGAGGCCGGCGGGATGGATATCGAGCGGGTCGCGGCCGAGACGCCCGAACGTTTGCTGCGGGTGAGGGTGCATCCGGCGGTCGGGCTGCAACCCTATCAAGTTCGCCGCGTGGGTTTCGGGCTGGGCTTGGAGGCCGCTCAGATCAAGTCGCTCGGGCTGCTCATGGACGGACTGTATCGACTCTTCGTCGAGAAGGACGCGAGTCTGGTGGAGGTGAATCCGCTGGTGGTCGACGAGCGCGGCGAGCTGATCGCATTGGACGCCAAGATCAACCTGGACGACAACGCGCTTTATCGACACCCGGATCTGGAGGCGCTGCGCGACCCGGGTCAAGAGGACCCGCGCGAGCTGGCCGCGAAGCGACATGAGCTGAGCTACATCAGTCTCAGCGGCAACATCGGATGCATGGTGAACGGGGCCGGGCTCGCCATGGCGACCATGGACCTGGTGCAGCTGCACGGCGGCGCGCCGGCAAACTTTCTCGATGTCGGGGGCGGCGCCACCGCGGCGCGCGTCGCCGAGGCGTTCAAGCTGATCCTCTCCGATACCAACGTCCGCGCCGTGTTGGTCAATATCTTCGGCGGGATCGTGCGGTGCGACCTGATCGCGGAGGGGATTATCGAGGCGGTACGAGAGGTTAAGGTCGGCGTCCCCGTGGTGGTGCGACTGGAAGGGACCAATGCCGCGCAGGGCCTGGAGATGCTCGCGCGCAGCGGGCTGGCGGTCGAGACGATGGCGGGTCTGGGCGAGGCGGCCCGGCGGGTCGTGGACGCGGCTGCCGGTCGACCGGCAGCCGCCGGAGGGGTCTGACATGAGCGTTTTGGTCGATAGCAGCACACGAGTTATCTGTCAGGGCTTCACGGGCAAGCAGGGCACCTTTCACAGCGAGCAGGCGATCGCCTACGGTACCAACCTCGTCGGCGGCGTGACGCCCGGCAAGGGCGGGCAGCGCCATCTCGATCGTCCGGTCTTCGATACCGTGCATCAAGCGGTTCGCGACACGGGCGCGGATGCGACCATGATCTATGTGCCCGCGGCCTATGCCGCGGATGCGATCCTGGAGGCGGCGGACGCCGGGATTCGGGTCATCGTCTGCATCACCGAGGGGATCCCGGTTCTGGACATGGTACGGGTGAAGGCCGCGCTCGCGGGCAGCCCGGCGGTCCTGATCGGCCCCAACTGTCCCGGCATCATCACGCCGGGGGCCTGCAAGATCGGCATTATGCCGGGGAACATCCACGCACCGGGCCGGGTCGGCATCGTGTCGCGCTCGGGCACCCTAACCTACGAGGCGGTCTGGCAGACGACCCAAGCGGGTCTGGGTCAGAGCACCTGCATCGGGATCGGCGGGGATCCGATCCAGGGTCTGGACTTTGTCGCTTGTCTGGATCTGTTCGAGCAGGACCCGCAGACCGAGGCGATCATCATGGTCGGCGAGATCGGCGGCAGTGGCGAGGAGGAGGCCGCGGAAGTCATTCGCGAGCGGATCTCCAAGCCGCTGGTCGCCTACATCGCCGGGGTGACGGCGCCAGCGGGCAAACGCATGGGGCATGCCGGTGCGATCGTCACCGGCGGACGCGGGACGGCCGAAGGCAAGTACGCGGCCCTAGAGCAGGCAGGTGCGGTCACGGTGCGCTCGCCTGCGGAGATGGGAAGTCGACTGGCGGAGCTTCTCGGCGGGTGAGGATGGCGGCCAGCGGCCAGCCGCCAACTAGCGGCCGTCAGCCGTCAGCCGAACCGGATCGCTCCCTGACACACCTTCCGCCGAGGCGGGCAGTTCTGATAGCTGATAGCTGATAGCCAGGGGCCTGCCGCTGGCGGCCACACCAAGCTTCTCATCACATCAAGAGGATCCCGCCGTGGGATGTCGTATCCGGATCGCGCAGTTGAATCTCGTCGTCGGGGATGTCGTGGGCAACGCCGATCGGGTGATCGCCGAGGCGGCCTCCGCGCGCGCGGACGGGGTGGATCTGTTGGTCTTTCCCGAGCTGACCCTCACCGGCTATCCGCCGGAGGATCTATTGCTGCGCCCCGAGCTGCTGCAGCGCGTCGAGTCGGCCTTGGAGCGGCTCCGCGCCGAGTGTCGAGGGATCACCCTGGTGCTGGGCTATCCGCTTCGAGCCGTCGGCGGTCTGTTCAATGTGGCCGGTGTGATATGCGACGGCGAGTTGATCGGCGAGTACGCCAAGCAGCATTTACCCAACTACAGCGTCTTCGACGAGAAGCGCTATTTCCAGGCCGGCGCGACCCCCTTGGTGCTCGATCACCTGGGCTTGAAGATCGGTTTGAGCGTTTGCGAGGACATCTGGCAGGAAGATCCGACACGGCAGGCGGTCGAGGCCGGGGCCCGGATTCTGGTCAACATCAATGCCTCGCCCTTTCATGTCGGCAAGCGTGCGGAGCGCGAGACACTGGTCGCGCGTCGGGCGAGCGAGCACGGCATCCCGGTCGTCTATGCAAATCTCGTCGGCGGGCAGGATGAGCTGGTCTTCGACGGTGCCTCGTTTGTCGCGGATGGTGCGGGTCGGATCCTGCATCGCGCGGCGGTCTTCGAGGAAGATTTGCTCACGTTCGACCTCGACGACGAGGGGCGCCCGGTCGGCTCGTCTCCCGAGCCAGGCACGCAGACGTTCGGCGACGATGCGATGGACGAGGAGGCGAGTGTCTACGGCGCCTTGGTGTTGGGTGTGCGTGATTATGTCCGCAAGAATGGTTTCAGCGGTGCGGTGCTCGGTCTCTCGGGCGGTGTCGACTCCGCGCTGACGCTCGCCCTTGCGGTGGATGCGCTGGGTGCCGACGCGGTCGAAGGCGTCTTGATGCCGTCGCGCTATACCTCGCAGATGAGCAATGCGGACGCCTTCGAGGAGGCCGAGTCACTCGGCGTGAAGGCCCAGCTGATCTCGATCGAGCCGGCCTTCCGGTCGTTCCTGTCGATGCTGGAGCCGGCCTTCGAGGGTCTGGCCGCGGACGTCACCGAGGAGAACATTCAAGCGCGCTGCCGCGGTATCATCCTGATGGCGATCAGCAACAAGACCGGACGTATACTGCTGACCACCGGAAACAAGAGCGAGATGGCGGTGGGTTACGCCACCCTCTACGGCGACATGGCCGGCGGTTTCGCGCCCATCAAGGACGTGCCGAAGCTCTTGGTGTATCGACTTGCGCGCTATCGCAACCGTTGTTCGCCGGTGATTCCCGAGCGTGTGCTGACGCGCCCGCCCTCCGCGGAGCTGCGTCCGGACCAAACCGATCAGGACAGCCTTCCTCCCTACGAGGTTTTGGATCCGATCCTGCGGCTCTATATCGAAGAAGACGAGGGTGTGGATGCGATCGTCGCGCGCGGTTATCCCGCCGAGATCGTGCGTCGGATCACCCGGTTGGTCGATCGCAACGAATACAAGCGCCGGCAAGCCCCGCCCGGCGTGCGAATCTCGACCCGGGCGTTCGGTCGCGATCGCCGTTATCCGATCACGAGCGGATTTTAGGTCGCGGCTCGGGCGGCATGGATCGCCGTTCGGTGGGCCTCGCATCGACCGGTCATGAGATGTCGCCGCCGCGGTTTACCCCGTTCGCTGTTCAAGGCCATGCCCGGAACTTATACTCAACGGCTTCGGTAGCCGGATCCCACAATGGAGAGCGTCATGAAGAAGGTTGAAGCCATCATTAAGCCATTTAAGCTGGACGACGTCCGCGAGGCGCTCTCCGCCGCGGGCATCACCGGCATGACCGCGATCGAGGTCAAGGGCTTCGGGCGCCAGAAGGGCCACACCGAGCTGTATCGGGGCGCCGAGTACGTTGTGGATTTCCTGCCCAAGGTCAAGATCGAGCTGGTACTCACCGATGATCTGGTGGAGACCTGCATCAGCGCCATCACGACTGCCGCTCGGACCGGTAAGATCGGCGACGGCAAAATCTTCGTTTCGGACGTCACGCATGTAGTGCGCATCCGCACCGGGGAAGAGAACGAAGCCGCAGTCTGACCCGGCGCCGTGTCGTCGAGGTTGCGATTTAGTCGTCGCCGCCTCGTTCAATCACTCGTAGGTGAACCCGGCGCCTCGTCATCTGGTGCCGGGTTCGCTCGTGCGTACTGCAGTCAATTCTCGTCGAGGCTCAGATAGTCCCACAGCTTACGTGCGAGGCTGACATCTCCGGGTTCGGGCTCGTCGGACGCGAATCTGCCCGCCTCCCTGTTCAAGTCGAGAACGCGTTTTGCGTCCGCCGCCAGCTCGCGTTTGCCGAGCGCCGTGTAGGCGTCGATCAACACCTCGAGCGCGCTTTCCACGGCGCTTGTGCGCTGAAAGCGTTCGATCACGTAGTTTGCGCGGTTCGCTGCAGCGAGGTAGGCACCGCGGCGCATGTAGTAGCGCGCTACGTTGACCTCGTGCTTGGCGAGATTGTTGCGCAAATAGAGCATGCGCTGCCGCGCATCCTCGGCATAGCGGCTGTCGGGAAAGCGCTCGACCAAGACCGAGAAATCCACGAAGGCATCAAGGGCCGAGCCTGGATCGCGTTGCGACGCATCTGTCGGGACATACCGATCCAGAAACCCCACGCTGCGGTTGTAGTTGACCAGCCCCTTGAGATAGTAGGCATAGTCGACATAGGGATTTTGGGGGTAGAGCTTGATGAATCGATCCGCCGCGGCGATCGCGGCCTCCGGCTCGTCGGCGCGATAGTGCGCGTAGGCGACGTCGAGCTGCGACTGCATCGCATAACGCCCGAACGGATAGCGCGCCTCGAGCTTCTCGTAATACTCGACCGCCTTGGCATAGTTGGCCGAGTCCAGCTCGGAGGATGCCTCGGCGTAGAGTCTGGCTGCGCTCCAGTTCTCGGTAAGATCGATCTCTTTGCCGAAGACGCCGCAGCCTGCGAGCGCGACGGCGAGCACGAGCGCCGGCAGTCGTGTTAACGTTCTTCGCATGAATCAGAGATACCTGTTGATTTCCTCCCGCAGTATACCCGAAGGCAAACATCGTCGCGCGCGAGGATACGCCCGCAGCGGATCGGTGAATCGGTTATGACGCGAGCCACGTCGGACATCCCGCCGCCCGTCGCTTCGGGCTCGATGCGCATTCGACGCGAGATCCGGGTCGAGCCGCAGCTCGCGGCCCGCCGGCTCGATCAGGTGCTGGCGGCCCTCATCCCCGAGCTCTCGCGCAGCCGGCTGCAGCTTTGGATCGAGTCCGGACAGGTTCGCGTGGACGGGGTGGCCCGACGCTCGCGCGACAAGGTCTGGGGCGGCGAGCTCATCGAGCTGGACGCGCCGATCGAGCCGGTCGGCGATTGTCTCGCCCAAGCGATTCCGCTGAATCCGGTCTTCGAGGACGAGCAGATCCTCGTGCTCGACAAACCGGCCGGTCTGGTGGTGCATCCTGCGGCGGGGCATCGCGACGGAACCTTGCAGAACGCCCTGCTGAACCACGATCCGGCGCTGGCGAACGTGCCGCGCGCCGGCATCGTGCATCGCTTGGACAAGGACACGACCGGGCTCCTCGTGGTGGCGAAGACGCTCGAGGCACACCGTTCTTTGGTCGAGCAGCTGCAAGCTCGGCAGGTCCACCGCGAGTATCGTGCCCTGGTCATCGGCGAGGTGGTCGCCGGCGGTCGGATCGAGGCACCGGTCGGACGTCATCCGACACAACGCACCCGCATGGCCGTGGTCGCCAACGGGCGGCCTGCGATCACCCGGTTTCGGGTTTTGGAGCGATTCGCCGGTCACAGCCTGCTCGCCGTCGAGCTCGAGACCGGCCGGACACACCAGATTCGCGTGCACATGGCCCACACCCAGCACCCGCTGGTCGGCGATCGCGCCTACGGCGGTCGGCCGCGACCGCCCAAGGGTGCATCCGCCGGTCTCGTCGAGGCGCTCCAGAGCTTCCCGCGTCAGGCGCTTCACGCCTTGCGTCTCGGTTTGGAGCATCCGACACTCGGGACGGCGATGAGCTGGGAGATTCCGCTGCCGGCGGATCTCGCCGGGTTGCTGGAGCAGTTTCGGTGCGAGACCTCCGCGTGAACCCGATCGAGCCCCGCCAGCCCGAACCGAGGAAAACCGCACCGGAGATGATCGAGCCGGATTGGCCCGCACCGGCCCGCGTGCGGGCCTATTCGACCACCCGCGACGGCGGCGTCGGCACCGGCGTCTATGCGAGCCTCAACCTGGGGGATCATGTCGGCGACGCACCCGAGCTGGTTGCACGGAATCGCGCGATCCTGCGCGAGCACCTGCAGCTCCCGAGCGAGCCGTTTTGGCTCCGACAGGTCCATGGCTGCACGCTTGCGGGCGAGGATTCGGCGATCCTGAGCGATGCGCGGACGCTCGGCGGCTGCGAGGCCGACGGGGCCGTGACGAGCGATCCCGGTGTGGTCTGTGTGGTTATGACGGCCGACTGTCTTCCGGTCCTGATGTGCGACGACCGGGGGACCCGCGTGGCGGCGGTGCACGCCGGCTGGCGCGGCCTGGCCTCGGGCATCCTGGAGCGGGCGATCGCGGCCATGGGCGTTTCGTCCGGGCGTATTCAGTCCGAGCCGATGGCGTCCGAGCGCATCCTGGTTTGGCTCGGCCCGGTGATCGGTCCGGATGCCTTCGAGGTCGGCCCCGAGGTGCGCGACCGCTTCCTCGAGGCGGATCCGGAGTCGATCGATGCATTCCGTGCGTCGCGCGACGGGCGTTTCCTGGCCGACCTCGCCGGTCTGGCGCGCCGCCGGCTCGCCAGGCTCGGGGTGACAGGCGTCTATGGAGGCGGTTACTGTACCCATTCGAATCCACGACGTTTTTTTTCCTATCGCCGCGACGGCGTCACCGGGCGGATGGCGAGCCTGATCTGGCTCGACGGCAACGGCGACGGCGATGCTGCAACGGGAGGAGGGCATCATGCCTGACTGGAACATGCTGACACTGGTCGGTGCCGACCGCCCGGGGATCGTCTCGCGAGTGACGCGAGCGCTCTACACCTGCGGATGCAACCTCGGCGAGGCATCCATGATCCGCCTCGGCGGAAACTTCACCATCATGCTGATGGTGAGCGGCGAGCGCCCCTGCGAGGAGCTGATGGCCGCCGTCCGCCCGGTCGCCGAGGAGCTCGGTCTGCGGATCCATCTGGACGCGGTGCCGGGCGGGCTGCACCGACACCTGGTCCCGAATCTCCAGGTCCGGGTCTTCGGGGCCGACCGCGCCGGCATCGTTGCCGATGTGACCGAGATCCTTGCCGAGCACGGTTTCAACATCCTCGAGCTTGAGTCCGATGTCGCGGGCGATGCGCAACACCCGGTCTACATCATGAACATTCAGGGCTACTGCGAGCGAACCATCGAAGAGGTTCAAACCGCGCTGTCGGCGCTGAGTACCCAAGGCGTCTCCGTGGATGTCGCCCCCGTCGATATCCTGATCGGCTGAGTCATGGCGATCCTCGATATCCTTAAGCTTCCGGATCCGCGTCTGAAGCAGGTCTCCGAGCCGGTCGAGCGTTTCGACGAGGACTTGCAAGGTTTCGTGGCTGACCTGGAAGAGACCCGTCTGGCCGGTCCGGCCGCCGTCGGCATCGCGGCCCCGCAGGTCGGGCGCTTTCAGCGCATCGTCATCGTCGACGTTTCGGGTCGTCCGAAGACACCAAATCACGGCCACCTGATCCTGGTGAATCCCGAGATCGTCCATTGGGAAGGTTACGCGATCGGCCGCGAGGGCTGTCTTTCGGTGCCGGATTACACCGGCAATGTCATCCGTGCAACCGGTATTCGCTTGAAGGCGCAAGACCTCGACGGCCGTGAGACCGAGTACGCGATGGAGGGATACGAGGCGCGGGCGGTCCAGCATGAGATGGATCATCTCGACGGTCTGCTGTTCGTCGATCGGGTCGTGAGTCGTCGCACCGATCTGTACCGCCGCAAGGTCTATCAAACCTGAATGCACATGAAGATAGGCGGTTGCGGACCCATATTGACTCTGCGGGCATTGCTCCGCTCGGTGTTGGATGAAGGTCTTTGCGGTTTGGGCCAGAAACCCCGTCCAACCAACGTTGTCTCTCTGCGAAGAGATTGATTACGAGAACCGCCTATGAGATCGCGCCTGTCCCGCATTATCTTCGCCGTCGCTGCCTTCCTGGTTGCGACGATTGTCTTTGCAGCCCCTCGCCAGGTTCCCCTTTCGGAGCTATTTCCGAGCCCTGCCCAGACCAAATCGGCGGTTGTGATCAACAAGGTCCTGGAGCGCTTTCACTACAGAAAGGTCGAGCTCGACCACGACTTTGCGCAAGGCGTCCTCGACGGTTACCTGAAGGCACTGGATCCGAGCCGATCCTTTTTTCTAGCCCGCGATGTCGAGCGCTTCAAGGGCGGCGCGAAACGCTTGGACGAAGGGCTGCGTCGCGGCGAGCTCGACCTCGCCTTCGACGTCTTTCGGGTGTACCGAATGCGGGTCGACGAGCGGGTCATCTATGCGGAGAGTCTTCTGAGGGGGCCTTTCGATTTCGATCGCGACGAGACCTACAGGCTCGACTCGCCGGACGTGGCGTGGGCCAAGGACAGCGCCGAGCTGGACGACATCTGGCGCAAGCGCGTGAAGAACGATTTCCTGACCTTGCGCTTGGCCGACAAGACGGACGAAGAGATTCGCGAACGGCTCAGCGAGCGCTACCAAGGGTTAGTGCGTCGCACCCACCAGTTCGACGGCAACGACGTCTTCCAGACGTTCATGAACGCCTATACCCAGACGCTCGAGCCGCATACGAGCTATATGTCGCCCAGCACCTCCGAGAACTTCGACATCAGCATGAAGCTGTCGCTGGAGGGGATCGGGGCCGTCCTGCGCGCGGACAACGAATACACGGTCATTCAGAGCACCGTCCCGGGTGGTCCGGCCCGCGAATCCGGTCAGGTCCAGACCGGCGATCGGATCGTCGGGGTTGCTCAGGGGCTCGACGGCGCGATCGAGGATGTCGTGGGTTGGCGGCTCCAAGACGTCGTCGACAAGATTCGCGGACCCAAGGGCTCGGTCGTAAGGTTGCAGCTGCTGCCCAAATCCGCCGCCACCAACGGCGGTGTGCGCGAGGTCGCGATCGTACGCAACGAGATCAAGCTCGAGGATCAGGCCGCGAAAGGGTTGGTCCTGGACACGTTGGAGAACGCGCCGGGACTGCGGATCGGCGTGATCGAGATCCCGGCCTTTTATCGGGACTTCCAAGCCGAAGGCTCGGGCGATCAGAACTTCCGCAGCACGACCCGGGACGTACGCCAGCTGATCGACGACCTGCTCTTGAAGGGCGTCGACGGCATCGTGATCGATCTGCGCGGCAACGGCGGTGGCTCCTTGGCCGAGGCGACCTCGCTCACCGGTCTCTTCATCGATACCGGTCCGGTCGTACAGGTGAAGGACGCCTTCGGCAAGATCGAGGTCGAGACGGATCCCGAGCCCGGCCTTGCCTACCGTGGTCCCTTGGCCGTGCTGGTGGATCGCGACAGTGCCTCCGCCTCCGAGATCTTTGCCGGCGCTATCCAGGACTACGGGCGCGGACTGGTGATCGGCGAGCCGACCTTCGGGAAGGGGACCGTGCAGACCCTGATCGATCTCAACCGCTACGTCCCCGGGGAGCAGAACAATCTCGGACGCCTGCGTCTGACGATGGCCGAGTTCTTCCGCATCAGCGGCGGGAGCACGCAGCTGCGCGGTGTCGAGCCGGATATTCGTTTTCCGACCGCCGATCTCGTGTCCGAGCACGGTGAGCGATCCCTCGACAATGCCTTGCCTTGGACTCGGATTCGACCGGCCGAATATAGGAAGGCCGGCTCCGTCAGCGTCGAGCTCCTGGCGCTGCAGTCCGCGGAGCGCGTATCCAGAGATTCCGGCTTCACGATGCTGGTGGAGCGAAGCAAGCTGATGCGCGATGTCGAGGCCCAAACCCATGTCTCGCTTCAAGAGAGTGCGCGCCGCGAGGAAGACGAGCGTCGCGGGAGCGTCTTCAAGGAGCAGCAGAACAGTTACCTCCGTGCCCGTGGAATTGCTCCGGTGGACGAGGATTCCGAGGAGCAGGTCGACGAGGACCTGCTCGATGCACAACGCGAGGCCATCGCTCGCATTCAAGTGGAAGAGGCTGCCCGTATCCTTGCCGATGCCGTATTGCTCGAGCGCACCGAACGGCCGCGTGCAGTGATGCGTGACTGAATCGCGTCCCTCGATGACATGCGCTGTTTTCGCGTTGAATCGAGGGTGCATGGATTCACGGGCGATGCAGCGGACGCGATTCAGGATTTCGAATCACGAATATTTTTGCCCGGATGGCGCGCGCGGACTCTGCTGCATCCTTTCGCCATGGTTTAGCCGGTCGTCGGCCATCGCCCGGGTCGGGTGCAGCACACTGCCGATCTTAAGGTTAAGGGTTAGTCATTGAATCAGTCTCGAAAGGATCTTGTCACGCGGATCGAGCGTTTGCGTTCCGCCGGCGCGTCCGAGCGGCTCCGCGGCAATCGCATCGGTCTGGAGAAGGAGGGACTGCGCGCGTCGGCCGCCGGTCATCTCGCCTTGTCGCCGCATCCGCGAGCGCTCGGCTCCGCCTTGACGCATCCCTACATCACGACCGATTTCTCCGAGGCGCTGCTCGAGCTCATCACGCCCCCGACCTCGCGGGTCGACGATGTGCTGGGATTTCTCACCGACCTCCATGCCTATGTCTATCGCCATCTCGGCGACGAGCTGATCTGGGGGACCAGCATGCCCTGCGTGCTCGAGGGCGGTGCGGGCATCCCGCTGGCGCAATACGGCACCTCGAATGCCGGGACGATGAAGACGGTTTATCGGCGTGGATTGGGCAACCGATACGGTCGAACCATGCAGGTGATCGCCGGTCTACATTTCAATTTCTCGTTTGCGGACGAGTTCTTGGATGTATACCAGGCGATTCAAGGCGTGGAGGGCGATGTCGCGGTCTTTCGCTCCGATGCGCAGATGGGGATGATCCGCAACCTGCAGCGTGTCGGCTGGATCGTGCCCTATCTCTTCGGTGCATCCCCCGCGGTCTGTTCCAGCTTTGTCCAGGGCCGCGAGACCGATCTGCTGGTCTTCGATCCCCATACGCTCTATTACCCCTATGCGACCTCGCTGCGCATGGGCGACATCGGGTATCAGAACCAACAGGAACAAGGCACCGGGATGAAGGCGAGCTACGACAGCCTGGATTCCTATGTGCGCAGTCTCACCTGGGCGATCGAGACCCCCTGTCCGCAGTACGAAAAGATCGGCGTGAAGGTCGGCGATCGTTACGAGCAGCTCAACGCCAACGTGCTCCAGATCGAGAACGAGTATTACAGCACGGTGCGTCCCAAGCAGATCACCGAGTGGATGGAGCGCCCGACGCTGGCCCTGCGGCGTCGCGGTGTCCGCTACGTCGAGCTGCGGTCGCCCGACATCAATATCTTCGAGCCGGTCGGGATTACGGCCGAGCAGATTCGATTCTTCGAAACCTTGATGCTCTATTGCCTGATCCTGGACAGTCCCCGCATCGGTGCGGGGGAGAGGCGCGAGATCGACGAGAATCAGGTTCTGACCGCCCATCGCGGACGCGAGCCCGGGCTCGCGCTAACCCGCCTTCGCGAGGCTGTTCCCTTGCAGGTCTGGGCCGGCGAGATCCTCGATGACATGATCAGGGTGGCCGAGCTCCTCGACGGGGCGGCGGATGGTCCTCATGTGCAGAGTGTCGAGCGACAACGCGAAAAGGTTGCGGATCCGGATGCGACCCCTTCGGCCCGCATCCTTGCGATGATGCGTGAGCGGCACGAGGGCTTTTTCGCCTTCGCCCGGCGTCTGACCGAGGCCCATCGGGAGACCCTCAGGCGCCATCGGATCGATCCCGAGCGCGAAGCACTGCTCGAGCGCCTCGCCCGCGAATCGATCGCGCAGCAAGAGGCGATCGAGGCCGCGGACGATCGCAGCTTCGATGATTTTCTCGCCGACTATTTCAATCAGGGCCGAGCCACCGACATCGACCGGGATCCGGCAGTTGACCGATTCGAGTTTCAGGAAAGGGTTTGAGATGAACCCGATGCGAGGCCGTTCGGGTCATCACCCGAACAAGGCCGTCTAAACGACGAAGACCCCGTTGCCGGGGTCTTCGGGTCATGTGCGAGGCGACTCTTCGAGCTGATCGCCTCAGCGTGCCGGATCTTTATTGCGCAGTCGCGGCAGGTGCAGGCGCAGCGGCCTGTTGCTCGGGGGCCTGGACCTTGGGCGCGCAGTCATGGCTCGGCATCATCGCCGGGTGCATGTGCGGTGCATAACCGGCCATGTGGGTGCGCTCCACGGCACGCGGATGTTGCGCGCGACGCTGCTCGCTCTCCGCCTTGAAGGCGGCGCGACGCTCCTGAATCCCCTGCTGAACCTTGGCGCGATGGGCATCCATCTCATCCATGCGCGTCTTCACGAATTCGGGCATCGCCGGAAGCTCCGGGATTTGACCGAATTCAGGCATGGCGGGCATCTCCGGCATGGCCGGGATCTGGCCGAATTCAGGCATGGCGGGCATCTCCGGCATGGCCGGGATCTGACCGAACTCAGGCATGGCCGGCATCTCGGGCATTGCCGGGTACTGAGCGAATTCCGGTACCGGCGGCATCTCGGGGAATCCGGAGTCGATGCCGGACGGCATCCGAGCGAAATCAGCTGCGCGCTGCTCCATCATCTTCCGATGCGCCTCCATTGCCTGCTCGATGGCCTTGTGCTGCTGCTCGGCCATCGCCTCATGCTGCGCGGAGATGGCCTGCATCTGCTGCTCGGCCATCTCGGGGGTCATGATCGGCGCGACGGGGGCGTTGTACCAGGCACCGGCGGAGGACGCGGCGGCGGCAAGGGCGATGATCGAGGCTGCTTGGACAAGCTTGGACATGGAACACACCTTTAAGATTAGAAAATGATGGGTTTTGGTCGTCTTGCGAGCCCTCCCCGTCGATCGGGGAGCCGCTGCCGCTCGACGCATCGGTCGAGCGAGACTCGCGGATCTTCATCAGGGACGGATGCAGGCAACATCGTCGGGGTCGCGCCGTCCATGGGCATCATGGCTTCCGGGTACCTGCGCCATGAAGCGAGCGTCGGCAGCAAGCTGATTATTGTCGTTGCCCTTCGATCACGTCCTGATTAGGGCATCAGTATATAATGATTCTCTAACATATCAACCCAAAGTTAAGCCTGCGGCGCAACAGACCCGCCATCGCAACTTAAACCGCGTCCAGAGCGAGATGCTCACTTTCGAGTGAGCTCGACGTTTGGTGCATCCACGACCCTTAGCGGGGACGCGGTTTAAAATAATATATTTTTTAATATCTTAAACCCCGCCGGATCCAGCGGCCGTTAAATCTGCCGGAGCCGACCCCATCCAAAAACATCGCATACCGCGCTGGGCGCGGTTTAAGTCAATGATTCTCTTATTGTCCTGAACCGCGTCGACTGCGAGGGCTCTCGATCGTCAGGATGCCGAATCCACATGCGAGCTTGCATGTCATTCCGGACGCGGTTCAGCTTTAGAAGAGCCGATTCAGACCGTTGAGCGCCGCGACCCGATAGGCCTCCGCCATCGTGGGATAGTTGAAGGTGGTCTCGGTGAAGTACCGAATGCTGTTCGCCTCGCCGCGCTGGGACATGATCGCCTGGCCGATATGCACGATCTCGGCGGCCTGCTCGCCGAAGCAGTGAATCCCCAAGATCTCCAACGTCTCGCGGTGGAAGAGGAGCTTGAGCATGCCGACCGTGTGACCGGTGATCTGGGCACGGGCGATACTCTTGAAGTCCGCCTGGGCGACCTCGTAGGGGATCTGCAGTGCGGTGAGCTCACGTTCCGTGCGCCCCACGGAGCTGATCTCCGGAACCGTATAGATCCCGGTCGGGAATTCCTCGATCAGCGACCAATCGCAGGCGCCGTCGGCGATGTGGGCACCGACGAATCGTCCCTGATCGTAGCCGGCACTGGCCAGCGCCGGCTGCCCGACCACATCGCCTGCGGCATAGATGTGCGGCAAGGCGGTCTGGTAGCTCTTGTTGACCTCGAGCTGGCCGCGCTGATTGGGTGTCAACCCGATGGTCTCGAGCCCTAGGTCGTGGGTGTTGCCGGTCCGTCCGTTGGCCCAGAGCAGGATATCCGTCTTGAATTTCTTGCCAGACTTGCAGTGCAGTACCACACCGTCGTCGCCGGCCTCGACACGCTCGTAGGTCTCGTTGTGTCTGATCACCACGCCCTGCTGGCGCAGGTGATAGCCGAGCGCGTCCGTGATCTCGTCGTCGAGAAAGGACAGGAGCCGGTCGCGTGTATCGACTAGATTCACCTTCACATCGAGCGCGCCCATGATCGAGGCGTACTCGCAGCCGATGACGCCTGCACCATAGATGGTCATGGACCGCGGGGTGTGCTTCAGTCCGAGGACCGTGTCGCTGTCGCGGACGCGCGGGTGCGAAAAATCCACGTCCGGCGGATGGTAGGGGCGCGAGCCGGTCGCAATGACGATGTGCTTCGCGCGCAGCTCTTCCGTGACGCTGCCCGGGCGTTGGACCTCGATCAGATCCTCGCCCAGGAAGCGCGCGCGCCCGAACACGACCTCGACCCGATTGCGCTGATAATAGCGATACCGGGTGCGGACCTGATCGTTGATGACGCCGTCCGCGGCTCGCAGCAGATCCGGGAAGGCCACCTCGATTTGATGTTGGGTGTGCTGGAACAGCGGGTTGCGCCGATAGTCCGCAAGCATCTGGATCGAGTGGCGCAGCGCCTTGCTGGGGATCGTGCCCCAATGGGTGCAGCCTCCTCCGACGGCGTTGTGGGCCTCGACGACGGCGATCCGATGTCCGGCTTTGGCGAGCTTCATCGCCGCGCCTTCTCCGGCGGGTCCGGTTCCGATGACGATGCTGTCGAATTCTCTTGTGGTCATCGCGGCGGACTCCGGTTGGGGTTCAAAGGGGCACCAAGTGACATTAAGCATGAAGCGGGCCGCCTCTTGGCAGGCGAGGACACGCCTTGGCCTGTGAGCGACAAGGCGCTTGCGGTCGTCGCCGCAGTCTATCGATCGGGGTCGAGACGGTTTTCGAGTGCACCCGACAGGACAAGTCCGGCAAGAACGAAGGCGAGGAAGAGATAAAAGCCTGGCTCCAAGGAGGTGCCGTTGGTGGTCAAGACGGCGACGGCATCGCTCGCGCCACGCAGGCTGCCGAGCTGGTTGGCGAGCAGTGCATCGAAGCCGATGTAGGCCATGAAGATGGCGACGACCATGACATCGGCCATCGACCATTTGCCGGATTTAAGCGCGAAGAAGCGGACTGTCGACGATCCGCGCGACCCGCTCCAATCGTAGTAAAAGGCATAGGTGGCCAACAGCTTGAGGGCGGGGAAGACGATGCTGAAGAGGGTCAGGAGCACGGCGACCAAGAGCATATCGGCCTGACCGGACTCGAAGAGGATCCGCATCACGTCGAAGATGCTCTTGGTCTGGAAATAGAGCACTTGGTCGGCGAAGGCGACCGGCTCGCCGAGAAGCTGAAACGTGAGCGCTGTGATTCGTGCATCGACCTCGATCATGGGCGTGGCGAGCCCGCCGACGAGCAGGAGGAAGGTCGCGCCGACGAGTGCGAGAAGCAGGAGCGGGGCGAGCCGATCGCTTGTCCTGTCGAGAGGTTCCCGGCGTGGTGCACCGCCGACCAGCGAGACCAGAAACACCAAGCCGACCAGACCGATCACGGCCCCGAGCTGTTGCCGGATCCGCGGCTGGATCGCGCCGATCTCGGTCTCGATCAGGCGCGAGCAGACATCGACATCCGCACAGCCATAGCGTACCAAGACGGCCTCCAACGGGCGCCGATCGGTCCCGGCACCGCTCGATGCCACGGCATCGCTCAGCAGCACCCGCAACCGGGCCTTGATCTGCTCCTTCACGCCGGGCACGGAGAGTTGCTCGACGAAGGCATCGGCGTATTCGGGCACTCGGTCGCGCAGACGCGCCACATCCAGCAGCAGGTCCTGCAGGCCCTGCTGGAGTGCGCCCTGGAGCTGGTCCAGCCAGCTTCCGCCCGAGTCGGGACGCCGCTGAGCGAGATTGCGCTCGATCTCGCGGATCAGTGTGTCCAGCAATTGGGTCACCGCCTCCGTCACCTGCTCCCGACTCGCCTCGGTGAGATCCAGCTCGTCGACGCGCTTCTCCAGGATCTCCCCGATCCGCGCGACCCAGACGTCGGCATCCAGCAGCCCGTAGCGGACATGGTGGATCTCGGCGAGATCCGTCTTCAGGACCTTCACGCGGTTCAGATCGCCGACCAGGTTGATCAGCAACCAGCCGGCCCCGATCAGCAGGGCGAGGGCGAGGATCTGTCGAACGAGGTGTCCGGTCTGCATCAGCCCACCGCCGCCAGACGCGGACGTTGTGTCTCGGTCTGCACCGCCGGCAGCGGCGAGCGTTCGTAGACGACGGTCACGGCGTCGCTCCCCAAGAGTTGTCGCAGACGTTTCAACAGGGCATCGGTCGGCTCGACACGCCAGGCGTCTCCGAGTACCAGCTCGCCGACGGCCCCGGGGCGGCGATAGCACAGGCGGACCGGAAGATCCCCGTCGCGAAAGGCGGCGAGTGCGGCACGCAGGGCATCGAACCGGACGAGGCCATCGGCGTGGGCAGCGGGGTCCGAGAGATCCAGGACCAGCCGCAGATGATCGGCCATGCTCGCCCGCGCCTGCTCGAAGGTCCGCACGTCGTCGGCACGCAAGGACCAGCTGTCGCGGTACTCGTCGAAATTGAGCGCCCCGGAGACCTGCAGGATCTGATCCGGCACCAGCAGATGACGCAACTGCTCGTAGAGCTCGGAGAAGACCGTGATCTCGATGCGCCCGGTGCGATCGTCGAGCACCACCGAGCCCATGCGCCCGCGCTGTGTCTTGCCGTGACGCACCGAAACCACGAGACCGGCGACACTGCGCTTCTCGCGATCGCGCCGGTCGCGCCGTCCCAGCTCCCGATCCGTTTCCAGGAGCTTGGCGATCCGGCTGACCGCCATCGCCCGGAGCTCCGACTCGTAGCGATCGATCGGATGGCCTGTCAGATAGAGCCCGAGGGTCTCCTTCTCGCCCGCAAGACGCTGCTCGTCTTCCCAGTCGGCGCGGACCTCGGTCGCGAGCTGGGGGTCGGGCTCGGGCGAGGCGATCGGCTCCAATGCGCCGAAGAGATCGGCCTGACCGGCTTCTCGGGTCGCATGGTGCTGCTCGGCGAGCTTGAGCGCCAACGGCAGCTCGGCCATCAGGGTCGCGCGGTTCGGACCCAGCTCGTCGAGTGCACCGGCGCGGACCAGTGCCTCGAGGACACGTCGGTTGGCCTTGTGCAGATCGATCCGCCGGCAGAAATCCCAGAGATCGCGGAAGGGACCATCGGCCGTGCGTGCCGCGATGATCGCCTCGATCGCACCCTCGCCGACCCCCTTGATGGCGCCCATGCCGTAGATGACGGTGCGCGGATCGGCGACGGTGAAGCGATAGGCCGAGCGATTGACCGCGGGCGGCTCGACACGCAGGCGCATCGCGCGACACTCCTCGATCAGGGTCACCACCTTGTCGGTGTTGTCCATGTCCGCACTCAGCACCGCCGCCATGAAGGCCGCCGTGTAGTGCGTCTTCAGCCAGAGGGTTTGATAGCTGACCAGGGCGTAGGCGGCCGAGTGAGACTTGTTGAAGCCGTAACCGGCAAATTTGTCCATCAGATCGAAGATATAGGTCGCGACTGCTCGGTCGACCCCGCGCGCTACCGCCCCTTCCTCGAAGATAGCCCGCTGCTTGTCCATCTCCGACTGTTTCTTCTTGCCCATGGCCCGGCGCAGCAGGTCGGCGCCGCCGAGCGAATAGCCGGCGAGCACCTGGGCGATCTGCATCACCTGCTCTTGATAGAGGATGATGCCGTAGGTCGGCTTGAGGATGGGCTCCAGATCCGGGTGCGGATAGGCGACCTCGGCGCGGCCGTGCTTGCGGTTGATGAAGTCGTCGACCATGCCCGATTGCAGCGGACCGGGGCGAAAGAGCGCCACCAACGCGGTGATGTCGCCGAAGCTGTCGGGCTGGAGCTTCTTGATCAGCTCCTTCATGCCGCGCGATTCCAACTGGAAGACGGCGGTGGTCTCGCAGCGTTTGAGGAGCGCGAAGGCCTCGGCATCCTGGGGCTCGATTCGCTCGATATCGATCGGCGCCTCGCCGGCCTCGCGACGCAGCGCGTTCACCGTCTTGAGCGCCCAATCGATGATGGTGAGCGTGCGCAGACCCAGGAAGTCGAACTTGACCAGACCGACCTGCTCCACGTCGTCCTTGTCGAACTGGGTGACCAGGTTCTCCCCGCCCTGCTCGCAGTAGAGCGGGGCGAAGTCGGTCAGCTTGGTCGGCGCGATCACCACGCCGCCGGCATGCTTGCCGGCGTTGCGGGTCAGACCTTCGAGCTTGCGGGCCATGTCGATCAGGGCCCGGATCTCTTCGTCGTCCTCGTAGGCGGCCTTTAGATCGTCGCTCTCGGCGAGCGCCTTCTCCAGGGTCATCCCCAGCTCGAAGGGCACCATCTTGGCGACCCGGTCGACGAACCCGTAAGGATGTCCCATGACGCGTCCGACATCGCGCACCACCGCCTTGGCCGCCATGGTGCCGAAGGTGATGATTTGGGAGACCGCCTCGCGGCCGTACTTTCCGGCGACATAGTCGATGACCCGGTCGCGGCCCTCCATGCAGAAGTCGACGTCGAAGTCGGGCATGGAGACGCGCTCGGGGTTCAGGAAGCGCTCGAACAGCAGATCATGCTCGATCGGGTCCAGATCCGTGATCTTGAGCGCGTAGGCGACGAGGGAGCCGGCGCCCGAGCCGCGGCCCGGACCGACCGGAATGCCCTGTGCCTTGGCCCACTGGATGAAATCCGCGACGATGAGGAAGTAGCCGGTGAAGCCCATCTGGGTGATGACGGACAGCTCGAGGTCGAGCCGCTCGATGTAGGGCCGGCGCTGCTCGGCGAGGTCCGGCGCCTCCGCATTCAGAATTCGCTGCAGGCGCTCGTCGAGCCCGACTCGCGATGCCTCGGCGAAGTAGCTGTCCATCGTCATTCCGGCCGGCACCGGGAAATCGGGCAGGAAGTTCTTCCCGAGGGTCAGCTCCAGGTTGCAGCGCTTGGCGATCTCGACCGAGTTCTCCAGCGCCTCGGGCAGATCGGCGAAGAGCTCGGCCATCTCCGCGGGGCTGCGCAGCGACTGCTCGGCGCTGTAGCGGCGCGGACGGCGCGGATCGTCCAGGGTGCGCCCTTCATGAATACAGACCCGCACCTCGTGGGCCTCGAAGTCCTCGGGATGAAGGAAGCGCACGTCGTTGGTCGCCACCACCGGCACGCCCAAACGGATGGCCAGATCCACGCTGGCCTCCACCAGCGCCTCCTCCTGCTCGCGCCCGGTGCGCACCAGCTCCAGGTAATAGCGGTCGCCGAAGACTGCGAGCCACTCCGCAAGGCGCCGCTCGGCGGCCTCGCGATGTTCGTTCAGGAGCAGTTGGGCGACATCGCCCTGCGGACCGCCCGAGAGCGCGATCAGACCCTCGGCGGCGGACGCGATCCAGTCGCGCTCCACGTGCGGCACTCCGAGGTGCTGCCCCTCGACATAGGCGCGCGAGATGAGCCGCGTGAGGTTGCGGTAGCCGATCGCATCCTGGACGAGCAGCACCAGACGGTGCGGTTTATTGGCGTCCTCCGGGTTGCGCACGAGGAGGTCGGCGCCCGCGATCGGCTTGAGCCCGGCCGCGACCGCGGCCTTGTAGAAGCGCACCAGGGCGAAGAAGTTGCACTGGTCCGTGATGGCGACCGCCGGCATCCCCAGCTCGGCGACGCGCTTGACCAACGGCTTGACCCGCACCAGTCCGTCGACCAGCGAATACTCGGAATGCAGATGCAGATGGACGAAGCTGGGATCCACGGGTGTCCTGATCGGGGTTCGACGATGGCGGCAGGGGATGCCGGCCGGATAGTCTACCGGTCTGCCGGCGTCACGCCGATTCGGAAAAACAGATCGGATTCGGGATCCGGGTCGGGATCCTCGACAGGGTCGATCGCCGGCGTGGACTGCCGTTCCCCGCCTAGTCGGAAGAGACCGCAACAACGCGCTTGGAGTCGCTTTGATTTTGCGGACTTTTCCGGAGGTCCCGCTCTCGGGCATGGGGAAAAGTCCGCCGATCGCCCGTCGGCTCGCACCTGCTCTCGCAGACGTCGCACCGCCGCCGGCAGCGCCGAACACACCTGCGTGTTGGGATCAGCGGCGCGGCGCACCTACGGCGCGGCGCACAGACGGGTCGGCCCCTCGATCGGATGCTCGGCATCCGGAGCCATCCGGCAGGCTCACGTTTTGAGCCACCCCCTGGTTTACACTCGCCGGACTTCCCGGCAGACGGGTAAGAGAAACTCTGGTCCGAGAGCGCTTTCAGGACCAGTCGATCGGCTCAGGAAAGAGGGAGCAGCATGGACGAGATGTGCCGCAGCGACCGCTCGATTGCCGGCGTCGCCAAAGACTTACCCCGCCAGTGGCGAACGGCGTACGATTTGGAGGACGACCTCCGATGAAGGACGATCGCTTCTATGCGCACAGTGCCAACACTGCCGGAGCTTGGCATCTTCTCAACGCGCACCTAAGAGAGGTCGGCCGCCTGGCTCGAATCCACGCTGGTTCAGCCCCCTGGCGCGAGGAGGCCGGTCTCGCCGGTGAACAGCACGATCTCGGCAAGTACGGAGACCGCTTCCAGGCACGTCTGCGGGGACAGGATTCGGGTTTGGATCATTGGTCGATCGGTGCCTGGTCGGCACTCAGGCAACATCAGGCCGTTGCCGCAGCCCTGGCGATTCAAGGCCATCACGTCGGGCTGCAACGGGGGGATCGTGACTCCCTGCTGGGCTTGGATCCAACCAAGCTCATAAGCCGACATCCTCAGGGGCTAACCCTCTCCGACCCTGAGCTGGACCGACTCTGTGCCCGTGCCCGCGTCGACGGTTTGGACTTCCGGACGCCGCCGATCATGGCTGTCACGACTTGGGATAAGGCGGTCGCAGCCATGCTCGACGTGCGCCTGCTCTTCTCCTGTCTGGTCGATGCCGACTTCCTCGATACGGAGGCCCATTTCGACGGCACCGCGGCCAGCAAGCGTCATCGAACGCCCGGCCCGGTGCTCGATCCACAAGCCGCTCTGGGCGCGCTCGATCGTTATATGCGCGAGGGCATCCGCTCGGGAACCCAAGCGCAACCGGCCGTGCGGGAGGCGCGCGAGGCGCTTTGGAACGCCTGCACGGCCGCTGCCGAAGTGGCGCCCGGATGTTTAACCCTCACTGCGCCGACCGGCTCCGGCAAGACCCTGGCCATGCTTAAGCTCGCACTGGAGCATGCGCGGCGCCACGGGCTCAAGCGCATCGTCTTGGCGGTTCCCTTCCTCACCATTATCGAGCAGACCGCTTGCGTCTACCGCGACGTCTTTGCAGGTTTCCCGGAGCATTTCGTTCTGGAGCATCACAGCCTGGCGGGGCTGGGTGCCGAAACGGCGCTCGGCGACGCGCAA
Source organism: Thiocapsa roseopersicina (assembly GCF_900106925.1). Classification (GTDB taxonomy): domain Bacteria; phylum Pseudomonadota; class Gammaproteobacteria; order Chromatiales; family Chromatiaceae; genus Thiocapsa; species Thiocapsa roseopersicina. The sequence continues at coordinate 75,698 of NZ_FNNZ01000011.1, forward strand.
CCCCCTCAGGAGCGCGAACGCCGATTGCTCGCCGAGAACTGGGACGCACCGATCGTCATCACCAGCAATGTTCAACTGCTGGAGTCGCTGTTCTCCAACCGTCCGTCCAGTTGCCGAAAGCTCCATAACCTCATGGAGTCGGTCATCCTGTTCGACGAGGCTCAAAGTCTCCCGGTGCACCTGGCGGTACCCACCCTGGCTGCCCTGTCACATCTGTCGGCGGCCTATGGCTCCAGCGTCGTCTTCGCCGCGGCGACCCAGCCCGCCTTCGACTCGCTGCATGAAGCCGTCAGACAGCATGCTGCCTCCGGCTGGCAACCGGTCGAGGCCGTTCCCGATCATGCCGCCCTATTCGCCATTCTGAAGCGTGTCGCCGTGACCTGGCCTGCTCCCGGCGAGACGCGGAGCTGGGACGCTCTTGCCGCCGAGATCCAAGACACCCCGCAAGCCCTGGTGGTGGTGAATCTCAAGCGCCACGCGCTGACGCTGCTGGATGCCCTGGATGCTGTGCCGAACATCGAGCATCTTTCGACCAACCTTTGCCCAATGCATCGGCGGGCCGTTCTCAAGCGCGTGCGATGCCGGCTCGCGAGTACCGAACCCTGCCGACTGATCTCGACCCAATGCGTCGAGGCCGGCGTCGACCTGGATTTTCCTCGGGTCTTTCGTGCCTTTGCACCGCTTGAGTCTATCGCCCAAGCGGCGGGGCGCTGCAATCGGGAAGGACGCCTCAGCGAACCCGGCGAGGTCATGGTCTTCGATCCCGAGGATCCGGGCGATTGGCGGCGACGCTATCCAACCCACGCCTATTTTCAGGCGGCGGAGGTCACGCGCCGAATCCTCTTGGAGCATGGCGCGATCGACATCAACGACCCTGGGGCCTTCCGAGATTATTACCGTCAACTCTACGATCTGACCCGACCAAGCAGCCAGAACCCGGCTTTCGACGAAGCCATCAAGTCACTTGACTTCGCAGAGATCGCCCGCTTGTACCGGCTGATTGACCAGGATGCGATACAGGTCTTGGTACCCTGGGGAGAACGGCTGGCCGATTTTGAAGCGTTGAGAGATTCAGCGGAAACGGACGGTATCGACGGTGCCTGGATGAGGAGTGCCCAGGGTCTCGCGGTCAGCATCTATCGACCTCGGGCTGATCACCCCGCTTGGAGCATCCTCATCCCTGCGAAGCTTCGCCGAACCGGGAAGGCTGAACGACAACACGAAGAGTGGTTTATTCTCGAAGACCCATGGGGCAAGCACTACGACGAGACCCGAGGGCTGATCCTGCCCCAGTCGGAACGGGTGCTCATTGGCTGAGGCCATTTCCGGAAGAAAGGACGAGGCCATTGGTCTCCGAGCACCGATCAGCATACGGATCCGCAATCCATAGGAGGAACCATGGTCAACGGAACGCACACCCTGGAAGTCTGGGGCGACTTCGCCTGCTTCACCCGACCTGAGATGAAGGTCGAACGCTTCTCTTATCCCGTCATTACTCCGTCTGCCGCACGGGGCATCTTCGACGCAATCTACTGGGACGCCCGCCGGGAAGGCGACCGCGTACGGCCTTATTTCCATTGGCAAATAACCCGCGTCGAGGTGCTTGAGCCACCCCGCTACATCGCCTTGAGACGCAATGAAGTCAAGGATCGGGTACCGGGGACCGCCGTGCTGAACAAGTGGATGAGGGGTGCCGCCAACCCTGAGCCGCTCTGGGCGGACGGCGGTAAGGACGAGCTCGGCACTGATAAGAAGGGGCGCACGCAACGTCAGACCATGGCGCTCAAGAACGTCCGTTACCGCCTGACCGCCCGGATCGTCCCCAAGCCCGCGTTCGCAGCAGAACGGGGCGCCATGAACAGCCAATTCCAACGTCGCGCCCGCGCCGGCAAGTGCTTCCAACAGCCCTACTTCGGATGTCGCGAGTTTCCGGCTTTCTTCGAGTATCTGGATGAGCCGGTGGCGGCGGCACAACCACCGATCCCGCTCGACCAGCATCTTGGACTCATGCTTTACGACGTCTTCGACCTCTCGCGCGAGAGCGTCAAGGATGGAGAGCGGCCTTTCATCAGCTTGTTCGACGCTACCCTCGTAGCTGGTGTTCTGGAGATACCGCCCTTCGACAGCGATGCCGTCAAGAAGCCGGGAGGGATCTGACGATGCTTCAGCAACTTGCCGAATATGCCGATGCGCATCTGACCGCATCGGAGCCCGGCTTCAAGTCCCGAGAAGTCCTATGGTCCGCCGAATTGGCCGCCGATGGTCGTTTCCTCAACATTCTCCCCTTAGGCGACGGAAAACGTGGTCGGGATCTCAACCGCTGTCCAGACATGCACGGCATGAATGCCGGGGGCCGCGCCCATTTCCTGGTCGAGTCCTGCCAATACGTCACCCTGCTGATCAAGGGCGACGAGGCCCCCGACGACAAAACCGGCAAACGTCACGCCTACTATGTCGATCTTCTCCGACAGGCGGCGGATACGGTGACGGCACTGTCGTCGCTTGCCGACCTCATGGCCGATTCCGAGCGGGTTGCGGAGGTCCGAGCAGCCTTGAGGGAGCACAAGGCCAAACCGACTGACTGGATGACCTGGCGAATCGGCGGGCAGGATCCGCGAGACGACTTGGAGGTTCAGCGTTGGTGGCGCGATTGGCGCCAGGCCGATCTGGGCGGTACAACGCCGGAGTTGCAGCTGGATCTCGGAGATAAGTTGGCTCCAGAAGGCACCATGCTTTGCCTCCTGAGCGGAAACACTGTTCGCCCACTGGCCACTCATCCGAAGATAACTGGCCTCTCGAGCGTCGGCGGAATCGCGATGGGCGACGTGATGGTCGGTTTCGATAAGCCATCTTTTGCCTCCTATGGACTGAGCCAATCCAACAATGCAGCGATCGGCGAGCAGGCCGCGCAGCGGTATGCCGACGGACTCAATGATCTCATTCACAAACATAGCCGGAAGCTCGCCAATACGCTCGTCGTGCATTGGTATCAAAAAACCATCGGCCCCGACGAGGACCTAATCGCGCTCCTGATGGGCATGGAAAACAAAGAGCAAGCCGAGGCCGCCGCACTCGCCGCGGTCCGCCGTCTGCTTGATGCCATCCGCTCCGGCGAGCGCGCCGACTTGGGCAACAACCACTACTACGCACTGACGCTCGCCGGTGCCGCCGGGCGGGTCATGATCCGGGACTGGATGGAAGGCCGTTTCGAAGACCTGGCCGAACAGATCTCAGCCTGGTTCTCGGACCTCGCGATCGTCGCGCGTGATGGTCGTGCGATTGCCCACGACCCCAAGTTCTTGGCGGTCTGCGGCGCTCTGGTTCGAGACTTGAAGGATCTGCCCGCGCCGACCGCCGCGACCCTTTGGCGTGTCGCCGTACAAGGCTTGCCGATTCCCCGGTCCGTCATGGCCCAAGCCCTTGGCCGCTTTCGGACCGAGGTCATCGATAAGGATCAACCACCCATCAATCACGCCCGTATGGGCCTCATACGGGCCTATTTCGTTCGACTCACAACAGGAGGTGACCCCACCATGACCCCCTATCTCAACGTCGACCACCCGGCCCCCGCCTACCATTGCGGAAGACTCCTTGCGGTCTTCGCCAACCTTCAACGCGCGGCCTTGGGCGATGTCGGCGCCGGTGTGGTCCAGCGGTTCTACTCAGCCGCCAGTCAGACTCCGGGGCTGGTTCTCGGTCGCCTTTCCGCCAATGCGCGCAATCACTTGGGCAAACTCGAAGTCAAGCTCGCTTGGTGGTACGAGAGCCAGTTGGCCGAGATCATGGGCCGGCTCGGTGACGGTGCTCCCCGTATCCTCGATCTCGAAGGTCAGGGCCTCTTTGCTCTGGGCTACTACCAGCAACTCGCCGCGCTGCGGCCAGGAAAAAAAGACACCACGACCGATGCACCGAATGAAACCAGTAGGGATTCAGCACAAGGAGATGACCAATGAATACAATCCAGAACCGCTACGAATTTCTTTATCTTTTCGACTGTGAGAACGGGAATCCAAACGGCGATCCGGATGCCGGCAACAGCCCCCGAATCGATCCTGAGGACATGCATGGGCTTGTGTCCGATGTGGCCATTAAGCGGCGGGTGCGCAACTATATTCAGGTGGCGTTTGGCAATGCAGCGCCCAATGCGGTCTTTATCGAGCATTCAACCAATTTGAACAGGCCAATAGCCCTTGCCCATGAGAAAGCTAACGGCGAAATACCTGCTAAGGCCACGAAGAAGAAGGTCAGAAATGCCCGTGAATGGATGTGCGCAAACTTTTTTGACATCAGGACCTTCGGGGCAGTCATGAGCACTGGCGCCAACGCTGGTCAAGTACGAGGCCCTGTGCAAATTGCGTTCTCTCGATCCGTAGATGCCATAATGCCTATGGATATGAGCATTACTCGTGTTGCCGACGCCAACTTGACCAAGAAGAAACACGGCGTAGAAGAAAAAGATGGCATGAATAGTGAGCAATTGTTGGCCCTTGAGGAGCAAGCTCCTGAGGACACTCTGCGCACCATGGGCCGGAAATCCCTGATCCCCTACGGTCTCTACGCCTGCAAAGGGTTCATCTCAGCCCATCTCGCCCAAGGCACCGGCTTCTCCGAAGAGGACCTAGCCCATCTCTGGGAGGCCCTGCTCGGCATGTGGGACCACGACCGCTCGGCGTCCAAGGGTATCATGGCCTGCCGAGGACTCTATGTCTTCAAGCATGTCGGCACCGACAGCGATGCGACTCAGCGGGTGCGACAATCCATGCTCGGCTGCGCCCCCGCCCAAAGGCTGCTCGACTTCTCCGGGCCGGGTCGCCAGCAGACGAACGCCATCATCGAGATCGATCACCAAACGGACCTGAAGGGTTCCCCGCGCACCTTCGCCGATTATGTGGTCAGAACACATCCGGAGCGTCTTCCCGCCGGGGTCGAGCTGTTGCTCGACGGTAAAACCGCCACGGTCGCGGCGTGAGCTGGATCTTGTGTCAGGCAAGGCGTTGATCCTTCAACGCCTCGTTTGAGTGCTGCTGAGGGTCCGGAAAGTGGAAATGAACGACGACACAGGGCTGGTGCCCGCGGCCATGGCGGTCGACCCCGTCAACCTTTCCGCGCTCAACCAATACAGCTATTGCCCCAGGCGTTGCGGACTCATTTACCTCGACGGCGAGTTCGAGCAGAACGTCCACACCGCCAGGGGCAATGCCGAGCACGAAAAGGTTGACCGAGCCTCACATGTGGCCGGGCATGAGGGAGCGCGGCTGGAATACGCCCTGCCGGTCTGGAGCGATCGGTACGGACTGATCGGCAAGTGCGACGTGGTCGAGCTCTGGCCGGATGGGACCATCTATCCGGTCGAATACAAGCACGGTCCGAGAAAAAAGCACATCAACGACGATCTGCAACTTGTCGCTCAAGCGTTGTGTCTGGAGGAGATATTCGGCCGTGCAGTCCTCAAGGGGGCCATCTACCATGCCGCCAGCCGGCGCCGCCGGGAGGTTCTGATGACCCCTGAGCTGCGCCGCTTGGTGGTCGAGAGCGCCGAGGCGATTCGTGCAATGCTGGCTTCCGGCCGACTACCGCCGCCCGTCAACGACCGCCGCTGTGATCAGTGCTCCTTGAACGCGATCTGCGATCCGGCGGGCACCGCGGCAGTCGATCGACACGTCGCGGCCTTACACTCCCTCTTCCAGCCCGATGATTCAGAAGGATCCGCACGTACGTCAAAGAGGATCAAACCATGACCGACATCCATTTCGTCGTCGAAAATGCTCCCGAAGGTGGCTACCTGGCCCGTGCCATCGGGGCCGACATCTTCACCGAGGCGGACGACCTGGACGCACTGCACGCTCAACTGCGCGATGCCGTGCGCTGCCACTTCGATTCCGTGGAGCGTCCCAGCCTTATCCATCTCCACATCACGCGCGAGGAGGTCATCGCCGCGTGAAGATCCCACGCGACCTGTCGGCGACCACGCTCATACAGGCCCTCCGCACGCTCGGTTACGTCCAGGATCGGCAGACCGGTAGCCACATCCGACTGGCCACCACCCGGGCGGGCGAGCGACATGTCACTATTCCGAATCATGATCCGATTCGGATGGGCACCCTCTCGGCCATCCTCAACAGCGTGGCAGTGCACCATGGATTGACGCGGGAGCAGTTGCTGAAAGAACTGTTCGGTTGATCCACAGGCCGTCAGCGATGGCGTTTCGGCCTAAGCAGGAGCCCTAAGGACATGCACAGCGTACAAAACACTCTCTACGTCATGACGCCGAACGCCTATGCGCACCTGGACAACGCTACGGTCCGCATCGAGGTCGAGCGGGAGACCAAGCTGCGCGTTCCGCTTCATCACATCGGCGCTCTGGTCTGCTTCGGTAACGTGTTGGTCTCCCCGGCCCTGATGCATCGGTTGGCGGACGAGGGGAAGTCGCTGGTTCTGCTTGATAACTCCGGCCGCTTCAAGGCACGCTTGGAGGGGCCCGTCTCGGGAAATATCCTGCTCCGCCAAGCCCAACATCGGGCCGCGCTCGATACCGAGTTTGCGTTGACCGCCGCACGCGCCATGGTGGCCGGCAAACTTCGAAACAGCCGCTCGGTTCTGCAGCGCGGTGCCCGCGAATCCGCCGATCCCGGCGAAGCCGAAACCCTTACAAGCGCAGCCGACGCTCTCGCGGCGTCGCTTCGCGCCGTTCCGGGTGCCGCGGACCTGGATACCTTGCGCGGGATCGAAGGAGAGGCCGCGCGCGGTTACTTTGCAGCCCTCAATCTCGTCGTTAAACCTCAGGCCCGACAGAGCTTCGCCTTGGACGGCCGCACCCGACGCCCACCGCGGGACCGCTTCAATGCGCTCATTTCCTTCCTGTATTCGATGCTGATGAACGACTGCAGATCCGCAGCCGAGTCGGTCGGACTGGACCCCCAGCTCGGCTTTCTGCATGCCGTGCGTCCAGGCCGCGCCGCGCTGGCCCTGGATCTCCAAGAGGAATTCCGATCAGTCTTTGCTGATCGGTTGGCCCTCACTCTGATCAACCGCGGTCAGATCAACGCGAAGGATTTCGACGAACGCGAGGGCGGGGCGGTCATGCTCAACGACCAAGGGCGCCGCCAAGTCGTCACCGCATGGCAGGAGCGCAAGCAGGAGGAGATCACCCACCCCTTGTCGGAGAACAAGATGCCCCTCGGGCTCCTGCCCTTCGTGCAGGCCCGCATCTTCGCGCGTACGCTGCGAGGCGACATGCAAGGCTATCTCCCCTATCTCGCAAAGTGACGGAGTCTCCGCCTGATGCTCATCATCGCGACCTACGACGTCTCCACGGAGACCCCCGAAGGCCGGCGCCGGCTGCGCAGGGTTGCCAAAGTCTGCGAACGTGTCGGTCAGCGCGTCCAGAAATCCGTTTTCGAATGTCAGGTCAACCAGATGCAGTACGAAGAACTGGAGCGGGCTTTGCTCGCCGAGATCAATCTGGAGGAAGACAATCTGCGTTTCTACCGACTCACCGAACCCCAAGACATACACGTAAAGCAGTATGGAGTATTTCGCTCGGTCGATTTCGAAGGTCCTCTCCTCGTATGACGCGCGAACCCAAAGCAACGACGAAAACCCGGCAGGTTCGCGCAACGCCTAACGGGTTGTTTTCCATGGACTCCAAAGCTCCCCTCCGAGAGCACCGCCTCCGGGCACTTGCCCCGTCGGCCAGGATCGCGCAAGCTCGTCGTACTCCTTCGCAGAATCAACGGATTGCATGCGCGGAGCATCGCCCGGCCAATTGGTCGGGCGCGGATTGAAACGCTGCGGCAAGGGTCGGCAGCGCGTAGCCGCTCGGGCATCGCCCGGCCAATTGGTCGGGCGCGGATTGAAACAGATCGGATTGAAACCCGGAGGCGGCGGACTGGTCGCATCGCCCGGCCAATTGGTCGGGCGCGGATTGAAACGACCCGCCCGCCGACGGCATGACCCGCGTCGCCCGCATCGCCCGGCCAATTGGTCGGGCGCGGATTGAAACTCGAGCTGCAGGTAGAGCGCCGGGGTGTTGAGCGGCATCGCCCGGCCAATTGGTCGGGCGCGGATTGAAACGGAAAACATGCCTACCTCAACCGTCGCCGCTTCGTCGCATCGCCCGGCCAATTGGTCGGGCGCGGATTGAAACGCCCTGCTCCGTCCAGGGTCCGCGCGAAACGATGGCATCGCCCGGCCAATTGGTCGGGCGCGGATTGAAACTGCGCATGCCCTACACCACCGAGGACCGTGACCGGCATCGCCCGGCCAATTGGTCGGGCGCGGATTGAAACCATCCACCAAGCCCAGACGCCGAGGCAGACCTGAGCATCGCCCGGCCAATTGGTCGGGCGCGGATTGAAACGACTCGGAGCTCGACGCCGCATCCGGCCAACGCAGGCATCGCCCGGCCAATTGGTCGGGCGCGGATTGAAACGCTTTGCATCTCGACAAAGATCGACGTCGTGCTGGGCATCGCCCGGCCAATTGGTCGGGCGCGGATTGAAACATGTGCGCTTCCTGGTGTGTGCGGCCTGACGTGCGCATCGCCCGGCCAATTGGTCGGGCGCGGATTGAAACTTCATCCGCCGTCGTCGCCGTGCGAACGACAGCCCGCATCGCCCGGCCAATTGGTCGGGCGCGGATTGAAACGTGTTCGCGGGCATGACGACCTCGTCGCCGGCCATCGCATCGCCCGGCCAATTGGTCGGGCGCGGATTGAAACATGCCGTCGGCGGGCGGGTCGACGTCCACGACGAGGCATCGCCCGGCCAATTGGTCGGGCGCGGATTGAAACAACACCTACCTGACCCGCGCGAACGACACCCTCAGCATCGCCCGGCCAATTGGTCGGGCGCGGATTGAAACAAGCTCCATCGACTGGGTTTGCTGCGAGACCCCGAGCATCGCCCGGCCAATTGGTCGGGCGCGGATTGAAACGACGGCTTCCACCGCTACACCATCGCCACCGAGGCATGGCATCGCCCGGCCAATTGGTCGGGCGCGGATTGAAACCGCGGCACAGGAGGCGTAAGCCATGGCGATCGGTAGCATCGCCCGGCCAATTGGTCGGGCGCGGATTGAAACCAGAGGGTAATCCAGCGCGTGCGCTCCGGGGCAAGCATCGCCCGGCCAATTGGTCGGGCGCGGATTGAAACATCGTCGGCATCTCGTTCGACTACACCGAGCAGTGGCATCGCCCGGCCAATTGGTCGGGCGCGGATTGAAACGCCGCACACCCGAGGGTTTACGCATGAGTCACTAGCATCGCCCGGCCAATTGGTCGGGCGCGGATTGAAACTTTCAGAAGTCGTGGATCCCCGGCATCGGCTTGGAGCATCGCCCGGCCAATTGGTCGGGCGCGGATTGAAACGCCGATTGGCGGCTCGAAATCCTGTGGCGCGGCAGGCATCGCCCGGCCAATTGGTCGGGCGCGGATTGAAACGGTTATGGGTTTACCATCATGTTCTCGGTGGTGGCGCATCGCCCGGCCAATTGGTCGGGCGCGGATTGAAACAGGATATCGTGCTGCTGACTCAAGACACTTCGGACGCATCGCCCGGCCAATTGGTCGGGCGCGGATTGAAACCGATTCACGGGATCGGCGCTCCCAATGGTGGGAGGGCATCGCCCGGCCAATTGGTCGGGCGCGGATTGAAACAGGCGTTGGCGTATCTTCGACAGTATGATGCCGGGCATCGCCCGGCCAATTGGTCGGGCGCGGATTGAAACAGCTCGTTTGGTACGATAAAGGTTCCGAGCTCGTGCATCGCCCGGCCAATTGGTCGGGCGCGGATTGAAACTCCCGAGACGTGTTATCAGCACGAATGTAGTCCGGCATCGCCCGGCCAATTGGTCGGGCGCGGATTGAAACGTTCCACGCCCGTGTAATCGTTGCTCCCTGTGCGGCATCGCCCGGCCAATTGGTCGGGCGCGGATTGAAACTGCATGTGCTTACCGGACTCCTCCGGGAACATCCGCATCGCCCGGCCAATTGGCCGGGCGCGGATTGAAACCAGTGCTTGTAACACTGGACCTATGTCTCATGGGTGCATTACCCGTCCACTGGACAACGATAGACCGCGGGCATCGCCCGCCCGCGGTCTAACGGACGGTCCTAAGGGCCCGCACCTGATCGAGCAGCGCGGGATCGTCCCACTCGCGCTCGCCGGTGGCGCTGTAGACAAGGCGGCCGTCGGGATCGATGACGAAGGTGGTTGGAAGACCCTTGACGGGGTACCTCTGCACGACCTCGGAGTCGACATCCATCGGGATCGGGAAGTCGATGTCGGTTTCGCTCAGGAACCCTGCGATGGTCTCGGCGTCCTCGCCGACGTTGACGGCGATCACCGAGATGCCCTCGTCGGTGACGGTTTCGTGGGCACGCTGCATCGAGGGCATCTCGGCGCGACAGGGCGGGCACCAGGTCGCCCAGAAGTTGAGGATCACGGGCTTGCCGCGATGATCGAGAAGACGTTGCGGCTCCCCGGCGGGCCCTTGGAGCTCGAACACGGGGGCGTGGATGTCGTCGGACATCGGCGTCAGGGTTTGCGGCTCGTCCGCCGCGAAGGCGGCGGACGAGGATAGGAGGGCCGAAGCCCCGACAAAGTTGCAGAGAGAACGCATGGGCTTGCTCGTCGTTGGGTGAGGGAATGTCGATGAACCGCAAAAGGAGTCGATGATGACGGATGCGCAGGGCCGTGGATCGTCACGCCCTCGGGAGTACGGAGATGGAGAGGCCGCGAGCAGGCTTCAAGTCGGCGCAAATCCCCGGCTATATCGCGGCGACAAGGTGCAACGACCCGATATAATGAAGCGACGGCAAGCGGCCGGAAGTGCCGTCCGACTCCTCCCCGAGAGAGCGCACATGAATCACGCCATGCCCGTGTCCGAGCGCATCGACGCGCTGCTCTGGAGTCGTCGGCTCGAGGAGATGCCGCGCTGGCAGGCCCTTCCGATCTGGCTCGGCCGTTTGATTTATGCGCTGACCCGCGACCTGACACAGGGCTATCTGTCCCTCCAAGCCATGAGTCTGGTCTACACGACCATCTTGGCCCTGGTGCCGCTGCTGGCGGTGACCTTCTCGGTGTTGAAGGGGTTCGGCGTCCACAATCAATTGGAGCCTTTGCTCCTGAAGGTGCTCGCTCCGCTCGGCGAGGGCGGTGTGGAGATCACCACCCAGATCATTGGCTTCGTCGACAACATGCGGGTGGGTGTCCTGGGGTCGGTCGGACTCGCACTGCTGATCTACACCGTCATCTCGCTGGTCCAGAAGATCGAGCAGGTCTTCAACTTCACCTGGCGGGTTGCCACCCAACGCTCCTTCTCGCAGCGTTTCAGCAAATATTTGAGCGTCATCCTTGTGGGCCCCGTGCTCTTCTTCTCGGCCGTCGGGCTCTCGGCCTCGCTCGGCGGGAATCCCTTCGTTCAATCGATCATCGAGGCAAAGCCGTTCGGGCATGTCTGGCATGCGTTGGGGCAGCTCGGTCCCTACACGATGATCTCGCTGACGTTCGCCTTCTTCTACGTCTTCGTGCCGAACACGCGGGTCCATGTCGTCTCCGCGGTTGTCGGGGCACTCATCGCCGGGCTCCTTTGGGAGGTGATCGGGGGGATGTTCTCCTATTTCATGGCCAGCTCGACACGCCTGATGGCCGTCTATTCGAGCCTTGCGATCCTGATCCTCTTCATGATCTGGATCTACATCGCCTGGTTGATCCTGCTGATCGGCGCAAGCATCGCCTTTTATCACCAACACCCGGAGTATCTGAGGATCCGTTCGCGCGATCTGCAATTGAGCAATCGACAGCGCGAGCGTCTCGCCTTGATCCTCGCCGGGCAAGTGGCCCGCCGCTATGAGTCGGGCGAGCCGCCCTGGAGCAGCGAGGAGCTTGCGCGGACCCTCGAGGTTCCCCGGACCAATGCCGAACGGATGTTGGGCGTGCTCGAGGAGTCGGGGTTCCTGATTCGCACTGCGGGGGATTCTCCGACCTTCGTCCCGGCGCGCGCAACCGACGGTATCTCGGTCAAGGCGATGCTCGATGCCGTGCGCTGCTTCGAAGAACGCGAGAGCGGCTGCCGAGGAACCCTCCCGGGCGGGGAGATCGGGCGGATCGAGCAGGGCATCGATCGGGCGATCGACGCGGCACTCGGCGCCATGACGTTGCGTGACCTCGCCCGCGCACTCGACACGACGGCGTCTCCGGCTCCGTTCGTCGATTCCGGGCAGAGCTGATCGATCATGCTGCGCCCCGGCAACGGCCTACCGCACGACGCCGCGACGGATGCACCGATCGAGGCGGATCTCACACGTCTCCTGTTCGAGCAGCTTCCCGCCAGCCTGGTCATCACCGCAGCGAACGCCCTGCTGGTGGCGGCCGCGATGAGCCTAGTCTCGTCCCCGGCCGGGGCCTGGGTCTGGTTTGCCGCGCTGCTCGTGATCCTGATCGCCCGCGGGCTCCTGATGGTGCGCTATCGAGGAGCCGGCGAGGCCCGCTCGTCCGCGGATTGGACCCGTCGATTCGCGTTGGGTGCCGCCGCAACCGGCCTTGCCTGGGGCCTCTCGGTCTTCCTGCTCCCCAGCCATGTGTTGACCTACCAGGTCTTTCTCGGTTTCGTCATCTCCGGGATGGTCGCGGGAGCGATCCCGAGCTTGAGCGCCTGCTTGATCGCGTATCTCTTCTACATGCTCGGTGCGCTGGTGCCCTTTGCGCTGCGGATGATCGTCATCGGCGACGAGCTGGCCTTTACCTTTCTCGCGCTGATCCTGCTGTTCGCCGTCTTCATGTGGCTGAACGCGCGTCGTTACCATCGCACCCTGCGTCATTCGCTCGAGCTGGGACACGTCAATCTCGATCTGATCGCCAGTTTGACGCGGGAAAAGGAGCGGATCGCCGCATTGAACCGGGATCTGGAGCGCGAGATCGAGGAGCGAAGCGCGACCGAGGCGGCGCTGGTGATTGCCAAGGAGCAGGCCGAATCGGCGAGCATCGCCAAGGGTCAGTTCGTCGCCAACATGAGCCACGAGATCCGCACGCCCATGAACGGCGTGCTCGGTCTGCTGGAGATGCTCTCGCACGGGCGCTTGAGCGCCGAGCAGAAGGGGTTGGTGGAGGTGGCGCACTCCTCGGCCGAGAGTCTGCTCAACGTCATCAACGACATCCTGGATTTCTCCAAGATCGAGTCCGGGCGACTCGACCTCGAGCAGATCCCCTTCGATCTTCGCCGTCTCGTCGAGGATGTCGCCGGCCTCTTCACGGCCAGCGCGCGCAGCAAACAGATCGATCTGGTCTGCTTCGTGGAGCCGGGACTACCCACCCGCGTCCTCGGCGATCCCCATCGTTTGCGCCAAATCCTGAACAACGTCTTGGGCAATGCGGTGAAGTTCTCGCTCTCGGGCGAGGTTGCGCTGCGTGTCGAGGTCTGTGCGGATGAGGGCGAGCGCAGCCGACTCTGCTTCGAGATCTCCGACACCGGGATCGGCATGACGCCCGAGCAGCTCAAGCGTCTCTTCAAACCGTTCGTCCAGGCGGACGGCTCCACGACGCGGCGCTTCGGTGGTTCCGGTCTCGGGCTCGCCATCAGCAAGGATCTGATCGAGCTGATGGGGGGCGACATCCAGGTCGAGAGCACCTTCGGCCGGGGTTCTCTGTTCCGCATCCGACTGCCGTTCGAGCATCAGCCCGATTCGGCCGAGCCGACGGCGGGTGAGGCGCCGATGCTCGATCGGCCTTTCAAGGGGCGCGTGTTGCTGGCCGAAGACAATCCGGTGAACCAACAGGTGGCGATCGGGATGCTGATGCGACTCGGCATCGAGCCGAACCTGGTTCGGAACGGCGCCGAGGCGATCGAACGACTCGCGAGCGAACGCTACGATGCCGTCCTGATGGATATGCAGATGCCGGTTCTCGACGGCCTCGGGGCAACGCGCCAATGGCGGGAGCGGGAGCGTCGCGAAGGTCGTCCGCACACCCCCATCATCGCCATGACCGCCAACGCGATGGCCACGGATCGGGAGGCCTGTTTCGAGGCCGGGATGGACGACTATCTCGCCAAGCCGGTCAAGCTCGCCGATCTGCGCGAGACCTTGGCGCGGTGGTTGCCCGCCGCGGACTGAGGATGGCTCAGGGTGCGGGCTCGTCGCTCGGGAAGAGCTCGCGATAGGCCGAGGCGTCGAAGATCGCCTCGATCCTTTGGATCCGGTCCTCATGCACGTGCGACCATTGCGCGGCCTCGACGGCGAGCTTCTCGGAGATCTGGATCCGATAGGTCATGAAATGGCAAATATCGTCGCCGTCCACAAAGACCTTTCGGATCTCTCGGTCGAGGATGATGCCGCTCGACACGGCGGCATACTGGATGAACTCATCCGCCCGATCGAACATCGCAATCGGACTGCGATAGCAAAAACCCTGGTCGGCGAGAAAGCCGCGCATCGCCTCGAAATCTCTTGCCGACTGGGCGGCGAAGTAGGCATCCACGATCGACAGAGGGTCTGAGGTCACCGTCGGCTCCCGGTTCGGCGAGAAGGAATCGCCATGGTGCAGGGTTTTCCCCGAGGCGTCCAATCGACACCCGACGAGCGTCGCGATCCAAAACGATGCAGCCGCACCACCAATCTTGCCGCTGATGGGTTTATGTTTGCACCCTGTTTCCCGCTTTCTGAATCGCGTTGCACCAAGCCCCGTATTTTGATCCAACACCGAACCGATACACCGACCGCGCATCTCGCTCCGGACGCGATTCAGCTTCACTCCTGCGTCTGCGATTGTGTCTGCGCCTCCGGAGGTGGCGGAAACCAGGTCCGCGCAAGCTCCTCGTGCAGATCGCCGATCCCGACCTGAAGGTCATCGATAAAGGCATGCAGCTGTTGCTGATTGAGTCGACGCGGCTCGGTCCCTTCGAGATTGCGCTTGAGCCGTCCCGCCACGCGCAAGGCGGACTCGTTGCGCGGCAGCTTTGAAAGACTGGTCCGCAGGGCTTCGATGCAATGCACGACCGAGCGGGGGAAGGTCCCGTTCTGGAAGAGAAAACGCAGGACCGGACCGCGCAGCACGCGAATCTGCTCGCTGCGCCGGTAAGCCTGATAGGCCGTCATGGATTTCAGCACGCTGACCCATTGAATGGTCTCGAAGGGCCGCAGCTCGGTCGTCTCCTCCGGCAGCAGATTGGCGGAGCGCACGTCGATGATGCGCGTGGTCATATCCGCGCGTTCCAGAAAGCGCCCGAGGTGCAGGAAATCATAGCCCTGGTCGTGCAGCATGGTCCCGGAGAGCAGGCCGTTGATGTTCTGCGCGCCCTGGATCACCCGCTTCAGATAGGCGTGCCGACCGCCTTTGGTCATCCCTTTGGCGAGATCCTCGCGGGCGAAGAGATAGATCTCGTTCAGCAGCTCCCATGCCTCGCGGGGAACGAAATCGCGAATGGTGCGGCAATTCTCGCGCGCCGCGACCAAGGCGGAGGCGATTGATCCGGTATTGCGCTCGTCGGCGATAAAAAAGCGCACCACGTTGCGCTCGCTATAGTCCTTGTAATGCTCCTCGAACAGCGCATTTGCCCCCGTGATGTCGACCAACGGCCTCCAACCCGGCGCGATGCCCTTGGGCAGGTCGAGCAGGAGATTGGCGTTGACCGTCACGATACGGGCGGTGTTTTCGGCACGCTCGACATAGCGGGCCATCCAGTAGATGTTTTCTGCAACACGCGAGAGCATGTGTTCCGACCCCTATGCTCGATTGGATTCGCTTCGGTCCCTGCCGACGGCTCGGCCGCTCATTCGTCGGTCTGCGGCGGCTCGGGCACGATCCAGGTGTCCTTGCTGCCGCCGCCCTGGGAGGAGTTCACGACCAAAGACCCTTTGCGCATCGCCACCCGCGTCAACCCGCCCATCGTGACCTGCTGGCGATCCGCCGAGAGGATGAATGGACGCAGATCCACATGACGCGGCTCGAGCTTCTTGCCGATGATGGTCGGCACGGTCGAGAGCTTCAGCGCCGGCTGGGCAATGTAGTTGCGCGGGTCCTTTTTGATCAGCTCCGCGAAGTGCTCGCGCTCGGCCTTGGTCGATGCGGGCCCCACCAGCATGCCGTAGCCGCCGGACTCGTTGGCGGGCTTCACGACCATCCGTTCCATGTTCTCGAGCGTGTAGGCCAAGGCGTCCGCCTCCATACAGCGGTAGGTCGGGACGTTCGGAATGATCGGGTCCGCGTCGAGATAATAGCGGATCAGCTCGGGCACGAAGGCATAGACGACCTTGTCGTCGGCCACCCCGGCGCCGGGTGCATTGGCTAGGGCGACGTTGCCGGCCTTCCAAGCGCGCATGAGTCCGGGCACGCCGAGTGCGGAGTCCGGAAGGAAGGCTTCGGGATCGAGGAAGAGGTCGTCGATGCGGCGATAGACGACGTCGACGCGGGCGAGCCCGTCGACGGTTCGCATGTAGACGCAGTCGTCCTTATCGACGAAGAGATCGCGCCCTTCCACCAGCTCGCAACCCATCTGTTGCGCCAGATAGGAGTGCTCGAAATAGGCCGAGTTGTAGATGCCGGGGGTCAGCACGACTACCGCGGGATAGTCCGCGGGGCGGGGCGAGAGTGCCGCCAGGGTGTCGAAGAGCTCCGACGGATAATCGTCGACCGGCAGCGGTGCATAGTGCTCGAACAGCTCGGGCAGCACGCGTTTGGTGACCAGACGGTTCTCCAGCATATAGGAGACGCCCGAGGGGACACGCAGGTTGTCTTCGAGAACGTAGAGGGTCCCGTCCGCGTCGCGCACCAGATCCGAGCCACAGATATGCGCCCAGATCCCCAAGGGCGGGTCGACACCGACGCACTGGGGGCGGAAGTTGACCGATTTGGCGAGGACCTCGGCCGGGAAGACACCGTCTTTGATGACCTTTTGATCGTGGTAGAGGTCGTCGATGAAGAGGTTCAGGGCCTGCACGCGCTGGCGCAGCCCGGCATCCACACGCTCCCACTCGGACTGAGCGATAATGCGGGGAATGATGTCGAAGGGCCAGGTTCGATCGATGGCGCCGCCTTCCTCCGAATAGACGGTGAAGGTGATCCCCATCTCCTTGATCGAAACATCGGCGGCCTCCTGGCGGGCCACCAGCTCCTCGGGGCCGAGTGCCTCGAGATCGGCAAGCAGACCGGCGATCGCCCGATGCCCGTTGCCGGTGACCAGCTCGTCGTAAAAACCCTCGGAGGGGTAGGCATTCCAATCGATACTCATGGTACTTACTCGCAGACCAGGTGTCGGGGATGGCTCGGCCGAAACGATTTGCGACGCCGATCGACCGTTGATCGACCTCGAAACCTCATGGCCGGAGTATGCTGGACGCGGGGCCACGCCGTCTATCCGCGCACGCGGTGGGGCGGCCGTCGTCCGCGGATGCGTCTTCGGACACTCCGCACATCCTCTCGACCCCGCGGGTCGGAGACCTACGCGAGCGACCGCAGTCACGCGACCGCCCGAACATGACCGCCGGAGCATGACCACCCGACAATGACCATACAGACACGATCGCCATGACCTACTGTCTCGGACTCGCCCTCGACGAGGGCCTCGTAATGGCCGCCGACTCCCGCACCAATGCCGGCGTCGACTATGTCACCACCTTCAGCAAGCTCCATGTCTTCCAACCCGCTGCGGACCGGATCTTCATCCTCATGTCCGCGGGCAACCTGGCGACCACGCAGGAGGTGCTGAACCGCATTCGACGTGACCTCGATCAGCCGCGCGACACGGCGGCGATCACGGATCCACACCGCGAGCGCTCGCGGATCGACCTGTTGAGTGCGCGTTATCTCTTCGAGGCAGCGGATTATGTTGGACGGGTCAGCGTCGGGGTGCAGCGCGATCATGCCCCGACACTGCACCAAAGCGGTGTGAGTGCGGAGACCACGCTCATTCTAGGGGGCCAGATTGCCGGTCAGCCGCATGGTCTCTATCTGATCTATCCGCAGGGCAATTATTTCGCGGCCTCGCCCCAGACGCCCTACCTGCAGATCGGCGAGACCAAATACGGCAAGCCGGCGCTGGATCGTATCGCCGAGCCGGACCTGTCGCTGGAGAACGGGGCGCGTCTGTGCGTGGTCTCTCTGGACGCCACCTCGCGCTCGAACGTGACGGTCGGCCCGCCGTTCGAGGTCGCCATTTATGCCAAGGACAGCCTGACCCTGACCCATCGACTCAAGCTGACCGCCGATTCGCCGGCTCTGCGGTCGCTGTCCTACAGTTGGAACGAGGGTATCCGCGGCGTCTTCGACCATTTGCCCAGGTTCGATTGGGAGGCGATGGGCGAGGCGCCGGCGCAACGGATACCGACCTGAGGACGTCAGTCGTAGTGTTCCCGGGGTCGCGCCACCCGCCCGGTCAGAAAGGAGCGCGCCGGATCGACCCGGGCACGGCCGGCAAGTGCGGTGCGACCGAGCAGCATCCGAAACAGCATGGTCTCGCGATTCGTCAGGGTCATCTCGATCGGCCAATCCTGCCCGGCAAGCATGAGCCGGCTGCGAATGATGTAGCGATCCTCGCGGTGACCGCCCGAGTCGGTCACCCGCCGTTGGTCGATGACCAGAGCCTCGCCGTGGATCACCACGTCGGTGCGTTTCTGCAGCGGATGCACGCCGAAGCGCACGTAGCGCTCGCGGCCCCGATGGAAGCCGTCGACATAGAAGGCATGGAGTGTGGAGGTGCGCGCCCCCGTGTCCACCTTGGCCTTGACGAGGCTCAGCCCCAACTCGGGTAGAGCGACCCATTCACGCCAGCCCAGCAGCAAGGTTCCGGAGGTCTCGCCGGGAGTCATCGCGAAACCTCGCTCAAGGCCGTCAAATGCACAATCCGCACGTCGCTACGCCTCCCGCTCGACCTCGATCGCCAAGGACCGATGTTAGCAGAGCCAAGCTCCGATCCGGACTGCTAAACTGGGGGCCGGCTCGGGCGAGCTCGATCAACGCATTCCGGAGACACCATAGACACCATGTTTAGACCGATCCACATAACCCTTATCTTCGCCTTGGCTCTGCCGCTGGCCCGGACCGCCGTTGCGGAGGAGGGCACCGCCAAGATTCTCGCACCCTGGGAGGCGAACGGTCAGCTTTTTCAGATCGCCGTGGACAAGCTCCAATTCATCGGCACCTTCGAGGGCATCATGTACATCGAGCACGGCGAAGGCCTCCTGGATGCGGCGCTCTTTACCTGTCCCTCGACCCAGATCATCCATGTCCTAAGCAACCAGCTCGAGAGCCACGGCTTCTGCACCATCGAGAGCCCGACCGGTGACTCCGTCTATGCCGAGTTCAATTGCAACGGCGAGCCCGGCTCCTGTAAGGGCACCTTCACGCTCACCGGCGGAACCGGCCGGCTCGCGGGGATCACCGGTCAGAGCGACATGATCGTGCGCACCGCGCTGAGCGGGACCGCCATGAACGAGGCGTCCGGCGGGACGGTGTCGGCGGCGAAGGGGCTCGCGATCTGGCCGGAGATGCGCTTCGAGTTTCCCGGCAAGAGCGCGAAGGCCGGCATGCTCGGCACCGGCGCTGGCTCAAACGGAGGGGAAATGATTCCGGACATGCTGACTCCGGAGGATCCGGGCCGCACGGCCGATCCCGAGGCATCCGCCGAGGGAGCAGCCCCCGGAGATTCGCCTGCGAGCGGGTCTGCGCAAGATGACCCGGCGGGCGACCGCTGACCGGATGGCCCGCCGAGACTTGCCGAGCAGGCGACGGGCGATCGACCGCTTCACGGGCGCGGCCCTCGCGGGAGCACTTGCAGCGTTGCTCCTCGGCGCCCCGGCATTCGCCGCCGGCGTCCGCGAGATCGTTGGAATCCCTATCGTCGAAGACGACGGTTCACTCTCGATCAAGGGACAGACGATCGAGCTTTACGGGATCTATCTTCCGCAGACCGAGCGCCAGTGCCGTCGCTGGGAGCGCCCCGTGCGCTGTGCGCCGCGCAGCGCACTTGCGCTCGACTTCCGCGTCAGGGGTTTCGTGAGCTGCGAGCCGCGCGGCCGATCCGAGGCCGGGCGCATTCAAGCGATCTGCCACGTCGATCGCACCGGGCTGAGCCCGGGCGAGGACTTGGCCGCCTATCTCATCCAGCGCGGTTGGGCACTTGCACTCCCGGGGGCGCCGTTCGAGTATCACGCCATGGAGCGAATTGCCCGTACGAAGCAGCTCGGCGTCTGGGGCACGGCCGTCGACGCCATCAGCCCGCGCTGAGGCGGCGACGATGCGATCAGGCGTCGGGCTCGAACGCCAAGGCCACGGAATTGATGCAGTATCTGAGCCCCGTCGGTCTCGGCCCGTCGGGAAAGACATGCCCGAGATGGGCGCCGCAACCGCTGCAGATGACCTCGGTGCGACGCATGCCGTAACTGACGTCGTCTTCGGTCGCCACGACGTCCGGCGCGGTCGGCTGCCAAAAGCTCGGCCAGCCCGAGCCGGAATCGAACTTCTCGCTCGCGTCGAACAGCGGCTCGCCGCAGCAGACGCAGCGGTAGAGACCCGGCTCCTTGGAATCGTGATACTGCCCCGTGAAGGCCGGCTCGGTGCCTTTTTCCCGACAGACGCGGTATTGCTCCGGCGTCAGGGTGTCGCGCCATTCGCGATCGGTCTTCTCGATCTTATGACCCATAGTAACCTCGTGTGATTCGGTTTTTGTATGACCTGGTGTCGACGATCCGCTCGAGGTTCGGATCGAGCATGGGCGGCAGCGGCTTGAGCCTCGGGCGAGGCGACCCTTATACTGGCTTCATCCTCCTGGTCCGAATCTTGATGAGTCGCGACCTCGACCGCCACTCGATTTCGACCCCGTCCTTATGATGCAGTTATCCGTGACGCCACGAGGGGAAGTAGTGGGGTCGCATCGCCGCGATGTCCACTCGCTGCCATGCCGGTCCGCACGGTGCGCCCCGGGCCGTTCCCCGACAGACCCGAAACCCGTTTCGACCGACGCCGATCCGGCCTGGGCATCCGAGGCGTTTGTCTGAGATGTTCCTGCGGAACCGACATCGCCTCTGGGTCCGCTTGGTCCTGATGCTAGGTGCCATCTCGCTGTTCGTCCTGGCCTACCAATGGGGTAATCAGTATCAGCGCCGCAGCGCTGCGCCTCCGACGATCGGCGGGTTGCTGATCCGTCCGCCTGCGAGCCTGCCGGATTTCGAGCTCCGCGAGGCCCTCGGCCGTCCGTTCGGCCACAAGGATCTGTCGCAAGGCTGGACCCTGCTCGCTTTCGGCGATCTGTCGCGCGCTTCGGGGCAACTCGCCGTCCAGCGTCTGATCGATGTCTACAACCGGGTGGCCGACGAGCGCGCCTTGCGCAAACAACTGCGCCTCGTGCTCGTCGGCACGGGGGGTGATTCCAGCCTTCACCGGGATTTCGCCGGTCTCATGCCCGCGTTGAAGATACTCGGCGGCGACGCCGAGCAGATCGAGCGTCTCCGTACCGACATCGGCCTCGGCCCGTCGGACTCGCCGGCGATCTTCGTCCTCGCACCGGGCGGTTACCTGCTTGCCTTTCTTCCCGAGACCGAAGGCGGCGCACGGATGGCGGAGGACCTGAAGGCCATCCACGCCAGCTCCGATCTCTTGTTGCCGGAGACACCATGACGGAACCAGTCCGGGGCGTGGGGGCGCGACTCTTCGTCGCTCTTCAGCACGTCCTTCCACAGCACCTGTTGTCGGGTCTCATGTATCGGTTGGCGCGTGTGCGGTGGCGTCCGCTCAAGGATCTGCTGATCGCGACCTTCCTGCGCATCTACAAGATCGATATGACCGAGGCCGCTGAGCCGAATGCGAAGGCCTATGTGCACTTCAACGCCTTCTTTACCCGTGCGCTGAAACCCGACGCGCGGCCCCTCGATCCGGACCCGCTGGCGGTCGTGAGCCCCGTCGACGGCACGATCAGTCAGAGCGGGCGGATTACCGCGGGCCGTGTGATCCAGGCGAAAGGTCGGGATTTCACCGTCGAGGATCTCCTCGGGGGCGACCCCGAGCGGGCACGGGCCTTCAACGGCGGTACCTTTGCGACCATCTATCTTGCGCCGAGCGATTACCACCGGATCCACATGCCGCTCGGTGGCGATCTGGCCTGGATGCAGCACATTCCGGGGCGGCTGTTCAGCGTGAACACCGTCACGGCGGATCTGGTGCCGCGGCTGTTCGCCCGCAACGAGCGGGTTGCCTGCCGATTCGAGACCGACGTCGGCGCGATGGCGATGGTCCTGGTCGGGGCGATTTTCGTCGGCGGGATCGAGGTCGTCTGGGCGGGCGAGGTGACGCCTGCACGAGAGCGGAGTCGGCCCTCGAATGCGGGCACCGGTCAGGGCACCGCAGGCAGGTCGGTCAGGCTCGAGCGCGGCGCCGAAATGGGCCGCTTCAATCTGGGCTCGACCGTGATCCTGCTCTTCGAGCCGGATCGGGTGCAGTTGGACGAGACGCTCATGCCGGGCCGCAAGGTTCGACTCGGGCAGCGGCTCGGCCGCCCTGCGGCGGCGTCCGAGCACTTCGAGACCTGAGGCGAACCCGAGGCGAACCGGAGCCGGTTGCATGTCCCATCTCTTTCTCGCCGTGACCGCCCACGGGTACGGGCATTTGGCGCAGGCGGCGCCGGTCGTCGCCGCGCTGGCGCGGCGCCTACCCGGTCTGCGGATCACCTTGCAGAGCGACATCGATCCGGGTTTTGCGCGCAGCCGATTGCCGCCCGGATTCACCCAGATCCACGAGGCGACGGATCTCGGCCTGCTCATGGACGGGCCACTCGGCACCCGCTGGTCGGACAGCCTGATCCGTTATGCCGATTTCGAGGCCGATTACGATCGGCGGCTGGAGCGCGAGATTTCCTTGTTGCGCCGCGCGGCGCCTGACCTGGTCTTGGCCGATGTACCCTGGCTGCCGCTCGATGCGGCGCGGCGGGCGGGCATCCCGGCGGTGGCACTCTGCTCGCTCAACTGGTACGACATCCTGCTCGAGAGTCCGGTGGCCGATCAGGTCCCCGCACGTGTCATGGAGCGAATGCGCGCGGTTTATGCCGCGGCCGAGCTCTTCATCCGACCGGCCCCCTCGATGCCCATGTCCTGGCTGCCGAATGCGATCGATGTCGGCCCCATCGCGAGCCGTTATCCGGACCGTCGCGAGGAGTTGCGCGCGCGCTGCGGCGTGCCTGCCGATCGTCCCTTCGCCTTGATGCAGTTCGGTGGTTTCGAGGGGTTCGATCCGCTCGCGAGGTGGCCCGAGCAGGACCAGGTCCATTGGTTGGCTCAGGATCTCCCCGCCGGTCCGAGGCGCGATGCGACCGGGATCGCCTCGCTTGGACTGAGGGTGCCGGACGTCATGTCCTCCTGCGATCTCATGCTGTGCAAGCCCGGCTACGGCACCTATTCGGAGGCCGCAGTCAACCGGATCCCCGTCCTCTATGTAAAACGCGGTGATTGGCCGGAGGAAGCCGCCTTGATACCCTGGCTGGCAGCGCGGATGCCGACACGCGAGGTGACGCGGGAAGAGCTCGGCGCGGGACATCTCGCCGAGGCGATCCATGCCTTGCGCACCGCCGATCGGCCGCCTGCCGTGGAGCCGACAGGCATCGAGGAGGTGGCGGACCTTCTCGAGCCCCTTTTGGAGCATCGGTCCCGCCGTGCGGCTCATGCGTCCCGGCTTGGTTCCGCCGATTCGACCGGCACCTCCTCGGTAACCTCAGTGGTGGACGGGTCATGACGAAACTCAGTGACGATCGAAAAGGGACGCGATACCTGGTGCTTCTGGCACTGGTCTTTTGGCCGCTCGTCTCCTGGGGCACCTTGGCCGGCAAGTCTCCTTCGACGGAGGGGGCCGAGACGTCGCCCGAGGCAGCCCCGGCTAAGCCGGCATTGCCTGCCGCACCGAATCGACCGCGTCCGAGCCGTGCGGAGGTCATCGCCATGATCCCGGCGGTCGCCGGGCGACATGGTGTCGAGGGCGAGTTGGTTCGCGCGGTGGTCGCGGCTGAGTCGAACTACAACGCCCATGCCGTTTCCCGTGCGGGCGCGGTCGGACTGATGCAGTTGATGCCCCCGACGGCGGCGGACTACGGGGTGACCTCGGTCGCCGATCTCTTCGACCCCAAGATCAACCTCGATACCGGCACACGTCACCTCAAACGTCTCCTGCGCAAATACAACAACGACTACGGCCGGGTCATCATGGCCTACAACGCCGGCGAAGGGGTGGTCGATCGTACCAACAGCCAGGTGACCTATCTCGAGACGCTCAACTACACCGAGGCCGTGATTACCTATTACCGCCGCAACGGCGGGACTGCGCCGACGCAGGTGGCCTTGAATCAGGTGCGGACACTGCGCGGGACGCGCGACTTGGGCAAGGCGCGGCGCCTGATGAAAAAATATCTTGATCCGTCGCTCCTGTCGCTCAAGGTCAAGCCGACGCTCGACCTGCGGCGCCTCAATCCGGCCCTTCACGAGGTGGGTCCGGAGAGCAAGCCGATGTTTGAGCTGGGCGCGACCGGTCGGCCCTGAGCCTGAGGCTGAGCGGCGGGGTCGGCCCTTCGGTCGGCTCGCGGCCTTGGCCGGCTCGCTTGATCAGGCTTGGCCGGGCGGACTTGCGGATGGGTCACCGCCGATTCTTGTCCTGGACAACGCATCGTCGGCATCGCTCGATGAGGAGTCTCGGTTGATGGTTTACGGGTTCTCGGCATTCCTCCTGATCCCGCTCGGCTGGGGTCTATGGGTCTTCAATCGCTTGGTGCGCCTGCGCAATCGCGTCCGCGCGGCCTGGAGCGATATCGACATTCAGCTCACTCGGCGTCACGACCTGATCCCCATGTTGGTCGAGGCGGTGCGCGGCTATGCGGCGCATGAGCAGACACTCTTCAAAGCCGTCGCGGCGCTGCGCACCCGTGCCGTCGAGTCGCGAAGCCCCGCCGAGCTGGCGACCCTGGAGGCGGCACTGGAGCAGTCGGTTGGCCGGCTCATCCTGCTCGATGAGGCCTATCCGGATCTCAAGGCGAGCGATAACTTCCTGCGTCTGCAACGCGATCTCGTCGATGTCGAGGAGCATCTCCAATACGCACGGCGTTTCTACAACGGCGCGGTGCGCGAGCTGAACGACGGCATTCAAAGGGTACCGGATCTGCTGATCGCCCGGCTGTTCGGATTCGCGTCGGCCGAGTTTTATCTGGCTCGCGAGTCCGAGCGCGCGGCACCGCGACTCGAGGGCGAGACATGAGCATGATCGACCGCCTGCTCGACCCTTCCGACGGGCGAATCGCGTCTTCGCGGAAGCACCGATGGCCGCCTTCCGTAGCTGGATGGCTCCTCGGCCTCCTGCTTCTTCTCGGGGTCGGCGCTCAGGCCGGTGCTGCGGAGGAGATCCTCTCCTTTGACAGCGATCTCGCGATCCAGCCCGACGGCAGCCTCGAGGTGACCGAGATCATCGCGATTCGCGCCGAGGGCAGCGAGATCCGCCGCGGCATCGTGCGCGAGTTTCCGACCCGCTATCGCGACCGGCTCGGCAACCAGGTCCGGGTCGGTTTCGAGCTGCTCGGCGTGGAGCGCGACGGCAAGCCGGAGCCCCATTTCATCGAGCGTGTCTCCAACGGCGTGGAGATCAACACCGGCAACGACGATTTCCTCGCCGTCCCGGTGACCTACAGCTACCGCATTCGCTATCGCACGACCCGCCAGCTCGGTTTCTTCGAGGGGCACGACGAGCTCTACTGGAACGTTACCGGCACCGGTTGGATCTTTCCGATCCTCGCAGCGAGCGCCACGGTGCGGCTTCCGGCCGAGGTCCCGATCGCGGACCTCACGGCCGAAGGCTATACCGGTCCTCAGGGCGCCGTCGGTCGAGACCTTGTCGCCGAGGTCGCCGCGCCAGACGAGATCCGTTTCGCGACGACACGACCCCTGGGTGTTGCCGAGGGTTTGACCATCGTCGCCGGTTTCCCGAAAGGTCTGATCGCGGAGCCGTCGGATGCGCGGCGTCTCGGCTGGCTGTTGTACGACAATCGCGGTGTGCTGGTCGCCCTGGTCGGGCTCGTCCTGCTGCTCGCCTACTACGGAACCACCTGGTGGCGCGTCGGGCGGGATCCGCAGGCCGGCCCGATCTTTCCCCATTATCGGCCTCCGGAAGGGCATTCACCGGCGGGTCTGCGCTATCTGAGTCGGATGGGCTATGACCACCGCTGCTTTGCCGCCGATCTGGTGGAGACGGCGGTGAAGGGTCATGTGGTGATCCATCAGGAAAAGGCCGGTTGGCGCGAGGCTTGGCGGCTTGAGCGCCTGCCCGGCGCCGACCCGGCCGCACTCACGCCGAGTCAAGCGACCTTGCTCAGGCTGCTCTTCGCCAAGGGCGATCAGTTGGTGCTGACCAACAAGCAGGCGGATCGGGTCGGCCCGGCGCAGAGCGGACACACGCAGAGCCTCGCGCAGCTCTATAGTCCGCGCTTTTTTCTCGCCAACGGCGGCAAGCTCGCCCTCGGGATCGCCTTCTCCGTGCTATACGGCGGTTTGGCCTGGATGGTCGCGGCTGGAGACGGGATACCGGCCATGCTCGTCCTGTTCGGGCTTGCCGTCGGTGCCCATATCCTCTTTGCTTGGCTGCTGAAGGCCTCGACCACCGAGGGGCGACGGCTGCTCGACCGGATCGAGGGCCTGAAGCTCTACCTGAGTGTCGCCGAGCGCGACGAGTTGAGGTCGCTCCCCGGACCGGGCAGCGATGCGCCACCCGTGCTGGATGCCGAACGCTACGAGGCACTTTTGCCTTATGCGCTGGCCCTGGATGTCGAAGAGGCATGGACCCGTAAGTTCAGCCTTGCCGTCGGCGCCGCGGCCGCGGCCGCCGCCGCAGGGGGTATCCACTGGTATCGAGGCCGCGGCAGCGCCGGTGATCTTTCGCGGATGAGCCGGTCGCTTGGCCAGACCTTGAGTCGTCAGATCGCGTCCTCCGCGACACCGCCCGGCAGCAGCTCGGGCGGGGGTGGCGGTGGCTCGTCCGGCGGTGGCGGAGGCGGGGGTGGCGGGCGCGGGCGGTAGGGTGTGCGAGCCCGTATGGACGAGCGAGAGCGAAATCCAGCGATCCCCGCGCCCGCGTTTCACGAAAACGAGGTTGTGCCGAGCCATGCGAGGCACAACCAACCGTCGGCGGAAGTTGTGCTTCCTATCGTCAGCACAACCTACGGATAGGGGTTTTTCCGGAAATCGCCTAAACCGCGCACGGTGCGGTATGCGTAGTTTGTTGGATTGGCTTGGCCGCGTCGGCTCCGACGACCGTCGGAGCCGACGCGGTTTAATCCATCAAATCGACCTCGATCCCCGACTCGGCGAGGGCCTCGCGGCGCGCGGCAAGATAGCGCTGGAAGCTCGGCTCCCACAGGTAGGCACCTGTCGCGACATAATCCAAGGCGCCGTGGATATGGAATGCCTTGAAGTAACCCTCGGTGCGGAAGACCTCGCGTCCGGCGGCGTCGAAGAACACGAGACTGGGTGTGTACTTGATGCCGAGCTCCGCGGCCCAGTCGCGGATCGGGATCTCGCGGCCGTCGACCGTCTGGACGGGGTCGCGCGAATAGGTATCCAGGATTGCCCCGTCGAAGGCGCTCAGCGAGTAGACGACCGGCTCGCGCTTGAGAATGTCCTCGTGCAGCTCGTCGCAGTCCCGGCAGGTGGGCTGCTCGAACATCACCACCAAAGGACGCATGGAGGTATCGCGATTGTCCGCGAGTCGGAACGGGGCCGTCAGAAAGCCCCCCTGCGTATGCAAGGCGCCCTTGGCCTCGGCTGAATCGACTCCGGCGGCATAGTCGGCGAATGACTCGCCGACCTGTTCGCGTCGCTCGGCGACATAGGCGAGTGCGGCCTTGAAGCGATGGGGCGGGAAGTAGCCGTTGATCCGCAGCACGACTTGCCCGGCCTCGTCGAGCAACAGCATCGTGGGTGTGAACTGGACCTTGAGGTCCGCGCCCAGTTGTTTTTCCGTGGTGGACTCGCCGGACAAGCCGGTCACCTCGCGGTCGCCCCAGAGATTGACGGCGACGACGTCGAAACTCCCCTGCATCAGACCGGCGATCGACTGATCGGCCAGGTTTTCCTGCAAGAGCTTGGCGCAGTAGGGGCAACCGTCCTGATAGAAGTAGAGGAGCAGACGCTTGTCCTGCGCAGTGGCCTCGGCGACGTCCTCGCGGAGATCCAGAAAGGACGCCTTGAACCAGTCGGGCTGCTCGTGATAACCGGGGTTTTGCAATCCGGGGGCCAGCTCGGCAGGTCCGTCGCTTGCGGCTGTGGCGAGCGTGCCGAGCGGTAGCAGGCTCCAGGCCAGCAGATGCATCCCAATCGAAGGCGTCTTCATCGCTCCAGTCTCCTCTGCGGTGCAATGGGGCTGCCGAGCGCCGATGGACGCAAGGGTTCCCCTTGTTGTGATGCGGCTCGAGCGCCGAGGCGCCTGTGCTTGAGATGGCCGGCGATTGCCGAGTTCGAATCCAATCGTTGTCGTTGTCGTTGTCGTTGTCGTTGTCGTTGTCGTTGTCGATCTCGATTACGACAACGACAACCGTGGCAAAGGTGTTCTCTCGTCGAGTTGTTTGACCTACTTTTGAGCGGTCCTAGCCGTCGTTCCCATCGCGCATGACCCGGTCGGGGCAACCGAAACGCCGCTCTTCGGGGTAGGGAAAGACGTCTTCGAGATGACCCGCCCGGATGTGCTCTTGGCGCGCCCGCCACCAGGCCGGGTCGAACAATTCTTTGTGGAGCTCCCGGAAGACCTTGCGGATCCGCGGGTCGGTCAGCAGGAAGGTCTCGAACTCCTCCGGGAAGACGTCGTTCGGACCCGCGCTGTACCAGACCTCTTCGGCCATCTCCATCTCGGGGTAGGGTGCGGGCGGAATCTCGCGGAAGTGGCACTCGGTCAGGTAGCACAGCTCGTCGTAGTCGTAGAAGACGACGCGGCCCTGACGCGTGACGCCGAAGTTCTTGAAGAGAAAATCGCCGGGGAAGATGTTGGCCGCCGCGAGCTGCTTGATGGCATCGCCGTATTCGCCGATCGCGTGCCGAATGTCCTCGTCGTCGGCGGTGTGCAGATAGAGATTCAGGGGCGACATGCGCCGCTCGATATAGAGATGCTTGATGATGAGCTGATCGCCGTCGGACTCGAGACTCTTCGCGCAGTCGGTCTCCAGCATCTCGACGAGGGCGGAGGAGAATCGGTGACGCGGAAAGGCGACGTGCGAATACTCCCAGGAGTCGGCCATCCGCCCGACGCGATCATGCAGCTTCACCAGCTGATATTTCTCTTTGACGGTCTCGCGCGTCATCTCCTTCGGCGGCGGGAAACGGTCCTTGATGACCTTGAAGACAAAGGGGAACGAGGGAAGCGTGAAGACACACATCACCATCCCGCGGATGCCGGGTGCGACCACGAAATCGTCGGCTGAATACCTCAGGTGTTTGAGGAAGTCACGATAGAACTCCGCCTTTCCGAACTTCTGCAGGCCGATGGCGGTGTAGAGCTCGGCCTTACCCTTATGCGGCATCAGGGGGCGCAGAAAATCGACGACGGCGGCAGGGACCTCGGTGTCGACCATGAAGTAGGCGCGCGAGAAGCTGAAGACATCCGAGATTTCGTCCCCGCCGGAGAGCAGGGTGTCGACATAGAGTCCTCCGGGTGCGCCCTCGTGTCCCTCGTCGTTGAGGATTGGGATCGCGAACGGGATCTGGTCCGCACCGTTGATGGCCTTGCCGATGATGTAGGCGGCCTTGTTGCGGTAGAAGGGCTCGGAGAGAACGGCGAGCTGGAAGTTCTGGTGCAGCGCGCGCCGGCGCGGAAAGCGGTCACGCACGGCGCGCATCAGACAGCGGATGTCGTGCCGGCGATTTCGGAAGGGGAGCTGAAAACCCATGTCGCCGAGGATGCGGGCGATCACCCGTGCAAAGCCGTCGCGCGCCGGGTAGTAGGGCCGAAAGATCGGGATCTCGGCCTCGAGGTGCTCGGTCGAGATCATCGGCCAGACGAAGATGTAGCTGTTGTTGTAATAACGCCGATCAAAAAGCCTGCAGAACACCGAGTTGTAATAGGTCTCGGCCAGCTCCGGCTGGTGGTGCAGCGGCAGGAGGCGCATGTACTCGATCTTCACACGGCGCCACAGGATGTCGGTCGGGTCGCGCAGATGAAACTCTCGGCGCAGCAGGGCGACCGTCTCGCCGACCCGCTCGTCGTAGTAGCTGATGCGCTCGCGCGCCGCGGCCTGTACCGCCGGCCAATCCGCCCCTTCAAAGCGTTCCCGCGCCTTGCCGGTGATCTCGCGGAACAGCCGATAGTGACGCCCGAATCCGTCGAGGATCGCCTCGGCAATCTGTTTCGCCTCGGTCCATGCCATGGTCTTTCCTCGCTGTGCCTATCCGGATCGATCGCCGCCGTGCGTGGTTCCGACTAAACGAGATCCAGTGGCCCGTCGGCCACCAGGATGCCGTCTTCGTCGCAGTAGACCTGATCGCCCGGGGAGAAGCGCACGCCGGCGATTGTGATCGGGATGTCCCGTTGCCCTTCGCCGCGCCTGAGGCTCTTGCGTGGATGTGTCCCCAATGCCTTGACACCTAGCGGCATGGCGGCGATGTCGCGACTGTCGCGGATGCATCCGTAGAGGATGACCCCGGCCCAGCCTTGCTCCACTGCGCCGGCGGCGATCAGGTCTCCGAGCATCGCACAACGCATGGAGCCGCCGGCATCGACCACGAGGACGCGGCCTTGGCCGGGCTCGGCCAGGGTCGACTTCACCGGGGAGTTGTCTTCGAAGCACTTGACCGTCACGACCGGTCCGCAGAAGCGGATCCGGCCGCCGAAATCACGAAAAATCGGATCGCAGATGCGGACACGCTCGTCGTATCGATCGGAGAGGTCGGCCGTCTTGAAGGCGATGTCGTGCGGCGCGGATCGGGTCTCTGTAGGCATGGGCGGACATGGGCGGGTCTGTCGGCGGAGCGCCGAGTATATACCGAGCACACGCGATTTTTCGCCGGATCCTACGCTCCGCGCGATCCCGGTGACGGAGACCGCGGCGAGAGCGCCGGTATGGTGTCCGCTCGGAAAGGGGCAGCGACCGCTCGGGTCGCTGTCTTGCGATAGGCGCGCACTATGAATTGGCCTGGAGCCGCCGCGCTTGTTCGAGCCCGGTCGAGGGCAGTTCTCGAAGCCGGGCGATGACCTCGATATCCTGCCTTAAGCGGGGATGCTCTCGGGGGATCGCGCGAGCGCCTTCACCCAGCCTTCCATCGCCGAGTTCGCCAAGGCCATCGGGGTCGCCAGGAAGGTGAAGATTCACAATCCGCGATCCGGCGACGGAGGGGATATTCGGCGCCGGCTAAACCTGAGCTGTCTAGTCTGAGATTTGTCAATGCATCGTGCCGCGGCGATGCCTAGACTGCGCATCAACCTCATTCCCCGAGCAGACGTCGGGTGCGTCGGTCACGAAGACCGCCACGCTCGACAACACTGCTCGACGCACCCTCGGAGCCAGACCATGACCCAGCAGACCCGGACCGTGACGCGCTCGACACACACCGCAGCGGCAGCCAAACCTTATTGGTTGTGGGCACCGGTGCTTGCGACCACGACCATGCTCGCCGTTCTCTTGTTCATGCCCATGCCGTCGGTGCTTTGAGCGAAAATGTCGGGAGCATGATGGAAACTCCAAATCAGCAACCCGGTCGGTTGGAGCACTTTCCGATCTCCTTCTTCGCGATGGTGATGGGCCTGTCTGGCCTCACCATCGGCTGGGAGAAGGCTCAGGCGGTTCTCGATCTCGACTTGGGCATCACCCCCTGGTTGATCGGCGTGACGAGCACGCTCTTCATTGTCTTGATGCTGCTGTATACGGCGAAGCTCGCCCTGTATCGGCACGCCGTGATCCAGGAGCTGCGCCATCCGGTCAAGCTCAATTTTTTCCCGACCATCTCGATCAGTCTGCTTCTGCTGTCCATCGCCTTTTTACCGGTGATGAACGACGTGAGTCGGGCACTCTGGATGGCGGGCACGGCGCTTCATTTGGTCTTTACACTCTACGTCGTGAACATCTGGATCCATCATGAGTACTTTCAGGTGCATCATATGAATCCGGCCTGGTTCATCCCTGCGGTCGGCAACGTCTTGGTGCCCGTGGCGGGAGTGCCTTTGGGGTATCAGGACATTTCCTGGTTCTTCTTCAGTACCGGAATGCTCTTCTGGCTGATCCTGATGACGATCATCTTCTACCGGGTGCTGTTTCATCACCCGATCGAAGAGCGCTTGATGCCGACGCTTTTCATCCTGATCGCACCGCCCGCCGTCGGGTTCATCGCCTATTCGCGGCTGGCCGGGGAGCTCGATGCCTTTGCGCGCGTGCTCTATTTCATCGGTCTCTTTTTGACCTTGCTGTTGTTCACGCAGGCAAACCGATTCCTGAAGCTCGGGTTCTTTCTGTCCTGGTGGGCCTACTCCTTTCCGCTGGCGGCGATCGGCATCGCGAGTCTGCTGATGTTCGAGCGCACCGGGCAGGATCTCTACCGCTATCTCGGGCTCGGTCTCCTGACCCTGCTGACCGGAATCGTCGCCTTGTTGTTGGCACGTACCGCCATTGCGGTACGGCGCAACGGGATCTGCGTTCCCGGTCACTGATGCCATCGGCAGGCACGGGACGACGGGTTTGCGAATCCGTCGTCGCGATGCCCCGATCATCTCCCGAGTCCGCCGGCCCCTTCTTCCGTCGCCGAGCCTCCGAACCGATTTCGTCATCGAGGAACCATCATGTCCGACGTCGCCCCTGCGGTGAAATCGAATCCGATCTATGCCTTGGTTTTTTTGATCCTCTCGTTCGTCGCAGGGATCCTGTTGGCCTATTTCCGCGGGCCGCAGACACCGGCGACCGAGCCGGCGGCGACCGAGACCGTTGTGGCCCTGAAGGTCGCGGAGTCAGACGCGCCGATCTCGGCGTCCGTCGAGGCAGAGGCTCAACCCGATCCGGGGGTGCTGAATACGCGTCTGACCGATGCCGAAGCGAAGATCCGGCGTCTCGAGCAGGAGCTGGTCGCAGTCGCGAAGCAGCAGGCGGCGTTCGCATTCGTCGTTTCGGAGCAGCGGGAACGTCCGGCCGGGATGCTTGCCGAGACCACTGCAGTGGCGGCTACCGAAATTGATTCGGAAGTCGTAGGCGCCGCAGCCGTCACGGACCGGTTGGAGGATGACCTTGCGCGTCTCGGCGCGCGTCCAACCGAGCGCGGCCATTTGGTGACGTTGACGGAATCGGCGCTGCGCTTCCCGGTCGGCGGGAGCACGATCGACGCGGCGCGCTCCGAAGGGTTGCAGGCGATTGCCGAGGTCCTCGGGCGGCATGAACGCCTGATGGCGCGTATCGAGGGTCATACGGATCGCTCCGGCAGCGCAACCAAGAACCTCGCGCTTTCGCAGGAACGCGCCCGCTCGGTCAAGGATGCCTTGGCTGCGATGGGCGTCGATGCCTCCCGCATCGAGATCGTCGGGATGGGGGAGACGCGCCCCCTCGACGACGGCGCCACCGCTCAAGCCCGGCAGCGCAATCGTCGTGTCGAGGTGTATCTGATCGAGCCTTGAGGCGCTGACCGGGAACGCTGCCGACGCGCTTGCCTGCAAGGCCTGAAGGGGTTGTCGATGCGAATGAATTCGCACCTACGCGCAGGTGGATCCTTGCCCGAAGATCACCTCGGCGGTCGCCTCGCGCGGTGCGTGCTCCAGGACTTCGGCCTGGAGCGATCGAATGCCCGCGACCAGCGCGTCGCGGTCCTGCAGTAGTTTCCTGATGGGGTCGATCAGTGCCTCGCGGTCGAGGCGATCGAGCTCGAGCAGCTTCCCGGCCTGCTGGTGAACTTGTCGGTGCAGGGCGTCGAGCGAGTCGAAGCTCGGCATCTCGCCGTAACGCGCTCGGCCCGGACCCAGGTACCAGCGTCCGAAATCGCACAGCTCGGGTTGAAGCTCGGGTGGTCTCGCGGCGGTATCGGTCGCGACGTGGCGTACGAGACGATTCACCCAGTCGCGATGGACCGCCTCCAGGCTCAAGAGCGACAGATCCTCGGTGGTCCAATCCACCTCGGGGCGATCGGTCCAGAGCTGCGGCGCGCGGAAGCCCTCGATCCAGGGGACGAGCTGCTCGGGGGCCATGGGGTCGGCGATGCCGTAGCCCTGCGCCAGGGTGCAGCCCAGATCCATCAGCAGCAGTCCGTGCGCGGCGGATTCCACGCCCTCGGCGATCACCTCGCGTTGGAAGGCGTTGGCGATCCCGATGACGCCCTTTACCAGATTGCGGCCGTCGCGCGAGCGCAGGATGTCGCGGACCACGGTCTGATCGATCTTGACGACCTGGGCCGGAAGGCAGCGAAAATCCGTCAAGGACGAATAGCCGTTGCCGAATCCGTCCAACGCAAATTGGACGCCGAGGACGGTGCACGCACGGATGACCGAGGCGGTGGTTTCGATGTCGCGCAGGGCCTCGGACTCGATGATCTCGAAGAGCAGGTGCGCGGGGTCGACGCCGGGATGCTGCGAGAGCATTTCCTGCAAGGCGGCGAGGAAGCCCGTGTCCTGCAGCGAGCAGGCCGAAAGATTGAGACTCATCGTCAGATCCAGCCCGGCGCTCTGCCAGCCCTCCAGCAATCGCAGCGCCCGATCCATCACCCACCAGTCCAGGTCATGGAGCAGCTCGTCGCCCTCCATCAAGGGGAGGAACTCGCCCGGTGGCAAGAGTCCGCGCTCGGGATGCTCCCAACGCACGAGCGCCTCGACACCCACGACGCCGCCCGAGCGCATATCGACCCTGGGCTGAACATGTAGTCTCAGCTCGTCGCCTTCGATGGCCTCTCGGATGCGCACCAGCTCGAGCTTATGGACCTGATCGGGTTGATCCTTGACCGCCTTGAAGAACTGATAGCGATTACGGCCCTGCTGCTTGGCCTGGTACATGGCGTGATCGGCATGGCGCAGGAGGGTGTCCGCATCGCCTGCGTCTTGCGGGAAGAGGGTCACGCCGGCGCTGCCGGTGACGGCGAGCGAGTGACCGTCGATCAGGATGGGTTGGGCGAGCGACGCGAGCACGCGCTCGAGCAGCGCGGCGCAATCCGACAACGACTCCATCCGGTTCATCAGCAGGACGAACTCATCCCCGCCGAGCCGGGCCACGGTGTCGTCCTCGCGCACGCAGCCGCGCAACCGGCTGGCGACCGTCACCAGCACCCGGTCGCCCATCTTGTGTCCGTGGGTGTCGTTGATGGGTTTGAATCCGTCGAGGTCCAGATAACAGACCCCGAGCAACAGACCTTGCTCGCGGGCCCGCACGACCGCCTCGTCCATGCGTTCGGCCAAGAGCCGCCGGTTCGGCAGGCGTGTCAACGGGTCGTAGAGGGCGATCTCTTCGAGCCGGCGGCGGCTGTCGAGCAGTTTTTGCTCGTTGCGCCGTCGCTCGAAGGCGCCGCCGATCAGATCGCCGAGAAAACCCAGCGCACGCATCTCCGAGTCGCGCCAGCTGCGCGTGTCGCTCAACATCTCCATGGCGACGAATCCGCCCATCCGACCGGCCACCCGAATGGCGACCGCTGCCACCGATCGAACCTCGAGCTGCTCGAGCTGCTCGCGGTCGACACGCCAGGTCTCGGGGAGCTTGGTCACGTCGTCGATACGGATATCGTCGCCGTGTTGCAGGGTCTCCATCCAACGCGGGATCAGCGATGTGGGTACCGGCGGCGCGCCTGCGCCGGCAAGCCCGAGACCGCTGGCACTCCATTCCTGGGTGTTGCGCATGCTCGAGCCGTCGCGGCTCAGCACGAAGACATAAGCCCGTTCGGCGCCCATGCGCCGCGCAATGGTCCCCAATGCGTTCTCCACCAAGGGGCCGACGGCCTCGGCAGGGGCCGCAACCAGGGATCGCGAGGTCTCGACCAGGACGGTCTCGAGGGTGACCAGATACGAGAGCGCCCGCTCCGCCTGCTTGCGCTCGGTGATGTCGGTGCCCGAGCCGAGTCCGCCGATCAGCTGTCCCGTGCTGTCGCGGATTCGGCTGTTGTTCCATTCGATCAGGCGTTCCGAGCCGTCCGCACAGAGGATCGAGCCCTCGACCGCGATCAATGGCTCGTTCTCCTCCAAGGTCACGCGCGCAAGTGTCCGACGGGCCTGCTCGCGCTCGCGTTCGGGGACGAAGGATTCTGCCCAATCACGCCCGATGATGTGTTCTCGGTCGAGTCCGAGGACCTCGCAGCCTTTACGGTTGATGAGCCGGACACGACCCTCCAGGTCCAATCCGACCAGCACCACGGCAGCGATGTCGAGGATATGATCGAACGCCCCGAGGCGCGTCTCCACGGACTCGGTGCCATCGTCTTCGCCCGGTTCAGGGTCTGCTCCTCTCGGAAGGCTCCCCGAGCCGGGTGACCCTGTTCTCGGGCCTGCGTAACGCCTCGCCGACAGGGCCAGAAGGAGGGCGAGCGCGGCCGATAGGGCCCAAGGCCAAACGCCCGACCACGACAGCAGTCGGCGGCGCTCGGCAGCCTCTGCCGCGGCCAGATCCATCACCAAATAGAGGAGGGGCTTTTGTCCGGGGGCCGCAGGATCGACGTGCGACGCGCCCGCGACACTCGCGCGGCTCAAGCTCATGACGCCGATGAAACGGCCCGATTCGGGCTGAACGGCAAAGCGCGGCTGCATGGGAGATGCCGCGGCAGCATGCACGATGTCGGCGGGTATCGCTTCGATCGCATTCGTCGTGGATGCGTCTGCGGGGCGATCCACGCCGGCGCCCGGAACAGGGCGATCATCGTCGAGACGGCCGAAGGCGAGGATGTGCGGATGTCCGCCCGAGGCGGCCAGAATGCGTGCATCGGTCGAGGCATCGCTGCGCGATTGATCCTGCGGGATGGCCGAGGCGGCATGCTGCAGCAGCATCTGCGCGGCCGCTTCCTGCTCGATTCGGGCGCGTGCGGGAATGCCGATGGAAAGCTGATAGGCGAGATACAGGGCCAGCGCGAGTGCCGGAACGAGCGCGACCAGACCGATCGGCGAGCTTTGCGCCTTTGTGCGAATCATTCGGCAGAGGTTGAACGATGGACCTTAGCTTCGCAGGGCGACACACGAAACGTGTCATGGCTTCCTTGCGCTCACTCTATCACGGGGCTCTGAAGGGCGACAGTCATCTGAAAAACGCACGATCGCCGGCACAATAAAAAACCGGCGGCACTCATGCACCGCCGGTTTCTCGAACGGTCGGCCGGAGATCCGGCCGATGGATGGCCGCGCTTCGCGTCGGCGCGAGGCGCGATCAGAGGTTTTTCAGAACTGGGCCTCTTCGGTCGAGCCGGTCAGGGCCGTCACCGAGGATGCGCCGCCTTGAATTGTCGTGGTGACGTCGTCGAAGTAGCCGGCGCCGACCTCCTGCTGATGCGACACGAAGGTGTAGCCCTTCTCGCGCGCAGCGAACTCGGGCGCCTGTACCTTCTCGACATAGTGGCGCATGCCTTCGCCGCGGGCGTAATCGTAGGCGAGGTCGTACATGTTGAACCACATGCTGTGGATGCCGGCCAGCGTGATGAACTGGTACTTATAGCCCATGTCGGCGAGCTCGTCCTGGAACTTGGCGATGGTGGCATCGTCGAGGTTCTTCTTCCAATTGAAGGACGGCGAGCAGTTGTAAGCCAGCAGCTTGTTGGGGTTCTGCGCGAGAACCGCTTGCGCGAACTCGCGGGCGAAGCCAAGGTCCGGGGTGCCGGTCTCGCACCAGACCAGGTCGGCGTAAGGCGCATAGGCCAGACCGCGGCTGATCGCCTGCTCCAGACCATTGCGGACCATATAGAAACCGTCGTCGGTGCGTGCGCCGGTGACGAACGGACGGTCGTTGTCGTCGACATCGGAAGTCAGTAGATTTGCCGCCTCGGCATCGGTGCGGGCCAAGAGCAGGGTCGGGACACCCATGACGTCGGCGGCGAGCCGCGCGGCGACCAGCTTCTGAACCGCCTCGCGGGTCGGCACCAGCACCTTGCCGCCCATGTGGCCGCACTTCTTGACGGCGGCGAGCTGGTCCTCGAAATGCACGCCGGAGGCGCCCGCGGCGATCATGTTCTTCATCAGCTCGAAGGCATTGAGCACGCCGCCGAAGCCGGCCTCGGCATCCGCAACGATCGGCAGGAAGTAGTCGATATAGCCTGCGTCACCCGGCTCGATGCCCTTCGACCATTGGATCTCGTCGGCGCGCTTGAAGGCGTTGTTGATGCGCCGCACCATGGTGGGCACGGAGTCGTAGGCGTAGAGTGACTGGTCCGGATACATGGTCTCGGAGGTGTTGCCGTCCGCGGCGACCTGCCAGCCGGACAGATAGATCGCCTCGATCCCGGCCTTGGCCTGCTGCATCGCCTGGCCACCCGTCAGAGCGCCCATGCAGTTGACGTAGCCTTTCTTCGCCTCGCCGTGAACCAGCTTCCACAGCTTCTCGGCACCGCGCTTAGCGTAGGTCTGCTCGGGTTGGACCGAGCCGCGCAGACGCACGACATCCTCGGCGGAGTAGCCGCGGGTCACGTCGGTCCAGCGGGGGTTTTCGGCCCAGTCTTGCTTCAGGGCTTGGATCTGTTCTTGGCGGGTCATGGTGGTGCTCCCAATGAGTCTTTTAGCCGATCCGCTCGACCTTGCCGTGCAGGGTCGTCCCGGCGGGGTTCAGTGGTGTACCCCTATAGGATCGCAGATGTTTGACCGTCCTACTCGGTCTTAAAGCGGAAAACTACCGGTGCTTCGACCATTTGGCGAGGCAATTATCCTAATTTTCTTTATTGTTTTTGATAATTTTCAATGAACGCTGACGCATTCAGGATAGAAGCGATGGAGCAGGGCCTTTCGCGGAGCAGTCTCGATCCGGATCCGATCCGTTTGTTCGAGCAGTGGTACACCGCCGCGATCGAGACGGCGCTGCCCGAGCCCAACGCCATGAGCCTCTGCACGGTGGACGAGGGCGGTCAGCCCTACGTCCGCACCGTCTTGCTCAAGCTCTTCGACCGCCAGGGGTTTGTCTTTTTCACCAACTTCGAAAGCCGCAAGGCCCGGCAGATCGACCGCAACCCGCAGGTCGCCGCACTCTTCCCCTGGGTGGCGTTGGCGCGGCAGGTCCAGATCACGGGACGTGCCGAACGCATTCCGACCGCGGAATCACTGCGTTACTTCGCCACCCGGCCGCGCGGCAGCCAGATCGGCGCCTGGTCGTCGCCGCAGAGTCAGGTGATCACCTCGCGGTCGTTGCTCGAGGCCAAGGTCGCGGAGATGAAGCAGCGGTTCGCGCACGGCGAGATCCCGCTCCCGGACTTCTGGGGCGGCTATCGCATCGTTCCGAGCAGGATCGAGTTCTGGCAAGGGCGCGAGAGTCGGCTGCACGACCGTTTCCTCTACACCCGTGACCCCGGCGGATCCTGGGGGATCGAGCGGCTCGCGCCTTAAACCGCGTCCAGAGCGAGATGCTGATTTTCGAGTGAGCTCGACGTTTGTTGCAACCACAGCCCTTAGCGGGGGCGCGGTTTAAAATTATATATTTCTCAATATCTTAAACTGCAACAGATCTAACGGTCGTCGAATCTGCCGGAGTCGATCCCATCCAAAAACATCGCATACCGCGCTGGGCGCGGTTTAGACGGGAGGTCAGAGCGGCTGCGGCGATTCGGGCCACCTCGGCTCAAAGCGCTCCGGCGTCCGTCAAGAGCCGGTGAACGGCCTCTGCGACCTGCCGATAACCGGCCGCGTTCGGATGGATTTGATCGGCCTTCAGATCACGGTCTGCGACGACATCGGCCAGCACCTCGTCCTCGAGCGGGACCTCGAGCTCGTCCGCCAGCTCTCGATAGAGCGGATGGGTGCCGAGCAACAACGCAGGCTTAGGGATGCCGAGCAGCACGACCGATGCGCCCCGGTCGCGCGCGAGCAACACCATCTGCCGGAGATTGGCCTTGGTCAGCTCCAGGTCGCGCCTGCGCAGCATGTCGTTGCCGCCGTGACCGAGGATCACCAGACTCGGTTGCACGGCGTCGAGCACGCTCGGCAGCCGTGCGAGACCGGCATCGCTCTCCTCCCCCGGTACACCGGCGTTTACCACCTCGCGGCCGCTCGATAGCGCCAGGATCTCGGCGAAACCCTCGCCGTCGCCTGCCCCGGTACCGCGTGTGAGGCTGTCGCCGAAGGCCAGGATGACCGCGTCGCTCGGCAACCGCGGCAGATCGGGCGCGCGGCTGCAGCCGACGAGCAGCAGCACGGTCAACGCAAGGATCAGAACGCGATGGGGCATCTCGCTCACGCGTCCCGCATCGGGATCAGGACATCGGGTCCGTCGCCGCCTCATTACCCCACCACCCGACGCCAATAGCTCATGCGCCAGTAATAGAGGACGGTGGTGTCCGGCCAGGGATAGGAGTCGGCGTACGGGGTTCCGCGCATGGGTTGCTCGATGTTGTCGCGCAAGGGATCAAGGGGTCGCCAGCCGTCGTCGATGGTTTCGCCGTCGACCGGGGCGCGGGTGTTGCCGATGCTCCGGCGCTCGGACGCGCCGTAGTCGCGAAAATTCTGTTGAGCCTCTTCCAGGCTCACGGTGTTGCTGCTGCCCGGCATTCGGGCGAAGCGCAATTGGGTCAGATCGTCCTCCCAGCCGCAGATCGGGCAGACCTGGTGGAAGCCCGGTTCGCGATCATGGACGCGGTAGCCGCAGCAGGGGCAGGGGAATTTGGTCTCGTCGGTCAATACGATCTCCGTGTGAGTCGGGGTGGCGCATGCTTCAGGCTCCAGCTTTCAGCCTCCAGCCTCCAGCCATCAGCTCTGAGCTTTCAGCCGCAAGCCACCGGAACACTGGCCTCGCGACGGCGTGACGCCCAACGAAAAAGGGGCGCAAGCGCCCCTTCGTTTTCTTCCATACCCTCGGAGCGGCGCCTAAGCCCTGTCCGATCTGACATGCGACCTCGGTGATAACAGTCGCGGGTAGGGTGGACGAGCGAGAGCGACGTCCACCGAGACCTGCGCCGGCGTTGGTGGACTGCGCTGCGCTTAACCTACAGTGCTTGTGCAGCCTACAGCGCGTGTCCACCCCGGGATGCTTGTTGGCCCTCGATGCGATCGGCGACGAAGCCGGATCCCGAAACCATCCTAAACCGCGTCCGCTCCGACGCTTACTGATGCCCCGAGACCAAGCCTCAAGCGAAAACAGCGCATATCGCACCAAGACGCGGTTTAGTTGACCTTAGGCTCGAGCTCGCCCTTGGCATACCGATCGGTCATGGCCTCCAGAGACATGGGCGTGATCTTGCTGGCATTGCCGGCGGTGCCGAAGGCTTCGTAGCGTGCCTTGCAGATGCCCTTCATGGCCTTGGTGGCGGCGATGAAGTATTTGCGCGGATCGAATTCCTTGGGGTTTTCGGCCAGGAACTTGCGGATGGCGCCGGTGGAGGACATGCGCAGGTCGGTATCGATGTTGACCTTGCGCACGCCGTTCTTGATGCCTTCGACGATCTCCTCGACCGGCACGCCGTAGGTCTCGCCCATGTCGCCGCCGTACTGATTGATGATGGCCAACCAATCCTGCGGGACCGAGGAGGAGCCGTGCATCACCAGATGGGTGTTGGGGATGCGCTTGTGGATCTCGCGCACGCGCTCGATGGCGAGGATGTCGCCGGTGGGCGGACGGGTGAACTTGTAGGCGCCGTGCGAGGTGCCGATGGCGATGGCGAGTGCGTCCACACCGGTCTTCTTCACGAAGTCCGCGGCCTCTTCCGGATCGGTCAGGAGCTGGCTGTGATCGAGCGTGCCCTCGGCGCCGATGCCGTCTTCTTCACCGGCTTGACCGGTCTCCAAAGATCCCAAGCAGCCCAGCTCGCCTTCGACCGAGACGCCGCAGGCATGAGCCATCTCGACGACGCGACGGGTGACCTCGACGTTGTACTCGTAGGAGGTCGGGGTCTTGCCGTCTTCACCGAGCGAGCCGTCCATCATGACGGACGAAAAGCCGAGTTGGATCGAGCGCTGGCAGACCGCCGGCGAGGTGCCGTGGTCCTGATGCATGCACACGGGGATGTGCGGCCATTCCTCGATGGCGGCTAGGATCAGGTGGCGCAGGAAGGGGGCGCCGGCATATTTGCGCGCACCGGCGGAGGCCTGCACGATCACGGGAGAATCCGTCTCGTCGGCGGCCTCCATGATGGCGCGCATCTGCTCGAGGTTGTTGACGTTGTAGGCGGGGACGCCGTATTGGTGCTCGGCGGCATGGTCGAGCAATTGACGCAGCGAAATCAGGGCCATGTGGATTCTCCTCGTATCGGACTGACAGCTAAAAACGGGCGGTGGGGCAACAAAACCCCGGACTCAATCCTTCGTCAGGAGCTTGTGCTCGCCGACCCGCATGATCTTCATGATATTGGTTTGACCTTCAACCCCCGAGCGATCGCCCTTGGTGATGATCACCAGGTCGCCGTCGCGGACCGTGCCGCGTCGCATCAGCTCCTCGATCACCTCGCAATTCACCTCGTGGATGTCCGTGCTGGCGACATCGAAGCTTACCGGATAGACACCGCGAAGAACCCTGACTTTTCGACGGGTTGGGGCGGAGCGGGTGATGGCGTAGATCGGGATCCCGGAGCGGATGCGCGACATCCATTTCACCGTCGAGCCGGTCTCGGTCAAAGCGGCGATCGCCTTGACGCCCAGATGGTTGGCGGTGTACATGGCGGCCATGGCGATGGCCTCGTCGACGCGGCCGAAGACCGAATCGATCCGGTGTCCCGAGCGCGTGACATGCTTCTCCGCTTCGAGACAGATGCGGTCCAGCGCCTCGACCACCTTGGCCGGGTTCTTTCCGATCGAGCTCTCTGCGGAGAGCATGACCGCATCCGTGCCGTCCAGCACTGCATTGGCGACATCGAAGACCTCGGCCCGAGTCGGGATGGGGTTCTCGATCATGGACTGCATCATCTGGGTCGCGGTGATGACGACGCTGTTGAGCTCGCGGGCGCGGTTGATCAGCATCTTCTGCGCGGCCGGCAGCTCCGCGTCGCCGATCTCCACGCCCAGATCCCCACGCGCGACCATGATGACGTCGGCTGCGTTGATGATGTCGTCGATCGCCCGGAGTGACTCGGCGCGCTCGATCTTGGCGACGATGCCGCCGTGACCGCCGGCCTCGTAGAAGAGTTCGCGAGCCAGCCGGACGTCGTCGCCGTTGCGCACGAAGGAGACGGCCAGATAGTCCGCGTCGATCTCGGCCGCGAACCGGATGTCTTCCTGGTCCTTCTCGGTCAAGGCTGGGGCCGACAGACCGCCGCCCTTCTTGTTGATGCCCTTGTTGTTGGACAGGGCGCCGCCGACGACCACCTTGCAGTCGATCCGCCCGCCGCTCACCGCGTCCACCCACAGCTCGATCGCACCGTCGTCGAGCAGGAGCGTGTCGCCGTGCCGAACGTCGTCGACCAGCTCGGGGTAGGTGGTTCCGACCCGATTGCGATCGCCGGCATCCAGAGGGCAGTCGGCGTCGATGGCGAAGCCCTCGCCCCGCACGAGCAGTATCGGGCCGTCGGCGAACTTGCCGATGCGGATCTTGGGTCCCTGCAGATCCATGAGGACCGCGATCTCGCGCCCGGCCGCGGCCGCACGTTCGCGGATCCGCTCGGCACGCTCGCGATGCCGGTCGTGGGTGTCGTGCGACAGATTGAGACGGACCACGTCCACCCCGGCGGCGATGATCTCGTCCATCACCGATACGGGGTCGGTCGCGGGGCCGAGCGTGGCAACGATCTTCGTGCGTCTTGGCATGTATAGCCTCCGGCTGCCGGCCTCAGGCCTCCAGTCCCGGCTTCCGAGCAAATCGCCGGAGGCTGGAGGCTGGTGGCAGGAGGCGAGTTGCGCTGATCAGTCCTTCGCCCGGGCCTCGAGCATGGCCACCGCAGGCAGCGTCTTACCCTCCAGGTATTCCAGGAAGGCGCCTCCGGCGGTGGAGATGTAGGAGACCTTGTCGTAGATGTCGTACTTCTGGATCGCCGCGATGGTGTCGCCGCCGCCGGCCAGGCTGAAGCCCGGTGCCTCGGCGATGGCCATCGAGACCGTCTTGGTCCCGCCGCCGAACTGATCGAACTCGAACACGCCGACCGGGCCGTTCCAGACGATGGTCCCCGCCTTGGCGATGACCTCGGCCAGCTCCTGCGCCGACCTGGGGCCGATATCGAAGATCATGTCGTCTTCGGTAACATCGGCGACGTCCTTGGTGACGGCCGGCTCGTTCTCGTCGAACTTCTTGCCGCAGACCACGTCGACCGCGATCGGGATGCTCGCGCCGCGCGCCGTCATCTTCTCCATCAGCGCCTTGGCGGTGGGGATCAGGTCATGCTCGCAGAGCGACTTGCCGACCGGAAACCCGGCTGCGGCGAGGAAGGTGTTGGCGATGCCGCCGCCGACCACGAGCTGATCGACCTTCTCGGAGAGGGCCTCCAGCACGGTCAGCTTGGTCGAGACCTTGGAGCCGCCGACGATTGCAACCATCGGGCGCGCCGGAGCGGCGAGCGCCTTCTGGAGCGCGTCGAGCTCCTCGGCAAGCAGCA
The DNA here is from genome assembly GCF_900106925.1 of Thiocapsa roseopersicina. Lineage (GTDB taxonomy): Bacteria > Pseudomonadota > Gammaproteobacteria > Chromatiales > Chromatiaceae > Thiocapsa > Thiocapsa roseopersicina. Next base: position 120,264 of record NZ_FNNZ01000011.1, read on the forward strand.
GTCCCGCGCAGGCGACCGGTGCCTGTTGGCCGACGCCGTGCGTGGATGCCTGGGCGCGATGGGCCGTGCCGAAGGCGTCCATGACGAAGACGTCGCAGAGTGCGGCATACTGCTTGGCGAGGTCTGCATTGTCCTTGCCTTCGCCTTTGTTGAAGCGGACGTTTTCCAGCAGGACCAACTCGCCGTCGGCAACCTCGGGGGCCTGCTCGAGATAATCACGCACGACCCGGACTTCGCGGCCCAGCTTGGCGCCGAGTGTATCGGCGACGGGCTTGAGCGAATCGGCCTCGGAAAAGACGCCTTCCTCGGGGCGGCCCAGATGCGACATCACCATCACCTTGGCACCGGCCTTCATGCAATGCTCGAAGGTCGGCATGGAGGCGGTGATGCGCGCATCGGAGGTGACCTTGCCGCCCTTCACGGGGACATTGAGGTCGGAGCGGATCAGCACCCGCTTCCCGGCGAGATCGAGATCGGTGAGCTTGATGAAGGACATAGCGAAGCCTCTGTATCGAATTGAGATGGAAAGCGTTCAGGCCCAAGGTGTGCCTTGCCTGAAAACTCTCGTAGACCGCACGACCGGTGCCGAGAATACGGCTACCAGCCTCTAAACCTTGCGTCCTCCTGTGCCGCGCGGAGACGAAGATCAAACTACGGAAAAAATCGGTAAATCTCCTTTCGATCCGCGACGATGGCCAGGACCAAAATCTCGCCGTCGAATGTCATTCCCACCCGATAAGCGCCGAAGCGTGCTTTGTAACAGGCGTCGTACCCTTTCATCTTCTCGATCTTTCCGGTCGAGGCAATCGTCTCGGCGCGAGGCAAGTCTTCAAATGCGAACTGCTCGATCGATGCCCCTTTTGCTTGATGGAATCTTCGCGAGCTGTTTAAGGAATGCCTTCCGGTAGGCGACCTTCATTCGGCCTTCGTCAGCGTCGCGTAGTACTCACGAGCATGGGTCAAATCCAGACCATCATCCGAATCCTCGGCTATGAGCTCGGCAAGTCCGTAGTTTTCGAGAATCTCCTCTAGCTTTTCGAAGGTGTCGATGTCGATCTGCACGGCCACCTTGCGATTCTCGTCGTCAATCACGTATCGACGCTTGAGCTCCATTGGGTCGTGCCTCCTCGGCGATTTCGGGTTCTTCACGGGTCATTAAGCCAGGCCGCGCGGGCGAAACGCCCGCGCTCCCGACATCATCGCGCTTCGCGAGCGCGATCCTCGGACTACTTCGAAACGTGCTCCACCATACGCAGCATGTTGCAGGTGTAGCCGTACTCGTTGTCGTACCAGGCGACGACCTTCACGAAGGTCGGGTCGAGCGCGATACCGGCCTCGGAGTCGAAGACCGAGGGCGTGGGGCAGCCGCGGAAATCGGTGGAGACCACCTTCTCGTCCGTGTAGCCCAGCACGCCGGCCAGATCGCCGGACTCTGACGCCTTCTTCATGGCCGCGCAGATGTCGGCATAGGTCGCCTCTTTGGTCAGCTCGACGGTCAGGTCGACCACGGAGACGTCGGAGGTGGGCACGCGGAAGGCCATGCCGGTCAGCTTGCCGTTGAGCTCGGGCAGCACCTTGCCGGCCGCTTTGGCGGCGCCGGTGGAGGAGGGGATGATGTTCTCCAGGATGCCGCGACCGCCGCGCCAGTCCTTCATGGAAGGACCGTCGACCGTCTTCTGGGTCGCGGTGGCGGCATGCACGGTGGTCATGAGGCCGCGCTTGATGCCCCAGTTGTCGTGCAGCACCTTGGCGACCGGCGCCAGGCAGTTGGTGGTGCAGGACGCGGCGGAGATGATCTCCTGTCCGGCATAGGTCTTGTGGTTGACGCCGTAGACGAACATCGGGGTGGCGTCCTTGGAGGGCGCGCTCTGCACGACCTTCTTGGCGCCGGCTTCGATGTGCTTGCGGCAGGAGGCGTCGTCGAGGAAGAAACCGGTGCACTCGATGACCAGCTCCGCACCGACCTCGCCCCACTTCAGATTGGCCGGATCGCGCTCGGCGGTCAGACGGATGCTCTTGCCGTTGACGATCATGGTGTGGCCGTCGACGGCGATATCGCCTTGGAAATTACCGTGGACGGAGTCGTACTTGAGCATATAGGCCAGATACTCGGGGTCGAGCAGGTCGTTGATGGCAACGACCTCGATCCCGGGGAAATCCTTCGCGATCGCGCGAAATGCCATACGACCGATGCGACCGAAACCATTGATGCCGACTTTAAGTGTCATTGAGAGAGACTCCTCTTAGCGAATAAAAACCTTCGGTGCTCGAACCTCGGCCTCCCGGCGCAGGATGGTCGGGTGACCGAAGGTGCGAGCCCAAAAACAAACGATCGGTGGGCGCGTAGGCTGCCGCGCTTGGATGCCGAAACGATGCAACGCCGGCCGCCGAACGCTCGATTGTCCGGCGGCCCATGCGCGAGACAGCCGGTTAAATCAGAGTACGCCCCTGACCTTGGCGACCAGGTTCTCGACGGTAAACCCGAACTCCTTGAAGAGCGGGCCGGCAGGCGCCGATTCACCGAACCGGTCGACACCCAGGATCGCGCCCTGGTGACCGACATACTTCCACCAGCCGTCCGTGACCGCTGCCTCGACCGCAACCCGCGCGGTGACGGCCTTGGGCAGCACCGATTCGCGATAGGCGGCATCCTGCGCATCGAAGGTGTCGGTCGAGGGCATCGACACCACGCGGATCGCCTTGTCGGACATCGCCTCGGCGGCCTTCATGGCCAGCTCGACCTCGGAGCCTGTGGCGATGATGATCGCATCCGGGGTGCCGGCACAGTCGCGCAGCACATAACCGCCGCGCGTGATGGCGGCGAGCTGCTCCGGGGTCCGACTCATGTGTGCGAGGTTCTGGCGCGAGAAGATCAGACAGCTCGGACCGGTCCGCCGCTCGATGGCGAGCTTCCAGGACACCGCCGACTCGACCGCGTCGCACGGACGCCAGACGCTCATGTTCGGGATCATGCGCAGCGTCGGGATCTGCTCGACCGGCTGATGGGTCGGGCCGTCCTCGCCCAAGCCGATGGAATCATGGGTGTAGACGAAGATCGACTGGATCTTCATGAGTGCCGCCATGCGCAGTGCATTGCGGGCGTACTCGGAGAACATCAGGAAGGTGGCGCCGTAGGGCACGAAACCGCCGTGCAGTGCGATGCCGTTCATGATGGCGGACATGCCGAACTCGCGCACCCCGTAATAGACATAGTTGCCGGGCGCGTCGCCCTTGCCGATGCCCTTGCAGCCCTTCCAGAGGGTCAGGTTGGAGCCGGCGAGGTCCGCCGAGCCGCCGAGCAGCTCGGGCAGCAGCGGGCCGAAGCCGTTGAGCGCGTTCTGCGAGGCCTTGCGCGAGGCGATGGTCTCGCCCTTCTCGACGACCGAGGTCACGAAGGCCTCGGCCTGCGTGGCCCAGTCGATCGGCAGCTCGCCGGCCATGCGACGCTTGAACTCGGCGGCCTCCGCCGGGAATTTCGCAGCGTACGCGGCAAAACGGTCGTTCCACGCGGACTCGGCCGCGGCGCCTCGCTCCTTGGCGTCCCAACCTTGATAGACGGCGTCCGGGATGACGAAGGGCGGATGGCTCCAGCCCAACGCCTCGCGGGTCAAGGCGATCTCGTCCTCGCCGAGCGCCGCGCCGTGACACTCTTCCTTGCCCTGCTTGTTCGGGGAGCCGTAGCCGATGATGGTCTGGCAGCAGATGAGGCTCGGGCGGTCGGTGATCTCGCGGGCGGTTTCGATGGCGGCCTTCACGGCCTCCGCATCGTGCCCGTCGACCTTGGGGATGACATGCCAGCCATAGGCTTCGAAGCGCTTCGGGGTGTTGTCGAGGAACCAGGCCGGCGTGTCGCCATGACCGCGGACCTCGCCGTCGATCGAGATGTTGTTGTCGTCGTAGACCGCGATCAGCTTGCCCAGGCCCAAGGCGCCGGCCAACGAGCAGGCCTCGTGCGAGATGCCTTCCATGAGGCAGCCGTCGCCCAGGAAGACATAGGTGAAGTGGTCGACGATGTCGTGGCCGGGCTTGTTGAACTGCGCGGCCAGCGCCTTCTCCGCCAAGGCCATGCCGACGGCATTGGTGATGCCCTGACCGAGGGGGCCGGTGGTGGTTTCCACGCCCGGGGCGTAGCCGTACTCGGGATGTCCGGGGGTCCGGGAGTGAAGCTGGCGGAACTGCTTGAGGTCCTCGATCCCGAGATCATATCCCGTAAGGTGGAGCAGGGCGTAGATCAGCATCGAGCCGTGGCCGTTCGACAACACGAAGCGGTCCCGGTCGGGCCAGCTCGGGTTCGCCGGGTTGTGCGTCATGAAGTCGTTCCAGAGCACCTCGGCGATATCGGCCATGCCCATCGGCGCGCCCGGGTGACCCGAATTGGCCTTCTGGACCGCATCCATCGCGAGCGCTCGTACGGCATTGGCAAGATCTTTACGTGAGGACATCAGTCCCTCCTAAGTTCAGAAGCAATGGTCAGTCGGTCATGCGTGCCGCGAGTCACATCTGCCGATCGATCGGCGTCGGGCGCGTGACGGCAAGGTGGCACGGCGTCGGAATGCAGTATGCAGGGCTAGCGGCCGGAGCGATCGGGGTTTCGATCGGCGGAGCTTCGCGTGCGCAGACACGATGGCCGGTATCGAAACCCTTTCGAAGGTCCGTCATTGTGGACGAAGAGTGCCGACCCGAAAATCAAAACAAACTTATACCGTCAAAAAGGAAGTTATCAGATCCTAATATTAAGAATTGCGCGAGGAAATGGCCAGGATTTTCGTAGGGATCGAGGGCTTCCCGCCCTTCGCGACGGTCACGTTGTCTTCCATTTGATCGAGCAGCCGATGCTGGGGATCTGCCGGTCGGGACCGGTTCCGGTCCGTGCAACCCGCTCCATGGCTTCGAAAAGATCGCGTTTCGCATCGTCCGGAGCCGTGTCTTTGCGGCTGGCATCGAGGCGTCCGCGGTACTGGAGCTCGAGCGCGGCGCTGTATCCGAAGAAGTCCGGCGTGCAGACCGCTCCGTAAGCCTTCGCGACGGCTTGGCTCTCGTCGAGCAGGTAGGGAAAAGGGAAGTGATACTCCTCGGCGACCCGTCGCATGTTCTCGAAGGAGTCTTCCGGGTAGTCGTGCGGATCGTTGGACATGACGGCAACACAGCCGATTCCGAGGTCGATCAGCTCGCGGGTGTCTCTGACGATGCGCTCCCTGACGGCTTTGACGTAGGGGCAATGGTTGCAGATGAACATGACGAGCAAGCCGCGCTCGCCTGCGCAGGCGTCGCGCGTCCAGATCTTGCCGTCGGTGCCGGGGAGCGCGAAATCCGGAGCAGGGCGCCCGAAGTCGCAAACGGGGGTTTCAAGCGATGCCATCAGAGATCTCCGAGTGAACGCCTGGGTCGGATCGGATGTGCCCGCATGTTACCGGAAGGTCGGCGGTTTCAAAATCCTTTGCGGCGATGCGCCGCCCGGGCAGCGCCCGGACGCGCAACCCGCGGGTGGATTTTGCGGTTTTCCGCCGAATCGCTATCATATCGGATCCAGACACGCACCTCTTGGGGCAAAAGGCAGGCCATCGACCTATGAGCAAGGACTACATCTTCACCTCCGAATCCGTCTCCGAGGGCCACCCGGACAAGATGGCGGATCAGATCTCGGACGCCGTCCTCGACGAGATCTTCCGCCGCGATCCGAATCACGCCAAGGCGCGTGTCGCCTGCGAGACCTTGGTCAAGACCGGGTTCGTGGTGCTGGCGGGGGAGATCACGCTCACCGACGGCAACCTCAAGATCGACTACGAGAGTATCGTACGTAAGGTCGTCACCGATATCGGCTACGACGGCTCCGAGGTCGGTTTCGACGGTCAGACCTGCGGCGTTCTGGTCGCGCTCGGCGAGCAATCCAAGGACATCAACCAAGGCGTCGACCGCGAGGACGAGGAATCCCAGGGTGCCGGCGACCAGGGGATGATGTTCGGGTATGCCACCAACGAAACCGATCAGCTCATGCCGGCGGCGATCGACTACGCGCACCGCTTGGTCAAGCGTCAGGCCGAGGTCCGTAAGAACGGTACCTTGCCCTGGCTGCGTCCGGATGCCAAATCGCAGGTCACCTTCCGCTATATCGACGGGAAGCCGGCTGCCGTGGAGGCCGTGGTGCTCTCGACCCAGCACAGCCCCGATGTCAGTCAAGGCGTGCTGCACGAGGCGGTGATGGAGGAGATCATCAAGCCGGTGCTCGGCGGCACCGGCTGGATGAACGGCGATACCAAATATCACATCAACCCGACCGGCCAGTTCATCATCGGCGGCCCGGTCGGCGACTGCGGTCTGACCGGACGCAAGATCATCGTCGACACCTACGGCGGCATGGCGCGCCACGGCGGCGGTGCCTTCTCCGGCAAGGATCCCTCGAAGGTCGACCGCTCTGCCGCCTATGCCGGGCGCTATGTCGCCAAGAACATCGTCGCCGCGGGTCTTGCGGAGAAGTGCGAGGTTCAGGTGTCCTACGCGATCGGTGTCGCCGAGCCGACGTCCCTGTCCATCGATACCTTCGGGACCGCGAGCATCAGCGAGCATCGCATCATCGAGCTGATCCGTGCGCACTTCGACCTGCGTCCCTACGGCATCACTCGGATGCTGGATCTCACCAACCGCGATCTGATCAAGTACCGTGATACCGCGGCCTACGGCCATTTCGGGCGTTCGGAGCCGGGCTTCACCTGGGAGCGCACGGATAAGGCCGAATTGTTGCGTGAAGCTGCCGGCATCTAGGGCTCAACCGCGTCCGGTGCGACTTGATGTCGCGGGTGCACTCGTTCTTGGCAGCAACCGGCACCATGGTGAGACGCGGTTGAGGAGTAAAAACGCCTTTGAATCGCGTCCGTTGCGGTCTGCATTTGAGCATCTTGCCCCGACGTCTTGGTCTCTTTGTGGGCTTGTCGCACGGGCGTGACGATTCATAAACGACTCTGATTGAATTTCTTTGATACCTCGCGACCGAGGAGCGTTGCGACCCGAGCCATTGGAGCCCGGGCCAGGCTCGGCGGCGGGGTCGACACGACAACGGCGCTCACTCACGTTTCATCAGGAGCTGATAACCATGAGTGAGTTTACCGATTACAAGGTTGCCGATATCTCCCTGGCCGATTTCGGCCGCAAAGAGATGGACATCGCCGAGACCGAGATGCCGGGCCTGATGGCCCTGCGCGAGCAGTTCGGCAAGAGCAAGCCGCTCGCCGGCGCGCGCATCACCGGCAGTCTGCACATGACGATCCAGACTGCGGTGCTGATCGAGACGCTGGTCACGCTCGGTGCCGAGATCCGTTGGTGCTCATGCAACATCTTCTCGACCCAGGACCATGCTGCCGCCGCTATCGCCGCGGCCGGCATCCCGGTCTATGCCTGGAAGGGCGAGACCCTGGACGAGTACTGGTGGTGCACCGAGCAGGTCCTGAACTGGCCCGACGGCGGCGGCCCGAACATGATCCTGGACGACGGCGGCGACGCGACCCTGATCGTGCACAAGGGCGTCGAGTACGAGAAGGCCGGCGCCATCCCCGCGCCCAAGGCCGACGACAACGAAGAGTGGCAGTCCATCCTGGGCCTGCTCGCGCGCACCTTCGCGCGTAATCCGAAGCATTGGCACGGCATCGCCGAGGGCATCCGCGGGGTGACCGAGGAGACGACCACCGGGGTCAAGCGTCTGTACCAGATGCATCGCGACGGGCAGTTGCTGTTCCCCGCGATGAACGTCAACGACTCGGTCACCAAGTCCAAGTTCGACAACCTCTACGGCTGTCGCGAATCGTTGGTGGACGCCATCAAGCGGGCGACCGATGTCATGATCGCCGGCAAGATCGCCCTGGTCTGCGGCTTCGGCGATGTGGGCAAAGGCTCGGCGGCCTCGCTGCGCGGGTTGGGTGCGACCGTCTGGGTGACCGAGGTCGATCCCATCTGTGCCTTGCAGGCCGCAATGGAAGGCTATCGGGTCGTCGCCATCGAGGATGTGGTCGGCATGGTCGACATCTTCGTCAGCGCCACCGGCAACACCGACATCATCACCCACGATCACATGGCCGCGATGAAGGACCAGGCGATCGTCTGCAACATCGGTCATTTCGACAACGAGATCCAGGTCTACGCGCTCAAGCAGTACGAGTGGGTCAACATCAAGCCGCAGGTCGATCAGATCGTCTTTCCGGATGGTCATCGCATCACCCTGCTGGCTGAAGGGCGGTTGGTCAACCTGGGCTGCGCGACCGGGCATCCGAGCTTCGTGATGTCCGCGAGCTTCACCAATCAGGTCCTGGCCCAGATCGAGATCTTCACCAAGCCGCAGGAGTATCCCGTCGGCGTCTACGTGCTGCCCAAGCATCTGGACGAGGACGTCGCGCGTCTGCATCTGGGCAAGATCGGCGCGAAGCTGACGACCCTGTCCAAAGCCCAGGCCGACTATATCGGCGTGGCGGTCGAGGGGCCGTACAAGGCCGAGAACTACAGGTATTAAACCGCGCCCTTCGCGATCCGATCGAGGTTGCGGGTTTCGCGACCTCGCGGGTACTTCGATGCGTTGGAGTTGGCGCGGTTTAAGTCATTGAGGACAGGCTTAACGCGTGCCGGCTTCCGTCGCCTCGGGTGCATGCAGGGTCGATTGAAGACGGCGATCCTGCATGTCGCTTCTCGCGGTTCACGCCGTCAGTGCTCGTGACACCGCTCTGCGGTGTCGCGCCTCTGTCGGGCGCTTCGCACTCCGTGCGCGCAGCGTCGGCTCGGCGTTCGAGTCATGTCGCGGTGCCTTTTATCTCCACCCATTCGCCGCCGGATCGAAGCCGCCGATCGCGCTGTCGTTCAACGCGCGGGAGGCCGGAGGCCGGAGGCCGGAGGCTTTCAAGCCATGCCGCTCCAATCACAGCAAACCCCGACCTACAGTGTCGAGCTCTTCCCGCCGAAGACCCCGGAGGGGATGGAGAAGCTCAAGCATGAGATCGCCGAGCTCAACAGCGTTTCGCCCAGCTATGTCTCGGTGACCTACGGGGCCGGGGGATCCACGCGCGACCGCACATTCGAGACCGTTGACTGGCTGCGTGGTCACCACATCGAGACCGCCCCGCACATCGCCTGTGTCGGTTCTGCGAGGACCGAGATCCGCGAGATCCTCGGCCGTTACCGGGAGCAGGGGATCCGGCGTCTGGTGGCCCTGCGCGGGGATCTTCCGTCCGGCATGGGCGGAGGCACCGGCGGGGATTTTCGCTACGCCAACGAGCTGGTCACCTTCATTCGCGACGAATTCGGGGATACCTTCAAGATCGAGGTCGCCGCCTATCCCGAGTATCACCCGCAATCGGGCAGCCCCGAGCGCGATCTCGCCAACTTCAAGCGCAAGGTCGAGGCCGGCGCGGACGCGGCCATCACCCAGTATTTCTACAACCCGGATGCCTACTTCGCCTTCGTCGAGAGTTGCGACCGGGTCGGCGTCACCCTGCCGATCATCCCCGGCATCATGCCCATCACCAATTACACGCAGCTCGCGCGTTTCTCAGACGCCTGCGGTGCCGAGATCCCCCGCTGGGTTCGGCGTCGACTCGAAGCCTACGGCGACGACGTGGAGAGTCTGCGGGCCTTCGGGCACGAGGTCGTGCTCAAACTCTGCCGTCGGCTGATCGACGGCGGTGCGCCGGGTCTGCACTTCTACACGATGAACCAGTCGGGTCCGACGCTGCGCCTATGGCAGGATCTCGCGCTTCCGCGTCCGGCCTGAGCTCAAACGGACCGGAGGCATCCGCGGCGCAACGACCTTGCTCCGTCCGGATGCATGCCGGTTTAACCAACGTAATAAATAAGGTTTGTCGCTCCGGCTCATGTCCCGGCCCCGGCGGGGACATGGGCCATCCTTGTGACGGAAGGCCCTGTTTCAGCTCGATTGCCGTCCTCGGCATCGGCTCGATTTCCTCGAAGCAAGAGCGCTCCGGCATCGTCGGGCTGTTCTGATCGTGGCCCGGTCGACCCGCAGGGTGCTGTTTAATGCGTTGCGTCTTCACGCCATCGACGCCTATACTCGACCCGCTTCTACCGGTAATGAGCGGCCCGGGCTTCTTCGCAGGGTTAGCCGTTACTCCGATGGGCCGTCGAGCCTGCAACCTCCCCTACTGCTCGGATTTGTGCAACACGGCAAATCGCGCCGGTCGGCTGTTTGCGCCTTCATACGGTTCACTTCGGGGCTGAGCCCGAACCCCTCGGGGTTCGACCGCTGGCTCCACGTCAAGCCCGCAGTCGGAGACAAAGCATCCCCGGCTTCGGAGACCTCATTGCGGGCACGCCCGCGCTCAACGTTTCCTGATTAGAGGTAGGACGAACATGAATAAAACGATCAAGTTTGCAGGTCTTGCAGCCGTTGTCGCTTTGGCCGGTGCTTCCTTCTCGGCCAGCGCTTGGTGGGGTGGCCCGGGTGGTTACGGCAACAACGGCAGCGGCATGTGGGACAACATGGGTGACATGTTCGGTGACGGCACCGGCGACTTCAACATGAACATGAGCGGCAGCGGCCGCGGCTACGGACGGGGTCAGGGCCGTGGCTACGGTCGCGGTTACGGCTACGGCGACCAATACGGCTACGGCGCTCCTTACGGCTATGGCGCCCCTTACGGCTACGGCGCCCCTTACGGCGCGCCCGGCTATGGTGCCCCTTACGGCGCGCCAGGCTACGGTGCCCCTTACGGCGGCGCGATGCCTGCCCCGATGGCACCTCCGGCTGCTCCCGCGCAATAAGAACGATCTGGTCGCCTAGGGGCTTCGGCGCAGGCCGAGCCCCGAGTCGACTCGGATACAGGGACGTATCCAACCCACCTTCCGCACGGCCCGCCCCTCGCGCGCGCTCGACGTTCTCGACCGATGTGCGCTCCAAACATCCCTCGCTCTCCGGCATTTTTCCGTCGCTGCTTCGATCCGACCGCGCGCGCACGCGCACGCACCGCCCGCTCGATGTCCCTTTCTTATTCGTTATCCTGATCTGCTCTCCACATTGCCTGCATTTATGGTGATAATTGAGAAACACCGGGTCCGTTCGGAGATCCGGGCACATCACGGCGAGGCTCGGCATGGCTGAAAAGCATCTGTATCTGTCCTTGATCCCGCAGGCCCTGATCGCGTCGATGCTCGAGCCGGAGGCATTCGGCAGCTATTACGCGGTCGGCTCCAAGGCCCATGTCAAAGGCGAGGCGATCTTTTTCGAGGTCGATCCCGCATTCCGCTCCGACGATTTCCCGTTTCATCTGATGGACGAGCGGTGCATCACCCAGCCCGACGGTGCGCCTAAGCGATCGGTCTATCTCTCGATCTACCGGGTCTTGTCGCGTATCCCGGTCTCCGCACTCGGGAGCCTCTATCTGGTGACGAACGACGGCAAGACCCTGGAGCTGCCGCGCTCGGTTTATCTCCCGGAGCCGGGCGGTCGCCTGCATCTCTACCAAGAGTTTTGTCCCATCACCCCGATGGTCGCCAGCCGTTCGGACCCGCACGATTTCTGCAATGCCATCACCGATCCGTCACACACCGTTCACGTGCCTCGTCTGGTCTTCTCCGAGCTTCGCCTCGGCGCGCTTGCGACCGACCCCGAGAACGGCGCGGCCGACGACCTCCCCTACCCCAACCTCGCACATCTGCGCGATGTGCTCTACGAGCTGAAGTACAACGACACCAAGCCGAGCAAGCTGGTGCTCAAGCAGGTCAAGGAGGGCGTGCTCTACCGCATGGTCCAAGGCGGTTTCTACGTCGGCGACCAGACCGACTTTGCCTTCTACCGCTTCCCGGATATCGAGGAGCTGGAGAATCGTCATCGAGGCTGGTGGCGCTCTGCCCTGGTGACTGCGCTCGAGTAATCCGCGGTACTCGATCCTCCTGAGTCACGGACTCAGGTCCTGCCCGACGCATCTCCGGCGGCGGGTTCTTTTGGCCTCCCACGTCCATTGGAATACCCATGAACGAGCCCGTTTTTTGGATCGCACCGATCGCCGCGCTGTTGGCGATGATCTATGCCCGGAAGTTTTTCAAGGAGATGCTCCTGCAGGACCAGGGAACCGCTTTGATGCAGGAGATCGGAGACCATGTGCGCCACGGCGCAATGGCGTACCTGCGCCAGCAGTACAAGATCATGTTTCTGGTGTTTGCGGTCCTGACGATCGTCTTCGGTGTCCTCGCTTACTACTTCCATGTTCAAAACCCCTGGCTGCCCTTCACCTTCGTCTTCGGAGGCTTCTTCTCGGCGCTCGCCGGCTATTTCGGCATGCAGACCGCGACCCGTGCCTCCACGCGCACGGCTGCCGCCGCCCGGACTTCGCTCCCGGATGCGCTGAAGATCGCATTCCGAAGCGGTGCCGTCATGGGGTTGGTGGTGGTCGGGCTCGGGCTCGGCAACATCGTTGTCTGGTTCATCCTGGCCGACCTGCTGATCCCCCACAGCGCGGCCGGTGAGGGGGTCCGCATGGTGTTGGTCACCACGACCATCCTGACCTTCGGCGTGGGTGCTTCGATGCAGGCCATGTTCGCGCGTGTCGGCGGCGGTATCTTCACAAAGGCCGCGGACGTGGGTGCCGATCTGGTCGGCAAGGTCGAGTCCGGCATCCCGGAGGACGACCCACGCAATCCGGCCGTGATCGCGGACAACGTCGGGGACAACGTCGGGGATGTCGCCGGCATGGGTGCCGACCTCTTCGAGTCCTATTGCGGTGCCATCCTGGCGGCCAGCGCGCTCGGGGCAGCCGCCTATGTCCTGGATCCCACGCTTCAGATGAAGGCCGTGGTTGCCCCCATCGCCATTGCCGGCATCGGCATCCTGTTGTCGATCGTCGGGGTCTATCTGGTCAAGACCAAGGAGGGTGCGACGCAAAAGGATCTGCTCGGATCGCTCTCGCGCGGCATTAATGCCAGTGCGCTCATGATCGTGGTTGCTTCCGCAGGGTTGCTGCTGCTGCTCGGCATTCCCAACGTCTGGGGGATCTGGGGTGCGGTGGTGACCGGCTTGATCACGGGCATCATCGTCGGCCGCTCGACCGAGTATTCGACCTCGCCCAGCTATGGACCAACCCGGCTCATCGCCGCACAGGCCGAAGGCGGGCCGGCGACCCTCATCATCGCGGGTGTCGGCGTGGGCATGCTCTCGACCGCCATCCCGGTTTTGTCGGTCGGCGCCGGGACCATGTTGTCCTTCCTCTTCGCGTCCGGTTTCGATCTGAACCAGATGAACCTGGGTCTCTATGGCGTGGCCATCGCGGCGGTCGGGATGCTTTCCACGCTGGGCATCACGTTGGCCAGCGATGCCTACGGCCCGATTGCCGACAATGCCGGCGGAAACGCGGAGATGAGTGGACTGGGGGCCGAGGTGCGAGCGCGCACCGATGCGCTGGACTCACTGGGCAACACCACGGCTGCGACCGGCAAGGGTTTTGCGATCGGCTCCGCAGCCTTGACGGCGCTCGCGCTCATCGCCTCCTATATCGAGGTGATCCGCATCGAGTTGGTCAATATCGGGCAGACGGTCTTGACGCTCGGCAACGGCGCGACGGTCGCGACCGCTCAGGCGACCCTGACCGATTTCATGACCTTCTTCAACGTGACCCTGCTCAATCCGACCGTCCTCGTGGGCCTCCTGATCGGCTCGATGGTCGCCTTTGTCTTCAGCGGCTTGACGGTGCAGGCGGTCGGGCGCGCGGCCATCATGATGGTCGAAGAGGTGCGCCGGCAGTTTCGCGAAGATCCGGGCATCCTGCAGGGGACCTCGCAGCCGGACTATGAACGCTGTGTCGCCATCTCCACCGTCGGAGCGCAGCGCGAGATGGTGCTCCCGGCCTTGCTGGCCGTGATCGCGCCGGTCGTGGTGGGTCTGGTGCTGGGTGTTGCGGGCGTGATCGGGCTGCTGATGGGCGGTCTTGCGAGCGGCTTCGTGCTTGCGGTTTTTCTCTCGAATGCCGGCGGGGCTTGGGACAATGCCAAGAAGTACATCGAGTCCGGTTATCACGGCGGCAAGAATTCGCGTGCACACCGGGCATCCGTGATCGGCGATACCGTGGGCGACCCCTTCAAGGACACCTCGGGACCGAGCCTGAATATCTTGGTCAAGCTGATGAGCATCATGGCGATCGTCATGGCCGGGGTGACCGTGACCTACAGCCTGCTCTGACTCCGGCTCGGGACAGCTGAGCAGGCGATTTCCCGGGGAGGAACGATCGTGGTATCGGGGCGACTGAAGTCGCCCCTGCCGTCTTGCAGGCACGTGCCGTCGGGATACGGATTCCCGAAAATTGCCTCAGTGCTGGTGATAAAGGTCGTCGAGCGGGCTTTCGTGGGCGAGGGGGGTGCCGAGCTCTGCCCAGGTGAAGAGATTGAATGCGCGATGTCCGTTGTGATCGAGCACTCGGAGGCTGTCCGACTCCGTAAACCCGTTCATGACCTTCTTGAAATGGCCCTTGTAACGCTCTTGGGCCAGCTCCATCGGAATCTCGTAGGCCAGGAACTTCGGGATACCCTTATCCTTGAGGCGCTCCAGAAGATCGGGGTTCTCAAGGGAGTTGTAAGAGGTGACGATGACGATCGGACCGTTGCCGGTCACCAACATTGCGCATTTCATGGGGCTTCTCCACCAGATTGATCGCCCAAGCCGGGCGAAATGAATACACCGAGCGCACGCGGATTTTTTGCCGCATTGCACGCCCCGCGCCCGCCGGGCCGGCGTTGCGCCTTCTCGCCGTAGTGACCGCTATGCCTTGTCGGCGCGCCTTGTCCGGACACGCGCGGGACGTACCCTGCTTTCCGAAAAACCCACGTGCGCTCGGTATAGCGTGTCGCGAGGATCGATTCCGGTTCGGACGGCACCGTCACCGGCAAGGATGAGGTCCGGACCGTAGCCAGCGGATTTTAACACCGAAGGATACAGGGTGGGCACGGCATGGGCTCGCGCGGCGTCGTGTAGGGAGATGGCGGGATACGGGGTGTTTCCCGGCTAGGATCTCGATCGTTTCCGCGGACATTTCTTACAGGCTTTGTCCGTCTTATATCGCTTGCAGCATTTGCCCGATCGTCTGCCCATTGCCTGCCGACCCGAGTCTGATCCACGTGATGCGAGGAGCATGCCGCCCGGCGTCGCGCCGGTTAATCCTCCTCTTCGACCTCTGCAAGGACGACACCGGTGGCGTTTGCCGGATCGTTCGTCAGGACAAGGCAATGCTCCCGCCCGTCCACCAGGTAGAGGTTGAAGCCGTCGGCGGCCCGCACCGGCTGACCGAAGCCGATGTCGTCATCGCTGCAATGGGTGAAATGGAGATCCGCGAACGCCTCGCGCAGGGCGCCGATGGTCTCCGCAATGAGACCCGCGCGGCGCACTACCTCCGTGATCTGGTCGAGGCGTTCCTCCGCGATCATGCCGCATCCTCGGAGCGGATGAACCGCACCCGCTCCTCCGGCGACTGACCCATTGCCTTGGCGAGCCAGGGCGGGGCCTTCTCGCCGAGGATGCGCTGCAAGGCCACCATGCGCTCGCGCGCGCTTCCGCCGGCCGCGTCTTTGATGGGGTGAATATCCGCCTTCACGACCTTGGCCGCAGCAGGACCTCCGATCGACGCTACGTAAAGCACCTGACAATCGGCGATCAAGGCGGCGCGTTGGCCGTTCTTGTCCTCGACCGTGCCGGATTCGTCGACCTCGCGTACATCGATCAGGCGGACCTCGTCCGGCGACACCTGGTATACCAGGAAATGCCGCGCGGCCCCGAAGTGGCCGTCGAGCTCATCCCCGCCGTTCGACGCACAGGCGACCCGCACCGAGCCCGGCATGTCGCCCTCGACATAGGGCTTGATCGGCGGAGCCGGGGCAACGGTTTGACCGGTCTCGCCCTTGAGGATGGCCAGTATGGACTTGAGCAGATCCGCATCCAGATCGGCCAGCTCGCCGTCGGCGGCCTGTTTGAGATCCTTGACCCGCAGGGTGTCCAACGTCGTTGCGGTGGGCGGCAGGCCCACGGCGTCCGCGAGGACGCGAATCAGGCGCGCCGGGTCCGGCTCCGGGAGGGTCCGGGCGGCCAGTCCGATGCGCAGGGCGATATCGTCGGAGAGAGTGTCGTTGGACATCGGATTCGGTCCTGTCTGCTTGAGTACAAGATTGGTTGCGTGATGAAGCGAGCGGTCGACAACCCTCTCGACCCGCTCGTCACGCCAAGTGCGGTTTATGCCGGGACGATGCAGTCATCTTCCATGCAGGCATCGAGACACTGCGGCATGCCTGGCTCGCCGTCGCCCTCGCATTCGCTGCAGGTGTTGGCGTCGATACGGTAAACGCCCTTCCACGCCGTGATCGACTGCGTCGGGCACAAAGGCTCGCAGTCACCACAAGCGGTGCAGAGCTCACGGACAATCTTAAGTGCCATGTCGGTTCTCCTGATTATTCGTCGCCGCGCTTGAAACGCAACGTGGTCGGAAATGCGGGGGGCGGGCTGATGGGGTCGATATACCAACGCGACCCGTCGGTCAGCTCAACCGCGCCGCCCCATTGTTCGGCGTCATCCAGCTCTACGGAGGCAATCGTCTCCTCCATGTCCTTTTTCGCGACGTAGAAGAGCAGATCTCCCGCGTCGTTCTTACGAATCATCACATTGGGCATCAGTGGGTTGCCTCTCGTCGTCTTGAATGGGTCTGCCGAACGTTCGGCCTGGAACGGTTGGTGAGCTATCAGCTATCAGTTATCAGCTCTTAGCCACCAGCCACCAGCTATTAGCCACCAGCCATCAGTGATCAGCATCGAGTGGCTGGGGATTGCTGCCGTAGCCGTGGAACCCAGCTCCGAGCACAACGGGTAAACCGCCTGATTCGGGGATAGCACTTGAATCCAAAGCTGACGGCTGACGGCTGTTCGCTTTCCCAAGCATCCTCGGGCGGCGCAGAGCGCCGCCCGAGCAGGCTATCTCACCAGGTCGTAGTTGTAGTCCGTCACGCCCATTTCGCTCGTCTCTGCGTCCAGACGCTCGAGGACCGCGTTGACCAAAGTCGTGAGGATGTACATGGCACCCTCGTAACCCATCGTGGTCATGCGATGCAGATGGTGCCGATCGAAGATCGGGAAGCCGATCCGGATCAAGGGGACCTCATGCTCCTTGCCCTTGTGCAGGGTGTCGCGCTGGATGAACTTGCCGTAGCTGTTGCCGATCATGAAGTCCGGCTTGTCGGTGAAGCACAGCGAGCGGAAGTGCCAGAGGTCTGCGCTGATGTAGACCTTGCCTTCCTTGCCGTAGGGCGAGGCGGCGAGCACGCCTTCCACTTCCTTCTTCCAACGCTTGTTGGCGTGGTTGCAAAGGATGTGCGTCGGCTCGGCACCCAGCTCGAGCAGGAACTTGGTCATTCCGAGCACGAAGTCGGCATCGCCGTAGAGCGCGAACTTCTTGCCGTGCAGCCAGGTGTGGCTGTCGGTCATCATGTCGACCAGACGACCGCGCTCCTTGGTGAGCGACTCGGGGATCGCCTTGCCGGTCAGCTCCGAGACCTTCATCAGGAACTCGTCGGTCCACTCCAACCCCATGGGGATCTTGATGTGGTTGACCGGCTGCTTCCAGGTGATCTCGGCGAACTTCCTGGTCTTCGGCAGCTGCCAGGGCTGCAACAAGAGGGTGTCGATCGCGTTCGGCGCGTCCTTCATCTCCTCGAGGGAGGTGCCGCCCGCATACATGCGGAACTCCCCGTCGGCCGGGGTATCCAGCACCTCGGTCGGATCGCACAGCAGGCTGTAGCCGACGCCCATCTCCTTCATCATGCGATGCATGACGCGATAGTTGCCCAGATAGGTCTCGAAACCCGGGACGAGGTTGATCTTGCCGTTGGAGCCGACGACCTTGTCTTCCATGTAATTCAGCGTGAAATAGCGCTGAATGCCCTCGAACATGTTGTCCCAGCCGGTGGTGTGGCTGCCGACGAAGCTCGGCGTATGGGCAAACGGGGTCGGGAACTCGTTCGGGATGTAGCCTTCCTTCTTGGCGTTGCCGATGAAGGCGTTGAGGTCGTCGCCGATGACCTCGGCCATGCAGGTGGTGCTGACCGCGATCATCTCGGGCTTGTAAAGCGCGCGGGCGTTCTCCAGACCGTCGAACATGTTCTTCTGGCCGCCAAAGACCGCCGCGTCTTCCGTCATGGAGTCGGACACGCAGGCGACCGGCTCCTTGAAGTGACGGTTGAAGTAGGTGCGGAAGTAGGCAACGCAGCCCTGCGAGCCATGCACGTAGGGGAGCGTCTTCTCGAACCCGAGGGCGCACAGCACGGCGCCGAGCGGCTGACAGGCCTTCGCCGGGTTGACGGTCAGGGCCTCGCGCTTGAAGTTGAGCTCCTGGTACTCCTGCGTCGTGGTCCACTTGAAGACCTCTTCGATCTTCTCGTCGGAGTGACGCTCTTCCACGCCGCCCTGCTTCTTGGCAAGGTTCTCTACATAGTCGGCATCCCTGAACAAGGGATAGCTGGGTTTGATGTTATCGATGGTCTGGCTCATGAGTGTGCTCCTGCCGCGCCGCCAATCCGCGGACAACGACATGCTTGGGACTGAGTTCGGTGTCTTTTTCGAGCTGCCAGCCTCCAGCCGCCAGCCTCCAGCGGGTTGCCGGCGACAAAAGGCGGGTGGCTGGCGGCTGGTGGCCGGAGGCTTACGATCAGGCGCTGGCGGCCAGCGGTGCAGCCTCTTGCTCGGCCGACTGCTGCCAGGGCGCCTGCATCTGCTTCCAGCAGGGGTTGTTGATCGTCATGTCCATGTCGCGGGCGAAGATAGCGAAGCCGTCGTAGCCGTGATAAGGACCCGAGTAATCCCAGGAATGCATCTGGCGGAAGGGGATGCCCATCTTCTGGAAGATGTACTTCTCCTTGATGCCGGAGCCGATCAGGTCGGGCTTGACCTTCTTGACGAACTCTTCGAACTCGTAGCCCGTGATGTCGTCGTAGAGCAGGGTCGCGTTGCCCATCTCTTTGATGGTGCGGTCGTAGTCGTCGTTGTGCGCGAACTCGTAACCGGTGCCGACCACTTCCATGCCGAGGTCTTCGTAGGCGCCGATCACATGGCGCGGACGCAGCCCGCCGACATAGAGCATGACCCGCTTGCCTTCCAGACGCGGGCGGTACTTGGCGATGATCGCCTCGTACTCGGCCGTGTACTTGGCGATGACCGTCTCGGCGTTGGCCTGGATGGTCTCGTCGAAGAAGGCGGCAATCTTACGCAACGACTCGGCGATCTTGGTCGGGCCGAAGAAGTTGTACTCCATCCACGGCACCCCGTACTTCTCTTCCATGTGACGGGAGATGTAGTTCATGGAGCGGTAGCAGTGGATCAGGTTCAGCTTGACCTTGGGGGTCAGCTCCATCTCCGACAGGGTGCCGTCGCCGGACCACTGGGCCACCACGCGCAGGCCCATCTCTTCGAGCAGGATGCGCGAGGACCAGGCGTCGCCGCCGATGTTGTAGTCGCCGATGACGGCCACGTCGTAAGGGCCGACCTGGAAGGACTCGTCGCCGTCACGGTTGCCGATGACCCAGTCGCGGATCGCGTCGTTGGCGATGTGATGCCCCAGCGACTGAGACACGCCGCGGAAACCCTCGCAACGCACCGGGACGATCGGCTTGTCGAGCTCCTTGCTCTTCTTCTTGGCGACCGCCTCGATGTCGTCGCCGATCAGGCCGATCGGACACTCGGACTGGATACTGATGCCCTTGCTCAGCGGGAACAGCCCCTCGATCTCGGAGATCAGCTTGTCGAGCTTCTTATCGCCGCCGAAGACGATGTCCTTCTCCTGGAAATCCGAGGTGAAGTTCATGGTGCCGAAGGTGTTCACGCCGGTATGGCCGACGTAATAGTTACGACGACCAGCGCGCGAATAGGCACCGCAGCCGACCGGGCCGTGCGAGATATGGATCATGTCCTTGATCGGACCCCAAACCACGCCCTTCGAGCCGGCATAGGCACAGCCGCGCACGGTCATGACACCCGGCAGGGATTTGCGGTTGGAGGTGATGCACTTCTTGGATTGCTCGACCGACTGGTCGTTGACCGCCAAATGCTTGGCGCGATCCTTCTTCGCCTTTTCAGGATAGACCTCAAGCACCTCTTGAATGAGGGCCTGGGTCTCTTCGCGAGTCAATGCTGACATACTGGCTTTCCTCGATTCGGCGCCGCGGCCAATCCGCCGACGGTCGCGCGTTGAGAAATGGATGAACAAGGGAGCGCGGCATCGACCCGCCGCGTCCATTCAAAACAACAATCCCCGTAATAAACCCGTTCCGGCATGACCTGCGTCGTCTTCATCGAAGCGAGACCGCGCGCCCCACACCCTTCATCGCCAACCCGCGCCAACTCATCCCTAAGTTTTCAATCATCCTGAATCGCGTCCAGCCAAGGCAGCAGGGAGCACCAAGGTCAAGTCCAACCGACACATCGCAGATCACCCCGAGACGCGGTTCAGGCAGCGACCGCCTCTTCTTCAGCGGTCTTGCCGATGATGCTTTCGTCTTCGCCATCCATGAGGCCGAAGTCCATCAGCAGGTCTTCGAGCGCTTCCATCGTGATGGGCGTGGGGATCACGAAGTTCTTGTTGTTGATGATCTTGTTGGCCAGATCCCGGTACTCCTGAGCCTGCTTGGCCTTCGGGTCGTACTCGATGACCGTCATTCGGCGGATCTCGGCGCGCTGCACCACGTTGTCGCGCGGCACGAAATGGATCATCTGCGTACCCAACTGACGGGCCAGCTCCATGATCAGCTCGTCTTCGCGGGCGGTGTTGCGGCTGTTGCAGATCAGCCCGGCCAGACGCACGCTGCCGGAGCTGGCGTACTTCACGATGCCCTTGGAGATATTGTTGGCCGCGTACATGGCCATCATCTCGCCGGAGCAGACGATGTAGATTTCCTGCGCCTTGTTCTCGCGGATCGGCATGGCGAACCCGCCGCACACCACGTCGCCGAGCACGTCGTAAAACACGAAATCCAGGTCTTCCTCGTAAGCGCCTTCCTCTTCGAGGAAGTTGATCGCCGTGATGACACCGCGCCCGGCGCAGCCGACACCCGGCTCGGGGCCGCCGGACTCGACGCACTTAATATTGCGGTAGCCGACCTTCATCACGTCTTCCAGCTCGAGGTCTTCCACCGAACCGGCTTCGGCGGCCATCTCCATGATGGTATTCTGTGCCTTGGCGTGCAGGATCAAGCGCGTGGAGTCGGCCTTGGGGTCACAACCGACGATCATGACCTTCTTGCCGAGCTCGGCGAGACCGGCTACGAGGTTCTGAGTGGTGGTGGACTTGCCGATTCCGCCTTTGCCGTAGATGGCACATTGACGCATAGCCATGGGGTGGTCTCCTGTAGGTCCGCTCTCGCGGGCGTTGAACAAATTTGCCTCACCAGCCTTACAGCAAACCATATGCCAACCACGAAAACGCACTCCATCATGTTGTTGTAAATGGAGTTTTGTATCGCTCACGGATGTCCCCGGTTTGGTGGCATCCCCGACAAAGCCGCAAGGCATGTATGGATAACAACCGACAAACCGAACAACCGCCACCACCCGCCACGCTCCCGGCCAACGCCCGTCTCCCCATCAATCACTGCAACCTGCCGGCCGTGATCCTGGGCAGCCTCACCTACCAACGCCACCCGGTCCCGCTTGAGCTCGACGGCATCCGCCACTTCCATGCGGACCTCTTCCGCACGCTGGCGCCGATCGCGCAACACGCGGCGCGCGCCCAAGCCTTTCAGGACTACGTCAGCGCCCACTTCCTCCTCGATCATCTGGACGAAGCCGGCTTGGGGCTCGGCAAGACGAAGAAGAAGCGCGTCAACGCCAACTATCTGCGCATGGCACGCGGCTGGTCCTTCGACTCGGACGGCCGCGAAGGCGCCATCCTCAAACGCTGGGTCGAGAGCCGCTTCGGCCTGCTCGCCCGACACCACGCCGGTCCGCTCCAGGGGCGCAACAGCGAGGCGTATCAGCACTATGTCGCCGAGGGCACCCGCGGTCTCTACGCCACCAACGCCCTCGAGGCCCAGCTCGACCTCCTCTATACCTATTGCCAATACGAGCTCCTCCAGGCCCACCCCGAAGAGACCCACCTCAGCCTCTACCGCGGCATCAACCGCATCGACGAGCACGAGATCCTCGAAAACCTCGGCAGCGGGCGCTACCGCGTCCTCTTCAACAACCTCAACAGCTTCACCAGCAGCCGCGAGCGCGCGGACGAGTTCGGGGACTACATCCTGATCGCGGAGGTGCCGCTGCCGAAGATTTTCTTCTTCAATCGGTTGCTGCCGGGGATGTTGAAGGGGGAGGATGAATTTGTGGTGGTTGGGGGGGTGTATGAGGTTTCGATTAGTACGCTTTGAGGCTGTCGGGTTTGGGGCAGGGGAGTGGGACGGGGGTGGGTGATGACACCTTTAGGTAGCTGCGGTCCCCCGTCGTGACGACCGCATTCGGAATCCTGTGATATAGTTTCCGCACACGCCATGGGTTCGCCGAGGCAAGAGATGGGCGGAGCTTTGGTTTGATGGATCGCGCTGAGCGACGCGTAGGCTACTCGTGTACTAGACTGAATCCCGAGTAGTATCCGAGGCGCTGCTTGCGGTTTGGTACAAGTTAGCTTCTGGTTATATGCAAGTGACTGTCATAGACAAGACCTATATTGAGTTTCATCCTGAATCATGGGAGCAGGCGAAGAATTTCGCTTCCCGTTATTCCGAATGGATATTCCGAGGGCAATCGAAAGCGAGTTATGGTTTAGAGACATCAATTGAGAGGGCTGCGAGAATCCACGGAGTATGTTTCGAACGAATCGAAGAATATGAAAAATCTATTTTGAAGACTTTCCAGCGGCAGGCGCACCACTTTCTTTCTATGCCGCCGCATGATAATGAAGTGTTGGAATGGCTGTCAATTATACAGCACCATGGCGGGCCAACCAGGCTGCTAGATTTTACATATTCCTTCTATATCGCATGTTATTTTGCACTGCAAGATGCCGACGACGAATCAGCGGTCTGGTGTGTCAATAGAAGCAAGCTAGAGAAATCCGTGCAAACTAGTGTTTCACTCAACGTGGGAGAGGCTGGGAGAGAAGGCTTTGGTGCCGCTAAAATAATTGTTGAGGCACTCTTTGGTGACCTGAAAGAAACGATGGCCATGCCCGTTGAGCCCTTCCGAAAAAGCATGAGGCTTTCTCTACAGCAGGGTCTATTTGTTTTCCCATTTAATATCAGAGAAACATTTGAAAATAATATTTTCTCTACTCTCGCGAGCGGCGTTGAAAAATTGAACGCTTCTGTTACTCAATACGAACACGCGCATATGCTGCTAGGTACTTTCCCAGTCGAAGGGCGCTTGCTAAAGATTTGTTTAAATAAAAGTCTGCATAACGATATAAGAAAAGACCTTTCGAGAATGAACGTCAATCCAGCTAGTCTTTTCCCTGGCTTGGATGGTTTCGCCAAGTCATTGGCGTCATGTGTCTATTAAATTCTAGCTGGCGTTGGGGCCTTGAATTCGGTCATTTCCGAAATCCCGTGCTATATTTCTCGAACACGTTGCGGGGGAAGCTAAGGTCATGGACCGGACGACGACAGCGAAAGCCGGACTGCCCTTAGAGATCAAGGGGTTCGGCTTTTTGGTGTCTGGCTCCTGAGGGTGCGGCCTGATACGCGAGATCATTCGTGTGATCCAGGACACGCTATGCACAGAGGAGACGAATTACATGAGTGACGAAAAACTATACCTAGAGGCAACTAATGAAATAGAGGGAGAAAATAAAGATCCCGCGCTTTGGGCAAAGGTTATGGCATTGGCTGAGGGCGATCAAGGTAAAGCCAAATACCAGTATATAAAGTTGCGCGTTGAACAGTTAGCTAATAAAAAGGAAGATGAAAAGCCTCTCTTTAAAAACAAGATCGTTGATGAATTTCAGCTTGATTATATGCCTGCCGCAGAATTCTCGAAAATCAAGTCAATCCCAGAAATGAAAGTTATAGAGATGATTCGGGACGGGTTCTATGCGGGTCAAGTCAAGGATGACGTATGGTTCGTAAGTAGAGACGAGGTTGGCGGGCCTCAAGAAAAAAATAAACTGCTGCAAACTAGGAACAAAGCGGAGCAAGAATATGTCCCTGTTGAGGAGTTCGCGCGCTACAAAAATCTTGACCCGGAAAAAGCCATTTCAATGATTAGAGAGGGGTTTTGTCAAGGCCGCATAAAGAATAATCAGTGGTATGTATCGGTCTCTGAAATCAATGGTCATCCGATTTCAAAAAGTTCCAATAAAGATAGAAATTCGTCTTGTCCACTATGCGGAAGCCCCGAGTGGAGGCTGGCAAGCGTGGTGCGGAGCGAGGGTTTGAGCCATATCCGTGCCGACTCAACTGGCGCAGCTGTCGGTCTTTCTGGAGGCGGCCTGGGTGTCGGTTTGGGTTCCGCGTCGATGGAGGGGATCAGCCAAACTGCATTGTCCCAGGCAGCAAGCCCGCCCAAAGATCCTCGAGATTTGCCTTTCTCTGCGTTAGCAATAGTTCTTTTGTCCATCGGTGTGTTTTTTATAATCGACAATACATCCAGCTTTCTTGATCCAGGTGTTTTTAGCTTCTTTGAAGGGTTAGGGTTGATCTTTTTGTACGGATTCTTTGTGATAGGATTTGTGTTGTTGCTAGCGAAGCATTGGCCTGCAAGCGAATACAAACGCAGGATGGAGCGATGGAAACTCACGAGGATGTGTACTCGTTGCGGGCATTTTTACTATCCGGGTGATTAGCGTCAGCGTGAGTGCAAAGAAGTGCGGGCTCGGGGTCAAGTCTTGTAATGCAATATTTTGGCGTTCGGTGCAGCGGCCTCGGTCGGAGGCTCCGCGCTGGCATCGCGCCGGGTCTGAGGGTCGACATCGAGGACTGGAAGGCTCGGCCGGGCTTGCTGTGCGACCAGCCGGTACTTAAGCCCTGAAGCCGGCTATCCGCCTCCTGGCGACGCACGGGCAGTTCCTGTCCGGGTCAGCGGAAATCCCATGGATTCAAGAGTTCAAGCTCGGGGATCGCCCGGAAGTCGGCGATGTTCCGGGTCGCCAGGGCGCTGCGGTTGACGATCGAGATCGCAGCGATCATGCCGCAGGTACGCTCAGAGGCCGGCCTCGCCTGCTCGCTTCGCCCATGAACGTTCCATATGCGAGGGCGGCGGCTTCGGTGAACGGATAGATTCGGTCGGCGAATCGGGTACGCCAGTCCTCCAGCCCTCGGGTCAGCCGCGCTGCACGCTGGTCCGTACGGATCTTGTGGATGCCGAACGCGATCTCCGCGATGGTCACGGTGGGCAAGGCGATCTCGGCGTCGAAACGGATCAGCCAATCGAGGACGTGTTTGTCGGGCGTCTTGCGCAGCGTTTCCGACACCACCTTGGTGTCTGCGAAGATCACAGGTCGATGCCCGTATGGGGTTTGCGTTCCTCGCGGATCAGCGCCTCGAGATCGACATCGGTCGCGCAATCCCGCGCCAGCCTCTCATAGAAGGCACGTGCAGGCTCGTGTCCGAGCTGCCGTGCCTGGTACATCTCCAGCGCCCGTTCGACCACTTCGGCCACCGAGCGGCGTTCGTAGCGCGCCAGCCGATGGGCCAGTTCTCGTGCCTTGGCGCTGCGCACCGAGAGTTGCGGTTCAGCCATCGATCGGCTCCTGTCGTCTTGAGGTTCCGAGGAAGACTCCAGCTTAGGGATGAGTTCTCCTGCTGGCAAGATGGTGCGAAAGTTAGGGTCTTGTAATACAGCATTTTCGGTCGACCCCTGGTATGAGGAACCTAGGATTTTTACGGGGCCGTGCTGCGGTTTTAGCGTCACACGACGCGAATATGCGTGATGCCGACGCAGTCAAGTCACGGAAAAATATTGTCATTATGGATCGGCTTGCCGACCAGGGATGCTGGCCGATGAAGTAGTTCAGGACATCCATGCGCTGACGAGGGACGCCGATAACATCGATTCCACCCTCGCTCATGAGCATGTGACGCAGCGCATCGCGTACCACCTCGCTTGCCGAGCCATAACGACCGGTCGCGATCTCGTTCTTGATGAAGACTTCCCAGTGCTCCCCTAGGCTCAGGGATGTTGTCGCCATGAGACACCTCCTATATTCGTTTTTAGTAAATATGAATATAGCAGGAAGCATTCAAGCTGAAGGTTCTCGCTTTCCTCAGAGGTTTGGGGGTAGGGCGAACGGGGCGATGAGGTCTTGTCATGCATTATTTTGGCGTTCGGTGCAGCAGCCCCGGTCAAACGCTCCGCGCTGGCATGGCGCCGGGTCTGAGGGTCGACATCGAGGACTGGGAGGCTCGGCCGGACTTGCTGTGCGACCAGCTGGTGCTGAAGCCGGCTATCCGCCTCAGGGCGACGCACGGGCGGTTCGTGCCCGGGTCAGCGGAAATCCCATGGATTCAAGAGCCCAAGCTCGGGGATCGCCCGGAAGTCGCCGCTGTTTCGGGTCGCCGGGTCACTGCGGTTGACGATCGCGAGGGCAGCGATCATGCCGTCAGGTACGCTCAGAGGCCGGCCTCGCCTGTTCGCTTCGCCCATGAGATGAAGGCGCCCTAGCGGCGGTTGCCGCGGACGGACTCATCCGGACGTGACATCGGTGACTGCTTCGGCCTAGACTGCTTTGGCGCCTGCACGATCGTCCGGGCCGCCACCCCTCCGCTCCCGGGGCAATGATGTGCCCCGCCCCCGGTTACCGCCCTGATCTTACGACGTGGAAACGCAGCGAAACGGGCATCGATACACGGGTTTGCTCGAACCATCCCGGTTCGCCACCAACTCAGCGGCAACCAACATGCAGCTTCGTATCGGCTTCGAATGGAATGCCAGTGTCCCGCCCGGCCCGACGCCGATGATCTCGGCGCTCTGCATCCAGGATTCGCGGGCGTCCGACTTCGGGCCAAACACGCCTGAGGGCTTCCAGGTCTGGACGGACGAGGTCGCCGGGCCATGACCTACTGCGTCGGTGTCAAGCTCGACGAGGGCCTGATCTTCGCCAGCGACTCGCGCACGCATGCGGGCGTAGATAACTACTCAAAGTTCTGCAAGATGACGGTGTTCGATCGTGCGGGCGACCGGGTGCTGGTGCTGCTCAGCTCGGGCGGCTTGGCCGCCACGCAGACGGTGATCACCCTGCTGCGTCGGCGCGCCGCCGGCGAGGCGCCGCATATCTGGAGTGTCGACTCCATGTGCGATGTGGCCAACCTGGTGTCGGATGCGATGCGCGACATCGAACGCCGCGACGGTCCCTTCCTGGAGACCGGCGGCCTGAAGTTCAACGCGTCCTTCATTCTCGGCGGCCAGATCGCCGGCGAGGAGATGCGGCTGTTCCGGATCTATGCCGAGGGTAACTTCATCGAGGCCGGTACCGACACCAACTTCCTGCAAACCGGAGAGGCCAAGTACGGCAAGCCGATCCTCGACCTGGGCGTGGGCTCCGGCGCGACGCTGGAGGACGCCACCAAATGCGTACTGGTGTCGTTCGACTCGACGATGCTCAGTAACCTCTCGGTCGGCATGCCGATCGACCTGCTGTGCTACGTCCGAGACAGCCTGCGGGTCACGATGAAGCGCCGCTTCGGCGAGGGTGACGTCTACTTCGACGCGCTGACCCGGCAGTGGCTCGAGGGCACGCGAAAGGTCTTCCGCGCCCTGCCGCCGCTGGAGTGGTAGCGACCGAGCCGCAGTCGCAAGCACGCGATGCGATGCCGCTCAAAACATCGCCGTCGTGCGCTCCAAGACCCAGAAGACGGCCAACGAGCCGATGGCGTAGCTCGGGAGATGCCGAACCGCCGTCGGCAAGCGCACAGGAATGCGGCGCAGACCGGCCGCCAACGTCAGGATCACCGCGACGCAAAGAAGCTGCCCGACCTCGATGCCGATGTTGAAGGCAGCCAGTGCGAGCGGGACCTCGTGTGCCGGCAGGCCGATCTCGGTCAGGGCACCTGCGAAGCCTAGTCCATGCAGCAAGCCGAATGCGAATGCCATCGCCCACGGGAAACGCTGTATCCAGGTCTCGTGCCCGCGCCCGGCGCGGGTCAGCTCCACGGCGACAACGAGGATGGTCAGTGCGATCAAGGTTTCAACGGGATGCGACGGAACCTTGACCACACCCAGCACGGCGAGCGCGAGTGTGACGCTGTGCCCGGCGGTGAAAGCGGTGATGGTCCAGAACAGCCGCCGATAACCCTGCACGAGCAGCACGAGACCGAGTACGAAGAGCAGGTGGTCGGGACCGCCGAGGATGTGCTCGAAGCCGAGGAGGAGATAGTCGCGTAGGACGTCGAGCCGACCGGCGCTCTGCGGAAGGGTGAACGTGGGTGCGTCGCCGCGCAGGACTGCTTGGATCAAACGCCCGTCGGCCAGGTGGACGCGCAGTAATGCATCGGTGCGGCGCTCGCGCAGGCCGTCGACGCCGATTTCCGAGCCGATCAGGTCGCCGTCGCCGCACCGGGCGCTCCAGCGCAGCGTGATGCGCGAGCCCGCTCGGCTCGCGACCGGATCGGACACGGGCGTGCAGCCCTCGGGGAGGATGGTCTGCAGGGGAGCATCGGCGATCCGGGACACGGGCAATCGCCAGAGCACGTCCAGCGTTCCCGTCGGCGATTCCCGAATCTCCAGAAGCGCCGGGTCGAGCGGATGAGCGACGACGCTCGATGCCGCGCCCCCCATCCACAAAAGCGCCGCCCACAGGATGATCGCCGATATGGACATTGGCGGCATGTGGCTCCGGGCGGTCGAGCTCACGGCTGCGCTGCCAGGGCTGCGCCGGGCGTGGAGAGGTCGTCTCGCCCCGCGACGCGAATCGCGTAGCGTTCCCGCAGGCGTGCCAGGCCCTGCGCTAAGCGCTGCGTCGCACGCTCCGTCCCGACGGCCTCCACGAGCTGTCGTCTAACCGCGGCCAGCTCCGGCAGGCGCGGCTCGCACTTCTCCTCGACCAAGACCAGGTGCAGTCCGTATGGCGAGGCGATGGGGTCCGACCAGACGCCGGGCTCGAGGGCGAAAACCTGCTCGGCGAATGCCGTGCCGAACCGTGCCGTGATGCGGGGCTTGGAGTAGGCTCGAAACCGCAGCCCGAGGAGGAAGGGATCGGACAATGCGACGGCGTCGGCCGGGGGCAGCGTGCGCGCTCGCGCGAGGCTCGCCCGCGCGGCGTCCTTGAGGTCCTCACCCTGAAGGCTTTCATCCAGGAAGAGATGCGAGAAAGTCAGCTCGGCCGGCTGCAGGAAGCGCTCGCGATGACGGTCGAGATAGTCCTGCAGATCCGTGTCGGTGAGCGGCGGCGCGCTCGGATCCTGCGCCAAGAGGATGCGCATCTTTTCGATCAGGAGCCGGCGGATGACGATGTCCTCGTCGAGTCCGAGCGCGCGCGCCTCGCGGACCAGCTCCTCGGGCGGGCGTCCGGGACGATCGCCGAGCGCGCGCATCTTCTCGACAAGCCGGCGGTGCACGCTGCCGTCCTGAAAGTCGAGTGCAAGCACGCGTGCCTCGCGATAGAGCATCTCCTCTTCGAGGGTTTGCGCGATCAGGGCGGACATCTGCTCCGGGGTAGCGCCGATCCCCCAGCGTCGGACGAAGTCCTCCTGCATGACGCGGATCTGCTCAGCGGAGATGACGATCGGATTGCGCCGCACGGGTGGACGTTCGGGCTCGGACGGTGGCCATAGCTCGCTCGCGGCGAAGAGGGCAGTCCCGATCAGCACGAAGTGGAGAACCGGGTGTCGGAGCCAGCGCCCGAGACGGTGCCGGGTCATGCGCCAATCTCCTTCGTGCAACCAGGCCCGATCCGTTCCTGGCTGCAGACGGCGGACGGCGCAGCCCCATCGATCTCGGTCACGGGGTATACCAGATCGGCGAGGTCCAGGCACGTTGCTGCACGGTCTGGGGTACGATGCCGCTGCAGCATTGTGTGTATTCGAACTCCTCGTAGCTGTCGGGCAGCGTACAGACACCGCCGCCGCCACAATCGACGTCGCTGTTGCAGCCGCGCTCGTGTAGCGCCTGGACTTGGCCGCGGCAGATTCCCATGGGCTTGCTGCAGTCGACACCGCGCGCGTTGCAATAGTATTGGTTCCAGCGACAGCTCGGGTTCTCAAGCACGCGCACGTAGTAGAAGGCATGCCGGGCGGGGTCGAAATCGGGATCCGTCCAGAGGGTGCAGAGGTTTTTCAAGCCGCCGCCGGTCGGTCGGCAGGTGCGCAGGTCGACCTTGCCCTTGTCGTCGGTCGTGCCCGCGACGTCGTACACCGTTTCGTGCGTCTGCCCTGCGGCGTCAACCCAGCCCTTGATGATCTGCGCCCGCTGCAGCGGCGTGCCGGGGTGGCCCGACCAGCCGGGGTCCATGAGGGCGCTGACCGCGAAGCGCGGGGCCTCGACGGTGCCGCCACCGTATCCGTCGCGGGTCAGCGTGCCGCCCATCGGCACCCCATCGGCGTAACCGCGTGCGGCGAAGTCGCCCGTCTCGCAGATATCCGAAGGCAGGCCGAAACCGCCGAACACCCGTACGATCGGACGGGTCCCGCTGGTCGCGTAGGTTTCGCGGTTCTTGAGCGCGGTGAAGATCGCATCGCGCGAGTTCTCCTCGGCCCAGGCGACGGTCAGACCGCCCGCGTTGGTCTCGAGGCCGAGGAAATAGCGCTCGTTCAGGGCCTCCGACGAGGTGGCGAAACTTTGGACGCCGTGCGCCCCGCTCTTTGCGTATTGCTGCGCATCGGACTGTCCGGGCGTGCCGTTGTGGTTGTCGAGCCCGCCGACGAACCCGAGCTGGAAGGGATTCACCCCTTGCTCGGCCGCGTATGCGATGCCGCTCGCGAGCGTGTTGCGCACGTAGCTGCGCGGCGGAATGCTCTCGGTGGTCTGCATCTCGTCGGTGAGATAACCGTCCGCCGCCCCGCCGAGCCGCGCCCAGCCTTCGTTCTCGAAGTCGCACAGCTCGTCCGGCGGATTGGTCCAGGCCATGCCGGTCTTGGCGTTGTAGCGGCATTCCGACTGGCCCTTGATCTGCGTGAGCTCGACGAGCGGCTCCAGTTGGTTGCGCAGGTACGCCTCGGCCAGCCCGTCCGGGGTGTTCTCCGGCAGGATGAACATGCTGCCGCGGCTCATGTTGGGATTGTGCGGGATGGTGAGGACGTCGCAGCGGGGCTTCGCCGGATTCTCGATACAGGCGTCCTTCAGACTCTGGAGCATCACCGCGGGGGAGGCTACCGGCGAGCCCGGTGTCGAGGTGCAGTCGGCGCCGAAGCCGCACCCGAGCGGACTCTCGACGTTGCTGATCGGCGAGTCGATCACGTCGTCGTTGCGGAAGATGACGTTGCGGTGCAGGTTGTCAGCGCCCGAGTTGCCGGTGAAGTTGTTGATGCAGGCGGCGCCGCTCGGGCAATCCGCGGACGCTGACCACCCTGCGTCGGAAACGTCTGGGACTGCGTTGTCCTGCGCCTGATCCCAGCAGGGCAGGGCGTCGGCGTCCGCGCATCGGCCGTTCGCGGCCATCGCGGTGTATTCGTAGGCGATGAAGGACGTGAAGGTGCAGGAGGATGTGCGGTCGTAAGCGGCCTCCGCGTCGTCGCGGATCTTGTCCCAAACCAGTTTGGCCTGACGCGCGCAGAGCGCCCCGTCCGGGCCGCAGAAGGCCGGGCGTGCCGGGTTCTGGCTGACGTTTTCGAGTCCCGCGAAGATGCCGGGTGCGGCGCCTTGGCGCAGGCGCGAGATCTCGTCGCGGGCGATGCTGCAGAGTGGACTGTCGTAGCCCTCTGGCCGGCACATGTTGTCCGACGCACATTCCTGCCCGGTGACGGCCGGATCGCAGTCCTGATCGCTTGCGCAGGTCTCGGTCGCCTCGAAGGTGCAGATGTTGCTCTCGCCGAGCTGCTCCGAGTGGTCGGTGATCGCGGCGAAGTCGAGCGCGCGTCCTTCGGGAAACTGGATGGTCCGGGTGGCCATGAACTGGCAGTGCTCGCCGGGCATGCAGTAGGGATGCTCGGTGACGTAGGTGCGCATACTCGGCGGCGGCGGGAGCTGGGCCTGCTCGGCCGTGCGCGTGTCGGCCCAAGGCGGCAAACCCACGCGACCGCCCTTCGCGTACCGGTAGGCGTCCGCCGGAGTATTGCGCGTGTCGAGCTCCACGGCGTCGAACGAGTAGGCCGTATGCAGATGAGTTTCCCCGAAGAACGGCTGCTTGGTCGGCTCGTAGCTGGCGCAACGCTCGCGGGCTTCGGTCCTCTCGAAGGGTGGATTCGGATCCGGCGGGGCGCTCTGCGCCGGTCCGGTCGGCGACAGTGCAATAAGCAGTGTCCAAAGGACAAAGGTCTTGATCGACGGCGCTCTCATGGTGGGCTCCTCGTCTCACTCTCGGACTCGCTGGGGAGTCGGGCAAACGTCGGGTGCGCGTCCGTTGCGATCGCGTATTAAGCCGGATTTTCTGGACCGCTCGGGGCTTGCTCCGGGAAAGGCGTGGCCGTCGGGACAAGTCTAGGTGGTGCGCAGCGCTCCGGTCATGGCTGTCGCGGATGGCCGGGGATCGCTTCGTCGTGCTGGGATCAAGCGTAGCAGGGGGCCAATGACTTCGCTATCGAAGCATGTGCGGGCGTAGAGGCGACTTAAGTCGCCCCTCCATGGTCGTTCCTGTTCCGGAGATCACCTTCGTCCGGCCCCGTCGCCACCGGTCGCTCGGGGGAGCGGATCCATTCGCTCCAGGACCCCGCATAGAGTCGTGAGCCATGAAGCCCGGCGAGCTCCATCGCCAAGAGGTTGTGGCAGGCATTCACGCCCGAGCCGCAGCTGTGGACGATGGATGACGCGGGGACCTGGCCGATCGCTCGGGTGAAGCGTTCGCGCAGACGCTCCGCCGAGAGGAACCGGCCGTCCGTATCCAGGTTGTCCGTCAGCGGCAGATTGATGGCGCCGGGGATGTGACCCGCCACCGGGTCAATGGGCTCTCGGTCACCCTGAAAGCGCTCGGGTGCGCGTGCGTCAATCAGGGTCAGCCGGCCCGCGGTGAGATCGGCAGCAAGCTCGGCGGCCAGTGCCTCGGTGGTGATCCATCGGGTGTCGTCGGGCCTTGCGGTCAGCTCCCCTGGCTCATGATGAGGGACCTCGCGCGTCAGCGCGCCACATGAGGCGATCCAGGCTTGAAGCCCTCCGTCGAGCAGGGCGACCCGATCGTGCCCGATCCAGCGCAGCAGCCACCAGAGCCTGGCCGCGAATCCGCCGCCCACATCGTCGTAGACGACCACGCGCGTCCGCGACGAGACCCCGCAGTCGCCGAGCCAGGCGGCGAGGCGCGCTGGATCGGGCAATGGATGTCGTCCGGTCGTCGGACCGATCCGGGAGGACAGATGCGCGTCGAGATCGGCGTAAGCGGCCCCCGGAAGATGGCCCTCCGCATAGGCTCGATGTCCCGCCTCCGGATCGGCCAGCGAGAAGCGACAGTCAAACAGTCGCAGGTCCGGATCCTCGATCCCGGCGAGCAAGGTCGGCGCGTCGACGACGCTTCCTGCGACGCCGTTCAAGCGTTGAATGCCTCGAGCCCGGACAGACGCATCCGGTGATCGCCTTCGATCGGGCGGCGCGGTGTTTTCCCTTCCACGGCCTGCGCGATGGCGCGGATATGATCGGGCGTGCTTCCGCAGCAGCCGCCAATGATGTTGAGGAAACCCGACTGCGCCCATTCTTGGATCTGCTCGGCCATCTGATCCGGCGTCATGTCGTAGCCGCCCATCTCGTTGGGTAGCCCGGCGTTCGGATGAAAGGTGGTGTAGGACTCGGCGACACGGGCCATATCTTCCACGTGCGGTCGAAGGAGATCCGGCCCCAAGGCGCAGTTGAGTCCGATGGCGAAGGGCTTGACGTGACGAAGGCTGTTGTAGAAGGCTTCGACGGTTTGACCCGAGAGGGTGCGCCCGGAGGCGTCCGTAATGGTGCCCGAGATCATGACGGGCAGGATGATGCCGTCTTCCTCGAAGACCTGATCGACGGCGAAGGCCGCGGCCTTGGCGTTGAGCGTGTCGAAGATGGTCTCGATCAGGATGATGTCGACATCCGCGGCGATGAGCGCTCGGGTCGCCTCGGCATAGACCTCGACCAGCTCGTCGAAATTCGTGTTGCGTGCGCCCGGGTCGTTGACGTCCGGCGAGATGCTGGCGGTCTTGCTGGTCGGGCCTAGGACACCGGCGACGAAGCGCGGCTTGTCGGGCGTCTTGGCGGTCCAGGCATCGGCCACCTCCCGGGCCAGCCGGGCCGCGGCGGTGACGATCTCTGCGGTATAGTCCTGCAGACCGTAGTCGGCCTGTGAGAGACGATTCCCGTTGAAGGTGTTGGTCTCCAGGATGTCGGCGCCGGCCTCCAGGTACTGCTCGTGGATGGCGCGGATGACCTCGGGCTTGGTCAGCGACAGCAGGTCGTTGTTGCCCTTGAGGTCCGAAGGCCAATCCTTGAACCGCTCGCCGCGATAGTCGGCCTCTTCGAGTTGACAGCGTTGGATCATGGTCCCCATGGCGCCGTCGAGGATGAGGATGCGTCGGTTCGCGAGGTCGGTGAGTCGGCTGCGTGTGTCTGGCATGATGGCAATGATTCGAGAATCGATGAAGATGGCGTTCGAGTATAGCGGGTCATTCCGAGCAGTCGCGAGCCGATGCGCGTTCGTCTGATCGCGGTCGGGCGGCGAATGCCCGCTTGGGTGGAAACCGGTTACGCGGAATATGCCAAGCGACTCCCCTCCGAGTGCGCGCTCTCCGTGGTCGAGATCGAGCCGGGTCAGCGCGGCAAGGGCAGCGGCGGGGAGCGTGCACGCGCGGATGAAGGCACCCGCATGATGAAGGCGATCCCGAAAGGCGCGCGGGTCGTGGCGCTCGACGGCGCGGGCGAGCCCTGGAGCACCGAGGCCCTGGCCGAGCAGCTGCGGGCCTGGCTCGCCGGCGGTCGCGATCTGGCCTTGCTGGTCGGCGGCCCGGACGGCTTGGCCGAGCCCTGTCTGGAGCGGGCCGATCAGCGCTGGTCCCTGTCCCGGCTGACCTTTCCGCACCCGCTGGTGCGGGTCATCGTCGCCGAGCAGCTCTATCGCGCCTGGACGCTGGTGCAGGGGCATCCGTACCATCGCGGAGACTGAAGCGGCCAGCTGTGAGCTGTGAGCGGTGAGCTTGGCCGTCTAAGAGCTGATAGCTGATAGCTGATAGCAGGAAGCAGGAGGCAGGAGGCAGAAAGCCAACCGCAACCTTTGAACTCAACCACCGTGCCCCAATCCCGAGCCGACATCGAAACCGATCACCACCTCTATCTCGCCTCGCGCTCGCCGCGGCGGCTTGCGCTCTTGGAGCAGATCGGGGTGCGCGTGGCCCTCGTCGATGCCGAGACGGACGAGACGCGGTGGCCGGGCGAGTCGCCCGAGACCTATGTCCGGCGTGTGGCCTTGGAGAAGGCGCGTGCGGGCCGAGCAGCCGTCTCCGAGGACACACTGTTCCCGGTGCTGGCTGCGGACACGGCGGTTGTCCTCGGAGACATGACCCTCGGGAAGCCCGCGGACCGGGCCGACGCAGCGCGCATGTTGAGCACCTTGTCCGGTCGATCGCATCGGGTTCTGACCGCGGTAGCCCTGATCGCCGGCGAGCGCGAGCTGACCGATCTGAGCGACAGCCTGGTGACCTTTCGCGCCTTGCAGGAGTCCGAGATCCTGAGCTACTGGGACACCGGCGAGCCGTGCGACAAGGCCGGCGCCTATGCCATTCAGGGCATCGGCGCACTCTTCATTACGGACCTGCAAGGCAGTTATTCGGGCGTGATGGGGTTGCCGCTGTTCGAGACCGGTCGACTGCTCTCCGCGGCGGGGATTCATCTGCTCGGGTCAGTGCCGGGCGGAGGTTGATCGCGGTCTCGCCTCGCGTCTGAAAACAACTGCCGCCTGTCTTTCCGGGACGAACGCGGGTAGGCTCAAAACGATATCAAGACAGGCCAACGAGCGATGTTCCCGTGAGCGAAGAGATCCTGATCAATGTCACGCCGCCGGAAACCCGGGTCGCCGTGGTCGAGAACGGCGTGGTGCAGGAGATCATCATCGAGCGCGCCGAGCGCTGCGGTCTGGTCGGCAATATCTATAAGGGTCGGGTCTGTCGGGTCCTGCCCGGGATGCAGGCGGCATTCGTGGACATCGGCCTGGATCGAGCTGCCTTCCTCCATGCCTCCGACATCATGGGACCCCAAGGCGAGCCGCGCAGCGATCAGATCCACGAGCTGGTGCACGAGGGCGATCGGCTCGTGGTGCAGGTCGTGAAGGATCCGCTGGGCTCCAAGGGTGCGCGGTTGACGACCAATATCTCGGTGGCCTCCCGCTACCTGGTCTGCATGCCGGCCCTGGCGAGCACCGGGGTCTCGCAGAAGATCGAGGACGAGGACGAGCGGCGCCGTCTGCGCGATATCCTGCAGCGCTACGTCGATGCCCACGAGGGCGAGGGCGGCTTCATCGCACGCACCGCGGCCGACGGCGTGTCCGAGGAGTCGTTGTTTCGGGACATGGCCTTTCTCGCCAAACTCTGGCGCGGGATCCGCGAGCGCTGCGCGGCGGCCACCGAGATCGGTCTGGTCCACGACGATCTGCCTCTGGCCATGCGTGCGCTGCGCGACCTGGTGACGCCCGAGGTTGAGCGCGTCCGGATTGACTCGCGGGCGATGGTCGACAAGGCCATGGCCTTCGCGACCAAGTACATCCCCGAGATCAAGGAGCGCATCGACTATTATCAGGGCGAGCGTCCGCTGTTCGATCTCTACGGGGTCGAGGAGGAGATCCGCAAGGCGCTTCAGCGAAAGGTTCAGCTCAAGTCGGGCGGCCATCTGGTGATCGACCAGACCGAGGCCATGACCACCATCGACATCAATACGGGCGCATTCGTCGGTCACCGCAACCTCGAAGAGACCATCTTCAAGACCAATCTGGAGGCGGCCCAGGCGATCTGTCGACAGCTGAGGCTGCGCAACCTCGGCGGCATCATCATCATCGATTTCATCGACATGTCCGAGGACGAGCACAAGCGCCAGGTGCTGCGTGCCTTGGAGAAATGTCTCGCGCGGGATCACGCCAAGACCCACATCACCGAGGTCTCCTCGCTGGGTCTGGTGGAGATGACCCGCAAGCGCACCCGCGAGTCGCTCGAGCATGTGCTCTCCGAGCCTTGCCCCTATTGCGGCGGGCGCGGCTCGGTGAAGACCGCTCAGACGACCTGCTACGAGATCTTTCGCGAGATCCTGCGCGAGTCGCGTCAGTTCGACGTGGAGACGCTCTTGGTCTTGGCCTCCCAGGAGGTCATCGACCGGCTCCTCGACGAGGAGTCGGCCCATCTCGCCGAGCTCGAGGCCTTCATCGGTCGCCCGATTCGCCTCCAGGCCGAGGCGCTCTACACCCAAGAACAGTACGACGTGGTTCTGATCTGAGCTTCGCCCTCGACCGTTCGGCATGTCTTTCCTGCAAACCCGCACAAACCGCTTCATGCGACGTCTCGTCTCGAGCGCCGTCTTGCTCGCGGCGACCGGGTTGGTGCTGGTCGCACTCGTCGTCACGGCTGCACGCGTTGCGCTCCCGCTGACCGAGGCCGACA
The DNA here is from genome assembly GCF_900106925.1 of Thiocapsa roseopersicina. Taxonomy (GTDB): domain Bacteria; phylum Pseudomonadota; class Gammaproteobacteria; order Chromatiales; family Chromatiaceae; genus Thiocapsa; species Thiocapsa roseopersicina. The sequence continues at coordinate 157,871 of NZ_FNNZ01000011.1, forward strand.
ACCGCTGGGTCGCCGATAGGCTCGGCGAGCGGCTCGGTTACCGGGTGCGCCTGGGCTCGGCCTCGCTGCATCTCGACTGGCGCGGCCCGCGCCTCGTCGTGCGCGACCTGCGGCTGTCCGCTCCCGATCCCGGCCCGAATCCCGAACGGTCGAAGGACGTCCTCGCGCTGGATGTCTTCGAGATCACGATCGATCCGCTCGCCTCTCTTCGGGCGGGTGTGCCGAAGATCACGGCGCTGACCTTGGCCGGATCGCGACTTGCGGGGCGTATCGACTCGGAGGGTCGTCTCCAGCTCGATGGTCTGGAGGCGCTGAGCGGGCGCGACCCGAGGGCGCTCGAATTTCTGCTCACGCAGGCCCGTGTCGAGCTGGTGGTGGGCGAGATCCTGATGCGCGACGATCGACCGGCCCCGGAACGCACCGGGTTGCGTCTGACGGACCTGCACCTGCGCCTCCTCAACGACGGCGACCGCCATACCTTGGCCGCAACTGCGGCCCTTCACCCGATCGGCGATGCAACGCCGTCGTCGCGCCGGGATCCCAAACCGAATCGGCTGCGCCTGATCGCCGATCTGGACGGCCCGCCGACCGAGCCGGCCTCTTGGAGCGGCCGCGTTTACGCCGGTCTGGATGCCGGCGAACTCGACGAGATCCTCCGCGGCAACGGGTTTTCGGCGGTCTCCGTGCGCGGCGGTCGTATCCTGCTCGAGAGCTGGTCGCGGATCGGCGCCGGGCATCTGGAGGACGCGCTGATCCGGGTCGATCTGAGCGGCCTGCGGGTGGAGCCTGCGCACGGATCGAGCAGCGCTTCGAACAGTCCCTCGGATATTGGGTCGGCCGAGCCGCTGAAGGTCGCACGCTTGGGCGCGATCACCCGGGTCGTGCCGCGTGCGCAGGGCTGGCATTTGCAGATTGCAGACCTCGCCGGGCGCATCGCCGACGCCGATCTACCCCGTCTCGACCTGGATCTGCGCTTGACCTCGGCGGGGCGGCCCGAGCGCCTGCGAGTGACGAGCGATCCGCTCGACCTGGCCGCCTTGGCCTCGGTGCTCTCCGCCTCCCCTTGGCCCTTGCCCGAGTCGCTCCGCGGGTTGATCGCGGCCAAGCCGCGCGGACGTGTCGAGGATCCGATCGTGCAGGTCGACTGGTCTGCGGGGCAGCCGCCGCGTTGGGCGGTCCGCGCCGACGGGGAAGGGCTCGGTTGGGATCACGCGGGAGCGTTGCCGGGGGTCGACGGACTTGCCGTGCGGTTGCGCGCCGACCCCGAGGGAGGCGAAGCGCGCGTGGGTTCGGCCGGTCTCGGGCTGGATCTGCGTCCGCTCTTCAGCGAGCCGCTTGCGCTCGACCGCCTGTCCACTCGGCTCGACTGGCGGATCGACGCGACCGGCACGGCTCGGCTCACGGCGCGCAATCTGACGTTCGAGAATGCGGATCTGGCCGGCCGAGCGAGGCTCGCGCTGGACCTCCCGGCGGACGGTTCCAGCCCACTGATGGATCTGCGCGCAAGCTTTTACGACGGCGACGGCTCACGCGTGCGCCCCTATCTCCCGGTCGGGATCATGCACCGGGATCTGGTGCGCTGGCTGGAGCGCGCCATCGTTGCCGGGCACATCCCGCAGGCCGATCTGATCTTTCGCGGGCCGCTCGCAGCCTATCCATTCCGCGGGCACGAGGGGCGCTTCGAGCTGCTGCTCGAGCTCGAGGATACGGTCCTCGATTATCTCCCCGAATGGCCCGCGATCCGCGAGGCGGCCGGCCGGCTTCGCTTCCTCGATCAGTCTCTGAGCATCGAGCTGGACCGCGGCCGTATCCTCGACAGTCGACTGGTGGGGGCGCGCGGGGAGATCCCCGAGCTCTGGGGTGCGCAGGGCATGAGGATCGTCGGCGAGACCGAGGGTCCCTTCTCCGACGGGCTGCGCACCTTGACCGAGACCCCCTTGGCGAAGGATCTGGGCCGGCTCGCCGGAAGTCTGGAGGTGACCGGGGACTCGCGGCTCCGGCTCGAAATCGACCTGCCCTTCACCAAACGCAGGCAACTGGGCATTGCCGGTCGTCTGTCCTGGCCGAAGCCGGCGACCTTGGCGATTCGAGGTACCCCGGTCGAGCTTTCGCGCCTCGGCGGCGAGGTGACCTTCACCGAGAAGAGCCTGAGCTCGGAGGCGCTCGAAGCGGTGCTCTGGGACCGGCCGCTGAGCCTCGCGATCGTCACGCTGGAACCCGGTGTCGCGGACGCCTCGGCGACCCTAATCAAGGCCCGAGCACGCACCTCGGTGACGGAGCTCGGGCGGCGCTTTCCGAGCCCGGCCTGGGGGCTCGTGAGCGGCGAGATCGACTGGGATCTCGACGTGACCATCCGCAATCGCGACGTCCGCGCCGCAGCGCTGCCGCTCGACTATCGCCTGGCCTCGCGCCTGAACGGGCTGGCGATCGACCTGCCGGCGCCATTGGGCAAGCCCGCCTCGGCGACGCGCGATCTCGAGCTCGTCGGTGCGCTGGTGCCGGGACGCTCTCTGCGCGTCGCCGGCCATCTGGGCGAGGTGGCCGGCGATCTGATGCTCGATCTCGGTGGATTTCCCGCACGCGCGATGCGTGCCCATGTGCGTCTCGGGGACGAGTCCGCGCCGTCTCCCAAGGGTGAGGGGGTGTTCTTGGACGGGCGCTTGGCCGATCTCGACCTAGTCGCCTGGCTGGGGCGCCTGGACGCGCTCTCGCCCGCCAAACAGGTTGGCGAGTCGCCCAGCGCGCCCGGCGCAGACGCCTGGTTCCGCGGTGCCGATCTGCAGGTCGATCGTCTCGCCTTGGGCGGGCCTCGCTTGACCGAGGTCGATGTGCGCCTGACGCCGATCGACAGCGGGGGGTTGCGTAAGGGCTGGGACGTTGCTGTCCGAGCCAACGAGCTCGCCGGCGAGATCGAGATCCCGGCGACGGACGAGGTACCCGTGCATGTTGCGCTGGAGCGGCTCGATCTCCTTGCCTTTAAGAATGCGCCGATGCAGGGTGACTCCGAGCCTTCGGCCTTGCCCGTCGAGGAGCCGTTCCGCGGCCTTCCCCCGATCGACGTGCGAATCGCGCGGTTGAGGTGGGGCGATGCCTCGCTGGGAACGCTGCAGCTCGACCTGCGCCCGGATGTGCTGGGTCTTCGCCTACCGAGCATCCGGCTGCTCGGCGAGGGGTTGGTCTCGGCCGAGGGCGAGGCATCTTGGATGCGTTCCGAGAGCGGTGGTCGCAGCGAGGTCTCGATGCGCGTGGAGTCCCTCGATTCGGGTATCTTGCTCGAGGCGCTGGATTCACAGAACCGGCTCGAGGACGCACCGATGCAGGCACAGCTCATGCTGGGCTGGCCGGGCGGATTCGGCGACTTCAAACTGGCGAAGGCACTCGGCTTCGTGGACGTGGAGGTGGGCTCGGGCCGGTTGTTGGATGTCGAACCCGGTGTCGGGCGGGTGCTGGGGTTCCTGAACCTGAGCGCCTTGAAGCGGCGTCTGACGATGGACTTCACCGATCTCTACGGTCAGGGTTTTGCCTTCGAGGAGATGCGGGGCCGGGTTCGGATCGCCGAGGGCAAGGCGACCCTCGACGCCTTCACGATCGATGGCCCGGCGAGCAAGGTGATCGTCAGCGGCTCGAGCGATCTGGTGAATCAGAGTTTCGAGCAGAGTGTCGTCGTGGAGCCGCGGATCGGCTCGAGCGTTGCGCTGGCCAGCGCGGTCGCGGGCGGGCCGGTCGTGGGGGCTGCCGTCTATCTGGTCGATCGCATTGCCGGTAATGCCATCGATCGTCTCGGGCGTTACCGCTATCGGGTGACCGGACCCTGGAGCAATCCGGATGTCAGCCGGGTCGGATGGGATCCGGCGGTCGGTGTGGATGCCCCGCCCGCGCATGCGCCTTCGCCCGTCGAGGCGCCGACGCCGCCGAATCACTTCCTGGATTAAACCGCGTCCGGAGCGGGATGCCGAGCTGCGGGTGAGTCCAACGTAGAGTGCACCCCCAACCTCGGCGGGGACGCGGTTTAAGCCTGACCGAGCGGGATTGTTTCGGCTGACCGGCAGGGGTGGTATCGTTCCGAATCGATAGGGTGACGGCGCGGCGCCTTGGCTCGCTCGGGCATGTACGAGCGGATGTCGCGTCCACGACCCTTTCCCCGAGTCGCCGATCGGATCGTGTCGCAGGCCGAATCGGATTGGCCCGCCCCTTCGCCTGCCGGGGCAGCAGTGATTGCGGTAGAGACCATGAAGACAAAACCGAAGGTCGGAGCGGTCCAGATGGCGACCGGTCCAAACGTAAACGCCAACCTCTTCGAGGCGGAGCGCCTGATCAAGGCGGCGAAGGACAAGGGTGCGAGTCTCGTCGTGCTTCCCGAGAACTTCGCCTTCATGGGCAAGCGCGATCAGGATCAACTGGCGCTGCGCGAAGAGGACGGCGACGGCCCCTTGCAGGCGTTTCTGGCCAGGGTGGCCAAGCAGCAGGGCGTCTGGCTCGTCGGCGGGACCATCCCGTTGGCCGCCCACGATGCGGGCAAGGTGCGGGCCGCCTGCCTGGTGTTCGACGATCGCGGTGAGCGGGTGGGCCGTTACGACAAGGTGCATCTGTTCGACGTCTGTCTGCCCGAGGGCGGGGAGCGTTACCAGGAGTCGGCGACGATCGAGCCGGGGGACGAGACCGTCGTCCTGGATACGCCTTTCGGCCGCATGGGTGTGGCGGTCTGCTACGATCTGCGCTTCCCGGAGATGTTTCGCCGGATGCTCGACAGCGGCATGGAGATCCTGGCGATCCCCTCGTCCTTTACCGCCATCACGGGGAAGGCCCATTGGGAAACCCTGGTGCGCGCCCGGGCCATCGAGAATCTGGCCTACGTGATCGCGGCCGCGCAAGGCGGCTTCCATATCAACGGCCGCGAGACGCACGGCCACAGTATGATCGTCGATCCCTGGGGCACGGTACTCGCGCAGGTGCCGAGAGGATCGGGCTTCATCTGCTGCGCCCTGGACGACGACTATCAGGATTCGGTCAGACGCAACTTCCCGACGATCGACCACCGTCGTTTGAAATGCCGCGCTTGAGACCGCAGTTTTGGTGCATTCAGACAGCTCGGCGGGTGCATACGCGCCCGACCCTGTCTCCCCGACGGAGCCCGACGACACCCGATGATGACCGACCCGATTGCGATTGCCCGCACGAGTATCCTCGAGCCTGCGGGATTGACCGAGCACGACCTCGACCGTCTGCTCGGCATCTTGGCCGGCTCCGCCGTGGATGCCGCGGATATCTATTTTCAGTCCAGCCGGCTCGAATCCTGGGTGCTCGAGGACGGGATCATCAAGGACGGCAACTTCAGCATCGAGCAAGGCGCCGGGTTGCGGGCGATCAGCGGGGAGAAGACCGGCTTCGCGTACTCGGACGAGCTGCGCTTCCCGGCCCTGGCACAGGCGGCCGATGCCGCCCGAGCCATCGCGCGGATTGGCCAAGGCGAGCAGGTGCGCATCGGCGAGGTGGCGAACAAACGCAGCCTCTACGACCCCACCAATCCGATCGCCAGTCTGCCCGATCCGGACAAGATCGCGCTTCTGCAACGGGTCGATGCCGAGGCACGGCGTGCCGATCCGCGTGTGCGCGAGGTGGTCGCCAGTGTCGTTGCCGTGCAGGATACAGTTCTGGTGCTGGGCGACGACGGTGCCTTGTCGGCCGATGTGCGTCCACTGGTCAGGCTGAACGTGAGCGTCGTCGCCGAGGACGGCGGGCGTCGCGAGCAGGGTTCGAGCGGGGGCGGAGCCCGAGCCGATCTGGATTATTTTCTGCTTGAAGACCGCGCGCTGTCCTTCGCGCGCGAAGCCGTGCGTCTGGCCATCACCAACCTCGAAGCGGGCGATGCGCCTGCCGGGACCATGACGGTCGTGCTCGGATCCGGCTGGCCGGGCGTGCTGCTGCACGAGGCGATCGGGCACGGGCTCGAGGGCGACTTCAACCGCAAGGGAAGCTCGGCCTTCGCCGGGCGGATCGGCGAGCGGGTGGCCGCACCGGGCGTGACGGTCGTGGACGACGGCACCTTGCCGGGTCGACGCGGGTCGCTGAACATTGACGACGAAGGGACCATGACCCAAAACACGGTCCTGATCGAAGACGGCATCCTCTGCGCCTACATGCAGGACAAGCTCAACGCGCGTCTGACCGGGACGCACTCCACGGGCAACGGTCGCCGCGAATCCTACGCGCACCTGCCGATGCCGCGCATGACCAACACCTACATGCTCGCCGGCGAGCGTGATCCCGAGGAGATCATCGCCTCGGTGGACAAAGGCTTGTATGCGGTCAATTTCGGCGGTGGCCAGGTGGACATCACCTCGGGCAAGTTCGTCTTCTCGGCGAGCGAGGCCTACCTGATCGAGAACGGCAAGGTCGGACGCCCCGTGAAGGGTGCGACCCTCATCGGCAACGGGCCGGATGTGCTGACCCGCGTGAGCATGATCGGCAACGATCTGCGACTCGACCAAGGTGTCGGGACCTGCGGAAAGGAGGGTCAGAGCGTCCCGGTCGGGGTCGGCCAGCCGACCTTGCGGATCGACGGTCTGACCGTCGGCGGGACGAGCGCCTGACGGGGAGGTCCGCTCTCGACGACACGACCAGATCACCGACGCCGTGCCCGGAACCTCTCTCACCCAAGGACTTGCCATGTCGATTGCCGCCACCGATGACACCGCGGAACGCCTCGCGCGTTTAAAACAGACGATCGAGGACCTCCTCAAGGAGGCAAAACGACGCGGCGCGACGGCCGCCGAGGCATCGGTCGGCAGCAGTGCCGGGCTTGAGGTCTCGGTCCGGCTCGGCGAGGTCGAGACGGTCGAGCACACACGCGACAACGGGCTGGGGATCACCGTCTATTTCGGAAACCGCAAGGGTTCGGCGAGCACGTCCGACCTGAGTACCGGCGCGCTGCGCGATGCGGTGAAGGCGGCCTGTGCCATCGCCGAGCACACCCAAGAGGATCCTTGCGCGCACCTCGCCGACGCGGCGCTGATGGCCGCCGAGATCCCGGACCTGGATCTCTATCATCCCTGGCATCTGGGGGTCGAGGACGCGATCGAGATCGCGGCGGCCTGCGAGGACTCGGCCCGCGGCTATGATCCGCGGATCGTCAACTCGGAGGGCGCGAGCCTCTCCACGCACACCGGGATCCAGGTCTACGGCAACAGTCACGGATTCGTCGCCGGCTACCCGACCAGTCGGCATGGGCTCAGCTGCGCCGTGATCGGCCAGGAGGGCGAGAGCCTGCAACGCGATCACTGGTGGACCAGCGCTCGGGCGGCGGCCGATCTGGATTCGGCGCGCATGGTGGGCGAGCGTGCGGCCGAGCGGACCGTTGCGCGGCTCGGGTCGCGTCGCATCCCGACCTGTCAGGTTCCGGTCCTGTTTCGTTCGGAGGTCGCGACGGGACTGATCCGCAGCCTAGTCTCGGCGATCCAGGGCGGCAGCATCTACCGGCGCACCAGCTTCCTGCTCGACCACCTCGGCGAGCGCATCTTCCCGGAGTTCGTGCGGATCCACGAAGAGCCGCACCTGCCGCGGGGACTCTCGAGTGCGCCGTTCGACGGGGATGGTGTTGCGACGCGCGCCAAGGACCTGATCACCGACGGGGTTCTGCAGACCTATCTTCTGGATGCCTATTCTGGCTGCCGGCTCGGCATGCAGACGACGGGCAATGCCGGCGGCGTGCGCAACCTGCGCATCGTCATGGGTGATCTGGATCGCGCCGCCTTGCTGCGCGAGATGGGGACCGGGCTGATGGTCACCGAGCTGATGGGGCACGGCGTGAATCCGGTGACGGGCGACTACTCGCGCGGTGCCGCGGGCTTTTGGGTGGAGGGCGGCGAGATCCGACACCCGGTCGAGGAGATCACCATCGCAGGCAACCTCAAGCGCATGTACGCGGGCCTGCTGGCGGTCGGCAACGATTACGATTATTCAGGCAGCACACGCACCGGTTCCTGGCTGATCGACAAGATGACGATCGCGGGCGAATAGGACGCCGCGTGCAGGGGCTCGTCGCCCCTGCCGCGGCAATCGGTGCGCCGATCGCGGCGGCATCCCGAGGATTCGAGCGACCGCCGCACCAACGATCACACCCGCATAATGGATACACCCGACCCGCTCGACGAAACCTTGGCGCTGATCGCGTCGGCGCCCGAGTCCGCCTCCGCCCTCACGCTCTACGCCCTTGCCTGCACGCTCGAGCATCAAAAGGCCGGCTGCTTGTTCAAGCTGACCAAGCTCTTCGATCTGCCCGGGGATCATCGTCCGTTGGCTTACGGCCTGATGGAGCTCTTGGCTGCGGGCGAGGTCGGCACGCAGCGCTGGACCGACGCAAAGTCGCGGATGGACGACCTGATCCGCGGAACGAAGCGACGCTCGATCTGAGCTCGGCGGCTCCTGTCGCCATTCAAGGTTTTCGTCTCCCCGTCGCTCGGGCTCTTGAGCTGTTCGAGCAGTGCTTCAATATTGGACGAAACATGAACAGCTTTCGTGCTGTTGTCGGCCCTGTACTCGGGATCAAACGGAAGGATCAATTCGGATGTCAGTCAAAACAATCGGGATCGTCGGCGGCGGTATTGGTGGACTGGGTGCGGCCTGGCTGCTGGATTCGCGTTACGAGGTAACCCTGCTCGAGCGCAATGCGTACGTCGGTGGTCACAGCAATACGCTCGAGGTCCCGGATCCGCGCGGGGCCTTTCCGGTCGATACCGGATTCATGGTCTTCAATCGGCGTAACTATCCGTTGTTGACCGCGATGTTCAAGCATCTGGATGTTGCGACCTATCCGACCAGTATGTCGTTCGCGGCCAGCCTGGAGGGCGGGCGTATCGAGTACGGCGGGGACAGTCTGAATACGCTGTTCGGGGCGCGCTCGAATCTGTTTGATTGGCGCTTTCTGTGGATGGTCAAGGAGATTCTGCAGTTCAACGCAGCGGCGAAGAACTTCATCAACTCCAACCCCGGCGATACCCTGACGGTCGGGGATTTCCTGCAGCGCGGTCGTTACTCGGAGCGGTTCGCCAACCACTACTTGCTCCCCATGGCGGCGGCCATCTGGTCCTGCCCCACCGAAGACATGCGCGACTTTCCCTTCCTGAGTTTTGCCCGATTCTTCGCCAACCACGGTCTGCTCGATCTAGTCGATCGCCCGGATTGGGAGACGGTGCGCGGCGGCAGTCGTGCCTATGTGCAGGCGATCCTGGCGCGCTTGCGGGGGCGCTGTCTGGCCGACACCCCGGTCAAGCGGGTGCGGCGTCTCGAGCAGGGTGTCGAGGTCGAGACCGCGGCCGGCGAGCGTTTGCGCTTCGATGCGGTCGTGATGGGGTGCCATGCCGACGAGGCGCTCTCTTTGATCGAGTCCCCGACGCCGGTCGAGCGCGACATCCTGGGCGACTTCCGGTATCAGACCAATCAGGTCTTTTTGCACACCGACACCGCGCTGATGCCGAAACGCCGCCGGGTCTGGTCGTCGTGGAACTATATTCAGCAGCCGGGGGAGGGGGCCGATCGTCCGGTGACGGTGACCTACTGGATGAACAGCCTTCAGGATCTGCCGCCCGGTCGCGATGTCTTCGTCAGTCTGAATCCGCGTGTCCCGCCGCACAGCGAGTCGATTCTCGCCGAGATGACCTACGAGCATCCCATGTTCGACGCAAGCGCCACCGATGCTCAGCAGCGTATCGGCGAGATCCAGGGCCGCGACCGAATCTGGTTCAGCGGGGCTTATCTGGGATACGGATTCCACGAGGACGGCCTGTGTGCCGCGGTGGATGTGGCGCGCGGGCTCGATGTCCGTCCGCCCTGGGACACGGCTGCGCCCTCGACCGCACCCGAGATCGGGGAGGGTGCCGGCACCGGGACTGCCCGGAACAGAATGTCGGCGGTGCCCTCGTGAGCACCGTCGCCGGTCGAATTATCTTCGGCGATGTCATGCATCGGCGGCTCTTTCCGGTGCGCTATCGCTTCGTCTATCGCGTTTTCAGCATGTTGCTGGATGTCGAGCGGGTCGATGAAGTCGCGCGCGACTGCCGCTGGTTCTCGTACAACCGCTTCAACCTCTTCTCGTTCCACGATCGCGACCACGGTCCGCGCGACGGTCGTGGGCTCAAGCCCTGGCTGCTCGAGCAACTGCGCGCCTGCGGGCAGGAGATGGAGATCGCCCGTATCGAGCTGCAGTGTTTCCCGCGTGTGCTCGGATTCGTCTTCAATCCGCTGAGTGTCTGGACCTGTTTCGATCGTTCGGACAGGCCGGTTGCGGTGCTGTGCGAGGTCAACAACACCTTCGGCGAGGCCCACAGCTATCTGTTGCACGAGAAGGGTGCGCCGATGGACTGGCCGATCCGTCACGCGCATCGCAAGGACTTCCACGTCTCGCCCTTCGTCGACATGAACGCCGACTATCACTTCCGGTTTACCCGGCAAGGCGATCGGCACGCGATCGTGATCCGCGAATATCAGGACGGATCCTTGATGTTGGTGGCCGTCCAGAAGGGGATCGCAGAGACGATCACGGACGCCAAGCTGCTGCGCGCCGCCTTCGCCTATCCCTTCCTGACGCTGAAGGTCGTTCTGATGATCCATTGGCAGGCTTTGAAGATCTGGCTCAAAGGCGGGCGCTACCATTCCAAGCCGGCTCCGCCCCTAGAAGAGGTGTCCTGATGTCCGCAGAGGAGTTGATCCAAGAACCCCTGTCCCGCCGATCGAGCTGGTCGAGCCGCCTGATCGGCGGGTTTTGCCGGCACCTCGCATTCGGCCAGCTTCTGGTGCGTTTTCCCGACGGGAGCGCGACCCTGCACCGCGGCCGATTCCTGGGCGCGAGAGGTGTCATGGAGGTGCAGTCGCCGTTCAAGATGGCGGGTCGGCTGCTCACCCGCGGCGAGGTGGGATTCGGCGAATCCTACGTGGAAGGGCATTGGACGACGCCCGACCTCGCCGCGTTGCTCGAGGTCCTCTACGACAACATGGAGCATCTGGGCGTGGGGCCGCGCGGGATGCGTTGGTCGCGGCTGTGGGATCGGTTGAGCCATCGGCTGCGCGAGAATCACCCCATCAACAGTCGTCGCAACATTGCCCACCACTATGACCTGGGCAACGACTTCTACCGGCGCTGGCTCGATCCGAGTATGACCTACTCGTCCGCGCTCTTTGCCGACCCGGCGCGGGACAGTCTGGAATCGGCCCAGGAGCGTAAATATCTGCGCTTGCTCGATGCGCTGGACGCCAAGCCCGGCGAGCATATCCTGGAGATCGGCTGCGGTTGGGGCGGTTTCGCGGAGCTGGCTGCACGGCGCGGCCTGCGCGTGACCGGCGTGACCCTCTCGCGCGAGCAGCTCGCCTATGCGCGCGAGCGCGTCGAGGCCGCCGGTCTTGCCGATCGCGTCGACCTTCGGCTTCAGGATTATCGCGACGTCGAGGGTCGCTTCGACCACGCGGTCTCGATCGAGATGATGGAGGCGGTGGGCGAGGCCTTCTGGCCGACCTACTACCAGGCGTTGCGGCGGCTGGTGCGGCCGGGTGGTCGAATCGCCCTGCAGGTCATCACCATCAACGAGGACGATTTCCCCGTCTATCGCAAGCAACCGGATTTCGTGCAGCTCTACATCTTCCCGGGCGGGATGCTGCCCACACCCGAGCGCATGACACGCGAGGCGCAGGATGCGGATCTACTGATTCGCGAGACCGCGTGGTTCGGCCTCGACTATGCCGAAACCCTGCGACGTTGGCGTCTCGCCTTCCACGCGGTGGACCGCGAGGTGGCTCGGCTCGGATACGATGCGCGTTTCCGCCGGATGTGGGACTACTACCTGGCCTATTGCGAGACCGGCTTCAAGACGGGCTGCATCGATCTGACCCAAACCATCCTCGAGGTCCCGCAACGCGGCTGAGGCCGGTCGCGTGGCGCAGCTGGCGTGCAGTCGAGCGAGTCCCGCGCCCTTGCCCGCGGCGAGGCGTCGGACTGCGCCGGGCGATTCCATCCGAACCTTCCGTAGAATCGACGCGCAATGGAAACCGCATGAGCGAGATCGTCCTCATCAACGTCTCGGGCGAGGATCGTCCGGGCATCACCGCAGCCTTGACCGCAATCCTGGCACGGTATCGGGTGCCGATATTGGATATCGGCCAGTCGACCATCCACAACGCCTTGGCGCTCGGTCTTCTGGTCGAGCTTCCGGCCGACAGCGCATCCTGCCCGGTGTTTCGCGATCTGCTGTTCACCGCCCACGGCATGGGGCTGGATCTTCGATTTACGCCGATCGATCCCGACGCCTACGAAGACTGGGTCACCGAGCAGGGGCAGCCGCGGCATATCCTCACCCTGCTGGGTCGCGAGATCGATTCGGAGCACATCGCGCGGGTGTCGGCCGTGGTCGCCGAATACGGTCTGAACGTCGATCGGATCTCGCGGTTGACGGGCCGTCTCTCGCGGCGTGTGCCGGAGCGCCATCCGCTCGCCTGTGTCGAGCTTTCGCTCCGCGGCGCGGTTGCGGATCTCTCCGAGCTGCACGCGAGTTTGCTTGCGCTCGGACAGATCCTGGATGTGGACGTCGCGGTGCAGGAGGACGACATCTTTCGACGCAACCGACGTCTGGTCTGTTTCGACATGGACTCGACCCTGATCCAAACCGAGGTGATCGACGAGCTGGCCGCGGCAGCCGGTGTCGGGCCCGAGGTCGCGGCCATCACCGAGGCCGCGATGCGCGGCGAGCTCGACTTCAAGGAGAGTTTCCGCCGCCGTATCGCGCTGCTCGAAGGGCTCGACGAGTCGGTGCTCGGCGAGATCGCTGAGCGCCTGCCCATCACCGAGGGCGCCGATCGGCTCATTGCGAGCCTCAAGCAGCTCGGCTATCGCATCGCTATCCTCTCGGGCGGCTTTACCTATTTTGCCGAGCACCTGAAGCGTCGCTTCGGGATCGACGACGTCTATGCCAATACACTGGAGTTTCGCGACGGCAAGCTGACCGGCACGGTCTCGAGCGAGATCATCGACGGGGCACGCAAGGCCGAGCTGCTGCGCGAGATTGCGGCCCGTGAAGGGATTCGCCTGGAGCAGGTCATCGCCGTGGGCGACGGTGCGAACGATCTGCCGATGCTTGCGATCGCGGGCCTCGGGATCGCCTTTCATGCCAAGCCGATCGTGACCCAGCAAGCGCGTCACGCCATCGCAAACGTCGGGCTCGACGGGATCCTCTATCTGCTCGGGATGCGCGACCGCGACCTCGAGCGGCTCGCCAGAGGGGCGCCGCCTCGGCGCGAGGATGATCTCTCGGCGGCTTCCGTGTAGCCGACCGCACGCCTGAGTCGTCCTGTCCTGTCGTATCGGCCGCTCGGCGCTATGTCGGCAGTCGGTCGTTGTCGGATTCGGCCGCCTCGGAGCCGGGACGAATGAATCCCGCCGCCAGGTGCCTTTCGATGGCCTTTGCCTCCATTGGAGGCGCGAACCAAATCCCCTGCCCGCACCGACAGCCCATCGCCGCCAAGCGCTCCGCCTGCTTGCGGGTTTCGACACCCTCGGCCACCGTGTCGAGCTTGAGTGCATGCGCGACGGCAAGCAACGCCTGAACGGTTTCGACGGCTTCGGGGTTGTCGTCGAGCTCGCGGACGAATTGTCGGTCGATCTTGAGCGTGCTGACCGCGGAGCGACGCAGATAGGTCAAGGACGAGAAGCCCGTGCCGAAGTCATCGAGAACGAGCCGAACGCCGAGGTCGCGGAGCACGGCAATCTGGGTTCGATAATGCTCGCCGTATTCCATCATCGCGGTCTCGGTGAGCTCGAGCTCGAGCCGAGCGGGGTCGAGACCCGTCTCCTGGGCCGTCGCGAGCACATCATCGGCGAGACAGCCGGCGCGGACCTGCTGAGGCGAGACATTGATGCTGACCCGACCGAAAGCGAGACCTCGGTCATGCCAGCCTTGCGCCTCGCGTGCGGCGGTGCTCAGCACCCAGCTGCCGAGGATATGGAAGAGTCCGCGGCGCTCGGCGAGATGCACGAAATCGCCCGGCGGCAGGAGCCCTTCCACCGGATGTTGCCAGCGCACCAGGGCTTCGACGGCCGTGATTCGCCCGCTCGCGAGCTCGACCTGCGGCTGGTAGTGCAGGAAGAGCTCGCCGCTGCGCACGGCCTTGTCGATCCGATCCGTCAGTGCGGCATCGCGGCGGACCTGCCGTGTCATGGCGTCGGTGTGGAATGCGTAGCTGCCGCGTCCGTTGTTCTTGGCCTTGTAGAGGGCGACATCGGCACGGCCGAGGAGGGTCTCCAGGTCGATATCCGGCTTGGGGACGAAGACGACGCCGACGCTCGCCCCGCAGTTGATGGCATGGCCGTCGATCGAATAAGGCCGAGCCAGATGCTCGACGATCTTTGCGGCCAGGGTGGCTGCATCGGAGATACTTTGTGCATCCGGTTGAATCACGGCGAACTCGTCGCCGCCGAATCGCGCGATCGTGTCCATACCGCGAACGAGGGCCGACAGGCGCTGGGCGACCTCCTTCAAGAGCAGATCGCCCACGGGATGACCCAGGGTGTCGTTGACCTCCTTGAAACGGTCCAGATCGAGAAAATGCAATGCAAAGCCCTTATCGGCGCGCCGGACCGAGGTCAGTCGCTTGGCGAGCTGACTCTTGAACAGGGCGCGATTGGGCAGTCCGGTGAGGCTGTCGTAGTAGGCGAGTCGCAGGATCTGCTCCTCGCTGCGTTTGCGCTCGGTAATATCGTGGAAGGTGACGACGACACCCATCGCGGAGTCACCGACGCGGATCGGTGTTGCGCGATACTCGACGGGAAACGCCGTGCCGTCGCGTCGCTGCAGGACCTCGTCGCTGACTACGATGTCTTTGCCGGTATGCATCACCGAGAGCATGCGGCAGGCGGTTGCGTCGCGGTCGCCTTCTTCGGGATCGTCATGGGTGACGGCGGGACAGGGTTTGCCGACCAGGTCGTTGGGGTCGTAACCCAACAGGCGTGCGCCGGTGGGGTTGATGAAAGTGGTCACGCCTTCGGGGTCGAGCCCGAACACCCCTTCCCCGGTCGACTCCAGCAGGAGCCGTGCGCGTTCCTCGGCGGCGATGCGTGCCGCGCGATCGCGCGCTTGCTGCAAGGCGACTGCCACGAGAGCGGCGCCTTGAGCGATATAAATCAGCTGTTCCGCGTCGGGTTTGCCGGGCGTTCGCGAATAGATATCGAAGGCCCCCAAGATATCCCCGCCGGCATCGCGAATCGGCTCGGACCAGAAGGCGCGGACGCCGGTTTCCTCCGTGATCCCTGCCAGCGATTGCCAATACGGGTGATAGAGGACGTCCGCGACCACCAGAGACTCGCCGATCGGGTAAGGGGCCGCCCCATTCGGCGGCTCGTCCGTCAGGCGGTCGATCGCCTCGACGAGTCGATCCGGAAGACTCGGGGCCGTACCGACGCGCAGACGGTGGGTTGCGTTGTCCATCAGCATAATCGAGCACATGAGGCTCTGGTCGAGCGCCTCGATCGATGCGGCGATCGCGTCGAGCGCCTCCTGCACGGGAGCGCCGTCCGCGATCAACTCCATGATGCGAATGCGGCTTTCCTGGAGCATCCAGGCACGTCGGGTCTCGGTGACATCGCGCACGGTGCCCGTCATCGACACCGGACGGCCGTGCTTGCGGGTCAGCGTCGCGCGCTCGTGGAGGTAGCGCACCTGGCCGTCGGGAAGCAGGATCCTGTGCTCGCAGTCGTAATCCCTGATCCCTGCGATGGCCGCCCGAACCGCGTGCTCGACGCGTGTGCGGTCCTCCGGGTGAACGAAGTCGAGGAAGCCTTTGTAGGTGCCCGGGAAGCTTTCGGGCGGCACGCCGAAGATGCGATAGACCTCGGCAGACCACTCGAGCCGGTCGTTCTCGGCATCCCACTCCCAGGTTCCGAGATGCCCCAGCTGTTGTGTCTCTTCGACGAGGCGCTCGCTACGAGCCAAGCGATCTTCGAGGCCGGCGTGCGCCGCTTGCGCCTGTGCGGCGATGTCGTGTCGGAGCCGGCGTTCACGCCAAGCTGCACCGGCGGCGACTGCAGCTAAAAGGGCCAGTGTGCCGGCCGTGCCTGCCCCGACGGAAGCGGACCAGGACACCGCGGGCTCGGCTGCGGTGACCAACGTCGGGATCCATAAGAGCGGTAACCATCCCCATCGGGTCGAAGGGGGCGAAGCGATCGTTGGCTTTGGCCTCATGTCCATTCGGGCATCTAAGGTTGAATGTTGTTGTCGGGGCGTGATTCCCGCACGGCTCGCAGTTTCCATGAGCCTGCTCGGTACCGGCTTCGTGAATCCTCGCAGTGTCGAGCTGCAACCGGAGTATCCGCATCCGTCGCCTGATGGGATAATGCCGGCCCGACCGTCAACACCGCAATGGCCCATCGCCGGAGATCCGCAGATGCCCGACCTCGACCGGACCTACCGGATCGGCCCGATCCACTTGGCGCCGTCCATCCTGCCTCGAAACGGCTGGACCTTTTTGGCCGCTGCGTTTTTCTCGATCGGGTTGATGATCTTCATCTCCATCGGACAGACTTACATCCTCAACGAGCATCTGGGGGTTCCGGAGTCCAAGCAGGGCGCGATCAGCGGCAACCTTGTGTTCCTCACCGAGATCGTCACCCTGTTGCTGTTTCTGCCGGCCGGCGTCCTCATGGACCGGATCGGTCGCCGAGGGGTCTACGCGGCGGGGTTTCTGGTCCTGGCCCTGACCTATGTCCTCTATCCGCTCGCGGAATCGGTCGAGGCGCTTTATGTCTACCGGATCCTTTACGCGATCGGCGTGGTCGCGGTCGCGGGCGGGTTGTCCACCGTCCTTGCCGATTATCCGGCAGAACGCTCGCGCGGCAAGTTGGTGGCCATCGTCGGTGTCATGAGCGGCTTGGGTGTCGTGCTCATCAGTCAGGGCCTCGGCGCCATGCCGAAGGTTTTCACCGGCGCGGGCTTCGACGGCGTCACCGCGGGCAGGTTGACCCATTTTATCGTCGCGGGTCTTGCGGTCGCGGTTGCCCTGTTGCTCCTCTGGGGACTCAAGCCGGGCCTGCCGGTGCGTCTCCAGGATCGTCCGAGCGTGCGCGAGCTTTTGGTCGGTGGTTTCGCGCATGGGCGCAATCCGCGCATCCTCCTGGCCTATTCGTCCGCATTCATCGCACGCGGCGACCAATCGGTCAACGCGATCTTTCTCGTCCTCTGGGGCACCCTCGCGGCCAAGGCGGCAGGCATGGAGTCCGCCTCGGCGGTGATGAGCGGAACCCTGATCTTCGTGATGGCGCAGATCTCGGCACTCGTCTGGGCGCCGGTTCTCGGCCCGCTGCTCGATCGGATCGACAGGGTCACGGGACTCGCGATTTGCATGGCACTGGCGGCGCTGGGCAATCTGAGTCTGTTGGCGCTCGAGGATCCGCTCTCGTCCTACGGTCCGGTCTTTTTTATCCTGCTCGGGATCGGGCAGATCAGTGTCTACCTCGGCGGCCAATCATTGATCGGACAGGAAGCTCCGGCCGGGCAGCGGGGCTCGGTGCTCGGTGCCTTCAACGTCGCCGGCGCGATCGGTATTCTCTTGATTACGCCGATTGGTGGGTATCTGTTCGATCGGGTCGATCCGCGCGCACCCTTCTACGTCGTGGGCGCGATCAATGTCCTGCTTGTATTTGCGAGCATCTATGTTCGGTTGAGGCACTCGCCGGAATCGGCAAGCGTAAGCGCTTCGGAGCGGGTCTAGCTGCCCTCCTGCGTCGATCTATACGCCTGGGGCAGAGGAGCAGTAGAAACAAAAAAGCCGGCTTGAGCCGGCTGATGTGTAGCGGGAATTTTGGTCGGGGTGACTGGATTCGAACCAGCGACTTCTGCCTCCCGAAGACAGCGCTCTACCAAGCTGAGCTACACCCCGAAATAGTCCATCAATGCTTGCGGTCGACCGAGAAATCAGCCAGCGTTGCCATCGCGTCCCTGGCTGGGCAGGAAGGCAAAGCAGACAATGCACGTTTTGCTTGATCCGCGTAGTCTTCCGCAAGCCGCGTAGTATAGGTAATGGCGTCGGTCGACGCAATCGCCTCGACGACGGATTCCATGTGCTTGCGGCCGCCTTCTTCGATGGCCTTGCGCAGCAATGCCTTTTGCTCGGGTGTTCCGACCTCCATCGCCCGAATCACCGGGAGGGTCGGCTTTCCCTCGTCGAGGTCATCGCCGACATTCTTGCCCAGCTCGGCGTTTGCCGGACTGTAATCCAATGCGTCGTCGATGAGCTGGAAGGCAATCCCGAGGTTGAGGCCATAGCTCGCAGCGGCTTCTTCCACACCGGGGCTCGATTCGGCCAGCACGGCGCCGAGGCGCACGCCCGCTTCGAACAGCGTCGCCGTCTTGCGGGTGATGACCTCCATGTAACGGGTCTGATCCGTGTCGGGGTCGTGCGTATTCAGGAGCTGGAGCACCTCGCCTTCGGCGATCCGGTTGGTCGCATGCGAGAGGATGTCCATGACCCGCATACTCCCGACATCGACCATCATCTCGAAGGCGCGGGAGTAGAGGAAGTCGCCGACCAGCACGCTGGCGTCGTTGCCCCAGACGACGTTGGCCGTCTCGCGGTTGCGTCTGAGCTCGGAGGCATCGACGACATCGTCGTGCAGCAGCGTTGCGGTATGGATAAACTCGACGACCGCAGCAAGGTCGATGTGCCGGTCGCCCGTGTACCCGCAAGCCCGGGATGCGAGGAGCACCGAGAGCGGGCGCAAGCGCTTGCCGCCGCTATTGACGATATAACTGCCGATTTGGTTGATCAGCACCACGTCTGACCGGAGTCGACGCAGGATCAAGGCGTCAACGGCCTTGACGTCTTCGGCGACGGGTTGTCGGAGCGCGGTAATATCCATGAGGTATCGATGGACTGACTGATCGTGGCCGCGGATGCTAGGTGTGGGATGGGGGTCTGTCAAGTCGGAGGCGGGTTGTGGAGGCGCGTCGCGAGGCCCCTGTGCACCCGGCTGTCTTGCGGGGTTTGTCCGCCGGGGGGGGACACGACCCGGTGTCGTTCTCCGAAACGACTGCAGCAACGGCCTTGACCAGGGGATATCTGTCGAGTAGTATTCCGCTTCTTTTGTTTCGGCGCCTGTCGCCGATCTCGCCGAATGGTTTTGGGGATCTTCAGACATGTACGCGGTCATTCAAACCGGTGGCAAACAATACCGGGTTTCGGAAGGCGACACCGTCAAAGTAGAAAAGATGGTGGCGGAGCAGGGCGCTGTCGTCGACTTCGATCAGGTCCTTTTGGTGGCCGACGGAGACGATGTCAAGATCGGCAAGCCTTACGTCGCAGGCGGTAAGGTCAGCGCAACGGTCGAAGGCCACGGGCGTGCGAAGAAGGTCATGATCGTGAAGTTCCGGCGGCGCAAGCACCATCTGAAGCGCCAGGGCCATCGTCAATCGTTCACCGCCCTGAAGATTACGGCGATCAGCGCCGGCTGAAGAGGAGACTCCCATGGCACATAAGAAAGCTGGCGGTAGCTCGCGCAACGGGCGTGATTCGGAATCCAAGCGGCTCGGCGTCAAGGTCTTCGGTGGTCAGGTCGTGAAGGCCGGGGCCATCATCGTGCGCCAACGCGGTACCCGATTCCACAGCGGCGTCAACGTCGGTTGCGGACGCGACCACACGCTCTTTGCGCTGCGCGACGGGGTTGTGACCTTTGTCGAGCAGGGGCCGAAGAATCGTAAATTCGTGACCGTGGTCGAAAAGCCTGCGGGCGTCGTCGGCTCGGCCTGATCGGGTCGGGCTCTACCCATCGCAACGGGCACGCGAGCCTCGCCGTTTCGGCGGGGCTCTTTTCGTTTCAGCGATGAGGTTGTTTGAGTTATGAAATTCGTCGACGAGGCTTTCATTCGGGTCGAGGCGGGAGACGGCGGCAGCGGCTGTGTCAGCTTTCGTCGCGAGAAATACATCCCGAAGGGCGGACCCAACGGCGGCGACGGGGGCAACGGCGGCAGCGTCCACCTGATCGCCGACGTTAATCTGAATACCCTGGTGGATCTGCGTTACCAACGCGTGCATCGCGCGGAGCGGGGACAGAACGGCAGGAGCCGGGACATGACCGGTCGTGCGGGCGCGGATCTCGTGATTCGGGTCCCGGTCGGGACGCGTGTCTTCGAGCGCGAGACCGGCGAGTTGATCGGCGAGCTCCTGGAATCCGGCCAACAGATGTTGGTCGCCCAAGGTGGCTTTCACGGCATCGGGAATGCACGCTTCAAATCCAGCACCAATCGAACCCCGAGGCAGTTCACCCCGGGAACACCGGGCGAGCGCCGAGACCTCCAGCTTGAGCTGATCCTGCTCGCGGACGTCGGTTTACTCGGCTTTCCCAACGCCGGCAAATCCTCTTTGATTCGCCAGGTCTCCAGTGCGCGTCCCAAAGTCG
Source organism: Thiocapsa roseopersicina (assembly GCF_900106925.1). Taxonomy (GTDB): domain Bacteria; phylum Pseudomonadota; class Gammaproteobacteria; order Chromatiales; family Chromatiaceae; genus Thiocapsa; species Thiocapsa roseopersicina. Next base: position 178,293 of record NZ_FNNZ01000011.1, read on the forward strand.
CGGATTATCCCTTCACGACGCTTTATCCCAACCTCGGCGTGGTTCGGCTCGGTCGCGACCGCAGCTTCGTGATTGCCGACATCCCCGGCGTGATCGAGGGGGCGGCGGACGGTGCCGGGCTCGGGAGCCACTTTCTCAAGCATTTGTCCCGCACACGTTTTCTGTTGCATCTGGTCGATATCGCCCCGCTGGACGAGGCGGTGGATCCCGTCGAGCAGGTTCGCAAGATCGAGGTTGAGCTCTCCGCTTTCGGCGACGATCTCGCGCGCAAGGAGCGTTGGTTGGTGCTCAACAAGATCGATCGCCTCCTCCCCGACGAGTACGAGGAGCGGCGCGACGAGATCATCGCCCGACTCGAGTGGACGTCACCCGTCTATGGGATCTCTGCGATGACGGGGGAGGGCACGGCGGCGCTGATGGGCGATTTGATGACTCGGCTCGAAGCGTTGGGTGCCGACAGGGCTGCAGCCGAGCAGGCAGGCGCAGATCGCGATACGGGCGCCGAAGGCTATTCTGCAGGGCCCGAGACCGAATGGCATCCGCTCGACTGACCTGACTGGATCTTTCCTATGATTTCGCGCTCCATGATCCCCTTCACGCGTCGATGGGTCGTGAAGATCGGAAGTGCATTGTTGACCCGCGACGGCGCAGGGCTTGAGCGCAGCATGCTAGTCCCGTGGGTGGAGCAGATCACCGCGCGTCGAATGGCGGGCAACGAGGTGGTTCTGGTGTCCTCGGGCGCGGTCGCCGAGGGGATGGCGCGGATGGGCTGGCGGGCTCGTCCGAAGGCGCTCCATGCACTGCAGGCGGCTGCCGCGATCGGACAGATGGGGCTGGTACGCGCGTATGAAGACTGTTTCCAGGCGCGTGGACTGCATACCGCTCAAGTGCTCCTCACCCGTGACGATCTTGCCGATCGGGCCCGCTATCTTAACGCCCGCAGTACCCTCCGCACACTGCTCAAGCTCGGCGTGATCCCCGTCATCAACGAGAACGATACGGTTGCAACCGACGAATTGCGCTTCGGCGACAACGATACCTTGGCTGCACTTGTCGCTAACTTGATCCAGGCCGACCTCCTGATTCTTCTGACCGATCAAGACGGTCTGTTCGACCGGGATCCGCGCGCTCACGCCGATGCCTGCCTGATCCCCGAGACCCGGGTCGACGACCCTCAACTGGACCGCGTCGCCGGCGGCAGCGTCACGGGTCTGGGTACGGGTGGAATGGTCACCAAGGTCCGTGCAGCTCGCCTTGCCGCGCGCTCGGGTACGCCGACCGTGATCGCTCCCGGGCGTGGAGAAGACGTCTTGAGGCGGATCGGAGAAGGGGAGGGGGTTGGAACCTTGCTGGTGCCCTTCCAGGGCCCTCAGGCGGCGCGCAAGCAGTGGTTGGCCGGTCATCTCCAGGTCCGTGGTCGCCTCACGCTGGACGCCGGAGCTGTCAATGCCTTGCGCGAGAAGGGGACGAGTCTGCTCGCCGTCGGTGTCAAGGAGGTGCAGGGCGCCTTCAATCGTGGCGAGGTTGTTGCCTGTGTCGATGTATCGGGCCGCGAAGTGGCACGGGGTTTGGTCAACTACGATGTGCAGGAAGTCGCGAGGATCAAAGGTCATCCGTCGAGCCGATTCGAGGCGATCCTCGGCTATCTCGACGAGGAGGAGTTGATCCATCGCGACAATTTGGTTTTGCTCTAAACCGCGTCCGTGAGTGATCCGGGTTGCTCTGGAGCGGACGCGACCCTCATCCCTGTCAACGAGCGTCGGAGCGGACGCGGTTTAGGTTTACGATTGCTCTCTTTCAATCCCCCCTCGTCGCCCGACCTTAATCAGTGCCGAGTCCAGCGGCCTTTGCGACCGCATCAGCGATCCGGACCTGATCCTCATCCGACAGATACGGGTGCATCGGGAGACTGATGACCCGCTGTGCCACACGCGAGCTGACAGGGGTTGCGAATCGCTCCAGACTCGGTTGAAACACGGGCTGGTCGTTCAACGGCACGGGGTAGTGCACCGCCGTCGGGATTCCTTCGGCCGCCAATGCCTCGCCGACTCGATCGCGCTCGTCGACCTGAATGGTGTACTGAGCATAGACCGATTCGTTGCCCGGTGCGATGAAGGGTGTCAACACTGCGCCGTCGGCAACCTCGCTGGAAGCTGCCCCGCGGGCTTGAAGCAATGCCGAATAGCGCGCTCCGATCCGGATTCGCGCGCCGATCTCGTTCACGAACAGCGAGAGCTTCGCGAGGAGAATCGCAGCCTGAAGCGTGTCGATTCGGCCATTCAGGCCGAGACGCGGATGGTGATAACGGCGATCTTGACCGTGGTTTCGGATCTCCTTCAGCCTTTTCGCCACATCATCGTCGTTCGTGAAACAGGCTCCGGCATCGCCGTACGCGCCCAGCGGCTTGGAAGGGAAGAAGGACGTACAGCCGATCGAGGACAGGGCGCAGGACCGCTTTCCCTTGTAGGTGGCTCCGAAGCTCTGGGCGGCGTCTTCGATCACGGGCAGGCGATGCCGTGCGGCGATCTCGTTGATGGCGTCCATGTCCGCGCATTGGCCGTAGAGAGAAACCGGCATGATGGCTCGGGTCCGTCCGGTGATGGCCTCTTCGATGCGGGCGGGGTCGATGTTGTAGGTCACAGGGTCGATGTCGACGAAGACCGGCCGCACGCCAAGGAGCGCGATCATCTCGCCGGTGGCGATGAAGGTGAAAGGGGTCGTGATGACCTCGTCGCCCCGACCGATCTCCAGCGCCATCATGGCCGCGAGCAATGCGTCTGTTCCGCTCGAGAGACCGATGCAGTGCCGCGTGCCGACGAACTCGGCAAGCGCAATCTCCAGCGCTTCGACCTCGGGCCCCATAATGTATTGCCCGTGCTCCAGGACCGCATGAATCCGGGCCTTCACGTCGTCTTCGATCAATCGATACTGTGACTTCAAGTCGATGAATTGCATTCGTTCCGCCTTTGATCGTTGGTTCGGATCACAGATTCAATACGCATCAGGATACCGGGTTTCTGTCGATCCGTCTTTTCCGCGGCGCATAAAAAAACCCCCGCTTGGAGGCGGGGGTTTTGGGCATAAGGCCCTGGCGGTGACCTACGTTCGCATGGGGAGGCCCCACACTATCATCGGCGAGACACCGTTTCACGTCTGAGT
>NZ_FNNZ01000038.1 GCF_900106925.1 Thiocapsa roseopersicina
GCCGACTGATTGCCGCCGCGCGAATGTCCCAAAAGGGCAACCTCCTCGACACCTTGGCTCTGCAGCCAGCCGAGCCAAGCGCCGATCTCGCCGACGGCATCGGTATGCAGGTGAGTATGGGTCACGGCGCAGTCGTACATGCCGCTGCGGTTGTCGAGACCGAGACTCAGGGTCATGGAGAGCGAGCTGATCCCGCGCTCCAGCAAGGCCGATTGCAGGGTCTGCATGATCTCCATGCCGCCGTGGGCGAGTGTGCCGTGGGTCATGAGCACCACGGGCCCCTGTTGCCAGTCGGCGCCGGTCGTCTCCAGGTTGGCGTTCAGGGTGAGGCCCTGGTCGGTCAGGGTGACCTCTTCGGCAGCAGCGCCGGCCGTAAATGTCATGGCGAGCAGCCCAATGGCGAGAGCGGGTCCGGCGATTTGAAGGCGATGGCTCATGGGTCGATCTCCGTGGGGTTGATGAATCGGTTGCGTCGGATCAGCCGAGCGCTAGGTGCAGATCGGCGATCAGATCCTCGGCGTCCTCCAATCCGATGGAGAGTCGCAGCATGGCGTCGGAAATGCCGCGCCGGGCGCGCTCCTCGGGCGTGAGACCATGATGGGTCGTGGTGCAGGGCTGGGTGACGAGGCTCTCGACCCCGCCGAGGCTGGGGGCGAGCGCGAACAGCTCGAGGCGATCGGCGACCGCGGTGGCCGCCGCGCCGTCGCCGGCGATCTCGATGGTCAGCATCCCGCCGAACCCGCTCATTTGTCGCGTCGCGAGGGCATGACCGGGGCATGACGGGAGGCCAGGATAGAGAACGCGGGCGACCCGCGGATGGACCTCCATCGCCCGGGCGACAACCAGGGCGGATGCCGACTGCTGTCTCACCCGCACCACCAGGCTGCGCAGACTGCGCGCGAGCAGGGCGGCCGTCTCGGGTGCGGGCATCTGTCCGAGATTCTTGCGCCAGTTCCACACGGGATCCAACAGGGCCCGCGCGCCCATCAGGGCGCCGGCGGTCAGATCGCTGTGTCCGCCCAGATATTTGGTCGCGCTGTGCACGACCAGATCGGCACCGAGCGCCAGCGGCTGCTGATTGACCGGCGAGGCGAAGGTGTTGTCGACGACGAGCAGAGCGCCCCGGGCATGGACCTGCTCGGCCAAGGCGGCGATGTCGAAGACCTCCAAGGCCGGGTTGGTTGGCGTTTCGAGGAAGACCAGACGGGCGCCCTCGGCGAGGAGTCTGTCGAGCTGCTCGAGCTCATGGCCGAGCAGGAGATGGGTCGGCATTCCGAGCAGCGGCAACTGCTGACCGATCAGCTCCAGGGTGCCGCCGTAGGCATCGCCGATACAGACGATGCCGTCGCGCCCGTGGGCGAAGAAGAGCGCGGACTCCGCCGCCATGCCGGATGAAAAGGCCAACGCGGCCTCGGCGCCTTCCAAGGCCGCCAATTTCTCCTCCAGAGCGAGGATGCTGGGGTTCAGGCCGTAGCGCGTATAGAGGCTTCCGGCGACGCGTCCCTCGACGACGTCGAGCAGCGCCGCGGTCGAGGGAAAGGCGAAGGTCGTGGTGGTGTAGATCGGCGTATGGGGGCTGCCGTGCGGATCGGTGCGCTCGCCGGCATGGACGCAGCGGGTGGCCAGGCTGTTCTGGGTAGGTGCGGACATGGGCTCTCTCGTTGGGATATCGGGATCGGTCCAGGCACAGCTCGGGCGCTCCCGTTGCGCCGAGCGACGATGTACGGGATTAGAGCCGTGTCGGCAGGCGCTGCACGACCGCATCGATCTCCTCTGCGGTCGTCTCGCGCCCCAGACTGAAGCGAATGGCCCCGCGGGCGATCGGGTCCGGGATGCCCATGGCTTGAAGCACGGGCGAAGACGCGGTCTTCCCCGAGTGGCATGCCGAGCCGGCGGATGCGGCCACGCCGTCCAGTCCGGCCAGGATATCGCCGCCCTGGGCGCCGATGAAGGAGCAGTTGAGCGTATTGGGCAGGCGCAGGTCCGGATGGCCGTTGAGCACGACGCCCGTGCCGAAACGGTCCTGAAGCGCCGTCCAAAAGCGGTCTCGAAGCGCGGTGATCCGAGGCATCTCGGAGAGATCCGCCGCGAGGCGGCAGGCAGCGCCCAGAGCCGTCGTCAAGAGCGCGCTCTCGGTGCCGGCACGACGCCCGACCTCGTGTCCCGCGCCATGCAGAAGCGGCTCGAGGGACGTGCCGGCGCGCACGTACAGGGCACCGACACCTTTGGGCGCATAGAACTTGTGGCCGGCGATGCTGAGCAGGTCGACGCCGAGATGATCGATGCCATCATCGACACGAGTCGGAATCTTGCCGACGGATTGCGCGGCATCCGTGTGGAAGGGGATCCCATGCTCGCGCGCGATGGCCGCGCACTCGGCAATCGGCTGGATGGTGCCGACCTCGTTGTTGGCGTGCATCAGGCTGATCAGGATGGTCTCGGGTCGGATCGCTCGGCGCAGGTCGTCCGGATCGACGCGGCCATGCCCCGTCGACCGGGAGCCAGGTGACGCGGGCGCCCAACCCTTCCAAGAAGCGCATCGGCGCGACGATGGCCGGATGCTCGATCCGGCTCGTGATCAGATGTGACTTCGCGCGACGCGCGGCAAAGAAGGTCCCCTTCAGGGCGAGGTTGTTGGACTCGGTCCCGCCGCTGGTGAAGACAATCTCCCGGGGTGCGCAGCCGAGCAGCGCGGCGACCTTCGCACGCGCCTGCTCGACCAATTCCCGTGCCGGTGCGCCGGCCCAATGCAGGCTGGACGGATTGCCGAAGGCATCCGCCATTGCTGCCTGCATCGCCTGCGCAACGGCCGGGGCAATCGGTGTGCTGGCGTTGTAGTCGAGATAGATCCGGCTCAAAACACCAAGACCCGATCAGCCGTCAAGGTCGCCTCGGCCAGCGCGTCCATGGTGCTGCGGCGCGTGCCCTCGATCAGCTCGGCATCAGTGATTCCGCGTGCATCCAGACAGGTGCCGCAGAGCAGGACATCGCCGCCGCGCGCGATCGCCTTCACCATCAACTCCAGGTTGTAGTAGCCCTGCGGCACCTTCTGCCCGGACTTGGCGCAGGCGACGGCATCGGCCATCAGAAAGACGGTGACATGGGTGTCCTTCCCGGCGAGTGACTTGGCGAGGCGCAGACCGTTGAAGCTGCGCTCGGTGCCGTAGGGTGGATCGTTGAGGATGAACAGAACCTTGGACATGGGTTACTCCTGTCGTGACGTTGTGGTTTCCGGGCAGACGGGTGTCTGTGCGGGCGATGGATGGTCCGGAGTCGGTCGACCCTGCAGTCGGATGGCCGGACGCGGCAGGAGGGCGAGGGCCGCGATCGGTCCGAGCGCGATCGGACCGGTTTTGGTCATGGACGCGTGTCCCGCGACCGATCCTCCCAGCGCCGCCGATTGATCGCATAGTCGGTCACCTGTCCGATGAAGGGCAGCACCAGCATCCCGTCGAGCCGATCGACCCGGCGCGGATCGCGATGGTCGCGAATCCCGATGGTCATACCCTCGTGGCCGGCCCGCGGCTGGTCGCGGTAGGTGCCGAGCAGGCGATCCCACCAGGACAGGTTGAAACCGAAGTTGGAGTTGGTCTCGTCGTCCTCGATCGAGTGATGGACGCGATGCATATCGGGTGTCACCACAAACCAACGCAAGGCGCGGTCGACCCCGAGCGGAAGACGCACGTTGGCATGATTGAACATGGCCATGCCGTTGAGAATGACCTCGAAAAGGATGACGGCGACGACCGGCGGGCCGAGTGCGGCGATGGTCGCGAACTTGATCAGCATCGAGAGGACGATCTCGATCGGGTGAAAGCGCGCGCCCGTGGTCAGGTCATAGTCCAGGTCGGCGTGATGGACCCGATGCAGCCGCCACAGCGCGGGCACGGCGTGGAACAGCACGTGCTGCACCCAGATGACGAAGTCGAGCACGACGACGGCGAGAAGCACCGCCAGCCAGCCCGACACGTCGAGCGCGTTGAGCAACCCCCAGCTCTGCGCGCTCGCAAAGACGGCCATTCCGACCGCGGCGGCCGGAAACAGGATACGCAGCACGACCGTGTTCAAGACGACCAGTCCGAGGTTGCTGGTCCAGCGTTGCAGTCGGGTCAACGCCCGGGTGCGGCGCGGGGCGCGGACCTCCCAAATCGCCATGAGCGCAAAGATGCCGAAGAAGAACACGAGGCGGATCGTTGCCTCGTGGGTCTGGATGAAGCTGTCCAAAGGGGTGTGCCTCCGACTGCCGGGATGGCTTGATGATCCCGATACTGGCAGATCGAAGGCCCACTATCAACCGATACGTTGAATGTTTTTCGCCTACAGATTTAGCGGGCTTCTCAGGTCCCGGCATCAACCTCCGCAGCGCGTTCGTGCGTCGCTCGCCGGCGATCCACGTCGAAACCGATGGAGGCCGCGTATGGCTTCGCCGTCCCAGTTCGACGTGTTGCCGCGGCTAAGGCGATCTCCGGCGAGGTTCACACCGCTCTGCCGAGCCGCAGACCTGGAGCGTTGAAGCATCTGAACCACTGAGTGCTAAGCTGGATACTGTTATCACCCCCTCACCAGCTGCCTTGCGAGCAACACCGGATGGAAGCGCAACGATTTCGAACCATCGACGACCTACTAGCCTGGCCGGGCGACGAGCACGTCGAGCTGATCGACGGCGAGATTGTGCAGCGGCCGATGAGTCGTTTCGAGCATGGGCTGGCGCAGTCGGGATTGGTGGAAGAGACGATTCCCTTGAAGCGTCTAGGCGGCTCAGGCGGTTGGTGGATCGTCCCCGAGATCAGTGTGCGTTACAACGAGCACCACTGTCCCAGCCACGACCTGGCCGGCTGGCGCAAGGAGCGGCTGCCGGAGCGCCCGTCCGGCGTCATGACCGTGTTGCCGGACTGGGTCTGCGAGATCCTCTCCCCGGGCCACGAGCGCAAGGACACAGTCACGCACTTCCTGCGACTGCAGCGCGCCGGAGTTCCCTTCTATTGGATTGTCGCACCCGAGGACCGAGCGCTGATCGCCTATGCCCTGGATGCCGGCGGATACCGAGCCGCGTTCACGGCCGAAGGCCCGGAAGAGACCTCGGCCAAGGTGCGCATCCCGCCGTTCGAAGCGATCGAGATCGACTTAGGACTCCTGTTCGGCGACTTGGAATGAAGGGACACCTCGAAAGCCGGCAGGCCTGCTGCTGTCGCAGTATCGGATCCAGGCGGAGCTGTTCCTCCTCCAGCCGGACGGGACCTGGAGTCTGAGCAGCTACCAGTATCCGTCGGAATCCATCCCGGTGCGCGTCGCCGAGGCGGAGCTGTCGCGGGCCGAGGTCTTCGATAAGGTGGAGCTGTCGAGGTAGCATGAACTGCTTACTCGTCGGGCTTGCCCTTCTGCTCTACCTGACCACTGCGGAGGTTGGCGGTGTCGGCGCCGAGGGCCGCGACGGCGCGCATGCGGCAGCGGACGTCTCGGCGACGTACCCGCCCGAGCTGCAACGCCGGCTGGCGGCGGCGCTCGCGGCCAAGGGACCGGACTACCGCCCGCGCACCGAGCACCTGCTCCCAGATGGCCGTCCTCGCTATACCAACCGCCTGATCCTGGAGGATTCGCCGTACCTGATCCAGCATGCCCACAATCCGGTGAACTGGTATGCCTGGGGTCCGGAGGCGTTCGAACGCGCCCGCCGCGAGAACAAGCCGGTGTTCCTCTCCATCGGGTACTCGACCTGCCACTGGTGTCATGTAATGGCGCGCGAGAGCTTCGAGAACGGCCCCATCGCGGAGCTGCTGAACGCGCATTTCGTGGCGATCAAGGTCGATCGGGAAGTCCGCCCGGACATCGACCAGGTGTACATGACCGCCGTGCAACTCCTCACCGGCAGCGGCGGCTGGCCCATGTCGAGCATCCTCACACCCCAAGGCGAGACCATCGTCGCCGGGACCTACTTCCCGCCCGACGATTTCAGCGCACTGTTGCACCGCGTCAACACTCTGTGGCAAGAGCAGCCGGAACAGATGCGTACCCGGGCGGCCGAGATCGCACGCGTCGTTGCCGAGGCGCTCGCCGCCGAGGCACAAGCCGCCGAGCTCGAAGACCGGATCGTCGATCAGGCCGCCGCAAGTCTACTCGAGCAGCATGACGAGATGCAGGGCGGTTTCGGCGACGCACCCAAGTTCCCGCAGCAGCCGCGGCTCGCGCTGTTGCTCGACCAGGCGCTGCGCCGGGACGATCAAGCCGCGCTGACGGCGGCCGTCTTCACCCTGCGGAGCATGGCGCGCGGCGGCATCCAGGATCAGGTCGGCGGCGGCTTCCATCGCTACGCGATCGACAACGACTGGCTCGTGCCCCATTTCGAGAAGATGCTCTACGACCAGGCGCAGCTCGCGCGCCTCTATCTGGCCGGCTGGCGTCTGACCGGCGACCCGGAGCTGGCACGCGTGGCCCGGCGCACCCTGGACTTCGTGCTGCGCGATCTGACATCCCCGGCGGGCGGCTTCTATTCCGCCACCGACGCCGAGAGCGAAGGCGAGGAAGGTCTGTTTTTCCTCTGGACGCCGGACGAGCTGAGGTCCGTGCTGCCGCCCGAGGACGCCGAGCTCGCCATCGCCCTCTACGCGGTGACCGAATCCGGCAACTTCGAGGGACGGAACATCCTGCATCTGCCGATCGCGCCGGAGCCCTTCGCCGCCGCCCGCGGCTTGACCCCGGCCGAGCTGCGGCAGCGCCTGGACGCCATCAATCAGCGCCTCTACCGGCACCGCGAGGGGCGCCCGCATCCGCATCGCGACGAGAAGATCCTCACCGCCTGGAACGGCATGATGATCGCCGCGCTCGCCGAGGCCGCCGAGGCATTGGACGAGCCGCGCTATCTGAGCGCCGCCGAACGCGCCGCGGAGCTGCTCTGGACCGAGCAGCGTCCGGCGCCGGGTCGGATCAACCGCGTCTATCTCGACGGACGCACCGCGCAGCCGGGGCTTTTGGAGGACTACGCCTTTCTCGGACAGGCCATGATCGCGCTCTATGACGCCACCGGGGAGCCGCGCTGGCTGACGCGTGCCCGCGAGATGGCCGATGCGCTGTGGGAGCGCTTTGCTGATCGCGGCGAAGGCGGTCTCTTTATGGGCGAGGCCGCCGAGGAGACCCCGTTGATGGCGCGGCCGAAGGATTTCACCGATGGGGTCATGCCGTCCGCCACCTCGGCGGCCCTGCAACTGCTGGCGGAGCTGATCCGGCGCACGGATAAGCTGGATTACGAGCGGCACGCGACGTCTCTGTTGGCGAGCACATCGGGCCTGATTGCTCGGGCCCCGAGCGCCTTCCCGTCGCTGCTGACGGCACTTATCCTGATGCGGCACGGCGACACCGGACCCCTGCAATACGCGGCACGGGGCGCCGTGCGCGCCGACGCCCGCATCAGCGCACCAAACAGCCCGTGCGAGGATGGCAGCGCAAGCCTGGTGGTCGATCTGAGCATGCGACCGGGTTGGCACGTCAATGCCCACCGACCGCTGCAGGACGAGCTAACTGCAACGACCCTGCGCATGCGCGGGGACCATGCCCACTGGCGGATGGTGGCGCCCGCCTATCCGACCCCGGAGATCCTCCGACTGGGCTTCCAGCGCGAGCCGCTCGCGGTTCATCAGGGCCGGGTCCGGATCGAGACGACGCTCGAGGAAAACCCGCAGCAGAGGGCCAATGCCGGCGAGGATCCAAGCGCGTGGCTATCCTTCGAGCTGCGTCTTCAGGCGTGCAACGACGCCATCTGCCTGGCCCCGGAGACCCTGGTCCTGCAGGTCCCGATGCCCGCCCGCTGAGTCAGTCCGCTGATTCAGCGTCGAAGAAGAACGGCTGGCCGATGCGGGCAAGCACATCCGGCGGTATCGGCTCGCCGCCATTGCGAACGTCGCGTGCTTACGAAATGCGCGCTGTGGCGGCTGCCCGTCGGCCCCCGAAGCTCGCCCCGACGGACCGCTCGGGCGCCGCCCCGGCGAAGCGACGCGCCATCCAGAAGTCGATGCTCAGATAGCGCCCGGCCCCGATGAAGAAAAGCGCAAGCAGCATGATGAAGTAGGTCGCGGCGAACTCGATGCCGTTGTTCAGGATCACCAGGCCGCCGTTCTCCGTCAGCCAGCTGTAGTCGCCGTGCTCGCGCAGGATGTCCTTGGCGCGGTCGAGGCGCTCGATGGCACCGATCGTGCGCTCGCTCGCAAACAGTGATCCGGTCCCCTCGGCGATGGCGAGCCAGCCGTTCTGCCAATGCACGGTCACCGCGGCGACGACCATGGTGACCATCAGCGGGAGCGAGATCCAACGTACGCCCAAGCCGATGACCAGCAGGATCGCACCCAGAACCTCCGTGCCGGCGGCGAGGAAGGCCAGGAGCGCCGGGAACGGCAGGCCCAGGCCCCAGTCGGGGTTGCCGAACCATTGCACGGTGCTCTCGAAGTCGGCGAATTTCTTGGTTCCGGCCATCCAGAAGACCGGGGCCAAATAGAGCCGCAGGGCCAGCGGGCCCAGAAAATCCAGTGCGCGGGTGGTCTCGAGCACGCCTTGGAGTCGGCGGGCGAGCGTGATCATGGGGCGGTCCTCATCGAGTTGGATTGGGTCCGGTTGGGTTTGTCGGGTTGTCGGGCAGGCTGTGGCGCAGGGTCAGCGCCGGCGAGCCGCGGCAAAGATCTCGGCGTGTTTGACGGGGCTTCTCGACGGTTCTCGGGGGATAGGACCCGCATCGGGATCGGTCTCTTTCGCGCCGCGGCGTGAGGAGCGCATCTGCGGGGGCCGTGCGTCGGGCAGATGCGACGAATCGTGACAGGACGCGCGACGGGGCCGGGCGTCGTCACGATTCGTTACAACGCTTCGTTCAATCGAATTTGGGGAAATCCAGAAAAGGTTATATTTTTCTGAGAGATAGGGACTGGCACGACAAATGGCAGTGTTACGGCGACTCCAATCCGTCGCCGGACCATCGCCATGAACACTGCACTCTCCGAAACCGCCCTGCCCCAGCCAACACCCGAGACGCCCGGCTTCGCCGCGCTGGTACAAGCCTACGGGCGGGATCTGCACCGCTATGCCTACAGACTCTCGGGCAACGTCCATACCGCGGAGGATCTGGTGCAGGACACGCTGCTGCGCGCCTGGCGCTCGCTGGATAAGCTGCAGAACCGCGACGCCGTGAAGGGCTGGCTCTTCACGATCGTGCGACGCGAGAACGCCCGCCGCTTCCAGCGCGCCCAAGGCCAGGTCTCGGACATCCCGACCGAGGAGCTCCCCGACAGCCATGTGACCTACGACACCTCCACCGAGGCCTTCGTCCTGCGTCGCGCCATCCGGGAGCTGCCCGTCGAGTATCGCGAGCCGCTCGTCCTGCAGGTGCTCCACGGCTTGTCGCAGCAGGAGATCGCCGATCGACTCGGCCTGACCTCGGCCGGCGTGGGGACGCGCCTGTTTCGGGCGCGTCAAAAGCTGCGCGCCGGCTTGGGGGAACGCGGATGAGCCCCACCGATGCCGTCGACCGATTCACCGCGTGTCAGGGCCGCCGGCCGCGGGTCCTGCTGGTCGAGGACGATCGCGCCCTGGGCCGGATGCTGACCTGGACCTTCGAGGAGCATGGCGCCCGTCTCCTGCTCGCGCGCACCTGCGCGGCGGCGCGCACGATCGCCGCCGCGGCCGGCTTTGACTTGGCCATCGTGGATGCGGATCTGCCCGACGGCGACGGGGTGATGCTCGCCGAGGCGCTGCGTGCGGACCACCCCGCCGCTCTGGTGGCGATCTGCAGCGGCCGCCACGGCATCGACCGGAGCGGGCTTCTCCCGCCGGCCGTCGATGCGGTCTTGATCAAGCCGGTCCCGATACGATTATTGTTGGATCTCATGGAAACCGTCTGCCGAACGGCAGCGGACGTGGTGCCCGGGATCAGGCACACTCGGGAATGCGGCGACACGGCCGCTCTAACCGGAGCACCGAACACATGCAGAAACTCGGATTTGTCGGCCTCGTCTTGATCTCGATCTACTCCGCATCTTGGGCACTTGCCGGCGATGGACCGAGCAACGGCCTAGTGGCGACGACGAGCCCGCATGGTGTCGCCGAAACCGCGGATCGTGCCGAGGCGGCCATCGCCGAGCGCGGTCTCGGGGTCTTCGCCCGCATCGACCATGCGGCCGGGGCCACCAAAGCAGGTCTGGAATTGCCGCCGACCGAGCTGCTGATCTTCGGCAACCCGACGGCAGGCACGCGACTGATGCACTGCAACGCCACGGTCGCGATCGATCTGCCGCTGAAGCTACTGATTTGGGAAGGGGCCGACGGCGTCACGCAGGTTGCCTACAACGCGCCCGCCTGGCTCGATACCCGGCACGGCCTCGGCGCCTGTGCGGCGGTCTTGGACAACATCGACAGCGTGCTCGCAGAGATCGTCGCGGCGGCCGTCGAGTAGATCCCGACTGAAATAGCGCCTCCGCTCGCGCGGTCGTTATCCGTATAACCTAAATTCGGGAGTTAGAACCGCAAAGGCGCAAAGGACGCAGAGAATAATAACGGCTTGTCGAAATCCTTCGCGCCCTTTGTGTTCTTTGCGGTTCAACTGCTCTTTCCAGGTATAACGATTCGAAACGGAGCCTTTTGACGGCATGACTCCAGAACCCTACCCCGTTCACGGCGCTGGCCTCGGTCTGCGACGCTCTTTTCTGAGCGCCCTGGCGGAGCGAGCTCCCGAGGCGGTCGATTTCTACGAGATCGCCCCGGAAAACTGGATCGGCATGGGCGGCGTGAACGCGCGCCGCCTGCGCGCGTTGACTGAGCGCCATCCCTTCGTCTGTCACGGACTGTCGCTCTCGATCGGCGCCCCAACCCCGCTCGACCTGCACTTCGTGCGGCAGATCAAGGCGTTCCTGGACGAGCACGGGATCCGCGCCTACACGGAGCATCTGAGCTACTGCTCCGACGACGGCCATCTCTACGACCTCTTGCCCATCCCCTTCACCGAAGCGGCCGTGCACCATGTCGCCGGGCGCGTCCGTCGGGTGCAGGAGATCCTGGAGCGGCGCATCGCCCTGGAGAACGTCTCCTACTACGGCGCACCGGGGCAGGAGATGTCCGAGATCGACTTCATCAAGGCCGTGCTGACCGAGGCCGACTGCGACCTGCTGCTCGACGTGAACAATATCCATGTCAATGCCGTCAATCACGGCTACGACCCACGCGCCTTCCTGGCCGCCCTGCCGGGGGAGCGCATCCGCTACGGCCATATCGCCGGCCACTATGTGGAGGCCGAGGATCTGCGGGTCGACACCCACGGCGCGGACGTCATCGACCCGGTGTGGGAGCTGCTGGATCTGGCTTACGCGCGCTTCGGGGTCTTCCCCACACTCCTGGAGCGCGACTTCAACATCCCGCCCTTGGATGAGCTGGTTCGGGAGGTGGATCGGATCAAACAGATCCAGCAGGTCCACGCGGCGCGATCGGCGCGGAGCGCGGCCGATGCCTGAGCAAGCCGATGTCATCCAACCCGATTTCATCCGACGCCAGCGCGCCTTCGCCGCGCATCTGCGTGATCCCGCACGGGTCCCCGGACCGGAGGATGTCGAGGATCGCCGCATGGCGATCTATCGCGATCTGGTGTTCAACAACGTCTCGGCCTTGCTCGCGGGCAACTTTCCGGTCATTCGCCGGATCCTGCCCGACGCGCAGTGGGATGGCCTGATCCGGGACTTCTTCGTCCGTCATCGCGCCAAGACACCGCTCTTCCTGGAGCTGGGACAGGAGTTTCTCGATTTTCTGCAGACGGCACGGACGGGCGATCCTCGGGATCCACCCTTTCTCTTGGAGCTGGCGCACTACGAATGGGTCGAGCTGGCGTTGCAGATCAGCGACGTCGAGCCGGACCGCACCCGCATCGATCCGTCCGGCGACCTGCTCGATGGTCGCCCGGTGGTCTCGCCGCTGGCCTGGAATCTCAGCTATCGCTTCCCGGTCCATCGCATCGGGCCGGACTGCCGACCGGATGCACCACCGGACGAGCCAACCCATCTGGTGGTCTATCGCACGCCCGAGGACGACATTGCCTTTCTCGAAATCAACGCCGTCACGCAGCGTCTGTTGATCCTTCTGGAAGAGGAGTCGAGCCCGCAGACCGGGTGCGAGGTGCTCGGGCGCATCGCAGCGGAGCTCGGCCATCCGGATCCCGAGCAGGTCATCGCCTTCGGGGCCGGATTGATGGAGGATCTACGCACCAAGGGGGTCTTGCTCGGGACGGCGTGCTGATCGATCCCTCGCCTGATCATGACGCTCGCTCAGCGCCTCTCCAGCCTCGGCTTTCAGCTCACCGCCGGCTTTCTCGGCCTGGTCCTGCTCTTCGCCGGTGCGGGCCTCTATGCCGTCGGCGCCTTTCAGCGCCAGTTGGCCTACGACGCACTCGTCGAGATCGCAGGGCGGCTCGAGCTGACTGCCGAGCAGATCCACACCCAAGGGATGAACTACAAGCAGAATGCCCCGCGCGACTATCCGACCTACTACCGCGATGTCCGACTCTACTATCGCGATCTGACGACCCACGTCGCGACCTTCGATCAGGTTGTCGACGCCTTCATGAAGGGCGATTTCAGCCATGAGGTGCCGACCCCGCTGCCTTGGATGATGCCGCGCCTGGGCAGCGGCGTGACACTCGCCATCCGGGACTTGGAGCTGGCCTGGGAGGGCTGGCGTGGCGCGCTCTTCGAGGCGATGGGCGAGGACACCGAGGAGCCGCGTCTGGAATGGGCGGCCGAGCACGTCATCGCCGAGCATGCCGTCCTCGGCGATGCCACCGCGAGGCTGACCCGAGCCCTGCGCGACTGGACCGCAAGCGAGTATCGCAAGGTGGTCCAGGGTGCGCTCGCTTTGGCGGTCGTCGTGATCCTGGTCGCGGCCGGCTTACTGCTGATCCTGCGCTACCGCGTGCTCGCGCCGCTGCGGCGCACCATCGCCGGCTTCCAACGCGTCGCCGACGGCGATTTCGGGCATCGTACGCCGGTGGAGGGCAGCACCGAGATCCGGGAGCTGACCGGCAGCTTCAATCGCCTTTCGGTCCGGCTCGATCTGCTGCACCAGCTCATTCGCCGTCTGCAGCAAGGCAGCGATCTCGACGAGCTGTTGGGGTTCCTCAGCCGCGAGTTTCGGGACCTGCTCGGGTTCGACTGGATCGGGGTGGTCTTCATCGACGATGCCCGTGCCAACGCGCATGTCGAGACCGGTTGGCTGGACGGCAGGCCGCAGCCGAGCGATCGGCGGCTTTACCGCTTGCAGGGCACGCTGCTCGAGTCCGCGCTGGCCGAGGCCGCGCCCATCCATGTCGCCGATGCCGTCACCCGGGTGCACGAGAATCCCGCCTACGAGTTTCTCGGTCACTTGGTCGCGCTCGGCATGCGTGACGCGATCTTCCTGCCGCTCACCGCGCAGACGCAGACGCCCGTCCCGGCGGTGGTGGTATTCGCGACCCGTCGCCCCGAGGGCTTCGATACCGCTCGGCGGCGTCTCCTGGGCAACATCGCACAGCTCCTGACCCAGGCGTTCGGACGCACCGCCCGCTTCGCCGAGCAAGGCCGCCTGGCCGCCATCGGGGAGTTCGCCTCGGGCATCGCCCACGAGCTACGCACCCCGCTCACGACGGTGTCCATGGCGTTGGAGTCGCTCGCCGGACTCGCGTTGGAGGAGCGCGCGCAACGGCGCATCGCGCTCGGCTCCGGCGAGGCGCAGCGAATGCGGCGCCTGCTCGAAGACATGCTTCTCTATGCAAAGCCGCTGAGTCTGGATCTGCAGGCGGTCGATCTCGTCTCGACCCTCGCCGACTTCGTTGCGGGCTCCACCGACGGCGACCGACGACACCCGGTCTGCCTCGCCTCGACACCGACAACCGCACATATCCTCGCCGATGAAGATCGCCTGCGACAGATCCTCGTGAACCTGACCGACAACGCCTGTCAGGCCGCGCCCGAGGGCTCTCCGGTCACCTGGCACATCGAGGTGCAGGCACCGGAGCAGCGGATCCTGTTGCGAGTGCACAACGGCGGCGAGCCGATCCCGGCCCACCTGCTGGCGCGTCTGACCGAGCCCTTCTTCAGCACCAAGACCAACGGAACCGGCCTGGGCCTCGCCATCGTGCGGCGCCTCGTCGAGCAGCACGGCGGGGAGATGCGCATCGCCTCCGATTCGCAGACGGGCACCGAGGTCCGGCTGAGCTTTCCGGCCCTGACACCGGATTGAACGCGGCTCTCGCGGCGGCAACGGTGATCTTTCAGAGTGTCCGCTACCCGATCCTACCCTGTTCGGACCGGGATGCGCAGTCTCGATCGGTTTATGCAGTCGTCGTTGCAGCCATCGCCTCGGAGCGGCACCATGCCGTATGCCTCGACTCGTGATGCACATTGATCTCGATGCCTTCTACACCGCCGTGGAGCAACGCGATCACCCCGCGTGGCGCGGGCGACCCCTCATCGTCGGCGCCGCGCCCGGTCGGCGCGGCGTGGTTGCCACCTGCTCCTACGAGGCGCGACGCTTCGGCGTGCACTCGGCCATGCCGATTTCCGAGGCGGTGCGCCGTCTGCCGGCGGAGACGGTTTACGTGCGCCCGAACATGGCGCGCTATGCCGAGGTGTCGCGGGAGATCATGCGGGTGCTCGGCACCCTCGCCCCGGTCGTCGAGCCGGTCTCGATCGACGAGGCGTACCTGGATGTCTCAGGATTGGAGCGGCTGGTCGGTCCGCCCGAGGTCGTCGCCCGGCGCACCAAGGCGGCCATCCGCGAAGCGGTCGGGCTGACCGCCTCGGTGGGCATCGGTCCGAATCGCCTGATCGCCAAGCTCGCCTCGGACGCCCGCAAGCCGGATGGACTCCTGGTGGTGCGCCCGGAGGAGGTCCGCGCCTTCCTGGATCCGATGCCGCTCGCCGCCCTGCGCGGCGTCGGCGCCGTGACGGCCCGACGACTCGAACAGGCGGGCTTGCGGACGGTCGGCGACGTGCGCTCCCGGCCGCTGGAGGAACTGCGCCGACGCTTGGGTGCACGCACCGGCACCCAGGTTCACCTGCAGTCGAACGGCATCGCCGACGACCGGGTCCATCCGGCCACCGAACGGCAGTCGATCTCCAAGGAGACGACCTTCGCCGAGGATGTCGAGGACAGCGACGTTCTGCGCGACACCCTGCGTTGGGCTGCGCAGGAGGTCGGCTACCTGGCCCGACACGATGCCCGCAAGGGCACGGTAGTCACCTTGAAGATCCGCCTGCACCCGTTCGAGACCCACACCCGTTCCCGTACCCTGGCGGCACCGAGCGCGGATGATCGGGTCATCTTCGACGCGGCGTGGGACCTGTACCGGGCCGACACGCATGCCGGTCGGGCGGTGCGGCTGATCGGTCTAGGTCTCTCCGGTTGGGCGCAGGCGCCCGTGCAGTCGGATCTCTTCGCGGAGATAGACACCCGCGAGCAGGATCCTGCGGATGATCGCCTCGACGCGACGCTCGATGCGATCCGGCGCCGGTTCGGCAGGCACTGCATTCAGCGCGGACTCTCTCGGCGGCCTTAGCAATGCCGGACGTCAGGGTATTCAACGCCTGTCCAGCGTGGCCGCGCATTTTCCTCCTGGCCATTTTGCTGCAGGCTTCGACCACGCTCGCCGCGGACTGGATGCCCGCCGGGGAGCCGGAGCGGCAGGACATCAACGCAGACGTCGCCTACTCCAAGCGCACCGCTATGCGACCGTCCGACGGCAAGCAAGTCACCGCACACCTCGCCTTCTTCACCTCGCGAGCGTTCCGCTTGGAGGTAATCGATCTGGGGGCCGGCCCCGAGGCGGCTTACCCGACGCTGGAGTCCGCCTTCCGCAGCGAGGGCTGCGTGGCCGGGGTCAACGGCGGCTTTTTCCATCCGGATTGGCAGCCGTCCGGGCTCGTGATTTCCAAAGGACGACGGATCAATCGCTTCGAGACGGCAAGACTCCTGAGCGGCGTGATCTACAGCGACGAGCGCGGCATCCACCTCGTCCGGCGTGGCCGGTTCCAAGATCACCCGAACATCAGCGCCTTGTTGCAGACCGGGCCCTATCTCGTGGAAAACGCACGCTCGGTGCGGGGACTGTCCACGTCCGATCCACGGCGCCGCACCTTCGTCGCTACGGATTGGCGCGGACACTGGGTCATCGGTGCGACCATGAGCACCCTCACCCTCGCCGAGCTCGGTGTGATCCTTGCCTCCCCGGACGCCCTGATGCCTTGGCGGATCGATCGCGCCATCAACCTCGACGGCGGATCCTCGACGGGATTCTTCTTCGACCGCGGCGCCGACCGGGCTCCTGTGACCCTGCAACCCTGGAAACGGGTGAGGAACCTGCTCGGAATCTGCCCGCGTTGAACCCTGCGGGGAAGCCGAAACCGATCGGTCAGCCCTCCCTGTGAAGGCGGATTCCGGAAAGCGACATCGACACCCGGAGCCGCCAAAGGGAAGGAGCAGGCCTTGCCGTCACCGACGTCCGGCGACATAACCGCCCGGCTTCGTCTCGGCGGTTGCATCGCGGATTCTCCGTCCGTCAGTGGCGCGTGATCACGGCCTCGAGGTATTCGCCGGGAACCACCAGCGAGTTCGGCCCGGCGATGTTGCGGGACTCGAGCAGTGTGATCAGATCGGCGTGGAGCCGCGCCTGTCCTTCGCTGTCCAGGGCCGCGAAGGCCTTGTGGGTCGGACCGTAGTAGGTGCGGAAGACCTCGATCCAATGGGCGGCGGAACGGTAGCGGAAGTTGAACGTCCGATGCGCGCACTGGATGTCGGCGGCCCGGGGACCGAACAGCTCGACCAGGTAGGGTTCATCGCCCCAGCGCACCGGTGAGCGGACGCCCGCCGGCGGCGGCACATGTGTACCGACCAGGCGGAACAGGTGGCCGATGAATCCATCCGGCGTCCATGCGGCCAGGCCGATGCGTCCGCCGGGGCGAACCACCCGCAGCAATTCGTCCGCGGTTCGATTGTGGTCGGGCGTGAACATGGCACCGAAGGTCGACAGGGCGACATCGAAGCTGCCGTCGGCAAAGGGCAGCGCTTCGGCGTCGGCGACGCGACACTGCACGGCCAGCCCATCGACCCGTGCCCGCGTGGCGGCCTTGTCCAGGAGGTGCGGCACATAGTCCGTCGCGGTCACCGTGGCGAAGCGCCGTGCCGCGGCCAGGGAAGCATTGCCGTTGCCCGCGGCGACGTCGAGCACCCGCTCGCCGGCACGCAGATTCACGGCCTCGGCCAGGGATTCCCCGACGATTTGCAGCGTGGTGCCGATGACGGCGTAATCGCCGCTCGCCCAGGTAGCCTGCTGACGCTGCTTGATCGCTTCGAGGTCGGGCGAAGGCGGAACGGGAATGGCCCAGGCGCTGGACTGGATGGACGGGGAAAGCGCAAAGGGTGCGTTCATGATCGATCTCCGGTGGATTGGGGACGTCGGGCTTCTGTCGGCCCGGCTCCGCGTGGCGATCACCGGGTTCCGACGAGGCCATTCTTTCGCCGAACGTCTGTTGCTGCTTTACTGAAAGTCCTACAATTTTGCTCGTGCGTCCGCCGTTGGGCGGCCCCGGATCCAGGGTCGCCGCGTGCCGGTCGCGCGTTTCCGACCGGAGCAGAGCAATGAGTCGAGATACCCTCTCCGACCTGCTGCGTGCCGTTCGTCTGCGCGGCGCGGTCTTCTACTACGTGAGCAACTGGGAAGACTGGGCGGCCGAGGCGCCCCCCGCTCGGGAGATTGCCGCGGCGGTGATGCCCGGCGCCGAGCACGTGATGGAATTCCACATGGTGGCCAAGGGCAGCGGCTGGGCGGCCATCAGCGGGGTTGCGCCGGTGCGGCTGGGGGCCGGGGACATCGTCATGTTTCCGCACGGCGACGCCCACGTGATCTCTAGTGCCCCGGGCGTAGAGCCCGATCGGATCCACGCGGACTGGGTCTTTGCCACGCGGCACGAGCCCAAGCCCATACCCATCGCCTTTCATCGCGGCGTCAGGGAGCCCGGCGCTCCCACGCCGGTCGCCGACGCCGACACCATCCTGGTCTGCGGCTTCTTCGGATGCGACCTGCGCCCCTTCAATCCGCTGGTGGCCGCCCTGCCGCGCCTGCTGCACCTGCCGGCGGCCCGCATCGGTGGCTGGGTCGCGCGCGTCATCGACCAAGCCGCCCAAGAGTCGACCGAGCATCGCCCCGGCGCGGATGCCGTGCTCGAACGGCTGGCGGAGATGATGTTCGTCGATACCGCGCGGCGCTATCTCGACGGCCTGCCGGAGGACGCCACCGGATGGCTGGCCGGCCTGCGCGACCGTTATGTCGGACGTGCCCTTGCCCTGCTGCACGAGCAGCCCGAGCGCCCCTGGACGATCGATGAGCTCGGGCGCGCGGTCGGCCTGTCCCGCTCGGCTTTGCATGAGCGGTTCATGCAGTTCCTGGCCCAGCCGCCGATGCACTACCTGGCCAACTGGCGGATCCAGGTCGCGTCGCGCCTCCTGCGGGAGACCAATGGGTCCATCGCATCCATCGCCCTGGACGTGGGCTATGAGTCGGAAGCCGCCTTCTCGCGCGCCTTCAAGCGCTTGGTCGGACTGCCCCCCGGGACTTGGCGCCGAACGGCCTCCCGGAAGTGACTATCCCTGTTGGGTTAGGCGCAGGGAGCCGGCATTTCGCCGCAGTGGCGAAGGGCCGCGGTCCCGAATCCGCCGCCCCGAGCGTGGCGAACCCGGGCACGACGATGGTTATCTAAGTGCGGCGCACCGAACCCGCTCCCGTTGCATACGACGAGAACAATGAGCCCGAGGGACGTCGCTTCAACCCCTTGATCGGAGAATGACTTCGGCCTAACGTTGGCCCTGTCGGAGATCGAAGGAATCACGCAGAGGGAAGTTGCGTAGTGGTGTCGGCCTGCTGCGAAGAAGACGCTGATGCCAAGGCCGTCGGTGAAGCGGGCTGCGGGTGCGGCTCAGCCTCCGACGGAGGTCATGCATCGTCTCTTTGCTGCGCACAAGCATGATCGGCTTTGGCGGGCAGAGGCAGTGTATCTGGCCGCGGGGGCCACGGACATACGCAAACAAATCGACGGTGATGCCTTGCCGGCTGCGGCCCGTTGCGGAACTTCCTGCTTTGACCAAGGACGGCTTGAGGAAGCCCGGATGATTCTGTGGGTACGTTGGTGGGTATGCCGACTACTTCGCTATTATTTTTATTTTAGAAACAAATACATAAGCATAGATAATGGCGGAGAGGGAGGGATTCGAACCCTCGATAGGCTGTTAACCTATACACACTTTCCAGGCGTGCTCCTTAAGCCACTCGGACACCTCTCCGCAGGAATCGCGATCGCACATGCGGGAGAGTTGCTCTCCGATCGCCGTGGTTCAGCTCGCGAGCCGCATAGCGTACAGGAAGGTAGGATTGCATTCAAATCAGGCTTGGGACGGGCGTCGGTAACCGGCTTCGATCGGAAGACGTTGCGCCGGGCTCGCAGGATCGGCGCATGTCCTCGAGCTTGGCGGCGGGGATGGTATTTTCCGGAAATCAACCAAAGGAGCAGTCGACAGGAACATGGCCTCCCGAAAGGATCCGGTACGTTCAACGATGGCGGATCTTTCTGATCGTTATCGTCTTTATCAGCTCGCGGTCCAGAACCCTCGGACGGAGATCGACTTCGTCGACCGGACCTTTCGGCAATTGCGCGGGCGAAGCGCCCGCATGCTGCGGGAGGATTTCTGCGGGACGGCGGCGGTGTGCTGCGAGTGGGTAGGTCGGCGCAAACGCAATCAGGCCCGCGGCGTTGATCTGGACGCCGATGTCCTGGCATGGGGACGGCGCCATAATCTCGCGGTGCTGGACGCCGCCGCACAGGCACGCGTCGCACTGATCGACGGGGATGTCCGCGAGGTCGAGACGCCCGCCCCCGATATCGTGTTGGCGATGAATTGCAGCTACTGGCTGCTCCGCGACCGCTGCCATCTGCTGCGCTACTTCGCGCGGGTGCGCGACGCCTTGGCGGTGGGCGGGATCTTTTTTCTCGACGCCTTCGGGGGTTACGACACCTTTCGCCTCTTGAGCGAAGAGCGGCGGGTGAAGGATCCGCAAAGCGGCGGTTTCACCTACATCTGGGAGCAGGCGCTGTACGAGCCCGTGACCGGCAGGCTGGTCTGTCATATCCATTTCCGGTTCGACGACGGATCGGAATGGCCACGCGCCTTCAGCTATGACTGGCGGCTGTGGACCTTGCCGGAGATCCGCGAGTTGCTGGCGGAGGCCGGTTTCTCGCGCGTCATGGTCTATTGGCAGGGGTGGGATGCGGACGGGAAACCGGACGGCGTCTTCGTGCCGGTCGAGAGCGGGGAGCCGGACGCCGGGTGGATCGCGTATTTGACGGCGGAGAAATAGGCGCATTCGGGCGGCGATGACGGGATCCGCGCATCGCGCAGGCCTGGATGGCCTCTGGATCGGCCGCTTCCGTGTCCGGGTTTTTCGCTGACTTGAAGCGGGTCAGGAGGCGATGCGCAAGCGGATGTCGTCGAGATGGGAGAGGATGAAATCGGCAACGGTCTCGGGTGCGTTCAGGGGGAGGACGACAAGCGGCGGCTCGACCGCGAGGGGCCCGTCGGTAGCTACGGCGATAATGCCAGGATCGCCCGGATAGAGCGGCGCTTCCCCGGTAGCCGACCGATGCACCTCGATCTTTGGATAGTCCGCATGTTTGAAGCCTTCCACGAGGATCAGATCGAGCCGCTCGAGCTCGAACCGCGAGAGCATCCGATAGAGATCCGGGTCCTCTCCCTGCACCGGATTCTGGACCTGCAACGCCCAGCGTGCCTTGGAGGCCAGCAGGGTCTGTTGCGCACCGGCCTCGCGCACCTCGTAGCTGTCCTTGCCGGGCACGTCCAGATCGAAGCGATGGTGTGCATGCTTGAGATAGCCCACACGTCGTCCGCGACCGCCGAGGACGGCGACGACCTGTCGGACCAAGGTGGTCTTGCCCGAACCGCTCGGGGCGACGAAGCCGACCACGGGAATGATTGTCTCGCCCATCGGGTTGATCCTCGGTGCACATGGTCGCGGGCATCGCGGATTCGCGGCGCGCCTGTTCGTCGGCATTCTAATCGCGGGAGCGCCGCCCGCGCCTTGGACATTTCTCGAAGGCCGGCGCAGAATGTCGCGCAGAAGCGGTCGATCCGTATCCCGGTCACGACCGACGCAGCGCACCACCGCGCATCCCTCACGAAATCCAGTCCCTCGACTACGTCGTCCCGAAGATAAAGACCCCGTACCCATGGCTCAATACATCTTTACAATGAACCGGGTCGGCAAGATCGTGCCGCCCAAGCGCGTCATCCTGCGCGACATCTCGCTGTCCTTTTTCCCGGGCGCCAAGATCGGCGTGCTCGGTCTGAACGGCTCGGGCAAATCGACCCTGCTGAAGATCATGGCCGGTCTCGACACCGAGATCGAGGGCGAGGCACGTCCTCAGCCCGGTATCAAGATCGGCTTCTTGTCGCAGGAGCCGGGGCTCGACCCGACCAAGGACGTGCGCGGCAATGTCGAGGAGGCTCTCGGCCACATCACGGCGGCCTTGGAGCGGCTCGACGCCGTCTACGCCGCCTACGCGGAGCCCGACGCAGACTTCGACGCCTTGGCCAAAGAGCAGGCCGATCTCGAGAACCTGATCGAGGCCACCGACGGACACAATCTGGAGCGCACGCTCGAGGTCGCCGCGGATGCGCTGCGCCTCCCGCCCTGGGACGCCGACGTCACCAAGCTTTCGGGCGGGGAGCGCCGCCGGGTCGCGCTCTGCCGTCTGCTGCTGTCCAAGCCGGATATGCTGCTGCTCGACGAGCCGACCAACCATCTCGACGCCGAATCTGTCGCCTGGCTCGAACGCTTCCTGCACGAGTATCCCGGCACCGTCGTCGCCGTCACCCATGACCGCTACTTCCTGGACAATGTCGCGGGCTGGATCCTGGAGCTCGATCGCGGACACGGCATCCCCTGGGAGGGGAACTATTCCTCCTGGCTGGAGCAGAAGGAGCAGCGCCTGGAGCTGGAGCAGAAGCAGGAGCAGGCGCGCATCAAGTCCATGAAGCACGAGCTGGAGTGGGTGCGATCCAACCCGAAGGGCCGACACGCCAAGAGCAAGGCGCGCATGGCTCGGTTCGACGAGTTGCAGTCGCAGGAATTCCAGGCCCGCAACGAGACCAACGAGATCTACATCCCGCCCGGTCCGCGTTTGGGCGACTTGGTCATCGAGGCCGAGGGGCTGAAGAAGGCGTACGGCGACAATCTGCTGTACGACAACCTCTCCTTCACCCTGCCGAAAGGCGGCATCGTCGGCATCATCGGTCCAAACGGTGCCGGCAAGACGACGCTGTTCCGCATCCTGACCGGCCAGGAGAACCCCGACGCCGGCAACCTGCGCATCGGCGAGACGGTGCAGATCGCCTACGTCGATCAAAGCCGCGACTCGCTCGACGACAGCAAGACGGTCTGGGAGGAGATCTCGGACGGGGCCGACAACATCGTGGTCGGTCGCTACGAGATGTCCTCGCGCGCCTATTGCAGCCGCTTCAACTTCAAGAGCACCGATCAGCAGAAGCGCATCGGCGATCTCTCCGGCGGGGAGCGCAACCGGGTGCATCTGTCCAAGCTCTTAAAGAGCGGCGGCAACCTCCTTCTGCTCGACGAGCCCACCAACGATTTGGACGTGGAGACCCTCCGTGCGCTCGAAGAGGCCCTGCTGACCTTCCCGGGCTGCGCGGTGGTGATCAGCCATGATCGCTGGTTCCTGGATCGCATCGCGACCCACATCCTGGCCTTCGAGGGCGACTCGCAGGTAACCTGGTTCGAAGGCAACTATGCCGACTACGAGGCCGACCGGCATCGCCGCTTGGGCACGGAGGCAGATCAGCCGCACCGGCTCAAATATCGGAGGCTCACCGCCTAGACGGCCGCAGGGCCGTCTGCGCCTGACCATGAGTCTGCGTCTGAACCGGTTGATTCGGCATCCCTGGAGACCCTGGCGGGTTGTTCCCGCCTCCACGCGCTCGGCGACACGAGGTTATCTGGTCGCCCTGAGCGGCAGCCTCCTGACCTTGGGCCTGGTAACCTGGGATTATCGCGAGCGGATGTCCGCGATCGCGGCCGATTCGAGCAGACAGGACGGCGAGCTCGGGGTCACGCTGGCACTGGCACTGACCGTCTTGATGGCAACGGCGACGATTGCACTGCTCTTTTATCTGCGTTTCCGCGCGCTCGCGCGCGCGGAGCTGCGCGACCTCGCTGATCTGGACGCGGCCGGCGAGACCTTGCGCGCGCTGCTCGGCACCGTTTCACACGGGGTGATCTTGACCGACATCGACGGCCGGATCCGCCTGTTCAATCCCGCCGCCGAGATCCTCTTCGGACGCCTCGGCGAAGAGACCCTGGCATTGCCGATCGAGATCCTGATCCCGGATCTGCGGCTGTCGGATGTTTTCGAGGGCTCCCGGGCGAGCCTCGGACTCGGACCGCGCGTGCTCCACCTCCACGGTGTTCGCGCGGACGATCGGCAGTTCCCGATGCGCTTGCTGACCCGTGCCTTGACGCTCGACGGCGAGGATTTCCGACTGCTGATTGCCGAAGACATGACGGAGTCCGAGCGCAGCGAGCAGCGTATGGAGTTCCTCGAGCAGCGCGACCCACTGACGGGGCTTCAGAACCGACCGACCTTCGAGCGTATCCTCGGTGCCGTCACGCCGCTGCGCGGCGACGAGCACCCCGAGCACGCGCTCTGCTTGATCGATATCGACCGTTTCAAGGTCATCAACGACACCTTCGGCCACGCCGCCGGCAACAAGGCCCTCGAGCAGCTCGGGCAAATCGTCAAGACCAAATTGGCCGCCGCAACCGCCTTGGCCCGCTTGAGCGGAGACGAGATCGTTGCCCTCTTCGTCGGCGAGGCGGCAAACCAGGCGAAGGCGCTCTGCGAAGATCTGATTCGCACGACCCGCAACTTCCTCTTCACCTGGCAGGAGTGCTCGTTCGACATCACGCTCAGCATCGGCCTGGTTGTGTTCGACCCCGCGAAGGTCGGAGCCATCGATGCGCTCGGACAGGCCGATATCGCCTGCCGTGCCGCCAAGAAAAAGGGTCGGGATCGAGTCCATGTCTACGGCCATCGCGATGCCGAAAGTATCCGTCATCGCGGCGACCTGGCCCTCGTCCCGGCGATCGGCCGAGCACTGAGCGACGGGCGGTTCCGAATCATGGCCCAGCCGATCCAACCGCTCAGCGGGATCGATCAGCCCATCCACTACGAGATCCTGGCGCGGATGCAGGACGAGAAGGGCAACGCCGTGGTGCCGGACACCTTCATCGCGGCGGCCGAGCGTCACATCCTCATGCCGACCATCGACCGCTGGATCGTCACGCATGTCTTTTCGCACCAGTCCGAGCAACTTTCCGCCTGGCACGAGGCGGTTCCGGATCGCTTCATGCTCGCGATCAATCTGTCCGGGACCACGCTGATGGACGACGGCTTTATCTCGTATCTCAAACGTCAGTTCGCCGAGTACGCGGTCCCCTACGCCAGCATCTGCTTCGAAATCACGGAGACTGCCGCCGTGGCGGATTTGCGCCGCGCACGGACCTTTATGCTGGAGATGCGCGCACTCGGAACATCCTTCGCGGTCGACGATTTCGGAACGGGCTTCGCCTCCTATGCCTATCTGAAATTCCTGCCGGTGGACTATCTCAAGATCGACGGTAGCTTCGTGCGCAATTTAGAGACGGACCCCGTCGATCGCGCGCTCGTCTCCTCCATTAACCATATCGGACATGTTCTGGGCATGAAGACGATCGCCGAATGGGCCGAGACCCCGGAGCTGATCGAGCGACTTCGCACGATGGGCGTGGACTATGCCCAAGGCTTCGCAGTCGGACGACCGTTGCGGCTGGAGGATCTTCGGCTGCATCGCGCCTTGAGAAAGGATGCATCCGTGCAGACTCCGGCGGATGTCCTGCCTCGATCGGTCGCGCTTTAAACCGCGCCCGGCGCGGTATGCGATGTTTTTGGATAGGATCGGCCCCGGCAGACTTGACGACCGCCGGAGCCGGCGCGGTTTAAGAGACTAAAAAACATCTCCTTTGCCACGGTTGTCATTGTCGTTGTCGCAATCGTAATCGACAACGACAACGATTCGATTCCATGCTCGACTGATTACTGACACGTTGTGAACGAGATGGGTGCCAAGAAACGACTTCTCCAACGCGCAGAGACCCTTTTGGAGCGTCTCGCGGTGCTGCTCCCCGGCGGCACCGAGCTCCCGGACTGGACCGCCCACGCCTTTCGGTGGCGCCGCCGCGGCGATCGCGGTTGGTTGCAGGCGGTGCCCGCTCCGCATCGGATCGACCTCGCCGATCTGCTCTGCCTGGATCGGCAAAAGGCCGAGATCGAGCGCAACACCGCTGCCTTCCTCGCCGGCCGCGGGGCCAACAACGTCCTGCTGTGGGGCTCGCGCGGGACCGGCAAATCCTCGCTGATCAAGGCGGTCTTCAATGCGATGCGCGACCGCGGGCTGCGTCTGATCGAGGTCGACAAGGACGACCTGATTCAGCTCCCCGAGATCCTGGAGCTGATTCGCGACCGCCCGGAGCGCTTCATTCTCTTCTGCGACGATCTCTCCTTCGAGGCCAGCGAATCCGGCTACAAGGCGCTGAAGGCCGCCTTGGACGGCTCGATCACGGCAACACCGGAGAACCTGCTCATCTACGCCACCTCCAACCGCCGCCATCTGCTGCCGGAGCTTCAGTCAGAGAACCGGGAGGCCCGTTTCGTCGACGGCGAGCTACATCACGGCGAAGCGGTCGAGGAGAAGATCTCGCTTTCCGATCGGTTCGGCCTCTGGGTCGCCTTTCACCCCTTCAGTCAGGCCCAGTACCTTGTCCTCGTCCACCACTGGCTCGCCCGCTTGGGCAATACCTCCGAAACGGCCGCATCCGAGGGGCGCGAAGCGCTTGAGCGTGCCGCGCTGCAGTGGGCCTTGCGCCGTGGCTCGCGCAGCGGTCGCACAGCCTGGCAGTTCGCGCGCGATTGGTCCGGGCGCGATTGACTTGGTGCCCTTCCGACCGAACGCGGTCACTTGATCGCGCTCGGTGAACCCGAGCTCTCGTTCAAGGTTGGCCGGGCCGAATTCGCCTCCGGGAAACCGGATGTCCTCATTCAGCGAACGCCGTCTGTCACGCGAGGTTCTCGGCCGGCACACGCGACTGGCACTCGCGCATTGTCTCGGCTATCCGGTCATCGAGCCGACCGGCAATCCAACTGGACCCGGTACCGACGAAAGCACGAAGGACGAGCCATGATGGGCACACCGCGGGACAATTATGCGTGGACCGCGGTTGAGTTGTTTTTGAATCAAGTTGCGTGAACCTGATCGGTTCCACGGCGCGGCCTCGCTCGTCACTCCACTAAACCTGCACGTGGCGCAGAGCGCCACGAGGCATAGGTGACACCTCGGAGCGTGTGTCACGCGTCCCTGACCCTCACTCGTCCTCTAGCAACGTCTGCACGGCGTCG
>NZ_FNNZ01000056.1 GCF_900106925.1 Thiocapsa roseopersicina
AAACGCACACCACGCACAAGAAGGAGCTGGACTCTTTACTCACGCTGAAATTCCAGGCATTCAAGAAATGCGAGCTTGTGCCTATATGAGGTATAACGCAAAAACCTTTCGAACTTCGCGTTGAAGAAGAGACACAATGCAAAGTTCGCGATGAAAGCTGGTGTTTTAGAGCAACCCACTTCAAGTGCTTGTTCCCGTAGCGCCAATTCCCGAACGACATCGTGCTCGGATACTCCGACATTGCTTGCAAGTA
Source organism: Thiocapsa roseopersicina (assembly GCF_900106925.1). GTDB lineage: Bacteria > Pseudomonadota > Gammaproteobacteria > Chromatiales > Chromatiaceae > Thiocapsa > Thiocapsa roseopersicina. Next base: position 254 of record NZ_FNNZ01000056.1, read on the forward strand.
AATCCAACCCGATGCAGGCCCATTCGCGCTCACTCTCATTAAGAGCACCTTTCTCCTCCTTGTTCTGTACAAGCTGCAAAGCTTTTTCCAGTAGGCTACGGGATTCCGACCACCCCCCCTCCGACTGAATGGCCGAAGCTAGATTAATACGCGCGAGGAGCGCCTGGCCGTCGCATTCGACGGCTTGGCGATAATACTCAATTGCATCCTTATCTCGCTTCCTATTTGTTTCGATTAACCCAAGCAATGTAAGGCATTCTGAGCAACAAGGCTTAGAAGCGAGAGCCCTTTTCGCGTAGCCCTCAGCCCTCTCAAGCTCATTAAGTCGATAATAGCACTTAGCCAGCTCCGAGATGATTTCAACGTTATTCGAGTCTGTTCGCTCTATTTGATGTAATGCAAAGCGATAGATACGGTTATGAAAGTTCGCCTCAGATGAGTCGTCGAACAAGGATAAGCTGGGGTGAAAAAGTACTGATGCCGCCTGAGATTCAATGCTCGCTTCCCCGGCTTGAAGAGCCTCTAGTAAATTGATATCTTCTGGGAAACTCTCAATATCTACAGCCACCGCCATGCTATCGATCGCTTGTTGTCGCTGACCTAGTCGGACATGTCCAAGGCATTTCAGAGTCCAGATATCGCGGTTCCGAGGAGATAGAGCAGCCGCTTGTTCGAGATACGGTATCGCCATTGCAGCAAGACCACGCAGGAGTAGGAAATATCCTAACTCCAATAACGCCAATGCCGGCACATCATCCATACGCGACAAACTAAGGAGCTCACTGATTCCATTCTGAAAGCGGGTTTCATCTTCATTCAGCATGGCCTCGACAAGTTCAGTCGATACCATCTGATATTGCTCCATCGGCGTTCGCGACCCCTGTGGCTTTTCGCGAATCCTCGATGCTATACGTTTCCGTGTCGCGAAGTCGATGTAATCCCACAGCATTATGGCAGTGCCCTGCCGGCTGGAACGGCGTTTCGATGACAGGATACGATTAGCTGAACGTTGTTTTTTCATAACTTAACCTTGCGCCTTATTCCGGTTTTTGTTCAGGTCGTTTACTCGAATCGCACCGTCATGTTGAAAAAGAGGATAGCGCCTTCGCTTTCAAATCTTAAAAAGTGGATGGATCTCATGAAAAACGTAGCGATATGTTTTCTAGGGGCCGGAGAGTCGCGTGTCCTTCGTGATCCCTCGCGGGGGCATCCTGCTGCCGCGAGGACTCGGTCCTTGGCGACGGCCTTTTGTACCCGGGTTCGCCGGGCACGACTGCGCCCTCAAATGGCTTTACGGCGTGTGGGATGCGCTCTGCATGTTGCCTCCGCAGCTTCGGGACTCCCGCCCCTTCGCCACTGCGGCATCACGCTCGCGCCCACGCCTACCCCGGACTACGCGCCTTCGCTTCGCTCTCCATGGCGCGCAGCGATGGCTGCGGATTCAGCCTTGACCATCATCTGATTCGATGAGAGCGTAGTCGTAACCATAGATATCGGTAGAGCCGATTGGCCCGCATGCCATCCCGCTGTAGGTGATCTCAAGAGCCAGAAAGCTATTGTCGTATCCTGCTTTTCGTAGGAGTTCCGGGAAATTATCAACGGTGAGGAATATATCATCATCGTCATAGTCGCCCTCATCATCTTCGTCTGTAATGGTCGTGGCCTCGCCGACCTGGTCCGTGGTGCGTGCCATGAAATCAGGCGACCTATATTCGAACTCCCCAACCTCTCCAACGAATATAAACGCCAGGTGAGGGCACGGGTTAGTTAGAGCAACATGGTCTTCGACAATGATCGCTGCCTGACCACAGATGGGACAATGGACGATAGGAGGAGAGACGCCGAACGGCTGTTCAATCTTTGCGATTACAGGCCCCGGCTTGCGGGCCTCCTCCAGCCGAAGTCGCTCTTTACCTTGCTCTTTAAGAACCTCGATATTAATTGGGGTGGAAACCTTCCCAGCCGGTAAGATACAGTCGACTGGGCAGACTTCGACACATTCTGGAAAATCGGAACTGTCGCGACAATCGTTGCATACTGCTGGGTCGATGACGTAGATCTCAGGCCCTGGGAATATCGCACGAGGGCCGCACTCTTCTACACATACGTCACAGTTTATGCAGTTGGAGTTGATCACGTGGGCCATGTTGTAGAATCCTTTAGATGTTAGTATTTTCAAGTCGGACTTTGGGACTGATAACGATCGCAGCGGCTCTGGCGGATATTTGGTTTTTCTAAGCTTGCTGGGACCCGATCGGGACCCAAAGGTCGTAGGCAGATGATGATCGGCGATTAAGCCTCATAATGGCGGCGGGGCTGGTTCCAATGTCTACGTTAAAAAGCTCTACTATAAGCTCGATCACGAACAAAAGGTGCCCGCTTCCGCTGTGAATCCGAAAGTCTTTATAAACTGATGGTTATTATCAGCGAAGAGGTGCTTTGACGGATCCAGAGACTGGCTCAGCCTTTAAGGCGAGCATAGGAGCTATAGTGCGGTGGTCACTGCCGAATGCGGATCAGCGATTACGCTTGACGGCATTGCGATGAGGTGGGCAAGAAAGCTCATATCATTAACAATCACGGTAAGATCCTTTTTATGCCTCCATGCTGCAGATGCTCCGTCACCTCGGCTTTATGGGGTCCAATATCAAAGTGAGCATGAAAATGACTTCTAATGATACCATTTAATACATCATGTTACAAAAACCTTTAAGTGTACGCACTTGGATATCGCTTTTGGACGATCTATGGAGCGTAGGTGGGTTGCGCAGCGGCAGAAGCTCAATGGAGTTCCGAGCGTGTTTATGTGCATGACCTCCAAGTCCGTTGGCATCAATTACAGGGCTGGTCGACCGGTCGATACCCCCGCGCCCTCCTCCGCTTCTCGATCTCCTCCAACCGCTTCTCCGCCTGCTCTCGCGTCGCTACCCAGGCCGTCCGCATCTGCCCCCGATGGGACATCAACCCGCCCCAGGCCGTGACCACAGACCAGCCACCGAAGAGATCCTCGACCAGGTCTGCCTGATAGTACCGTGCCGTGTCCGGGTTGACCCATCGTTGCATCGCCCTACCCTCTTCAACAGCGGTCAAAAACTGTCCATTCCCGGTGGTGCTACGCGAAATCCAGGGCACTCGCGTGGGCTGAGAGCCACGAACTTCGCGTAGGCGCGCCTGTTTCGCGTAACGCATTGTTTCTAAAGCTTCGAGACAACGTCCGCCATCCGCTCCTCAGTCACATGTGTGTAGATCTGGGTGGTCGAGATGCTCACGTGGCCCAGGAGTGCCTGGATATCGACCAGCTGCGCCCCGGACTCGAGGAGTCTGGTTGCATAGGTGTGACGCAGTTTGTGCGGGGTGACTCGCTTGTCGATCTCAGCGCGCTCGACTAAGCGCCGGAGGTACAGGCGCACCGCCTTCGGACTGGGCGGTCCCTCGCCGGGGGCTTTGGCGAAGACGTGCGCTTCCTTCGGACGATCCGCGACCCAGAGTCCGAAGGCGGCACCGAACACCACGGGCAAGGGCACTATCCGCTCCTTGTTGCCTTTTCCGACCACGCGGACAGATTTGGCCACGTGGTTGGTCATACGAACATCCTTGACCTTTAGCCCAAGCGCCTCGGAGATCCGCAAACCGGAATGCTGGATCAAGGCGAACAGCACGCCGTGACGTCGCCGCGCATCGAGAATCCGTTGCCGTGCGTTTCCGTGGAGGTTGTCGGGTAGGTTCTCGATCTCGGCCGCGACCGCCTGAAGACGCGCCTGCTCGTCACGTTCAAGCCAGATCGGCAGTCGTTGCGGCCGTTTTGGTTTGTCGGCGAGGTAGACCGGATCGGATTGGACCAGGCTGCGTTTCTGGGCCCACTTGTAGAAGGACGACAGGCACGACACGCGGCGGGCGATGATGTGCGCCTTGATCTTACGCTCGCGAGTCTGCCAACCGACCCACTGCTCGACCTGGACGTGGCTGCAATCGCGCCAGTCACGATTGAGCTCATCGAGCCACTCCCCCCACAGCTTCAGATCCGAGGCATAGCCTGCGCAGGTTCCCACGGCCGCTCCACGCGTGAAGCGCAGGTCGGCGAGGAAATCCGTGCGTGCGGTCCAGTAGTCTACGGTCGTCACGTTGCACAAGCCTATGATTGATAGTGCTATTCCATGCGTACTGGTCGTTGCGCCTTGCCCGATTGCGGGCATCCCTTTGACCTACTCCGCGCGTCGATACCGCCCCCGACGGTGCCCATGTGCCTGTAGCATCCTTCCTGAAATCGGCATTTCAGGAAGGATGCCCTAGCGCTATGGAACGCACGCTCGTCGTGCAGAAACACACGCTCGTATCAGGGACTTTCGGTCGGGTCTCGCGGCGGAGTGCCCCGCCCTCCCGTCACCAGCCGGATCGTGATCAGGAGGGCGATGTATCCGTCCTTGGTCACGGGAGTTGGCAAGACCAGCGATCGCAAGGCACGCCACTCGGACGGCTGGATGTCGAGGCTCGCCGCCAACACCCGGTCGCTCGCCAGCTCGCGCAGGCCCTCGGCGGTGTACCGGTTCTCCAGCAGAGCATCCGGGCTGTCCGGCAGATGACGAGCATTGTCCGCCAGACTGTCGAGCACGATCCCCAGGGCATCGGCAATCGCCTGTGCGGTCTCGGGGCTCGGCGAACGCTCGTTTCGCTCGATCGCTCCAATCATGCTTTGACTGAGCCCGACTCGCCGACCGAGCTCGGTCTGGTTGAGCCCGGCGCGTCGTCGCGCCTCGCGCAATCGCTCGCCGTTCATGGATCTGCCGCATCTGTTGGGCCCGTCAGTTTAATACTGACAGTGTTAATCAGATGTGCTTTTCAATCAATACCAAAAGTGCTAAAAACACACTAAATGTACAACGGAGGTCACCATGTCGAATGCATTGGCGAGGAACTTACGTCATCGTCGCGTTTCCGCTGGGCTGTCTCAAGAAGATCTGGCGGAACGCACCGGGTTATCCCAGACCTGGATCAGTCGCTTGGAGACGGGAGGCGCTAATCCCACCATGGAAACACTGAACACGCTTGCTGAAGGGCTCTCGATTAGGGTTCACGACCTTTTCGAAGACCAAGCTGAGGCCGTCGGTTGATGGTATCGAGATCGGGAGAAGCTTACTAAACGTGTTCTGCCGAGTGTCGCTAGGCTGGATCCTGTAGTCCGGATTCGGATCTTTGGCCTGAGATCAAAAAGCACAAATAGTGGTAAAAATTATTAAATGTGCTATTTGTAGCGGCGTTGCTCATTGACGGAGCGACGGGACGGCACACCTGCCGCCGCATCACTCAACACACACGAGGACCTTGCCATGCAATCCGAACGCACCTTCCGCACCGATGGTGGTCGTGACGCCTCGGTCAACATGGAAACGATCCAGATCTCGGGACTGACCTGCCGCGTGAAGAAGATCACGGTCTCCGACGATGGCAAGCTGACCATGGCGATCGATGCCACGGCAACCGACAACGAGGCCATCGAGCGCGTCCGTGATCTGATCATGATCCAGCAAGGCGAGGTCATGCTGACCCTGGAAGGCGTTGCGGTCGAGTCGACCGATCAAGCCCCCCACTAACCGACTCGGCCATTTTTATGTCGCCGGCTTCGGTCGGCGGGAGGGAACCATGAATCTCGCCGAAACGCTCGGTTTGAGCCCCAGGCCCTACCGGATCCTGACCATCGACGGGGGTGGCGTACGCGGGATCATTCCGGTGCTCTGGATCGAGCGGCTGGAGCGTTATCTCAACGGGCCCGTGCATGCCCACTGCGACCTGATCGCAGGGACCTCGATCGGGGCGATCCTCGGGTGCGGGTTTGCGATGGGGATGACCGCCACGCAGGCGCGTGAGATGTGGCTCAACGGGGCCCATGTCGCCTTCTCCAAGCCGCACTCAATGAAGGAACGAGGCCGACGGATCGCCGCTCGGGCAGGCTTGATGGCCAAGTACGAGAGTGCCGGTCTCGAGGAGCTGCTGCGCTCGATCTTCCATGACTGCCGGATGGGCGATCTGACGCCCCCCACCCTCGCCCTCTCCTACGACATCCAAAGCCTGCAGGTCCATGTCTTCTCCTCGGCCAAGGAAGAGCACAAAAGCCTGCCGGTCTGGGAGGTCTGTCGAGCCTCGACCGCCGCCCCCCTGTTTTGGGATCCCCACTTGATGGCAGTCGACGATACCGGGGTGAAGCATCCTATGGCCGATGGCGGCATGACGGCCAACAACCCGGTGGTGCTCGCAATCAGCGAGTCGGTGAGCCACGCCAAAGGGACCGGCAAGGCTATCCAGTTGGACAACGTGGTGGTCGCGAGCTTCGGCACAGGGGCGCCGCCGGAGGGGCACTCGCAGATCCCCAAAACGATCTTCGGGCATGGCTCGATGATCATGCGTGCGCTGATGACGGGGGCGACAGGGACCGATCATGTCACTGCCCGCACCATGCTTCCGGCACGCAATTACTGGCGCTTTCAGACCTCGATTGCGGGACGTTTGGCCCCCCTGGACCAGACCGAGAACATCGACGAGCTGCAGGCCGTGAGTACGGCCACCTTCCCTGATGGGTTTTTCCTCTTAAATCGTCAACTTGTATGAGGGAGAGCGGTGGGCCTCCCTCGGGGTGCTTGAACAACA
>NZ_FNNZ01000001.1 GCF_900106925.1 Thiocapsa roseopersicina
ATCGAGTCGCCAAACACTTGACCGACCTCACTGCACGGTCTCCCGCGCAGCATCTTTCATTTTCCGGGGTGCCGCCACGCCTGCATGCTCGTTAGCGCCGAGCAAGCGCCTCCACGTCGCCGATCTCGACATCGGACGGGATCACCCCGGGCCACTCGGTGCTGCCGCCGAGAAACCACCGACCATCGCCAAGGAGTCGGGTCCCCGAGCGCCCCGTCCCGATCGCTTGCGACCTCGGCGCACATGAATCCGGCGCACAGGATTTGGAATGCACATGAGTTGGCGCTCCGAGATCTCTCCCCTTTTGCTGACCCTGGCCGCAGCCGGCGTGGACGCCATGGTCATCCTCGGCTTCAATGTCCTCACCGCGGCCCAGACGGGAAACACGGTTCTGCTGGCGGTTGCCGTTGCGCGTGGCGATGCCGAGACCGGCTCGAGTGCCGCCGTCTCGGTCGCTGCCTTCGTCGCTGGCGCGGTTGCAGGGGAGGTTCTCTGTGGTTGGTCGCCATTGAGCCATCGGCGCGAACCCGGCATTCTCCCGGCGCTGCTGATCGAGATCCTCCTCCTGATCTCCCTCCTCATGCTCTGGTTGCCGGCCGAGCCCACCGCCGGCCGCTCCGCAGTCGCCGTGGTCGCGTTTGCCGCGTTGGCCATGGGGGTCCAAAGCGCGGCCGTACTCCGGTTGCAGGGTCCCTCGACCACCTACATCACCGGAATGCTGGCCACCTTCAGTACCGGATATGTCCGCTGGATCCGCGCCGCTCGACACCGACGTCCCCGGATCCGGCCGGCCGAGTCCGATGCGAAACATCCGCCTGACCGCCTACCCTGGCGCAACGGCCTCATCTGGTTGGTCTACCTGAGCGGCGCCATCGTGTGCGGAATACTCTTCCTCCGGTCAGGCGTGCTCGCCCTTCTTGTCCCGATCGCAGCCATCTGCGCGGTCATCGCCATCCAGGTCTCGGCACCGGCCGAGAAGACAGACGGTGGTCCCGGGAGCCATCGATAGCTGACCGGCTTCCGACGTCCAGGCGCCCGGACATCGCCCGCAAGTCGAGCACCGGGATCCGCGGCGGACTGTCAACGCCAAAGAGCACCGGGGGCACGGGACCCCGACGGAATTGCCGTCCGTGACAGGGTGCCGTCAGATCTCCCGATTCTCGGACAGACCGAGCGGGCGTGAACTGAGCTTGCCCCTTTGCCGCTCCCTGCCGACTCCGAAGCCCGCGTCGTCGTCCTGACGGGATGTGCAGTAGCATGGCCACAACCTAGCAGGAGTGTAAGCCCACGGCCGAGACATCGATTGCCGAGGGAAGGAACCGGCTCACCCACCTCATCTACCAGGCCGAGCGCGGCGAGACGGTGCACATTACCCGCCGCCGTGCTGCTCTCGGAAGCCGAGTACGGTCGCCTGAGCCGAGGTGCGGTCCGGCCAACGTTCTGGGACGCAATTCGGGAGATGCGCGCGGATCCCCAATTCGAACCCATCGATCTGCAGTCCGAAGAGATTGAATCTTGGCGCGATCGCACACTCGCGGAGCGGATGAGTTCAACGATACGCTAGCCGGCCGAATACCGCGCTGGCACGACATTGAGCTCTACCGCTGAGCTGAGTACGCGGTATTGGGTCGGCTCTGAGCCAATTGCTGGGCGATCTCTGGTGGCGCTGGCATCAGATGTGCCTCAATGGTATCTGCAGAAAGATCTGCGCCACAGGCCCACTCAATAAAATACCCTCCGTTGTGAATAGCGGAGAACTCCTCAAAATCTTGGAGGGCTGCGAAGACTTCCCCTTCCAGATAAGGCTTCATATCAAACAGCCCTGTCGCACCTTCGTCAGAAGCAATGAGAAGGAAATGCTCACTTAAAGGTATGACTTCAGCGATTCTCATTGATCGAGTCCCCTGATGGGAAAAGGCTTTTTTCCGTTGACCGCGAGATCCCAATTGGCGATTAGTTCATCTTCGTGGATGGCAATCCAAGCTACGACCATTTTGTGCTTCTTCGGAGGCAGCTTGCCAGCGAGGAATTCTCCGTCCGATATGGAGTAAACGGCGACTTGACCTTGAAACTCAGCATGAATGTGAGGAGCACTGTGCTTGTCCGTGTCATAGAAAAACATCCGTATCAAAATTCCGTAGAACATTGATATTATAGGCATCTGCCCCTGTCCCTCGTTTGGAGCCCGACGTGCTGTCTAGCCCAATGCTGCGCTGAAACGGCCTTGAAATCCTGCGCCGAGCTTGGTGCGCAGTATTGGGTCGGCGCCGGGGAAAATGTTTGGCGATTTCTTCTCTTCATTTTGCCGCGCGGGCCTTCAGTTAAGTAAACTGTCCCCGGAACTCGGAACTCGGAACTCGGAACTCGGAACTCGGAACTCGGAACTCCCGGAACTCCCGGAACTCCCGGAACTCCCGGAACTCCCGGAACTCCCGGAACTCCCGGAACTCCCGGAACTCCCGGAACTCCCGGAACTCCCCGGAACTCCAACTCCGACATGTCTCACCAATCCATATTCCCGGCATCGTCATGCATCCTTGATAGATACTCCACAAATTCCTCCATATCTTCAACTGAAGCCATGGCTCTGGAGTAAGTTGAGTCTGTCGCGTAAGGAAGAATGGTTGGCAGGCTACTCTGCATGTAGATAACTTCCGGGAACATCTTGGACTCCCAATAAAAGCTCAAGAACTCCTCTACAGCTTTTATTGCTTCCGCTTCGTTGAATTCAATTCCACTCTGCATGGAAAACCGGGAGCTTCCTTTCTGGTGCGGCATAAGAAGAGGCACTGCGCCCGCGCCAGTGTGAATTTGAAAAGCTTCACCATTTTTGCCAAAAGCACCATGTGCAACATAATTTCTTATCTGCCGTTTTATAGAAACTAGTTGATCATAGTGGGATTTTACATCTTGATCCTCGATATCAAGGCATGACTTGAATTTTGTGGCCCAGTCCTTGTCAGCTAAATTTGCCACATCTTCGCCAGTTAACAACATGCCTTTCAAAATAGCTGCATGAATAAATACATGCTCAGTAAAGCTATAAAACGCATCGATTGCTGATATTGCTAACCATTCAGATTCCTTCTTAAGGCCATAGTACGGAATCTCAATGCCCCATGAAGTGCTAAAGTACTCTTTTCGTATTATTTCATCTTTACGAGAGTTTGCTTCTTGAATTGTTTTCTTATATTCAGTTACAAGAAACGCGTATCTATCATGTAGCCGCAGGCTATGATTTAGCACATTCAGATCAGAACGCTTTGCAGCTTCACTTGCAAGCCATTCAAAATATGGGCTAGCGACTCTAACAGCTTTCGTTATTTTATTAACAATTTCTCGGCATTCAGACTCTTGATTCTCTTTATCTGACGCAAATAGCCCCATCCCTAGCTTTCTGTGCTCTAACAGATAAGCGGTCCCGTTGTAGTCAATCGGAACTGACCAAGCAACCTTCTCAAATTGACCAAGATTTTTGTAACCAAGGAGATCTACAAATAGAAAATAGACCAGATAATAAGGAGGTAAAGACCTCCCCGCATCAGTGCGAGAGGCGGTAAATAAAAAGTCTTTCTCTGCCTTCGTCCCTTTTTCTGCAGCAGAGTCAATAGGGTCGATAATTTTCTCAACCTTTCTTTTTAGCTGCTCAATATCGTCTGGAAAATTCATCGTGACTTCTTAATGCCTAACGAATAAGCATTTATCCGGCGTGCGCGTGGCAGTGACCCCTGATTGTGGGGAGACGCGGGTCGCGCACGGCGGATAAATGTGCGTTGGACTGATCCGATCCCGGTACGGCGCCGAGGGATGCGCGCCTCACCCTATAGATAGGAAATTGTATCGGCTCGGCCCGGGGTGCTGTCGCCGCGCCCTGTCCCCCGGCCCCGACACCTGGCGGTTTGCGGTCGTCGGCGGGTTCGGAAACGGACGCCGATCACGCTCCGGAAAAGAGCGAAAAGGGGTCAGGTTCAATTAAATCCGGAAGAAGGATGAGGATCTAATTAAGCCTGGTCCCTTTTCCGTTACTTTTCCGTTACGATTTCTTCCATCAGGTTCTCCAAATATTAGCCGAGGTTGATGCGATTGCCCTGCTAGGGTCGCCTTTCCTGGGTATGAGAGATTGCCTCCCCCTGCTTTGTAACTCTCAATAAGAAGCGCAATGCCTCGTTAACTGAGTTGGAATCGGGAAAAGCGGATGCGACGTCCGGCGCAAGAACTACACCGTGTTGCGGGAAGATGCGGCGCTCGGGGCCGAATTTCCTAACGCGGAGCGCTTTCAGATCATACTCGGGTAGGAGATCATCCTCTTGGTCAAGCTTAGTTTTCTTCATATGTTTGTCGCTCCCTCTTGGTTGCGGATCGGGCGCTGATTAGACGGATGACGCCATTGCGTTCTGTATATGAGACAACTAGAACGCGTCCTCGTTCTGAGCTTCCGACCCTGATATAGCGATGCTCGTCTTCCGAATGCTCCGGGTCGAAGAAGTCGATGAAAAGCGGATCATCAAAAGCGCTCATGGCCTCATCGAAGGCCACACCGTGCTTTGCCAGGTTCCGCGTCGCTTTGTCTTCATCCCAATCAAATGTCATTCTTAGGGCTTCCCAATCGTCACTCTCTCAATTCGGAAGGCTAAATCAGTATCCTGCGCTAGCCATTCTGCAAGCGCTAACGATCTCGCGTAAAGCGGGTGCGCCTATCGCGATGCGAGGGTTGAGCGACGACATTGAACCGCGCCCGGCTTTTTAAACCGAATGTTAGGCGATTCAGCAGCGGTAAGCCACTTAATTGAGGGTTGCCCTTCGTCTTGACCCTTCGTTTCCAGGCTGACGCTTCCGTAAAGCCCTCCGAAACGGTCGAGGTGGCCCGTCCGGTGCGGTCCGTCTCGGCAAGTAGAGCAACGGTGAGGTGTTGCTGATCGCCAGCATTCAAGAGTTCGCTGTGTCCTCGGCAAGCTCCTCGGCGGTGAGTCCTGCAGGGCACGCCGGGTCATTCGCGAGCTGCATTCGAAACCGACGGCGGGGGTCCCGGCCCGCTGGAAAGTGGGACCGGGTTATGTCGGCGCTCGGCGAACGTCGCGCTAGCGGCGTCCCGGCCGGCCATGTCGAACGGCGAGCCTCTCTCGCCGAATCGCGTTCAGCCGGGGAGGTAGCGGCCGTCGTCGAGGCGGCGGGCATGGCCGAGGGTGACGAGGATCTCAAGCAGCTCGCCGACCTTGGCGCGCGGGGTGCGGGTGAAGGCTTGGGCCAGTTCCGGGGCGGCGACCGGGCCGGGCCGGGCGGCGAGTGCGGCGCGAAGCGCGAGGAATTGATCGGGTAGGGTGCGCGGCCAGTCGCGTTTGGAGCCGGCGGCGATGGTTTGGGTGTCGGCGGTTTCCGCCCCGGTGCGGACGTTGCCCGTGTCGCCGGTGGCTTGTCCAGGGTTCTGAAAGTCGGGGCGCAGCCAGCGGATCAGGCCGCGTCGCTCTTCGGCGGCGCGCTCGGTGTTCAGGGCCACCAGGCGTTGCAGGATGGTCTCTTCGATCGCTGCCGCCTGCTCGCTCCCCGGCGCGGAGGCGAGCAACGGCGCGGTCAGGTCGGACCAGCCGTAGGCCGCGAGCACGGCGGTATCCAGCGTGTCGTGGATCTGGCGCAGGATGGAGACCAGACCCTGCTCGTGGATGATCCGCTCCTTGGGGTCGAGCGGCTCGCCCCGGCGCAGGCGTTCCATGACGTTGTACATCCCTGTCATGGTCAGGGTCGGGTGCAGGGTCTGGCGCTGCTTGCGGTGGGCGTCGAGGTCTTCGGCAAGCTGCCGGATCGGATCCTTTTCCGGCTCTTGGGGAGCCGGAAAAGGAAATGGATTGAAGGTTTGTTTGTGCTGATACCGGGGGTCGTTGCCGACGCCCAATCGGCCGCCGGCCATCATTGCCCAACACAGATGCACGCGACTCGACAGCACACCGAGCAGGAGTGGATCGGAGGACGCCACCGCGACGACAGCGGTATCGGGGATCGTGTCGATCGAGACAAATTGGAAGCTGAACCACTTGGCGGTGCGCGGTATCGCGATCATCCGGTCCAAACCATCGATCGCCCTGCGCAGGCTCGGGTTGGGTTCGGCAAATCGCCACCAGTTCTCGCGCCGCACCGGTCGCGGATTGTGATCCCGCTCCGGTTTCACCCGTTCAAGCACCCACTGGAAGAGGCAGGGAAACTCTGCCCGCGCCTCCTCCATCGTCCGCGGATAGAAGTCGATGATGCGCGCCCGCCGGTCGACCTGGGTGAGATCGCGGGCAATGACAAAGGGTTTCAGGACCTGCTCGGTCCCGACATCCGTCCCGATGGCTTTGACGAGGTCCTCCGCCTGGATCACGAATCCCTGGCCGAGCGGATACATGCCGGTGAAGGCGAGTCCGAGATTGGCGCGGAGCGGCACGGCGGCGGAGAGGTCTGCGCCGACGCTCAAGTCCGGGTTGATCGGCCCCTCTGCGCGGTCCAATTCGACCTCGACCCCTTCGCTGCCGCCTTCAGACTTCTCTGCCACGACGCGAAATAGAACCCCCGGTCGATTTCCGGGGGCACCGGCTGTCATCGCGATCCTCACCGCGGCGCCATCCGTGGAATCGACCCAGGGATGGTCGGGGATGGCGAAAACCAGAGACAGCGGCTCGGCCGCGGTCAGATGAGCGTCGATGATCTGTCGGTTGAAGCTCTGCGTCAGGCTGTTGGTCGTAATGAGTCCGAAGCGCCTGAGCGCGCCGGATCGCGCGATCTCCGCGGCTCGATGCCACCAGTACATGACGTAATCGGCCGATCCGGGTACCTCGGTCCAGACATCGCGCAGCGCCTTCACATAGCCGTCGCCCAGTGCAAGGCGCATCCGTTTGTTGCCGATAAACGGCGGATTCCCCACCACGAAATCCGCTTCCGGCCACGTGGCACGACGCGGATCGACATACCTCTCCAGCGGCGCCTGCGCGGTCTCGTCCGGGACCTGCTCTCCGGTGACGGGATGGCGTTTCATGGTCCGCCCGTCCCAGCGGGTGACCGGGCGGCCGGACTCGTCGGTCACGTACTCGACCCGATCGTAGTCGAGCACGGCGTCGCGACATTGGATGTTGCGGAAGTCGCGGATGATGGGCTCGGGCGGATGCACGGCGCCGTGGGTTCTGAAGTGCCATTGCAGATAGCCGATCCAGAGGACCGTCTCGGCGATGGCGGCGGCGCGGGGGTTGAGCTCCAGGCCGAGGAGCTGGTGCGGGTCGACGCTGACCCCTTCGAGCTCGAGCAGGGTCTGGCGCTGGCCGAGCGACTGGAGGGTGTCGAGCACCTCGCCCTCCAGGCGTTTGAGGTGCTCCAGGGTGACGTAGAGGAAGTTGCCCGATCCGCATGCTGGATCCAGGACGCGGATGCTGGCGAGTCCGACCTGAAAGGCGGAGACCAGGCGGATCGCCTCGCTGTCCTTGCCCTGCTCATGCAGAGCGAAGGCGGCGCTCTGCACGCCGGTCCAGTCCTCGCGCAGGGGCTCGATGACGGTCGGGATCACCAAGCGCTCGACATAGGCACGCGGGGTGTAATGGGCGCCCAGCCGGTGGCGCTCCAGGGGGTCGAGGGCGCGCTCCAGGAGTGTCCCGAAGATGGCGGGCTCGACGTGACGCCAGTCGGCGCCGGCGGCATCGATGAGCAGATCGAGCTGGTCGCGGTCGAGCGGCAGCGCGGTGTGGTCGGCGAACAGTCCGCCGTTGAAGCGCAGGACGCGATCGCGCAGCACCGTGGAGAAGGGGCTGCCGCGGTCCATGTCTTGCCACAGCGCTTGGACCATGGGGACGAATTGGGCCGGGCTGTCGCGCATCGAGCGCAGCAGCTCGCTGAAGCAGTCTTGCTTGAGGAGTCCCACGTCCTCGGCGAAGAGGGTGAAGAGACAGCGAATCAGGAAGGCCGCGGTGGTCTGGGGCGGATGTCCGGCGGACTCCAGCGAGACGGCGAGCCGGGCCAGCTGCACGGCGATCTCGCGGGTGACGTGCGCGGCGTAGCGGGTGGGGTCGAGACTCAGCGGGTCGAGCCAGACGGCACGCAGCCGGGCGCGGATCTCGGGGCGGCGCAGGTCGTCCAGGCGGATGCGGTGCGAGCGCGGGTCCGGGTAGGGGATGTAAGCACCGCCGCTGCGGCTGAACTCGCTGTAGAGCTCGATGCTGCGTCCGACGTCCACGACCACCACGAAGGGCGGGCGGCCCTCGGCGGCGGGGAGGGCGCGCACGTACTGCACCGCCTGACCGTGGGCGCGCAGCATCGCCTTGTCCCAGCCGCCGGTATCGAGACTCAAGCCTGTCTGTTTGCATTCGAGCACGTAGCAGGTGCGTCGGTAGAGGTCGATAAAACCGTGGCTCTCGGTCCCGTCGCCGTGCTGGAAGACGACGCGGCGCTCGAAGCAATAGGCGTTGTCGTGTGTGTCTTGCCGGGCGGGGTCCGGCTGGGGCAGCCCGAGGAGCGCGCACAGCTCGGTCAGGAAGAGTTGGTAGTTGGCGCGCTCGGTGCCGGTCGCGCCTGCCCAGCGGGCGATGAAGGTTTCGATGAGGTCGGGCGAGAGGGCGTCGTCCTCGGGCGGGTCGTTCAAACTCGGGATGTTTGCGATGTCGTCCATGGCCATGCCGGTGTGGGCTCCTGAATAGGCGGTCGGGGGTGTTCGCGTGGATGATGCCTGTTGCGATCATTGGAGGTCAGCGGCGGCGGACGCCGGGATTCGCGCTCCCTCATTCCGGCCCGGGGCTCTTCCGGTACCGCCGGCGGTTTTGCACTCGGGCGTCTACATCGTTCCCGCATCTTAGGTGATTTCCGGGAATGATCATCCCGGCTGCGCATCCCCGGATGTAGGTGCGAATTTATTCGCACAGGCCGGACGGTGGCCTCGCCGAGCGTCTCGCCGGCGAAACCGGCGTGTGTGCGAATAAATTCGCACCTACAGGCTGGTCGTTCCTTTCCCGAAAATAGCCTTAGCGGTCAAACCGCTACGATCCCCTTCGCTTGAAGTCTCTGCGCGAGCTGAATCAGCTTCTCATCGAAGGTTGCAAATTCGATCGCCTTTGTGCTGCCGGCGAGATGCAGCGCCTCCGCAAAATCCATACCCTGCTCATGCCAGTCGAGCGCCTTGGCGACAACGCCTATCGTTTCGACCTCGACCTGTTGAAGGCCGATGACTTTTCGCAAAGCACATACGACGGTCTCACGGGATAGCTTGTAGGAGAACCTGAGCACCCACTCGGTTTCCAGCAGCACCGTCTTGGTGAGGAAAATACGCTCCCGCTCGAATAGCGCGACGGCTCTCGGACTCTGCTCGGGATCGTCATTAGCGACAATCCGCACGACGACGTTAGTATACTCACCGAATGCGAGATTTTCGGCACTTTCACTCGCCGACAATCGCGAAGTTCTCGGTCAACAATGAGCGCATTTGATCACGATACAGATGCGAATTGTTGAAGAAGCCTTCGCAAGCGCTCCGAAAATCGCCGAACGATTCATAATAGCGATTATAGAGTGTCGTTTTCTTGAAGAGCTTCCATAATCGCTCGATCGGATTGAGATTCGGAGCATACGGAGGAAGAAACACCAGCGTGATGCGCGAATCCTCGAGGTACGCCTGGACGGCTTTCGATCGGTAATAGCGTGCGTTGTCGCAGATCACATAAATGCACGCGGCGTAGGCATAGGCCAACAGCAGCTGATCGAACAGCGCGATGGTCGAGTCGGCGTTGATGGTGTCGTCGTAGCGCACCACCGGCGCCATCCGCTCCAAGTCGATGGCGCCGTTGATGTTGAGGCGCTGACGCCCGCTGTTGGAACGTACCTCGTGGTCTTTGCCGCGCTTGATCCAGCCGTAGCCCAGCACCGGATTGTGCTGCGGATGCACGGCATCCATGAACACGATCACGTCGTTCGGGCCTTTGTTTTTCTTGAGCTCTTCGTACTTGGCGAGAAAGGCGCGCTGGGCCTCCGGGTCGGCCTTGCCGGGAACGAGCTTGGGCTTCTTGTAGACGAACCCGAGGCGATGCAGCAAGGCCGTCATGCCGCCGGGAGTATAGGTGACCCCGCATTCGGTTTGGACCCACGCTGCGATGTCCTTGGCCGAGAGGTACAGGTGTTCCTGAAGATGCAGATCGAGCCGATCGAGTTGGGTCTCGCTCAACTGCACATCGCTGCCGCGATACTCGACCTTGAGCAACTCCTCCAGGCCACCGCCGCGATAGCGCTTGAAGTGAGTGCGCACCGTATTGGGGTCGACCAGCAGGGCCTCGGCAATGTCCTCGGCCCGCCAGCCGGAGGCGAGCAGGATGACGGCCTTGATGCGATCGGCCTCGCGTTGGTCACGCGTGCGCCGGTGCGCTGCCCGCAACTGCGTCAGTTCCTCCGATGTGAGCCTGTAGTCGACCATGGCAGCAATGATAGCCAAGCTTCAGTAGCTTGCGCTAGACTCCTGAGAGAAAAACTCAGATGAGACCGGTATATCGACTGCGAGCATGGCTTTCGCTGACTCCCCAAGCGATTGCTTCGTCCATGTCATCCAAGGAATTGGCCGGACCTCGGTAGCCCGCGCAGCCCACCACATCACTGAGCAAGGTTGTCGGGACGGGTTTCTTTGGCCTTAAAACAATGCTGTCCGGACATTCCTCGATCTCGAGCTCGGTGCCCGCCGGCCAGTGATACTGTTCCCGAATGGACTTGGGCAGTTTGACCTGTCCATTGTTGGAAAGACGTGTTGTTTCCATGATGTTGTAGACAAGCCGTGCCCACGAAACGTAAGACCTGATCCTACTCAGAGCGAAAGACTCAAGCAAGACATGCCGCCCGCCGAGCGGGAAACCGGGGGAGAACCGGAGCGGCGGTCCTCGGAAAAAGCGGCAAAGAGCCACGTCGATGGTGCCTGCGCTCGATGCTTTCGGAGCCGACGGGGATTTGCATTCAGGCGCTTGCGCCGCTCCGAATTGCCGTCCGCGCGAGAGCGGCACCGACCCCTGCGCCGATGGTATTGAGGGCGAGATCGGTGACCGAGGGGTGGCGGGGCAGCAGGATCTGCAGGGTCTCGATCGAGAGGCTCAAGGCCGCTCCGAGGAGCATGATGTGCCCGATGGAGAGGCGGCGTCCGAAGAGGAGCACGAGCAGGGCGCCGAAGGGGATGAATCCGAAAAAGTTGACGTAGATGTCGGCGTTTGCGTAGTAGGGCTGTTTCTGTTCGAGGTCCCAGGGATCGAACGCCTTGACCTCCCACCAGCCTCCGGGGAGCACGATCTCGGCGGGATCCAGATAATCGATGGTGCTGCCGTCGATCTCGACCGAGGCGGCGCTGATCTCGCCCGTCCAAGCCCGCCCGTAGGGAAGCTCGTTGCCCATCGCAAGCGCGTAGTCGGGATTCCATTCGGGGAACGGCGAGCCGGATAGCGGCAGATCGCCCCGGGGCTTGTCGTCTACCGTCACGGTCAGGCGATCGGGCCCGAGTCGCAGGCGGATCTCATGCCAGTCGGCGTCGCGGAAGAGGCCGGGAACCTGCAGGGCGGGCGTGCCGTTGGCGTCCGATCCCGGGCGGCGGACGCGGATGACGAGATCTTCGCCCTCCTGTCCGAGCGTCAGATTGCGATCGGAAACACCGTCGGAGATGGTGAAGAGACGGGCCGGACCCTGTTGATCGGGATCGTCCGTGCGCGCGACGAGCCGTACCTCAAACAGGCTCATGTGTTGTAGGCCACGCAACCACTCCGGAGCGCCGGGAGTACGTGCGATGCCGACCCCCGGGAAAGACAAGCCTCCGTCGGCCGTGCGTTCGGCCTGATTCACGACATGCTTCGGGGGCTCGAAGGTGAAGGGGTACAGGCCCACTGCCCAGTAGCCGAGCAGAAAGAGAACGAGGATCAGGACCTTGGTCGGGCTGCGGCTGAGCATCTCGTGCGTGTCCTTGCGGGCTTTCAGGTGATTTCATGGACAGGGTGTGCGGGCCTGTGGGCGAATGAATTCGCCCACAGGCGTGGGCAGTCGAGATGTTCATTGCCGGAAATCGGCTCAGGTTGAGCTGCGTTGCTCGGGCGTCAGTCGGCGCGCAGCCCCAAGCGGTATTGGATGCGGGTCGGTCCGCCTTTGGTCTCGCGTGTCACCCAGGCGGCGTGGAGGTTGCCGGCGTCGTCCAGGGCGACGGACGGATGGCCCTGCTCATCGGGGCCGGATGCCCCGGGAAGCGCAAGGTCCTCGCTCCAGGTGCCGTCGGCATACCAGCTCAGGAGGATGTCGCCTTGTCCTTCGCGCTCGTCGGTCCAGGCGACGACGAGGGTGCCGTCGGGGTGGCCGGCTGCGCTGACGTGCCATTGCGCGGACAGCTCGCCGAAGTCGTCCTGTACCCGCTCGTTCGGGCCGAATCCGTCCGGGCCGAAGTGCGCGGCATAGACGTCGTAGCCGTGACGGAAGTTGCGCTTGTCCTCCCAGGCGGCGAGCAGGCGATCGGCGCCATAGGGTGCTACCGCGACACGTGCGACGCCGTGACCAGCGCCGAACGGCAGCTCGGGACCGGGTGGGTCCTCGCTGATCCGCGCCGGCGGGTCGAAACGGCAGGGCTGACCGGGTGCGCTTGCCGTGGCCATGATGATGGTGTGGCCGGGGCGGCGATCCTCCCAGGCGACCACGAGCCGTTCGCCGACCTGCGCAGCGGTCGGGACAAGTTGATCGGCGACCGGGGCGACGGCGTCCGCCGGACAGCGCGTCGTCACCGTCAGGCCGAGCTCGCCGTCGCGGCCGAGCGTCGCCGTCATGATCCGTGCGGTGCCGGTCTGCCGATCCGCCCAGACCGCGACGAGATCCCCGTCGGAGGCGTCAAGGCTGACCTGTGCTCCTTTGGGGCTGACCTCGACGGGCGGTCCGAGTCCCTCCGGGGTTGCGAGCCGCACGAGGATCCGTCCGTCCTCCTCCCAGGCCACGGCGAAGCGGCGATCGGACAGGGCGGCGACGGCGGGCTCGAAGGCCTCGCCTTCGCCGCTGATTTGGATCGCGGGGGCAAAGCCGGCCGTCGTCGGATCTTTCAGCGCCAGGTAGGCGCGCGGGGCGCCTGCATGCTCGTCGTCCCAGACCACCGCGACCATCCCGTCCGAAACCGCAAGGCTACGTCGCCCGGCGGACGACATCTGATGAAAGACGCCCGCGGAGGTCCCGGCCACCTCGATCGGCGGCTCATCGAATGTCCAGGGCTGCGCCGCGGCCGACCCCGAGGCCGTCGCCCAGGCTAGACCGGCAACGAGCGCCCCGACGAGCGAGGCGTGGCCCGGATGTTCTGTGCACCGGATCACGAAACGGCTCACGAGGCACCCGCGGCGGCCAGCGCCTCCTGGATCTTGGCGTCGGCCTTGAGCAGATCCTCGATCCGCTGCACGCCCACCAGACGCAGGACCAGCTCGCCGTCCGGCGTCATGAATGAAAAGACGGGCGTCACGAAGGCGTCGTAGCGGGTCCCGAGCTCGCGCTCCGTGATGCGCTCGCCGCTGGGCAGGCGCAGACGCTCGCCGCTCTCGGCGTCGACGTAGGCGAGTGCGTAATGCGCGGAATAACGCTCGCGCACCTGCGCGTCGGAGAAGGCTTCCTTGTTGGTCTTCTCGCAGTAGCCGCAGCCGTAGCGGCCGAAATAGACGAACAGCGGTTTGCCCTCGGATTTTGCCTGTTGCATGGCCTGGTCGAAGGGCTTGAAGGCGTAGCCGTCCGGTGCCTCGGCGCGGGCTGCGGCAGCGGAGATCAGGAGTAGGCCGAGGAGGGCCGATCGAGCGAATCGGGTCATGGGTTCAAGCTCCCGCGAGGCGATGAAAAAGCTGCATACCGGCACCTTATCAAAAGCCGATGCGAACGGGCACCCAGGGGTTGCTCGTGACTCCGGCCATCTTGGCACGTGGCGCAGAGCGCCGCGGGGCGAGCGCGACAACGCCTAGCGGGTGTCATGAACAACGGAACGCTATTCGGATC
Organism: Thiocapsa roseopersicina; assembly: GCF_900106925.1. GTDB lineage: Bacteria > Pseudomonadota > Gammaproteobacteria > Chromatiales > Chromatiaceae > Thiocapsa > Thiocapsa roseopersicina. The sequence goes on from NZ_FNNZ01000001.1 coordinate 13,963, forward strand.
GTGCGTCTGAGCGGTGAGGATGGGTTTCGCTGCGCTCTACCCATCCTACGGATCTCGGTTGTTCAACCTTTCCCGGCGCGTCGAGATGATCCGGCGGTCAACGCCGCCAGAAGGCCGGCGAGAGGATCACCAGGATGGTCAGGATCTCCAGCCGCCCGAGAAGCATGGCGACGACGCCGAGCAGCTTGCCGAGATCGCTGACCGATTGGAAGGTGAGGGCGACCTCGCCGAGGCCCGGACCGAGATTGTTCAAACAGGTGGCGACGGCACTGAAGGCATCCAGCGGGGCAAGCCCGGCGTGGATCATCAGGAGGGTCAAGGTTGCGACCGCAAAGGTATAGAGCGCGAAAAAACCCCAGACCGAACGTGCAAGGCGGGGGTCGACGATGCGTCGGCCCAAGCGCAGCGGCAGAATGGCGTGCGGATGGATCAGCTGGCGCACCTCCTGCGCGCCCTGCTTGACCATGAGCAGGACGCGCAGCACCTTAATGCCGCCGGCGGTCGAGCCGCCGCATCCGCCGACGAAGCTGATGTAGATGAGCAGGAGCGGGAGGAAGTCGGGCCAGTGAGCGAAATCGACCGTCCCGAACCCTGTGCTGGTGACGATGGAGACCACCTCGAAGGCGGCATCGCGCAGACTGGCATGCACCTGATCGTAGGGGCCTTCCAGATAGAGGATCACACCGACCAGCGCGACCATGGCGAGGACGAAGCCGAGAAAGGCCCGGGCCTCGGTGTCGCGTAGATAATGCAGCGGATTGCGATCGAGCCAGACCAGGTAATGGACGCCGAAGTTGATCGCGGCCAAGAGCATAAAGACCACGGCGACCGCCTCGACGGCGGGGCTTGCGAAGTGGGCCATGCTGGCGTCGTGGGTCGAGAAGCCGCCGGTGGAGACCGTGGACAGGCTGTGGGAGACGGCATCGAACGGGGTCATCCCCGCCAGCCAGTAACCGGCGGCGCAGGCGAGGGTGAGCGAGAAGTAGATCAGCCATAGCGCGCGGGCGGTTTGGGTCAGGCGCGGGGTCAGCTTCTCCTCTTTGAGTGGACCCGGCGCCTCGGCCCGGTAGAGCTGCATCCCGCCGATACCCAGCATGGGCATGACCGCCACCCCGAGCACGATGAGCCCCATCCCGCCGAACCACTGCAGCTGCTGGCGGTAGAAGAGCAGCGAGCGCGGCATGGTGTCCAGACCGGCGATCACGGTTGCACCCGTGGTGGTGATCCCGGAGGTGGATTCGAACAGGGCATCGACCGGCGAGAGACCGAAGCCGCTCATCAGCGGCCAAGCACCCAGGAGACTCAGCAGGACCCAGAAGAGGGTCACGACCAGATAACCGTCGCCTACGCTCAAGTCGCGCGCGCGCCGTCGACCGATCAGCCAGAGGAGGGCGCCGAACCCGAGCGAGCCGGCCATCGGCCAGAGAAAGTGCAGGACCTCGGGCTCGCGATACCAGAGACCGACCAGGATCGGGGTCACCAGTGTGACGCCGAAGATCAGCGCATAGATGCCGACGATCCGACCGACCAAGAAGAGGTTCATCGGGGTGCCGCGCCTGTCGCGAGGCGTCGCCCCCCTCGACGCCGGGCGCCTCGAACGGGTTCAGCGGGCAAGACCCAGCACCTCGAGATAGCGCTCGGCGCTGCGTCCTTGCTCGTACTCGGCCACCGCCGAGCGCAGAATTGCCGGCGAGAGTGGCTGTTCCAGTGTCCGTTGCATCGCCGCGGCAAGCGCCTCGACGTCGCCCACCGGCACCAGCGGGCCGAAGCGCCCGCCGTCCAATAGCTCGAAAGGACCGCTCGGACAGTCGGTCGAGACGACCGGGGTGCCCAGCGCCATGGCCTCGGTCAGGACGTTGGGCGAGCCCTCCCAGGCGGAGGACAGCACGAAGAGACGGGCACGCGCGAGATAGGCATAAGGATTGTCCTGAAAGCCGAGCAGCGCGACGCGGTCGCTCAACCCGAGCTGCCCGATCAGCTCCTCCAGCTTGGTTCGGCCGCCGCCCTCGCCGAGAATCGCGAGTCTGCAATCGAGGTCCCGCGGCAGCCGCGCGAAGGCATGGATCAGCGTCGGGAAGTCCTTCTGACGCTGCAGGCGCCCCGCGCCCAGGATGACCGGCGGCTGGCCGGGTGCGAGCCAGGGGTGCGGGCAGGGCTCGGCCGCCAAGCGCTCCAGGTCCGGCGTGATGACCGGGTTTCGGATGACGCTGATCCTCTCGCGCGGCAGGCGCGCGATCCGGGCGGTATCCTCGGCCACGCCGGCGGAGACGGCGACGATATGGTCGATCCGGGGGTAGGCGCGGCGGATGGGTGCATAGCGCAGCCAGCGCTCAAACGCCGATTTTTCGGCCATCGCCGCCGAGAGCTGGGTGCCCAGACGCATCACCAGACGCGTGTCCGTCCCGGCCAGCGTGCGGGCCAGCACGGCGGCCCGGCCGGCGCGATCCTTCGCCGCCAGCAGGGCGGCCGGGCGACAGCGCCGCAGGTAACGTGCCAGTGCGGGGGCGGCGAGCAGACTGTGCTCGGTCCCGAGCCGGATCCGATTGACCTCCGCGGGGAGTCGGGCGAGGTGAGGTCCGGACGCGCGTAGCAGGACGAGGTCCACCGGTTGGCCCAGATCGAGAAAACCGCCGATCAGGTTCACGAGCATCCGCTCGACCCCGCCGGCCCCCGAGAAGGACGCGAAGACGGCAAGCGGCCGCCGCGTGTCGGGTACGGCGCTCGGCATGTGGCGGGTGGCGATCGTCACCTTGACCAAATGCTATAGTCTGAGGTCTGCATGAGATTTGAACCCAACGAGGACAGAATCATGGCGGTGAAGAAGATCCTGATGCTGGTCGGCGATTATGTCGAGGACTACGAGGCGATGGTACCGCTTCAGATCCTGCAGATGGTGGGCCACAAGGTCTATACCGTTTGCCCGGACAAGAAACCCGGGGACTGGGTGCGCACCGCGATCCACGATTTCGAGGGCGACCAGACCTACAGCGAGAAGCCGGGGCATCGCTTCGCGATCACGGCCGACTTCGACACGGTCGATCCCGCCAAGTACGACGCCTTGGTCATCCCGGGCGGCCGCTCCCCGGAATATCTCCGGTTGAATCCACGCGTGATCGAGCTGGTCCGGCACTTCGCGGCCGGCGACAAGCCGATCGCCTCGGTCTGTCACGGTCAGCAGATCCTGGCCGCCGCGGGGATTCTCGAAGGCAAGCGCTGCACCGCCTACCCGGCCGTGCGCCCCGAGGTGGAGCGCGCCGGCGGCACCTGGTGCGAGGTCAACGAGACCGTCTCCAATGCCTATACCGACGGCAATCTGGTGACCGCCCCGGCGTGGCCGGCGCATCCTGAGTGGATGCGCAAGTTCCTGGATCTGCTGGGAACCCGCATCGAAACCTGATGAGACAGCGCGTCTTTGTCTACGGGACCCTGCTGCGCGGAGAGGTCAATCACCATCTGCTCGCGCAGGCGGAGTTTCTCGGGTCGCATCGCACGGCGGCATGTTTCTCCTTGTATCTGCTCCGCGCCTATCCGGGCGCGGTGCGTGGAGGGGCAACCGCGATCCGGGGCGAGGTCTACGCCGTGGATCATGCCGGCCTGCGCCGGCTCGATCGACTCGAAGACTATCCCGCACTCTACGACCGCCGACTGCTGGCGACGCCGTACGGACGGGCCTGGATCTATCTCTTTCGCGGATCCGTGCGTGATCGCCCGCTGATCCCCGGCGGCGACTGGCGGAGCTTCGCGGCCGATCCGGATTCCATCCGAGCCGCCGGCGTGCGCCGGGCGCGCGATCCGAAGACCCGCGGCCCGTTGCTCGGCGATGCGAGCCGCAAGACCGATGCGCAGCGGAGCGACGCGGAGCCGGTCCGCTCGTCCGTCTAATCCGAGCCCTATTGAAGTGGGAGCAAGCCCGATGTCCGAAGAAGGCCGTTTCAAGATCCATCTCGAGCAGCAGGAAGGCTTTCAGATCAATGTCGCCTTCGACTGGAAGCGCGCCGCGGATCTGCTCATGGACGAGCCGCCCCCGTTGGGAGAGCAAAAGGGACCGAACGCCTCGCGCTTGCTCGCCGCCGCCGCGGCCAACTGTCTGAGCGCGAGTCTGCTCTATTGCGTCTTCAAGGAGGAGCCGCCCGACAACTGCCTGCGCGCCGAGGCGGTCTGCGTTATGGTCCGCAACGAGAAGAAGCGTCTGCGCGTCGGCCGGATGGAGATCACCCTGATCCTCGCCGAGGCCGTGACGGCGTCGCCGCGCTTCGCGCGTTGCAAGGATCTGTTCGAGGACTTCTGCGTGGTCTCGGCCAGTATTCGCCAGGGGATTCCGATGCGCGTGACGCTTCGGGACGAAGCGGGCAACGTCCTGCACGAGACGGAATGAGGTGCCGTTGGACGCGACGATAAGCCCCGCCGGGATCGCCCCGTCGGTGTGGATCGCCCGGCCGCACGCTCGCCCCGAGCCCGTCGAGCTCGACGCCGCGCTGGCCGCTGTGGGCTTGACCGACCCGAGACCCGTTCTGGTTTTGGTCGGCGGCGCAGCGAATCTGTCCGAGGCGGTGGCGCCCGCGTTGCTCACACTCTTCGAGCGGATCGCGCCGGAGCTGGATGCGCTCGGCGCGGCCGTCATCGACGGGGGCACCGCCTTCGGTGTCATGGCGCTGATGGGTCGGGCGCGCCTCAGCACCGGTGCGCGCTTCCCGCTGATCGGGATTGCGCCGCAGGGTGCGGTGGCGATCGACACCGGCAAGCCGGACCAACCCGCCGGCAAGGACGGCAAGGCGCGGCTCGATCCGAACCACACCCATTTCCTGCTGGTGCCGGGCGACGGCTGGGGCGAGGAGTCGCCTTGGATCAGCGCCGTCGCCGATCGTCTTGCCCGCGGGCGCGGCACCCTGATGCTGGTCGTGGCCGGCGGGGAGATTACCCGTTGTGATGTGATGCATCGACTGCGGACCGGCGGTCGTGTCCTGGTGCTTGCCGGCAGTGGCGGCACCGCGGATCAGCTGGTCGATTGGCGTCGTCACGGTGCAGCGGGTCTGGATGGTCCCGCAGTTTTCGACGCGGAGGCCCCCGAGCGCGCACTGATCGATGTCTTGGACCTGGCGGACGCGGGCGAGCATCTCCCCGGTGTTCTTGCCCGAGCATTCGCGCCCTGAGGTCCGCTCGGATGCCGTTTGGCTTCGGTCCACCCCCGGTCCTCGTCTGCGGCTCCGAGCCGCTCGCAGGACAGGTCGTCGCGGGTCTGCGCGGCGAGGGTCGCAGGGCCGAAGCGCTCGACCGGGAGCGCCTACTCGAGCTGGATCCGCGACGGATCCGCACCCTGATCCTGGCCGATCCACCCCATGCGGCGGCTCTGGTTGCGGCGCTCGTCGCCCGTGGACGATACAACCGTCGACCGGGCCGGCGCCCAGGTCGGCAAGCGATGCGTCGCCTGATCCTGATGCATCGGCAGGATCCGCCGCCCCGGTTCACGATGCCGGAGCCCCACAGCCCGTGGCGTCCGGAGACCTTTGCGATCCTCGATCGCGCGGCGCGTGCCTTGCTTGGGCGGTGGCCGCTGCATCTCGGCCTGGATCCGCGCTTCGGCCAGCGGCCGCATCTGTTGATCGCCGGTTTCGCCGATCCCGCGCAGGCGCTCGTGGTGCATGCCCTGCGCCTGATCCAATACGGTACCGGCAGGCCGTGCGTCAGCGTCCTGTGTGCGCAGAGAGACGCGGCCGAAACGCGCTTCCGCAGCGCCTATCCTCAAGCCACCGCGATTGCCGACATCCGATTCGCACCCGTCGAGGATCTAGAAACCCTTCTCGCCCCTGTCTCCCGGGTCATGGATGGGCGCAGCGCATCCGAGGGCCGGGTTCCCGAGACGCGGCCTCCGGTGACCCTCGCCTTCGTCTGCCCGGGCGACCCGGCCGGGGAGGGCATCGAGCTTGCGAGACGCCTGGTCGATACGCTCGCCGCACTCCAGGGCGTGTCGCCCCCGGTCCTGTTGGAGACCGGTGCGACGTCGGGCCCGGGGAGAACGCCCGCCGCCGGCATCGAGGATTGGGACGGTCAGATCATCCCGGTGTCCTATCTGCGCGAAGCCTGTCGCCCGGCGGTGCTGCTGGACGGACGCGGCGACGAGGTCGCCCGGACCATCCACGATCACTATCGCGACAGCATCGCCGCACAAGGCCGCGATCCGAACCTGGAGCCTGCAGGTCAGCCCTGGGAGCTGTTGGCGACCTCCTATCGGCAGGCCAATCGCCATCAGGCCGATCACGTCTGGGCCAAGCTCGCCGTGACCGACGCCCGGGCGGTGCCCGAGGAGATGGTCGAATCCTTCGTCCTGACACCCCTGGAGGTCGAGCGACTCGCCATCATCGAGCACGAGCGCTGGGCGGCGGATCGTCATCTCGACGGCTGGAGCTACGCACCCGTGCGCGACAATCAGCTCAAGCACCACCCCCAGCTCATCCCCTACGCCGATCTGTCCGAGCCGATGAAGGACCTGGATCGCTTTGCGGTGCGCGGTCTGCCGACCCTGCTCGCGCGCCAGGGGCTCGGGATCCTGCGTTTGCTCATCGTCGGTATCCCGCAGCCCGCTGCGGGTTGTCCGGGCGGGATGCGGTTGCGGCGGCTCGCCGATCAGGCCCTCGACCGACTGATCGTGCGTTACCCGGATCGTGCCCTCGTCCTCGCCTCGACCCTGACCGATCGGCGCTCGCGCGAGCTGGTGCGCGAAGCGATGGACCGCGAGCAGGGCGTGGGTCTCTTTCTGCTGCTGCCGCGCCCTTTGGGTCATGTCCTTGCCGAGCTGCCCGATCCGTACGAGCGACGCGATTTCCTGACGCTCGCGGCGCGGGCCGTGCGGCGGATCGGCCTAAACGGCGAGACCGACTTGGCGGCCTGGCTATCGGAGCGCGCCGACATCAGTCTGATCCTGGGCGATCGGGTCCCCGAGGGCGTGGTCGAGAAGCGGGTTCGACTGGATCCGGGTGGTTCGGGTCTCGACTGGAATTTCGAGTACTGACGGATCGATGGCCCCGAGGCGCGTCCATAGGGTTGCACCGGAATTGGGCGTCGATCGGCTAGAAATGCGCCCGTGCTGTGCAAAAGCCGGGGGCTGGATGGACACTCGCCGGGATGCCGGTGACTTAAGGGCGCCGCCGCAGCGGTAAGCGAGGGTTCAAAAACAACATACGTCGATGCGCGAACGCCATCAGCTGTCGCTTGGGCAAAGCGCAGCGTGCCCAACCCGCGCCGGCATCACGGGGAACCGTTGGGCACGGTGCGCTTTGCCCAACCTACCGATTCATATCGATTCTGCATCGCTCCAAAGCGCTCGTGCCGTCCCTGGCCATCACCCGCAGGGGGCGGAAGTGCGTCCAAACAAGGTATTCGACTCTCCCCCTCCCCTCGCGGGAGGGGGCCGGGGGGGAGGGGGCGACCGGCTGATTCGCAGCGACACTTGCCGTCGTTGGCGCATGATTTGCTCTCCACTGTTGCAGGAGAACCTGCAGGTGCGTCGTCCGCCCTGCAGCTCACGCGACAATTCGGCGAATAGGTGGCTAGGGTTCCGATCCGCTGACGGCGGGTGTCTGGTCCGAGAGCTGCCGACCTGATCCGCCGATCCGTCCGAGCACCTTCCCGAGCCGGCTAAACCCGGTCTTCGAAAGGTCCAGGGCGCATCGACCGGGGCGGGTTACACGGCGGGATAAAAGCCCGGGAGATCACCTGCATGCAGGTTCTCCCGCGTTCCGTTTCGTAACCTGACCTCGGGAGAGCCTGCAATGACCTTCACTCCGTCAAACCGTCCCAAGAGCCGCGTCGGCCGCGTCCTCGTGCCGGCCGTCCTCCTGCTCACGGCCTTGTCCATCTCCGGCAACGCGTTGGCCAAGGATCAGTTCCGCATCGCCTGGAGCATCTATGTCGGCTGGATGCCCTGGGACTATGCCGCCGAGTCCGGCATCGTGAAAAAGTGGGCGGACAAGTACGGCATCGAGATCGAGGTCGTGCAGATCAACGACTATGTCGAGTCGATCAACCAATACACCGCCGGGGCCTTCGACGGCTGCGTCATGACCAACATGGACGCGCTCACCATCCCGGCGGCCGGCGGCGTGGATTCCACGGCGCTCATCATCGGCGACTTCTCCAACGGCAACGACGCCGTCATCCTGCGCGACAAGACCGAGCTGGCCGAGATCGCCGGTCAGAAGGTCAACCTGGTCGAGCTCTCGGTCTCGCACTATCTGCTGGCGCGTGGGCTCGCCAGCGTGGGTCTGAGCGAGCGCGACGTCACCGTCGTCAACACCTCGGATGCCGACATGGTCTCGGCCTTTGCCTCCGGCGGTCCCACGGCCGTGGTGACCTGGAATCCGCTGGTCTCCGAGATCCTGGCCATGCCGAACACCGCCAAGGTGTTCGATTCGAGCCAAATCCCCGGCGAGATCATCGACCTCATGGTCGTCAACACCGAGACCCTCGAGGCCAACCCGGCGCTCGGCAAGGCCCTGGTCGGCGCCTGGTACGAGACCCTGTCGATCATGTCCAAGGACGACGAGGCCGGTCGCGCCGCGCGCACCGCGATGGGCAAGGCGTCCGGGACGGATCTGGCCGGCTATGACGCCCAGCTCGCCAGCACCAAGATGTTCTTCGAGCCGGCCGAGGCCGTGGCCTTCGCCAAGAGCGAGCAGCTGCCGCTCACCATGGAAGAGGTGGCGAGCTTTTCCTTTGATCACGGTCTGCTCGGCGAAGGCGCGCCGAACCCGGGTTTCATCGGCGTCGCCTTCCCGGGCGAACGCTATTTCGGCGACGACGGCAATCTCAAGCTGCGCTTCGATTCTGCTTACATGCAGATGGCGGCGGACGGGGCGCTGTGAGCGGAGAGCCATCGGCGATCCGGGCGTAGGTTGTGCCGAGCCGTGCGAGGCACAACGCACCGCCGGCGGGTGTTGTGCTTCCTGTCGTCAGCACAACCTACGGGTGCCGTCAGCGATCAGCTGCGAGCCTCGTGGGTTTGCCGTGTTCACTTGCTCCTGCGGCAAGCACGCAACGCTTTCGCCCATACGATGACGTGGCGTCGCGTTCTCCCGAAGCTGACGGCTCATGGCCAATAGCTGACAGCTGAAGCCGACTCGCTCCCTCCCCAAACCAGGACACCGATGAAACGACTCATCAACCAACGCCCCGGACGGGTCTCGACCGCGGCACTCGCGCTCCTGCCCTTCGTGGTCCTGGCGCTCTTTTATATGTTCGCCTCGGATGCGCGGCTGGCGGAGAACCCGAACGACAAGCTGTTGCCCTCTTTCAGTACGCTCGCCGAGTCCTTCGTCCGCCTCACCACCGAGCCGAGCCAGCGCACCGGCGAGATCCTGCTGTGGCAGGACACGGAGGCGAGTTTGCGGCGGCTAGCTCAAGGCGTCGGGATCAGCGCGGCGATCGGCCTGATAGTGGGTGTGGCCTTGGGCGCCATCCCGCTGATCCGGTCCGGGTTTGCACCCTTCGTCGCGGTGCTGTCGCTGATCCCGCCGATGGCCGTGCTGCCGGTCCTCTTCATTGTCTTCGGGCTCGGCGAGGTCTCCAAGGTGGTCCTCATCGTTGTCGGGATCACGCCCTTCATCGTGCGCGATCTGCAGCAAAGGGTGCAGGAGCTGCCGCGCGAGCTGATCATCAAGGCGCAGACCCTCGGCGCGAATAGTTGGCAGATCGTCCTGCGGGTGATCCTCCCGCAGGTGGTGCCGCGGCTGATCGATGCGGTGCGGCTCTCGCTCGGTACCGCCTGGCTCTTCCTCATCTCGGCCGAGGCGATCGCGGCCACCGAGGGGCTCGGCTACCGCATCTTCCTGGTGCGCCGGTATCTCGCGATGGACGTGATCCTGCCCTACGTGGTCTGGATCACCCTGCTCGCCTATCTGACCGACTTCCTGCTCAAGCAGACCTCGCGCCGGGCCTTCCCCTGGTATCACACCGGAGAACCGGGCCGATGACACCGCGCATCCGCTTCGAGAACGTCTGGATGACCTACGGCGATCAGGTCGTGCTGGAGCGACTCAACCTGACCGTGGCGCCGGGCGAGTTCTGCACCATCGTCGGGGCCTCGGGCTGCGGCAAGACCACGCTGCTGCGCCTGCTGCTGGGGGAGGAGACACCGAGCCGCGGGCGGATCTTGCTCGACGGCGAGCCGCTTCCCGCCGAGCCGGGGCCGGATCGCGGCATCGTCTTTCAGCGCTACTCGGTGTTCCCGCATCTCTCCGTCCTGGGCAACGTGCTCTTGGGACTGGAGCTGCGCGCCTCGCCCGTGACCGGCCGCCTCCTCGGTGCCGCCCGTCGCAACGCGCAGGAAGAGGCGGTTGCGATGCTCGAGGCGGTCGGTCTCGGGCAGGCGCTGAGCAAGTATCCGACCCAGCTCTCCGGCGGCATGCAGCAGCGCCTCGCGCTCGCCCAATCGCTGGTGATGCACCCGCGCATCCTGCTGCTCGACGAACCCTTCGGCGCGCTCGATCCGGGTATCCGCCGCGACATGCACGAGCTGGTCCTGCGGCTCTGGCGCGAGAACAACCTGACCGTCTTCATGGTCACCCACGACATCCGCGAAGGCTTCTACCTGGGCACGCGCCTGCTGGTCTTCGACAAGCTGCGCTACGACCCGGACGAACCCCAAGCCTACGGCGCCGGAATCACCTACGACCTGCCGATCGGACAGGCGGATTCGGAGACGCTGGCTGCGGTGTTGGGGCGGCCGGGGGCGGCCGCCAGCGACCGTCCGCCAGCCCCCGGCCTCCAGCGGTGAGCACACCCATCTAAGAGCTGATAGCTGATAGCTGATAGCTGATAGCTGATAGCTGATAGCTGATAGCTTGTAGCTGATAGCTAAGAGCAGGAGGCAGGCAGCAGGACGCTCCGACAACCCCATCATCCGAGGAAACCACGAATGACCGACGCCCCCTTAAACCCCTCGCGCATCGTCCACACCGAGCTGCTGCCCGGTGCGCGCAACTGGTCCTTCGTCATACGCCGCGGTTTCGCGCTGCGCCTGACCGATCGGCGGGGCGGAGCCAACTGTTCGGCGCTCTTCTACAACGCGCATGAGAAGCTCGAGCGCTACAACATGGCCGATACGCTCAAGGCGCAGCACACGGCCTTCTTGACCGCGGGTCATGTCTGCTACTCCGACATGGGTCGGATCCTCGTCTCGATCACGGGGGATACCTGCGGCTGGCACGACACCTTCTGTGGGGTGAGCGATGCCGCCTTGGTGCGCGAGCGCTTCGGCGTGGCGCGTTATCAAGAGGCGCGCAATGCCTTTTTGCGCAACGGCCGCGAGCTGTTTCTGATCGAGCTCGGCAAGTGGGGTCTCGGGCGTCGCGACCTGGTCGCCAACGTCAACTTCTTCAGCAAGGTCGCGGTCGACGAGACCGGCGTCATGCGCTTCGAGCCCGGTCACTCAACGCCCGGCGATCATGTCGATCTGCGTGCCGAGATGGATACGCTGGTGGTCCTCAACAGCTGTCCGCATCCGCTCGACCCGGCGACCGAGTGGTCGCCCAAGCCGGTCGATCTGACCATCTATCGCGCCGATCCCGCCGCCGAGGATGACCCCTGCCGAATCTCCTGTCCGGAGAACGGCCGCGGCTTCGCCAATACCGCCATCTATCACTGCCAGCTCTGAGGGTACCGGCATGACGACCCCGACCCAGCCCCATCCCGCTGCGGACTTCACGGCCAACCTGGTCCAAAGCGCATTGGATCCGTCCGACGCCGTCTACGATCACGAGATCCCAGCCGGCGAGCCCTGGCTGCATGAGCTGCGGGCCGGCCAGACCCTGCGCATCCTCGATCTCATGGGCAACCAGGCGGTGGACACCCTCTTCTACAACGCCCGTGACTCCGCCGAGCGCTACAGCGCCGTCGACACCATCCGCGCCCAAGGCAGCCTCTATCTGACAACCGGCTCGGTCCTGCTCTCCAACGACGGCAACCCGATGGCGACCATCGTCGCCGACACCTGCGGGCGTCACGACACCTTGGGCGGGGCCTGCGCCGCCGAATCCAATCAGGTGCGCTATGCGCTGGAGAAGCGGCCGATGCACAACTGCCGCGACAACTATCTGATCGCCTTGGCCGAATCCGCCTATGACATGGGCAAACGCGACCTGACCGCCAACATCAACTTCTTTATGAACGTGCCCGTGACACCCGAAGGGCACCTGACCTTCGAGGACGGCATCTCGGACGCCGGCAAGTATGTCGAGCTGCGTGCCGAGATGGACCTCATCGTCCTGGTCTCGAACTGTCCGCAGCTCAACAATCCGTGCAATGCCTATAACCCGACACCGGTGCGCATGCTCATCTGGGACTGATTGCGGTGCCCGCAATCAGGTGAATGTCGGATTGCGCTGCGCTTATCCGACCTACGGCTGACGACCCAGGGGACGACCCCGCGGGTCATTTCTTCGACGCGGGACGACCCGCGACCGCTCGGAATCGCCGACGATGTTCGACAAGGTCCTGATTGCCAACCGCGGCGCGATTGCCTGCCGCATCATCCGCACGCTCGACGCCTTGGGTGTCGGGTCGGTGGCGGTCTATTCGCACGCCGATGCCGGGTCGCGGCATGTGAGCCTGGCGGGCGAGGCGGTCTGTATCGGCGAGGCGCTGGCGGCCGAGTCCTATCTGGACATGGGCCGGATCCTGGACGCGGCCGAGGCGACCGCGGCGCAGGCGATCCATCCGGGTTACGGCTTCCTGTCCGAGAACGCGAGTTTCGCGGAGGCCTGCGAGCAGCGTGGTCTGGTCTTCCTCGGACCGACCCCGACACAGTTGCGCGACTTCGGGCTCAAGCACCGCGCGCGCGAGCTGGCCGCGGCCAACGCCGTACCTCTGCTGCCCGGCAGCGGTCTGCTGGAGGACGCCGAGCAGGCGCGGCGCGAAGCGGCCCGGATCGGCTACCCGGTGATGCTCAAGAGCACGGCGGGTGGCGGCGGGATCGGGATGCAGCAATGCTCCGATGCCGATGAGCTGACCGATGCCTTCGAGCGGGTGCGTCGGCTTGGTCAAAGCAACTTCGCCGATGCCGGGATCTTCCTCGAGCGCTATGTCCGCGGGGCGCGGCACATCGAAGTGCAGATCTTCGGCGACGGGCTCGGCGGCATCGTGGCGCTCGGCGAGCGTGATTGCTCCCTGCAGCGGCGCAATCAGAAGGTCGTCGAGGAGACCCCCGCGCCGCATCTCCCGCCCGAGCTACGCGCCGCCATGCTGGAGACCGCACGCCGACTCGGTGCCGCGGTGGCCTATCGCTCGGCGGGAACGGTCGAATATATCTACGACCCCGAACGGGCCGCCTTCTACTTTCTGGAGGTCAACACGCGTCTTCAGGTCGAGCACGGTGTCACGGAGGCGGTGACCGGGGTCGATCTGGTCGAGTGGATGGTGCGTTTGGGGGCGGGCAGTCTGCCCGATCTCGGCGCGCTGGCCGTCGAGCCGCGAGGCCACGCAATCCAGGTCCGTCTCTATGCGGAGGATCCGGGCAAGGGGTTTCAGCCGAGCGCGGGGCTCTTGACCCATGTCGCGCTGCCGTTGGATGTCCGCGTCGACACCTGGATCGAGACCGGCACGCAGGTCTCGCCCTACTATGATCCGCTGCTCGCCAAGGTCATCGTCCATGCGGAGGATCGTCCCGCGGCGCTCGCACGCTTGGGGGAGGCGCTGGAGCGGACCGAGATCGCCGGCATCGAGACCAATCTTGCCTATCTGCGCCAAGTGATGCGCGATCCCGAGGTCGTGGCCGGGCGCCACCATACCGCGACGCTGGCGAGTTTCGACTATCGGCCCGAGACCATCGACGTCCTCGCGGCCGGCACCCAGACCACGGTGCAGGATTGGCCGGGCCGACTGGGCTACTGGGACGTCGGCATTCCTCCGTCCGGGCCGATGGACGATCTGGCGTTCCGGCTCGGCAACCGTCTGCTCGGCAACGCGCCCGACGCCGCAGGGCTCGAGCTGACGGTCACGGGCCCGACGCTGCGCTTCAATCGCGATGCGCTCGTCTGTCTGACCGGGGCCGAGATGGCGGCGGAGCTCGACGGACGTCCGCTGCCTTGGTGGCGTCCCGTGCCGATACGCGCAGGGCAGTTGCTGCGTCTCGGCGCGTTGGTCGGGTCCGGGGCGCGCGCCTATCTGACGGTGCGCGGCGGCCTGCAGGTTCCGACCTATCTCGGTAGCCGCGCCACCTTCACGCTCGGCCGATTCGGCGGGCACGGCGGGCGTCCGTTGCAGGTCGGGGATGTGCTGCATCTGGCGACCGACCCGGATCCGCTCGCCGAGCCGATCACGGATGGGAGCGATGGGCGCCCGAGCGTGCCCGGTCTCCCCAAATCCATCATCCCGCACTACGGCGACACCTGGACCTTGCGGGTGATCTACGGGCCGCACGGTGCCCCCGAATTCTTCACCGAGGAGGACATCGCGATCCTCTTCGCGACCGACTGGGAGGTGCACTACAACTCAAGCCGCACCGGCGTGCGTCTGATCGGCCCCAAGCCGACCTGGGCGCGGCCCGACGGCGGCGAGGCCGGGCTGCATCCATCCAATATCCACGACAACGCCTATGCCCTCGGGACGCTCGATTTCACCGGCGACATGCCCGTGATCCTGGGTCCGGACGGGCCGAGCCTGGGCGGGTTCGTCTGCCCGGCGACGGTCGTCTCGGCGGATCGCTGGTGTCTGGGTCAGCTCCGACCGGGCGATCGGGTGCGTTTCGTGCCGGTCTCTCAGGAGACCGCCAATGCGCTGGAGGCCGCACGGGACGACATGATCCTCCGGCTCGCGGCGCCGGCCGCGGTGAAGGCCAAGCCGGTGCCTCCTGCCGACCCGCGCCTGCGTCGGATCGATCCCCCCGAGCATCCGGTCGGCGTCACCTATCGGGCCTCGGGCGACAAGGATCTGCTCGTGGAGTACGGCCCGCAGGTGCTGGATATTCGGCTGCGCTTCCGGGTCCATGCCCTGATGCTCTCGCTCCGGGCCGAGCCGATCCCGGGTGTGCTGGAGCTCACGCCGGGCATCCGCTCCTTGCAGGTGCGCTACGACAGTCGTGCACTGAAGCTCGGCGCTCTGTTGGATCGGCTCGTCGAACGCGAGCAGGCGCTCGGCGATGTCGAGTCTCTGTCGGTTCCGGCGCGCGTGGTGCATCTCCCCCTGTCCTGGGACGACTCGTCCACCCGGCTCGCGATCGAGAAATACATGCAGTCGGTACGACCGGACGCACCCTGGTGTCCGAGCAACATCGAGTTCATCCGCCGCATCAACGGGCTCGACAGCATCGAGGAGGTCCGGCGCATCCTTTTCGAGGCGAGCTATCTGGTGATGGGTCTGGGCGATGTCTATCTGGGCGCGCCGGTCGCCACGCCGCTCGATCCGCGACATCGACTGGTGACGACCAAATACAACCCGGCGCGGACCTGGACGCCCGAGAATGCGGTCGGGATCGGCGGCTCCTATCTCTGCGTCTACGGCATGGAAGGGCCGGGCGGCTATCAGTTCGTCGGACGCACGCTCCAGATGTGGAATCGTTTCAAACGCACCCCGGATTTCGAGCGGCCCTACCTTCTGCGCTTCTTCGACCAGATCCGCTTCTATCCGGTCTCCGAGCAGGAGCTGACCGAGCTGCGCGAGGCCTTTCCGCGCGGCGGTTTTCGGCTTCAGGTCGAGGAGACGCAGTTCAGCCTGGCCGAATACCAGACGTTTCTCCAAACGAATGCGGAGTCGATCGCGGCCTTCAAGGCGCGCCAACAGGCCGCCTTCGAGGCCGAGCGGGAGCGCTGGGCCGCGGCCGGTCAGCTCGAGGTCGATCGGGATGTCGGCAACGGCGCCTCCGCGCACATCGACGAGCAGGCCGAGTCGCTCCGGCTCGCGCCCGGCGAGCTGGCGATCGAGAGCCATGTCCACGGCAGTGTCTGGCAGCTTGCTGTCGAGGTCGGGCAGCAGGTCGAATCCGGCCAAGTGCTGCTGGTTTTGGAGTCCATGAAGATGGAGATCGCCGTGCATGCCGACCGCAGCGGACGGGTCGCGCGCATCCTCTGTCGGAGCGGCGCCCAGGTGACACCCGGTCAGGCGTTGCTGGTGCTGGATACCGCCGCCGATGCAACGGAGACGACAGCATGAGCCGAACACCGCACTCGCCCCTGAACCTCTCGATCCGTCATCTCCGCGCCGCCTATCGCGAGGGCGGGCTCACGCCGGCGACGCTTGTGGAACAGATCCGCACTCGGATCGCCGAGCACGCGGCCGACAACATCTGGATCCATGTCCTGTCGGACGCCGAGCTGGCGCCTTACCTGGCAAGTCTGTCCGAGGCCGATCCGGAGACACTCCCGCTCTACGGCATCCCCTTCGCGATCAAGGACAACATCGACCTCGCGGGCGTGCCGACCACCGCCGCGCTGCCGGAGCTCGCCTGGACACCGGAGCGCTCCGCCACCGTCGTCGAGCGTCTGATCTCCGCCGGTGCGCTGCCGATCGGTAAGACCAATCTCGATCAGCTCGCGACCGGTTTGGTCGGCACCCGCTCGCCCTACGGCGCGGTGCCCAATGCATTCGATCCGGACTATATCGCCGGAGGCAGCAGCTCGGGCTCCGCCGCGGCGGTTGCGCACGGGCTCGTCAGCTTTGCTTTGGGGACGGACACTGCCGGCTCGGGACGTGTCCCGGCGGCGCTCAACAACCTGGTCGGCATCAAGCCGACCCGCGGTCTCGTCAGCACCCGCGGCGTGCTGCCGGCCTGCCGCACGCTCGACTGTGTGAGTCTCTTCACGCTGGATCTGGTCGATGCAGGCATGCTGATGCCGATCGCTGTCGGCTTTGATCCGGAGGATCCCTTCGCGCGGCCTGCACCCTCGTTGACGGCGGCGTCGTCGGCTGATGGACGCGCCGAGGCATCCTTTCGCTTCGGCGTACCCGCCGACCTTGAGTGGTTCGGCGACACGGCGAGTGCCAGTCTCTTCGAGGCAACGGTGAGACGACTGAGCGCACTCGGCGGCGAGGCGGTCACCGTCGACTTCACGCCCTTCGTCGAGGCGGCGCGTCTGCTCTACGAGGGGCCTTGGGTCGCGGAGCGCTATGCCGCAATCGAAGACTGGATCCGGACCCGCCCCGAGACCCTGCACCCGGTCACCCGCGCCATCATCGAGCCGGCCGCCGAGGCGCGCGCGGTCGACGCCTTCAAGGCCCAGTACCGACTGGCCGAGATCAAGCGCAGGACGGATGCGTTCTGGCCAGACCTGGACTGCATCCTGACCCCGACGATCGCAACGCCTTACCGCATCGCCGAGGTCGCCGCCGATCCGATTCGGCTCAACAGCAATCTGGGCTATTACACCAACTTCATGAACCTGCTCGACCTGGCCGCGGTGGCCGTGCCCGCCGGGATGCGGCCCGACGGTCTGCCGTTCGGCGTGACCCTTTTCGGTCCCGCCTTCAGCGACGGGATCCTCGCTCGCTTGGCCGAGCGCCTGCACCTGGATCCGAGCCAGACCGCTTGGCCGACCCAAGGCGCGACCGGGCATCCGGTGTCGCCGGGTTCGATTCAGCAGCCCAGGCGTCCCGCGGAGAACCTGCAGGAGTCCGAGCCCGAGGTGCTCCCGCTGGTCGTCTGCGGCGCACACCTATCGGGACTCGCGCTCAATCACCAACTGATCGAGCGCGGCGCCCGCCTCCTGTGCGCAACCAAGACCGCGCCTTGTTATCGCCTCTACGCACTCCCCGGCGGCCCGCCCGAGCGTCCCGGTCTGATCCGCGTCCCGACCGGCGGCGTCGCCATCGAGGTCGAGGTCTGGGCGCTCCCGCAGACGACCGTCGGCAGCTTCCTCGCCGGCATCCCCGCACCGCTCGGCCTGGGCAGCGTCGAGCTGGCCGACGGCCGTTGGGAAAAAGGCTTCATCTGCGAGGGCTTCGCGGCCGAGGGTGCGCGAGACATCAGTGCGCTCGGGGGTTGGCGGGCGTATCTGGGTGGCGATGGAGGTTGATGACGGCGGTCAGCTGCCCGCGCCAACGCCTCACGAAAAACGTAGGATGGGTAGAGCGAAGCGAAACCCATCCTTACAGCTCTAACGCTCAACCCGGGTGGCGGTAGAACGCAGCGAAACCCATCCTGTCCGCTCAGTCGCGTATTGGGTGGCGGCGCGGAAAAGATGAGTTCGCTGCGCTCGGGCTGGGTTTTCTAGTTTGGGGCGTGGTGCCGGGAGGATGGGTTTCGCTTCGCTCTACCCATCCTACGTTGTCCGGTTGCTTTTAAATCTGTCCGGAGAGATGACAGCGAGAGCAGAAAGCAGGCAGCAGAAAGCAGGCCCCGGCACCCTCCACACGAAATTCCCCCCGACCGAACCGCGAAGCTCTGCGACAATACGCCGGTCGCCGCGGCACGGGCCCGCGCGCCCGAGTCCAGACAACCCGCAACAAGAAGACGAGAGAGGTACATTCGAACAATGGCATCCCAAACCACCAAACACGTGTTCGCATTCGAAGAAGGGGACGGCAAGGACAAGAGACTGCTCGGGGGCAAGGGCGCCAATCTCTGCGAGATGACCCAGATGGGGCTGAACGTCCCGCCCGGTTTCGTCATCTCCACCGCGGCCTGCCTGGAATACCTCGACTCCCCCGATCATGCGCTGCCGGCCGGGCTGATGGATGCGGTGCACGCGCAGATGCGTGCCGTGGAGAAGAAGACCGGCAAGGGTTTCGGCGATCCGGACAAGCCGCTGCTGGTCTCCGTGCGTTCCGGCTCCGCCATGTCCATGCCCGGCATGATGGACACCATTCTGAACTTGGGGTTGAACGAGGAGACGCTGCAGGGCGAGATCCGCGCGACCGGAGATGCGCGCTTCGGCTACGACGCCTATCGGCGCTTCATCCAGCTCTTCGGCAAGGTCGCGCTCGGCGTGCCGGATGCGGCCTTCGATCATGAGCTCGAAGCGGTCAAGGAGGCGGCCCACGCCAAGCAGGACGTCGACCTCAGCGCGAGTGATCTCAAAGAGGTCAGCGAGCGCTTCCTGAAGGTCGTCGAGGCGCATACCGGTCAGCCCTTCCCGTCGGACCCTTACCGTCAATTGGAGATCGCCATCAAGGCCGTCTTCAACAGCTGGGGCGGCAAGCGCGCGGTCGACTACCGCAGACAGTTCCACATCACGCCCGAGATGGCCAACGGCACCGCGGTCAACGTGGTCACCATGGTCTTCGGCAACCGGGGCGACGACTCCGCCACCGGTGTCGCCTTCACGCGCAATCCGGGCTCGGGCGAGAACAAGCTCTACGGCGAGTATCTGGTCAACGCCCAGGGCGAGGACGTGGTCGCCGGGATCCGCACGCCCAAGCCGATCTCGCGGCTGCGCGTGGAGATGCCCGAGATGGCCGCTCAGCTCGACATCCTGCGCGAGAAACTCGAGACCCACTATCGCGAGGTGCAGGACTTCGAGTTCACCATCGAGCGCGGCCAGTTGTTCTGCCTGCAGACACGCAACGGCAAGATGAACGCGGTCGCCATGGTGCGCACCTCGGTGGAGATGGAGCGCGAGGGCCTGATCAACAAGGAAGAGGCGCTGCTGCGCATCCAGCCCGATCTGCTCGAGCAGATGCTCTTCCCGCGGCTGGATCCGAGCGTCAAGGCCGAGTCCGTTGCGCAGGGCCTGCCGGCATCGCCCGGTGCCGCCTCCGGCATCGCGGTCTTCGATGCGGATCGCGCCGAGCAGTTCGGCCATGAGCTCGGGCAGAAGGTCATCCTGGTGCGCGAGGAGACCAAGCCCGAGGACATTCACGGCTTCTTCGCGGCCGAAGGCATCTTGACCTCGCGCGGCGGCAAGACCTCGCACGCCGCCGTGGTTGCGCGCGGCATGGGCAAGCCCTGCGTTGCCGGCGCCGAAGGGATCAGCGTGGATGTGAACCGGCGCGAGGCGCGGGTCGGCTTGACCAGCTTCAAGGAAGGCGACGTCATCACCATCGACGGCACCTCGGGCAAGGTCTACCTCGGCGCCATCCCGACGGTCGAGCCCGACTTCACCCCCGAGCTCGACGTCCTCCTCGGCTGGTCGGACGAGGTGGCCCGGCTCAAGGTCATGGCCAACGCGGACACCCCCGTGGATGCCCGTCGCGCGCGCAAGTACGGTGCAGTCGGTATCGGTTTGGCGCGCACCGAGCGCATGTTCAACGACGTGGAGCGTCTGCCGGTCGTGATCGAGATGATCGTCGCCGAGACGCCGGAGACGCGTCAGGCGGCACTCGACAAGCTGCTGCCGCTTCAGCGCAAGGACTTCCGCGACCTGTTCGAGGTGATGGCGCCGAATCCGGTCACCATTCGGTTGCTCGACCCGCCGATCCACGAGTTCTTGCCGGACGAGCATGTCCTGGAGCGCGAGCTGACCGATCTGCGCGTGCTCGCCCGCAGCGCCCGCGGCATGACGGTGCTGGCCGGGGCCATGGGGTTGCTGCACTCGCCCGACAACGTCCGCCAGGACATCGAGTCGCTTCGGCGCATGGTGGATCCGGCGATCGTGGAGGAGGCCATCGCCAAGAAGGAGGCGATGCTGCGCAAGGTTCGAGCGCTCTACGAGACCAACCCCATGCTGGGTCATCGTGGCGTGCGTCTCGGCATCACCTTCCCCGAGATCTACCAGATGCAGATCCGGGCGATCCTGGAAGCGGCGGCCGAATGCACCAAGGCGGGCATCGAGGTCCATCCCCAGATCAAGGTGCCGCAGGTCTGCACCGCGCAGGAGCTGCGGTTGGTCAAGTCCTTCGTCGATGCCATCCACGACGAGGTCACCGAGACCTACGGCCAGCCGGTGAACTTCAAGTTCGGCACCATGATCGAGGTGGTGCGGGCATGCATGCGTGCCGAGTCGCTCGCCGAGGAGGCCGAGTTCTTCTCCTTCGGCACCAACGACCTGACGCAGGCGACCTTCTCCTTCTCGCGCGAGGATGCCGAGAACAAGTTCCTGCCGCTCTACAACCAGTCCGGCATCCTGCAGGACAATCCCTTCGAGGTGTTGGACGTGAAGGGCGTGGGCAAGCTGATGCAGCTGGCGGTGGACTGGGGCCGCTCGGTCAAGCCCAACCTGCATGTCGGCATCTGCGGCGAGCACGGCGGCCACCCCGCCTCCATCGCCTTCTGCCACCAGGCCGGATTGGATTATGTCAGCTGCTCGGGTCCGCGCGTTCCGGTCGCCCGGCTCGCGGCGGCCCATGCGGCTCTGAAGGCGGCTCGATAGGGAAGGGGGCCGGTTGTCCGGCCAGGGATGGCCGTTCGTTGCGGGAGCGCAGTCGTCCTCGCGGGCACGTCATCACATCAACCGTCGGAGGGGATATGATGGTCGGTCGCACTGCGCAGGGATGCGCTTCGATTACCGGAGAATGCGATACGCGGTTGGGCACGCTGCCCAACCCGCGCGTTTTCGGCTAGCCGCAAGGCTCTCAAGGCTTGATATAGGTGAAGCCTTGCTGTTGGAGTCGCGACAACTCGGCGACGCCGCTCGGGACGATATCGGCCTCGCTCACGTCGTACATGTCGTCCATCTCGACATTGCGACCCTTCAGGGTGTTCGCGCAGACCTCGAATGCTACGCCTTGCTGCTTCAGTCCGTCGATCCGGGCGGCCATGTCCGCGTCGGCGTTGGCTGCCTTCATCTTGGTTCCCTCCAAAGCGTCCGGCTCGACGACCAACGAGATCCCGTCGCCGTGCATCACGACCTTGACCTCGATGTTGTCGGCTCCGACCGCGTCGATGTGATTCTGAATGTTGCGCAGAGCGGCAACCTGCGTTTCCGCGTCGTCGACGTTGATGTGGTAGACGACCTTCTGGGGAGGGTATCCCTCGTCGGCGTAAGGGGCGCCGGCGGCAAGCAGGAAGAGGGAGGAAGCCAGGACGATACGTTTCATTCGATTTGATCCGATGATGGTTGTTGTCGGTTCTCGTGCGCGGGATCTGCCGGGTCTGCGTGCAACGCGATCCGCGAATGCGTCGTGTATGCAGCCTCGAACGGATTTCCGACCCCGTAACCGGGTTATAGCAGAGTCCGCGCCGACATTTCAGCGTTTTGAGCATGGATATGTCCGGCGTATCCGATGCCGTTTCGCCGTCAGGTCGGTTAAATGATGACGGTGTCCTCCTCGTCATCCGGATCGAGTGCATCCCGGTACTGCTCCAACAAGGCCGCGGCGGCCTCCGGCTTGCCGAAGCAGGCGAGGTGATATAGAGCCTCGCCCTCGGTGATGAGCGGGAGGTTTGTGCGGCCGATGACAATGGCGCTCACCGGCGAGAGCACCGGGTCGTCGACCGGTCGAAAGGGGTCGGTAACGATGCCCAGGGTATCGCCTTTGTTGACATGAGCGCCGAGCGGGGTGAGGGATAGCAGAATGCCGCTTTGATGGGCACGAACCCAGACGCTGGAGCGGGCGACGAGCGGTTCGTGTCCGATGGCCCGCCTCGCGGGGTTGGCGCGGATCATGCCGATGTGGCGCATGACCCCGAGAATGCCGCGCAGGCCCGCACGCACGGCAAACTCGTCGAAACGCAGCGCCTCGCCGCCCTCGTAAAGCAGGATGGGGATGTCGCGTGCGGCGGCCTCCGCACGCAGCGAGCCCGGCCGAACCTCCGCGTCCAGGATGACCGGTGTTTCGAATGCCTTGGCGAGAGCGGCCATGGTCTCGCTCGCGTTGAGAGTGACCCGGATTTGCGGAAGGTTCTCGCGGTGGATCGCCCCGGTATGGAGGTCGATCCCGTGGGTGGAACCCTCGACAACCTCACTGATGAGGGTTGCGGCGAGGCGTGCCGCGAGCGAGCCCTTTTCCGATCCGGGAAAGCTGCGGTTGAGGTCGCGTCGGTCCGGTAGGTAGCGTGACTGGCGGACATAGCCGTAGACGTTGACGACAGGTACGGCCAGCAGGGTACCGCGCAGGCGGCTCAATGACTTCTGCAACAGCAACCGCCGGATGATCTCGACCCCGTTGATCTCGTCGCCATGGACGGACGCCGTGACGAAAAGACGGGGGCCGGGCTTTCGGCCTCGAACGACATGCACCGGCATGAAGACCGGCGTGGTGGTGTAGAGATTGGGTAGCGGGATGTCGACCCGGGTGCGCTCTCCCGGTTGGATCTCGCGACCGGCGATGGTGACTGAGTCTGCGGTCATCGGCTGGCGTCCTTGGAGACAGACGCCGCGATCTTGTCATGAAATTGCCATCTTGTGGGGTTTGGCTTTCTGCCTCTTGCCTCTTGCCTCTTGCCTCTTGCCTCTTGCCTCTTGCCTCTTGCCTCTTGCCTCTTGCCTCTTGCCTCTTGCCTCTTGCCTCTTGCCTCTTGCCTCTTGCCTCTTGCCTCTTGCCTCTTGCCTCTTGCCTCCAGCTATTAGCTATCAGCTCTCGGCTTTCAGTCTAAGGTGATTTCCGAGAAAGGAGCTACCGGCGTGTAGGTGCGAATTTATTCGCACGCACAGCCCCCTCAGGTCTTCCGGGCATGTGCAGTCGGGATGCCTATTCCCGGCGATCACCTGAACGAAGCCGTTGAGCCGCAAAGGCGATGCAGAATAATGGGGCAGCTGGCAGCTGGCAGCTGGCAGCTGGCAGCTGGCAGCTGGCGGCTTTCCCGGGGTCACCCCTGTCCGCGTGTGCGGGTCTTGCCGAGCGCGGCGTTCTTCTCGACGAGCTCGATCATTTGCGAGGCGATGTCCTTGCCGGTGGCCCGCTCGATCCCCTCGAGTCCGGGGGAGGAGTTCACCTCCATCACCACCGGGCCATGATTGGAGCGCAGGATGTCCACGCCGGCAACGTTCAGGCCCATGATCTTGGCGGCTCGGGTGGCGGTCGAGCGCTCCTCGGGCGTGATGCGGATGAGTGAGGCACTGCCGCCGCGATGCAGATTGGAGCGGAACTCGCCGGGTTTGGCCTGGCGTTTCATGCTTGCAACGACCTTGTCGCCGATCACGAAACAGCGGATATCCGCGCCGTTGGCCTCTTTGATGTATTCCTGGACGAGGATGTTGACCTTGAGGCCCATGAATGCCTCGATGACGCTCTCCGCGGCTTGCTCGGTCTCCGCGAGCACGACACCGATGCCCTGCGTGCCCTCCAGGAGCTTGATGACGAGCGGGGCACCGCCGACCATCTTGATCAGGTCCTCGACATCGTCCGGTGCATGGGCGAACCCGGTGATGGGAAGCCCGATGCCCTTGCGCGAGAGCAGTTGCAGGGAGCGCAGCTTGTCGCGCGCGCGGCTGATGGCGACGGACTCATTGAGCGGATAAACCCCGAGCATCTCGAACTGACGCAGCACCGCGGTGCCGTAGAAGGTCACGGAGGCGCCGATGCGCGGAATGACCGCGTCGAAATCGGTCAACTCATCGCCGCGATAGTGGATCGAGGGTGCGTGCGAGGTGATGTTCATGTAGCAGCGCAGGACGTCGACGACCTTGGTCTCGTGTCCTCGGGCGCGTGCGGCCTCCACGATGCGGCGGGTCGAGTAGAGGGTCGGATTGCGCGAAAGGATGGCGATTCTCATGTCTTCTCGGGCGTTGCCAAGGTGGTGATCAACATGATCACGACGCCGACGCTGATGGCGCTGTCCGCGATGTTAAACGAGGGCCAGGGATTAAAGACGGCAAGCGGGATGAGGGGAAGATACACCTGGATAAAGTCGACGACGTGACCGAGCAGGACCCGGTCGATCAGGTTGCCGACTGCGCCGCCGATCAACAGCGCCAGGCCGAGGGCCAGCCAGCCCTCGCCCGACCTCAGGCGCAGCAACCAGACCGTGAGGGCGACGGTGATACCCACCGCGACGAGCGCGAACAGCCAGCGCTGCCAGCCGCCGGCATCGGCCAGAAAGCTGAAGGCGGCGCCGGTGTTGAACATCAAGGTGAGGTTGAGGTTCGGGATCAGCTCGATGACCTCGAACGGCTCGAGCAGGCCCAGCACGAACCACTTGGTCGCCTGGTCCAGAACCAGGACGACCAGCGAGAGCCAGAGCCAGTGTTTCATGACGCCGCCTCCGGTGCTCGGGCCAATCGCCGAGCCAATTTCCGAGTGGGTCCCCGATTGACCAGGGGAGGCGTCCGTCGCCGACGCCTGAGCTTTAGGCATAGCGGCGGACCTCGCCGCTGCCTGCGACATTCTCCTCGCAGCGACCGCAGAGCTCCGGGTGCTCGGCGTGTGTGCCGACATCGGGTCGATGGTGCCAACAGCGCACGCATTTGGTGTGCTTGGAAGGTCTGACCCTTACGGCAAGTCCCTTCAGCTCGGTCTCGAGCGCATCCGTCGGTTGCTCGCTCGACGGGTGCAGACGGACCTCCGAGGTGATGAGCGCAAAACGCAGCTCCTCGCCCAGGCGAGCGAGGACGGCGCCGAGGGGCTCGGCACAATAGAGATCCAGCTCGGCATCCAGCGACGAGCCGATCAGCCCCGCCTTGCGTGCGGTCTCCAGCGCGGGTCCGACGGCCAGCCGGGTCGCGATGACCTGATCCCAGAAGGCGCGGTCCGTGGGGTCGCCGTCGGCGAGCGGGAAGAGCCCCGCGTACCAGGTCTCGGCGAAGACGGTCTCGGCGCGCTCGCCCGGCAGGTGTTGCCAGATCTCCTCGGCGGTGAAGCTGAGGATCGGGGCGAGCCAGCGGCTCATGGCCTCGGCGATGTGGTACATCGCGGTCTGGCAGGAGCGGCGCGGCAGGCTGTCCGCCTGCGTGGTGTACTGACGGTCCTTGATGACGTCGAGATAGAAGGCGCCCATGTCGACGACACAGAACTGCTGGACCTTCTGATAGATGAGATGGAACTGGTAGTCGCGATAGGCCTCGATGATCTCGTCTTGAAGCCGACAGGCGCGATCCACGGCCCAGCGGTCCAGCTCGATCATGGCCTCGGGTGCAACACAGTCGGTCGCAGGATCGAAGCCGTTCAGGTTGGCGAGCAGGAAGCGCGCGGTATTGCGGATGCGCCGATAGGCATCCGCGGTGCGCTTGAGGATCTCGTCGCTCACGCTCATCTCGGTGCGGTAGTCGGTGGCCGCGACCCACAGACGGATGATGTCCGCGCCCAGGGTTTTCATGACATCCTGCGGCTTGACCACGTTGCCCTTGGACTTGGACATCTTCTCGCCCTTGGCGTCGACCGTGAAGCCGTGGGTCAGAACCTGTCGATAAGGAGCACGGTCGTGCATGGCCACCGAGGTCATGAGCGAGCTTTGGAACCAGCCGCGGTGCTGATCCGAGCCTTCCAGATAGAGATCGGCGGGCGCACGCAGCCCGTCGCGATGCTCGAGCACGCAGGCGTGGGTGACGCCCGAATCGAACCAGACATCCAGCGTATCCTGGACCTTGTCGTATTCGGCACCTTCGGTCTCGCCGAGCAGGTCGGCCGGCGCGAGCGCGAACCAGGCCTCGATGCCCTGCTGCTCGACTCGGCTTGCGACCTCCGCGATCAGCTCGGCGGTGCGCGGATGCAGCTCGCCGGTCACCTTGTGGACCAACAGCGTAATCGGCACGCCCCAGGTGCGCTGGCGCGAGATACACCAGTCGGGCCGGCCCTGGACCATGCCCTCGATCCGGCTCTGACCCCAATCAGGCATCCAACTGACATGGCCGATATCGCGCAAGGCGGCCTTGCGCAGACCCTGCCTATCCATACTGATGAACCACTGCGGCGTGGCGCGGAAGATGATCGGGGTCTTATGCCGCCAGCAATGCGGATAGCTGTGGGTGAAGCGGGTCGCCAGCAGCAGCGCGCCTTTGGCCTTCAGCGTCTCGACGACCTGCTCGTTGGCCTTGAAGACGTTCTCGCCCGCGAAGAGCGGCGTGTCGGGCAGGAAACGGCCGTCGCCGCCGACCGGGTTGTGGACCGGCAGGTGATAGCGCTGACCGACGATATAGTCCTCCAGACCATGGCCCGGCGCGGTATGAACGGCTCCGGTCCCGGCGTCGAGCGTCACATGCTCGCCGACGATCACGGGCACCTCGCGATCGTAGAAGGGGTGCTTGAGCTTGAGACCCTCGAAATCGATGCCGCGACCGTAGCCCAGCACGCGATACTGCTCGATGCCCCAGCGGGCCATGGTGTCCTTGAGCAGACCCTCGGCGACGATGAGTCGCTCGTGGCCCTGCGCGGACTCGACCGCGACGACGACGTACTCGAGCTCGGCATTGAGTGCGACCGCCTGGTTGGCCGGAAGGGTCCAAGGCGTGGTGGTCCAGATCACGATCGAGGCCGGACCCTCGCCGCAGCCGTTGGGCGTGCCGTGACAGCGGGCCTCGAGCGTCTCGGGCTCGACGACAGGGAAACGCACGTCGATTGCGATCGATTGCTTGTCGGCATACTCGACCTCGGCCTCGGCCAAGGCGGAGCCACAGTCGATACACCAGTGCACCGGCTTGAAGCCCTTCTGGACATGGCCGTTGGCAATGATGCGCCCGAGCGAGCGGATGATCTCGGCCTCGAAGGCGAAGTCCATCGTCAGATAGGGGTTTTCCCAGTCGCCCAGGACGCCGAGACGTTTGAAGTCGGCACGCTGGCCGTCGACCTGCTTGGCGGCATAGTCACGGCAGGCGACGCGAAACTCCGCGGCGCTGATCTTGTGTCCCGGTTTGCCCTTTTTCTTCTCGACCTGCAGCTCGATCGGCAGTCCGTGACAGTCCCAGCCCGGCACGTAGGGCGCATCGAATCCGTCGAGCGTGCGCGCCTTGACGATGATGTCCTTGAGCACCTTGTTGACCGCGTGACCGATATGGATCTCGCCGTTCGCGTAGGGCGGACCGTCGTGGAGGATGAAGGTCGGAGCCCCCGCGCGGGCTTGGCGGATGCGGGCATAGAGCGCCATCGACTCCCAGCGCTCGAGCATCGCGGGCTCGCGTTGGGCGAGGTTCGCCTTCATCGGGAAGCCCGTGTTCGGGAGATTCAGGGTGTCTTTGTAATCGGTCACGTGGCTTGGTCTCGGTGCGTCGGAAGGGGTCGCGTAGGATCCTCGAACGGGCTCCGGGGCGAACAAAGGGCGATTGTGGCTTGCTCGGTCGCGCGAGGCAAAGGCGATCGCGTCCGGGTCGGAGCCTCGAGCCGACTCAGGGCCGGTGGCCGGCGGCCGGGACCCGGGGGCTCTCGGGGTCATGCGGCCCGGTCGATCGGAGATACTCGCGCGCCACGCGCGCATCGACCTGGATTTGCTCCTTGAGCGCATCGAAGGACTCGAAGCGCTTCTCGTCGCGCAGCTTCAGGCGAAACTCGACCTCCAGGTGGTGCCCGTAGATCTCGCGATCGAAGTCGAAGAGATGGACTTCCAGGCGATAGTCCTTGCCGTTGACGGTCGGGCGTGTGCCGACGTTGGCCACACCCGGGAGCGGGTTCGGGCCGAGCCCGGACACCATGGCGGCATAAACGCCGCGCACCGGGCTGAAGCGGCGGTGCAGATCGATGTTCGCGGTCGGAAAGCCGATGCTGCGACCCCGTTTGGCGCCGTGGGAGACGCGTCCCTGCATCCGGTAGGGGCGCCCGAGGAGGTGACGGGCCTGCTCGAGGTCGCCGCGACCGAGCGCATCGCGCACCCGGGTGCTGCTGATTCGCTCGGTGCCGTGTGTAATGGTGTGCAGATCCTCGACCTCGAACCCGCTGTCGTCATTCCGGCCGGCCTGTCCCATCGCATGCAGCAGGGCATAGTCTCCCTCACGTCCGCGACCGAAGCGGAAGTCGTCGCCGACCAGGAGATAACGCACGCCAAGCCCGTCGAGCAGGAGCCGTTGCACGAAGTCGCGTGCCCCCATCCCGGCGAGCTTCGGGTTGAACTCGAGGAGCATCACCCGCTCGATGCCGCAGTCCTGGATCGCCGCCAGCTTTTCGCGCAGCCGCGTGAGCCGTGCGGGGGACGACTCGGGCGCGAAGAACTCCATCGGCTGCGGCTCGAAGGTGATGACGGTCGCCGGCAGACCGAGCTCCCGCCCGCGCGCCAACAGCCGCTGGAAGACGGTCCGGTGTCCCAAGTGGACACCGTCGAAGTTGCCGATGGTCGCAACGCAACCTCGGTCGGTCGGGCGCAGGTTGTGTAAGCCTCGGATCAGCCGCATTGCCATCTGCCTCGGGAAGCCGGAGCGTCAGTATACGCGAGCACCGCGACGCCCCGAACCGTCAAGCGGGCATTGTCCGGTCGAGTCGACTGCCGATCGTCCGCCGCCGGCGACCCCGACCTATTCCCGCCCCATGAAGTGCCGCGGGCGAATGCCCAAGGTGAGGAGTGCACCGGCATAGACAGCACCGCCGATCAGAATCCACATCAGCAAGCGCCAGATGCGCTCGCCGAGACCCATCGCGATCCAGTCCGCGGTCACGCCGACCCCCAGATAAATGACGATTCCCATTAGAAGATTGGCGATCATCGCCTTGATCATCAGAGGGATCCATGTGCGCTTCGGGCGAAAGATGCGTTCCTTCAGCAGACCGCGCAGCAGCAAGCCGGCGTTGGTGATGGCCGCGATCGTCGTGGCCGCCGCAAGCCCGGCATGACCGAAGGGGAACATCAGGATCAGGTTGAGGACCATGTTGGTCACAAGCGCGATGACCGCGATCCGCACCGGGGTCTTCATGTCCTGACGGGCATAGTAACCGGGCGCCAACACCTTGATCCCCATGAAGGCAACCAGACCGAGCGAGTAGGCCATGAGACTCAGTCTGGCCTTATCGACATCGTTGGCTCCGAACTCGCCCGAATAGAAGAGTGTCGCGATCATGGGGCCGGCCAAGAGCAGGAGACCGACTGCGCAGGGCACGCCCAGCAACAAGACCCAACGCAGTGCCCAGTCCATGGTGTAGGAGAAGGCAACCGGATCGTCGGCGGCATGACGTTGCGACAGGCGCGGCAGGATCACGGTCGCCAGCGCGACGGCGAGGATCCCCAGCGGGAACTCCATCAACCGATCCGAATAGTAGAGCCAGGAGATGCTCCCGGTGACCAGGAAAGACGCCAGCAGGGTATCCAGCAACAGGCTGATCTGGCCGACCGAGACCCCGAAGAGTGCCGGCACCATCAGCTTAACCGTCTTACGTACGCCGGGATCCGTGGTCGCCAGGCGCGGACGCGGCAGCAGTTTGAGCTGTCGCAGGAAGGGGATCTGAAAGAGCAGCTGCGCGATTCCGGCGATGAAGACGCCCCAGGCCAGCGCGACGATCGGCCTGTCCATCAGAGGTGCGAGATAGACGGCGCAGAGGATCAGCGAGATGTTGAGCAGAACGGGCGTGAAGGCCGGGATGCCGAAACGCTCGTAGGTATTCAGGATGCCGCCCGCGAAGGCGGTCAGGGAGATGAACAACAGATAGGGAAAGGTCAGCCGCAGCATCTCGGTGGCGAGGGCCAACTGCTCGGGCTCGTTCACGAAGCCCGGGGCGAAGACCAGGATCAACACCGGCGCGCCCACGACACCGAGCACGGTGACCAGCAGCAGAACGGCACCGAGCGTGCCGGCGACCGCATCCACATAGGCTTTCAGGGCCGCGAAGCCGCGCTTCTCCTTGTACTCGTTGAGCACCGGCACGAAGGCCATGGAGAAGGCGCCTTCGGCGAAGAGCCGGCGCATGAAGTTCGGGATCTTGAAGGCGACGAAGAAGGCATCCGTTCCGGCGTCGGCACCGAAGATCCGGGCGACCACCAGGTCGCGCACGAAGCCGAGGACCCGCGAGAGAAAGGTGTTGCTGCCGACCTTGGCGATCGAGGCTGCGAGTGAGGCCACGGCTGATACGACTCCGCAAAAAGCGCGGATTATAGGGGTGTGGGGAGGGCGGCGGCGATCGATCTATTCGGATCCGCCGAGGCACGCCGGCAGGACGCCGCGTTTCTCGGTCTCGGATGTGTGCGACGCCTCGGTGTCCGGAGGGCGGCGCCGTCGGTGCGAAGCACCGCGGCGCCGTGGCCGCAAGGGCGATGGCGCGTCGGGCGGATCGGCGTTGCCGCGAGAGCCGAATGCTCGGGCGGCGCAGGGACCGGCTCCGCGGATCGTCAGTAGCTCGTGGACTGTTGCCGATACTGCTGCTGGTTACGCTGTGCCTCCCATGCCTCGCGGTCCCGCTGTTGTTGCAGCTCCTTCTCATGCTGGTCGTACGCGAAGGAGCCGAGTGCCCCGACGCCGGCGCCGATCAGAGCGCCGCGACCGGCATTGGCGCTGAGTGAGCCGATGGCCGCGCCTGTGGCGGCACCGGCAGCCGCTCCGGTGGTGGTCCGGGAGGCCGTGGTGGTGCCGCAGCCGACGAGGGCCGCGGCAAGAATAGCGGTGATGAGCAAGGGCAGGGTTCTCATACTTCCAATCTCCGAATGATGCGCGAGCATTTCTGCTCGATGTTGGGTGCGGCTCTGATCGAGAGCACGCCGAATGATGTCTTGAATTGCGGGATCTGGGACGAAAGGTGAGGAATTCAAGCGTTCATGGATCGGTGGCGTCGGAGGTGTTGACGCATAACGGATTGACGCGGTTCCTCGCCGAACAAGATCGCGATAAACGCGGCGTTCGGATGTCCGTTCGGATATCTGAAGTCCGGTGTGCGGGATCAGGTTAGCCGGCTCTCCCGCGAGGCGCAACGTGGCGCTGTCGGGTCAGACAGGCGACTCGGCCATCGCGCGCATGGGCACGCACGCATTGACAGCACCCGAGGGCACATGGATACTACGCGGTCTTTACTCGGATTACAGCACTAGAGCGCCGGATTTTCAGGAGACCCCTTTGGCCAACTCAGCACAAGCCCGCAAGCGCGCCCGTCAGTCGGAAGACCGTCGTCAGCAGAACGCCTCGCAGCGAAGCACCCTGCGTACCTTCATGAAGAAGGTCATCAAAGCCATCCAGGCCGGCGACAAAGAAGCTGCCGTCCAAGCCTTCAAGGACGCGGTTCCGCGTATTGACCGGGCTGCGCGCAAGGGTCTTATCCATGCCAACAAGGCCGCTCGTCACAAGAGCCGGATGAATGCCCACATCAAGGGTATGAGCTAGCCGCTGTTCGGCACCGATCTCCGGCGCACAAAAAAACCGGCCTTCGAGGCCGGTTTTTTTATGCCTTCTCGGGCGAGACTAGAGAGAGCTATCAGCGATCAGCCGTGAGCGTTCTGGGTGCAGGATGTTGACAGCTGAGACCAAGGCGACGGAGGAACCCCTCCGTCGGCTTACGACGAGCGGCGTCCGTAGGCGAGCGCGAGCAGCAGTGCGCCGAACAGGATCATGGGCGTCGACAGCAGTTGCCCCATCGTCAGCCAGTCGAAGGCGAGATAGCCGATATGGGCGTCCGGCACGCGCACGAATTCAGCGGCAAACCTGGAGAGCCCGTAGCCGAGCAGGAAGACCCCGGAGACGGCCATCATGGGGCGCGGTTTGCTGGAAAAGACCCAGAGGACAATGAAGAGTGCGAGACCCTCGAGCGCGGCCTGATAGAGCTGCGAGGCATGCACCGGGATGCTCCACGCCGTCCCTTGGGGAAGATCCGCGCATTGCGCCGGAAATTCCAGGCAGGGCAGACGCATCCCCCAGGGGAGATCGGTCCGGTGACCCCAGAGCTCGCCGTTGATGAAGTTGCCGATCCGCCCGGCGAAGAGTCCCAGAGGAACGAGCGGCGCGAGGAAGTCGCCGACCTGGAAGAACCGCATGCGATGGCTGCGTGCGAACAAGTAGATCGCGATCAAGACCCCGATCAGTCCGCCGTGGAAGGCCATTCCGCCCTCCCAGACCTTGAGGATGTTCAGCGGGTTCGCGGCCAGTTGGTCGAACCCGTAGAAGAGCATGTAGCCGAGTCGCCCGCCGACGATGGTCCCGATGACGCCGTAGAAGATGAGATCGTCGACCATCTCGGTGGTCCAGCCCGACCCGGGGCGGCCTGCCCGCCAGCGCCCCAGTATCCAGGCGGCAGCGAATCCGACGAGGTACATGAGCCCGTACCAGTGGATCCGAAGGGGTCCAAGGCCGAGTGCGACGGGATCGATATCGGGATAGGTCAACATGGCGGCGCTAGTATACAGGGCGGTTTCGGGTTGGAAGATTTAAGTTTCGAGACGCATCGCACCGAGCGCCGGGGCGGCGTCCGGTCGGCGATCCCGGTCGACGGCCGACGGTGGAGCGTCGGCGTGATCATTCGCCGTGCCTGGGCTCCGCAACCCCTCGGACGAACGCATGCGCCGTGCCTCGGAAGTCGAAGTTCGGCAGTTTGGACAGAAACTGCCCGGCGAATTGAGACGCCCACTGCGGAACGGCCCCCTCGCGATCCTCGGGGAGCGGGTCGAGAAGCCTGGCCCCGGGCGTGATCAGGTCCGGGGACGTTGCGGAGAAGCCGGCGACGCCCGTGTATCGGAAGATCCCGTAGAAGCCTTCGGCGCCATAGCTCCCGCCGTGATTCAAGGTCGATTCCGCGAGACCGAGGCCCGCGAGCGGGAGGTCTTGGGCTGATTTGTGCGGCTCATCGAAGGCCTCGAAGGCATGGATCTGAACCCCTGTGTCTCGCGACCAGCGGAATGCCTCGGTCAAGAAGCGGGCGCTCGTCGAGGCGTTGAAATACGCTTGGAAGACATCGATGCCCGGCTGCTCGACACGGGTGTCGCTCGCGACGAGATGCTCGCGAACACGGGCGAATGCCGATCCGGATGCAACTGGCCGGGCGCCGACGACATAGCCCGGGAGGTTGAAGGCGATGCCGTTGGTGGGATGACCGATCTCGCCGATCATGAGCTCCACCCTCTTGCCGTCGGAGAGACCCGCGATCGACGCCTCCAACCGGCGCCACTGGATGGACAGCTCGCCGTCTTCGTGGTCGAAGAAGGCGTCCCAGTGCCCGGTCGCTCGTGCCTGCTCCACCGCCTCCGGGCTTGGATAGATGTTTTCCATCAGGACGTCCGCGACCCGGGTCAGCTCGCGCACATCCTGCGTGAATCGTTGGATCGCGGGATCGGTCGAGTCGGCATCCGCGCCCCGGAAGGCGTGGCTCCGGACCCCGACGGCGAGTCCGAGTCCCTCGAAGTCGCCGCCGGGCGCCATCTGCGCACGGGCGAAGCGCACCATCTCGGTCACTTGTCGGGTCGGCGTCATGGTGTCGCCGAGCGGTGCGGTGACCTCGGCGTACTCGTTGGAGACGATCAGATGGGTGACTGTCCCCGGGTGGCGTTCGTTGGCGACCTGCGCTTGGGCGAGTGCGGAGCGGATGGCGAAACGCATGCGCGGGTTGATCAGGGTGCCGTCGACGGCGATGTTCGGCACACCCTGTTTGATCGTCAGGAGAGTCTTGCCGGCACGGGCGTTGATCTCGGAGGCAGCAAGGGCGATCTGCGCGTTGGCGTCGCCGAGAAAGAAGCCGGGATTCAGGGCGGCCCCGGGCGCGTCCCGATCCGCCGGCTCGAAGATGCGCAGATGGACCGCCGTGAGCGCGAGATCATGCCCGGCCGTTCCGGTCGTTTCCAAGATCACTCGGTCCGGGGCGGGGACGACAAAGGTCGCCTCGGGCGGGAAGTAGACGTAGAGCTCGTCGATCGCGGTTTGGGTCGTCGGCGTTTCCGCATCGGCGGCGAAGAAGTCGACCCGGTTCTCGGCCCAGACCGGGAGGACCACGAAGTCCTCCTCGCCGAGTCTGCGCCAATAGCCGAGGTCGAAACCGGTGCCGTAGGTGGAGAGGGTCAGCGGGGCGCCGCCGGCCTCCTGCACCAGAAAGGCGAGCTGGCGATGGACCGAGCCCCGATGGTCGATGGAGACCGCGGTCTGCGGTGTCGGGCCATCGAAGTGCTTGAAGTAGGTTCGGCTCCACGCGCTTGCGCTCGCGTCTCGGAGCGCGGAGATGTCCAGGTCCAAGGCGCCCTGCGCCTCGATCCGGCTCACCCGGCCTTCGCGATCGAAATGCAGCGCCACCTGTTGGCGGGCCGCCCAGAGGCCGGCGTGCGGCTGGGTCACGGAGATGCCGCCGCGATAGCTGTTGAACGCCGGGGTATAAAGCCGGTCGGGTGCGAAGGGGTTGTCGGCAGTGGCGCTCCATTGACCGACATAGGGTTGATAGGCGAGTCCCATGATCGGGCCGCCTGCCCCTCCGTCTAACCCTGCCGCTCCGGCCTCCGCGGGAACAAGGATCAGGATCGCGATGATCCGCAGGACGCCGACCGTGGTCTCGCGCCATATCCGACGGCCTGTCTTCCCCGTCGGATGGCTTGGATTCGGTGCGGCGGGATCGAGAATCACGGCGAGGGACGTCACGGGCTCAGGGCGTCCGGCTCGATTTGTTCGGATTGCGCAGCAGGACATAGACGGCGCCGGTCCCCCCGTCGCGCCGCGTGGCGGAGCAGAACGCCAGCACCTCCTCGTAGAGACGCAGCCAATAATTCACCTTCTGTTTGAGCACCGGCTGCCGGCCGGCCGAGCGATAGCCCTTGCCGTGGACGATGAGGGCGCAGCGGACGTGGCGCCGGGCGCATTCGGCAAGGAACTCGGCGAGGAGTCCGCGCGCCTGCTCGGCATGCAGTCCGTGCAGGTCGAGCTCCAGTCCGACCTCGATGCCGCCGCGCTGCAGCTCAGCCATCAGGCGCCGCTGGACACCGGGGCGCGTGAAGAGGAGAAATTCATGCGTCTCCACCTCCGACTCGGACAACAGGGCGCCGCCTTGTGCCTCGGGCAACTCGACGGGGCGCGGGCGCGGGACGGGTGGCGGTCTGCGTCGTTCGTGCTCGACCTGGTCATGGCGAACCGGCTCTGCGTCCTGGACATGCTCGCGAAACAATGCCAAATCAGATTCTTGGATTTGTTTCTTCATGTCTGAACAGGGTATCGTTGCGCTTCGACGGAAGGTGTCGCCTGCAGGTCCGGCCTAAACCGCGTTCAGAGCGACATGCGTTACTTTCCTGTTGTATTTGGCCTTGGGGACTTCACCACCCGTGGTGCAGACGCGGTTTAAATTTTTATTTTTTGAACCGCGCCAGCTCCAACAAACGTCGAGTCTGCCGGGGCCGATCCCATCCAAAAACATCAACATACCGCACTGGGCGCGGTTTAGGGCAGTCCGAGGAGGCGAAAGTCCGCATCCATGATCACGCAGGCATCCGTCGGGTCGCTCTCGACGGGACGCGTCGGCTCGGCTCGCTCGGAGTCGTCGCTCGGCGCCGCAGTATAGCAGCGCTGCCCGGCCGAGACGGGCTCAAGCGCCCGGGGTGCCGGTGTGGGTGCTTTTGAGTATGATCCGGGCGTCCCCGGCGCGGTGGGCCCTGATCGAGTATCGGCTTTCTTCGGATGCGGTTTAAACCGCGTCCAGAGCGAGATGCTCATTTTCAAGTGAGCTCGACGTTTAGTGCATCCACGACCCTTAGCGGGGCCGCGGTTTAAAATGATATATTTTTTAATATCCTAAACCGCGCAGACTCCAACGCTCGTCAAGCCTGCCGGGGCTGATCCCATCCAAAAACATCGCATACTGCGCCGGGCGCGGTTTAGGACGACATGAAGATTCTCGTGAGCAACGACGACGGCTACCAGTCGCCGGGCCTGATCAGGCTTGCCGACGCCCTTTCCGCGCTCGGAGACGTCCTTGTCGTGGCGCCCGAGCGCGATCGCA
Organism: Thiocapsa roseopersicina; assembly: GCF_900106925.1. Classification (GTDB taxonomy): domain Bacteria; phylum Pseudomonadota; class Gammaproteobacteria; order Chromatiales; family Chromatiaceae; genus Thiocapsa; species Thiocapsa roseopersicina. Next base: position 50,491 of record NZ_FNNZ01000001.1, read on the forward strand.
GCGGTGCCAGCAATTCCTTGACGTTGGATGTGCCGCTGCGGGCGACCCGAATGGCGAACGGCTACATCCGTGTCGACGGAACCCCGACGGATTGCGTCCACCTGGCCTTGACCGGCTTGGTGGATGTCGACCCCGATATCGTGGTGGCCGGGATCAATCACGGTCCGAATCTCGGCGACGACGTGCTCTATTCCGGGACCGTTGCGGCCGCCACCGAGGGGCGCTTCCTCGGGCTGCCGGCGATTGCGGTCTCCATGTACGCGCATGAGCCGCAGCACCTTGAAACCGGCGCGGCAGTGGCGGTTCAACTGGTCACCCGGTTGCGGGAGGCGCCGCTCGAGTCCACCATCATCCTGAACGTCAACGTACCGGACGTTCCATACGACCAGATCAAGGGCTTCGTCGCGACCCGCTTGGGGCATCGGCACAAGGCGGAGGCCGTCGTCCCGGCGCTGGATCCGCGCGGGCGTCGCATCTATTGGGTCGGACCCGCCGGACCGGAGCAGGACGCGGGGCCCGGCACGGATTTCTTCGCCGTGCGCAGCGGTTTTGTCTCGATCACCCCCTTGCAGGTGGACCTGACACGACACAGTGCGTTGGAATCCGTTCGCCAATGGTTGGATACGCGCCCTTGAGCGCCGGGACTGTCCACCAAGGGATCGGGATGACCTCGCAGCGCACCCGCGCTCGCTTGATTCAGCGTCTGGAAGAGGCGGGGATCCGAATGCCCGAGCTCCTCGACGTGATTCGCCGATTGCCACGCCATCTGTTCGTCGACGAGGCGTTGGCGAGCCGGGCCTACGAGGATTCAGCGCTGCCGATCGGTCATGGCCAAACCATCTCTCAGCCCTACACGGTCGCGCGGATGACCCAGGCGCTGATGGAGCCATCCAAGCCCGATACCGTGCTTGAGATCGGCACGGGCTCGGGGTTTCAGACGGCTGTCCTTGCATCGCTGGTGCGTCGGGTCTACAGCGTCGAGCGGATCGGGGCCTTGCTCGAGCGCGCTCGGGATCGACTGCGCCTGCTTGAGTATCGAAATATCCGCTTTCGCCATGACGACGGTGCGCTCGGCTGGCCCGAATATGCCCCCTTCGACGGTATCCTGGTGACGGCGGCACCGCGCGGTGTCCCGCGCGTCCTGGCCGAGCAGTTGGCGCCCGGGGGCGTCATGATCCTGCCGGTTTGGGAAGGGGATGCTCAGGTGCTTCTGCGCGTCACGCGCACCGCTCAAGGCTTCGAGCAGGAGGTCCTCGAGCCAGTCAGTTTCGTGCCCCTGGTTTCGGGCGTGTCTTAGAGAAGGAGATTCGGATGCTCGGTCTGGAGCATACCCATGCCGCCTCGACGTGCGGATGGCCGCCGTCGCTATCGGTGGCCTGCGACGGCCGTGTCGCGGATGCGGTGCGGCGTCTTGCGAGGCCGTCGATCGGCCTCTGGTTGCTTGCCCTGTGCTTAATCGCACTGCTCGGAGGCTGTGCCTCCAAGGGGCCGGCACCGGTCGGCGGCTGGGATTGGGTCGGTCCGGTTCCGGACGGCTACTACCTCATCCGCCGGGGCGACACGCTCAGCGAGGTTGCGACTCGGCACGGCGTCGGTGTTCGGACACTCGCGGATTGGAATGGCCTTGAGTCACCCTACTCGATCTATGCCGGTCGACTCCTTCGGGTGGTGCCTCCGGACGGCTCGCCCGCGCCGCAGCCATCCGCGGCCCAGGGTGCTCCTGCGGTCGTCGCGGCGCCTGCGCCTGCGACCCCGCAGCGCGCTCCGCAAGCTACCGGCACGTCTAACGCAGCCGGGAATGCGGCGAAGGCCGGCCCCGCCGCAGCCTCGGGCCTGTCCTGGACTTGGCCGCTCGAGGGCTCGCTCGCGCAGAGGTTCAGCGCCGGCGACCGCACGCGCCAAGGCATCCGGATCCGCGGGCGCGCCGGCGAGCAGGTGAAGGCCGCAGGCGATGGCCAGGTCGTCTACAGCGGCGGTGGACTCAAAGGGTACGGCAACCTTATCATCATCAAACATAACGACAAATATCTGAGCGCTTACGGGTTCAATCGCAGGCTGCTCGCTGCCGAGGGGGATCGGGTCAAGCGCGGACAGGCGGTCGCGGAAGTAGGTCAAGCGGTCGATGGCGGCGGCTACCTCCTGCACTTCGAGATTCGCCGAGACGGCACGGCCGTCGACCCGCTACTCTATCTGCCTCCGCGAAGGTAACCGCGTCCGACCCGACGGAGGAAGATGTGGATGTCAAGCGCCGACGCTCGTGAGCCCAAGGTCGATGTTGCCGATTTCGCCTCGGACCTTGATGGCGAGATCCTGCTCGACGGCGAGGACTCCGAGCCGACCGACGAGGAGATCGACTCCGACGAGGCCGATCCGGTCGAGTCCGAGCCGATCGAGCCGGCGGCCGTCGAACCCGCCGCCGAGCGCTTCAGCTCGGGCGAAGGCGATTTCGATGCGACCCGTCTTTATCTGAACGAAATCGGCGAGTCCAAGCTCCTCACCGCGGAGGAAGAGGTCAGTCTCGCGCGGGCAGCCCAGAGCGGCGACAACGCCTCGCGCCACCGCATGATCGTCTGCAACCTCCGGTTGGTGGTGAAAATCGCCCGGCGCTATCTCAATCGCGGCCTCCCTCTTTTGGATCTGATCGAGGAGGGCAACCTCGGTTTGATCCGCGCCGTAGAGAAATTCGACCCGGAGCGGGGGTTTCGTTTCTCCACCTATGCCACTTGGTGGATCCGTCAGACGATCGAGCGGGCGATCATGAACCAGACACGGACCGTGCGTCTGCCGATTCATGTCGTCAAGGAAATCAACATCTATCTCAAAGCGGCGCGAAAACTCTCGCAACGGTTGGATCATGAGCCGACCACGGAGGACATCGCGGTCCTGCTCGACAAGCCGATCGGTGAGGTCAAGCGGATGCTCGGGCTGAACGAGCGCATCGCGTCGGTGGACACGCCCTACAGCAAGGATGCCGACAAGCCGCTGGTCGACATGCTCCAGGACGAGGCCGCCGACGATCCTGCCGACCGCATCCAGGACACGGATATTCAAGCCAATCTCGAGCACTGGCTCGGAAAGCTCAACGCCAAGCAGCGCGAGGTGGTGGAACGTCGCTTCGGTCTGCACGGTTACGAGAACTCGACCCTCGAGAACGTCGCACAGGAGCTGGGTGTGACCCGAGAGCGGGTGCGTCAAATCCAAATGGATGCGTTGCGGCGCCTGCGCGATATCCTGGAAAAAGAAGGGTTTTCGATCGACGCTTTTTTCAAGTGATACCGTTCGTCCGGATATGTGATTGCCACCACATGGAACTGATCCAGGTCAATGACTGTAGCGGTATATCCCATATGGGTCAGGTCGGATGCCCTGCTCCCATGTTGACTTTACGACTCTGATCCAGTGATATGACCCGCGCACTGTCGCCCGATGGAGCGACATAACGAGACGGCTGGATCGCCTTATAATCCTTGTTGTTTTCCCGACGTTTTCTGGGAGGGTCTAATGGAAGCCAGTCTGGAACGGAAGTACAACTTCGACGTTGTACGCTGGTTCACGATCATGGCCGTCGTCTACCTGGTGGTGGGCGCGTCTGTCGGGGTCTATATCGCAGCGGAGCTGGCTTGGCCGGCCCTGAATCTGGATAGCCCCTATCTATCGTTCGGGCGCCTGCGCCCGCTCCATACCAACGCCGTCATCTTCGCCTTCGGCGGCTGTACCCTGATGGCCACCGCCTTCTATACCGTCCAACGCACCTGCGGCGCACGCCTCTGGAGCGACAAGATGGCGTGGTTTACCTTTTGGGGTTGGAATCTCGTCATCGTGCTTGCCGTCATCACCCTTCCGCTGGGTCTGACCCAATCGAAGGAATACGCCGAGCTGGAATGGCCGGTCGATATCCTGATCGCCGTGGTTTGGCTCTCTTTCACCATCAACTTCGTGATGACGATCGCCAACCGGAAGTCCTCGCACATCTATGTGTCGAACTGGTTCTTCCTCGGCATGATGATCATGATCGTCTATCTGCATGTGGTGAACAGCCTGGCCATCCCGGTCGGACTCTTCAAGTCCTATTCGGTCTTCTCCGGCGTCCAGGACGCCATGATCCAGTGGTGGTGGGGGCATAATGCCGTCGGGTTTTACCTGACGGCCGGCTTCCTCGGGATCATGTATTACTTTGTGCCCAAGCAGGCGGGGCGTCCGATCTACTCCTATCGCCTTTCGGTCATCCATTTCTGGGCGTTGATGTTCGGCTATGTCTGGCTCGGTGCGCATCATCTGCAGTACACCGCGCTGCCCGATTGGACCGGATCGCTCGGGGCCGCGGTCTCCATCGCAATGATCATCCCCTCCTGGGGTGGTGCCGTGAACGGCATGATGACCCTCTCGGGTGCCTGGGATCGGTTGCGGACCGACTATGTTCTGCGTTTCCTGATCATCGCACTCGCCTTCTACGCCATGTCGACCTTCGAAGGACCGGTGATGTCGCTGAAGACGGTCAACGCACTGTCGCATTACACCGACTGGACGATCGGTCACGTACATTCCGGCGCGCTGGGTTGGGTGGCCGGCATCTCGATCGGTGCCATCTACCACCTGATGACCCGTCTGTATCACACCGAGATGTTCTCGGTGCGTCTGATCAACTTCCATTTCTGGACGGCGACGATCGGCACCGTGATCTATATCGTGGCCATGTGGGTCTCGGGGATCATGCAGGGTCTGATGTGGCGGGCTTATGACGAGTACGGCACCTTGGCCTACACCTTTGTCGAGTCCGTAGACGCGATGCACCCCTACTACGCGATGCGTACCGTCGGTGGTGCGATCTTCCTGCTCGGTGCCGTCGTGATGCTTTTCAACATCTTGATGACCGTGCGCAAGTCGTTGTCCGAAGGCAGCCTGAGCAAGGCGCGCGCCTTGCCGGCGGCGGCATGATCTCCGGAGTAGCATCTAATGGCCGATAAAAAGACGAAGCCGAAGTCCTTTCAGGAATGGATGGAGGTCAACATCTGGGGCCTGCTCATCGTGACGGCCCTGGTGCTGTCCGTAGGCGGGTTGGTCGAGATCGTCCCGCTCTTCTATATGAAGAACACCATGGAGTATCACACCTATCCGGAGATCGTGTGGGACAAGGCCGGAAAAGAGCCGATCGTGACCGTCGACGAGTCCGGTCAGCAGCAATGGAATTGGAAGACGGGCGAGGGGATGCGTCCCTACACGGCGCTCGAGCTGGCCGGGCGCGATATTTACCAGAGCAATGGTTGTTATCTCTGTCACTCGCAGATGATTCGTCCCTTCCGTGACGAGCGAGAGCGTTACGGCCACTACTCGCTGGCCTCCGAGTCCATGTTCGATCATCCCTTCCAGTGGGGATCGAAGCGGACGGGCCCCGATCTGGCGCGTGTGGGCGGCAAGTACTCCGACGAATGGCAGCGTCAGCATCTGCGTGCACCGCGTTCCCTAGTTCCGGAGTCCGTGATGCCGGGCTACCCCTGGCTGGACGAGAATTATCTTAGCGGCAAGAAGATGCAGCGGCACATGCGCGGCATGCGGGCGGTGGGGGTGCCCTATTCCGATGCCGATATCGACGCCGCACCGGCCCTCGTGGAAGGAAAGACCGAGATGGATGCGCTGGTGACCTATCTTCAGGTCCTCGGCACGATGGTCGCTCTCGACGAGTCCAAGACCTACCGTGAGTAGGCTCAGCGACTACTTCCAGACCGATTGGCAGGCGATGACGACGAATGATTGGATCGGCACGATTCTCACCGTCGTTATCTTCCTGCTGATGGTCGGTGCCTACTTCTACGTCTTTCGTCCCAAGAACCGGGAAAAGCTCGAAGCCATGAAACACATCCCGTTCGAAGAGGACAACGAGAACACCGGAGACCCACATGGCCGAAAATAACCCCTTCCCCGGTGAGAACAATACCGGGCATGTCTGGGACGACAACCTGCGGGAACTGGCGAATCCGCCGCCGCGGTGGTGGATGCTCGGATTTTGGGCGTCCATCCTCTTCGTCATCGTCTACACGATCCTTTATCCGAGCTGGCCGGTCGGTCAGCAGGCGACACCCGGCCTGTTGGGGTGGACGCAGATCCAGGAGTACGAGCAGGGTGTCGCTCAGGTCGACGCGAAGCGCGGTCCGTTCGAAGAACAGATCAGCCAGATGACCGCCGAGGAGATCATCGCCGATCCGGGTCTGCTGCAGTACACGCTGGCATCGGCCAAGGTGCTGTTCGGGGATTATTGCTCCGCCTGCCACGGCAGCGGTGGGCAAGGCAATCCCGGCTACCCTGTCCTGGCTGATGACGACTGGCTCTACGGCGGCTCGATGGTGAAGATCAAGGAGACGTTGACGAACGGGCGCAAAGGCGCCATGACCGCGCACGCGACGATCCTCTCCCAGGAAGAGATCGATGCGCTTGCACACTGGGTTGTCGAGATGAACGAAGGCGGCGCAGGCAGTGCGGAGGGTTGGGAGCTGTATCGCGCCAAGGGCTGCAACGCTTGTCACGGCGAGAAGGCGAACGGCGTGCTGGTCGAGTTGGCGGACGGCGAGATCGTGAGTGTCGGTGCGGCGAATCTTACCGACAGCATCTGGCGCTTCGAGCCGGGCGGCTTCGAGAGTGCGCGACACACGATCATGTATGGCGTCAACCAGCCGGGCGTGCCCGAAACCCGCGATGCGGTGATGCCGGCCTTCGGATCGGTCGCGAAGGTGGACGATGTCGAGGTTCGCAAGCTCAACGATCAGGATATCAAGAAGCTCGCCATCTACGTCCACCAGCTCGGCGGGGGCGGATGAGTCGATCGGGATGAAGTGTGGGCCGGCACACCGGCCCGCAGGCAACGAGGGGTGCAAGGGGGGAGATCGACATGACCGGAGGACTGACGTGGGACTTCGTGACTTGGATGTCGCTTGCAATGGTGGTCATCGCTATCCTGATTATCGTGTTCCTGGTCTACAAGGTCATCACTTTGATGAACAGGGATGCGGAGGCGCATAAGAACAACGAGCATTGAAGGCGTTGGACGTGCTGTCATGTCATCGAGGGGGATCTGAGATCCCCCTTTTTTTGTACCGTAAACGGCTTCCGAATCAACTGGTTGCGCTTGCGAAAACGCATGGCCAAAAAGCAGCCGGAGGCGTAAGCTGGCTTATTTATGGATGCGGCGATCGGGTGATTTCGACCGGCCGACGTCGTTTTCGGGTAGATCCGCCCGACCGGATTCGATCCCGTGGGTCTGATCGGCCGGACCACGCCTGCGTCTCTTCCCCCTCGCGCGCCATCACGATGCGCCTGCACAGCAACGCTCGAGCGCGCCTGTCGTAACCTTGACCCCGTCGTGGAGATGGTCAGTGAGCACGAATCCTGTCGCAACCCAAACCGCCGTCGACGACCTCTATGCCGAGGCCGAGCATTGGCATGTCAATACCGGCGGTGAGACGATTCACGCCAAACGTCTTGCCGGGCGGTGGCGCACCATCAAGTGGGCGGCTGCCTCGGTCTGGTTGATCTACTTCCTGGGACCCTATTTGCGTTGGGACGGCCGACAGGCGGTCTTGTTCGATATCCCGAACCGGCAATATCACATCTTCGGCGCGACGGTCCTTCCGCAGGACTTCTGGATGCTGTCGCTGTTGTTGCTGTTCTTCGCCATCCTGCTTGCCGTGGCGACCGCGTTGGTCGGCCGTGTCTGGTGCGGCTACTTCTGCTTCCAGACGGTGTGGACCGACATCTACACCTGGATCGAGGAGAAGCTCGAGGGCAGTCCGCCGCAGCGCCGGAAGCTCGACAAGGCGCCCATGTCCCCAAGCAAGTTTCGGATCAAGGCGACCAAGCACGCCCTTTGGCTCTTGATCGGCTTCATCACGGGTATCAGCTTCGTGGCCTGGTTTACCGACGCACCCGCTCTATGGGGGAGCTTCTTCACCGGCGAGTCCGGTCCCGTGGCCTATATCACGGTCGCGCTCTTCACCGTCGGGACCTACGGCCTCGCCGGTTTCATGCGCGAGCAGACGTGCTTCTGGCTCTGCCCCTATGCGCGAATCCAAGGCGTCATGCTCGACAAGACGACCATTGTGCCGACCTACGATGTCGCGCGCGGCGAGCCGCGCGGACGCGTGAAACGCGGCGGAGTCGGCGAAACGCGCACGGGCGGCGACTGCGTCGACTGCAACCAGTGTGTCGCCGTCTGCCCGACCGGTGTCGATATCCGCAACGGGCAACAGGAGGGATGCATCACCTGTGCGCTCTGCATCGATGCCTGCGACCAGGTGATGGATAAGGTCGGACGTCCGCGCGGACTGATCCGCTATGCCTCGCTCGACGAGCTCGAAGGATTGCCCACCAAGACACTCTTGCTGCGTCCGCGTGTCTGGGTGTACGCGGCGATCATGAGTGTCGCGCTGGCCGGGATCCTCTATGGGTTCTCCACCTTGGCGGCGATCGACCTCAAGGTTCTGCACGAGCGCGCGCCGCTGTATGTGCGGCTCAGCGACGGATCCATCCAGAACAAATACACACTGAAGATCCTCAACAAGATGCCCGAGGAGCTCTCCGTGCGGATCAGCGTGACGGGCCCCGACGGCTTGACGCTCGTCGGCGCGGACGAGCCGATCGTGGCACCGCCGGGCGGAGTGACCCCCGCCGTCGTCTTCGTCAAGGTGCCGAAGCGTTCGCTCGACGGCGAACAGCACCCCGTGCAGTTTCATGTCGAAGCGGCGAGGCCGTCGGGCGCTGTGGTCGAGGCCGACCGGGAAAGCGTTTTCATCGGGCCGCGTCGCTAGGCAGGTTCGGGCGATCGAGAGCCGACGCCTGCGTCGGCTCTCTCGAAGCGGTTCCCGGGCAATCCGGGGAATGGCGAAAAAAGATTGAGGCAATATAAAGCGATGAGCTCGATGACCCACACCACTGAAACCAATTCCAAACCGACCCCTGCCCTGCGCAGCCCCTGGGTTCTGGCCTGGATCGGCCTGATCGTCACGGTGCTGGCCGTTAATCTGATCTTCGTGTTTCTCGCCATCCGCACCAATCCCGGGTTGGTCAACGCAAATTATTACGAGCGTGGACAAGACTACGAGCGCAACCTGGTTTCGCGCCAGGCACGCGATCCGGGTTGGCTGATGCGTGCGGATATCCCTAGACCGCTGACGGCCGGTGTGGAGGAGTCGATGAGGCTTGTCCTGGTCGATCATGCGGGTCAGCCTGTCGACGTCGACGAGGCGACCTTCTACGCCTATCGACCGTCGGACGTCTCGCGCGATTTCGCTTTGCCGATGATTCGCGAGGCCAAGGGCCGTTATCTGGTGGAGACATCCTTTCCGTTGATCGGTGTTTGGGACATCCTGATCGCCGCGAAGAGCGGCGAGGACGAATACAGCGTCGGCGAGCGTGTCAACGTCGCTCGCCCCTGAGGTTCGAACGCCTCCGGTTTCGAGCCTCCAATCGCAGCCGCAGCCGGATGCGTCCTCGGCCCCAACGCGCTGCTTTCACTGCGGTCTGCCGGTCGCCGAATCTGCGCGCGAGACGGCCTTTATTGCCGGTCGCGAGCGGGCCTTCTGTTGCATCGGCTGCAAGTCGGTCTGCGAGGCGATCTTCGCCGCCGGACTCGAGGGTTTCTACAAGCGCACCCCCGAGGGCGAGATCTTCGGTCCGCCTCCCGAGCCGCCGAAGGACTTGGGCGTCTTCGACCTCGACGCCGTGCAGGAGGAGTTTACCGACACCGCCGGCGAGTCCCGCGAGATCAATCTGCTGGTCGAAGGCATCCACTGCGCGGCCTGTGTCTGGCTGATCGAAAAGGGGCTTTGTGCCATGCCGGGGGTCGAGGAGGCCCGTGTGAATCTCACCGGCCGGCGGCTGCGCGTGCGTTGGGACAACGGGCGCTTGAAGCTCTCGCGGATCCTGCGCCGACTCGCCGATCTCGGCTATGCCGCCGCGCCCTTCGATCCCGAATCCGCCGAGGGTGCGATCGGGCGCGAGAACCGCGCCATGCTCTACCGCATGGCCTGGGCCGGTTTCGCGATGATGAACCTCATGTGGATCTCGATCGCGCTCTATGCCGGCGCCGATCAAGGCGAGTTCCGCGGTCTCTTTCAATGGCTCGGTTTTGCCATCGCCACACCCACGCTGCTGTATTCGGGTGCGCCCTTCTTTCGCGGCGCTTGGTCCGGTCTGCGCTCGGGCCATCTGAGCATGGACCTGCCGATCGCCATCGGTGTGACGACCACCTACATCTACTCCCTCTATGTCACGCTCGGCATCTCGCGCATCGGCGACGTCTACTGGGACACCGTCGTCAATTTCCTCTTCGTCATCCTGGTCGGGCGCTATCTCGAAGCGATCTCGCGCCGCAAGGCCGTCGCCTCGACACAACGGCTGCTCGATCTGCAGCCGAAGGTCGCGACCCGGTTGGACGGAGAGGGCGGGGAGACCGAGTCGGTCGTTCCCGTGCGCGCACTCAAGCTCGGCGAGCGCGTGCTGGTGCGTCCCGGCGAGCGGATCCCCGTCGACGGGGAGGTGATCGCGGGCGGCAGCGGGGTGGATGAATCCATGTTGACCGGCGAGTCGCGACCGGTCGCCAAGGCGGTGGGCGATCAGGTGGTCGCGGGTACCATCAACGGTGCCGGTGTCCTGACGGTGCGCATCGGTGCCTTGCTGCGCGAGACCGCGCTGGGTCGCATCATCCGGCTGGTCGAGGACGCTCAAGCCAGCAAGGCCCCGATCCAGCGGCTTGCCGACCGGATCGTGCCCTGGTTCGTCGCGGCAACCCTCGGTCTGGCGACCTCGACCTTCCTGATTTGGATGCGGGTGGATGTCGAGGTCGCGGTCATGGCGGCGACAGCCGTGCTTATTATCACCTGTCCCTGCGCCTTCGGAATGGCCACACCCATGGCGGTCGCCGTGGCGACCGGGCTTGCCGCCTCGCGCGGCATCCTGGTGAAGAACGGTGCCGTACTCGAGCGGCTCTCCTCGATCGATCATTTCGTCTTCGACAAGACCGGGACGCTGACTCTCGGGCGACCCGCCGTGACGGGGCTCGCGAGCGAGCCCGGTAATTGGCGCCAACTCGACGGACCGCATGATCTGACGCCCGAGGAGCGCGATGTCCTCGGTGTGCTCCAAGCGCTCGAACGGCTCTCCGAGCATCCGATTGCCGCCGCCATCCTGAACCTTTGCGAGCGTGCCGAGATCGGCCGCATCGCCGCGCCGGTGGATGCGGTCGAGGTCGCGCCCGGACTCGGGATCAAGGGGATTGTCGCGGGTGTGGAGATCCTCGCGGGCTCGCGGGAGTGGTTAATCCGCAACGGCGTGCAGCCCTGGTTCGACGGCGACGAGCAGTCCGCCGGTACCTCGGGCCTCGTCCATTGCGCGCGGGCCGGCCAAGAGGTGCTGCGGCTCGGCGTCGCCGATCCGCTGCGTCCCGACGCCGCACGCGTTATCGCGCGGATGCGCGAGCGCGGGATCCGGGTGACGCTCCTGAGCGGTGATCGCCGCGAGACGGCCGAGGCGATCGCAGCACAGCTCGGAGGCGGGATCGAGGTCATCGCCGAGGTGATGCCCGAGGACAAGGACCGCGTGATCGCCGAGCTTCAGCGCGACGGGCATCGGGTCGCCATGGTGGGCGACGGGGTGAACGACGCGCCTGCCTTGGTGCGGGCAGATGTCGGTATCGCCATGGGGAGCGGGACCGATGTCTCGATCGCCAGCGCGGATATCGTGCTCATGTCCAGCGAGCTCGGGCGTGTCGAGGAGGCGGCCCGACTGTCGCGACGCACCCTTCGGACCATCCGCCAGAACATCGGTATTTCGGTGGTTTACAATCTCATCATGGTCCCGCTTGCGATGGCCGCGGTCATCACGCCCCTGATCGCCGCCGTCTCGATGCCGCTCAGCTCGCTGGCGGTCATCGGCAACTCGGCGCGGATACGTGCGGTGTTTAAGCCGAGGGACGACGGCGCTCCGCGCGCGCCCTGACGCGAGCGGGCGCTTAAACCGCGTCCAGAGCGAGATGCTCACTTTCGAGTGAGCTCGACGTTTGGCACATCCATGGCCTTAGCGGGGACGCGGTTTAAAATAATCTATTTTTTAATCTCTTAAACCGCGCAGTGCCCAGCGGTCGACAACACTGCCGGGGCCGATCCCATCCAAAAACATCGCATACCGCAATGGGCGCGGTTTAATGGCATGAAGTGGAGGTTCGATCGACGATGGACGTGATCTACGGCCTGATCCCCGGCATGCTGGTCCTCGGACTCGCTGCGGTTGCCGTGCTCTTCTGGGCGACCCGAACCGGCCAATACGATGATCTGGACGGCGACGGTCGGCGTATCCTCATGGACGAAGATGAGGAGGATGTCGACCCGCGGCGTGCGCCCCCCATGGACGCCGAGCCCGATCTGAATCCCGTAGAGAGTGATCCGCAAGGTGAGATGCGCCATCGACGCCATCCCGATCAAGAGCCTCGGTAGACGACGGGATTCAGGAGATAAAGAACATTAAAAAATTACTTAAACTTCGGCATCCACCGGCGATCCAGGGGGCTCCGACATCACCGGAGCCTACCGACATCTCAAACCCCAGAGGGCCGAAGTTTAATTTAGAACTCGTTTTGAAGGCGTTTGTATCCCCGGACCAAATCGACATTGGCTCGGATCACGTCCTCCGAGAACTCGCTCGCTTGAGGCGTGACCCGCTGGATGGAATCCAGATCGGTCGAAGGGCCGATGCGCGTCGTGGAGGGGACGTAGAACTCGGGCGGGAGGTCGCAGCCGTCGACCACCGCGTTGTGGCGGACCACGCAGCCGTCGCCGACCCGACAGTTGAAGAGTACGCTGTTGAAGCCGATGAAGACCCGGTTGCCGACATGGCAGGGGCCGTGGACGATGGAGCGATGCGCAATCGAGGTGTTCATTCCGACGGTGACCGCTGCGCCGGACTTCGAATGAATGACCACGCCGTCCTGGATGTTCGAGTTGGCGCCGATCACCACCGGCTCCATTTCACCCTGTGCATCGACCTCGTCGGCGCGGATGACGGCGTAGGGACCCACGAAGACGTTCTCGTGGATGATGACCTTCCCGCAGATGATCGCGGTCTTGTCGATGTAAGCGGATTCGTCGATCACCGGCAAATCGCCGGAAGGGTTCTTGCGGATCATTCGGAATGCCTGTCTGGATAAGTCCTTCGCTGGAGCCGGCGCGGTTTAAGATTTTAAAAAATAGATCATTTTAAAGCGCGTCTCCGCTAAGGGTTTTGGATGCACCGAACGTCGAGCTCACTCGAAAATGAGCATCTCGCTCTGGACGCGCTTTAGGTGACGACGTCCGGCTCGCTGCGCCCGGTCCGTGCCTCGATCTGAGCGAGCTCGCACGCGATCAGGATCAGCGGTTGCATCGCCTCTTGGGTGTCCCGCTGGTGACGATCGGGATCCGGCTCGAAGAATTCGAGATAGATCCGCAGCGTCGCCCCCTCGGTACCCGTGCCCGAGAGACGAAAGACGATGCGTGCGCCGCTCTCGAAGCCGATGCGGATGCCCTGTCGCTCGGAGCGGCTGCCGTCGATCGGGTCGGTGTAGGCGAAATCGTCCGCGTAGCTCACCGTCTGATCGCCGAGCCGCCGACCGGGCAGGCCGGGGAGCAGAATCCCCAGGTGGTCCATCAGACCTTCCGCGGCGGTGGCGTCGACGGACTCGTAATCGTGCCGGGTGTAGAAATTGCGGCCGAAACGGCGCCAGTGCTCGGCCAGGATCTCGGCGACCGATTGCTGGCGCACGGCCAGCAGGTTCAACCAGAAGAGCACGGCCCAGAGACCGTCCTTCTCGCGGACATGGTCGGATCCGGTGCCGAAGCTCTCCTCGCCGCAGAGCGTGATCCGGCCGGCGTCGAGCAGGTTCCCGAAGAATTTCCAGCCGGTCGGGGTCTCGAAGCATTCCACGCCCAACTGCTCGGCGACACGATCCGCGGCCTGGCTGGTCGGCATGGAGCGCGCGATGCCGCGGATGCCGGCGCGATAGCCGGGAACCAGGTGCGCATTCGCCGCGAGCACCGCAAGGCTGTCGCTCGGGGTGACGAAGCACTTCTTGCCGAGGATCATGTTGCGGTCGCCGTCGCCGTCCGAGGCCGCACCGAAGTCCAGCGCATCCGGTCCCTCGGTCATGGCCACCAGCTCTTTGGCATGCGCGAGATTCGGATCCGGATGTCCGCCGCCGAAATCCTCCAGCGCTTCGCCGTTCAGGACGGTGCCCGGTGCCGCGCCCAGGCGCGTCTCGATGATCTCTTTGGCATAGGGGCCGGTCACGGCATGCATGGCATCGAAGCGCATGCGGAAGATGCCGGAATTGAACAACTGGTGGATGGCGTTGAAGTCGAACAGCGACTCCATCAGCTCGGCGTAATCGCTCACCGGGTCGATGATCTCGACCTCCATGTCGCCGATACGCACCGTGCCGAGCGCGTCCAGATCGGTCGCCGGGCAGTCGAGCGTGCGGTATTCGCGGATCGTTTGGGTCCGCGCGAAGATGGCGTCGGTGACCGACTCGGGCGCGGGTCCGCCTGCGGCGATGTTGAACTTGATGCCGAAGTCGCCGTCCGGGCCGCCTGGGTTGTGGCTCGCCGAGAGGATGATGCCGCCACGCGTGCGGTACTTGCGGATGATGCAGGAGGCGGCCGGTGTGGAGAGGATCCCACCGCGCCCGACCAGCGCGCGTTTGACCCCGTTGGCGGCCGCCATGCGCAGGATGGTTTGGATCGCCTCGCGATTGTAGTAACGTCCGTCGCCGCCGACGACCAGCGTCCCGCCCGCGACATCGGTCTGGGTGTCGAAGATCGCCTGAACGAAGTTCTCCAGATAGTGCGGCTGCCGGAACACATCGACCTTCTTGCGCAGGCCGGAGGTGCCGGGGCGCTGCCCCTCGAATGGCGTTGTCGCGATCACTTGCGGTTGCATCTTCAACCCCTTGACGTGTATTGACATGGCCGGCCCCGGCCACTAAGTGGCCGGCTGCGGGCGCGAGGGCATGACTCAGATCGGATCGGGCCAGCGGCTTCGGCCGGCTTTGTCGGCGATGCGGGTTCCCGTCCCGAAAGGCGTACTCGCGCGGCATTGTATCCCCGCAAGCCCATGCGACAATACCGGATCGGCTCGGGTGCGCGGCGCTCGGACCCCGCGCGGGGTCTCCGGCGACCGGGCGCGTCCGGGTGATACCCCCTTAAATTCAGTTGGATCGAAGAACGATCGAGGTACTACAGACGATGACAGTCGAAGCGCACAAAGAAACACTGGAGTTCAAGGCCGAGGTCAGCCAGGTGCTGGATCTCGTCATCCGTTCGCTGTACTCGAACAAGGAGATCTTTCTGCGCGAGCTGGTCTCCAACGCCTCCGACGCGGCCGAGAAGCTGCGCTTCGAGGCGCTGAGCGACGACGGGCTCTACGAAGGCGAGAGCGATCTGCGCATTCGCGTCGAGGTCGACAAGGATGCCGGCACGCTCACGGTGTCGGACAACGGCATCGGGCTCAGCCGCCAAGAGGTGATCGACACCATCGGCAGCATCGCCAGCTCCGGCACGCGCCGATTTGTCGAGGCGCTCTCGGGCGATCAGGCCAAAGACAGCAAGCTGATCGGCCAGTTCGGCGTCGGTTTCTACTCGGCCTTCATCGTGGCCGACAAGGTGACCCTGATCTCGCGCCGCGCCGGTCTGGGTGCCGAGCACGGGGTGCGTTGGGAGTCCGACGGCCGCGGCAGCTTCACCCTGGAGACGCTCGAAAAACCCGGGCGCGGCACGGACGTTATCCTGCACCTGAGGGACGACGAGAAGGAGTTCCTGGATGCCTGGCGGCTGCGCAGCATCATCGGCAAATTCTCCGACCATCTCGCCCTACCGGTGGAGATGCGCAAGGAGCTTTACGGCGAGGAGGCCGAAAAGGCGAAGGATCAGCCGCCGCAGTACGAGCAGGTCAACCGCGGCACCGCACTCTGGATGCGCAACAAGTCGGAGATCACGGAGGAGGAGTATCACGACTTCTACAAGCATGTGTCGCACGACTTCGATGTCCCGCTCGCCTATGCCCACAACCGGGTCGAGGGGACGAACGAGTACACCACGCTGCTCTTCGTTCCCAAGCGTGCGCCCTGGGACCTCTGGGAGCGCGACGCCAAGCACGGCGTGAAGCTCTATGTGCGCCGCGTCTTCATCATGGACGAGGCCGACAAGCTGATGCCGCACTATCTGCGGTTCGTGAAGGGCGTGGTCGACTCGGACGACATGCCCTTGAACGTCTCGCGCGAGATCCTGCAGCACAACCGCAAGATCGACACCATCCGCCAGGCCAACACCAAGCGGATCCTCGGACTCCTGGACACCCTGGCCAAGGACGAGCCGGAGAAGTACGGCGAGTTCTGGGACGAGTTCGGACGTGTGCTCAAGGAAGGTCCGGCCGAGGACTTCGCGAACAAGGAGCGCATCGCCGGCCTGCTGCGCTTCGCCAGCACCCAAGGCGAGAGCGATGCCCAGCGCGAGTCGCTCGACGGCTACCTGGATCGCATGAAGGATGGCCAGGAGAAGATCTACTACATCACCGCCGACAGCGCGGCGGCGGCGCGTCACAGCCCGCATCTGGAGGTCTTCCGCAAGAAGGGCATCGAGGTGCTGCTGTTGTCCGACCGCGTCGACGAGTGGTTGGTGAGCCATCTCACCGAGTACAAGGGCAAGACGCTGCATTCGGTCGCCAAGGGCGACCTGGATCTCGGCGGCTTGGCGGATGCGGAAGAAAAGGAGGCAAAGGAGAAGGCCGTTGCCGAACATGGCGGTCTGCTCGATCGGCTTAAGTCCACCCTGGGCGAGCGCGTCGAGTCGGTCCGGCCGAGCACCCGTCTGGTCGACTCCCCGGCCTGTCTGGTGGTCGGCGAGCACGACATGAGTGCCAATCTGGCGCGCGTGCTCAAGGCGGTCGGTCAGAGCGCACCCGAGAGCAAGCCGATCCTCGAGGTCAACCTCGGTCATCCTTTGGTCAAGCGTCTGGAATCCGAGACCCAAGACGACCGGTTCGCCGATCTCGCACTCATCCTGCTCGATCAGGCTCAGCTCGCCGAGGGTGGGCAGCTCGACGATCCGGCGGCCTTCGTCGCGCGTCTCAATAAGCTGATGCTCGGTATGATGATCGCCGGGCGTTGAGGGTCGACGCTGCGACCGCACGAGGTTGTCTTCCCGCGCCTGCCGGTCCTGGCCGGCGCGACGGCGTCGAGCGGTCGTCGGAGTCGCCTCTAGCCATAAGCCCGCCCGATCCCGCAATGGATTTGTTCTGTGGTCCTGTCGAATCCGACTGTGGCACACTCGGGCGCACCTTAAATAAACATCACTGGGGGAAAGCGACATGCGCGTCATCCTATTGGGCGGCCCGGGCGCGGGAAAAGGAACGCAGGCCGGCTTCATCAAGGAGCACTTCAAGATCCCGCAGATCTCCACCGGCGACATGCTGCGGGCGCACGTCAAGCAGGGGACTGATCTGGGCAAAGCGGCCAAGAAGATCATGGACGAGGGCGGCCTGGTCTCCGACGACATCATCATGGGCATGGTGAAGGCGCGCATCCTCGACGAGGACTGCAAGAGCGGCTACCTCTTCGATGGCTTTCCGCGTACCCTCGGCCAGGCCGATGCCTTGAAGGCGGCCGGCGTGGGGATCGATGTCGTGGTCGAGATCGACGTGCCGGATGAAGAGATCATCCGACGCATGTCGGGTCGTCGCGTTCATCCGGGCTCGGGTCGGACCTACCATGTCCTCTTCAATCCCCCGAAGGAGGCCGACAAGGACGACGAGACGGGCGAGCCCCTGATCCAGCGCGACGACGACCGCGAGGACACGGTCAAGGAGCGGCTGCGGGTGTATCACGACCAGACCGAGCCGCTGATCCACTATTACTCGGCGTGGGCCGAGCAGGGCGGCGCGGATGCACCCAGTTACGTCAAGGTGACGGGCATCGGCTCGGTCGACGGGATCCGCGACGAGATCATCACGAAACTCTCCGCAAGCTGACGTCGTCCCATCGTGTGTCGCCGATGATCGGCACCGCACGTCGGGCCGGCTGTGCCGGCCCGACCGGGGCGAGCGCCTTCGGAATATCCCTGTTTCGAACCGGTGAAACTGCCGAGGGGCCGGGATTCTGATACCATCTTCGGCAATGTTTAATCGCCGAATGCATAGCAGGATTTCTTCATGGCCGTAATCGAGCTCGACGGGACCAATTTCGAAGACACCATTCGCGACAACGCCTTCGTCGTCGTCGATTTCTGGGCGCCTTGGTGCGGTCCCTGCCGATCCTTCGCGCCCGTCTACGACAAGGTCTCCGAGGACCTGCCCGATGTCGTCTTCGCCAAGATCAACACCGAAGAGCAACAAGAGATCGCGGGTCACTTCCATATTCGCTCGATCCCGACCCTCATGATCTTTCGCGAGCAGATCATCATCTTCTCGCAGCCCGGCGCGCTCCCGGAGAGTCAATTTCGAGATCTCCTGACCAAGGCAGGGGAGCTCGACATGGTCGAGGTCAAGCGTCAGATCGCAGAGCAGGCGCAGGCCCAGGCATCCGGCAACGCTTAGCTCGACAGTCGCGCACCCCGTCTCGGTTCCGGTCTCGATGCAGCGCTTTTGCCACCCTTGGGCGACCGCATGCGTCCTGTCGGGTCGCCCCAATGTCGGCGCGCTCATGAGTCTCTGCGAAGAGAACTTCGCGCGCCTCTCCCGTTTGGTCCCGGATCTAGTCGCGCGTCCCCCGGGTGTCTATGGATCGTGTTGCAGCGAAGGGGTCGATCTCTATCTCGAGGTCGAAGAACAGGCGCGCTTCACGACCATCCTTCGTCTGACCTATCTTTTCCCCGTTCAAGGGGTTGTGCTCCCGGATCCGGACGCCCGCTTGAGGGTGTATCACGACGCCCGTCAGGTCGAGGTGATCGATCTGAGCCAAACGGTCTTGCCGCTGCGGGCCGATTATCGTGCGCCCGCGCTGGTCGAGAAATGGCGAGCGAATGCCTTCATCGGCAAGTGGCTGACGTATTGCCAGCGGCAGGGGCGCGTCTTCGGAGATGCGCCGGTCACTCCGCCGACGTTCGCGTCCGGCGCGCGGGTGACGCTCTGCCCTTAGCGCGCCGTCTCTGAAAGCGGGTCTGTTCCCGCGAGATCCCTTCTCTCCAAGCCCCTTCTCCGGCGCCGATCGATCGGTTGCGCATTGAAATGTCGAAATTGTTGACTACTTAACTGGAGGATACCGGGCGCTCTCGCGACGATCCGCGCGCCCGTCGGCTCACTCACTCCAGGCATCCTACGATGAGACTATCGACGAAAGGCAGATATGCGGTAACCGCTATGCTCGACCTCGCTCTGCATTCCGGCAACGGGCCGGTGACGCTGGCGGACGTCTCGGTGAATCAAGGGATCTCGTTGTCGTATCTCGAGCAGCTGTTTGCCGCACTGCGCAGCAAAAAGCTCGTACGGGGCGTACGCGGACCGGGGGGAGGGTATTATCTCGGCCGGCCGGCCGAGGAGATCTCGATCGCCGACATTATCTGCGCGGTCGACGAGTGGGTGGAGTTCACCCGCTGCGGCGGTCGGGAGAACTGCCGGGACGGGCAGCGTTGCCTGACGCACCATCTATGGGATCAGCTCAGCGACGAAATCTTTCGTTTTCTCAGCGACATCTCCCTGCAGGACTTGGTCGACCGCGGCCGCGGTCGACCCGGAGCGCCGAAGATCGGGGTCGAGGAGCTCGAAGACGACGCCAAACGCCGCGCGGCATAGCCGACCCGCCGCGGCATCCCGGGGCGGGACCGGCGTCCGCGCCGTCTTTGGTGTCTCCCGGCAACGGGGCTGAACAGGGGCTCGCGGTAGTGGTATCCTGCAGCGCTGGATTCACTGACGCGTTTTCCTCGATACCTCGTATGGCCGAGCAGCCGGATGGTTTGATCACGATACAAGACTTCGTGCGGTGGGGCGCAAGCCGTTTCAACGCCGCCGGACTTTTCTTCGGTCACGGGACCGACAACGCCATCGACGAGGCCGCTCACCTGGTCCTCGGCGCGTTGACTCTGGATCCGGGACTACCCGCCGCCTTTCGCGACTGTCGGTTGACCCCGGCGGAGCGCGTGCTGGTGTGCAATATGCTTGAGCGCCGCGTCCTGGAACGTATTCCGGCGGCCTACCTGACCGGGCGCACCTGGTTTGCCGGTCTGGAGATGATCGTGACACCGGATGTCCTGGTGCCGCGCTCTCCGATCGCCGAGTTGGTCGAGGCCGGATTCGAGCCCTGGATCGACGGCGAGATCGTCGGTCGAGTGCTCGATTTGTGCTGCGGGAGCGGTTGTATCGGCGTTGCCGCGGCCGTGCATCTGCCGGATGTGGACGTCGACTTGGTGGACATCTCGCCCGACGCCTTGGGGGTGGCAAGACGCAACGTCGCGCGTCACGGTGTCGAGGATCGGGTTCGCGTCCTTGATTCGGATCTGTTCGCATCCCTTCCGAATGACCGCTACGACGTCATCGTCTCCAATCCCCCATACATTTCTCGCTCAGAGCTGGATTCCCTGCCGCTCGAATACCGCAACGAGCCCGAGCTAGGTCTCTTCGGTGGCGAAGACGGTCTGGATCTCGTCGTGCGGATCCTGGCGGATGCTGCAAGCCACCTGACCGACGAGGGCATCCTGATCGTCGAGGTCGGGAGCGCAGCACCGGAGCTCGAGCGCCGCTTGCCGAGCGTACCCTTCACCTGGATCGAATTCGAGCGCGGCGGGGAGGGTGTCTTCCTGCTGACGCGCGAGCAGCTCGATCGCCATCAGCTAGAGCTGCTCGAAGAGGCCACGGCCCGATGAGCTTGCCTCGGGCGAAGAGCGAAGCCTTCGAGCGCGAGGATCTGCCGTTCATGGATCCGGCCGGCAAGTACGCGGAAGAGATTCCATTCCATACCCTGCTCAAACAGATCAACGAGACGCACCGTCGCGGCCTCGATGTCGGCGGGGATGATGCCTGAGACAGGCGCTACGAACATGGCCGAGCGGGTGGCACAGCCGACCCCGCGGCCGGAGGGTTGAACGGTGGAACAAGGTATTTCATTCGATCTGGATCTGATCCGTCGCTACGATCAAAGCGGCCCACGGTATACCTCGTATCCGACCGCGGTGGAGTTCGACGAATCCTTCGACGCCGCGGCCTATCGCGCGGCCTGCGAGCGCAGCAATCACAGCGGTCGTCCGCTCTCGCTCTATTTCCACATCCCCTTCTGCGACACCGTCTGCTTCTATTGCGCCTGCAACAAGATCGCGACCAAAGACCGTTCCCTGGCTCCGCCCTATCTGGAGCGCGTGTACAAGGAGCTCGCCCTGCAGTCGGAGCTGTTCGACAAGTCCCGTGTCGTGGAGCAGCTGCACTGGGGCGGCGGCACGCCGACCTTCCTCAGTCATGCTCAGATGACCGAGCTGATGGACACCACGCGCCGGCACTTCAACCTGGCCGGGGACGATGTCGGCGAGTACTCGATCGAGATCGATCCGCGCGAGGCCGATGCCGCCGGTGTGGCGTTGCTGCGCCGTCTGGGCTTCAACCGGATGAGCCTGGGCGTGCAGGACTTCGATCCGCGGGTTCAGCAGGCCGTGAACCGTATCCAGACCGAGGCCGAGACCATGGCGGTGCTCGAGGCGGCCCGCTCGGAGGGTTTCCGCTCGATCAGCATCGATCTCATCTACGGTCTGCCTTTCCAGACCCCCGAGAGCTTCGCGAGGACCTTGGAGCGCATCATCGCGGTCGATCCGGAGCGCCTGTCGGTCTTCAACTACGCCCATCTGCCCGAGCGCTTCAAGCCGCAACGGCGGATCAACGAGGCCGATCTGCCGGCGCCCGAGGCGAAGCTCGATATCCTTCAGTCGACGATCGAGCGCCTCACCGAGGCCGGCTATGTCTATATCGGCATGGACCATTTCGCTCGCCCCGACGACGAGCTCGCCCGTGCCCAGCAGGCCGGGACCCTCTATCGCAACTTCCAAGGCTATTCGACCCACGCCGACTGCGATCTGATCGGGATCGGGGTGACCTCGATCGGCAAGATCGACAACACCTACGGCCAGAATCGGCGTGGTCTGGAAGAGTATTACGCGGATCTCGACGCCGGGCGCCTGCCGGTCTTCCGCGGTATCGAGCTGACCCGCGACGATTTGATTCGCCGCGACATGATCACCCGTTTGATCTGTCACTTCGAGCTGGACATCCCGTCAGCCGAGGCCGCTTGGGATATCCGCTTCGACGAGTATTTCGCCGATGCCCTGATGAAGCTGCGCGACATGGCCGGAGACGGTCTTCTCGAGGTCGACGCGAGGAAGATCCGCATCCTGCCGCGCGGGCGTCTCTTGGTGCGCAACATCTGCATGGCCTTCGACGCCTATCTGGCCACCAAGACCGGGCCGATCGGCTTCTCGAAGGTGATCTGACGGCATCCTCGCTGGTGGGTACGAGCGTTTCGCCGGACATCCCCGCGCGCTTTCGGGCGACGGCGGCAAGGTACGGCGAGTCGATCGGCGTCTGCTCCGATCAGGGTGATTGGAGCTACGCCGCACTCGATCGGGCCTCGGACGGGGTCGCCGGTGCGCTGGCCGCGGCCGGCATCCGCGAGGGCGATCGGCTGGGCCTGCTCTGCGGCAACGGTGCCGACTTCGTCGTCGCCTATCTCGGTGCGCTCAAGGCCGGCGGCACGCTGGTGCCGCTCAACCTTCTGCTCAACCCCAAAGAGATGGCCTACATCCTCGCCGACAGCGGGGCGGTCGGTCTCATCCATCACGAGGCGTACGATGCGGCAGCGGCCGCCGCGCTCGACGGCCTGACCGACGTGGCTGTGCGGGTGCGGATCGGTGCGGCCCCCTCGGCCGATCCGGCGATGCTGGATTTCGGCGCCATGATGCGCAGCACGGAGCCCCCGCCCGTCGGCGCGCGCGATCCGCAGCACGCGACTGCCGCGATCCTCTACACCTCCGGCACCACCGGTCGTCCCAAGGGCGCCATGCTGTCGCACGCCAATCTGATCGCGAACGCCGATGGCGTCGCGCAGGCGCTTGCGCTCACCCCGGCCGACCGCATCCTGGTCGTACTGCCGATGTTTCACGCCTTCGCCGCGACGGTCGGTGTGCTCACACCCTTGCTGCATGGTCTCGGCATCGTGCCTGTTCCCAAGTTCGATCCGGGAGCGATCTCCGCGGCGATCGGTCGTCACGGTGCGAGCGTCTTTCTCGGCGTGCCGAGCCTTTACGGCGTACTGCTGCGGCTCGATGCCGATATGCTTGCGCACTGGCGCAGCGTTCGGGTCTGCGTGAGCGGCGGCGCGGCTATGCCGGCTGCATTGATGACGGCCTTTCAGGAGCGTTTCGGGATTCCGATCCTCGAAGGCGACGGCCCGACCGAATGCGGACCCGTGACCTGCGTGAATCCGATCGCGGGCGTACGCAAGCCCGGCTCGATCGGGTTGCCGATTCCCACGGTCGAGACCCGGATCCTCGATCCCGAAGGGCGCGAGGTGGCGGACGGGACCTACGGCGAGGTCTGTGTCCGCGGACCGAGCGTGATGCAGGGCTATCACAACCAGCCCGAGGCGACCTGCGAGAGCTTCTTCGGAGACTGGTTCCGTACCGGCGATCTCGGCTATCGCGATGCGGACGGATACGTCTACTTGGTCGACCGCATCAAAGACCTCATCATCACCAACGGAATAAACGTCTATCCGCGCGTGATCGAGGAGGCGCTGTATGCGCATCCGGAGGTTGCGGAGGCGGCGGTCGTCGGCGATCCGGATGCACGTCACGGCGAGATCCCGGTCGCACACGTCGTCCTGCGCGGCGGCTCCTCGGCGACCGAGTCGAGTCTGCGTGCCTGGTGCCGTGAGCATCTGGGGCGGCACGAGATCCCGCGCCGACTGGTGATCCGAGACGCCTTGCCGAAGAATGCGGCGGGAAAGATCCTCAAGCGCGAGCTACGCCGCTCCGGCGAGCACGAGCGTGGGGTCGACACGGGGCGAGCGCCCGGGTGATCCGATAGCGTTCGCCACGGCCGGCGCGTGCGCTATACTGGACAGCTTTTATGCGGTTTGGGCGTCTCTGCCCGATCCAAGATTCAACAACCTACGGACCCTCTCGGCGAGGGGCCGACCGGAGAGACATGATGCAGGTTTCGGTGGATACGGGCGAGGGACTGGAGCGACGGATGAAGATCGATCTGCCTTTCGAGCAGATCGCGGCCGAGGTGGAGAAGCGCTTGCAGAAGCTCGGTCGCAGCGCACGTATGCCCGGATTCCGGCCGGGCAAGGTACCCATGAAGGTGCTGCGTCAACGCTATGGCGAGGCCGTGCACCAAGAGGTCTTCGGCGAGCTCGTCGAGTCCAGCTTCTCCGAGGCGCTCATGCAGGAATCGCTGCGTCCCGCCGGGATGCCGCGCATCGAGCCCGAGATCGATCCGGTCGAGCAGCGTTTCGGCTATACGGCGATCTTCGAGGTCTTGCCGCAGGTGGAGGTTGCATCCCTGGCCGGGCGTGTCGTGAAGTCCCCGGTCGCCGAGATTTCCGACGAGGATATCGATGCGATGGTCATGCGTCTGCGTCGACAGCACGCCACCCGGCAGCCGGTGGAGCGAGCAGCGGCGACGGGCGATCTTCTGACCATTTCCTTCGTCGGAACCCTTGACGGCGAGCCGTTCGAGGGCGGCTCCGCCACCGGGGTCAAGCTCGAGCTGGGCTCGGGCCGCATGATCCCGGGGTTCGAGGACGGCTTGATCGGCGCCTGCGCCGGCGATCAGCGCACGCTCGATCTCGTGTTTCCCGATCCCTACCAGGCCGAGCATCTCGCCGGCAAGCCGGTACGTTTCGAGGTGACCGTCGAGACGGTGGAGGAGTCCGTTTTGCCCGAGGTCGATGCGACCTTCGTCGAGGTGTTCGGTGTCGCCGACGGGGATATCGCGCGGTTTCGCCAAGATGTGCGTCAAAACATGGAACGGGAGATGAAACAGCGGCTCGACGCCCGCAGAAAGGATGCTGTGATGGATCTGCTCCTTGAGGCCCACGAGATCGAGTTGCCCGCAGTCTTGGTTGCGGAGGAGATTCGCGCGATGAAGGGGCAGATGCTCGAGACGCTCGGCTCCAAGGGTATGGCGCTCCCGGACGGGATGTTCGAGGAAGCCGCGAAGCGACGTGTCTCGCTCGGTCTCATTATCGGCGAGATCGTGAAGCGGCAAGGGCTTCGCCCCGATGCGCAACGCGTGCGTGCTGCGGTCGAGGAAAACGCCTCGACCTACGAGCATCCGCAGGCGGTGGTCGATTATTTTTACTCCGACCCCAAGCATCTTGCCTCGGTCGAGAGTCTCGTGCTCGAAGGTCAGGTCGTTGACTGGGTGCTGGGACAGGTCGAGGTCGAAGAAGAGGTTCTGACCTTCGCTCAGTTGTCCGAGTCGGGTCCTCGCCCCGGCTTTTGACGGCAGCGGCCGTGACGGGCCGGTATCCATGCGTCGGCCCGGTCGTATATCCGCTCGCGGCGACGCTCCGCGGTCGGGCGTCGGTTTTCACTCTGAACGCGGTTTAAGACGATGAGACATCCTATGAGCTATACCTCGATCCGTTCGGATTGGCAGCCCTCCGGGCTGGGGCTGGTGCCCATCGTCGTCGAGCAGACGGCGCGCGGCGAGCGGTCGTTCGATATCTACTCGCGGCTTCTCAAGGAGCGTGTCATCTTCCTCGTCGGCCAGGTCGAGGATCACATGGCGAATCTCGTCGTGGCGCAGCTCCTGTTCCTTGAGTCCGAGAACCCGGATAAGGACATCCATCTCTACATCAACTCGCCCGGCGGCTCAGTCACGGCGGGTTTGGCGATCTACGACACCATGCGGTTCGTCAGGCCCGACGTCAGCACCATGTGCATCGGTCAGGCGGCCAGCATGGGTGCCTTGCTGCTGGCGGGCGGTGCGCCGGGCAAGCGCGTCTGCTTGCCCCATTCGCGCATGATGATCCATCAGCCCTTGGGCGGGTTCCAAGGCCAGGCGACGGATATCGACATCCACGCGCGCGAGATTCTGTATATTCGCGATCGACTCAACCAAATTCTCGCCCATCACACAGGCCAGCCGATCGAGAAGATCGCGGACGATACCGAGCGTGACCGCTTCATGAGCGGCGCGGAGGCCGTGGCATACGGTTTGATCGATAAGGTGATCGACGAGCGCGGTCCGGCGCCGACGAAGGCCTGATTTCGACATCCCGCACGGGTCGCGTACATCCGGCTTCGGATCGTCGCTCTGCGCCGGATACCGCGGATCGGATGCCGGATCCCGTGGTGACGGGCGGGAATCGTCACCATCTTGCCATCCAACAGCAAACCGTTATGATTGAGTTTGCGCCTTCAGGGAGCCTGTCATCCTGAAACCAACCGACCGCACGGAGACTCGACCGCGATGAGTGGAAATAGCCACGGCAAGAGCGACGATGGGAAACTACTCTACTGCTCGTTCTGCGGCAAGAGTCAACACGAGGTCCGCAAGCTTATTGCCGGCCCGTCCGTTTTCATCTGTGATGAATGCGTCGAGCTCTGCAACGACATCATTCGCGAGGAGATGCAGGACGGTGTCGGCGAGGCCACCAACAACCTTCCCAAGCCGCGCGAGATTAAAGCGCGGCTCGACGAGTTCGTGATCGGTCAAGAGCAGGCCAAGAAGGTTCTGTCGGTCGCGGTTTACAACCATTACAAGCGTCTCGAGGTCGCCGAGGCCAAGGAAGACATCGAGATCGCCAAGAGCAATATCCTCTTGATCGGCCCGACCGGGTCGGGCAAGACGCTGCTGGCGGAGACACTCGCACGCCTGCTGAATGTGCCCTTCACGATCGCCGATGCGACGACCTTGACCGAGGCCGGCTATGTCGGCGAGGACGTCGAGAACATCATCCAGAAGCTGCTTCAGAAGTGCGACTACGACGTCGAGAAGGCGCAGACCGGCATCGTCTATATCGACGAGATCGATAAGATCTCGCGCAAATCGGACAATCCATCGATTACCCGCGATGTCTCCGGAGAGGGTGTTCAGCAAGCCCTGCTGAAGTTGATCGAGGGCACCGTTGCCTCGGTCCCGCCGCAGGGCGGTCGCAAGCATCCGCAGCAAGAGTTTCTCCAAGTCGACACCTCCAACATCCTTTTTATCGTCGGCGGCGCCTTTGCGGGTCTGGACAAGGTCATTCAAAACCGCTCGCGCAAGACGGGTATCGGCTTCGCCGCCGAGGTCCACAGTCAGGACGATCGCCGCCAGATCGGCGAGCTCTTGAGCGCGGTGGAGCCCGAGGACCTCATCCGGTACGGTCTGATCCCCGAGTTTGTGGGCCGACTCCCGGTCATGGCGACCTTGGAAGAGCTCGACGAGCCGGCACTCATGCGGATCCTGACCGAACCCAAGCATGCACTCGTCAAGCAGTATCAGCGTCTCTTCGAGATGGAAGGCGTGGGGCTCGAGCTTCGCGAGGACGCCCTGCACGGGATCTCGCGCAAGGCCATGGAGCGAAAGACGGGAGCGCGCGGTTTGCGAACCATCATGGAGCAAGTGCTCCTGGACACCATGTACGATCTTCCCTCGATGGACCACGTCGGCAAGGTCGTGATCGATGCATCGGTGATCGCGGGCGAAAACAAGCCGTTTCTGATCTACGAAGGTTTGGAAAAGCAGGCCGTCGCGGCCGACTGAACCACGCTCGTCTCCCCCGTGTCCCGCAGACGTTGCGGGCACCGACTGCACCGGGTTTCTGTTGAAGTCGGCTCGGCGCGCCCTGATCCTTACCGCAGACCACTACTCCACCGACGCCCCGAGCCGACGCACGCTCGCGAGCCGCGGCGACACAAGTCGCCGGCTCGGGTCGTCCACTTCACGAGAACGGATCAACATGGCGCACCACGATTCAGTATCCAGCTCGGCATCCGGCACTTTTCAGGAGGTTCCGGTTCTTCCTTTGCGGGACGTCGTCGTTTATCCGCATATGGTGATTCCGCTTTTTGTCGGCCGGGACAAATCGATTCGTGCGCTCGATGCCGCGATGGCGAGCGACAAGCAGATCCTGCTGATCGCCCAGAAGAG
Organism: Thiocapsa roseopersicina; assembly: GCF_900106925.1. Lineage (GTDB taxonomy): Bacteria > Pseudomonadota > Gammaproteobacteria > Chromatiales > Chromatiaceae > Thiocapsa > Thiocapsa roseopersicina. Next base: position 78,613 of record NZ_FNNZ01000001.1, read on the forward strand.
CGCCGATGTCGACGACCCGGGCGTGAAGGATCTTCACGAGATCGGCACCCTGGCCAACATCCTGCAGCTGCTCAAGCTCCCCGACGGGACCGTGAAGGTCTTGGTCGAGGGCAATCAGCGGGCACGTATCGACCGTTTCCTGACCACCGAAAGCTCCTTCTCGGCCAACATCGAGCCGATGGACGAGACCTTGGAGGTCGACGAGCGCGAGCAGGAAGTGCTCATGCGCTCGGCGGTCACGCTGTTCGACCAGTACGTGAAGCTGAACAAGAAGGTGCCGCCGGAGGTGTTGACCTCGCTGTCGAGCATCGACGAGGCGGGTCGGCTCGCGGACACCATGGCCGCGCACATGTCGCTGAAGCTCGACGAAAAACAGCGTGTTCTGGAGATGATCGACATCCAGGCGCGCCTCGAGCATCTGATGGGTCTGATGGAGTCCGAGAACGACATCCTGCAGATGGAGAAGCGCATCCGCGGGCGTGTGAAGCGCCAGATGGAGAAAAATCAGCGCGAGTATTATCTCAACGAGCAGATGAAGGCGATCCAGAAGGAGCTCGGCGAGCTCGAGGACGCGCCCAACGAGATCGAGGACCTGGCCAAGCGCATCGAGGCCGCCGGGATGCCGCGCGAGGCCAAGGCCAAGGCGCAAGGCGAGCTCAACAAGCTCAAGCTGATGTCGCCGATGTCGGCCGAGGCAACCGTGGTTCGCAACTACATCGACACCCTGGTCGCCGTGCCCTGGAAGAAACGCACGCGCATCCGCAACGACATCAAGGTCGCCGAGGCGGTGCTGGACAAGGACCACTACGGCCTGGAGCGCGTCAAGGAACGCATCCTCGAGTATCTCGCGGTCCAGCAGCGGGTGCGTAAGCTCAAAGGTCCCATCCTCTGTTTGGTCGGCCCGCCCGGTGTGGGCAAGACCTCGCTCGGTCAGTCCATCGCGCGGGCGACCAACCGTCAGTTCGTGCGCATGTCGCTCGGCGGCGTGCGCGACGAGGCCGAGATCCGTGGCCACCGTCGGACCTACATCGGCGCGCTGCCCGGCAAGATCATCCAGAACCTCTCCAAGGCAGGCTCGCGCAACGCCTTCTTCCTGCTCGACGAGATCGACAAGATGGCGATGGACTTCCGCGGCGACCCCGCCTCGGCGCTCCTCGAGGTTTTGGATCCGGAGCAGAACCATACCTTCAACGATCACTATCTCGAGGTCGATTTTGATCTTTCCGAGGTGATGTTCGTTGGTACCGCGAACACGTTGAACATCCCGCCGGCACTCCTCGACCGCATGGAGGTGATCCGTCTCTCGGGTTACACCGAGGACGAGAAGGTCGCGATCGCCGAGCGCTATCTGCTCCCCAAACAGATGAAGAACAACGGTCTAAAGGACGGCGAGGTGTTGATTCGCGAGAGCGCGTTGCGCGACATCATTCGCCATTACACGCGCGAGGCCGGTGTCCGCAGTCTCGAGCGCGAGATCTCCAAGATCTGCCGCAAGGTCGTGAAGGAGGTGCTGCTCAAGAAACGCGACACGGCCACGACGGTCAGCGCAAAGAACCTCGAAAAATATCTGGGCGTTCAGCGTTTTCGGTACGGCCGCGCGGACGAGCACGACCAAGTCGGCCAAGTCACCGGTCTGGCCTGGACGGAGGTCGGAGGCGAGCTACTTCGGATCGAGTCGGCCTTGGTCCCCGGCAAAGGAAAGTTCACCTATACGGGGCAGCTGGGCGACGTGATGCAGGAGTCCATCCAGGCCGCGATGACGGTCGTGCGCTCGCGCGCCGACGCACTCGGGGTTCCTCCGGACTTCCACAACACGCTCGACGTGCACATCCACGTGCCCGAGGGGGCGACCCCGAAGGACGGTCCGAGTGCCGGCGTGGCGATGTGTACCGCCCTGGTGTCCGCCTTGACGAAGATCCCCGTGAAGGCAAGCGTCGCTATGACCGGCGAGATCACGCTGCGCGGGGAGGTGTTGCCGATCGGCGGGCTGAAGGAGAAGCTCCTCGCCGCGCACCGGGGCGGTATCGAGACGGTGATCATTCCGCTCGAGAACGAGCGCGATCTCACCGAGATCCCGAAGAACATCAAGCAGCACCTGCAGATCCATCCGGTACGCTGGATCGACGAGGTGCTAGACATCGCGCTGACGAAACACCCGGAGCGCATCGCTGCCGAGGCCGATGGAAGCGACCCGATCACGGTCGAAGAGGACAAGCGCGAGGCCCCGGCAGAGCCCGTTCGCGATCAGACCGCTCGGCTCCACCATTGATGCCGACCCGGGCCGGAAGGGCGCTCGGGGCGACCTGGGTCTCTTCTGGCCGCGGTGCGACCCTCGGATCTCCTTCCCGCCCACATTCTCCGGCCAATCGGATCGTCGCAGGCGCCGATCATCGGGCTGTCGCAGCGTCTTCGAAGCGCCCCGACTGCATGTCTTGCCGCGACGAATTACGCCTCGGGGGACACCGTCGCGCGTTGTCCGGTGCGGCTGTGCGCGAGTCGTTATCGTTTCGTCTACAGAACGCCGTTTTATCGGCACGAAAGGCAAAAAGCCGGTTGCCCTCGTCTGGACTCCGATTTAGCATGCAGCGCAGGTCGGTCGGGCCGCTGAGGCGGTGTTGCGGTCCCGCTCATCGGGCGGAAGCCGGTTTTGGTTTCCTCGGCGTCGGGGCCCGCATTTGCGCAAAGTGAACGAATCAACAGGGGGAGCAATGAATAAGTCGGAACTCATCGAAAAAATGGCGGATGCCGCGGATATCTCGAAGGCTGCGGCGGGCAAGGCCCTGGATGCCTTCACCGATGGCGTCGCCGGTGCGCTCAAGGCGGGCGATACGGTCTCCCTGATCGGCTTCGGAACCTTCGCAGTGAAGGAGCGTGCCGCGCGCACCGGTCGTAACCCCCAGACGGGTGCGGCGATCGAGATCAAGGCATCGAAGACACCTTCATTTAAGGCTGGCAAAGCCCTGAAGGACGCAGTACAATAGTCGTTCGTCTAAAGGGTGCTTAGCTCAGCTGGGAGAGCATCGCCCTTACAAGGCGAGGGTCGCAGGTTCGATCCCTGCAGCACCCACCAAGTGCTTCGAAGCCAATTTCTTCGAAGCCGACGTTTTTTCGGAGCGGTAGTTCAGTTGGTTAGAATACCGGCCTGTCACGCCGGGGGTCGCGGGTTCGAGCCCCGTCCGCTCCGCCATCACTGCCAGTCGGGGATACCGCCTTCGGTATTCCCGACTTCTATCCCGGATCCGTCCTCCACCGCCCCAATCAGCAGTTGAAAGCCTCATGCTTCAAGCCATTCGGGAACGTGCCCAGGGCTGGCTCGCCTGGGTCATCGTCGCACTCATCAGTATTCCATTCGCCCTCTGGGGCATCCAGTCTTACCTGGGTGTCGGGGGTGAGCCTGTCGTCGCCAAGGTCAATGGCGTCGAGATTACCGACCGTGATCTAAGTCGGCGTGCTCAACAGGCGCGCATCGAGCTGCGCGAGCGCCTCGGCGCGGCCTACGACCCGGCGCTCTTCGAGGAAGGACGCCTGCGTGCCGAGGTCCTTGACGACATGATTCGGCAAACGCTGCTGTTGGACGTGTCCAACCGCATCGGTATGCGGGTGTCCGACGAGGAGGTTCGCATGCAGATCCTCTCCGAGACTGCCTTTCAGCGCGACGGCCGCTTCGATCGCGAGTCTTACGAGCAACTGCTCCGCCTACAAGGGCTTTCTCCCGCACAATTCGAGGAGCAGCTGCGTCAGCAGTTGATCGGAAACCAGCTGCTGCGCGCCGTGGTCGGAAGCGAGCTCATCACGAGCCGAGAGCTCGGCGACTATCGGCGACTCGCCGGCCAGAGGCGAGAGCTGTCGTATGCCGTCATGCCCGCGGCGGATTTCCGCAGCGATGCGCCGATCGGCGAGGCCGAGATCCAGGCCTTCTACGAGGCGAACGGGGCGCGGTTCCAAAGCCCGGAAATGGTCAAGCTGGATTATCTGGTGCTCGATGTCGCCGAGCTTGCAAAGGGTGCGGAGATCGGCGACGACGAGCTTCGGCGCCTCTACGAGCAGGATCAGTCACGCTTCGGTCGGCCCGAGCAGCGCAGCGTGCGCCACCTTCTGCTGACCGTCCCGCAAGACGCCGACGACGCCGCGGCGCAGGCCGTCGAGGCGCAGATTCAGGCCATTCGGGAGCGGATCCTCGCGGGCCAAGCGTTCGACGAGGTCGCGCGCTCCGAGTCGCAGGATCCCGGAAGCGCGGGCGAGGGCGGATCGCTCGGGACCATCGAGCAAGGCATCATGGATCCGGTGTTCGATTCGGTCGCTTTCGCGCTCCCCGAGGGTGAGCTCAGCCAGCCTGTCCGTACGCGCTTCGGCTATCACCTGATCGAGGTGACCGAGATTATTCCGCCGGCGTTGAAAACGTTCGACGAGGTCAAGGAGGAGCTTCGCGCCGAGGTCTCGCGCCAGCGTGCCGAATCGCTCTTCTATGATCTCGGCGAGCGGCTCGCCAATGTCGCCTACGAAACCCCGGACAGCCTGCAGCCTGCGGCGGACGAGCTTGGCCTGACGCTCCTGCAGAGCGATTGGATCGGTCGCTCGGGTGGGGAAGGCGTGCTCGCGCATCCCCGGGTGACCGGTGCCGCGTTCAGCGACGAGGTTCTCGTGGGTCGCAACAACAGTGATCTGATCGAGCCCGAGCCCGAGGTCCTTCGGGCCGTCGTCCTGCGCGTCGCGGATCACCGTGTGGCGGCGATTCGTCCGCTCGACGAGGTGCGCGACGAGATTGCCGAGGAGCTGCGTTCGGAGCGTGCCCGCGAGGCGGCTCTACAGGCGGCCGGAACCGCTGTCGAGCAGCTTCGGCAGGGCGTGAGTTGGTCCGAGGCGATGCCCTCGGCGGTGGTCGAAACCCTGGGTGCCGTGGGCCGAGATCTCCAGAGCGTTCCGGCGCCGGTTCGGCAGTTGGCCTTTACCCTGCCTGCACCCGTCGAGGGCACGGCAAGCGTCGGCACGACCGTGCTCGAGAACGGAGATGTTGCGGTGATTCAAGTCACCGAGGTCAAGGACGGCGGAGAGGCTCCGTCGGAAGGTCCTTCACCCGCATCCGAGGCCGAGATGCTCGCCCAATTGCTCGGGCGTCACCTCTACGACGGGATGCTCGGGGACATGCAGTTGCGGGCCAAGGTGGAGCGCAATCCCATCAAGACGACCTCCGACCTCTGACCCGACCTCGGGCCCGGCTCCGCCGCGGACAACCGCTCGGCCGGGCGGCCGGTACGACTGCCCGGCCGCCCCGCCGCGACTCTAGCCCAGGCCCAGGATGTGGTAACCGGTATCGACGTACAGCACGTCTCCCGTAATGCCGCTCGCCAGATCCGAGCAGAGGAAGGCGGCAGCATTTCCCACCTCCTCGATACTGACGTTGCGCCGCAGCGGCGTGCGTTCCTCGACCTTCTTGAGCATATCGCGAAAATCCGAGATTCCGGCTGCGGCAAGCGTGCGGATGGGACCGGCGGAGACGGCGTTGACGCGCGTCCCCTGCGGACCGAGAGAGGCCGCGAGATAACGCATGTTCGCCTCGAGACTCGCCTTCGCCACACCCATGACGTTGTAGTTGGGAACCGCCCGCACGGCGCCCAGATAGGTCATGGTGACGAGCGCGCCGTTGCGCCCCTGCATCATCCCGCGGCCGGCCTTTGCCAGAGCGGCGAAGCTGTAGGAGCTGATGTCGTGGGCGGTTGCGAAGCCTTCGCGCGTGACGGCGTCGACATAGTCGCCCTCTAGCTGTTCGCGCGGGGCGAAGGCCACCGAGTGGACGATCCCGTCCAAGCCGTCCCAGCGCTCGGCAAGCGCGGCGAACAGGGCCTCGATGTCCTCGTCGCTGCCTACATCGAGCGGAAAGGTCATATTCGAGTCGCACTTGGCCGCCATGTCTTCGACGCGGGATTTGAGCTTGTCGTTCTGATAGGTCAAGGCGATCTCGGCACCCTCGCGGTGCATGGCCTCGGCACAACCCCAGGCGATGGATCGGTTGCTCGCGACCCCGGTGACGAGGATCTTCTTTCCGCTTAGGAATCCCATAATTCGATATCTCTTCCGTTCAGTGGGCGTTCAATGGGCGGCGCCGCAAGGCGCGCGGATCGGTGGGGGCGGGAAGGGCTTGCACGGATGAATTCACCCGAGAGGTTGTCCGCGCGATCGTTCGAAGATCGCGATCGCCGCCGCCGCGGGTCCGGCGGGCGAGGTCTGCGCCTCGGCGCGGACACCTCGAGGCCGATGCAATCCCTCTTCTTACCCCCATGTGCCTCGCTAACATTACAGAAACTCGGTTATCGGTGAAAGGGTCAGGCGTGCGGACAATCGAGCGGTTCGACATCCGAGGACGTTTCCTGCTTGGCCTGGCCGCCATCCTGCTGGCGGGATGCGGCGAGGCGCCTTGGAATGATCCCTACCCGGCGGGCGACGCGACCGGCAACCGGATCTACAGCTCGTTCGCCGAGCGGCCCAAGCACCTGGACCCTGCGCGCTCCTACAGCGCCGACGAGTATGCCTTCCTCGCACAAATCTACGAGCCGCCGCTGCAGTACCACTTTCTGCTGCGTCCCTATCGTTTGGTGCCGCTCACGGCGCTCGAGGTGCCCGAGCCCGCCTATTTCGACGCGGACGGCAACCCGCTCCCGCAGGATGCGCCGGCCGAGTCGATCCATCGCAGCGACTATCTGATCCGCATCCAGCCCGGGATCCGCTACCAGCCCCATCCGGCCTTCGCCGCGTACGATTCGGGCGACTATCGTTATCATGCCCTGACGGCACGCGATCTGCGCGGCATCAACCAGCTCGGAGACTTCGAGCAGACCGGGACACGCGAGCTGACGGCCTGGGACTACGTCCACCAGATCAAGCGGCTGGCCGCGCCCTGGACACATTCGCCGATCGCGGGGGTGATGCAGAAGCACATCCTCGGGTTCGAGGAGTATGCGCAAAGCCTTGCGGAGACGGCCGAAACGGATCCGTTGCAGCGAGTGGCCCGACTGCGGGACTCCGAGATCGCGGGTGTCGAGGTCGTGGATCCCTACAGCTACCGCATCGGCGTCAAGGGTAAGTATCCGCAGTTCGCCTACTGGCTGGCTATGCCCTTCTTTGCCGCTATGCCTTGGGAAGCGGAGGTCTTCTACGCCCAGCCGGGGCTGCACGAGCGCAACATCACGCTGGACTGGTACCCGGTCGGCACCGGTCCCTTCATGCTCGGGGAGAACAATCCGAGCCTGCGGATGGTGCTCGAGCGCAACCCGAATTTCCGCGGCGAGCCTTATCCGAGCGAGGGCATGCCCGAGGATACGGCATCCGGGATCCTCGCCGATGCCGGCCGGCCGATGCCCTTCATCGAGGAGGCGATCTATAGCCTCGAGAAGGAAAGCATCCCGCGCTGGAATAAGTTCCTGCAGGGTTTTTACGACAGCTCCGGGATCGCCTCCGACGCCTTCGATCAAGCCGTCCAGATCGACGCAGGGGGCGAGCCCGTGCTGACCGATGCGATGCGCGAGCGCGGGATCAGCCTGCTGACATCGGTCGAGCCGTCCGTCATGTACATGGGATTCAACATGCTCGATCCCGTGATCGGCGGCGACTCGGAGCGGGCACGCCTCCTGCGGCGGGCCATCTCGATCGCGGTGGACTTCGAGGAGTTCATCTCCATCTTCACCAACGGTCGCGGTCTGGTCGCGCAAGGCCCCATCCCGCCGGGAATCTTCGGCTATCGCGAGGGCGAGGCGGGGATCAATCCGTTCGTCTACGAATGGGTCGGTGGGCGGGCCGTGCGGCGCAGTCTCGACGAGGCCCGCGTCCTGATGGAGCAGGCAGGGTATCCGGGCGGTCGCGACCAAGCGACCGGGCGGGCACTCACGATCAACTACGAGGCGATCGCGACCGGCCCCGACGACCGCGCCCGTCTGAACTGGATCCGCAAGCAGTTCGCCAAGCTCGGCATCGAGCTCGTGATCCGCTCGACCGACTACAACCGGTTTCAGGAGAAGATCCGCAACGGGACCGGTCAGGTCTTCATGTGGGGCTGGAACGCGGACTACCCGGACCCGGAGAACTTCCTCTTCCTGCTCTACGGGCCGAACGGCAAGGTCGAGCATCAAGGCGAGAACGCGTCGAACTATGCCAATCCGGAATTCGATCGTCTCTTCAACGCGATGCGCTTCATGGACGACGGTCCGGAGCGTCAGGCCGCGATCGACCGCATGGTCGAGCTTGCGCGCACCGACGCGCCCTGGCTGTGGGGCTTCAACCCCAAGGCGTTCAGCCTGCACCATCGATGGATGTACAACGCCAGTCCGAATCAGATGGCGAACAACACGCTCAAATACCGCCGGGTCGACCCCGAGCTGCGCGAGCGGCTGCGCCGTGATTGGAACCCGCCGATCCTTTGGCCGCTGTGGGCGATCGGGGGACTCCTCTCGGTGATCATCCTTCCGGCGCTCTGGCTGGTGTGGCGGCGCGAGCGGAGCACCGCGCTGTGACCGCCTACATCATCCGGCGATTGATCTACGCGATCCCGATCCTGATCGGGGTGAACCTTATCACCTTCGTGCTCTTCTTCGTGGTCAACGCCCCGGACGACATGGCGCGGATGCATCTCGGCGAGAAACGGGTGACCGAGGAGGCGATCCAGACCTGGAAGCAGGAGCACGGCTACGACCGGCCGCTGCTCTACAACCCGGATGCCTCCGGTCTCGGGCGCTTCACCGAGACCATCTTTTTCGAGAAATCGATCCGCTTGTTCGTCTTCGACTTCGGCTCGTCCGACAACGGTCGCGATATCGGCTACGACATCTCTCAGCGGATGTGGCCGAGTTTGGCCATCGCCATCCCCGTGCTGCTGGTCGGACTCGCCTTCAACATCTCCTATGCGCTCTTTATCGTCTTCTTTCGCGCGACCTATGTGGACATCGGCAGCGTCGTCCTGCTGGTGGCCATGATGTCGATCTCGGGCCTCTTCTACATCATCGGCGGGCAGTTTCTGCTCGGCAAGCTCTTCCACCTGGTGCCCATCTCGGGCTACGACACCGGCGTGGAAGCCTGGAAATTCCTGATCCTTCCTGTGATCGTGGGCGTGATCGGGGGGATCGGGGCCGGCACCCGCTGGTATCGCACACTCTTTCTGGAGGAGATCTCAAAAGACTATGTCCGCACCGCAAGGGCGAAGGGCTTGAGCGAGCGGCGTGTCCTCTTCCGCCATGTCTTGCAGAATGCCCTGATCCCCATCCTGACCGGTGTCGTCGTGGTGCTGCCGCTGCTCTTCATGGGCAGTCTCATCAGCGAGTCCTTCTTCGGGATCCCGGGGCTCGGCAGCTACACCATCGACGCCATCAACAGCCAGGATTTCGCGATCGTGCGCTCGATGGTGTTCCTCGGAGCCGTGCTCTATATCGTCGGGCTGATCCTGACCGATATCTCCTACACGCTGGTGGATCCGCGGGTTAGATTGCAGCCATGAGCGTGATGCCGGTCGTGCTCTGGACCGATGGTCTGGTGTTTCTGCTGTTGGCATTGATCGGCGCCTTCGTGCTCTATGCCTCGCGGCACGAGCACATGCGTGCGCCTTGGCGGCGGGTGGTGCGCTCCCGGGTCGGGGTGGCGACCATCGTCGTGCTCGGCTTCTATGTGGTCGTCGGGCTGCTCGACACGGTGCATTTTCGACTCGCGCTCGACCGGCAAGGGGACAACGGCGCCGAGACCCGCTATTCGCCCGAGGTCTTGAGTCTGCTCGACCTCGCTCTGAGCGGGTTGCGCGAGCGTCAGGAGAAGACCTATTCGGCGCCGTTCGCCACCCATCTCTTCGTGAAGGAGGCGATCGAGCAGCCGGACGGGACCCTGCTGCGCGATTATCCTCGGCTTGAATACGGTGGCGCGCATCTGGAGGATCCCGCGCGTCAGCGCGGCTTCGACATCGCTTGGCGCGCCGCTTGGGGCGCGCTGCAGGGCCTGGTCATCTGGGTGGTCCTGGCGGCCGGCATCCTTTGGTTGATCGCCCGCTCGCGCGGGGAGACCTCGGCGGCGACCCGTGCGGCCATCCTGGCGGGACGCACGCCGATCCCCTGGCGGACCGCCCTGATTATGCTCGGCATCATGCTGGTGCTCAGCGCCATTGCCGGCGAGCTGGCGCTCAAATATCACATCCTGGGGACGGACAAGGTCGGCGAGGACGTCTTCTATCAGACGCTCAAAAGCATCCGCACCGGGCTCCTGATCGGCACGCTCACCACCCTGGTGATGCTCCCCGCCGCGGTCTTGCTCGGCATCATGGCCGGTTATTTCCGGGGCTGGGTCGACGATGTCATCCAGTATCTCTACACCACGCTGAACTCCATCCCGGGCGTGCTCCTGATCGCCGCGGCCATCCTCTTGCTGCAGGTCTACATGAGCAACCATGCCGACGACTTCGCGAGCCTGGTGGAGCGCGCCGATCTGCGCCTGTTGTTCCTGGTGTTGATCCTGGGCGTGACCAGTTGGACCGGCCTGTGCCGTCTACTGCGCGGTGAGGCGTTGAAGCTGCGCGAGGTCGACTATGTCCAGGCGTCCACCGCCTTGGGGGTCGGTCACTTCACCCTGATCGGCCGCCATATCCTGCCCAATGTCATGCATATCGTGCTCATCACCCTGGTGTTGGACTTCAGCGGACTGGTGCTTGCCGAGGCCGTGCTCTCCTACATCAATATCGGGGTGGACCCGACGATGAATTCATGGGGGAACATGATCAACAGCGCGCGACTCGAGCTGGCGCGCGATCCGGTCGTCTGGTGGTCCCTGACCGCGGCCTTCGTCTTCATGTTCGCCTTGGTGCTCGCGGCGAACCTCTTCGCGGACGTGGTGCGCGATGCCTTCGATCCGAGGCTCAAGGGTGCACGCTGATTGCGTCTGCGAGCCCCCGGCGCCTGCGGTGCATCCGTGCGGTTCGATCGCTTGTTTCGAAACGAAAAGGGTGAGCGTCTGATGTCGTCCGATGTTCTGCTCGAAGTTTCGGGACTGACGACGTTGCTCGGGGATGCCGCGCGGCCCGTTCGGGTCGTCGACGGGATCGATCTCGAGATTCGCCGGGGCGAGACCTTCGTGCTGCTCGGTGAATCCGGATGCGGCAAGTCCATGACGGCGCTCTCGCTGATGCGCCTCCTGCCGCCGTCCGGGCGCGTCGCGGCCGGCGCGGTGCGTTTGGCCGGAACGGACCTGCTGCGCCTGACCGAGGCCGAGATGCGCCAAGTCCGCGGCGGGCGGATGGCGATGATCTTCCAGGAGCCGCAAACCTCGCTCAACCCGGTCATGAGCGTCGGCGACCAGATCGCCGAGGCCGTCCGGGTCCATGAGGGCGGATCGCGCGATCGGACACCGGCGCGTGTCGTCGAGCTCATGCGTGCGGTCGGTATCCCGGATCCCGCCCGACGGGTCGACGAATACCCGCATCAGCTCTCGGGCGGCATGAAGCAGCGCATCATGATCGCCATGGCCCTGGCCGGCGACCCGCAGCTCCTGATTGCCGACGAGCCGACCACCGCGCTCGACGTCACCATCCAGGCCCAAGTGCTTCGACTGTTGAAGGATCTTCAGGCGAAGACCGGGATGGCCGTGCTCCTGATTACGCATGATCTCGGCGTGGTCGCCGAGACGGCGGATCGTTTGGCCGTGATGTACGCCGGCCAGATCCTGGAGACCGCGACGACCGATGCCTTCTTCGCCGCGCCGGCGCATCCCTACAGCCGCAAGCTGATGGAGAGCCTGCCCGGTGCGGACAAGCGCAGCGCGCGTCTGGCCGTGATCCCGGGACGCGTCCCGCATCTGGATCAGGCGTTCGTCGGCTGCCGGTTCGCCGAGCGCTGTTATGCGGTCATGCCCAGATGCCGTGACCAGGCGCCCGTCTGGCGCGACCTGGAGACCGGGCAGGGCGTGCGCTGCCATCTCTGGGACCAGGCCGGCGGGCAACCCGAGGGTCTGACGCGCGGGGTGGGGGATGCGGCTGCAGCGCCCGAAACGGCGCTCGAAGGCGCGCCGGATCCGGAAGCAGCCGTCGCACCCATGCTGCAGGTCCGGGATCTGAAGGTCCACTTCCCGATCCACGACGGCGTCTTCCGGCGTGTGGTCGGACAGGTCCGCGCCGTCGACGGCCTGACCTTCGACCTGACACCGGGCCGCACCTTGGCGTTGGTCGGAGAGTCCGGTTGCGGCAAGACCACCGCCGGCAAGGGTATCCTGCAGCTGACGACGCCCACCGGCGGCTCGATCCGCTATCTGGATGCGGAGCTGGTGGGTTTGGGGCATCGGCGGATGCGTCCGTTCCGCAAGGATCTTCAGATCATCTTCCAGGATCCCTACGCGGCGATGAATCCGCGCATGTTGGTCGGCGATCTGATCGGCGAGGGCCTCCAAGCGCTCGGGATCGAGCGCAGTCGGGCCGCGCGGATGCGGCGCGTCGCCGAGCTGCTCGATCTGGTCGGCATGGACTCCGATGCCGTCGACCGTTACCCGCACGAATTCTCGGGCGGGCAGCGCCAGCGCATCTGTATCGCCCGCGCGCTCGCGGTCGAGCCCAAGCTGATCGTCTGCGACGAGCCGACCAGTGCGCTGGACATCTCGGTCCAGGCCCAGATCCTCAACCTGCTGAAGGATCTCCAGGATCGGCTCGGGCTCGCCTATCTCTTCATCACCCACGACATCTCGGTGGTGGCCTATCTTGCGCACGAGGTAGCGGTCATGTATCTCGGGCGCGTGGTCGAGTGCGGTCGCGTCGACGAGATCCTCGACGATCCGCGCCATCCCTACACGCGGGCGCTGCTCTCGGCCGTGCCTGTCATCGACCGAGCCAAGCGGCGCAGGGTGATTCGTCTCGAAGGCGACATGCCCTCGCCGAGCAACCCGCCCTCGGGCTGCTACTTCCACCCGCGCTGCCCCGATGCAGTCGCGGCCTGCGCGCTGTCGTATCCGGAGGAGACGCGCCTGAGCACGACCCGTCTCGTCCATTGCCTGCGGGTCTGACGCGCGCGCTCAGAGTGTTTCGACGGCACCTCTTGTCTTGCTGGCCCGCGCACCGTATGGTCCTGTCACTCCACTAGGATCCGTGCGCGGCCCCGTCCAATCGCAATGAGCAAAGCGAAGCAAATCCTCTGTATCGACCCCGAGCCCTCGGACCTTCGCATTGCAGCGCTCTTGAACCGGCAGGGCATTGCGGTCGATCTGACCGAGGTCACCTCGCCCGAGGGCTTGCGCGACGCCTTGGAGCGCCCCGATTGGTGGGACCTGATCCTGTGTGATGGCGCGAGCTTCGAGGCCCTCGGCGTGGAGACCGTTATCCTGCCTATTCGGGACGATCTCGATGCCTCGCTGGTCCTGGTGAAGGCGGCCGGGAATCCTTTGAGTGCGAAACAGGGCCATCGTCTCGGTGCCGCCGACCTAGTCGTGCGGGACGATCTGGATCACCTTCTGATGGTGTGCGAGCGCGAGCTCCAGAGCTGTGCCCTTCGAAAGGAGCTGCGCGGTCTTCGCCGCTCGGCGGGCCTTCTCGATCAGGGCGCCCCGCGGTCGGTCATGCTGGCGACGATCCATGACCTGAGTCGCACTGCGCGCGGGGGCAACGACGATTCCCCGCCCAACGCACCGGCGGTCGGGGAGAGTCCGGTTGCCGATCAGGCCCGCATCCGTGCAATGATCGATGCAGGCGGGCTCACGCTTGAGTTTCAGCCGATCATCTCCCTGAGTACCCACGAAGAGCATCGCAGCATGTTCGAGACCCTGGTGCGCCTCAAGGACGACACCGGCAAGCTGCTGATGCCCGGTGAGTTTCTGCCCGTCCTGGAGTCTGCCGGCTGGATGGCCAAGATCGACCTGTGGATTCTGCGCCGTGCCTTGGCGACGCTTCAGGAGATGCAGGAGGGCGGAGCGCAGGATGCGGTGCTGTTCATCAACGTCGCCACCGAGACACTGAGCTCGACGGAGACGGCGAAGGCGCTCGGCGCCTTTATCTCGGCCGCCCGACTTGCCCGCGGCTCGGTTGTCATCGAGGTGCGCAAGTCCGCCTTTACCGATGCGCGGGCCGCCTTGGAGCGGTTTGCCCAGGTGCTGCAAGCGAAGAATCATGGCCTTTTAATCGAAGATGCCGGGGTCGAGGACTGCGACTTTCTCGCCGAGCACCGCGACCTCATCACGCATGTGAAGCTCGAGCGTGCGATGACGCAGGGGTTGGTCGAGCGGCGCGTCCCGCAGGATGCAGTCAACGCGCTGGTACAGTGTGCGAAGAAGGAGGGCATGCGGGTGATCGCTCTGGCGGTCGACAACGCCGAGCTTCTGCCCATGCTGTTCGCCGCGGGCGTGGACGCGATTCAGGGGCATTTCGTCAGTATGCCTTACCGGAATCTCATGTATCCCAGCATTCAAAGGGTCGAGTCCAGCTCCGGACCGGCTTGGCAGGGGCCCGTGCGGTCGGGCTGAGAGGTTTCGTCCAGGCGCAAATTTTTTTGCTCCGACGGCTGCAATCGGCGCGCATTTTTCGAATTTCGCGGTACACTAGGCGCAAGTGAACGCCTCGCGCATGGAATTCGGATCAGGTTCTTCGAATCGCTCGACACCCCTTGATGCCGATCTTGTACAAGATTAGATACCGATATCAGACGATCGACCCCATTCCGACATCCGCATCTTATTCCTGCCTCCTCTTCAATCCCGTTACGATGAGCATCCGCCTTCCGTTAGACGTTTTCGTGTCCGGTTCAGCGCATTCGCTTTCGAGCGCTTTATCGGCGTCTGCGGAGCAAAGCCGATTGCAGACATCGATGTCGTCGGGTAGGGTGCGCTGCACGGCGCTATGGGGTATGGAACAACAACAAAAAATCCGGTTAAGGCATGCTGCACGCGAACCATGGACCGCCCTTCGGTGACCGGGATCCGACGCATGATAAAGACTGAGTCAGATGGTCTTGATTCAGATTCCACTCCAGACCGAGTGGAGGACACACTAGCCTTGTTTCAAGGCTGGGTTTAAGTAAAGCCAACTCAGGTTGGTCCGTTAAGTGATGAGGTTGATATGCCAGGTGAATTGGTTTCCGGGACGGTCAAGTGGTTCAATGACGAGAAGGGATATGGCTTCATTGAGCGCGAAGGCGGCAAGGACGTCTTCGTCCATCACAGCGCCATCAACGGCTCCGGGCGCAAAACGCTGCTCGAGGGTCAAAGGGTCACCATGGAAGTGACTCAAGGCCCCAAGGGCCCTCAGGCGGAGAACGTGACTCCCGACTGAGGTCGCGACACCACCCGGAGCCGAGCTGGATTGCTCGATCCGACGGGGGCCGGGGTTCTTCGTAGGATCGACCCTGCGGCCCCCGCTCCCCGTCGCACTGCTCTCAATGGCCTCGGCCCTTGAGAGCTTTTGTCTCTTCTGGTTTCGCCGGGTCCTATCCTCTGCAAGGACCGGGCTCTCGTCTCCCTTTCACCTCGATGGCATCAGCTGCGATGCGAGCCGCGCGACGTCCTCGGCCGAATTGATATTGGCGAATGCCTGCGGCTGATCGCTGAAATCCGCCAAGGCTGGCCGATGTCGCGCGACCCACTCTCCGACCTTCCGAGCGCCTGCTGTCATATCGGCCGAAAGCGCCTGTTCGAGCGAGACCGGCAGGAGTGCATAGACCGGGTGAATGCGCCCACCTTCGGTTACCGTCGCCGAAGTCATCTCGCCCGAGACCAACGCCGCGATGAGTCGGCTTGCCAGATCCGGCGGCAACAGAGGCCCGTCGCACGGGACGGTCAAGATCCAATCGGTTCGGGCTGCGCGCATGGCACTCAGCATCCCGGCCAAGGGTCCGTTGAATACGGGGTCGGAGTCGGCGATCACAGGCACGCCGTATTCCGCATAGATCTCGCGGTGACGGTTCGCGTTGATGAGCAGCGCGCCAACCTGCGGTGCGAACGCTTCCAGCACCCATTCGATCATCGGGCGACCGGCGAGCTCCGCCAGCCCTTTATCCA
This sequence comes from Thiocapsa roseopersicina, assembly GCF_900106925.1. GTDB lineage: Bacteria > Pseudomonadota > Gammaproteobacteria > Chromatiales > Chromatiaceae > Thiocapsa > Thiocapsa roseopersicina. The sequence continues at coordinate 94,597 of NZ_FNNZ01000001.1, forward strand.
CGCCCCCCATGCGACTTCCGCGGCCACCTGCCAAGATGACCCCGGTGATATCGAGTGGTGTCGGGGGATATCGATTCATTCCTAGTCCGAGTGCGGGGCTCTCTCGGTGTTCATGGCAAGATCTCGATCGGCGTCCCGTCGACGGTCAGTGACCAAATCTCGTCGATCTCCCGGTTGGAGACGGCGATGCAGCCAAGCGTCCAATCGTCCTCGATCCGCGTCGAGCGGTTTTTTTCGTTCGGTTGGCCGTGGATCAGGATCATCCCTCCGGGCGGCTCGCCGCGACGCTCGGCGCGCCACCGGTCGCCGGGGCTCGGATAGGAGATGTGCAGCGCCTTATGGAACCGGCTTCGGTCGTTCCGGCGGTCGAGCAGGTAGCGTCCCTCCGGAGTACGGCCGTCGCCTTCGCGTGTTTTGTGCCCGATCGGTCGAAACCCGAGTGCGATCTCGTAACTCCGCAAGGCCCGGTCTCCCCGCATCAGGTAGAGGCGACGCTCGGCCTTCTTGACGACCAACCGGTCGGCGTTGCCCGAGGGTGCGCGATGAGATTGGTCGAGGTTTCGGGGTGTGCTCGGATCCACGAGGGGAAGATACGACATCGCCGGTGCGTGCGCCGAAAGCATCGACAGCACCGCGGCGATGATCAATACGCGACCTGCGGCTCGACCTGATCTCGCCCTGGCGTCACGACAGATCGAAGGCATGCGACTTGAGGTCGGCGAGGCTGACGACCTCGAGTGCGCGCTCGTGGGTCGCTCTCAGGACGACACGCGGGGCCGCTCCGGCTTCGAGGGCCTCTTGCCATCGCGCGGCACAGAGACACCAGCGATCGCCCGGCTTGAGACCGGGGAAACCGTATTCGGGCTGGGGGGTTACCAAGTCGTTGCCGCGGGCGAGACTCAGCTCGAGGAACTCGCGGGTTATGCGCGCGCACACCGTGTGGGATCCCGCGTCCCGCGGGCCGGTCTCGCAGTCACCGTTGCGCGTGAAGCCGGTCAAGGGATCGAGCGAGCAGACCTCGAGCGGCTCACCCAAGACGTTTTTGTGGTCGTTCATCGGACTGTCCCGTCGGGAGCGCCCCCTGGGGCGGTAGCGCGATTCCGGCGAGTGTATCAGGCGAAACAACCCGGCGTCAGGAGGTCGGCGCGCGCCCCGGCGGATAAATGAGGATCAGGTCGCCTGGATTCAGTCGCGTCTCGGCGAGCTGATTCCAACGCTGGAGATCCTTGACGCTCACGCCGTAGCGTTTTGCCAGTGTCTTGACTGAATCGCCCTTGGTGACCAAGTGCGTGATCAAGGCGGAGTCATCGGTTGCCTGGACCTTGAGTGTTTGGCCCGAGAGCAGCGGCTCACGAACGGAGACGCCGTTCAGATCCGCGAGTGTGCGCGGCTCGATACCGTTCGCGCGCGCGATCGAGGCGATGGTCTCGCCGCCCTTCACCGTATGTAACTTATGGCGCTCGGCGCGCGCGACCTTCGAGCGGGTTGCGGCACTGGGTCTGGGCTGGGCCACGGAGGCCATGGCCGGCATGATCTGGACCTGGCCCATCTTCTTGCCGATCCGCTGACCGGTCCCTGCCGGCACCAAGATATGGCCGGGGCCGTCGGGGGCCGTCCTTCCGAGCTTAAGCGCGGGGTTGAGGCGCTGCAGCTCGTAGAGCTGAACGCCGGTCGCCGAGGCAACCCGGTTCAGATCGATCGGCTGATGCGTGCGGACCACTTCGAGCTGGGGCCGATCGGGCACCGGCGGAAGGTTGAGGCCGTAGCGGGTCGGTGCGGCGACCAGGCGTGCGGTGGCGAGGATCTGCGGGACGTATTGCTTGGTTTCGTTCGGAAGGTTGAGCGACCAGTAGTCGGTCGGCTTGCCGCTGCGGCGATTGGCAGCCTGTGCGGCGGCCACGCGACCCGGACCGCAGTTGTACGCAGCCATGGCGAGCGTCCAGTCGCCGTCGAAGCGTCGGTTGAGCTGCTCCAGGTAGTCGAGTGCCGCGCCGGTGGAGGCCAGCGGGTCACGTCGGCCGTCGTACCAGGCATCTTGTCGCAAGCCCATTTCAAGCCCGGTGTAGGGCATGAACTGCCAGATCCCGGCGGCCGCCTTGGGTGACGTGGCAACCGGATTGAAGCGGCTTTCGACATGAGGCAGGAAGGCGAGCTCCATCGGCAGTCCGCGCCGCTCGATCTCGGTCACGATCATGTGCAGATAGGGCATCCCTTGCTGGGACATCCTGGACAGATACTGGGGGTCTCGGCGGAAGCGCTCGACGGTGCTGTCGATGCGCGCGTCCGCGTAGAGATCAAGGGTCATCCCGGTGCGGACACGGTTCCAGAGGTCACCACGCGAATCCAAACGCCCGGCGGTCCGCCTTTCCATGACCACGACATCGGTTGCCGGTCGGACGTAACCGTATTCGCGAGCGGAAACCATGCCTGAGTAGCCAGAGTCTCCGAGGTCATTCTCGACCGTGCGGGTCTCCGTCGCGCAACCGTTCAAGAGCAGCGTCAGTACGCCGAGCGCGCTGAGCGTGCGCGCAAAACCAGCGGCATCAGGCATGTTTCCCCCCTAAGAATTCCCGGTAAGCGATTGTTTAATTGAGTTTTCCAGGAATTAGGAAAGCATCATACCCAAAGCGGGCCGTCAATTCCAGATCCGGCCGCAGGAAATTCGGCCCCACGCCCGCACGACAGTACGCTCAATCACGGTTAACATGCGCCTCTTGAAGAGGCATCGGCATGACTGTGCGCAAGGGCCCGGGTTCACCCCTGGCACAACTACAAGACTGGTATCGGTCGCCGCTCGGAGCCGAGGTGGCGGCGCTCGAGAGCGCGTGCGTTCAGCGACTGCTGAGTGACACCTTCGGCTATTACCTAGTCCAGATCGGCGTGACCGAGAGCTTTCGAGACGCGATGGCCTCGAGTCGGATCCGCCATCGAATCCTGATGCCCTGCGAGCAGCCGTCGGGTCACGGTGGACGCGAGATCGTCGGCTTGCCGAGCCGGCTGCCGCTTGCGAGTGATTCGATCGACGCCCTCCTGCTGCCGCATACCTTGGATTTCTCGCCCGATCCCCAGGCGGTACTCCGCGAGGTCGAGCGTGTCCTGATCCCGGAGGGGCGGGTGATCATACTGGGCTTCAACGCGCTCAGTGCCTGGGGCCTTTGGTCCCTGCTGCACGGTTCCGGTACGCAGGTTCCCTGGTGCGGGCGTTTTCGCACCGCCTATCAAATCGAGGATTGGTTGTCCGTGTTGGGTTTCGATATCGAGCTTCGCGAGCACATTATGTTTCGGCCGCCGTTTCGGCGCGCCTTGGGGCCGAGCTGTGCGGCATTCGACACCTTGGGGCGGCGCCTCTGGCCGATCCTGGGCGGGGTCTATTTGATCCGAGCCGTCAAACGCGTCGCGACCTTGACGCCATTGCGCCCGGCTTGGGGGCGGCGGTCGCTGTTGCGCGGCGGTGCTGCGGAGCCGACGACACGCAGAGCCGGTCATGCCTGATTGCGTGCGCGCTTACACCGACGGTGCCTGCAAAGGCAACCCGGGCCCCGGGGGCTGGGGTGTCCTGTTGCGATGGGGGGAGGTCGAGAAGGAGCTCTGCGGCGGCGAGCGCGCGACCACCAACAACCGCATGGAGCTGATGGCGGTCATCATGGCGCTCGAGACCATGAAGCGTCCGACCTGTCTCGAGATCGTCACTGACTCTCAATACGTCAAGCGCGGTGTCGAGGAATGGATGCCGCGTTGGAAACGCAACGGCTGGCAGACGGCCGATCGCAAGCCCGTCAAGAATCGCGACCTCTGGGAGCGTTTGGATACCGCCATCGGCGCCCATCAGGTGCGCTGGAAGTGGGTCAAGGGCCATGCCGGGCACGCCGAGAACGAGCGCGCGGACCGACTGGCGAATCGAGGGATCGGGGGCTGAATCGCGTTCGGCAGGACATGCGCGGTTTTCGATTCGATTCGGCGTCGCCTGACTCGGTTTGCGTCGGCGCAGACGCGATTCAGATGTTCGAATTTTTCTTTTTTAAACCGCGCCAGGTACGAGGCAGTTGGAGTCCGCGGGGATTCGGCTGTCTGCAACCCGGCGGGTTTTACTTTGGACGCGGTTTAAATGAGACAGATCGTGCTCGATACCGAGACCACGGGTCTCGATCCCCAGGCCGGCCATCGCATCATCGAGATCGGATGTGTCGAGCTGATCGACCGCCGCCTGACCGGAAACAACTTCCACCGCTATCTCCAGCCGGATCGGCAGATCGATGCGGGCGCCTCCGACGTGCACGGCATCACCAACGCCTTTCTCGCCGACAAGCCGCGCTTTGCCGAGGTTGCCGAGGGTTTCCTGGACTATGTGGAAGGGGCCGAGCTGATCATCCACAACGCGGCCTTCGATCTCGGGTTTCTCGATCGCGAGATTGCCGGCTGGAATGCCGAGGCGCCGCGGATCGGGGACCTGTGCGAGGTGACGGACACGCTGCTCATGGCCCGGCGCATGCACCCGGGGCAGCGCAACAGCCTCGATGCCTTGTGCAAGCGCTACGGCGTGGATCATCGCCATCGCGACCTGCACGGCGCTCTGCTGGATGCCGAGATCCTGGCGGATGTCTATCTCGCCATGACGGGGGGGCAGGTGGCCTTGAGTCTCGGGGAGGAGCTTGCGACGCCGTCTCAGCCCGGGCCGGACGGTCGGCAGCGCGGCCGACTGGATCCGAGTCGGCCGCGACTGCGGGTCATTCAGGCGGACACGGCCGCACTCGCCGCCCACGCCGAACGTCTCGCAGCGATCCAGGCGGCAAGTGCCGAGGGTTGTCTTTGGCTTCGCGCCGAGGGATGACGCAAGGCGCGATCTAAACCGCGTCCAGCGAGAAATGCGTCATCTGAATCGAGTGTGGTCCCGGGGTGTCCCCGCAGTCTCGGTGGAGATACGGTTCAGAATGCCATATCTTTCAATCTTCTAAACTGCGCCGACTCCAAGGGTCATCGATCGCTCCGGGTCTGATCCAATCCGACGAGCCTCTCGCACCGCACCGGGCGCAGTTTAGCTCTGCTGCTGTTGGCGGCGATTCTGCCCGGCGCCGCCCACCAACGACTCCAGCGTGTCCACGTCGAGCAGCTGAATGTGTTTGCGGTCGACGTTCATCAGGCCGTCGTCCTGGAAGCGCGTGAAGAGTCGGCTGACGGTCTCCACCGCGAGACCCAGGTAATTGCCGATCTCATGTCGGGACATGCTCAGATAGAAGTCGGTCGCGGACAACCCGCGTTTGTGCAGGCGCTTGGACAGGCTGAGCAGGAAGGCGGCGAGACGCTCTTCGGCGTTCTTTTTGCCGAGCAGCAGGAGCATATCCGTGTCGTGCCCGATCTCCTTGCTGAGCAGGCGGTACATCTGATGCTGCAGGCTGGGAATGGTTGCGGTGAGCTCTTCGAGCCGGGTGAAAGGGACTTCGCAGATGGCAGACGTCTCGAGCACCTTTGCCGAGCAGGCGTGGATGTCCTTGTCGATGGCATCCAATCCGATGACCTCGCCGGGGAGATGAAAACCCAACACCTGCTCGCCGCCCTCGGGGCTGGGGGCGAAGGTCTTCACGGAGCCGGTCTTCACGACATAGAGCGAGCGGAATCGGTCCCCGTCGCGAAACAAGAAGTCTCCGCGGTGGAGCGGGCGCGTGCGCTTCACGATCTCGTCGAGTCGCTCGACGTCGTCAGGTGCAAGGCCCATGGGCAAGCAGAGCGACGACAGAGAGCAGTTCCTGCAGGCGATGCGAATCGTCTCCAGCGAGATTACTTTATGGTGGCTCACGGCATCGCCCCTCGGTCTTCGGTCGCGGGATTTTGAACCGTCGCTTGATCTGGATCAAGCGAAGATTATCTTCTTGTCACCGGACCGTCCTGAACCCGCAAAAAAGCCGCGCTCTCACGGGCGCGGCCTTGACGGGAGCATGCCGAATCTGCGTTTGGTCTACTTCCCTTCGCCGGTCGCGCGAGCTTCCGGCGCGACATAGGGCGACGACCATAAAAAAACCTCCTCGGGTTTTGTGAAGGCTTCGCGTGTCCTCGGGTACACGGAGTTGTTCTCTGCCGGAACGCCCGACGTCTTCCGTCGAGCCCCTTCCGAGCGGTGGTCCGGCGCCATTCGCATTGAGCCGTTGCGGGGTTTTTGGTAGCTTGTCGGCGGATACGGGCCTCTGCCCTCGACAGCCTCCTCTACCCCCATGACCAAGTTCATCTTCATCACCGGCGGTGTCGTCTCGTCGCTCGGTAAAGGCATCGCGTCGGCGTCTCTCGGGGCGCTTCTGGAGGCTCGCGGCCTGCGGGTGACCATGATCAAGCTCGATCCCTACATCAACGTGGATCCGGGCACCATGAGCCCGTTTCAGCACGGCGAGGTCTATGTGACCGACGACGGGGCCGAGACCGACTTGGATCTCGGCCACTACGAGCGCTTCTTGCGCACCCCGATGGGCCGCAACAACAACTTCACGACCGGGCAGATCTACGAGAGCGTCATCCGCAAGGAGCGGCGCGGCGACTATCTCGGGCGCACGGTCCAGGTCATCCCGCACATCACCGACGAGATCAAGCAGGCGATTCGTCTGGGTGCCGAGGGCGCCGACGTCGCCATGGTCGAGATCGGCGGCACGGTCGGCGACATCGAGTCGCTGCCTTTCCTGGAGGCGATCCGCCAGATGCGGGTGGAGGAGGGGCGCGAGAACGCGCTCTTCATGCACCTGACCTTGGTGCCCTATATCCGCACCGCCGGCGAGATCAAGACCAAGCCGACGCAACACTCGGTGAAGGAGCTGCGCTCGATCGGTATCCAGCCGGATATCCTGCTGTGCCGCGCCGAGAAGAATCTGCCCGACGAGGAGCGTCGCAAGATCGCACTCTTCACCAACGTGACCGAGGATGCGGTCATCTCGGCCGTGGATGCCGACAACATCTATCGCATCCCGCGTCTGCTGCATGATCAGAAGCTCGACGATCTGGTCGTGCGTCAGTTCGGGATCGATGCCCCCGAGGCGGATCTGCGCGAATGGGATCGCGTCCTGGAAGGTTTCGATCACCCCGAGCAGCTCGTACGCGTCGGCATGGTCGGCAAGTACATGCACCTCACCGAGGCCTACAAGTCGCTTTCCGAGGCGTTGGCCCACGCCGGAGTGCACACCAAGACCAAGGTCGAGATCGTCTATCTGGACTCGGAGGTGATCGAGCAGGAGGGGACCGACGGTCTCGAAGGGCTCGATGCCATCCTGGTGCCGGGCGGGTTCGGCGAGCGCGGGATCGAAGGCAAGATCCAGGCGGCCCGGTACGCGCGCGAGCACCGCATCCCCTATCTCGGGATCTGTCTGGGGATGCAGATCGCCGTCATCGAGTACGGGCGTCATGTCGCCGGGCTGGAGGGCGCGCACAGCACCGAATTCGATCGCCAGACCCCGCATCCCGTGATCGCGCTGATCACCGAGTGGCGCGACGAGCGTGGGCGGATCGAGACCCGTGCCGAAGGCGTGGATCTGGGCGGCTCGATGCGCCTGGGCGGCCAGAATTGTCGTCTGGAACCCGGTAGCCTGGCGCGCAGCGTCTACGGAAAGCCGCAGATCCGCGAGCGTCATCGGCATCGCTACGAGTTCAACATCTGCTATCTGAACGTCATGAAGGACGCAGGGATGCGCTTCTCCGGCTGGTCGCTCGACAACCGGCTCGTGGAGATCATCGAGATCCCGGACCATCCCTGGTTCATCGCCTGCCAGTTCCATCCGGAGTTCACCTCGACCCCGCGCGACGGTCATCCGCTCTTCTGCGGATTCGTTCGTGCCGCGCTGACGCGGCGTGAGCTGGTGCAGGGCGCCCCCGCATGATGCTCCTCCCCGGTTTCGAGGTCGGGCTGGATCGGCCGCTCTTTCTGATCGCGGGTCCCTGCGTGATCGAGAGCGCCGGACTGGCCGAGGACACCGCCGGCGCGCTCAAGGAGATGACCGACGATCTGGGGATCCCCTTCATCTACAAGTCGTCCTTCGACAAGGCCAACCGCTCCTCCTCGGGCAGCTTCCGCGGTCTCGGGCTGGAGCAGGGGCTGACGATCCTGGATGCCGTGCGCGCGCGGATCGGCGTCCCGATCCTGACCGACGTGCACGAGGACACGCCGCTGGGCGAGGTCGCGGACGTGGTGGATGTGCTTCAGACGCCGGCCTTTCTCTGTCGCCAGACGAATTTCATCCAAGCGGTCGCCAGCCAGGGCAAGCCGGTCAACATCAAGAAGGGTCAGTTCCTCGCACCATGGGATATGCGCCACGTGGTCGAGAAGGCGCGCGCGACCGGCAACGAGCAGATCTTGGTCTGCGAGCGCGGCGTCTCCTTCGGCTACAACAATCTGGTCTCGGACATGCGCGCACTCTCGGTGATGCGCGAGACGGGCTGCCCGGTCGTCTTCGATGCCACCCATTCGGTACAGCTGCCGGGCGGGCAGGGCGATCGTTCCGGAGGTCAGCGCGAGTTTGTCCCGGTCTTGGCCCGCGCCGCGGTGGCCGTGGGGGTCGCCGGTTTCTTCATGGAGACCCACCCCAATCCCGATGTGGCCCTGAGCGACGGCCCGAACGCCTGGCCTCTGGACAAGATGCGCGCCCTGCTCGAAACCCTGGTTCAGATCGACCGACTGGTAAAATCGGCAGGTTTCGCAGAGCAATCGCTTTGAGGTCGGCATGAGGCCGCGTGCGGTAGGGCCGGCGAGCCTGTCCCCCTGCGCGTGCTCGATCGGGTCGACCTCCGGGGTCGCTCTGTCGGAGCCGATGTGAATTGCACAACGGAATCGGACACGCGCCTGCGTCGGACCGATCGTCGCGAGACTCCCCGCTGAGGTCTATATACCCATGCGATTCTATTGAAGAATCGCGCCGTTCTTGCTTTTGTTTTTGGAGAGACATGCCATGTCCGAGATCGTCGATGTCCGCGCCCGCGAGGTACTGGACTCTCGCGGAAATCCCACAGTCGAGGCCGATGTCATCACGGCCGACGGTGCGATCGGCCGCTTCATCGTGCCGTCCGGTGCTTCGACCGGCTCGCGCGAGGCCCTCGAGCTGCGCGACGGCGACCGCTCCCGTTTCGGCGGCAAGGGCGTCCTGACCGCCGTCGCCAACATCCAAGGCGAGCTGCGCGACACGGTCGTCGGCATGGAGGTCGGTGACCAGGCGGCGCTCGATCGCGCCATGATTGCGCTCGACGGGACCGACAACAAAGCCCGTCTCGGCGCCAACGCGCTGCTCGGCGTCTCGATCGCCGCCGCGCATGCCGCAGCGCAGGAGAAGGCGCTGCCGCTCTTCATGTCGCTCTCGACCGGACCCTACCGTCTGCCCGTGCCCATGATGAACATCATCAACGGCGGCGAGCACGCGGACAACAGCGTGGACTTCCAGGAGTTCATGATCCTGCCGGTCGGCGCGCCCAGCATCCGCGAGGCGGTGCGCTACGGTGCCGAGGTCTTTCATGCCCTCAAGTCCGTCCTGCACGGGCGTGGCCTCGGGACCGCCGTCGGCGACGAAGGCGGGTTTGCCCCCGACCTGCCCTCCAACGAGGCAGCGATCGAGGCGATCCTGGAGGCGATCCACAAGGCGGGATTCAAGGCCGGATCGGACATCTATCTCGGCATGGACGTGGCGGCCTCCGAGTTCTACGCGGACGGCAAGTATCATCTGAAGGGCGAAGGCCGCACGCTCGACTCCGACGGCATGACCGACCTTCTACTCGAATGGGTCGAGAAATACCCCATCATCACCATCGAGGACGGCTTGGCCGAGGGCGATTGGGACGGCTGGAAGCGCCAGACCGAGCGTCTCGGGGGCAAGGTCCAGATCGTCGGCGACGACCTCTTCGTCACCAACACCAAGATCCTGCAGGAAGGGATCGACAAGGGCATCGCCAACTCCATCCTCATCAAGGTCAATCAGATCGGTACCCTGACCGAGACCCTTGAGGCGATCGCCATGGCCCACGCTGCCGGCTACACCGCCGTGGTCTCGCACCGCTCCGGCGAGACCGAGGACACCACCATCGCCGATCTGGTCGTCGCGACCGGCACGGGCCAGATCAAGACCGGCTCGCTCTCGCGCTCCGACCGGGTTGCCAAATACAACCAGCTGATGCGGATCGAAGATCAGTTGGGCGACGAGGCCACCTATGCGGGTCGCTCTGCCTTCAAGTGGCTTTGATGGTTGGCGCTCAGGGGTCGGGCGTCTCCGTCCCCTGCTGCCGACGCTGAAGACACCCTCCATGCGCCTTCTCATCCTCGTGCTGATCCTTTTGCTGGCCGGCCTGCAGTTTCGGCTGTGGGTCGGGGAGGGGAGCTTGGCCGAGGTGCACGGGCTCAAGAACGAGATCGCGGCTCAGGAGGAGGAGCTGGAGCGTCTGCGTGCACGTAATCAGGAGCTCCAGGCCGAGGTGATGGACCTGCGCGAAGGGGTCGAGGCATTGGAGGAGCGCGCGCGCCGCGATCTGGGGATGATCAAACCGGGCGAGATCTTCATTCAGGTCATCGAGCGCGACGCACCGGAGAAGACGCCCCCGGAGGTGAAGCGATGAGCCCTTCACCGGACTTGTGGGCCGTGCTCCCTGCCGCCGGGGTGGGTCGGCGCATGGGCAGTGCGACGCCGAAGCAATATCTGGATCTCGCCGGTCGCGCGGTGATCGATCATGCGTTGGATCTTTTCGTGGCCGACGTGCGGATCCGGGGCGTCGTGGTTGCGCTGGACCCGACCGATCGCTACTGGGACGCGACGGCCTATGCCGACCATCCCAAGGTGACCCGCGCGAACGGCGGTGCCGAGCGTTGCCATTCGGTCCTGAATGCGCTCGACGCACTGGGTACCCGTGCCCATGCCGAGGATTGGGTGTTGGTGCATGATGCGGCGCGACCCTGTCTGCGCCCGGCCGATCTCGATCGGCTGATCGAGGCGCTGATCGAGGACGAGGTCGGCGGCCTGCTCGGCATCCCGGTGCGCGACACCATGAAACGGGCCGAGCCGGACGATCGCATCGGCGCGACCGTGGATCGCGCCTCGCTCTGGCACGCCTTCACGCCCCAGATGTTCCGTCTTGGCCGGTTGCGTGCCGCACTGACCGACGCACTGGCCGCCAATGATCTGGTGACCGACGACGCCTCGGCCATGGAGCGCATCGGTCAAGCACCGCGTCTGATCGAAGGCCATGCCGACAACATCAAAATCACGCGCGCCGAGGATCTCCCGCTCGCCCGCTTCTACCTGCAACAGCAGGGACGGCTGGGCTAATCCAAACTCGCAAGAGCCTCCGGCCTCCTGCCTCCGGCCACCGTCGCGCGAGCGTACAGGAGGCAGGAGGCACGAGGCATGAGGCTGGAGGCTTTCCAACATGCTCATCGGTCAGGGCTTCGACGCCCATCGTTTCGGCCCCGGACGCCCGCTAGTGCTCGGCGGTCTGGAGATCCCGCACGATCAGGGCTTGCTCGCGCATTCCGACGGCGACGTGGCTATCCACGCACTCTGCGATGCCTTGCTCGGTGCGGCCGGGCTCGGCGACATCGGTCGGCATTTTCCGGATACGGATGCAGCCTATGCCGGTATCGACAGCCGCATCTTGCTCCGGCGCGTGATCGAGAGCCTCGCCGAGCGTGGGCTGCGCGTGCACAACGCTGATCTCACCATCATCGCCCAGCGCCCTAAGCTCGCGGCTCATATCCCGCAGATGTGCGCCCGTCTTGCCGCGGACATGGGGTGCGACCCCGCGCGCGTGAACGTGAAGGCAACCACGACCGAGCAGATGGGATTCACGGGCCGAGGCGAGGGCATCGCGGCGAGCGCCGTGGTGCTGTTGGCGGACGCCTGAGGTGTCCCTGCCGAGCTGGATACCGGTCGACGCACTACCCCGAGCGCACGGCGCTGCCCTTGCCCGTGGGCGCTTGCGTGCTCGACCGGAAGACTTCCGGGTCGAGGAGCAGCTCGGGTTCGCCCCGGACGGCGAGGGCGATCATCTGCTGTTGTGGGTGCGCAAGACCGGCGCGAACACCGAATGGGCGGCACGCCGCCTGGCGCGTGTGGCCGGTGTGTCGGTCTCCACCGTCGGCTATGCCGGCCTGAAGGACCGTCACGCCGTGACCCTCCAGTGGTTCTCGATCCCGCGTCCGCGCGAGGGCATACCCGATTGGTCGGGCCTTGTCGAGGAGGGCATCGAGGTCCTGGAATCGCACCCGCATCGACGTAAGCTCAAGCGGGGCGCCCTGGCCGGAAACCGTTTCGAGATCCTGGTCCGCGAGCTCGACCGCGAGACCCTACCCGGGCTCGACGAGCGGCTCGCGAGGATTCGCGTGCGCGGGATCCCGAACTACTTCGGCGAGCAACGCTTCGGGCATGACCACTCCAATCTGGTGCGTGCCCATGCACTCTTCGCCGGGACGGCCGGTCGTGTACCCCGTCATCTGTCCGGCCTCTGGCTCTCCGCGGCACGCTCGCAGATCTTCAACGAGGTCTTGGCCGAACGGGTTCGGCGTGGCGACTGGGACTCGGCGCTCGACGGGGACTGTCTCCAGCTTGCCGGATCCAACTCCTATTTCCTCGCCGAGACCATCGACGCCCTGACGAGCGCGCGCTGCGAGGGTATGGACGTGCACCCGACGGGTCCCTTGTGGGGCAACGGCGAGCTGCCTTCGCGTGGATCGGTCCGGCTGCTCGAAGACGGCGTCGGAATGCGCTTTCCGACCTGGTGCGAGGGACTTGCCGCCTTCGGTCTGGCGCAGGAGCGTCGGTCTCTACGTCTACCGGTGGCCGATCTGGGCGAGCAACGGGTCGACGGCGGATTGCGGCTTAGCTTTTCCCTGCCTGCCGGCGCCTATGCGACGACGGTTCTGCACGAGATCGTCGACGTGAGCGAGACCGCAGCGATCCGCCCGACACCCGACCATTGATCTAAGATGACAGAGCAGAATGCGAGGGTTCGGGAGCAACGGCACAACCGCGCGTGGAGGGCTTTCATGAACGAGATCCGGGCGCCCCGGCGCCGATTACGGCACGATCTCGGGTACACCCGCGTGGCCACCGCGCGGAGCGTGGTTCCGACGGCCGGCCCGAAGCAACCCTAGCGAAGCCGACGCGGTCACGTGATGCTCGAGGATCACCAGGTCTTCGCCGGGCTGGCCGTCGCTTTGGCCATCGGTCTGCTGATCGGTGTCGAGCGCGGTTGGAAGGAGCGCAGCGCCGAGGAAGGACGACGCGTCGCGGGTGTTCGCACCTACGCCTTGCTCGGTTTTCTCGGCGGGATTTCCGGACTTGTGACCGGGCGTTCGGGCGGGTTGACGCTGGGGCTGATCTTCGTGGGGCTTGCCGGGGCCCTGACGGTTGCGCACGTCCTGGACTACAGGCACGACGAGGATGTCGGCATCACCAGCCTCGTCGCCGGCTTGATGACCTTCTTGCTCGGGGCGCTCGCGGTGCTCGGCGATCCGGCCGCCGCTGCGGCGGCGGCCGTCGTGACCGCCTTGCTGCTCGGATCCAAGCCGCTCATCCATCGCTGGATCCACGCCATCGAGCAGAAGGATCTCAGGGCAGGTCTCACCCTTCTGCTCATCTCGGTGGTGCTTTTGCCGGTGTTGCCGGATCAAGGGTATGGCCCCTGGAATGCCGTCAACCCGCGTGAAATTTGGTGGATGGTGGTGCTGATCGCAAGCATCTCCTTTGTCGGTTATTACGCGATGAAGCTGGTGGGAGCTCGGCGCGGGATCCTGTTTACCGGGCTCTTCGGCGGTCTTGCGTCTTCGACCGCGCTGACTCTGCATTTCTCGCGTCTGGCGCGTGCTCGCGTTGAGATGGCCCCCGTGCTGGCCGCAGCAATCCTGGTGGCCTGCGCAACCATGTTCCCCCGAATGCTGCTGGTGTCGACGCTGATTCACCCGCCACTGCTGTTGTCCTTGCTCTGGCCTGCCGCGACGATGGCCCTGATCGCCTACGGATTCGCGGCCTTCTTCTGGCTGACCCAGCCGCGCGGCGACGTGGAGGCGGACGCTCTTCTCGACAACCCGCTTGAGCTGAAATCCGCGGTCGGCTTCGGACTTCTGCTGGCGTTGGTGATGGTGTCGGCGAAGGGGATCGAGAGCTGGATCGGTGCGAGCGGCGTCATGATGCTGGCCGCCGCCTCGGGTATCGCGGACGTGGATGCCATCACCCTCGCGATCGCACGCATGAGCAGGGACGCGCTCCCCGCGGGGATTGCAGTCTCGAGCATCGTCATTGCCGCGGCGGTCAATAGCCTGGTCAAAGGCATCATTGCAGCATCGATCGGTGGCCGGGCGCTGGGTCTGCGCGTCACCCTGCCGCTCCTCGGTGCGGGTCTGGCCGGCCCTGTCGTCGCTTGCGTCTTCGACGGTCTTGCGCATGTCCGGTAATCAGTCCCCGAGCGTCTCGGCTCGGCGAGCCAAACGTCTGCGCGATTGGGTCATCAACATCGCGCTGATCCTGGCGATTGTCGGCGCCGTCCAATGGTGGAAGGCGCGACCCTTGGTCACCGGCACGGCACCGCCGCTCGTCGGTGTCACACTGGATGGACAGGCGTTCGACCTTGCCGCGCTTGCCGGGCGGCCTGTGCTGGTGCACTTCTGGGCGAGCTGGTGCCCGGTCTGCGGTCTGATGGACGGTGCCGTCGCCGCGATCGCCGAGGATCACGCCGTGGTGACCGTCGCGATGCAATCGGGCGGTCCGCAGGAGCTGCGTCGGTACATGGCGGAGGCGGGGCACGCTTACCCGGTCATCGCCGACCCGACCGGGGATATCGCGAGTCGCTGGGGCGTCGTCGGGGTGCCGGCCACCTTCGTGGTCGATCCTTCGGGGCGGATCCGCGATGCCGTCGTCGGGATCGCGACCCAGCCCGGCCTGCGTTGGCGTTTGTGGCGCGCCGGCCCGGCATCGCCCGAGGGTGCACTGGAGCCTGCAGCATCAGGATAGCCGGGTGAACAACGGCAATCCGCAATCCAATCGTAAATTAGCGCTTGCTAATTTAGTAATTTCTAATATACTGCTCGTCAGTGGAGGCCGATACGGACTTCACGCTTGCTGCCAACAACATAAAATCGATTCGGAGAATAGAATGAACAAGCTTGCTACTGCTGCTGCCATCGCCGCCCTCCTCGGTGCTTCCGCGTCCGCCTCCGCTTGGTGGGGTCCGGGTGCCGGCGGGTACGGCCCGGGCTACGGCTCCGGTCTCGGCGATGCCATGGGCGACATGTTCGGCGACGGCTACGGTGACTTCAACTTCGGCATGAGCGGCGGCGGCAGCGGTCGTGGCTACGGCCGCGGTCAGGGTCGCGGTTATGGCTACGGCTACAACAACCCCTACTACGGCTATGGCGCGCCTTACTACGGAGGCGGCTACCCTTACGCCTACCCCTACGCAGCGCCGGTCGCCCCGATGGCGCCTGTTGCTCCGGCTCAGCCCCAAGTCAAGTAAGAGCTGCTTGAACCGCCGGCGCGCCTCGGGTGCGCCGGAACGAAAAAGGCCAGGCATCAGCCTGGCTTTTTTCGTTGTGCGCGTGCGCTCTCGATCAGCGGACCATCGCATCCGCCGAGACCGAACATCAGCTCAGGATCAGCTTGCGCCCGAACGGCTGCTCCGGCGTTGCATAGGATTCGGGTACGGCCCAGATGACAGGCCAGCGTGGTCTGAAACGCGCGGGGCCGTCCAGGTCGGTCAGGACGACGCCGATATCCGGGCCGTGCTTGTCGGCCTCTTCGAGCAGCGGGGTGAAATCCGTCCCGCCGCCGCCGTTGAATGCGATGCCGCGCAGGTCCGATTGCCCCGGCTTGAAGTGCGCGACTCGTTGAACGATGCGATCGCCGATCACCAGCACGAGGCCGGCCTCCAAGCGTCGCGTGATCGCCTCGATCTCGCCGGCGAAGCGCTCCATCAGGTTGTCCTCGATCGAGCCCGAGACGTCGACGATCACCACCAGTCGCGGCACCGACTTCGCCGAGTTGATGCCGGGCTCCCAGGGCAGGCGTCGCCCCGGTCCGATCCGGCCCTGATTGGCGATGTAGGATCGGGCCGGTCTGGACCAGGAGAGATTGGGCTGAATCGAGAGACCGCGTGCCAGCTGTGTGCGCAGGATCTGCTCCCATGGCGTGCGGATCTTCGGAAGATCCGCGATCAGGGCGCGCAGCATCGAGTGCGCGCCGTCTCCGGCATGGGCACGCAGGATGCGCTCGCTCCATTCGCGTGCTTGCTCGGCCTCCAGCTCGGGTTGCTTCTGCACATCGGGCTGGGGGAAGAGATCGGCATGGGTCTCGGCGCCGAGTGACCTGACCCGCGCGGACATCGGGCCGTCCTCACGCGCCTCCGAGCGTGTCGAGTCCTCGACCGGGTTGCGCGATGCGCGACCCTCCGCACCCGGTTGGCTGTCGCCGATGCCGCCGCGGCGACGTCGGCGGGTCTTTTGGGCGCGGCCCTTTTCTGCTGCCCGGCGGTCGTCGATGGCGCGATAGAGGCGCTCGACATCCCATTCGAGCAGGGCCTTGTCCACACCGACATCCACACCGAGCGTGGCGAGCAGGAGCTTCTCCAGAAACACCGACGACACCGGCAGCTCGAGCCAGCTCAAGTGACTCAAGGCGCTGTTGACGATGGCATCCGCACAGATGTTGAAGAGCTCGAGATCCACATCGCCCAAGAGGTGTTGCAGATCCAGATAACGTTGCGGATGCCGCAAGGCGATATGAAGTACCTCGTGCGCGACGAGACCGACCTGCGCATGAAGCGAAAGCCGCTCGAAGGAGGCGCCGTAATAGACGGTGTCCCCGTCGGTTGCGACCGGGCCCGGGTCGATCTCGGGCGGCAGATCCCGGTGCTTCACCCAGAGCGCAAGACCGCCCGTGGACGGCGCGAATTCCACCATCTGCTGAATCGCCCGCGTCCCGCGGTGCCGGTAAAGATCATTCATCACGCATCAGCTCGCAGCTCACCCTTCGCCATGGCGTTGCTCCAGATAATGCCGGTAACTCGCGCTGTCCAAAACGGTCGCCTCCAACCCGAGCTCCAACGCCCTCTGCATCAGAAGCTCCATCGCGAGCGTTTGAGACTCGCGTATCGGCAGGGGGACCTCGCTTCGGATGTCCGGAAACTGCTCGACGATCTCGAGTGCGCGCGCCATGGCGTCGGCGTCCGTACTGGCGGCGAGCAGCCCGTAGATCATGCCGTAGAGCCCGTCGAGCGTGCGGGGCAGCAAGGCGGCGGTTTCCGGGCCAGGCCGGCTGGCCAGCAGGCGCACCACGTCGGTGCCGGCCTGGATCTCGCGCAGCACGCCGAAGAACTCCGCCGCGTTGGCGGCGCCGATGCGCCCCTGCACGAAGACCCGCTTGGTCCCTTCCGACAACCCCGATTTCAGGACGTTGGAGATGTCCTCCCATCCCCGCGGGCTGGCGCCGATCAGGTGGTCGTTGGCAAGCTGCGACTGGGTGTCGTCGAGCTTGTCCGGGCGGACCTTGAGATAGGCCATCACCTCGGGCGCAAAGTCCATGGCCATCGCGTGTGCCAGAAAGGCATCGATGACGGTCTGGACATTGAAATGAAACATCCGATCGGCTAGGGCCGTGCCCATGTCGTGACAGACTGCGCCGTGAAAGCTCGCATTCCCCGCCGCCACCACCTGCCAGCCGTCGGGCAACCGATAGTGACCGACGCGCCGGTCGAGGATCAGCGAGTAAGCCGAGATCTGCAGTCGCTGATCCGCGGCCGTGAGCTCGTCGAGAAAGAGGATGCCGTCCGGTTGGTCGGGCGAGGGCAGGAATTCGGGCGGGAACCAGACCGTCTTGGCCAGGGTGTCGTCGGCATAGATGGCGCCGCGGATGTCGACCGGCTCGATCGTGGTCAGGCGCAGATCCACCAAGGGGACCCCGAAGTGATCGGCAACCTGACGCACGATCGAGGACTTGCCCACGCCACGCGTACCCCAGAGCATGGAGGCGCGTCGCCGTAAGGTCGGATCGGAATACTGCTCGACCAGTGCGGCCTTGGCCGCGGCGATCGAGACGGGGGGGATGTTCATCGGGTTGCCGAGCATCTTGAGCGCTTCTCTCCGAGGTTAAACCGCGTCCTGGTACGACATGCACCCCCATGAGTTGGCTCGGCGTTGGGTGATCTCAATGAGCGTCGCAGCGGACGCGGTTTAAGTCATTGAATTCTTTTTGGCGTCTTGGGCGATTCCGATACCGATCCGATCCGATCCGGTCTCGGTTTCGGCGACGCTCACCGTCAGGCGTCCTGCGTCGAGGTCTTCGGGATCTCGCCGGGCGGGCTCAAGGGCCCTTCTCGCCAAGAGGAGATGGTCAAAGGCTTGGGAAAGGGCGGGATCTCGATGCGCGGCATCTCCTTCATCGAGAAGAAGAGCACCATCAGCAGGGGCGGGGAGTGGAAGATCAGCATGCGGATCAGCGATCCCTCCGAGAGCTCCAGGAACTGGATCGCGGGTGCACCGAAGATCAAACCCAAACCGATCAGCAGCGGGAGTGCGCGCCGAAAGGCGACATTCCAACGTGCCGCAACCAGCCGCTCATGGTAATGCGCAGGCGGCTCGCGGAGCGTCTCGGCCAGATGCTCGACGGTTCGGGTCAGCTTCACCTCGGCGTCGCGGCTGCGGCCGGGCTCCTTCCCGCGCAGCCGCAGGGTGCTTTTCCAACAGGTCTTGACTCGATTGAGACGACGCCAATCCCATCCGATCACCGCCAGCATGTCCTCCGGCAACGCGATGGTATCGCCGTCCTCGGCGTGCAGCTCAAGCTCCGCCGGCATGCCGCGCCCGGTTTGCGCTTTCATCGTCAGGGTCAGGCCATCGACGTGAGCCGCACCGCGCGTCAGGAGCAGGCGCGTCGCGGAGGCGGCGTCGACGATACCTCCCGTGGCGGATTCCAAACGGTAGCTTCGGGCGATCCTGTATCCGCTCTTCCCGCGGAAATGGCGACCCGGATCGATGGACTCGATACGGTCGAGAAGGTTGCCGGGGTCCGGGCCTTCGATCACGAGATCCGCCTCCAATCCATCGGGATGGCGCAGTGTGCGCGTGAGCCGGAATCTGTCCGGTTTGGGGTTTTCGAGCAGCAGGATCTCGCGCACGCCGCTCAGCTCTGCCGCGTCCTCGCCGTGATCGAACGGCTTGAAGAGAAGCCGTCGCTCGATCCGGTCGCTCGCGGCGAGGTCGACATGGCGTCCGCGCCGCGTAAAGGGCTCGACCAGGGTGAAGATCTCGTGATGTGTCAAAGGCTGCGAGCTCATAACCAACCCTCGCCGGAAACGGATGGGGAAGCCCCGAACGTCGCGGCATCCGGAGCGGACCGCGCGTCCAGCTTGCAACTGTAACGCCCGGATACCCGTGCACAACATCAACAAAAATCCGGTTATCGGTCCGGACACCGGTTTGTTCTTAGGCCGGGCGCGATGCGGGCAAGGCGCTGCCAGGCACCGGTTCGTGTGATCATAGACGGGTTGCCGAGGCCGCCGGAATCGTCGATTCGCGACGATCGCTGCTCGTGCCTGTCTCGCTCCGAAACGCCGAGCACGCCCGAGGTCCTTCGGCTCATCCCTATTGACGATTGATACCCCGGAGCCGCCCATGCTCGAGATTCGCCCCATCCCTGCCTTCGAGGACAACTACATCTGGCTCTTGGCCGAGACGCCTGAAACGGCAGTGGTCGTGGATCCGGGCGATGCCGATCCGGTCCTGGATCTCCTGCGCGCGGAGAATCGCGTCCTCACCGCCGTCTTGATCACCCACCACCACGGCGATCACATCGGCGGATTGAGCGAGCTGCGCGCGGTCTTTCCGGATGTGCGCGTCTATGGCCCCGTCGACCGCAGGATTCGCGACCTGACCGATCCGCTGAGCGAGGGGGCTGTCGTGCGTCCGCAGGGTCTGAGCGTGGATTTTCGGGTGATGGAGGTGCCGGGTCACACCTCCACGCACATCGCCTATCTCGGTGCCGGCAGCCTCTTCTGCGGCGATACCCTGTTTGCCGGCGGCTGCGGACGCGTCTTCGACGGCACCTTCGAGCAGCTCTCCGATTCCTTGGATCGGATCGCTGCGCTGCCGACCGAGACCCTGGTTTATTGCGCACATGAGTACACGCTCGCCAATCTTGGCTTTGCCGCCTGGGTCGAGCCCAGGAGTCCAGCCTTGAGCGCGCGGATGGAGTCCGACCGCGGGCGACGGGCGCTAGAGGTACCGACGGTCCCGTCGCGTCTCGAGCTGGAGCTGGTCACCAACCCCTTCCTGCGCACCCGTGTGCCGGAGGTTGTCCAAGCCGCCGAGCGCACGGCCGGGCAACCGCTCCGCCCCGGCCGCGAGGTCTTCAAGGCGTTGCGGCAGTGGAAGGACGAGCGATATGACTGAACTACGTCCGCCGAGACGTCTCCGGGTGCAGACGCGGCCGACGTGGCTCGACGAGGGTGCAAATCCAGACGGTTGCGGTTTAGGTTTGACCGGGATCTCCTCGGCTGTTAGAACCCGCGCGGTCATCCTCAAGCCCAGGGCGTGAACCCATGCTGTCACCGGCGTTTCGCTTTACACCGCTTTTGTCGGCCGTGCTTGCCTGTGCAAGCGGCGCAATCATGGTGCTCGGGTTTGCACCCTTCGGGTGGTATCCGCTGGTCGTGATCGGCCTATTGGGGTTCTTGGCTGCGCTGAACGGCGCATCGCCGAAGGCCGGATTGCTGAGGGGTTGGCTCTTCGGGGTCGGCCTGATGGGCTTCGGGGTCTTCTGGATCCGGATCAGTCTGAACGAATTCGGCAACATGGATACCTGGGTCGCGCATCTGCTGACCGCGGTCTTCGTGTCGACGATCGCGCTCTTTTTCGGACTCTTGGGTTGGCTGATGCGACGCCTGGATCGCGGACCGACCTGGCTTGGTCCGCTCCTCTTGTTCCCCGGTCTCTATATCCTGGTCGAATGGCTGCGCGGCTGGTTGTTCACCGGTTTTCCTTGGCTGAGCCTGGGCTATACGCAGATCGACGGACCCCTCGGCGGTTTTGCCCCGATCGCCGGTGTCTACGGCGTCGGTCTTCTGATCCTGCTGTCGACGGGTTTGTTTTGGGGACTTTTGCGCGGGTTGCGTCGCGGTCGCGTCGCGGCCGCCGTGGCGCTGCTCCTGATCTGGGGCGGCGGGATGCTCTTGAAAGAGGTTTCCTGGACCGAGCCGTCCGGGCCGGGCTTTCGAGCCGCGGTGGTGCAGGCGAGTATCCCGCAGTCGATGAAGTGGGATCCGGATCAGCTCGTCTCGACCATGGAGATCTACTGGGATCTGACCGAGCGCAACCTGGATGCGGATCTGGTGGTCTGGCCCGAGACGGCGATCCCGGATTTTCTGCATCGTGTCCGCGATGTCCTCATCGAGCCCATGGCCGCCCGCGCACGGGAGGAGGGGACCGAGATCGTCCTCGGCATCCCTGTGATGGAGACGGACACCGGGCGCCACTTCAACGCCTTGCTGAGTCTCGGCAGCCGCGAGGACCTCTACGCCAAGCGTCATCTGGTGCCCTTCGGCGAGTTCATGCCCTTCAAGGCGTGGCTCGGACCTCTGGTGGACCTGTTCGAGGTTCCCATGTCGGACTTCAGTCCGGGGAGCACCGAGCGTCCGCTGCTCACTGTCGGCGACCGCGTGGCGGGGGTGTCGATCTGTTACGAGGATGCCTTCCCCGCAGAGGTTGCCCAAGCCTTGCCCGAGGCCGAGTTCCTGATCAATGTCAGCAACGACGCCTGGTTCGGCGATTCGCTGGCGCCGCATCAGCATCTGGAGATGGCGCGGATGCGGGCGCTCGAGAACGGGCGCTATCTGCTGCGTGCGACCAATACCGGGATCTCGGCGATCATCGATCAGCGCGGACGTGTGCTCGGGACGGTGCCCTCCTTCGTGCGCGGGGACTTCGCGACAGAGGTGCGGCCCTATGCCGGCGCGACGCCCTATGTGCGGCTCGGCAACGTGCCGGCGATCGGACTCGCGGCGGGCATGGTGCTGCTCGGTGTGGGCTTCGTGCGCTTTGCGCCTTCGCGGTCCAGCGACGCTTGATCGGATTGAAGGTTGCCGCAGCAGCGACTCGGCCGGTTATGATTGCGTCAGGTTTCGCCGAAGGATGTGACCGTGCAGGCCTTGATCTTATTTTTCGTTGAGCTGTGTGCCTTGCGCAGAACCCCGCAGGACCTTCCGGCCTCGGAGATCCTGCTCGGCGTCGTGGCGGTTGCGAGTCTCTTCGTCGGGGTGATGATCGGTCTCGTCGCCGATTTGTCGATCGGTGCGAGCCTCGGTCAGACCCTTTTCGAGCTTGCGATCACGCTCGGGGCACTCTTTGTCGCCCTACGCATCATGCGTCTGGATGCGCGTTTCATTCAGTCCGGGACGGCGCTCTTGGGCAGCGGGATCGTGATCGGTGCGATTGCGCTGATTCCGCTCAGCTTCAATCCCACCGGCTCGCAAGAGACCGATCTGGCCGCACTCGGCGCGCTCCTGCTTCTGGTGGTCTTCGTGTGGAGCGTGGTGGTGACCGGCCATATCTTGCGCCACACCTTTCAGATCTCGCTCGGTCAGGGCGCGGCGATCGCCGTGGCCTTCAAGGTCGGCGTGGTCCTTTTGATGGGCATCGCCTTCGGCGGCGCCTGAGGAGCTTGAACACCCATGCATCTGCATATCCTGGGTATCTGCGGCACCTTCATGGGCGGCATCGCCCTGCTGGCGCGGTCGCTCGGTCACCGTGTCACCGGCTCGGACGCCAACGTCTACCCTCCGATGAGCACCCAGCTCGAAGCGGCCGGGATCACGCTGATGGAGGGCTATGATCCGAGTCACCTCGAGCCGACGCCCGACGTGGTGGTGGTCGGCAATGCGATGAAACGCGGCATCCCTGCCGTGGAGGCGATGCTGGATCGCGGTCTGCGCTACTGCTCGGGTCCGGATTGGCTGCGCGAAAATCTGTTGGCCGATCGCTGGGTGCTTGCCGTGGCCGGCACGCACGGCAAGACCACGACCGCGAGCATGCTCGCCTGGGTCCTGGAGGACGCCGGTCTCGCACCGGGCTTCCTGATCGGCGGCGTGCCGCTGGACTTCGGGCTGTCCGCGCGGTTGGGCTCCGCACCCTTTTTCGTGGTCGAGGCGGACGAGTACGACACCGCCTTTTTCGATAAGCGCTCCAAGTTCGTCCACTATCGACCCAGCACCCTGATTCTCAACAACCTGGAGTTCGACCACGCCGACATCTTCGACGATCTGGGCCAGATCCAGCGCCAGTTCCATCATCTGGTGCGCACCGTCCCGGGTCGCGGTCTGATCGTCTATCCGGGCGCCGAGCCGGCGATCGATCAGGTGCTGGCGATGGGTTGTTGGACCCCGCGCGAGTCATTCGGCGAGGCGGGGCGGTGGACCGCTCGGTTGCTCGTCCCGGATGGCTCCCGCTTTGAAGTGATGCTCGATGAGCACCCTCTGGGCGAGGTCGACTGGGGTCAGACCGGTCTGCACAACGTGCACAATGCGCTCGCCGTCTTGGCTGCCGCCCGACACGCGGGTGTCCCGGTCGGTGCCGGGATTGCCGCCTTGGGTCGGTTCAAGGGGGTGAAGCGTCGCATGGAGCTGCGCGGCGAGGTCGCGGGCGTGCGTGTCTACGACGACTTCGCCCATCACCCGACAGCAATCGAGACCACGCTGGAAGGCTTGCGCCGCCGGGTCGGCGACCAGCGCATCCTTGCGGTGCTCGAGCCGCGCTCCAACACCATGCGTCTGGGCGTGCACAATCGCGAGCTTGCCGCCTCGCTCGACGCGGCGGATCGGGTCTTCGTCTTCGCACCTGCCGATCTGGGGTGGGATGCAGCGGCCGTCTTCGCGGGGCTTGCTCAGCGTGCGGCGGTGCACACAGATCTCGACGTCCTCGCCGCCGCAGTGGTGGCCGAGTGTCGTGCGGGCGATCAGGTCTTGGTCATGAGCAATGGGGGCTTCGGCGGGATCCACCAAAAGCTCTTGGACGGTCTGGCGCGAGCGCGCTAGGGAAGAGGGACGCGCATGGCCGAGCCGCTTCGAGACTGGCCCAAGACGATCACGGTCGCCTTGACCGGGGCCTCCGGATCCCAATACGGGCTGCGCCTGGTCGAGTGTCTGCTCGCCGCCGGGATGCGGGTCTATCTACTGATCTCCCAAGCCGGGCAGGTCGTGCTGAAGATGGAGGCCGATCTGGAGGTGCCCGCGCGGCCTGCCGAGGCGGAGGCCTTTTTCCTGGATTACTTCAAGGCGCAGCCGGGACAGCTGCGTGTTTTCGGTCGCCAGCAGTGGACCGCTCCGGTCGCGAGCGGCAGCAATCCGCCGGATGCCATGGTCATCTGCCCCTGCACCACAGGTACGCTCGCGAGCATCGCCGCGGGTGTCTCGACGTCGCTGATCGACCGCGCGGCGGATGTGACCATGAAGGAGTCACGCAAGCTGATCCTGGTGATCCGCGAGACACCCTTCACGGCCATCCATCTCGAAAACATGCTGCGTCTCGCGCGCGCCGGTGCGGTCATCATGCCGGCCAATCCCGGGTTCTACTTCAAGCCCACGCGCGTCGAGCAGATCGTCGATTTCATGGTGGCGCGGATCCTGGACCATCTGGGCGTGCCGCATCGGCTGATGGCCCGTTGGGGCGAGTCTTCCTGACATAGATCGATCGGTGATGCTCGAACGGCGGTTCGGCCCGCGGCAGAGGAACCTGCCCCGGGCCTTGGCGGTTTGGCTCCAGCTGCCGTACGAGACGCCCCTGAGTCGCTAAATGCGCAGCAGCAACCGTGCTGGATCCTCCAGCGTCTCCTTGATGCTGACCAGGAACTGCACCGCCTCGCGTCCGTCGATGATTCGGTGGTCGTAGGTCAGGGCAAGATACATCATGGGTGCGATCTTGATCTCGCCCTTGTCGGCAATCGGTCGCTCCTGGATCTTGTGCATCCCCAGGATGGCACTCTGCGGCGGGTTGAGGATGGGCGTGGAGAGGAGCGAGCCGAAAACGCCGCCGTTGGTGATCGTGAAGGTGCCGCCCGTGAGCTCCTCGTAGCTGAGGTTTCCGGTCTGCGCCTTTTCTCCGAAGGCGACGATGCCCTGCTCGACGTCGGCCATGCTGAGTTGATCGCAGTTGCGAAGGATCGGCACGACCAGACCGCGCGGGGAGCTCACCGCGATTCCGATGTCGTAATAACCGTGGTAGATGATGTCGTCCCCGTCCACCGAGGCGTTGATCACCGGGAAGCGTTGCAGGGCCTCCACTGCGGCCTTGACGAAGAATGACATGAAGCCGAGCCGGACCCCGTGGGTCTTCTCGAACTGGTCTTTGTAACGACTGCGCAGCGCGAGAACGGCTTTGAGATCGACCTCGTTGAAGGTGGTCAACATGGCGGCGTTTTGCTGGGCCTGGACCAGACGCTCGGCGACGCGGGCACGCAGACGGGTCATGGCAACCCGCTGCTCGGGGCGGCCGGCCTCGCCGGTGAGGCTCGGGCTGGGCGGTGGCGCCGCGGGGGTCAGCTCGGGATCCTTGGCCGGGGCCGCCTGCTCGCGCTCGTCGAGATAGGCGATGACGTCGGCCTTGTGGATACGCCCGTCGCGGCCCGTGCCGGGAATCGCATGGGGGTCGAGATTCAGCTCCTTCACCAGGCGGCGTGCGGCGGGGGCGACCTGCGGCACGGTGCCGGCAGGTGAGGTCTTCGCCGTTGGGCTCGGCGACGCGGCTTTGGCAGGTGCGGCTTGGGCAGGCGGCGGAGATGCCTCGCGCGCCGGCGGCGTCGCCCCGGCGTCGCTCGCCTCGATCAGCGCCAGCACTGCGTCGGACTGAACCAGATCGCCCTCGTTGGCCATGATCTCGCCGAGGATGCCGTCGATCGGCGAGGGGACCTCGAGCACGACCTTGTCGGTCTCCAGATCGACCAGGTTCTCCTCGCGCTTGACCGGATCGCCCGGGCGTTTGTGCCAGGTCGCGACGGTCGCGTCGGCAACCGACTCGGGGAGGGCGGGGACACGGACTTCGCTGCTCATTGTGGCGGGATCCTTTTATTCATGCTGGGATTGAAATGCCCGGTCAGGGCCTCGTCGATCAACCGCTCCTGCTGCTCGACATGCGCGGCGCGGTGGCCGACGGCCGGTGCGGCGGAGGATGGGCGGCCGACGTAATAGGGACGCTTGCCGTTCTGCATCAGGTTGTGGAAGCGATGTTTGATCTGGTCCCAGGCGCCTTGGTTCTGCGGCTCCTCCTGGCACCAGATGATCTCTTCGGTGGCGTCGTAAGCCTCGAGCGCGCGGTCGAACTGGTCCTTGGGGAAGGGATAAAGCTGCTCGATGCGGATGATGGCGACATTCGTCAGGCCACGCGCGCGCCGCGCTTCGAGCAAATCGAAGTAGACCTTACCGCAGCAGAAGACCACGCGCTCGGTCTGCGCGGGGTCGATCGGGTCGATCTCCGGGATGACCGTCTGGAAATGACCGCTGGTCAGCTCGTCGAGCGCGGAGACCGCGAGACGGTGGCGCAGCAGGCTCTTCGGTGTCATGACGATGAGCGGTTTGCGGTAGTCGCGGACGATCTGGCGGCGCAGCAGGTGATACATCTGAGCCGGCGTGGTCGGCACGCAGACCTGGATGTTGTGCTCGGCGCAGAGCTGCAGGAAACGCTCCAGACGGGCTGATGAATGCTCGGCGCCCTGGCCCTCGAGTCCGTGCGGAAGCAGCATCACCAGCCCGCAGCACAGACCCCACTTGGTTCCGGCCGAGGTGATGAACTGATCGATCACCACCTGTGCGCCGTTGGCGAAGTCCCCGAACTGGGCCTCCCAGAGCGTGAGCGCGTTCGGCTCCGCGGTCGCGAAGCCGTATTCGTAGGCCAGCACCGCCTCCTCGGACAGGAGCGAGTCGATCGCGATAAAGGCACCCTGATGCTCGCCGATGTGCTGCAACGGCGTATAGGCGTTGCCGGTCACTTGGTCGTGGATCTTGGCGTGGCGATGGAAGAAGGTCCCGCGTCCGGCATCCTGTCCGGACAGGCGCACCGGCGTACCCGCGTCGAGGAGGGTGGCGTAGGCGAGATTCTCCGCGAAGCCCCAGTTGAGGAGCTGATCACCTTGGGCCATCTTGCGCCGCTCCTCCCACAGCTTCTCGACTCGGGGATGGAGCTCGAAGCCCTCGGGGACGCGCAGCATGGCCTCGCTGAGCTCGCGAAGCTTCTCGACCGGGACGCCCGTGTCGACGTCTTGATCCCAGTCCGTGGTGCGGCAGAAGCCCCAATCGACGCGGTAGGCGTGGTCCAGTCCGCACAGCACCGGACGCGCGACCACCACACCCTGCTCGATGGAGTCGCGATAATCCGCAACCATGGCATCGGCCTCCTCCTTGGAGAGGAGGCCGTCGGCGACGAGGCGATCGGCATAGACGGCCCGCGGGGTCGGATGCCGGCGGATCTTCTTGTACATCATCGGCTGGGTGACCGCGGGCTCGTCGGCCTCGTTGTGACCGAGACGCCGATAGCAGACCAAGTCGATGATGACGTCCTTGTGGAACTGGTTGCGGAAGTCCAGCGCCATGCGCGTGACGAAGATGACCGACTCCGGGTCGTCGCCGTTCACATGAAAGACCGGCGCTTGGACCATCTTGGCGACATCGGTGCAGTAGAGCGTGGAGCGCGTGTCCAGAGGGTTGCTGGTCGTGAAGCCGATCTGGTTGTTGATGACGATGTGGACCGTGCCGCCGGTGGCATAGCTGCGCGTCTGCGAGAGCTGGAACGTCTCCATGACCACGCCTTGGCCGGCGAAGGCGGCGTCGCCGTGGATGAGCACGGGCAGGACCTGATCGCCGCTGCGGTCGTGGCGCCGCCGCTGGCGTGCGCGCACCGAGCCTTCGATCACCGGGTTGATGATCTCGAGATGCGACGGGTTGAAGCCCAGCACCAGATGGACGATGCCGCCGGGGGTGTCGATGTCGGTGGCGAAGCCCATGTGATACTTCACGTCGCCGGCCATCTGACGCCAATCCATCTGGACCCGGCCCTCGAACTCGTCGAAGATGTCCTGCGGTGGCTTGCCGAAGATGTTGGTCAGCACGCTGAGCCGCCCGCGATGCGCCATGCCGATGACCATCTCCTTCTGGCCCTTGCGTCCGGCGCGCTGGATCAGCTCGTCCAGCATCGGGATGAGGGCGTCGCTGCCTTCGAGCGAAAAGCGCTTTTGGCCGACATAGCGTTGGTGGAGATACTTCTCGAAGCCTTCGGCGGCAGTCAGCAGGGTCAAGAGCCAACGCCGATCGGCGGTGTCGAGCTCGGGTATTGCGCGATACCCCTCGAGCCGCTTCTGAATCCAGCGCTTCTCCTGGGTATCGGTGATGTGCATGTACTCGGAGCCGACCGTACCGCAATAGATCTGCTCGACCATCGCGATGATGTCGCGCAAAGGCATGCGGTCCGGGGCGTACAGAGAGCCCGTATGGAACACCTGGTCCATGTCGTCCGGTGCCAGGTTGTGGAACGCCGGATCCAGGTCCGCGATCTTTGGCGTGTCGCGCAGCTTGATGGGGTCGAGGTTGGAGACCTGATGGCCGCGGTAGCGGTAGCCGTTGATCAGGGAGAGCACCGCGGCCTGTTTTTCCGCGGCGGCGGGCTCGAGCCGCTCGGTCGAGCGTGTGCGTGCGCGCGTTCGGCTTTCTTGGGCGAGTCGCAGGAAGTTCTCGCGCACCGGGCCGTGCGCGACCTCGTTGGCCGCCTCCTGGTGCATCACATGGAAGCGCTCGCGCCAAGCTAAATCGACGCTCTCCGGATCCTTTAAATAGCGTTCATAGAGGTCTTCAATAAAGGCTGCATTGCCGCCGTAAAGGGCGCCGGAACTGCGAAACAGCTCGAGGATTGCGCTCATGCTCGGTGTTGTTTCTCTGGGTTGACTTTATAGATGGATAATCGATGTTTATAACACAAGTCCCGAAGCGCTTGGCAAGCCGGTTCAGGCCAGCCGGCGACGTGCGCCAAAGACCGGGCAAGCATCATCGCCGATCTTCGGGTCTGTCGTCTCCCCCGCCGTGATCGACGGGGCCGGCGCTCACATGGAAACGCAATACTCCGCGGCGGACCTGACCGAGCGCAAGCGTCGTCGTATCCGCTTGGCGCGGCTCGAGGCAGATATCGCCTATTTTCAGGCGCGCCTGGAGATGATCGGCGAGCCGAAGACGGCGAATCAACTGACCCAGCGCAAGGCGTTCGTGCTCTTGCTCAAGACGGTCTCGACCAAGGTCGCGAAGGTCCAGCGCGAGCGACCGGGTTGAGCAGGGGTCGGTAAACTTCCCCCCTCGCTCGTCCACCCGGCGGGCTGGTCTTACCGCGCAAGACCGACGATCGAGCCCATTCCGAATGACCGAATCCGAATGTAAGAATTTAATGATGTTTCATTCGATCCGAAGCGCACCTCGCCTTGACCGTTGTTCAATGAGATGAGCGATTCCGCATCACGACGGCGCATGACGACAGTGCACCGCAGGGCGATCTCCAGCTTGAGGGGTTTCAATTCATGTGTACCTTCGTCATTCTGATGCGTCCGGGTCACGCCTGGCCGGTCCTGATCGCGGCCAATCGGGACGAGATGCGCACGCGGCCGAGTCGCCCGCCGGGGCGGCATTGGCCGGACCGCGCGGAGGTGCGTGCCGGGCTCGATCTGAAGTCCGGCGGGAGCTGGCTCGGGGTCAACGATCATGGCCTCGTCGCCGCGGTCATGAACCGTCAGGGGACGCTCGGAGCGCTGCCCGGCAAGCGCAGTCGCGGCGAGCTGGTCTTGGAGGCGCTCGACCATGCCGAAGCCTCCGAGGCAGCCCGGGCGCTGGCCGATCTGGATCCGGCGGCCTATCGGCCTTTCAATCTGGTGCTGGCCGATCCGCGCTCGGCCTATTGGCTGCGTCACGGAGGCGACGGCGACATCCGCGTCCACCCGGTCGCCCCCGGTCTGCACATGTTGAGCGCGACCGAGCTCGACGATCTCGACCACCCGCGCATCGCCGAGCATCTGCCGCGGTTCCTCGCGGCGCAGATCCCGGATCCCGATGCCGAGGACTGGTCGGCCTGGCGGGATCTGCTGGCATCCAATCAGTGTCGCCCGGATGCTGGACCCGAGGGCGCCATGACGTTCGAGCGTCCGGACGGGTTCGGTACGCGATCGGGGGCACTGATCGCGATACCCCTGTATCCCGGTTACGGAAGCGGTCCGATCTGGATGCATGCGGAGGGGCGGCCGGATGAAGCCCAATTCCTCCAAGTCCCCAGCTAAACTGCGTCCCGTGCAGGGCGCGAGGTTTCAGTTTGCGGCGGCCCCGGGCGGACACCTCGGGATTCGCGCTGGACGCAGTTTAGGAATTTAAAAACAATTCTTTAAACTGCGTCTGCTCCGTCGTTCGTGGGTGTCTGCTGCCTTGAAAAACGGTTTGAGCAGCCATGTCGCTGCGAGACGCAGTTTAGCCGGTTCGAATCCCCGCGTCGGCTGTGACACAATCTCACCCCTTCGCCGCCTTCGTGGTCCAGTGGTCTCGTCCGCGCGGGCGTGATCGTACGTCCCTGTTTCAGAATCAGTCTCCGAACGAGAGCCCCTTTAGGATCCACCATGTCGAACATCATCCGTATCGCCACCCGTAAATCTCCCTTGGCCATGTGGCAGGCCGAGCATGTGTCCGCGCTGCTGACCAAGCTCCATCCAGGGCTCGAAATCCAGATCGTCGGCATGACCACCAAGGGCGACAAGATCCTCGATGCGCCGCTGGCGAAGGTGGGCGGAAAGGGCCTTTTCGTGAAGGAGCTCGAGCAGGGCATGTTGGAGGGCGTGGCCGATATCGCCGTGCACTCCATGAAGGACGTCCCGGTGGATTTTCCCGAGGGTCTCCATCTTGCCGTCATCATGGATCGCGAGGACCCGCGCGATGCCTTCGTGTCGAACCGCTTCGAGGGTCTTGACGATCTCCCTCAGGGTGCCTGTGTCGGCACCTCGAGCCTGCGCCGCCAGTGTCAGCTCGCCGACCGTCGTCCCGACCTGCGCATCGAGCCCTTGCGCGGCAACGTCAATACTCGTCTCGCCAAGCTCGACGCAGGGGAATACGACGCCATCATCCTGGCCGCCGCCGGGCTGATGCGGCTGGGCTTCGAGTCGCGCATCCGCAGCCGAATCACGCCCGAGGACAGCCTACCCGCGATCGGGCAGGGCGCCATCGGCATCGAGTGCCGCAGCGCGGACCCGCGCACCAATGACCTGATCGCGCCCCTGCATCACCGCGACACCGCGGACCGGGTGCTTGCCGAGCGGGCGATGAACGCGCGTTTGCACGGCGGCTGTCAGGTGCCGATCGCCGGCCATGCCCTGATCGAGGGCGACCGACTCGTCCTCAAGGGGTTGGTGGGGACGCCGGACGGATCCCGGATCCTACGCGCCGAATCCGAAGGCCCACGCGAGGACTGGGAGGCGATCGGGACGCGGGTCGCCGACGATCTGCTTGCGCAGGGTGCCGGCGAAATCCTGAGTGCATTGCAGGAGCCCTGATGCCCGCGCCCTGTGATCTCGGCGGGCGCGGCGTCTTGGTGACCCGGCCCGCGGCCCAAGCGGATGGACTCTGCCGGCTGATCGAGGCGGCCAACGGTCGCGCGATCCGCGTGCCCAGCATCGAGATCGCGCCGGTCGCCGATCCGCGCGAGGCGGGCGCGCTGCTGGCGGAGTCCTGGGACATGCTCTATTTCGTCAGCCCGAACGCGGTCGAGCAGGCGCTGGCCTTGGTGCCGGACGGCTCTTGGCCGGGGGTCGAGAAGGTCGCTGCCGTCGGGCGGGCGACCGCGCAGGCGCTGACCGACGCGGGGCGTGCGCCGGAGCTGGTTCCGGAGCAACGCTTCGACAGCGAGACCCTGCTCGCGATGCCCGAGCTGGCCGACATGCGCGGCCGTCGGGTGCTGATCGTCCGCGGCGAAGGCGGGCGTGCATTGTTCGCCGAGACCCTGCGCGCCCGCGGTGCCGAGGTGCGCTTTGCCGAGGTCTACTGTCGCCTGCGTCCGGCGTTCGATCCCGCTCCGCTGCTGTCGCGCTGGACCGAGACCGTCGCCGCGGTCACTGCGACCAGCGACGAGGTCATGCTGAATCTGATGGAGATGCTCGGCCCCGAGGGACGTGCTCCGTTGCTCGCCACGCCCTTGGTGGTCGTGGCGGAACGCACGGCGGAGAAGGCCCGAGGGTTGGGTTTCGTGCAGGTCGCCGTCGCCGAGCGCGCCGAGGATGCGGCGATCGTCCGGGCCTTGTGCGCGCTGGGTCCGGCTGCCGCCGGTTGAACCACATGCAGCACGGCTGACGGGTTGAGACCCTTCGTTGTCGTTGTCGTTGTCGTAATCGACCATCGAAACGACAACGACAACGACAACGAAAATGATCTCGGACGGTCTCCGAATCTCTGCACTGCTCCACTAGGCCGCGGTCAGTCGGATGCGGGGTCGACTGTCTGCGCAGCACTTCCCTTCGGCTCGGCTTTGTCATGACAGCCCAGCCAGCGGGCGAGGGTCCGGTAAAGCTCGCCGGTGTCGATCGGCTTGGCCAGGTGGTCGTTCATGCCCGCTTCCCGGGCGTCGTTCCGATCGGCCTCCATCACCGCCGCCGAGAGTGCAATGATCGGCAGATCGGGACGCACCGGACGAATCCGCCGGGTGGCCTCGAATCCGTCCATGATCGGCATCTGCAGATCCATGAGGACCAAGTCGAAGTCTCGCGTCGTCGCCAGCTCGACCGCCTCGCCGCCGTTTTCGGCCAGGGTCACGACGGCGCCGGTGCGCTGAAGCATGCGCTTTGAAACCTCCTGGTTCAGAGCATTGTCCTCCACCAGCAGAATCGCCGAACCGGCAAACGAGGGCGCCGCTGCCCGGGCCGGTTGCGAGGGCTTGTCGGGTTGCGGTTTTCCCCCACGCGCTTCGAGCAGGGTGTCGAGCAGGGTCGAGGCGGTGACCGGTTTTCCCAGGAAACCGTTGAGCCCCGAGCGGTCTTTCGGGAGGTCGTCGCGGTTATAGCCGCTGACAATGATCGCCGGTGCTTCGGCACCCGTCAGGAAGCCCTCTTTGCGCAACCGGAACAGCTGCCGGACGGCCTCCAGCCCGTCGAGCTCACCGGGCATATTCCAGTCCATCAGGATGACATCGAAGGGCACGCCGGCCCGTTCGGCCTCGACGACGGCCTGCACGGCAGCGGCCCCGCTCGCGGCCTCCGCGACCCGGCATCGCCAACTCTCGAGGATCTCGCGGAGCACGGTTCTGGCGACGGCGTGGTCGTCGACGACCAGGATCCTGGCGCCGGCGATCTCTCGAACGTTGCGCGGGTCGGTGTCCGCCCGCGAGACCGGCAGGACTAGGTCGAACGAAAAGACACTGCCCTCTCCGGGCGAGGAGGCGACCTCGAGGTTGCCGCCCATGCGTTCGACCAGCTTGCGGCTGATCACCAGTCCCAACCCGGTGCCGCCGTATTTGCGTGTCGTGGAGCTATCGGCTTGCGAGAAGGCCCGGAACAGGCGATCGATCTGTCCTGCGTCCATGCCGATCCCGGTGTCCGACACCTGGAAGCGCAGGCGTGCCTGATCGGTGTCCCCGCCGAGTCGGGTGATCCGAACCTCGACGGTCCCCTGCTCGGTGAACTTGAGGGCATTGGCGAGCAGGTTGGTCAAGACCTGGCCCAGGCGCAGCGCATCGCCGAGCAGTGTCCGAGGGACATCGGGGGACACGCGAAAGACGAGCTCGAGGCCCTTCTCGCCGGCCGCAGAGCCGAAGAGTGTGGCCATCTGGTCGAGGAGTTGGTCTATTCGAAATGGACGGGACTCCAGCTCCAGCTTGCCCGCCTCGATCTTGGAGTAGTCCAGGATGTCGTTGATGATGCCGAGCAGCAGACGCGAGGAGCCGTGAATCTTGCCCAGATAGTCGCGCTGCTCGTCGTTCAGGTCGGTGTCCAAGAGAATCTGGCTCAGCCCGATCACCGCGTTCATGGGCGTGCGGATCTCGTGACTCATGTTGGCCAGGAACTCGCTCTTGGAGCGGCTGGCGGCCTCGGCTTGCTCGCGGCTGAGTCGCAGCGAGTCCTCCGTCTCGCGCCGTTTCTGGACGTTCACGAGCATCTGCGCAAAGACCGTCAGCAGCCGCTGCTCGGTGTCGGAATAGCGATGGTGCCTGCGCACCGAATCGAAGCCGACGAACCCTCGGCAGCGCGCTCCGTCAATCATCGGCACGGCGATTGCGCTCTTGATACCTTGGGGCTCAAGCACCTGCCTGACGCTGCTCTCGGGCGCAAGCGAGAGCACATCCGGGACGTAGACGGTGCCTCCGCGCCGATGGGTCGTGACCCAATCGGCGATCATGGCGGTCGGAACGGCCTGCAGGGTGTCGATCTGCGGCTCGATCCCCTGCGCGCACCATTCGTGGGTGTTGGTGGCGATCAGCCGCTCGAAATCGTAGTCGAAGAGGTAGGCCCGGTCCGCACCGACGAAGTCGCCCAGATGCCCCAACGAAGTCTCGATGACCAAGTCCACCCGGTCCAACGGCAGGCTGATATAGGTCGCGGAGATCTCCATCAGGAGATCTTGTAGGCGTGTCTCTCTCTGCAGCGCCTTTTCGCTGTCCTGAAGGCGGGCGAAGGTGTCCAAGCGCTTGATGGTGCTGCCGATGACCTGCACGAGGAGCTGCAGGAGACCGAGGTCGCTTTCCGCCCACGCATGTTCGGGGCGCAGGGCGTCGAAGCCGACAAAGCCGCCGAGCCGGCCGCCGCTGTCCACCATGGGCAGGCACAGCAGCGACTGGATGCCCTGAGCAAGAAACTCTGCTTTCTCGGCTGCCGCCACGTCCGGCAGGACGGCCACGTCGGGGATCAGGACTGGCTCGCCGGTTGCCATCCGGGTCCCCCACCAAGACATCCCCGCGACCGGCCGGTCTTGCGCACGCCCCATCTGGGATGCGATCCCCGGGGCGCACCACTCGTGGGTGTTGCTCATGCGCGAGCCGTCCTCCGAGAAACGGAACAGGTAGGCCCGCTCGACCTCGAGGAGCTCGCCCAGCCTTTCGAGAGCCCGATCGAGAATGGCGTCGAAGTTGTCCGGGCGGGCCCTCGCGAAACGGGCGGAGATCGCCGCGGCGGCGCTTTCCAGTGCCAAGCGTCGCGCGGTCTCGGCCTGCGCTTGCTTGCGCTCGGTCACGTCGCGTGCAGCGGCATAGATCAACTCCCCGCTGGGGAAGGAGCGCCACTCGATCCAGCGGTAGCCGCCATCCCGGCTGCGGTAACGGTTCTCGAAATCCAGGATCGGTACTTGTGCGTCGAGGTGCCCGGTCGCCGCGAGCGTCGCCTCGCGATCCTCGGGATGCACGAAATCCAGGAAGCGATGCCCTTCCAATTCCTCGGGCGGGTAGCCGAGGGCGCGCTCCCATTCGGGATTGACGCGCAAAAAGACGCCCTCGGCGTTCACGATGCAGAACATGTCGAGTCCGGTCGTGAAGAACCGGTTGAGCTCCTCGGTACGTGCGTTGACCAGACCGACCAATCCCGCATGGCGACGCACCAGTAGAGCGACCATGAGCGCGAATGCGGCGGTCAGGGCGAGCCCCGTGAGCGCCGTGATCCATCCTGCCCTTACGGGATGCCTGCTCAGGAACTCCGGACCCGCGTAGGCCGTCACCGCAAAGACTTCGCCGAAGATCGGGATGAGGCGGGTCAGCGCCGGCCCGACGGGCAGCCGGCCATTCGGATTCCAATTCGATGCGAGCGGCTCGAAGTCTCCGGAGCGGTGAAGATAAGCAATCTGCAGGCGCGTGGCCTTGTCCGGTCCGTCGCTCAGCAGAAGGGTATCCATGCGCAGCGCGGCGGCGGCGACACCCCGTACATCGCCCGATTCGCCGAAGACCGGTTGGAAGACACGGATACCCTTCGGGCTCCCCGGCTCCAGCACGAAGGTGATGGGTTCGGTCGCCGTGGGCATGCCGCTGCGTGTCGCCGTCTCGATGGCTGCGCTGCGTTGCGGATCCGAGGCAAGGTCGAAGCCCACCGCCTGCACGTTGGCGTTCGTCGGCGGCACCACGAAGAGGAGCGGATAGTGGATGGTGCGCGTCGCGACCGGCACGCGACCCCGCATTGCGTCCTCCTGCCACATCCGCGCGTCCTCGATGCCCGCTGCCTTGGCCAGTGCGCCTAAGTCGCCCTGATCCGCCGTATACAACGCCGGCGCCCATCCCCACGCACGCACGGCCGGATTGCGGGTGAGATAGGTCGTGTAGCGGGCGAACTCCTCTGCGGT
Source organism: Thiocapsa roseopersicina (assembly GCF_900106925.1). Taxonomy (GTDB): domain Bacteria; phylum Pseudomonadota; class Gammaproteobacteria; order Chromatiales; family Chromatiaceae; genus Thiocapsa; species Thiocapsa roseopersicina. The sequence continues at coordinate 130,876 of NZ_FNNZ01000001.1, forward strand.
GACATCCTCCGACCCTTCGATGAAGCTCGCCAACCCCTCCAACTCGGTGTCGCGTAGGTTGCGCAAGGCTGCGGCGATCGACTCGGTACGCGCGCTCGCCAATTGGGCGAATGACCAGTCGCGAGCATGGCGCTCGCGCTGATGGGTCGTCCATGCGGCGAAGAGGGTCAAGGAGAGTCCCAAGGCCAGGGCCAGCGCCGGCTCCACATGGCGTAACCGGCGCGCGGCACGCTCGTCGAGCCGAGCGCGCCTGAGCAGCAAGGTCGTGCCCGTCAGCACGATCAGGATCAGCGCGAGGGTCAATGCGATGGCCGGCACGGCGGCCTTCGCGAGCTCGAGCCGCCAGTTGCGGGCATTTACGTCGATGCCGAGCACGGCGACGACGCCACCCTGGACACGATAGGCCCCGGCGCAGACGATGATGTCGCCGACGCGCTGGACGAAGGTGGTCTTGGGCTCGACCCGGCGGTTGATCGGGTTCTCGTATTCGTAGGCCACCCAGCCGCTGCCTTCGGACAGGGCGATGCGCTGAATCTCCCTGCGGAACAGCGTGCCGCCTTTGCGGTCGGGCTTGTCGATCCAATTCCGGCCCACCAACTCGGGTCGGACCGAATGCGCCAGGAAGGTCATGTCGAGATCGTAGGCAAAGGCGTAGAGATCGCCCCGATGGAAGGGCCCGTTCGGCTCGCGCAATGCCTCCAGCAGGGCCTCCCGGCCATGCTCACGCGCATAGTCCGCCGCGCTCTGTACGAGCGCGTGGGCCTCGGCCGGGAGTGCGCTGCCTTGGACGGCCTTGCTCGGCTCGAAGATCGGTACCTGCGCCGAGATCCAGGTCCCCCACCGGTCGACGAGCGGTCCTTCCACATGCTCGTCGCCGGTGGCGAAGACACTTCGCTCGCCGTCCGACGCTTCGTCGTAGATGTCGCCGGGCGGCGAATAATCCTCGGAATCGGGTGTCTCGTTGTCGACGAAGATGAACAGCTGCCCATCCGGCCGACGGCCCATCAGATAGACGAATCGGTAGCGCGGATCGGTCCGCGCGATGTCGGAGAGCTGCTTCTTGAGACGCTGATATTCCGGTTTTTCGAGGTCGGCGAGGTCGCCCGAGAGGGTTGTGATGCGCTCGACGTTCAGCGATTGCGCCAAGAGCCGGGTCTCCAGGAGCAAGCGGTCCTTCATCTCGCGATCCGCCAGCTCGACCGACCACCAGGCTCCGAGCGAACCAAGGATCAGTACCGCTAGCGCCAAGGCAATCGCCGCGCGCATCAAGAGGCGCCGCGCCCCCGAGCCGGGGGCGCCGATGACTCGGCGGAGCGCTTTGCGGGTCAAGAGTGTCTCGGTCCGGCTCGGGTCATGTGCCGGCGCGGCGTCGCAATTGCGCGGGTCGGATTCCGGACAGGCCGCTCCGGCGATCGCCGATCGGGCGCACAGACAGCTAGGGTGCGCCCTATCGCCTGCCGATTCATGTCCTTCCGATCAGGACGCACCCACGACACGATCCCTGCCTCCCTCTTTGGCCCGATAGAGCCGTTGATCCGCGATCTCGACGAGGCTGTCGACATCCATTCCCGCATATTCGCACACGCCGCTGCTGGCGGTGACCCGAAGCCCGCGTTGGGTCCAGGTCAGCGCCTTGACGGCGCGTCGGATGCGCTCGGCGACCTCCGTCGCCAAGGCGGCAGAGGTGTGCGGCAGGATCACGAGGAACTCCTCGCCCCCGTAACGGCCGCTGATATCGACGTCGCGCGTGCATGCACGCAAGGTCGTGGCGACCTTGACCAGGACCTCGTCGCCCACACGATGCCCGAAGGTATCGTTGATCGCCTTGAAAAAATCCAGGTCGAGCAGGATGACCGAGAGGTCTTCGCCGTAGCGTTTGGCGCGCTCGATCTCCTCGGCGAGCTTCTGAAGTAGATAGCGTCGGTTGTAGGCCCCGGTCAGTCCATCCGTCAAGGACGCCAGGCGCAGGTTATCCTGGATCGCCTTCAGCTCCGAGATGTCGACCAAGGAGATGAGTCGGCTGGAGACGCCCGAAAATCGAATCGGCATTGCCGAGACCACGGCCCAGCGTCGACTTCGGTCTCTGGTCAAGATCTGGGTTTCGCGCTGCTCGCCGATCCCGGCGGGGAGTCCGTCGGCGGCGAGGGCTTCCCAGGCCGTGCTGTTCAGTCGTCCGGTGCTGTCGGGCTCCAGCGCGAGATAGACCTTGGCCGCCTGGTTGGCCTGAGCGACCCCCGTGAGGCCGCGCTCGGCCAAGATCATCGGGAAGGGTGCAGCCTCGAACAGAGTGCGCAGGTTGGACTCGCTCTCCCCGAGCCTGCGCAATACCCGGCTAGCGCCGAACCAGGCGAGTCCGATGACCAGAAGCATTGCGCCGCCGACCCACAGGAGCTTGCCGCGCACGCTGCCTACCAGATCGTTCAGGAACTGCGGACTGGAGTAAAAGGTGGCGATCCCGACCAGAAGGTGACCGTCCGGATCGTAAAGCGGGACCTCCGTCACGAAACAATCCGGGCACCGGTCGACCCCCCGCGCGAGATCGCGGCTGTCGGACGGAAGCGCGACAAGATCCTCGTCCAGGACCAAGGTGATCCGTCGAACGAACGGTGTGTCGGTCGACTCATCCTTGAGCAGCAGCACGGCGTCGAGCTCGGTCCGGATCTCGTTGGCGAATTGGTCGGGCCGGTGCTCGTTGCGCAGCAGCGTTTCGATTCCGCTGGTCTGGGCCTGGGCGAATGCACGAGAGCGGCTTTCGGCGTCCGCACGCAGGGTTGGCTCGATGACCAACACCCAGTGCACCGCGATCAGCGTGGTGAGCAGGATCCCGAGCAGCGCAAAGATCACGGCGAGGTTGCGCTCGAGTGTCAGCGAGAACCGACGGCGCGTGGCCAAGGCCCTGTCGTTCATGCCGGGTTACTCATAGCGGCGTGCGACCTTGAGAAAAAACGGCTTGAATCGGACCTCGGCGCGCTGCGCCAGGGGCAGGTTGACGAAGGGGAGGATGTGGTCTGCGACATGGATTCCCGCCACGGCGCCGGCCTCCACATCGCCCGCGAAGGGCGAGAAGACCAGGACGCGATGACGCTCCGACCAGAGGCGCAGCCGCTTGCCCCCGAGATCGACGCTGGCGACGAAGATTCCGCCCAGCAGCGAATCGTCCGCGTCCAACGCCTCTGCGCTCAGGATCTGCACATTCAAGGGGATCTCGCGGATCCGGCCGATGCCGCGCAGCGCCGAGGCGGCCTCTCGGGCGACCGTGTCGGACCCTTCGTAGACGACGCGGATCTCGAGCTTTCCGTCGGTCGCGCGCCTGTCTTCAAGGTCTTCTACGGCGCCGAGGACGGCGGGGAAGAGCTTGAGCCCCACGCGAAACCGTTGCTCCTCCTCCTGCCAGAGCGACTGGGTCCAGGCGTGCGTGGCGACGAGCCCGAGACACAGAAGCAGTGCAGCGACGAGACACCGGCGTTTGATTCCTGCGCTCGGCGGCATCACGTCGGCGCCTGTCAGAAGCGGTAACCGACGGACAACCACCAGCGTCGCCCCGGTCGGGGATAGCCGTCCGGGTAGGGCAGGTCCACCCCGCCGAAGCCGGTCGGAAGGTCGGGGTAGCGCACATCCTCGTCGGTCAGATTCTTGACCCCGAGATGCGCGAAAACGCCCGGCCCGGTGCGCTGATAGCTCAGGGTGAAATCCGCCATCGCGTAGCCCGAGACCGAATCGCGCGGGTCGGATTCGGGGCGGCTTCGATCGCCGACGTAGCGCAGTTGCAGCGCCGCGGTCCAGGGATCGAGCGGGCGCCAAATGACGGCCAGATTGGCCAGTGTGTCGGTGCCGCCGGGCAGCGGTCCGTCGGTGTCGCGCGAGACGGTATCCACGTAGGAGAGATTCGCATCGACCTTCACGCGGGGTCCGATGCGGACCTCGTATTCCAGCTCGACACCGCGCAGCCGCGTATCGGCGCTGTTGATGAATCCGTCGTCGTCCCCGAAGACGATCGGATCGACGAGGTCGGACTGAAACAGGATCAAGCGTCCTTCCCAGCGGGGTTGTTTGAGGATGTAGCCGAGCTCGTAGGTCGCGATCTCCCCTGCGCCGATGGATTCGCGGCCCGGATACTCACGCTCGTAGAAGGTCGGCGGTCGAAACGCCTGGGCGTATTGGAGCTTGAGGATGTTGGCCTCGTCGATGCGCCAGACGGTAGCCAAACGCGGGGTCAGGAAGGCGCCGAGGTCGCTGTAGTCGTCCAGGCGAAGCGCGGCCGTGACGGTGAGGTGCTCGCTCGCGCGGATCTCGTCCTGGGCGATCAGACTGAGAATCCGTCGGTCGAGTCCGGTATCCAGCCAGCTCTCCGGGATCTCGAACGGGAGGTTGAGCCAGCTCCAGCTCGCTCGGTCGACCTGCACCTGACTTACCTCGAATCCCAGCAGGACCAAGTGCCGCTCCCAACCGTGCCAGTGCAGATCCGCGGCTCCGAGGTAGCGTGTTTCGCGGTAGTCCTGATCCATGTAGACGGGTTGCTCGTCGAAGTAGCTCGGCGGAAAGACGTAGAGCCGATCGCGGGTGCGCTCGTGTTGCAGCGACTCGAGCCGAATCCGCGTATCCAGAGAATCCGAAAGGACCAGGTCTTGGCCGACTTGAGCCGAGACATAACGTTGCCCGGAGACGAGTCGGTCGCCGGACGGCGGCAGGAAGTGATTGATCCCGAAATGATCTCCGTAGTCATCGTCCAGGATCTTGATCGCGACAAAGGTATTGCGCCAGCGCAGATCGGCGAAGGCCCCGAGATAGCGGCTCGCTTCGTTCGACGGGCCGGGTGCGCTGGAAAGCTCGGGCTCGCCGATTGCGAAGAGTGCATCCTCGGAGACGGACACGCCGCCGTTGCCGGCAAGTCCGGTCAGATTGATCGAGGCCGTCAGATCGCGCTGCGGGTCGCTCCAGTGCCAGATCCCGCCCCCGCCGGCAGCTGCGCGCTCGTTGGCCTGAGCATGGATGGTGCGGTCGCTCTGCCGGGTGATGACGTTCACCACTCCGGCGAAGGCGTACTCGCCATGCACCGAGGAGCCGGGTCCGCGGATGACCTCGATGCGCTCGATCTGCTCGATGGGGATGTTCAGGACCGGGTTCGCGGTGGCGAGCAGTGTCGAGTTCATCGATACACCGTCGAGCAGGAACTTGATGTTCCCCGAGGCATAGCCGAAACCCACCCCGCGGCTGAGGACCTGGCGCTCGCCCGTCATCTCGAGCCCTTGGCTGATGCCGGGGACCAGCGAGAGCGCCTCCCAGACCGTGCGCGCTCCGCGGGCGAGCATGTCGGATCCGGACAGGATCGTCGCCATACCGGGGACGAAGTCCGCGTTCATTCCACTGCGGGTCGCCAGCTCGGTCTCCTGGTCGAGGAGACTCAGCAGGTCGCCGAGCGGTGCGTCGTCGGGCTCGGGCGATGGTTGCGTGCCGAGCGCTTCGCCCGCGGCGAGGATCATGATCAGCATCCATACGGCGAGACCGTGCGGCGCGACGGATAGTGATGACGTTGTGGACGGCAAAACAGCCAGGCCTCCGAGCCCTCGGCGCGAGCGCCATTCCGTTGATGCAACCGACACGTTCGGCATCGGCAAGGTTCGTCGCAGTGCGAGCGTCCTTGCCCCCGGTGTCGCCTGCTCCTGACCGCGGCGGACCAGTTCGACCGGGGCAGCCCTAAACCGCGCCAGCTCCGACGACTGTCGGAGCTGGCGCGGTTTAAAGTATTCAAAACGATTAAATTTTAAACCGCGTCTCCAAAAAGGTCGGAAAAATCCTTGAGCCCGACACAACATGAAAACGATGCATGTCACTCCGGACGCGGTTTACGTCGTCGGCAGAAAGCCGTCCGCCTTGAGTTTACCGATCACGGCTGCGATGACCTCGCTGATCATGGTCTGCTCGGAGCTCGGATCCAGTGTGTCGGAGCGACCGGACCAAACCAGCGTTGCGCGTGCGGCGTCGTAGAGATTGGTTTCGAGTCGAAGCGCGCGATAATTGGCGTAATAACCGGGTGCGGTCACTTCGCTCAGGATGTGACCATAATACGGGTAGAGGCGGCCGTAAAGGCTCGGAACCACGTGCGTGCCTGCGCCGCTCGGTGAGGCGTCCGGGTTTTCGCCTGCAAGGTAGGTGACGATGACCCCGTCGGCCCCGGATCGCCCGACGGCCTCCTGCACCGCCCGCGCCCGGCCGACATCGCGGTCCGACAGCAAGGTGTGCGCCGCACGCGCTTGGACTCCGGCGCCTTCGAGCGCTTCGACGAAATTGTCCTCGTAGGCGCGGCGCACGATCGGGTTGGTGGAGACGCCGAAGACGATCAGGTCACGATACGGGGTCGGGGGTGTCCCGGGCGCGATCCAAGTCGTACTCAATGGGCCGGGCGCACAACCGACCGTCAGCAGGGCGGCAAGGCCGATTGCGACGGCAAGCCGGATAGGGCGCATAAGCGGTAGCTCCGAGATCGCGAAAAGGTCCGTCGGGCGCGGGAGTGTGCCCCGCTCCGGGCGGCAGGACAAGCTCAGGCCGCCCCGCCTTCCTTCGACTTGGGCGCCTTGGTGTCGGTGGCGTATTCGAAGGCGTCCGAAAACATGCGATCCCGGTCAAGCCCTGCGGCCTCGAATGCGACACGCCCGGCCTCGACCATGACGGGCGGTCCGCTCATGTAGAGATCGAACCCGCTCGGATCCGGGTGATCCTCGAGGACCGCCATGTGAACGAATCCGGTGCGTCCCTGCCAATCCGGATCCGGCTCCGAGAGTACGGGGACGAAGCGGAAGGAGGGCAGTTGCCTTGCCCAGGCTGTCGGCAGATCGGTCAGGTAGAGGTCGCGCTGTGCACGCACCCCCCAGTAGAGCTCGATCGGGCGGTCGAGCCCGATATGGATTGCGTGCTCGATCATCCCTTTCAGCGGCGCGAACCCGGTGCCTCCGCCCATCAGGATGATCGGGCGATCCGAGTCCTCGCGAAGCACGAAGGTCCCCAACGGTCCCTGGATGCGAAGGATGCTCTTCTCGGGCATGCTGTCGAAGACGTAGGCGGTGAACTCGCCGCCGGGGACATGACGGACATGTAGCTCGATCTCTGCGTCGTCGTGGGGCGCATTGGCGATGGAGAAGGCCCGCCGGCGGCCGTCGCGGAGGATGAAGTCCAGATACTGGCCGGCGAGGAATTGCAGCCGTTGGTTCTCCGGCAGCTTCAGGAAGAGGCGCATCACGTCGTGATTGAGACGCTCCTTGCGCGAGACCCGGCAGGGCAGCGTGCGGACCTCGATGTGTGCGACCGAGGGGACCTCACGCACACGCACGATCAGGTCGGAGGCCGGCACGGCCTGGCAGGTGAGGCAGGTGTCCTCGGGTTGGCCTTCGAGCGCATCCGTTCGGCCGCTCGGGTAGTCGACCCGGCCTTCGAGCAGGTGGACCGCACAGGATCCGCACTTGCCGTCGCGACACCCGTAAGGCAGGCCGACGCCCTGGCGCAGCGCGGCGGCGAGGATGGTTTCGTCCGGCTCGACATCGAAGCGATGTTCCGCGGGAAGGGTTCGAATCGTGAAGCTCATGTGGTGATTAAACCGCGTCCGGAGTGATTGGGCGATGGTTTTGGTTTGGCTCGGCCTCATTTTTACCTGCGGCCGCCGGAGGGACGCGGTTTAATGATCATTTTTCAATGGCTTGAGTGCCGTCTTCGCCGGCGCATCGGGTGTTCTCGATGCCATGGTGCCGGGTGTGACGGTGTGTAACGCGGGTTTGCACCGCGGACGCGATTCAACAATCTTGAGGCATCTTATGCCGCTTTCGCAAACATGAGGCAGGTCGGATGATCAACGAGCACGTCATCGTCGGGTGCGGATATGTGGGCACGCGGCTCGCGCTCCAAATTCGGGAGCAGGGCGAGGCCGTCACCGGCATCGTGCGTTCCGATGACGGGGTTGCTCGGTTGGAGCACCTCGGTATCAAGGGCTTACGCTGCGATCTCGCGGCCGAGGATCCCGGCGATCTCGGGCTTGCCGATGCGCGGCTCTTTCATTTCGCGCCGCCACCGGGGAGCGGTGTTCAAGACCCGCACACCCGGCATCTCGTCGATGTCTTCGAGCGCTACGGTCATCCGCGGCGTGTCGTCTATATCAGCACGACGGGCGTCTACGGCGATTGCGGGGGTGCCTGGATCGACGAGACACATCCGGTCGCACCTGTCGCGGCCCGCTCGCAACGGCGTCTGGATGCCGAGGAGACGCTGCGCCGTTGGAGCGCGGCGAGCGGCCGGGATCTGGTGATCCTGCGCGTCGCGGGGATTTACGGCCCCGACCGATTGCCCTTGGAGCGCCTCCGCGCGGGTGCCCCCATGGTCAGGCCGGAGGATTCGCCCTACACCAATCGGATCCATGTCGATGACCTGGTCGCGGCCTGTAGCGCGGCGATGGAGCGGGCGCCGTCGGGCGCGGTTTACAACGCCTGCGACGGTCATCCGAGCACCATGACGGACTACTTTCTCGACGTGGCTGCGGTGGCCGGGCTGCCGAGCCCGCCCTTGATCGGCCTCGAGGAGGCCGCCGATCGCCTCTCCGAGGGCATGCTCTCCTACCTGAGCGAGTCGCGTCGTCTGCGCAACGATCGGCTGCGCGAAGAATTGGGTGTCGTGTTCCGTTACCCGTCGCTGGCCGAGGGTCTGCGCGGGATCTTCTAGAGGATCGGCGTGTGCGTATCCTCGGACGCTGTTGGCGGATATGATTCGGCCGTGCAGCGCTTGCCGCGGCGGCGTTGCACCCGGTCACGCGGGACGCTTCGGTCATCCACGGCCGAGCTGCCTGCTCGAAAGGCTCGGTGCTCGATGCGACCTCGAGCTCGGGCCTGATCGGACCCGACAATCCATAAGGAGCCATCGATGACGCGTTCTTACCGACAAGCGCCCGCAATGCTCGCTGCACTGCTCGCAACCGCTGTCTTCGCATCCCCCGCCAGTGCGATTCAGGAAGCGGACTTCCAATACGACTCGACCGAAAATCTGTATCGAATCTGCTCGGTCGCACCGGATGCCGACGGACATCTGATCGCCTCGCTGGCCTGCCGCGCCTTCCTCGAGGCGACTGTTCAGTATCACGACGGTGTCACGGCCCGCAACGGGTTGAAGCGCCTCGTCTGTTACCCCCAAGGCGCCACGATCGAGGATGCCCGCGAGGCGTTCGTCGCTTGGGCGCAGGTCAATGCGGGGAACAAGGAGTTGATGGCCGAGCAGCCCGTGAAGGGCGTGGTGCGTGCGCTTGCAAGCAAATATCCTTGCACGGGTAAGAAATAGTTCCTCGGTCCATCGGGCGTCGGCCGCCGGCTCGGCGCCCTCGAAGTCCCGGAGATTCGAACGATGAAAATCACGACAGTTACGGCAGCTCTGGCCAGCATCCTTCTGCTCGTCGGATGCGGCAGCACAACCACCTCGCGCGTTGCCACGGGCACCGGCATGGGCGCGGCGAGCGGCGCGGTCATCGGGTCATTGAGCGGCAACGCCGGTCGCGGCGCGCTCATCGGTGCCGGCGTGGGTGCCTTGGGCGGGGTGCTCGTGGACGAGCATCAGCGCGGCAGCTTCAGCAACAATTGATCCGGACGCACGACCGACCGAGCCGTTCGTCGGCTCGGTCGGTCGCCTGTCGGCCTCACCCTGCGTGTGCAGCCGATGAGGTGCCGACCGGGTGCCACCGGCCTTCGGCGGGCGCTGCGGGATTCGGCGTCGGGCTCGGTGCTTATCCGGAGCGATCGACTTGATGCGACAAGGCTTGTCGCCGCGATCGGGCAGGCCGGCTTGCAGGTTGCTCCTCCCCGCGAATCGGGTTTCCGCTCGACGAATCGTCACATTTTTTTCAATGAAACGGAGTTGACGCTTCGCACACGATCCACTAGCTTTCATCAGGAATGAATCGCCGCGCTTCCGGGGTTCCGGTGCACGACATGGTGCAGGAAACGACGCGGGAAATCAGCCTGGCGCACCAGAGTCACGGCGAGGGCGTGTCGGGCGTCCGTCCGTAATGAGGCCAGCCTCGGATCCAGTTTGAATGCCCAAATCCCCTTTCCCGTACCCATCCCCCGTGCCGTCGATCTCCGCGCGGGTGCGGGTTTGTGCTACCCGCTGTCGAGTCGGCTTGTGTGTTGGCAGCTCGGCAGTCTTGGCTCGACCAACGCACACCAGCATGAGAGACAGCGATGAGGATCTACGTAGGAAACTTGACCTATAGCGTGACCGACGACGACCTGCGGGACGTCTTCGGAGAGTTCGGTGATCTCGCGGCAGCGGAGGTGATCAAGGATAAGTTTTCCGGTCAGTCCAAAGGCTTCGGATTCGTCGATATGCCCAACAACTCGGAGGCGGATGCGGCCATCAAGGCGTTGAACGAAACCGACTTCAAAGGACGCAAGCTCACTGTCAACGAGGCACGTCCGCGTGCCGAACGTCCGCGCGGCGGCGGGGGTGGGGGTCGCTACTGATCCTGTTGCTCGTCTCATGACCTAGACAAGATCGTCGTCGGGGCGCTTTGCGCCGCCGGCGTCGATTCCTACCCCCGATGTCGTTTGCCTGCCTCGCCGTCGGTCGCTCCGCCCCGAGGACCGATCCCGAGACTGTCCCAGATCCCGTCGACCCGTTCGCGTACCGTCTCGTCCATCAGGATCGGGCTGCCCCATTCGCGCGTCGTCTCCCCGGGCCACTTGTTCGTGGCATCGAAGCCGATCTTGGACCCCAGTCCCGAGACGGGAGAGGCGAAATCCAGATAATCGATTGGCGTATTCTCGATCATCACCGTGTCGCGCGCCGGATCCATCCGGGTCGTCATCGCCCAGATCACGTCCTTCCAGTCGCGGGTGCAGACGTCCTCATCCACGATGATGACGAACTTGGTATACATGAACTGACGCAGGAACGACCAGACACCCATCATGACCCGCTTGGCGTGTCCAGGATATTGCTTCTTGATGCTGACCACCGCCAGGCGATACGAGCACCCCTCCGGCGGCAGGTAGAAGTCGCGGATCTCGGGAAACTGTTTCTGGAGGATCGGCACGAAGACTTCGTTCAAGGCCACGCCCAAGATCGCCGGCTCGTCGGGCGGACGCCCCGTGTAGGTGCTGTGATAGATGGGCTCGCGGCGCTGGGTGATGCGCTCGATGGTGAAGACCGGAAACTCGCCGACCTCGTTGTAGTAACCCGTGTGGTCGCCGAAAGGCCCTTCCGGTGCCATGTCATCCGAATAGATATGGCCTTCGAGAACGATCTCGGCGCTGGCCGGGACTTGGAGATCAGACTCCTTGCAGACCGCCAGCTCGGTGCGGCTGCCGCGCAGCAGCCCCGCGAAGGCGTATTCGGACAGCGTATCCGGCACCGGCGTGACCGCGCCGAGAATCGTTGCGGGATCGGCGCCGAGCGCGACGGTCACCGGGAAGGGCTTGCCTGGATGGGCGCGTTGCCAGTCGCGAAAATCGAGCGCCCCGCCGCGGTGGGCGAGCCAGCGCATGATGACCCGGTTGCGTCCGAGCACCTGCATCCGATAGATGCCGAGGTTGTGGCGCGCCTTCTCCGGCCCCTTGGTGATGACCAGTCCCCAGGTGATGAGCCGCGCGGCATCGCCTGGCCAACAATGTTGAATGGGCAGGCGCCCCAGGTCGACTTGATCTGCGCTGAATTCGACCTCCTGACAGGGCGCGTTGCGCCGAACCTTCGGGGCCATGTCCAGCACCTTCTTGAAGATCGGCAGCGACTGCCACGCCTCCTTCATCCCCTTCGGCGGATCCGGCTCCTTGAGGAAGGCGAGCAGCTTGCCGACCTCGCGCAGCGCCTCTACCGACTCCTCGCCCATGCCGAGTGCCACGCGGCGGGTCGTTCCGAACAGGTTGCCCAGCAGGGGAATCTTCGACCCCTTCGGTCGCTCGAACAGCAGCGCCGGCCCACCTGCACGCAGCGTCCGGTCGCAGATCTCGGTGATCTCGAGATAGGGGTCGACCTCGACCCGGATGCGTTTGAGCTCGCCGCGCTGCTCGAGCTGGTCGATGAAGTCACGTAGGTCGTTATATTTCATTCGATGGGGCCGCCTATGGAGCCTGTTTCCTGAGGACGAGAAAGGCGAACTCCGTGGGGCCCAGCTCTGCGACATCCGTCCAGACGGCTTCCAGCCGCGCCCTTGCGAGTGCATCGACGAGCGCTGGCCAGGGTACCTCGCAACCATGCCATGCGTCGTGTTTTGAGAACTGCCCGATCAAGTCCGTTTTCATCTCGCGCTCTCTGCGCGTCACGCCCTGATTCCACCAGAGCTGCTTGGACGCCGGACGCCCGATCCGCCTGAGCCGGCTTCTCAGCCTGACCGGCGACCAGGCATCCAGGTCGCGGACCCGCATATGCAGCAAGGCGTGGCCCCCGTTCTTCAGGACGCGCCCGGTCTCGTGAACATAGCCGAGCACGGTCTCGGGGTCGGTCACATGGTTGAGGACGTAGAACGAGAGCACGAAATCGACCTCTGCGTCGGCAACCGGCATCAAGTCGGCTCCGCTGCCCTCGATGAAGCGGACGTTGTCGAGATGGCGCCAGTAGCGTTGCGCTCGGCTTACCATCTCGCCGGAGATGTCCATCGCCGTGACTCGGGCAAAGCGCTCGGCGAAATAGTGCGTCATGCGCCCGACACCGCAACCGATCTCGACCATCGAGAGTTGCTCGGAACGACGCAACGGGACTTTTTGCAGAAGGTTCCGCGCGTGGGTCCTGCCGATATCCCAAAAGAACTCCAGGTCAAGATGTGTCGGATCCTCGAATTCCGGCCAGCTGGTGATGCCGAAAAAGGGATTCGTCTCGGCCATCTGTTGCCACTGCTGCTTCATCATGAGCGCGGTCATATCCTTTCCTCTCGATTACGCATCCATCATTGCCATGTGGCGCTGATCCTCATGGAGATTTGTCTGTCGGCTTAGGCGGCGATACCGGAATGCCGCAGCAAGGCATCCGTATTCGGCTCGCGCCCCCGGAACCGCACATAGAGGATCATGGCGTCCTCCGATCCGCCCTTCTCCAGGATGTTCTCGCGGAAGGATCGGCCGGTGTCCGCGTCGAAGACACCCTTTTCCTCGAATAACGAGAAGGCGTCCGCCGACAGGACCTCGGCCCATTTGTAGCTGTAATAGCCCGCCGCGTAGCCGCCCGCGAAGATGTGCGAGAAGGCGTGAGCGAAGCGGTTGAAGGCGGGCGGGCGGATCACGGCCACCCGTTCGCGGACCTCCTCGATGATCTCGTAGACGCGGCCGCCGCGCGCCGGGTCGTACTCCAGATGCAGGCGGAAATCAAACAGTGCGAATTCCAGTTGCCGCACCATCTGCATGGCCGACTGGAAGTTCTTCGCTGCGGTCATGCGCTCGTAGAGATCCTGCGGAATGGATGCGCCGGTCTCCCAATGGGCGGCGAAGAGGTCGAGCGATTCACGCTCCCAGCACCAGTTTTCCATGAACTGGCTGGGCAGCTCGACCGCGTCCCAAGGTACCCCGTTGATCCCGGCGACACCCGGATAGTCGACCTTGGTCAGCATGTGGTGCAGGCCGTGGCCGAACTCGTGGAAGAGTGTCTCGACCTCGTTGTGGGTCAGCAGCGAGGGCTTGTCGCCGACCGGCGGGGTGAAGTTGCAGACCAGGTAGGCGACCGGGAGTTGGTCGCAACGACTGGTGTGCATCCGGTTGGTGCAGACGTCCATCCAGGCCCCGCCGCGCTTGTTCTGGCGTGTGAAGGGGTCGAGATAGAACTGGCCGCGCAGCGCCCCGGATGCGCCGTCGCGGATCTCGAAGAAACGCACGTCCGGGTGGTAGGTGTCGAACGCCTCCGCCTCTTGGATCTTGACCCCGAACAGGCGCTCGACGACGCCGAAGAGACCCGACAGGACCCGCGAGATCGGGAAATAGGGCCGCAGCTCTTCCTGACTGATCTGATACCGATGCAGGCGCAGCTTCTCGGCATAGTAGCCGACATCCCACGGCTCCAGCTTCTCGACCCCGTGCTGCTCGCGCGCGAACGCTTCCAGCTCCGCAAGCTCTTTGCGTGCTTGACCGACCGAGCGGTCGGCCAGGTCATTGAGAAAGGCGAGCACATCGTCCGGCGAGCGGGCCATCTTGGTCGCGAGAGAGCGCTCGGCGTAGCTCGCAAATCCAAGCAGCCCGGCCAGCTCGTGACGCAGCGCGAGGATGCGCTCCATGATCTCGCCGTTGTCCCACTGTCCGGCATGCGGCCCTTGATCCGAGGCGCGTGTCCCGTAGGCCTGATACAGCTCGAAGCGCAGCTCCCGGTTGTCCGCATAGGTCATGACCGGCATGTAGGACGGCAGGTCGAGCGTGAAGAGCCAGCCCGTCTGGCCCCGTTGCTCGGCGTTCTGCCGGGCCAGTCCCAGCGCGGATTCGGGCAGGCCGGCGAGCTGCGTCTCGTCTTCGACGAGCCTGCTCCAGGCGTTGGTGGCGTCGAGCACGTTCTCGGAATACTTGGTGGTGAGCTGCGAGAGCTCCTGACTGATGGCCTTGTAGCGGGCCTTCTTCTCGGCGGGCAGGTCGACGCCCGAGAGGTGGAAGTCACGCAGCGCGTTCTCCAACTGCTTGCGCTGGGCCGGGTTCAGGTGCTCTTGCGCGGCGACCGCCTGGTAGCCGCGGAAGAGGGCCTCGTTCTGTCCGACCTCGGTGCCGTAATCGCTGAGCTTCGGCAGGCAGGCGTTGTAGGCCGCGCGCAGCTCATCGCTGTTGAGCACGCCGTTGAGATGTCCGACCGGCGACCAGGCGCGACTCAAACGGTCGTCGATCTCGTCCAGCGGCTCGACGAAGCTCTCCCAGGTCGGCACCGGGACCTCGCGGGTCAGGCGCTCGATCTCCGCGCGACAGTCGGCGAGACAGACGTCGACCGCGGGCTCGACATGTTCGGGGAGGATCCGGGAGAAGGCCGGGAGGCCGGTGGTCTCGAGCAATGGATTTGTCATTGTTGTGGCTTGGTCGGGTTCGCGGATCAAAGAGGACAAGGGTTGCGCCCGGCGGTGGCTCGGACCGTGGCGCCGGGACAATTGGCGGGTCGGACCGGGCGCAGCCTCGGCGATCGCCGGATCATGCGGGCTGGACGCCGGAGTTTCCAGTGGATCGATCGGGTCGGGGCAAGTGACCGCGGGCCTCGATGCACTCGGCGTCGTCAGTCCGGCAGGAAACCCATGTTCTGGCGCGGCGAGATCCGGCCTTTGAGCGAGCGGACCATGTCGATCTTCGGACGCGGTGCAAAGGCCTGCGGGATGCAGAAGTGAAACCGCCACAGGTCGTGGCGCCAGCGCTCCCCGCCGTCCGCGGAGATCCCCAGCCATTCCTCCGCTTCGACCGGAGCGAACCGATTGCCCGCACCGTAGGCGTACGTCTTGTAAGCGCCCCGCGGCGTGCAGCGGATGCCCTCCACCGAGAGGTTGCGGGTCCCGTTGCTGCCCTCCGCGACGAGCGTGTAGCGCACCACGTCGTCGGCGCCGACCTGCAGGTTGCGGGTGTCGATGAAATACCGCAAACCTGCATCGGGCCCATCCGGGACCAGCTCGACCAGATCCGCATCCTGCGGCCAAGGCGGGAGCGCGGTGTCCGATTCCTGCCAGGGCGTGCCCGGTCGAACGCTCGAGGGCACGGGTGGCTCGGCGTCGTTCACGAAGGCGTTCTCCGCGGCCGATACGGACATCGCAAGGCACGGAAGAGTGAGCCAAAGAAGAATGCGCCCCGGTAAGCGTGGCCGGGGCAGGGGGACCGAGGGAAGCTGTCGGGGAGATGTCATGATGTCGATCACCGGCGATTGAGTCACGTATCGGAAATAAAGAAGTCGAGCACCAAGTCCAATCGTTGTCGTTGTCGTTGTCGTTGTCGTTGTCGTTGTCGTTGTCGCAGGCGTTGTCGAAGTCGTCGCTGCGTCCCGCCGTATCCGGATCCCCAAGTCTACCAGCCCGAACCTTCCGTGCCATGCGACACGTTCGGCCCGCTTGTGCCGCCGAATCTCCTTCCGGTATGGTTCTTGGATGCGTCTTGAAAAGATCCGACTTGCCGGCTTCAAATCCTTCGTGGATCCCACGACGGTGCTCTTTCCAGGCAATCTGGTCGGTGTCGTCGGTCCCAATGGCTGCGGCAAGTCCAACGTCATCGACGCGGTGCGTTGGGTTATGGGCGAGAGCTCCGCGAAGATGCTGCGCGGCGAGTCGATGGCGGACGTCATCTTCAACGGCAGTACCGGGCGCAAACCAGTCGGAACGGCCAGCATCGAGCTGGTGTTCGACAATGCCGACGGCGGGGCGGGCGGCGCCTATGCCGCCTTCAATCAGATCTCGGTCAAGCGTCAGGTCTCGCGCGACGGTCAGTCGGCTTACTCCCTGAACGGGACGCGCTGCCGACGGCGCGATATCCAGGATCTCTTCCTCGGCACGGGTCTCGGGCCGCGCTCCTACGCCATCATCGAGCAGGGGATGATCTCGCGCATCATCGAGGCGCGGCCCGAGGATCTGCGGATCTTTCTGGAGGAGGCGGCCGGGATCTCCAAGTACAAGGAGCGTCGCCGCGAGACCGAAAGCCGCATGCGTCAGACCCGCGAGAACCTGGACCGGCTCGACGATCTGCGCGACGAGGTCAACAAACAGATTCAGCACCTGGAGCGCCAAGCCGCGTCCGCGGAGCGTTATACCCAGCTCAAGGCCGAGGAGCGGCGTCTGGATCTGGAGCTCAAAGCGCTGCGCTGGCAGGCGCTCGACGAGGAGATCCGCACCCGCGAGCAGCGCCTGGCCGAGACCGAGACCCGGACCGAAGCGGGGCTCGCGCAGCAGCGCCGGATCGAGGCCGACATCGAGGCGCGGCGTGCCGACTATCAGAGCGCCTCGGAGACCTTCAACGGGGTGCAGGGCCGCTTCTACGCCGTCGGCTCGGAGATCGCGCGGGCCGAGCAGGCGATCCAGTTCGCCAACGAGGCCCGTGGTCGGCGCGAGGGCGAGCTGGTGCGCCTCGACCAGGAGATCGGCGAGGCCGAGGACCACTTGGAGCGCGACCGGGGCCGTCTTGCAGAAATCGACCGCAACCTCGCACGCGACGAGCCCGAGCTGGCGGGCGCGGATCAGGCATTGTCTGCAGCCGTGCTGAGCGTGGCTGGCGCCGAGGATCGGCTCAAGCAGTGGGAGCGCCTCTGGGACGACTTCAGTCGGGAGGCCGCCGGGCCGTCGGAGCAGGCGCAGGCCGAGCGTGCCCGGATCAACGCACTCGAGCAGCGCAGCGACCGTGACCGCGACCGACTGCGGCGCTTGGACGAGGATCTCGCACGTCTGCAGGGCTTGGAGCTCGAGGGTCGGTTTGTCCAGCTCGTCGAGCGCGAGAGCCGATTGGAGACCGCGCTCGCGGACATGGAGGAGCGTCACGAGGCGTACGGCGCCGATCTGGCCGAACGCGACGGGGCGATCGGTACGCTCGCCTCGCAGATCGATCGGGTCCGCACCCTGTTGCAGCAATCCCGAGGTCGGCTGGCCTCGCTCGTCGCCTTGCAGGACGAGGCCCTGGCCGATACCGACGACGGCCGGTCCGACTGGCTTGCCGCCGCGGGACTCGCGGACGCCTCCCGTCTCATCGATCGGATCGAGGTCGATTCGGATTGGCAGCGTGCCGTCGAGGTGCTGCTCGGGGATGCGGTGCGCGCGATCGGCATCCCGAATCTCGATCGTGCGCTCGCCGGCGGCGATCCGCCTCCGGGTCTGGTGCTCTTGGAGACCCGCGAAGCTGCCGAGGGTCGGTCGGAGGGTCAGGCCGACGCCGCACGGGACTCGGACGGCGGACCGACGGCTCGGGCGATCCTTGCGCATGTTCGCGCACCCTGGGCGCTCGATGGCCTGCTCGGCCGGGTCCGGACCGTCGATCGGCTCGCCGACGCCGTCGCGATGCGCGACGCCTTGGGCTCGGCCGAGCAATGGGTGACGCCCGAGGGTGCCCAAGTCGGTCGCGACTGGCTGAGCACGCCGCCGGTGCAGGCGCAGGGGGGCGTCATCGCGCGGGCGGAGGCGATCAAGGCGCTCGGGGCGGAGATCGCGGATCATCAGGTCCGCGAGTCCGAGCTGTGCGCCGAGCAGGAGCGTTTGCGCACGGCCCGGACACGGGCTCAGGAGGAGCGCGCCGACGCCGGACGACAACTGTCCGCGCTGGGTCGCGAGCTCGCGCAGCTCAAGGCCGAGCTCGCGAGCCTGCGCGCCAAGCGCGAGCATCGACAGGATCGGCTCCAGGCGTTGGGTGCCGAGCGCGACGAGCTGCAGGAGCAGATGGCCGATGCCTTGGAGGAGATGGAGGAGGCGCGCGAGCGTCTGCACGCGCATCTGTCCCTGGTCGAGACCCTGGCGGAGCGTCGCGAGGCGATGCAGGCCGAGCGCGAGGTGCTGCGCAGCGGGCTTGCCGCGGCACGCGACGAGGAGCGTGGTTGCCGGGAGCGGACCCAAGGCTTACGCGTCAGCGTCGGGTCCAACCGCGCCGCGCGCGCGGCGACCCAGCAGAGTCTTGCGCGCATCCAGGAGCGCCGCTCGGTGCTGCACGAGCGTCGCGCCGAGCTGTTGGATGCGCTCGAAGAGAGTGTCGAGCCCTTGGCCGAGCAGCGGGCGCGGCTCGACGAGCAACTGGTGTTGCGGGTGGAGGTCGAGCAGGCATTGGCCGCGGCGCGCAACCGGCTCGAGGCGCTGGACGGCGAGGTCCGCGAGCTGGAGCAGGCGCGTCAGCGCCTGGAGCAGGAGAGCCGGCTCGGTCGCGGCGAGCTCGATCGGCAGCGTTTGGAGCAACAGGAGCGTCTGGTCCGTCGCCAGACCCTCGCCGAGCAGATCGCCGAGGCCGGGCAGACGCCGCTCGACGTCCTGGCTGCGACGGACCCCGCGGCGAACGAATCACAGTGGCAAGAGGCGCTCGCCAAGACCGGGGCACGTCTACAGCGGCTCGGTCCGGTCAACCTGGCCGCGGTGGACGAATTCAGGCAGCAGGCCGAGCGCAAGGTCTATCTGGACGCCCAGCACGAGGACATCAGTCGTTCGCTCGAGACCCTGGAGCAGGCGATCCGCAAGATCGATCGCGAGACGCGCAACCGTTTCCGCGAGACCTACGATCAGGTCAATCAGGGGTTTCAGCTCCTGTTTCCGCGTCTCTTCGGCGGCGGTCACGCGAGCCTGGATCTCACCGACGAGGATCTGCTGGAAACCGGCGTGACCGTCATGGCGCGACCGCCCGGCAAGCGCAATTCGAGCATCCACCTGCTTTCGGGCGGGGAGAAGGCACTCACCGCGGTCGCCTTGGTCTTCGCCATCTTCGAGCTCAACCCGGCACCCTTCTGTATGCTCGACGAGGTCGACGCGCCGCTCGACGACGCCAACGTCGGGCGCTTCTGCGAGCAGGTGCGCTCCATGTCGGACCGGGTCCAGTTCGTCTTCATCAGCCACAACAAGGTGACGATGGAGATTGCCGATCATCTGCTCGGCGTGACCATGCACGAGCCCGGCGTGTCGCGGCTCGTTTCGGTGGATGTCGAAGAGGCGGTTCGGCTCGCGGCCGTGTCCTGAGTGCGCGAACGGGCGTGGTCGGAGGTTCGGGCCGCCGTTGCCGTCGTGTGTGAAACCCGTCCACGCGGGGATACAGGTTGCTCGCGCATTGATATACTCCACCCAGTCCTGAACGTCAGACCGACACCAACGCTTGAATGGACGCCAATACCATCCGTCTCATCCTCATCGTCGTGGGCGCCCTGCTCGTCCTCGCCCTCTTCCTATGGGAGCGCAGCCGCCGTGCCGGTGACGCGGACGAGGACGATGACTACGAGGAGGCCGACGCACCTTACGGTCTTTCGACCGGCAAGCGCGAGCCGCGGCTCGGGCGGGTCTCCGACGACGAGCGCGGGGATGACCCCGATCGTGCGCGGCCCGGCCGATCGCCCGCCGCGGAGTCGCGTCGGCGCGATCCCGAGGCCGAATTTGAGCCCGAGTCCGAGTCGGATCAGGACGACGACCTCGATTCGGATATGCCCGCCGACTTGGAGCCGCTGCTGATTCAGCTCAGCGTCAGCGCGCGCCGCGAGCCCTTCGCCGGCCCGGAGCTGATGGATGCCGCCGACCTCTGCGGTCTGCGTCCCGGTCGCATGGACATCTTCCACTGTCTTGACGAGTTCGACCACGACACGCGGATCTATTTCAGCATGGCCAATATGGTCAAGCCGGGGACCTTTCCCTTCGAGCGCATGGAAGACTTCTCGACACCCGGTCTGATGCTGTTCGCCCAGCTCGACGGGCGCCCGGAGGATATCACTATCCTCGAAGAGATGATCGCCACGGCCCGCAAGCTCGCCAGCGAGCTCGACGGCGAGGTGCTCGACGAGACTCGCCGTCCGCTCACGGTGAGGAAGGAAGAGGATTTGCGTCAAGCCGTGCTCGACAACGAGCGCCGATGGGCACGCACGGCGGAGCGTTGATCGGCGCGGATGCCGCCGCCGAGCGCGCCGAATGGCTGCGCACGGAGATCGCCCGCCACAATGTCCGCTATTACGTCCTCGACGATCCGGAAATCCCGGACGCCGAATACGATCGTCTCTTCGCCGAGCTTCAATCCCTCGAGTCCGACTATCCGGATCTGAAGACGCCGGATTCGCCGACCCAGCGGGTCGGCGCCGCACCGCTCTCCGCCTTCGCCTCGGTTCGCCACCGTCTACCCATGATCTCGCTCGCCAACGCCATGAGCGATGGGGAGCTGGTCGAGTTCGACCGTCGCGTCGCCGCCGCCTTGCCGGGTACCGATCCGGTCCTCTACACCGCCGAGCCCAAGCTCGACGGGCTGGCCATGAGTATCCGCTACGAGGCAGGTCTGTTGGTGCAGGCCGCGACCCGCGGCGACGGCTCGACCGGCGAGGATGTCACCGCGAACGTGCGCACCGTCAAGAGCGTGCCGCTGCGCCTTGTCGGCGAGGACTGTCCCGCCGTGCTCGAGGTGCGCGGCGAGGTTTATATGACCCGCGAGGGATTCGCGCGGCTCAACCGAGACGCTGCGGAGCGGGGCGAGCGCGTCTTCGCCAATCCACGCAATGCGGCCGCAGGGAGCCTGCGTCAGCTCGATCCACGGGTGACCGCCACGCGCCCCTTGCGCTTCTGCTGCTACGGATGGGGCGAGCTCTCGATCGATCCCGAAGAGAGCCATTACGCAATGCTGCAACGGCTCGCCGGCTGGGGCATCCCCATCTCGAAGGAGCTGCAGCAGGTCGAGGGAGCGGATGGCTGTCGTGCCTACTTCGACGACTTGGGTCGCCGCCGCGACGCGCTGCCCTACGAGATCGACGGCGTGGTGTTCAAGGTCGACCGGATTGCCGATCAGATCGGCTTGGGCGCGACCAGCCATCATCCGCGTTGGGCCATCGCACGCAAGTTCCCCGCCCAAGAGGAGCTGACGCTCGTCGAGGCGGTCGAGTTTCAGGTGGGGCGCACGGGTGCCGTCACCCCGGTCGCTCGGCTGCGACCCGTGCAGGTCGGCGGCGTCATCGTCGCCAACGCTACCTTGCACAACATGGACGAGGTGATCCGCAAGGATGTCCGAGCCGGCGATACCGTTATTGTCCGACGTGCCGGCGACGTGATTCCCGAGGTCGTGAGCGTCCTGGTGGATCGCCGCCCACCGGGTGCGGTGCCGGTCGAGATGCCGGCCCAGTGTCCCGTGTGCGGGTCCGACGTGCTGCGCCCGCCGGGCGAGGTGGTGGCACGCTGCACCGGCGGTCTCTACTGTCCGGCGCAGCGCAAGCAGGCGATCCGGCATTTCGCCTCGCGTCGCGCCATGGATATCGAGGGTCTCGGGGAGCGGCTGATCGAGCAGCTCGTCGATTTGGGGTTGGTTCGCGAGCCCGCCGATCTGTATCGGCTGACCGCGGAGCAGCTCGTCGGCCTCGAGCGTATGGGCGAGAAGTCCGCGGCCAACCTGATCGACGCCCTGGAGCACAGCAAGTCCACGAGCTTTGCGCGCTTTATCTTCGCACTCGGGATTCCGGATGTCGGCGAGACGACCGCGCAGGCGTTGGCCGCGAGGTTCGGCGGGATCGCCGAGCTCGCGCGGACGCGTGAAGCGGATTTCGTCCGCGATCGAGGCGTAAAGGGTGTGGGTCGGGACACCGCGACCGCACTGCATCGCTTCCTGGTCGAGCATCCGGGGATCGAGGCGCAAGGCGATCTTGCGGAGTGGCTGGCGGGACTCAAGCTCCCCGGTCTGACCGCTGCGCGTGCACAGGCCTTGGCGGGGCGCTTCGAGGATCTCGCCGCACTTCGCGCGGCCGAGCTCGAAGACCTCTATCTCAACAGCACGCGCATGGTGGAAGGGGTCGGCCCCGTGGTGGCGGCGGAGATTGCGGGCTTCTTCGCACAAGGGCACAATCGGGAGGCGATCGAGCGGCTGCTCGAGGCCGGGATCCACTGGCCCGACTCGCCCGCTCCTGCGCAGACCTCGCATGCGCTGCCCCTCACGGGCAAGACGATCGTGATCACCGGCACACTCGGCCGGCCGCGCGAGGAGATCGCCGCCCGGTTGCAGGACGCCGGTGCGAAGGTGACAAACAGCGTCTCGAAGAAGACGGATTATCTGATTGCGGGCGAAGCGGCGGGCTCGAAGCTCGAGAAGGCGCAATCACTCGGTGTTGCGATTCTCGACGAGGCCATGCTGAACGCGTTGCTCGATCGCCCCTGATCCGTGCGACGCCGGATTCTTCCCTCGTCGCCCCAATATTGCCGATTCAAACTAAACCGCGTCCAGAGCGATCGCCTGCTTCCCGCGATCGAACCACGTCTCTCCAGACTCTACGGACCCCGCAATGCATGAACTGAGCAAAGAGCAACAGATCCTGATCGCTATGCGCAAGACCCTGTCCGCGATCATCCGAGACGTCACCCCGCCGCCCGGGATGCGTCATCCGCTGTCCGAGCCGACGATCGAGGACGTGCGCCAGTGTCTCGGGCTGATCGCCGCCCGCGAGAAGGAGCTGGCGGACGGGCAGGGTCGCGGCGGCGAGCGCCCCTATTATGTCGACGAGCCCCCGGATACCCGCGTCGTGCCGATTGCCGGCATCAAAAAGCGCAAGGAGTGATGCCATGACATGCGCCCGCCCGCAGAACCCCGCTGCCGTCCGACGGCGGCGTCTCGTGCATTTGACCCTGTGTCTGCTCGCGGCCGGTATCTGCAGCGATGCCGTCGCGCGTGATTCGGCGACGATGCGGCTACCCGAGTGGTCCTACTCGGGGGTTGCGGGTCCGGACCAGTGGGGCGACCTAGGCGGGGCGTACGAGACGTGCGCGCGGGGCGAGCTTCAATCGCCGATCGATATCGTCGAGACCCAGCGCGTGACCTACACGCCCTTGCTCTTTCGCTATCGCTCGCAGCTCCTCGAGGCCGAGAATACCGGCCGCGGAGTCCGCCTGATCTCTCCGCCCGGCAGTGCGCTCGTGGTCCGGGGTCAGGCCTACGACCTCGTCGAGTTCAGCTTCCACGTCCCCGGTCTGCATGGTTTCGAGGGTGTTGCCGCAGAGGCGGAGATCCACATGACGCATCGCGACGGGCAGGGCGGTTATGCCGTCGTCGCCGTGCCGCTGCGGGCCGGAGAGCGCGAGAATCGAATCCTCGATCGGATCCTCGAGTATCTGCCGACACAGCCCGGAGAGCGGGTGCGGCAACGTCAGGTGGGGATCAACCCGCTCTTCCTGCTGCCGGTAGATCGCAGCTACTACAGATATACCGGCTCGCTCGTGACCCCGCCCTGCACCGAGCCGGTGCTTTGGTTCGTCTTTCGCGAGCCGCTCGAGGTGAGCGCCGATCAGATCCAGCGCATCGCCCGGGCCACGGGGACGAACGCTCGACCCATCCAGCCATTGAACGGCCGTCCGGTTTTTTCGCTCTTCCGCTATTAAACCGCGCCCGGCGCGATATGCGATGTTTTTGGATGGGGTCGGCCCCGGCGGACGTGACGACCGTTGGATTCGGCGCGGTTTAAGATATTAAAAAATATATCATTTTAAACTGCGTCCCCGCTCAGCCGAAAATGAGCATCTCGTTCTCGAGGCGGTTTAGAGCCCTGCAGCCTCGTGTCCACCGAGGGCGTGGCTCGCGGCAAGGGCATCCGGCCGCGAAACCACGCCTTTAGCATCAGCCGCGATCTAGGGTGCGACGATGTTTTGCTCCACGGCAGCCATCAGCACCGGAGCGGTCAGCTCGCTCGGCAGCTGCGTGAACTTCTCCACCAGCGACGGCCACAAGAGGTTGTAGTAAAGCTCGCCGCGCACCAGGACGACCCCTTCCGCAGGGATGTCGTATAGGATTTCGCGCGTCTCATGGGGCTTGAGCCGGGTGTCGTCTCCGAGCTGCGTGGCGGTCGGCGGCGGTGCGGGCATCCCCTTGTCGTCCGCGAGCCCGTAGAAAAAGTAGCCTTTGGGATCGTCCTTGGAGGGATGTCCCTCCGCGTTCTGCCAGACCACCTCGCCTTGATCGTTATAGGCCGTGAGCTTCATGTACATGTTGCGGAAGGGCGCCCCGGTCGGTACCGAATGGGGTTGCGAATTTTGCATCATGACGGTCGTCTTGAGCACATCGCCGTCGAGCGTGCTGCGTACGTTGAATACGACGGCCCGCTTGAGCATGCCGTGATCGTGTCCGCCGCCCATGGAGTGATCGACGAGGCCGTTGGAGACCGGCATGTGACAGGATTGGCAGGCCACCTTGCTGCCGCTGGCGATGAACTCGTTGCCCGTCGCGCACAAGGGAACATCCTGCGGATTATTGCGCTGATCGTGACAGCCCATGCAGGCATCCGAGGTCTTCATCAGGAAGGGGCTGGCCTCCATGGTCAATGCAGGGATCTCGATCCCGTCCATCTCCACGGGCTCGCCTAGATGCGGGTTCGGCTTCTGCGACCCCGCGGCGTCGTCGACGGCACCACCGAACAGGTCGTCACCGGCCGCGGTCAGTTGCTGAACCCCGCGCGGGAAAGCTGCGGGACCTTGGAGCTTGTCCGACACCTCGTAGGCCTTCAGCCCGAGGCGCATCTTGCCGTCCTCGCCCAGGATGCCCTTGTAGCTCTGAAGGGTATGACAGGCGACGCAATTGACCCCTTCGCTGTAGGCGACGTGGGCATCGAGCTTGGTGGTCTTGTCGCGGGCCGCGTTCGGTGCATGACACTGCAGGCATACCGGGAAGGTGCCGGACTTCTTGTGGACCTGCCCCTCGGCCTTCGGGTCGCCGACTTCCATTTCGTAGAAGGTCCCGTGGATCGGGTCCGAGAGCGCGGTGCTCTGGGCGTGCATGGAGCCCTTCCACTGTCGGTAGATCTCTTCGTGACAGGTTTGACAAACCTCTGCCGAAATCAGGTGGATCGGCTCGGAGGTGTCTTCGGCCACCGCCGGAGCGGCGATACCTCCGAGGCCGAGTGCCAGACCGAATGTGATCGAGAGTCCCGCGAGTATGCCTTGCATGGGGTGTCGCTCCTTCCTTTTTCTTGTGATATGGACGCTGTGATACGGACGCGTGTCCGAGCGTCGTGAATTGTTCTTCATCGATGCCATGGGTAAAAGTGCGTACGGTCAATGAAATGCCGTTCCTCTCTCGATCTACTCGAAACCTATAGTATTTAATGGAATTTGAATATATTAATGCGCTTGATGGTTGGTTGGCTCGTTAAAGAATATCGATGGGTGCTGAATTAGATTGCTCGGCCCGGCCGCCCTATAATCGGATGCGTTCCTCTTTCAAGCAGGCTCGAGAGGTCGTTCAGATGTGTGCAATTCCAGTCTCGGCCCCATTAAAATTCATTATTCTTTGCGCTCTAACCCTGTCGATCGCGGTGCCCGCCGTCGCCGACAAGGTCAAGCTCGATCCGAGCAACTGGGGTCACGACGCGGGCAGCGCCTGCGTCAGTTGCCACACCAAGGCATCGAGCGGCCTCGCGCAGCAGTGGCAGGACAGCGCCCATGCGGCCGCAGGTGTGAACTGCATGGATTGCCATCGGGCCGAGCGTGCCGATGTGGACGCCATCGAGCACGAGGGGCAGGTCATCGCGACCATCGTCTCGCCGAAGGATTGCGGGCGCTGTCACACGAAGGAGTTCGAAGAGCAGCAGGGCTCGGTCCATGCCGAGGCCTACTCCATCATCGAGGAGCGTGTGCCGGCGTTGGCGCACAACGTCGGCGGCGCCGCCATGCAGGCCGCCTCCTGCGATCAATGCCACGGCTCGCGGGTGAAGGTGCGCGGGGACGGCACCTTGGATCCCGCGACCTGGCCCAACTCGGGCATCGGCCGGATCAATCCGGACGGGTCCAAGGGGTCATGCTCATCCTGTCACGGCCGGCACCGCTTCTCCAAGGCCCAGGCGCGCGAGCCCGAGGCATGCGTGCGTTGCCACTCCGGCCCCGACTCGCCGGACAAGGAGATCTTCGAGGCGTCCAAGCACGGGATGGTCTATGCGGCTCATCGCGACGAGATGAATCTTGAGGCGACCGAGTGGGTTGCGGGACGCGACTATACGGCCGCACCGACCTGCGTGACCTGCCATATGGGAGCCGCCGGCAAGCTGCCCTCGACCCATGATGTCGGTCTGCGCAACGTCTGGAGCCTCAACACGCCGGTTTCCAAACGTCAGCTCCTCGTCATCTTCGAGGATGGTCGCAAGATGGAGCTGCCCTCGGATCAGCCCGCGCCGCGCCGCGGGACCGAGATGGCCCGCGCGGACGGTACGATCGGGATCGTCAAGGCGGTCGCGACACCCGAGCGGCGCCGTCAGGCCATGTCACTGGTCTGTGTCGAGTGTCACGGCAAGGGCTTCACCGAGAGCTTCATGCGCCAGTTCGACGCGGTTGTCGAGCTCTACAACACGAAATTCGGCGAGCCGGCGCGGACGATCATCGCCGGGCTCTATGAGCGCGGTCTCCTCACCCCGACCGCGTTCGACGAGCCGATCGAGTTCACCTACTGGGAGCTGTGGCACGACGAAGGTGCGCGCGGTCGTCACGGCGCATCCATGATGAGCCCGAATCATGCGTGGTGGGAGGGCATGTATCTGGTCGGCCGCAATTTCTATGCGCGCTTTCTCCCGGAGGCACGCGCGGCGGCCGGCGAGCACGCGGACGAGCTGGTTGAGGCCGTGCTGCGTGCAAACGGGCAGCATGAGTGGCTGGATCAGCCCGACCAGATGAGCACCATCCTCGGCTTCGCACCGCAGGAGGCCGAGTGATGGGCCGGCTGCTTGCACCTTTGTTCATCACCCGCCACGTGTTGATCGCGCTCGTGGTCGGCGGCGTCGGCGGGGTGCTCTTCATGACCTTTCTGCTCGAGTTCGATCACTACACCAGCAGCAACGCGTTCTGTACCACCTGCCATTCAATGACCTATGCCGATGAAACCTATCGGCAAACGGTCCATTACGACTCCGCATCCGGGGTGCGCGCATCCTGTGGCGACTGTCACGTCTCCGAAGGTGTCTTCGCGGCGACTTGGGACCATGCAGTCGGATCGAAGGACCTCTTCAAGCAGCTCTTCGGACCGGATTACGACGACCCCGTGATCAACGCCCTGCACCTGCCCGAGGCCGCCTTCGCCGCGCGCAAATGGTTTCAAGCGCGCGACTCGGCAACCTGCATGCGCTGTCACACTCTGGAGGCGATCCAGGGTAAACGTGCCGACACCGCGGCGATCCATCGCGAGGAGACGGACGGCAAGTCCTGTATCGACTGCCACTACAATCTGGTGCATCGCAAGGTGCCCGACGAGAGCACCTTCAAGCGCGAGGCATGGAATCGGATGGTCGAAGAGGAGTTCGGGCTGGAGCCGGGCACGGCCGAGCGGCTGATGAGTGCGCACTGAGTCCGCGAAAATGCTCGGTCAGTGCTCGCAGTTGTCGAAGTAGTGCCGTGACCAAGGCGAGATCGCGAGGGCAAAGCCGAGGCCAAGCGCCACGGCCCCGCCGAGTACCGCGAGGAGGGCGATGTGGGCGGTCGGCACCGGTAGAGCGGCGCTCTCCGCGATCAGGAGCAGCAGGATGCCGGACAGGAGTAAGCCGGCGGACAAGACAACGGTCGAGCGTAGCGTGGTACAGGAGATCATAGGATCTCTCCGTCATTCATAACATAATTAAATTCTAATACAAAAGCCGGGAGACGCAACGCCCTAGATGCCGTCGAACCGTGAATCCGGTCGCATCCGGTCAATCTCGCGTGTGCGCCGACGCTCGGGCCGGCGGAAGGTCACTGGCGATGGGTGTCGGGGGCGACCTGAGATGATTTCCCCGAAGAAGTCGAACGACCAGTAGGGGCGAATCAATTCGCCCCTACTGGCATGCGCAGTCGAGAGGCTTGTGGCCGGAAATCGCCTAATGCCTTACTCGGATCCTTTCGCAGCAGCGTCGTCGGTCGGCTTGAGCTTCACGACCTCCTCGTTGAGCTCCACCATGGCGCCGTCACGCATCTCGGCCAGCTTCGCCGAAAGCTTTTGGCGCTTGAGCAGCGCCATGAGCTGCTGCTTGGCATCCTCGAAGCTCGGGGGCTCGGCCTTGCGGGAGTCCTGCAGCTCGATGACATGCCACCCGAACTGGGTCTGTACGGGTGTTTTCGTGTAGCTGCCGACCTCCATCGCGGCGACGGCCTCGGAGAAGGGCGCCACCATCTGGTTGGCGTCGAACCACTCGAGCTCGCCGCCGTTCTTGCCGGTCGGTCCGAGCGAGTGCTCCCGGGCCAGATCGCCGAAATCGGCACCGCCTTCGAGCTCCTCGATCATCTTTTTCGCCTCTTCCTCGTCCTTGACGAGGATGTGGCGTGCCTTGTACTCGGTCTGGCTGGCGTTTTCCTTGACCTCCTCGTAAGCCTTCTTCAGCTCGTCTTCGGTCGGCTCGATCTCCTCGGCCATCGAGGCCAGTGCCGCATTGGAGAGGATCTTCATGCGCTGCAGCTCGATGGCGACACCGACGTCGGGGTCTTGCTCCAGACTACGCCGAGCAGCCTCCTGGGAGGCAACCACCAGACTCATGAAGTCGTTGAAGGCCTGCTCTTGGAGCTCGGGCGAATTCTGTCCCTGACTTTGCTGCAGGCGCTCCAGGAAGAAGAGACGGAAGAGGTCGAGACCGTAGGGTGTGCCGTTGACCGTTGCAATCAGGACGTCGTCGCCCTGCGGTTGGGCCTCCGCGTCCTTGGCGTCCTCCGCCACGGCGGCACCGGCGGCCAGCAGGGCACACAGGAGGAGGGGAATGCGAGTCGTCTTCATGATGATGGTTTCCGTATGTGGGATTCATTGGCATCCGAGGATGCCGGCGATGGCAATGGGGAGAGACGGCAGGCGAGGGGGCTCGCCCGCCCGTTGCGAGCGGCGTCCGGATCGGGTTTCAGCTCGGAAATACCCGCTTGAAGGGTTTGACCAGCACCTCTCGGTAGACGCCGGCCGCGTTGTACGGATCCGCAGCCGCCCATTGCTCGGCTGAGGCCAGATCGGGGAATTCGGCGACGATGAGGGATCCGGAGAAACCGGCGTCCCCGGGATCCGGGCTGTCGATCGCTGGGTGTGGCCCTGCGAGGATCAGGCGCCCCTCGTCCTGCAGGGCATCCAGGCGCGCCAGATGGTCCGGCCGCGCGCTCAGGCGTGCCGCGAGACTCTTGTCGTGATCGACGGCGATGATGGCGTACAGCACGTCAGTCGGCCTCCAGGGTCCGGGGTTCATCTTTCATGTGGCGGGACAGGTAGAATGCCTGTGCGACGACGAACACAAGCGTCATCCCCATCATACCGAAGAGCTTGAAATTCACCCAAATGTCCTCGCGTGCCTGCGCATCGTTGCAGAGCGAGAGCAGGTCGCCGCCGAAGCGCTCTGCGCAGGCCGAGAGGTCGATATCCTGCAGGCCCGAGGCGAGGATCAGCGCCTGCTGGGCACCGAAGAACCCGCTGCCGATATAGACCACGAAGAGATTGACGAGCCCGGTGACGAAGAAGAACCCGATCCACATCATATTCAAGCGCGTCCAAACGGCGGAGGGAATCTCGATGGCCTTGCCCATCATCCGCTCGATCAGGGTTTGCTTCCCGATGAATTGACTGCCGAGAAAGACGGCGCCGAACAGCCAATTGACGATCGTCGGTTTCCACATGACGAAGATCGGGTCGTGCAGGGCGAGCGTGAGTCCTCCGAACAGCACCAGCAACCCGAGCGTGACCAACGGCATGGTCTCGACATGCCGTCGCCTTATCCACGACCAGCCGACTAAGATGGCCGAGGCGAGGATGGCCACACCGGTCGCGACGTAGATGCCTTCGAGCTTGTAGGCGGCGAAGAACAGGAGAATCGGAAAGAAGTCGACAAGGAATTTCATGAGGCCGGGGTCGCCGATGTGGCATGCGTGGTGATTCGGGATGATGCGTCCGGGCGGGAACCGGGCGGTTCGACAGCGTGAAGCGGCGGCGGTTTCAACGCCGTCTCCGGGGGGACGGTCGCCGTGACGGAGGCAGAGCTCGATCCCGCAGTCGTAGAGGATAGGATACGGGGATCGGGCGACCAGGGCAAAGGCGTTTGGTCGGGTTGACGTGTATAGTTGCGTCCGGTTTCTGATCTCATTTGAAAGGGGATGCGTCACGTGGAGACGATCGAGAGCTGGGTCGGCACGATCAACGGGCTCGTCTGGGGTCCTCCCATGCTGGTTCTCATCCTGGGAACCGGCCTCTTCCTGATGATCGGCTTGCGCTTGATGCCGCTGCTGAAGCTCGGGTTCGGTTTCCGCATGCTGTGGGCCGGCCGGCACGCCCAGGGACAGGGCAACATTACGCCTTTCAACGCCTTGATGACGTCGCTCGCGGCAACCATCGGAACGGGCAACATCGCCGGCGTCGCCACGGCGATCGCGATCGGCGGACCCGGCGCGCTCTTCTGGATGTGGTGCACGGCGCTCGTCGGAATGGCCACCAAATATGCCGAGGGCGTTCTGGCGGTGAAATACCGCGAGGTGGACGAGAAGGGCAACTATGTCGGCGGCCCCATGTACTACATCAAGAACGGACTGGGTCGTCGCTGGCTCTGGCTCGGTACCGCCTTCGCGATCTTCGGTGCGCTCGCGGGGTTCGGGATCGGCAACATGGTCCAGGCCAATTCGGTGTCCCACGCACTAAGCGGCAAGTTCGCGATCCCGGAGCTTTGGTCCGGTATCGCGATGGCCGTGATGGTCGGCTTGGTTCTGATCGGCGGTATTCGCTGGATCGCCCAAGTCGCCGGGAAGCTGGTTCCCTTCATGGCAATCGCCTATGTGGTCGGCGGCCTGGTGGTCTTGGCCTTCAACATCGATCAGATTCCGCAAGCCATCTATCAGATCGTGCAGCACGCCTTCTCGCCGACGGCCGCCGCCGGCGGATTCGCCGGTGCAACCCTGATGCTGGGCATCCAGATGGGCGTGGCGCGGGGCATCTTCTCCAACGAGGCGGGCCTCGGCAGCGCCCCGATCGCGCATGCGGCGGCCCAGAGCAACGATCCGATCCAGCAGGGCACGGTCGCCATGCTCGGAACCTTCATCGACACCATCATCATCTGCACCATCACGGGCTTGGTCATCATGGTGACGGGCGAGTGGATGAGCGGGGAGACCGGCGCGAGCCTGTCGTCCGCGGCCTTCAGCGCCGGCCTGCCGTCGATCGGCGGCTATATCGTCACCTTCGGGCTGGCCCTCTTCGCCTTCACGACCATCCTGGGCTGGAGCGTCTACGGCGAGCGCTGCATGGAATACCTGTTCGGCATCCATGCGATCGTTCCATTTCGGTTGGTCTGGGTGGCGGTCATTCCGATCGGGGCGACGCTCGAGCTCGAGTTCATCTGGCTGGTCGCCGATACACTCAACGCCCTGATGGCGATTCCCAATCTAGTCGCTTTGCTCTTGCTCAGCCCGGTGGTCTTTCGGATGACGCGCGAATACTTCGCGGATCCGATCAATCGGCGCGTGGTGACCTGAGTACCCGCTCGGGGCGCCGTTCCGGGTCGGCGCCCCGTCGTGCGCGGTCAGGCTCCTCGGAGACACCCCGGCGCACATCCGTACGTCGCCTCACGGATGAGACAGCGCGGGACTGCGCTCAGGTTCAGCAGCCGTCATCCGAGGTTACGGCTACGCCTGTCTCCGGGTCACGCGCTGTCTTGCCCGTTTCGTCGGTCTTGATCGTACGAATGAACATCATGTTTTCGACGCGACCGAATTCTTCGTCCATCGCCCGCTGGATATCGATGTCGCGCAGCCCTTCGTAGATATAGATCTCGCCGTTGGCCTCGGCGGCCCGTTCGCTGCTGCTCGGCTCGAACAGGCGCCGCAGCTCGATGTCCGAAACATCCGCAGCCGCAGCAGCGGCAGTCACGGACGAAAGAGCGACGAGCAATGGATGGATCAGCGCTCGCGCGTTGAAGAGGTTTGACGTCTTCATGTCGATTGACTCTCATTGGTTCCACAGGCCGCTTCGCGGTGAGACGCTGCGATAGGGTGCCTGAGCCAATGCGGGCGCTTACGACATTGATTCTTATCGTTTTTTTGCCTGTGGGCGCTCGCCCCGAAGCCGGAAATCAGCAACATCCTAGCTGATGCTGCAAACATGAACCGACCGACCTCAGCCCTTCCGACTTGCCTTAAGCATGGCACAGTAGCTCACACCCCGCGTGTGAATATGGCACTTTTTTTATCGGGTAATGAGAGTGTCGAAGGTCGGACACCTGATTCGCTGGTCAACCGGTTTTCGATCCACCTTGGCAGGGAGGTGACTCGGGGACTGTCCCGCCTTTGGCGAACCATTCCTCCGGGGTCCAGGTATGCAGGGCGATGGCGTGGAGTCCGCCTTCGAGCTCGCCGCTCAGGGCGCGATTGAGGAGACGGTGGCGGGCGACCAAGGTCTTGTCGGCGAAGGTCTCGCTGACCAACAGGATCTTGAAGTGGGATTCGGCACCGGCGGGCACCGAGTGCATGTGGCTTTCGTCGACGACCTCGAGATGCATGGGGTCGAAGGTGTTCTTCAAGGTGTCTTCGATGCGTGATTTTCTGTTCATCTGGGCTCCGGCTCGGATTGCCCGTTCGGGCATATCGCCATCACTTATGGCCCGTTCTACGCCGACACAAGCGTCGATGCCGGTGATGTGTCCGCAGCCGACCCGACCGGATTCCGAAGTCTAACCTTGTTGTTCCGACAGGCGATCGACGATGGCTTGATCACCGGCTTCGCGTGCATGGTCCGCCGCCGAGCGCCCCGCGAAGTCCTCGAGGGTGCGATCGGCACCGTGGCGCAGCAGGGTCTCGACGGTCTCGGCGTGGCCTTTACCGGCGGTCCAGATCAACGCCGTCCAGCCTTCGGTCTGCTCCTGGTGATCGATCATGGCGCCTTTGCGCAAGAGCAGATCGACGATCGATGCGTGATTGTTCGAGGCCGCGAGCATCATGGCCGTATAGCCGCCCTTGTCTTGGGCGTCGATGTCGGCGCCGGCCTCGAGGAGGCGCTCCACGACATCGATGTGTCCGTAGAGCGCGGCTTTCATGAGTGGTGTCCAGTCGCAGCTGTCGCGCACGTCGACCTTCGTCGACGGCTTCAGGAGCGCGTTCAAGGCGGAGAGATCACCTTGCTCGGCAAGGTCGAGCAGTGCCGCGCTACCTGCGTCCGGGGGCGAGTCCGATTGATGAAAGGCGGCGAAGGCGACGAGGATCGCGATCGCAACGAGGGCGAGGATACGGATGAGGATGTTCATGACCGGCTATTGTCCGGACCCGGACTCGGTCGGCCAATGCGAATCGGCAACCGAGGCACGGACTCGGAGATCCTGCCGATGTTCGACATGGACGGCAGATCATCGGCGCCGCCTCAGAGAAAGGTGACCCCGACCTGGAAGAGCCGTTCGACCTCCGGGATCCGCGCTTTGTCCTGAAGGAAGAGGATGACGTGGTCTTCCGAGGCGATGACGGTGTCGTGGTGCGCCATCAGGACCTCGTCGCCGCGGACGATGGCGCCGATACTGGTACCGCGCGGGAGCCTGATGTTCTCGATGCTGCGCCCGATCACCTTGCTCGAGGTCTCGTCGCCGTGGGCGATGGCCTCGATCGCCTCCGCCGCGCCGCGCCGTAGAGAATGCACGACGACGACGTCGCCGCGCCGGATATGCTTGAGCAGGCTTCCGATCGTCGCCTGCTGCGGCGAGATGGCGATATCGATGGCCCCGGATTGCACCAGCTCCACATAGGACGGACGGTTGATCAGGGCCATGACCTTGCGGGCGCCCAACCGCTTCGCGAGCATTGCCGAGAGGATATTCGCCTCGTCGTCGTCGGTGACGGCGCAGAAGACGTCCGTGTTCTCGATATTCTCTTCCAAGAGCAGATCGCGATCGGCCGCGTCGCCGTGCAGCACGATCGTCTTCTCGAGACTCTCCGCGATGCGCTTGCAGCGTTTCAGATCGCGCTCGATGATCTTGACCCGATAGTTGATCTCCAGCGCCCCGGCGAGCCGGGTGCCGATATTGCCGCCGCCGGCGATGATGAGGCGCTTGTAGGGACGATCCAGACGCCGCAGCTCGCTCATCACCGAGCGGATGTGCTTGGGGGCGGCGACGAAGAAGATCTCGTCGTCGGCCTCGATGACGGTATCGCCTTGGGGCTCGATGGCGCGATCCTGGCGGTAGATGGCCGCGACCCGGGCCTCGACCTTGGGCATGTGCTCGTGCAGGGTGCGCAGCTCGTGCCCGACCAAGGGCCCGCCGTAATAGGCCTTGACCGCGACCAGCCGGATCCGCCCGCCGGCGAAGTCGAGCACCTGCAGGGTCCCGGGGTTTTCGACCAGACGCAGGATGTACTCGGTGACCAATGCCTCCGGACTGATCGGAAAATCGATCGGCAGGGCATCGGTACCGAACAGCTTGGGTTGATCGAGAAAGCTCTGTGCCCGCACCCGGGCGATCTTGGTCGGGGTATGGAAGAGCGTGTAGGCGACCTGACAGGCGACCATATTGGTCTCGTCGCTGTTGGTGACCGCGATAATCATGTCGGCGTCTTCCGCGCCCGCACGGCGAAGCACGTCCGGGTGCGCGCCGTGGCCCAGGATGGTGCGCAGATCGAAACGGTCCTGCAGCTCCCTGAGCAGATCCGGGTTGTGATCGACGACCGTGATGTCGTTCGCCTCGCTGACCAGATTGGCGGCCACCGAGGTGCCGACTTGGCCGGCACCGAGAATAATGATCTTCATTGATTAAACCGCGTCCGGAGTTTTCGTTTTGTGGCGTGGCGCCTTTCGGCCTCGTCGCTCCTCGCTGCGATCGGCATGACGCGGTTTAAGATACTAAAAATAAAATACTTGAAGTGCGCCGGCGCCAAGGTCTGCAGAGATGCGGGAGCGTTGTTGCAGCGACCAGCTCGGGCAGGGGCCCGGGAGGCGCACTTCAACGCCGCTCCTTGATCTCGATCCCCAGCGAGCGGAGCTTGCGGTAAAGATGCGTGCGCTCCATTCCGGCCTCCTTCGCCATCTTGCTGACGTTGCCCGCGTGCTTTTCGAGCTGATAGTCGAGGTAGGCCTTTTCGAACTGCTCGCGCGCCTGACGCAGCGGCTGATCGAACGAGACCAAGCCTTCCAGTGCCTGCCCCTGCGAGGGCGGCGGCGCACCGAGTGCGGATTCGACCTCCTTCTGGCTGATCTCGTCGCCGGTACCCAAGATCAGGACCCGTTGCACCAGGTTCTTGAGCTCGCGCACGTTGCCGGGCCAGGTGTAGTTGCGCAGATAGTTCTGGGCACCCACGCTGAAGCGGCGGTAGGGCAGCTTCTCGTGGGTCGCGAAGTAGTCGAGATAGAAGTTCAGCAGATCGGTGACATCCTCGGCGTGGTCGCGCAGCGGCGGGATGTTCAGCGGGACGACGTTCAGGTGATAGAAGAGATCCTCGCGGAAACGCCCGGCACGCACCTCCTCCTCGAGATTACGCTGGGTCGCGGCGATGATCCGCACATCGATGCGCACCGGCTCGGTGCCCCCGACCCGGATGAAGGATCCGGTATCCAGCGCGCCGAGCAGCTTGGCCTGGGCATCCAGCTCCATGTCGGCAACCTCGTCGAGGAGCAGGGTCCCGCCGGCGGCCTTTTCCAGATTCCCGTAGTGGGTGTGCTCGCCGTCTTCGGTCCCGAAGAGCTCGCGCGCGGCGTTGCCCCCGGCGAGCGTGGAGACGCTCAGATCGACGAAGGGGCGCTCGCGGCGCGCGCTCTGTGAATGCAGGTAACGCGCGAACGTCTCCCGGCCGCTGCCCGCGTCCCCGGTAATCAGCACCCAGGTGTCGTGTTGGGCGATGCGTTTGACCTGCTCGCGCAGCCGTTGCAGGGTCGCGCTGCGCCCGACCGGCTCGTGCACCTGGGGTGCGCGGCGTTTGAGACCGATGTTCTCCTTCTGAAGCTTGTCGGCCTCG
Organism: Thiocapsa roseopersicina; assembly: GCF_900106925.1. Lineage (GTDB taxonomy): Bacteria > Pseudomonadota > Gammaproteobacteria > Chromatiales > Chromatiaceae > Thiocapsa > Thiocapsa roseopersicina. The sequence continues at coordinate 167,318 of NZ_FNNZ01000001.1, forward strand.
AGTGCGCGCTCGACCGTGAGCAGCAGCTTGGCCATCGAGAGCGGTTTTTCGAGAAAGTCGTAGGCGCCGAGCCGCGTCGCCTCCACGGCCGTCTCCACGGTGCCGTGGCCGGACATCATGATGACCGGGCAGGGCAGACCGTCTTCCTCCTCCGACCATTCGCGCAGGAGCGTGATGCCGTCCAGATCGGGCATCCAGATGTCGAGCAGGATCAGATCCGGTCGGCGCTCGCGCAGCGCGTGACGCGCGGACTCGCCGTTATCCGCGCTCGCCACCGCATAGCCCTCGTCCTCCAGGATCTCCTGCACGAGACCTCGGATGTCGGGTTCGTCGTCGACGACCAAGACGTGCGTTGCACTCATAGCTTTTCGTCCTGTTCTCGGTCGTGGGTCGCGTACCTGGTCCCCTGCCGGATCGGCAGGCGGATCCGAATCAGCGCGCCATGACCCGTATTCTCGACCTTGATGATACCGCGGTGCTCCTCGACGATCTTCTTGACGATCGCCAAGCCAAGACCGGTCCCTTTTGATTTGGTGGTGACGTAGGGCTCGAAGAGACGTTCGAAGAGGCGCTCCTCGAACCCGGGCCCGTTGTCGGCCACCTCCAGCTCGACGAGCGGTGTGCCGCTCTCGCGCACGACGCGCGTCGTCACGGCGATGCGTGCGTCGGGGCGTCCGTCCATCGCCTCCTGCGCGTTCTTGATCAGATTATGAACCACTTGACGCAAGCGCAACGGATCGCCGCGTACCTGGACCCCGGGCGCACCCAGAGAGACCTCGAGCGCGCTCGTGCCGGCGCTGCGATACAGGTCCAGCACCTCTTGGGCGAGCCGGTCGAGCTCCAGGGGCTCGGCGCGTATATGCGGGGTGCGGGCATAGTCGGAGAAGTCGTTCACCATGGCCTTCATCGCCTCGACCTGCTGGACGATGGTCCGAGTCGAGCGATCGATGATCTTTGCGTCCGCCTCGTCGGCCTTGGCCAGCAGCTTATGGCGCAGGCGCTCCGCCGAAAGCTGGATCGGCGTCAAGGGGTTCTTGATCTCGTGGGCCAGGCGCCGGGCGACCTCGCCCCAGGCCGCATTGCGCTGTGCGGTGATCAGGGAGGTGATGTCGTCGAAGACCACCACGTGCCCCCGCTGCTCGTTGTCCGAGAGCGGCAGCGGGCTGCCGCGGCACATCAGGGTCTGACGGGTCTCGCCGCGATCGAGCTCGACCTCCGCACGCCAATCCTCCCCGGCGAGGATATGGCCGCGCACGGTCTCGGTCCAGGGTGTGAGCCAGGGCAGCTCGCGCTCCACACGCGAGAGCTCCGGTTGCTCGTCCTCGGCGAAGGCGAGCGACAGGATCTGACGCGCCGCCGGGTTGGATGTCCGCAGCCGCTGATCGGCATCGAAGGCAATGACCCCGGACGACAGACGCCCCAGGACCGTTTCCAGATAGTTGCGCTGGGTCTCCACCGCCTGCTGGCTGCGGTTCGCGGCATCCCGTGCCCGGGCGATCCGGCGCGTCATCGCGTTGAAGGAGGCGACCAGGAAGGCGAGCTCGTCGTCGTGCTTGGGCAACGGGAGCTGTTGCTCGTAGTCGCCCTCGGCGATCGCGCGGGTACCGCGGGCGATGTCCGCGACCGGCGCGACGAGACGCCGTGCGATATGAAAGGCGGCGATCACCGCGGCCATGACGCCGAACAGGAGCACCAACGAAAGGGTCAGGGAGAAGCTCAGCTTCAATGACTGGCGCAGATATGCCAGCTCGGTGTAGCGATTGTAGGCACCCTCCAGGCGCTCGGACAGCTCGGTGATGCGCGCCGAGGTCGGGAAGATCGCCTGCATCTGCATGTCCCGCCCGAGCGGATCCTGTACCAACACCCGCACGATCAGCTCCCCGCCGAGGTCGCTTTCCAGGCCGACATAGTTGTTGCCGGCGCGCACGCTTTGCTGGATCTCGCGCTCGGCCTGATTCGGTACCAGCTGGGTCGGGTCCTCGTTGGCGTTGCCGAGCACCTGACCGCCGGTGGCGTAGACCGTCAGCTCGATGGCGCCGGCCTGACGCCGCAGATTGTTCAGGCTGAGCGCGATGGCCGTCGAGGAGCGATCCTCGATCCCGGCGATGAGCTGCTCGGTGTAACGGGCGAGCACCCGTTGGTTGAGATCGAGGGATGCCTGGTTGAGCACCAGCGCGTCCTGCATGGCTTGTCCGATCTCCACGTCGAACCAACTGTCGATCCCGCGCAGCAGGAATCCGAGGGAGAAGTAATAGACCACGCCCACCGGCAGCAGCGACACCAGCACGAAGAGCACCAGGATACGCCCGGTCAGGCGTGAGCCGGCGGCCTGCTGGCGATAGCGGCGGACCAGCTTCACGATATTGACGATGACGAGAATGGCGAGCGCGCCCAAGCCCGCCAACACCACCGAGAGCAGCGGCACGAAGGCACGGCTCAGGGTCTCGGAGTTCTCGACCGCATCGCGCATCAGCACCAGAACGACGAAGAGCGCGAGGATCAAAGCCGCAACCGGCAAGGCGCCGAGTCCGCGCAGACGTGCTAAGGCGTTAAAGGCCACTTGCTCCACCCGCTGGAGAGTTTCCAGGACGGTTTCAGGTAAGCCATCGGACGCAGCGGAAGCGGCAGCTCTTCGATATCGAGCGAGGCCCGGATCTGGACCTCGTAGTCCGTGTCGTCGTCGAGACTCGAAGCGCCGATCAGCGACAGATCGACGATCTCGCCGAGCGCGCGAATCGCGGCATCGCGGCTGACGAAGCTGCGGCCCTCGGTGCCCGGAAGTCGATACACCTCGTAGCGCTCCGAGAGAGGCTTGTAGCGAATGGCGTAGCGCAGCTGAAGATCCAATTGGCTGTCCTCCCAGAGCCAGGCTCCGACCCGACGGATCTGAATCTGCACCAGGATGGTCAGCGGCACGCCGTTCTCGAGCGCTTCGAGCGCCTCGGTGCTGAAACGGTAGTCCAGCAAGGCGTTCATGAAGAACATGTCGTCGACGAGTCGCGTCTCAACCTGCTCGACCCGCAGTCCGTCCTTGGCCGCGCCGAATGCGACGCTCGCCAACAAGAACAGAGGTGCGAGCAGCAGTGCAGCCGGAAGGAGCCACCGTGTTTGGTGCGCGGGCCGCCCGGTCATGACACGGGCCGTTCGATCAACGCGAAGAAAAAGCCGTCGTTCGCCCCGTCCTGCGGCAGCAGTTGGATGCCGTGCGAGAGCACGCGGCCCCGGGTCACTGCGATCGGGCACTCGCGCGCATCCGGATGGCGCCCCAGGAAGGCGGCGATTCGGTGCTGGTTCTCGTCCGCGATCAAGGAGCAGGTTGCATACAGCATCCGCCCGCCCGGGGCGAGCAGCGGCCAGGCCGCGTCGAGGATCCGATCCTGCAAGGCGCACAGCGCCGGGATGTCCGCGTTGCGGCGCAGCCATTTGATGTCGGGATGGCGACGGATTACGCCGGTGGCTGAGCAGGGGACGTCGAGCAGGATGCGATCGAAGGGTTTCGCGGTCCAGCTGCCTCTCGGCTCGGCCGCGTCGCCGAGTGCGACCTCGGCGCTCAGACCCAGTCGCGCGAGTGTGTCGCGGATCGATTTGAGCCGAGTCGGGGCGTTGTCGATCGCCAGCAGATCAAGCCGGTTCTCGGCACGCTCCAGGATGCCCGCAGTCTTTCCGCCGGGTGCCGCGCAGGCGTCGAGGACGCGCTGTCCGGGGTGCGCATCCAGCAGATCGGCCGCCAGCTGGGCGCCGCCGTCCTGCACCGAAACTAGTCCGGCCTCGAAACCGGGCAGCTCGTGGGTCGGGCGCGGCTGGTCGAGCGTCAGGCCCATGTCGCAGCCGGGAATGGGTCGCGCCGTGATGCCGGCGGCGGCGAGCGTTCCGAGGTAGGTACGCCGGTCGGTCCGCGTGCGGTTGACGCGCAGAGTCATGGGTGCGCGGGCGTTGCTGGTCTGCACGATCTGCTCCCAATCCTCCGGCCAGTTCTCGCGCAGGCGATCGAGCAGCCATTCGGGAAAGAGCCAGCGCACGGCAGGCTCTCGATCGACCTCGGCCAGGAGTGTTTCGCGCTCGCGCAGAAACCGGCGCAGCAGTGCGTTCACCAAGGCCGCCTTGTCGGGCTTGCCGATGAGTCGGCTGGCCTCGACCGTGGCGGCGACCGCGGCATGGTCGGGCGTGTCCATCGCGATGAGCTGGTACAGGCCGATCAGGATCAACGATTCGAGATCCTTGTCCGCGGGCTTGACCGGGTGATTGAGCAGACGCGCGACCAGCGCCTCGAGGCGCGGCAGGGTACGCAGCGAGCCGTAGACCATCTCTTGCGTGAGGGCGCGCTCGGCGGGTGCCTGCGAGGCGAGGCGGGTGTTCTCGAGCACGCGCGTGAGCGATTGGCCGCGACCGCGCACGCCGAAGAGTGCCAGTGCCGCGGCCGCACGTGATTCGGCGCCGACGGGATGCCTTGCCGGGCCTGCCGGGCCGGCGGGGGCCTGCGGCCGGCGCTCAGCCAAGCCGAACGCCGTCCATCGAACGGGCATTGAGGAAATCCGCGGCCGCCATCGCCCGCTTGCCGGGCGGTTGGAGACGGACGATGCGCACGCTCCCTCGGCCGGCGGCGACATCGATACCCGATTTGCCGGCACCGATCACGCTCCCGGGTGCGGCCTGCGTCGCACGGTCGGTGTCGATCTCGGCGTCCCAGATCCGCAGGGTCTCGGCGTCGAGGCAGGTCTGAGCGACGGGCCAGGGGTTGTAGGCGCGGATCATGCGTCCGATGATCTCGGCGGGCTGGTGCCAGTCGATGATGGCCTCGTCCTTTGTCAGTTTGTGTGCGTAGGTGACCTGATCCTCGGCTTGCGGCTCGGGAACCACCGATCCGTCGGCGATGCCGGGCAAGGCATCGATCAGCGCACCTGCGCCCAGTACGGCGAGTCGGTCGTGCAGATCGGCACCCGTGTCGCGCGAGCCGATCGGTGTGGCCACGCGATGATAGACGGGTCCGGTATCCAGCCCGGCCTCCATGCGCATGATACAGACACCGGTCTCGGTATCGCCGGCGAGCAAGGCGCGCTGGATCGGCGCCGCACCGCGCCAACGCGGCAGCAGAGAGGCATGGACGTTCACGCAGCCCAGGCGGGGTGCTTCCAGTACGGCGACCGGCAGGAGCAGCCCGTAGGCCACGACCACCATCAGGTCGGCCTGGAAGGCGGCCAGCCGCGCGACGGCGTCCGGGTCCTTCTTCAGACTCTCGGGCTGGATGACCGGCAGGCCGCGGGTCAGGGCGAGCGCCTTCACCGGGCTCGCCTGGAGCTGTCGGCCGCGCCCGGCCGGTCGGTCCGGCTGGGTGTAGACGGCGACGACCTGCAGCGGCGGCATTCCCGCGCGCCCGTCCGGCGCATCGAGGAGTGCGGCAAGGCTCGGAACGGCGAAGTCGGGCGTCCCTGCGAAGATGATCCTCAGGGGATTCATCGCGGCCGATCGCCGTGAGGGCCGGCGGCCTTAGCCGGTAGGGTCACAGCACACCTCGACGTTGCTCGGGCTCGCTCGCGGCTTGGCGCTGCTCCTTTTCGAGCTTGCGGCGAATGCGTTGACGCTTGAGCATCGAGATATGGTCGACGAAGAGCTTGCCGTCGAGATGATCGATCTCGTGTTGAATGCACACGGCGAGCAGGCCGTCGGCGTCGAGCGTGAAGGGCTCGCCTTCGCGATCCAGCGCCTGGACCCGCACCCGCTCCGCACGTTTCACCGGCTCGAAGAAGCCGGGGACGGAGAGGCATCCCTCGTCCATCTGCTCTTCGCCTTCGCGCGAGAGGATCTCGGGATTGATCAGGCACAGGGGGGTGTCGTGGTTTTCCGAGATGTCGATCACCACGACCCGGCGCGGCACGTTGACCTGGATTGCGGCCAAGCCGATGCCGGGTGCGGCATACATCGTCTCGAGCATGTCGTCGACCAGCCGCACGATATCGGCATCGACGCGTGCGACCGGAGTCGCCTTGCGGCGGAGTCTTGGGTCCGGGAAGGTCAGGATATCGAGCTTTGCCATCGGGATATCGTCTGGAGAATTGGTTCTCGGAGATCTCGTCTCTCGGGGGATCTCGTCTCTCGCGTGATCGCATCTCTCGGGGAGCTTGTCCCGCGAGAGACCCGCGACGGAGATGTCGAGTCGGGAGCCGAGTAGAAGGGGTCGGGGCGCATGCGCTAGTATCCACATAATACTACACCCCGAATTGGGGCCGGGTGAATCCCGTTTCGAGCATCCGGGAGGTCCGATGCGTGCTTTGACCCTTCGTTTAACCCTCGCAGACCTGGTTCTCGGCACCCTGATCGGTCTGGTCGCCATGGCCCCGGCGTCGACGGTGCGTGCGCTCGAGCTTGCCGAGGACGCACCCGAAGTCTACGAAGTGCGCCCCGGCGATACGCTCTGGTCGATCGCCGGGCGTTACCTGCGCGACCCCTGGCTCTGGCCCGAGATCTGGCAGGCCAACGACGATGCGGGCAATCCGGATCTCATCTACCCGGGCGAGCGGCTGCGTCTGGTTCATGTCGAGGGTCGGCCGCGGGTCGTACGCGACACCGCGGCCGGGGCGAGCGGCGACATGCGTGTCGTGCGCTTGAGTCCGCGGGTACGGGTCAGCGCGCTCGAGGCTCCGGTGCCGATGATCCCGGTTGCCTCGATTGCACCCTTCCTGACCCAGCCCTGGGTGGCGGAGTCGGACGCGATCAAGCGTGCGCCCTATGTCGTCGGCTTTGCAGACGATCGCACCGTCGCCGCGCCGTCGGACGACGTCTTCGTGCGCCGCATCGACACGACCGCGGTCAGCGAGTTCGAGATCCTGCGCCCCGGCGATGCCCTGCGCGATCCGGACACCAACCGCATCCTCGGCTACGAGGCCACCTTCGTGGCCAACGCCGTGCTCGAGCGCGTCGGAGATCCCGCGATCCTACGGGTCACGCGATCCGAGCGCGAGGTCTCGATCGGCGATCGCGTCATCCCGGCCTCGCTCGAGGCCCCGCTGGAGAACTTTTTCCCGCGTCCTGCGCCGTCCGGAATGCGCGGTCGGATCCTCTCGGTGATGAACGGTGTCTCCCAGATCGGCCAGTACGACATCGTGACCCTCAACCGGGGGGCCCACGACCGGCTTGCGCCCGGCCACGTCTTGGAGGTCTTTCGCGGCGGGGAGCCGGTTCGCGACAAGGTCCGAGACGGCGGCGTGAACTGGAACTGGAAGCGCGACGGACCTCTGACAGGCGAGTTCTGGCTCGGCAACGACTATTCGGTGAAAGGCTGGAGCGAGAGTCCGACGGGCTCGAGCACTCCCATCCCACTGCACGCCGACATCGGTCGCGATCGCGCGACCTACATCCGGCCCATGCAACGCGCCGGTCTGCTGATGGTCTTCCGAAGCTTCGATCGCGTGAGCTTCGCCCTCGTGCTCAATGCGGACCGGGCCATGAGCATCGGCGATCGGATCGCACCGCCCGCCCCTTGAGCGTCTCCTCGGATTCGATCGCGGACTGGATTGTCCTCCTCTCCGCGCCGGGCATCGGGTCGCGTACCGCGACCCGATTGCTCGAGCGTTACGGCACGCCACGGGCGGTCGCGGATGCATCGCACCGGGATCTGGCCGCGGCCGGGATCTCGCCCGAGGCGATCGCCGCGCTCAAACAGCCGGACGCCGCGGCGCTCGAGCGGACCCTCGCCTGGGCCGACCAGCCCGACGCCTTTGTGCTGACCCTTACCGATGCCCGCTATCCGCCGCTGCTCGCCGAGATCCCGGATGCCCCGCTGCTGCTGTACGTGCGCGGCGATCCCAAGCTGCTCGCCGAGCCGCAGATCGCGGTGGTCGGCAGCCGCAATCCAACCCCGTCGGGCCTTGAGATCACCCGCGACTTCGCGCGGCGGCTCGCCGCCGACGGCCTGCTGATTACCAGCGGCTTGGCGCTCGGTGTCGACGGCGCCGCGCACGCGGGCGCGCTGGAAACGGGGCGAACCATCGCCGTTCTGGGCACGGGTCCGGATCTGGTCTACCCCGCGACGCATCGTGATCTGGCCCGGCGCGTCGCCGAGCGCGGTGCGCTTGTCAGCGAGTTTCCGCCCGGGCAGGGGCCGTCGGCGCGGAATTTCCCGCGGCGCAACCGGATCATCAGCGGGCTCTCCGTCGGCGTCCTGGTCACCGAGGCGGCGCTCAAGAGCGGCTCCTTGATCACCGCACGCTTTGCGCTCGAGCAAGGCCGCGACGTCTTCGCCGTACCCGGCTCGATCCGCAACCCCCTTTCGCGCGGCAGCCACGCGCTGATTCGCGACGGCGCGAAGCTGGTCGAGGATCCCGGCGAGATCCTCCTCGAGCTGGCCCCGATGCTGCGCAATCTGCTCTCGGCCTGTCCCGGCGAGGCGTCCGCGGCGCCCGACGAGTACCGCGCAGCGGCCGGTCGCGGCCGGACCGCGGCACTCGATGCGGACTATCGCGCCTTGCTCGATGCGATGGGATTCGACCCCGTGGCGCCCGACGAGCTGATCGCCGGCACCGGCCGCTCGGCGCGCGAGGTGTCGTCCATGTTGTTGGTCCTGGAGCTGGAGGGTCATGTATCATCGGCCCCTGGAGGCCGCTTTTGCCGGCTCGGTTCTTAAGCGGAGACGTCCGGGTTGCCCCAACGGAACGCCTGAATGGAATACCCGTGAAGTCCGCTTCCGTCAGCCTTCGGGCTGACGCCGCCCACGAGGTTGGCTGATGTACGAAAACATGGTCGATGTGCTGATCTATCTCTACGAGAACTACATGGACGGCGAGGGTCAGCCCCCGGCCGATCAAGGTGCGCTGGAGGACGAGCTCGCTCAGGCCGGCTTTACCCCCACGGAGATCGAAAAGGCGCTGCTGTGGCTCGACGAGCTGGCGGCGGGTGTGGATGTCCCGCAGTATCATGCCCATACCCTCGGCTCCATCCGCGTCTACAACGCGGCGGAGACGAGCAAGCTGGATGTCGAGGCGCGCGGTCTGCTGCTGTTTTTGGAGCAGAACGGGATTCTGGATCCCGTCAGCCGCGAGCTGGTCATCGACCGCCTGCTCGCGATCGATCACGCCCTGGTTGGGCTCGACGAGGTCAAGTGGGTCGTCTTGCTGGTCTTGATGAATCGTCCCGGTCGCGAGGATGCGTTTTCGCAGATGGAGGATTTGGTGTACAACGACGAGCCGGTTTACCTCCATTGAACCGCATTGAACCGCGTCGGGCATGATCTGCTGCCTTGTCGAGTCGGCGCGGCGTCGTACGCCTAAGCAGGCGTTGGAGTCGACGCGGTTCAAGTTTTATAAGGCGATGATTTCTTAGTAACCTGTCCGAAATAGGTCGAGCACCGAATCTAATCGTTGTCGTTGTCGTTGTCGTTGTCGTTGTCGTTTCCGATTACGACAACGACAACGACAACGACAACGAAAGACGTGGCGAAGGTATTCTCTCGTCGAGTTGTTTTACTTGTTTTTTAACCGTCCTTTAACGGACCCGTGTCGTCGGAGCCGCCGATTCGCGAGGCGTTTCGCCCCGCGTTTGCCGATCTCCGGTTCGGTTCGCCTAGGCCCGAAATTCCGTCCGACGGCCGCTCTCGCCGCCGCTCATCTCTTCGACTCCCCTTGACGCGCCGATGCGAACCGGGTTTACCCTAGAGGCCCTGATCAGCTCGCTCGCGGACACCATGAATCTCGTCATCGTCGAATCACCGGCCAAGGCCAAGACCATCAAGAAGTACCTCGGACCCGACTTCGAGGTGATCGCCTCCTATGGTCATGTCCGTGACCTGGTGCCCAAGGAGGGTGCGGTCGACACCGAGAACGGCTTCGCGATGAAGTACCAGATCATCGATCGCAACGAAAAGCACGTCCAGGCGATCGCCAAGAAGCTCAAGGAGGCCGATGCTCTCTATCTGGCGACCGACCCGGACCGCGAAGGCGAGGCCATCTCCTGGCATCTCTACGAGCTGCTGAAGAGCCGCCGTCAGATCGGCAAGCGCCCGGTGTTTCGGGTGGTCTTCAACGAGATCACCAAGCGGGCGGTGCAGGAGGCGGTCGCCAATCCGCGCGAGATCTCCTACGATCTCGTCAACGCCCAGCAGGCGCGTCGTGCCCTGGATTATCTGGTCGGCTTCAATCTCTCGCCGCTGTTGTGGAAGAAGATCCGGCGGGGTCTCTCCGCCGGACGTGTGCAGAGTCCGGCGCTGCGTCTGATCTGCGAGCGCGAGGACGAGGTGGAGGCGTTCGTCCGGCAGGAGTACTGGTCGATCGAGGCCGATGCCGCCAAGGATGCGCGTCGCTTCACCGCCAAGCTGGTCGAATTCGAAGGCGAGAAGGTCGAGCAGTTCACCGTCGTCGACGGGGAGCGTGCCGCGACCATCCACGAGACCCTTGAGCAGGCCGCCGCCGGTAAGCTCAAGGTGGAGGAGGTCGAGCGCAAGCAGCGCAAGCGCAACCCCGCACCGCCCTTCATCACCTCCACACTCCAGCAGGAGGCCGCGCGCAAGCTCGGCTTCACGGCCCAGCGCACCATGCGTGTCGCCCAGCAGCTCTACGAGGGTGTGGATGTCGGCGGCGGGCCGATCGGGCTCATCAGCTACATGCGCACCGACTCGGTGAATCTCGCGCAAGAGGCGTTGGACGAGATCCGCGCCTTTGTCACGGAGCGCTTCGGCGCCGATCATTTGCCCGAGCAGCCGAGGTTCTACAAGACCAAGGCCAAGAACGCCCAAGAGGCGCACGAGGCGATTCGTCCAACCTCGGTCTATCAGGTCCCCAAGGAGATTCGCGCCCATCTCAGCGCGGATCAGTTCAAGCTCTACGAGCTGATTTGGAAGCGCACCCTGGCCTGTCAGATGGCCCATGCGCTCATCAATCAAGTCGCGATCACACTGAGCGCCGGAGAGGGCAATCTCTTCCGAGCCACCGGCTCGACGGTCGCCGAGCCCGGCTTCATGAGCGTCTATCTGGAAGGGCGCGACGACGCCAAGGGCGCCGACGACGACGAGGAGCGCATGCTCCCCGAGATGAAGGCCGGAGATTTGGTGGATCTGCTCGCCATTCGCCCCGAGCAGCATTTCACCGAGCCGCCGCCGCGTTACTCCGAGGCATCGTTGGTGAAGGCGCTGGAGGAATACGGGATCGGTCGCCCCTCGACCTACGCCTCCATCATCTCCACACTTCAGGATCGCGAATACGTGGTCCTGGAGACCAAGCGCTTCCTGCCGACCGACGTCGGGCGGGTGGTGAACCGGTTCCTGACCGAGTATTTCACCTCCTACGTGGACTACGATTTCACCGCGCGTCTGGAGGACGACCTGGATGCGGTCTCGCGGGGGGAGGGCGAGTGGATTCCCCTGCTCGAGCAGTTCTGGAAACCCTTCAAGGAGCGTGTCGACCACACCGAGGCGTCGGTCAAGCGCAGCGACGTCACCCAGGAGCGCATCGACGAGGCCTGCCCCAAGTGCGGCGGTCAGTTGTCGATTCGCCTCGGACGCAACGGTCGCTTCATCGGCTGCACCAACTATCCCGAGTGCGACTACACGCGCGACCTCAACCCCGACAAGGCCGAGGCGGATGCCCCCGAGCTGATCGAGGGCCGCACCTGCCCGCTGTGCAACTCGGCACTCGAGATCAAGCGAGGGCGTTACGGCAAGTTCATCGGCTGCAGCGCCTACCCGACCTGCAAGCACATCGAGCCGTTGGAGAAGCCCGAAGACACGGGCGTCACCTGCCCCAAATGCACCAAGGGGACGCTGCAGAAGAAAAAGTCACGCAAGGGTAAGATCTTCTATTCCTGCTCGACCTATCCCAAGTGCGATTACGCCGTCTGGGACGAGCCCATCGCCGAGCCCTGCCCCAAGTGCGGCTGGGCGGTCTTGACGATCAAGACCACCAAGACCAAAGGGGCCTCCAAGGTGTGTCCTCAGAAGGAATGCGGTTTCCGGGAGGCGATCTCGGAGGATCAGGCCGAAGACACGACCGAGTCCGCGTAGGTTGCGTGGTGCCGGAGGGAGGCACGACGACCGCCGGCACGGTGTTGTGCTTCCTGTCGTCAGCGCTGACTAAGGCGGCGAGTGCAGCACGACAGATGTGTCGAGACCATTCGTTGTCGTAATCGACCATCGATACGACTAAGGCGATTTCCGGGAATGATCGTCCCGGCCGTGCGTGTCACCAATGCTTAGCGGGCGACTAAAGTCGCCCCTACGCGTTTTTCGAGGCTTTCCCGGAAATCACCTAAGACCACGGTTGCGGCAACGACAACGACAACGAACTCGGACGGTCCCGGAATCTTTACACTGCACCACTCACCACCCCACCGCTCACCCCCCCGTCGCCGACATGAAGCGGATGATCTTCTCCGGCCGCTCCTTGAACTCGTGGCGCTCGGGTTTCAGCGCAATGGCGCTTCGCAGATGGGCGATCAGATCCGCCTCTCCGATCCCGTCGCGCAGCAGGGGCCGCAGCGCGTAACTGTTGTCCTGGCCCAGACACAGATAGAGGGTCCCGTCGACGGTCAGGCGCACCCGGTTGCAAGTCTCGCAGAAGTGCTGCGAGATCGGGGTGATGAAGCCGATCCGCGTCTCGGTGGCCCCGACACGGTAATAGCGCGCGGGACCGCCGCCGGGCAGGATGTCCGAGATCAGCTCGAAGCTCTGCTCGAGACGTCGGCGTACGATTTGCAGATCAAGATAGTGATCCTGAGCGCCGCGGCCAGTCGCGCCTATCGGCATGGTCTCGATCAGACGCAGCGTGAAACCTTTCTCCGCGCAGTAGCCGAGGATGTCTTCGATCTCCTCGTCGTTCACGCCGCGCATCACGACCGTATTGACGCGAATCGGCGCAAAGCCGACCTCGCGGGCCGCCGCGATCCCGCGCAGCACCTTGTCGAGATCTCCTCCCGTGACCTCCTTGAAGACCTCCGGGCGCAGGCTGTCCAGGCTGACGTTCAGGCGGCGCACGCCGGCGCGGTACAGCGGCTCGGCCAGCGCGTCCATACGGGTGCAATTGCTCGAGATGGAGAGGTCGTCGAGGCCGGGCAGGGCGGAGAGACGCTCGGCGAGGTCCGGCAGATTCCTGCGCACCAAGGGCTCTCCGCCCGTGATGCGGACATGCCGGACCCCGAGTGCCGTGAAGGCGGCGACCACCCGACCGATCTCCTCGAAGCTGAGCCAGTGCTCCGGCTCCTCGAAGCCTTTGAATCCCTTCGGCAGACAGTAGCCGCAGCGCAGGTCGCAGCGGTCCGTGACGGAAAGCCGCAGATAGGCGATGCGTCGGCCGAACGGGTCGGTCAGGGTTTGCTCGTTCATGCGATGTGATCCGGTGGATGCGGGAGAAGGCTCCCGAGGTTCATCGCTCGGGCGCGGCGAACACAAACGCAAACCGAAGGCGTCGGCGCGGTTTAAACCGCGTCCAGAGCGACATGCGTCATTATCATGTTGTATTTTGCCTTGGGGATTTCACCGACCTCGGGGGATAAGCGGTTTAGGGTCATCGGACCCCCGTCCCGGGGCGGCTTCGAACCAGCGCCAGGACACCGGCACCGAGGCAGAGGCCAAAGCCGAGCAAGGCCCAGTTCGCCAACGACAGGCCGAGAATCAGGGCGCCTTCGTCCTCGCAAAAACCCGTCGCCATGAACAGCGCCGGTGCCTGTTGGCCGAGCCACTCGACCCACTGCTCGATCAGCCCGGGCGCGCCGGCCACACAGGAAACGCTCTCCGGCGGCTGCATCTGCAGCCAGCTCTGGTAGGCCGCAGCACCGATCCCCGTGGCCGAGACCGGCAGGGTCAAGGCGCCGATCAGGCCCCCGAGAACCGCCGCTCCCGTGCGTCCGCTGCCCACCGCGGCCCCGAGCGCGAGCACCGCGAGCACCATGAAGAGCAGGCGCTGAAAGATGCACAGATGACAGGGATCCAACGCGAGCCAGTCGGTCATGACAAAGCTCGACACGACCGCAAGGGCGCAACCGCCGGCCATCAATCCCCAAAGCAGGCGAGGGGACGGGCCTGTCATTTCGATGCCTTGCAGGCAAGGCAGGCGGAGAACGTCATCAGCTGAACCATCCCTCGACCGTCTTGCGATCCGGAACCCCGCCGGCATGCACCACCTGACCGTCGATGACGACTCCGGGTGTCGACATGACCCCGTAACCCATGATTCGGCCGAGATCCTCGACCTTCTCAAGGGTGATCTCGGCGCCCTTCGCCTTCGCGGCCTCTTCGACCACCTTGTAGGTCGCTTTACAGTTCGCGCAGCCTGATCCCAAGATCTTCACTTCTTTCATATCGGTCCTCGTGTCGCTGGGTCCCGATTCCGGGAATCGTCCTAAGGCCATTGGGTCTCCATTCTACGCCAGCAGGTTGAATCCGTAGCCGACCAGGATGAAGGCCACGGCCAGGACACCCGCATAGAGCGCCAGCCCGGGCCAGCGGATGACCTTGCGCAGGATGATCATCTCGGGCAGAGAGAGCGCGGCGATGCTCATCATGAAGGCCAGCGTGGTGCCGATCGCAACACCTTTGCCCAGCATGGCCTCGGCCACCGGGATCACCCCGGTCGCGTTGGAATAAAGCGGGATCCCGAGCAGAACCGCACCCGGTACCGCCAGCCAATTGTCGGTGCCGCCCAGGTGCTCCACGACCCACTCCTCCGGGACATAGCCGTGGAAGAGTGCTCCGACGCCGATGCCGAGCAGCACCCATTTCCAGAGACGCCGCAGGATCTCGCGGACCTCGCCCATGGCGTAGCGATGGCGCCCGGCCAGCGAGGTGTCGGGCTCGGGCATCTTCAGCTCGCCCATGTGGATCTGCCAGACATAGGGCTCGACCCAGCGCTCGGGTCTGAAGCGCTCCATGACGACCCCGCCGACGTAGGCGACCGTCAACCCCGCGGCGACGTACATGAGTGTCAGCTCCCAGCCCAGGATCCCGAGCAGGATGACCACCGCGACCTCGTTGATCATAGGGCTGGCGATGAGGAAGGAGAAGGTCACACCGAGCGGGATGCCTGCCTCGACGAAGCCGATGAAGAGCGGCACCGACGAGCAAGAGCAGAAGGGCGTGACCGCGCCCAGTCCAACCGCGGTCGAGCGCGCCGCCCATCTGGGTTTGCCGCGCACATAGGCGCGCACGCGCTCGGGCGAGAGGAGCGCCCGAAAGAGCCCCATGAGATAGATGATGATGACCAGCATGAAGAAGATCTTCGCCGTGTCCATGACGAAGAAGTGAAGCGCCGCGCCGAGATGGGTCGCCGGGTCGATGCCCAGCAGACGGTAGACGAGGAGATCGCCGAGTGTATCGAACACCGATGTGCGCCTCTGCGGCGTTGATCATTGGCGTCTACTCTATACGATTTTCCGTATATCTGGATTGCGCGATGTCACGAGCGCCCGGACCCCGACGCTCGTGACCAGGGCTTCCGGGTCACAACTCTCCGGCCGCACCGCCTTCCATGATCGCCCGGATGGTGTCGCGGACCTTCAGCGAGGATGTCTTGAGCTCCTCGGGAAGCTCCCGACCGCCGTGGATCATCATGTCCAAGTTCATGCTGTAGAGCGTCAGGCGCCCCTCCTTGTCTTCCACCAAGGCGATGCGGCAGGGCATGAAGCCGCTGTACTCGTTGCGATATTCGAGCATCTGTCGACCGACCCGGGCATCGCAGAAGGAGAGAAAATTGACGTAGCGATAGGACTCGCCGGTGATCGCCTCGATCTGTTTGTAGAAGGGCGATTCGCCGACAAAGAGCAGATTGCGCGAGACCGCAATGCTTTTCATGGACTCGATGACGTCGTCCGGGCTCAGCCCTTCCTCGACCGGAATCGCCCACATCATGGCCACGCCGGGATCGCCGGTCGAGAGCAGGCGCGAGGCGAACTCGCCGTAGACGCGCGGATATTCGGGGTCGAACTCGCCGAGGATCGGGGCGACGCGCCAAGCCAGGACGCCGATCCCGACAAGGGTCAAGAAGCCGATGACGGCCAACAGGTTGCGAACGATCTTCACTGCAAATCCCCCGTGATGATGTCGGCCGCCCCGTGAACGGCTCGATCCGTGATGTCGCGCCGCGGATGCGCCCGCCGTCGGGACAGGGCTCGGAGACAAGCGGCGCAGCGTCATCGAGCGCGGTGCGGACAAGGCGCGTCTATACCGAGCGCACGCAGGTCTGCTTGTTTCCGACGTGTGACTCGGGGATTGTACCCATCACCGGCGTGTCGGGCGACGCCCGGATCCGCCCGTAGCGAGGTCGAGTGCGACGTCAGCCCGCTACGGCCGCCGCGCCGGCTTGTGCCGGGCTCCGCTCGGCAATCGGGTCGTCGAACACGAAGGCCGCCAAGCGATCCAGCGATGGGATCAGGATGGTCCGCCGCTCGATCTCGACCAGACCGCGATGGGCCAGCTCATGGAGCTCGCGAGAGAAGGTCTCGGCACTGATGTTGAGGTTGGACGCAATCAGCGCCTTGGCCGCCGGCAGAACCACGACCGCGCGATCGCTCGCATCGGAGCTGCAGCGGCCCTGCTTGATCAGGAAGTCGGCCAGCCGCTGACGTGCGGTCATCAGGCAGCAGGCTTCCAGGTCATGGACGAGCCGATGGACATCCCCGGCAACCAGCTTGAGCATGACGGCCGCGACCTCGGGCCATTCGGCAATGGCCGTGTGGATGCGCTCGCGACCGACTACGAGGATCCGACTGTCGCAGATCGATTCGGCGAAGACCGGGCAGGGCTCGTCGAGCAGGATGGCCGCGACACCGAAGACGCGTCCGGGTTGGAGGATGTCCAGCACCCGCTCGGCCCCCAGAGGCGAGAGTGCGGCGAGCTTGATCCCCCCCTTCAGGAGACACTGAAACCCGCTCGGGCGGCTGCCCTTCTCGCAGATGATCTGACCCCGTGTCGCCGTGCGCAGTTGACTGCCGCCGGCGATGAATCGGGCCGGCTCGTCGCCGAGTGCGGCAAAGGCAGGGACGTCGCGCAGGTAAGGAAGGAAATTAAAGGCGCGGTCGATGTCGTTCATAGCCGAAGTCTATCGACCGAGGGATTTTCAACAAGGCGTGGAACGACTGACCGGTTTGCCGGGAAATACCTCCCAAGGGGTAGCAGTGGTAGAGTGTCAAGGTACTGAGAATTCTCGTAGTTGTTTCGATCCGAGGCGTGTTGCGCCGGGTTCGAGTCGGTCCTGATTCTTTGGAGGTATCCCCTTTCGCGGTGGGCGCGACTGGGCTGGAATGCGGGGGTGATCGATATGAGCTCTCTTCTGCCGCGTTCGTTCCATCGCTCGATCCTGCTCAGCGTGGGTCTGTTGATGACCCTCGTCGTCGTTTTGGCGATCCTCAGCATGTTGATCGGCGGCAGCGTGGGCCGGGCGACGGAGGGGTTTGCCGCCGCCGTGAACCAGGCCGGGTCGCTGCGGATGCAGTCGTATCGCATCGGGATGGCGCTGGCCGACGCGCGAGCCCCGGCCGACTTGAGTGCCGATCGGGTTGCGGCACTGGCCGAGGAGCTCGAGCAGCGTCTGGCCAGTCCGCGCCTTGCCGACATCATCCCGCGGCGTGCCGGGGAGGAGATCCGCGACGCCTACGAGGGTATCCGCGCGGATTGGAACGAGCGCATGCGCCCGCTCGTGTCGGCGGACATTGCGCGATTGCGCGTGCTCGATCCGGGCACATCCCGGGATGCCCCTGCGATGTCCTATCTGGCGGCTGTCGATGGCTTCGTCGAGCAGATCGACGTGTTGGTCGGGGAGCTGGAGCGAATCACGGAGGCACGCTTGGCCATGCTGCGCGTCGTCCAGGCGGTTGCCTTGGTCCTGACGGTGATCGTGGTGCTCGTGACTATGGTCTTGGTCATCGGCCGGGTGATCCAACCGCTCGCCGAGCTCTTGGAGTGCGCGGATGGGTCGCGGCGCGGCGATTTCACGCGACGTACCCGATTCACCGGAAGCGACGAGCTGGGCCGGCTCGGCGATGCCATGAATCGCATGGCCGCCGACCTGTCGCAGCTCTACACGGACCTCGAGGGTCGGGTCGCCGAGAAGACCCGTGATCTCGAGCGCTCCAACCAGACACTGGAGCTGCTCTACGGCGTGGGCCAGGTGCTGCATGAGTCGCCGATCTCCACGCCCATGTTCGAGCGCGTCCTGCAGGAGATCCGGGTCAAGTTGCGGCTTCGGGCCGTCACCCTTTGCCTGGACGAAGCGCCGGATCTGGGCCCGGACCCGGACCCCCATCGAAAGGACGGCCGCTCGTGCGTGACCGCGAGAGCCGAGGGCGAGCAGCGCTTTGCCTGCTCGAGCGACGGATGCCCGGTCTGTCGCGAGGCCGAGCCCTATCATCCCTTACTGCGCACGCTCGGACGGGGCGACCGTCGGCCCCCCGTGTCCTTCGTCGTGGCGGAGCAGGATCGGCCCTTCGGCGTGCTGATCGTGGAGCTGGATCGCGAACAGTCCCTGCCGCCCTGGCAAGGGCGGCTCTTGGCCTCGCTCGCCACGCTCATCGGTACCGCGCTCAGTCTGCATCGGCGCCAGCGTGACGGCAGGCGTCTCGCGCTGTTCGAGGAGCGCGGCGTGATCGCGCGCGAGCTGCACGACTCCTTGGCACAGTCGCTCTCCTACCTCAAGATCCAGGCGTCGCGCCTGGATGCGCTCCTCGGAGCCGGCGCGCAGCCCGAACGCACCCGCGCCGTGCTCGCCGAGCTGCGCGAGGGCGTGAACAACGCCTATCGTCAGTTGCGCGAGCTGTTGACCACCTTTCGGCTCAAGATGGACGATCGCGGCCTCAATGCCGCGCTGGAGGCGACGGTGGCCGAGTATCGCGCGCGCGCGACCACCGAGATTTGCCTGGACAATCGGCTCCCCGCCTTGCTGCTCGGCCCCAATGAGGAAATCCATGTGCTGCAGATCGTCCGCGAGGCCCTGTCCAACGTCATCCGTCACGCCGGGGCGGCGCATGCTTTGCTGCGTTTGGCGGCCGGTGGCGCCGGGATCCGCGTCACCCTGGACGACGACGGCCGCGGCATCGATCCGCATGCCGTCCCGCGCGGTCACTACGGACTGAGCATCATGCGCGAGCGTGCCGCCGGCCTCGGCGGCGACATCGAGATCGTGCCCGGGCCGCACGGCGGGACACGTGTTCGGCTGACCTTCCCGAGCCGCCGAGCCCGAGACAGCGACACCGAGGTCAGCGATGCAGGCGCCATCGAGGCGGTGCAGACCTCATGACGACCGACACCCGAACCGCCGTCGTCATCATCGACGACCATCCGCTCTTTCGAAAGGGCGTGTCCGATCTCATCGCGATGGCACCCGAGCTGATCTTGGTCGGGGAGGCCGGCGACGGGGAGGAGGGCGTGCGCGTCGCGGCGGAATGTCGCCCGGACCTGATCCTGCTCGACCTCAACATGAAGGGCATGAACGGCATCCAGACCCTGGAACGTCTGCGCCGGGCCGATCTGGACGCGCGTGTCGTCATGCTCACCGTCTCCGACAGCGAGCAAGACGTGGTCGCCGCCCTACGCGCCGGGGCCGATGGCTATCTGCTCAAGGACATGGAGCCCGAGGACATCCTCGAGCAGCTGCTCGCTGCCGGCCGGGGTCGCCTGGTGATCAGTCAACGGCTTACCGAGCTGATTGCGCGGGCGCTCTGCCACGACAGCCGCCCGGTGCGTCCGCGGGAGGCCGGTCTGACACCGCGCGAGCAACAGGTGCTGGGTCTGCTCGCCGACGGATTGAGCAACAAACTGATCGCCCGCGAGTTGGACCTGTCGCTCGGGACCGTCAAGGTCCACGTCAAACACGTCCTCAAGAAACTCAAGCTCAGAACCCGCGTCGAAGCCGCCGTCTGGGCCGTCCGCCAATCCACGCCCGACGAGCTCTGATCCGCAACATCCAAGGTAGGGGCGGCTTTAGCCGCCCAATGGTGTAGGGTTGACGGGGCGTGGGCGACTGAAGTCGCCCCTACATCGCCCCTACGTTGCCCTGCCTCGCGGGCGGATCAGCGGTGCGTCAACCGCTCCTCGGCCTCGCGGTATTTGGCGGCGGTCCGGTCGATGATCTCCTGCGGCAGCATGGGCCCCGGCGGGGTCTTGTCCCAGTCGAGCGTCTCCAAATAATCGCGGACGAACTGCTTGTCGAAGCTCGGCGGGCTCGTCCCCGGTCGGTATTGATCGGCCGGCCAAAAACGCGATGAGTCGGGTGTGAGCACCTCGTCGATCAGATGCAGCCGCCCCTCGCTGTCGAGGCCGAATTCGAGCTTGGTGTCGGCGATGATGATGCCGTGCGCCAAGGCATACTCGGCGCAGTCGCGATAGATGGCGATGCTGACGTCGCGCACCTGAGCCGCCAGCGCCGGGCCGAGCAGGCGCTCGGTGTGCGCGAAGTCGACGTTCTCGTCGTGCCCGCCGATCTCGGCCTTGGTCGACGGCGTGTAGATGGGCTCGGGCAGCCGGTCGGCCTGACGCAGACCGGGCGGGAGCGCGATGCCGCAGACCGCACCGCCGTGCAGATAGTCCTTCCAACCCGAGCCGATCAGATAGCCGCGCACGATCGCCTCCACCGGCAGCGGTGTGAGCCGGCGCACCACCATGGCGCGATCGCCGAGTTGGGCCAGCTCCTCGGGGTCCTCGACGACTGCCGAGACCGGGATATCGGCAAGATGATTCGGCACCAGCTGCGCCGTGCGTGCGAACCAAAAGCGCGAGACCCGGGTCAGGACCTCGCCCTTGCCGGGAATCGGCTGCGGAAGGACCACGTCGAACGCGGACAGACGGTCGCTCGCAACCATCAAGAGATGCTCGCTGTCGATCTCGTAGAGATCGCGGACCTTGCCGCGTCCGATCAGGCGCAGCTTGGCGAGGTTGGACTGATGGAGTGCGTTCATGGCGTGTGATCCGGGATTTGGAAGCGCCAAAGTATAGCCGTTCGCGCATCGACGCACGCCTGCGTGTAGGGCCTTAGGGGGTAGGGGCGACTTCAGTCGCCCCGAACATACCCTCCGCGTCTTGGCGTAAGCCCCGCGCTGCATTAGGCTCACGCCGATGTCCTCGGGTAACGATACTTTCGGAGTCACCCCAACATGCCAAAAAGCATCATCAAGACCGATCAAGCCCCGAAGGCAATCGGGACCTACTCTCAAGCGGTTCGCGTCGGCAACACCGTCTATCTGTCCGGCCAGATTCCGCTCGTGCCCGAGACCATGGAGCTGGTCTCGGGCGACATCGAGGCCGAGATCCGGCGTGTCTTCGACAACCTTCGGGCCGTTGCCCATGCAGCCAACGGCAGTCTTGCCGATGTCGTGAAACTCAACGTCTTCCTGACCGATCTGGCCCACTTCCCGTCGGTCAATCAGGTCATGGCCGACTACTTCGAGGAGCCCTATCCGGCACGGGCGGCGATCGGTGTCGCGGCCCTGCCGAAAGGTGCTCGGGTCGAGATGGACGCGATCATGGTGCTGGCTGATTAAACCGCGTCCAGAGCGCGCGATGCTCAGTTTCGAGTGAGCTCAACGTTTGATGTATCCACGACCCTTGGCGGAGACGCGGTTTAAAATAATATACTTTTTAATATTTTAAACCGCGCCGACTCCAGCGGTCGTCAAGTCTGCCGGGGCCGATCCCATCCAAAGCCATCGCATGCCGCGCCGGGCGCGGTTTAACAGCACAATCACGAGCTAAATTCATCGGTTGAATTGCTTTACTGAAAAACTGCTTTACTATACCGGGCACCGATTTCTCACCCTGGATTGCCCATGCGCTTTGTTTGCTCGATCGCCGCGCTCTTGTGTTTGACCCTGGTTGCGGGCTGCGGCTCCCAGTCGACCCGCCCCGGCGAGATCGCGGAGGGATCCCCGTATCCGACATCCGGGTCCGCGACGGTGACCGGTGATTTCGCCGGGTATCCGGGGGTCGAGCCCTTTATCCGCCGCATGCAGCAGCAGGGCTTCGCGCCCAACCAGGTTGCCGCCGTCCTCTCCGGCGCCAAACGCGAGCAGTGGATCCTCGACGCGATGGATCGCCAGGCCCCGCGACCGAGCACCGGGCCGACCGGGGCTTGGATACGTTATCGCGCCAAGTTCCTGACCCCGGAGAACATCGCCAACGGCGTGCGTTTCTGGCAGCAAAACGAGGCCGCGCTCAACCGGGCAAGTTCACGGTACGGGGTGCCGCCCGAGTACATCGTCGCCATCATCGGTGTCGAGACCCGCTACGGTGGCTACGTGGGCAAGACACGCATCGTCGACGCTTTGGCGACCCTGGCCTTCGCCTACCCGCGCCGCGCCGATTACTTCTCGGGCGAGCTGGCATCCTTCCTGGTCATGACCAAGGAGGAGGGTATCGATCCCTTCGGTCCGCGTGGATCCTTTGCCGGTGCGATGGGCCTCGGGCAGTTCATGCCCTCGAGTTTCCGCGACTATGCCGTGGACTTCGACGGCGATCGTCATCGGAATCTCTGGAATCCGGCGGATGCGATCGGCAGCGTCGCCAACTACTTCAAATCGCACGGTTGGCAGGCCGGCGTGCCGGTGGCCGTGCGCGCGAACGTGCAGTCCCCCTCGGCTGCCCGCGCCATGAAGTCGGGCTTCGATACGCGCTACGGGTTGAGCGAGCTGGCAGGCCGCGGGATCGTCCCGGCAGGCAACCTCGGCGGCGCCACACAGGTGAGTTTGCTCGAGTTCGATGTCGGCACCGGCTACGCGTATTGGCTGGGGTCGCAGAATTTCTACACCATCACCCGCTACAACCACAGCAGCTACTACGCGATGGCCGTGCACCAGCTCGCCCGCGCAATCGCGGAACGCAAGGGCAGTTAAACCGCGTCCAGAGCGAGATGCTCACTTTCGATTCGCTCGACACCATCCCGGTGGAGCGGCTCAAACGGGTCGGTCCGCGCGTGGCCGAGCGTCTCGGCAAGCTCGGTGTGCGCACGGTGCAGGATCTCCTCTTCCATCTGCCGCACCGCTATCAGGACCGCACGCGTTTGGTCCGGATCGCCGAGCTGCGGTCGGGCGACGAGGCATTGGTCGAGGGCGAGATCCAGGAGGTCGATCTCTCGGGCGGGCGCCGCCGCTCGCTCAAGGTCTGGGTCTCGGACGGGGGGTTCGGCGGGCTCCTGCTGCGGTTCTTCCATTATTCCCGGCAGCAGATCGATTCACTCAAGCCCGGCGTGCGGTTGCGCTGCTACGGCGAGGTTCGGCAGGGGCCGAGCGCCTTGGAGATGGTCCATCCCGAATATCGCATCCAGTCCGAGGAGCCGGGCGCGATCGAGGAGCGCTTGACGCCGCTCTATCCCTCGACCGAGGGCCTGCAGCAATCCTCGTGGCGCGGTCTGACCGACCAGGCGTTGGCGCTCTTGGCCCGAGAGGCGCCGCGCGAGTGTCTGCCGGAGGAGATCTTGCTCCCCTTGGGTCTGCCGAGCCTGGTCGAGGCGCTGACCTTTCTGCACCGCCCGCCGCTGGATGCCGACCCCGACGATCTGATCGAGCGACGCCATCCGGCCTTCCACCGACTGGCGTTCGAGGAGCTGGTCGCCCATCAGGTTAGTCTGCGACGGCTGCGTGCCGCCCAGCGGGCGATCCTGGCGCCTGCGCTCGCGGGCGACGGCAGCTTGCGACGCCGGCTGCTCGACGCCTTGCCGTTTCGGATGACCGCCGCACAGGAGCGCGTCGTCGCCGAGATTGCAGCCGATCTGCAAGGCGACCGCCCGATGCAGCGTCTGCTCCAGGGCGATGTGGGGGCCGGCAAGACACTGGTCGCCGCGCTGGCCGCGCTCCAGGCGATCGAGTCCGGCGCTCAGGTCGCCTTGATGGCGCCGACCGAGCTCTTGTCCGAGCAGCATCGACGCGGCTTCGTGGCTTGGCTTGCCCCGCTCGACATCGAGCCCGTCTGGCTGGTCGGGCGACACAAGGGCCGCGAGCGTGCCGGGTTGCTCGAGACCATCGCGAGCGGCCGAGCGCGCATGGTGATGGGTACCCACGCGCTCTTTCAGGAGGACGTGGTCTTCTCCGATCTGGGTCTCGTCATCATCGACGAGCAGCACCGTTTCGGCGTGCACCAGCGCATGCGTCTGCGCGCCAAGGGCGGCGGCTCCGGCGGTGCGCCGCATCAGTTGATCATGACCGCCACACCCATCCCGCGCTCGCTCGCCATGACCGTCTATGCGGATCTGGATCTGTCGGTCATCGACGAGCTGCCGCCCGGGCGCACGCCCATCGTCACGGTCGCGGTCCCGGATACCCGTCGCGAGGAGGTGATCGCACGCGTGGAGCAGGCCTGTGCACAGGGGCGGCAAGCCTATTGGGTCTGTACCCTGATCGAGGAGTCGGAGGCGTTGGAGTGCCAGGCCGCGGAAGAGAGCGCGCGCCAGCTAGCGGAAAGCCTACCCGGCATCCGTATCGGCCTGGTGCACGGGCGTATCAAGGGGCCTGAGCGCGAGACGGTGATGGCCGCCTTCGCCGCCGGCGATCTGGACCTCCTGGTCGCGACCACGGTGGTGGAGGTCGGCGTCGATGTCCCGAACGCCAGTCTCATGATCATCGAGAACCCCGAGCGGCTCGGTCTTGCCCAGCTGCATCAACTGCGTGGACGGGTCGGGCGCGGGTCGGTCCAAAGCCATTGTGTGCTGCTCTTCCATCCGCCCCTGTCGATCGCGGCGCGCGAGCGTCTGGGCATCATCCGCGCCGCCGAAAGCGGTTTCGAGATCGCCGAGCGCGATCTGGCCATGCGCGGAGCGGGGGAGGTTCTGGGTACGCGCCAGACCGGCACCGTACAGTTTCGCGTTGCCGACCCCCTGCGCGACCAACACCTGGTCCCCGCCGCCCAACAGGCCGCCGATCTGATCCTGGCACGCTATCCCGATCGGGTCGAACCCTTGATCCGACGCTGGCTCGGATCCCGCGAGCTGTACGGGAGCGTGTGAGGTCGCCTGGCTCTCACTCTCAATAGCGGTAAGCCGATTCGATCCGCTCTCGGGTCAAGACGCCGTAGATGTGCGTGATCCCGGGCGCGATCATCCGCTGCACGTAGAGCGCCTCGGCACCGCGCGTCTGCATCAGATCGAGCGCCTCTTGGAGGGTCGCCTGGAGATGGATCGGCGCGAGCTCGAGCCGATTCCCCGGGATCGCGAGCAAGTCGATCTCCTGCGCATCGGGTGTCATCGAAAGGGCGCTTGCCACCGCGATCCCGGGCATCAGGTAGGCTGGTCCGCCGTCCTTGTCGACGATGATCCATTCCGGCCCTTCCCCGACCAGGCGTTCCGCCTGCTCCCGCGTCAAGCTCTGTTCGTGCCGCGCAAAGCTCGTGTTCATCGCGCCGCCCACGCCGCTGCGCCTCAGCAGGTGGACCACCGGGTTGGAGCGGTAGTCCAGTCCGTTCGCCCGCAAGGTCGTGAGGAAGAGCGAATCCCTGCCGAACACCTCCTTGCTGGTCAGCGCGGCCAAGATGATTACCAACATCCCCGGCATGATGGCGCCCGGGCTGTGGGTCAGCTCGACGATGGCGGTCAAGGCCGCCAAGGGTGCCTGGAGACTGGCGCCCATCATAGCCCCCATCCCGAGCAACGCGAAAAAGGCGACCTGATCGGCCTCGAGCCCGATGAAGGCGACTGCCGCGACGCCGACCAGATTGCCGAGGATCGCACCCATGAAGAGCGCGGGGCCGATGGTCCCGCCCGGGATCCCGAGCCCCGCGCTGGCCGAGGTTGCCAGCAGCTTGAAGAACAGCAGCAGGAGCAGGAAGCCCCAGGTCAGCGGCTCGGTCAGCAGCTTGCGCAAGGTGTCGTAGCCCAGTCCCATCACCTCCGGGACCAAGGCGCCGGCGATCCCGGCGATCACCCCGGCGACAAAGACCCGGCGGAAGAAGCCCATGCGTTTGCCCCAGCCTGCGATCGTCTTGATCGACTGGATGTAGGCCGCGGAGAGTGCGCCGACGAAGAGCCCGAGAACCGCCACCGGGATCAGCGCGGTCAGCGATGTCACCACGACCGGCGCGACCCGGAGCACCGGGTCGCTGCCGAAGACAGCGACCGACAGCGCATTCGCACTCACCGCAGCCAGGATGATCGGCACGAAGCTCGCGACGCTGTATTCCAATCCCAGCACCTCGAGCGCGAAGATCACGCCCGCAAGCGGTGTATTGAACGACGCCGAGATCCCGGCCGCGGTGCCGCAGGCCGCCATGTTGCGGATACTGTTGTTGGGCAGGGTCAGGAACTGTCCGATCAGACTCCCGCTCGCGGCGCCGAGATAGACATGAGGTCCCTCGCGTCCGACCGAATGACCGCTGACGATCGCGATTGCCGCACCCAGAAACTGGAGCACGAACCCGCGCCGGGTCATGTGTCCCTGGTGATATTCCATGCGCTCCATGACGCGGGCGACACCCAGCACATAGATGCCGTGCGCGAAACGCACGAAGAGCAGTCCGATCAGCACCGAGCCGAGCAACGGCAGCACCAGACGCACCGGGATCGGCAGCGCCTCGTAGTTCTCTCCGTGACCGGGAAGGGTCGTCGCCTGCAGGCCCTCCACGGCGAGACGGAAAGCGACGATGACGAGCCCGGCCGCGAGTCCGGTGATCAGACCCAGGACGGCCGGCCAGAAGAGTGCATCCGGACGCGAAAGCCGGAGTCTCAGCGACTCCATGGCGCGATGCAGCCGATCTCCGGATGGTGTGCGTCGCATCGTGCGCGGTCCCCCGTTCAGGATGCGGCGAAACACCCGTGACACGCCCCCGAGCAGGGTCCCCGCACCCGTCCTCGGGCCTCGCTCATTCGACCGGTCACCCCAGCATCCACAAACTCGCGACACCGCTGCGCGATGTTGCGCATGCCCCTTGGTGCTCTGCGCCACGTAACGCAATGCCCGAAGTTACGAACAACGCATGCCGTCGGTATATCATTGGCGCTCCGAGATCATTCTACGCGGGGGAGTGTTTCGATGGATCGCGCGAGTGAAAGCCAAGAGATTTGGGTCTTTTCGACCTTGGTGGTGGGGTTTGCCTTGTCGTTTCTGATCGCCGTGGTGCCTCACTTCGACGGCGCTTATCGGCTCGAGCCCTTGATGTTGGCGGCTTGGATGATCCCCTACATCATCCTGTCGGTGATCGTGTGGTTTCTGCGCGGTCCGGCCCGGTTGCGCACCATCCTCGGCGTGGTCTGGATCCAGTTGCTCACCGTGCTGATTCAGCGCGCGATACTCGGCGACCCCGATGGTCTGTCGCTGTTTCTGATGCCGCTCGTGACCGCGCTCGGCCTGCTGCTCCTGGTTCCTCAGTTGTGCGGGCGCATGGAGGAGGGGCCTTTGGGGCCGATCTGCGGACGGCTTCTGAAGCGGAGCTAACCGTCGCTGCCATGTGGGGGCGGCTTTAGCCGCCTCGGGGTGTTCGGTCGTTGGTGGGGTGTGGGCGACTGAAGTCGCCCCTTGTCGCCCCTACGCTGGCGTCAGACGAGCTGGTAACGGCTCTTCATGTCTTGGTAGACCAGGTTCGACACGCGCCGGATGGCGTCCCCCCGATTGCGGATCCAAGCGCCGTAGTTTTCGGCGCGGCTCGGTCGCTCGATGATGCCGACCACCGTATAGGCGTGTTTGCGCCCGCGCTGATCGGGGATCTCGATAACCCCCATGTCTCCGCAGAGCATCGCGGTCGAGCCGGTCTTGTTGTACACCTTGGCCTCAGGGGGGAAGCCGGCTACGCCCTTGGCCAAACGGTCGCCGCCCGGCAATGCCATCATGCGCAGCATCTCCTTGCTGTTCGGCATGCGGCCTTCCCAGACCGAGATCAGGAAGCGGCTGTAGTCGTGCGCCGATGCCTGGTTGCGATAGGTCTGGCCGGTCGTGGGGATCTTCTCGACAATGCGGGTCTCTTGAAAGACGGCGGGCGCACGCTGCTTGAGTACCAGCTCGACATCCGCGGGTCCGCGGCGGGACTGGTGCTGGCTGACCAGATCCATGATCCGGTTGGTGTCCGGGTTGCTGCTGCGCTGGAGCATCCGCTCCATGCATTTGCGGACATCCTCCGAGTAGGCAACCTGGCCGCGCGAGCCATCCATCTGGAAGAAATAGGCCTGCGCGACGAGCGGCTTGATCATGCTCGCGGCCTGTCGCGGCGCGCCCTCGTTGATCGAGACGACCTTCTTGCGGGCGGTGAAATCGTACACCGACCAAGAGGTCTTCTCGTTGGGCTGGATCATGCCCTGGCGGCGCATGCTCGTCACCAGCTCGACGACTTGGCGTTGCAGGGATGTCCGGCTCGAGGCCGCCTCGGCAATGCCGGGCACCCCTCCGACCAAGAGTCCCGCAGAGGTTGCGGCAAGCGCCGCAAGAAAGGTGCGTCGATCGGGACGAAGCGGGTGCTCGTCTTCGGTGATCGGCTGTTCGTCGACGTGAATGCGCTCGTACATCATCGGCTCCCCCGTGATCCGGATTCGGCCTGCCGCCGCCTGCCGGTCCGGGTGAGCAGTGATTCGGAGCATCCCCGGCCGGCGTCGCGACGCGTCCGGGACACGCTTCAGCCTCGGACGTCCCCAAGCGAAAGGCGGTAGCAGTTCGAGGGCAAGGATAGGCGGGACCTACCGGATTGGCAAGAAAACGCCGACGAAAAGACTCGATATGTCAGAAGGATTGCGCCCGTTATTGATGGGAGTTCGGACTGACTCTGTCGGCCTCTTTCGCGATGTCGGCCGGGTGACCGACATCGCGGCGGCAGCGGGCGCGCGCGGACCGCGACTCGGGAACCCTTACTGGACGCTCCCGAACGACTTATCCGCCGCGCCCGACGGGGCCTGTAGTCCGGCAAACCGACAGCCTTGCGCGACCGGACCGCCCGGGAAGATCCCGTAGAGATACTTGAGGCCACCGCGGCCGTGGAATGCCTCTTCGAGCGCGTCGTGAAGATCCCGCACATTGGGTTTCTCGTGACGTGCGAAATAGTCCTGCAGCGCCTTGATCATGTCCCAGTGATCGTTGCTCAGCGTCACCGCGTCGGCCTGAGCCGCGGCGACCGCCTGCTCGCGCGTCCAGTCGTCCGGGGCGTCCGGAAACTCGGCGTCGCGTACGACGGAGCCCGGATTCATGATCTCACCCATCGTTTGTGCCACGATCGTTACCTCCTGAGTAAGGAATGATTGGTCGTCGTTGCAGCGCTGCAGCCAACGGCAGCACTGTGCCCGATGCTGCGATCCGGGTGGGCGAGAAGCCGATCCGGTGTCGCGCTCGGTAGGGCATGAGTGTCGAACCTGACGGGGGTTGCGTCAACCGGTTCGCCGGGGCCTGCGTGCTGGTGATCTCGCCGGGGTCCGGGGCGCACCCGCCGGCGTTTCGTGGATTCTTGCCGCGCAAGGCTGGTGAGCCGACCCATCGGGGCGCTACCCTAGGGATTCCCGAACACACAGCATCCATAACGGAGATCGGCGTGAGCGAGCAGGGCAAGGTCGGGTCGAGGGTCTATGTCGCCGGACATCGCGGCATGGTGGGTGCCGCCATCGTGCGCCGCTTGGAAGCCGCGGGGGTCTCGGACATCCTCGCGCGTACCCATCGCGAGCTGGATCTCACGGATACCCGGGCGGTCGATGCCTTCTTCGCCGAGACGCGCCCGTCTCGGGTCTATCTGGCGGCGGCCAAGGTCGGCGGCATCCAGGCCAACAACAGCTTCCCGGCCGAGTTCATCCATCAAAACCTGATGATCGAGGCCAACATCATCCACGCCGCCTGGCGCAACGGTGTGGAGCGCCTGCTGTTTCTCGGCAGCTCCTGCATCTATCCGCGCCTCGCCCCGCAGCCGATCGGCGAAGAGGCGCTCTTGACCGGGACGCTCGAGTCCACCAACGAGCCCTATGCCGTCGCCAAGATCGCCGGGATCAAGCTCTGCGAGTCCTACAACCGCCAATACGGGACGGACTTCCGCAGCCTGATGCCGACCAACCTTTACGGACCCGGCGACAACTTCGATCTGGAGAACAGCCACGTCATCCCGGCGCTGATCCGCAAGTTCCACGAGGCCAAGACCCGAGGTACGCCCGCGGTGACCGTCTGGGGAACCGGCACGCCGCGTCGGGAATTTCTGCATGTCGACGACCTCGCCGACGCCTGCGTACACCTCATGGGGCTCGCACCCGAGACCTACCGGGCACACACTCGGCCCATGTGCTCCCACGTCAACGCCGGGGTCGGCGAAGACGTCAGCATCCGCGAGCTCGCCGAGACCATCGGCGAGGTCGTCGGTTTCGAAGGCGAGATCCGCTTCGACACCGACAAGCCCGACGGCACCCCGCGCAAGCTCCTCGACGTCAGCCGTCTCGCCGCACTCGGATGGACCGCGCGCACCCGGCTTCCCGAGGGATTGGCACAAACCTACGCCTGGTTCCTCGACCATCGGGACGTGCTCAGGACATGAGGCATCGGGGGGCGGTTCGCCGGCCGGACGCGATGGCCTCCGTCGTCTTGAAACCGCGGGCCGTCAGGGCGGGGGAAGAGGTCGACTGCAAGTCGACTATCCCGGGCAACGGCAACACAACACATTGCATATCGACATCGGGGTAAGGACATGACCACCAAGAAGGCGCTGATTACCGGCATCACGGGACAGGACGGGGCCTATCTGGCGGAGCTGCTGCTCTCCAAGGGCTACGAGGTGCACGGCATCAAACGGCGTACCTCGCTCTTCAACACGGACCGCATCGATCATCTGTATCAGGATCCGCAGCAGAGCGAACGGCGTTTCATCCTGCACCACGGCGACATGACCGACTCCTCGAGCCTGATCCGCATCATGCAGCAGGTCCAACCCGATGAGCTCTACAACCTCGCCGCGCAGAGCCATGTTGCGGTCTCCTTCGAAGAGCCCGAATACACCGCCGACTCCGACGGCATCGGAACCCTGCGCCTGCTAGAGGCGATCCGCATCCTCGGCCTCGAGCGCAAGACCCGTTTCTACCAGGCGTCCACCTCCGAGCTGTACGGCAAGGTCCAAGAGGTGCCCCAGAGCGAGACCACGCCCTTCTACCCGCGCTCGCCCTACGCCGTCGCCAAGCTCTACGCCTACTGGATCACGGTCAACTACCGCGAGGCCTACGGCATCTACGCCTGCAACGGCATCCTCTTCAACCACGAGAGCCCGCGGCGCGGCGAGACCTTCGTCACCCGTAAGATCACCCGCGGACTGGCCCGCATCAAGCTCGGCCTGCAGGATCGGATCTATCTCGGAAACCTCGACGCACGGCGCGACTGGGGCCACGCCAAGGACTATGTTCGCATGCAATGGATGATGCTCCAGCAGGACGCCCCGGAGGACTTCGTGATCGCCACCGGGCACCAATACTCCGTGCGCGACTTCGTCGCCGCCGCAGCCGCCGAGGTCGGTATCCGGATTCGTTGGGAGGGCGCGGGCCAGCTCGAAAAAGGTTTCGATGAGGCCACCGGCGCCTGCGTCGTCGCCGTGGATCCGCGCTACTTCCGCCCGACCGAGGTCGAGACCCTGCTCGGCGACGCCACCAAGGCTCGCGAGCGGCTCGGCTGGTCCCCCGAGATCGGCTTCGAGGCCCTCGTCGCCGAGATGATGCGCGAAGACCTCAAAGAGGCCGAAAAAGACGCCCTATGCCGACGCGAAGGCTTCAACGTAGCCGAACGGCACGAGTAAGCCGTCATCCGGGTCAGCGTGATGTAGGGGCGACGGGGTAGGTGTGACTTCAGTCGCCTCTTCGACGGACTTGGCGACTCAATGGGGGATGTTCACGACCTATTGGGCGCCCGCCGCCCTGACGGCGGACCTGCGGCGGCGACAGCTGGCGGTATTGGTCGGGATTCTGGTCGCGCTGGTTTTCGCCGAGATCGGTGCGACGATGCGCCCCCCGTCGGTAAAATCCGTCATTCCGCCGGTCGCGGCGGACGCGCGGATTCTACGGATCTCGTATCGACGTCCTTCGGGAGGCCGTTACGCCCGCGCTTGGGGGCAGGCGCTGAATGAAACCGACCTGATCACTGGGCAAGGATTGCGAATTCGCATGAAAAATTCACGTCTTGTGGTTTTTTCCTGAGCGGGTTTTAATGCCGCCGACGCGCGTTCGAGTATCTTCGTACGTCGCCGCCGTGACCGGAACGAAACAAAACACTCAAGGCTTACAGCGCCGATTCGTAGAGTCTTGAGCCAAGGAGACGGAAAGGAGACGGATATGCTCGCGCAGGAACTGACGGCGGCTCTCGAATTCACGTCGGAGTCCATCCGGTGATGACGTTTTCGGACATGGTTATCGCGTTTGTCGTCAGCAGCGTCGTTCTGGCCGTGCTCTATCCCCTGGCACCCAGGATCGGCCTGATGGATCACCCGGGCGACCGGCGCAAGGTCCACCGCCACGCAGTGCCGCCGATCGGCGGGATCGCGATCTTTTCCGGCCTCGTCGCGTGCAGTCTGCTCAGTCTGCCGTTCGCCGTGCCCCACCTCTACGGCATGGCCGGTGCCGCGCTCTTGGTGCTGGTCGGTGCCCTGGACGACCGTTTCGGTCTCGGACCGAGGGTGCGCCTCGTGGCGCAGGTCGTTGCCGCACTGTTGCTGACCCTCGGGTGTGGGGTCACGCTGACCGCCCTGGGGGATTTGCTGGGCTTCGGTCCGATCGAGCTCGGGGTGTTTTCGGTCCCGTTCACCGTGTTTGCGATGGTCGGCGTCATCAACGCAATCAACATGATCGACGGCATCGATGGCTTGGCCGGCGGCCTAATCCTGATTGCGTTCGGAACACTGCTGCTCCTCGCACCCGAGATCGGCCCGATCCAAATCCTCTTGCTCGCCACGATCGCGGTGCTGATGCCCTATCTGATCTGCAATCTGGAGCTTTTCGGCGTGACCGGGCGCAAGGTCTTCCTCGGCGACGCGGGAAGCCTCCTGCTGGGCTACATCCTGGTCTGGGCCCTGGTCGATGCCGCCGGACCGGCCGGGAGCATCGACCCGGTGACGGCACTTTGGATCATCGCCATACCGCTGATGGACACGTTGCGCGTCATGGGTCGGCGGATCCTGCAAGGGGTGTCTCCCTTCACCGCGGATGCCGGCCATCTCCACCACTTCCTGTCCCGCGTCTTCCACAGTACACGCAAGGCGCTGATTCTGATGCTGGCCGCCGCGATCCTGTTGACTGGCGTCGGCGTCTTCGGGTTTCTGAACCAGATCGGGGAAGCCGTCATGTTCTATGCGGCCTTGTCGATCTTCGCCGCCTACCTGCTGGTTGCGCGCTACGTGCACAGTCTGTCGCGTGCATTGGAGCAAGGGAATCGACAGATCGTCGGCGAAGTGACCTGATCGAGACCCTTAAGATGAATCTCGAGATCGGCGCGGAAGCCGCGCCCCAATGGTATCTGGTGCAGTCCAAGCCGCGCCAAGCCGAGCGCGCTGCGGTGAATCTCGTCCAGCAGGGTTACAGCGTCTTCCACCCGCAACTCATGGTCGAGCGCATCCGTCGCGGGCGACGCGTGGTGGTCGAGGAATCGCTTTTCCCCAACTACCTCTTCATTTGTCTGCGGCGTTGGGTCGATAACTGGTATCCCTTGCGCTCCACCCGCGGCGTCGCACGCCTGGTTGCCTTCGGCCGCGAGCCCTTACCCGTCGAGGGCGCCCTGATCGAAGAGATTCGGCGTCGTCTCGAAGCCCGACCGGCCCAGTCCGCCCTCTCTCCGGGGCAGAAGGTCGAGATCATCGAAGGCCCCTTCCGCGGGCTCGAGGCCATCTTCAAAGTCCACCAAGGCGAGCGCCGAGCCCAACTCCTCATCGAGCTGCTGCATCGCCAAGTCACCCTGACGATCCCCATTGCAGACATCCGCCGCTCCGCCTAGCGGTCCGGGGGGCGACTGAAGTCGCCCCGAGACATCCACCGAGGCGTTTGGGTAGGGGCGACTTCAGTCGCCCCGAGATGTTCGCGCCGGGGTTTATGGGCGACTTCAGTCGCCCCTACACGCCAAACTGAGGTTCCCCCCGAAATTTAGTCTTCCAAGGGTGACGTAGACTGTCTGTCACACTGGAGACGGCGATGCAGAAGATTCCGAAGCAAGAGTGCACCGCCGAGTTCAAGGAACAGGCAGCGAAGCGGGTCAAGTACGGCAAGAGCGTGGTCGCTCAGGAGGTGGGTCTGGTCGAGCAGACCCTGCGCAACTGGGTGAAGGCGTTCGACGTCGCTGTCGATCTGCGCCGAAAGTCACCGACCTTCCTGCACTGGCATGCCGAGCACCTCGGTGCCGACAACCACCGGACCCTGGCCATCCGGGAAGGTTTTGCCCACGGCTTCCATGCCCTGACCGACGACTGCGAGCTGATTGACCTGCACACTGCGGCCTATAAACCGGAGGCGGAAGCCGGGCTCAACGCCTTGGACCCGCGCATTGCCATCGACTGGCCGCGACCAGTCTCGGAGATCTCTGCGCCGGATCGCCAGCACGCGCTACTGGATGACGGATATAGCGGCATCCGCGTAACCTAGCGTTCGGTACTGCAAGCATCAGGCACCGCTCATGACCCAAACCACATGCTATGACACCGATTACCTGCGCTGGCTCGAAGAGCAAGCGAGTCATCTCCGCGCGGGCGACCTCGAACGACTCGATCGGGAACATCTGTCGGAGGAGCTTGACGGCATGAGCCGAAGCGAGCGGCGACAACTGCGCAACCGTCTGATCATTTTGGTTTTACATCTCCTCAAGATGCAGTGCCAACCCGAACGCCGTTCCCGCAGCTGGGGCGTGACCGTCATCACCCAGCGGATCGATATCAAGCTTCTGCTCAAAGAGAGTCCGAGCTTATGGCCAACCCCGGCTGCGACCCTGGGTGAGATCTACGATACGGCTCGGCGCGAGGCGGCGCAGGAGACCGGGCTGGCGCTGAACCGTTTTCCGGCGACCTGTCCCTTTACCATCGATCAGATTCTGGACGATGAGTATTGGCCCGATGTCGGGGAGGGCAACCTCGGATGAACTGTCACCACAGCCAAACCCCGCTCACTCCTCCAATCGTCGACCTCGGCAGTGCGTCGCCATCCAATGCCTGTCTGACGGAAGAGTCCCTGCGTGCACCGGAGATATGATCCCCGCTACGCGTGTTGGTCTGCGAAGGGAGTGTAGCCGGGACGCTCCGCGTCCCTGCCGTCATGACGACGCCCACCCCCGGCGCTGCGACCCGCGCCGGCGCACGACCGCACCGCCCCGCGACGCAGAGCGTCGGGTCCACACTCCCACGCAGAGCGTGGGAGCGAGTTGGGGGATGGAGCGCGGGCGGAGCCAGCGATCTGACGCGGGCTGGCGCAAACCGCGCAATCGTTCTAGCATCCCGCCGATACCCGTGGCCATAGGGCAGCTTGCCATCACCGATGATCAAGACCAAGAGCACGACCGGGAGTGGGCCATGACCGACAACATCGAAAGCCTCGTACTCGAGAACCTGCGCGCGATTCGTGCAACACAGGACAAACACACCGAGCGCTTCTCCCGAATCGAGTCGCGCATCAGCAACTTGGAGCTGACGGTTGCCGGTATGCGGCGTGATCTGGCGCACATGTATGGCGAAATCGTCGAGCAGCACGCGCACACCGATCAACTCGTCGCCCGAATCGAACGCATCGAGCGTCGTTTGGAATTGCAGGACGGCTGAACATTTCGCGGACTGACCGTGCAGGAGCTCCGGGCGATGCTGAACTTAGTGACGCCGATTCAGGAGACGAAGGCGTATCAGTCGACTTGAGTCCCCCCGAGACGTCCGTGCCGAGGTTTATGAGCTCGCTCCCACGCTCCGCGTGGGAGTGTCGCCGGGACGCTCCGCGTCCCTGCCGCCATACCGACGCCCACCCCCGGCGCTGCGACCCGCACCGGCGCCCGACCGCACTGCCCCGCGACGCAGAGCGTCGCACCTACACTCCCACGCAGAGCGTGGGAGCGAGTTGACAGGTGTCGGGGTAGGGTCGACTTCAGTCGCCCCGGGATGTCCTTGCCGAGATTTATGGGCGACTGAAGTCGCCCCACCTACACACCTACATAGCCCCAGGCGCAAACCACGATGGACCAACACCTCGCCCATCTCACGGACCCCGACACGCCCATCGCCATCATCGGCTTGGGCTACGTCGGCCTGCCGCTCGCCGTGGAATTCGCCAAACACCGCCCAGTGGTTGGCTTCGACATCAACCAAGCCCGCATCGCCGAGCTCAAAGCCGGTCGCGACAGCACCCGCGAGACCACCCCCGAGGATCTCGCCGCCGCCCGCCACCTGACCTACAGCAGCGACCTCGGCGCCCTGTGTCGCTGCCGCATCTTCATCGTCACCGTGCCCACCCCGGTCGACGACTACAAGCGGCCCGATCTGACGCCCCTGCTCAAGGCCTCCGAGACCGTCGGCAAGGTCCTCAAACCCGGCGACCTGGTCATCTACGAATCCACCGTCTACCCCGGCTGCACCGAGGACGACTGCGCGCCCGTTTTGGAGCGGCATTCCGGGCTTCGGTACTTTGGATCCCCCTCTCCCCGACCCTCTCCCGCGAGGGGGGAGGGAGCACATCTCCCCTCTCCCCTCGCGGGAGAGGGGCCGGGGGAGAGGGGGCATCCAACCAACACCTTCCACCTCGGCTACAGCCCCGAGCGCATCAACCCCGGCGACCGCGATCACCGCCTGACCACCATCAAAAAGGTCACCAGCGGCTCCACCCCCGAGATCGCCGCCATCGTCGACGCCCTCTACAACGAGATCATCACCGCCGACACTCACCCGGCCAGCAGCATCCGGGTCGCCGAGGCAGCCAAGGTCATCGAGAACACCCAGCGCGATCTCAACATCGCCCTCATGAACGAGCTCGCCCTGATCTTCGGCAAGCTCGGCATCGATACCCTCGAGGTTCTGGAAGCCGCCGGGAGCAAATGGAACTTCCTCCCCTTCCGCCCCGGCCTGGTCGGCGGACACTGCATCGGCGTCGACCCCTATTATCTGACCCACAAAGCCGTCGCCATCGGCTACCACCCCGAGGTCATCCTCGCCGGGCGACGCATCAACGACCGCATGGGCGCCCATGTGGCCGAGACCGTGGTCAAGCTCATGCTCAAAAGCGGCATCGGTGTGTGCAACAGCCGCATCCTGGTCCTCGGCTTCGCCTTCAAGGAAAACTGTCCGGACGTGCGCAACACCCGCGTCCTCGACATCATCCAGGCCCTGCGCGAATACAACATCGCGGTCGACTGCTACGATCCCTGGATCGACCCCGCCGAGGCCAAGCACGAATACGGCCTCGACTGTCTCCCCGAGCCTCCGGCCGAAGGCACCTACGACGCCGTCATCCTCGCCGTCGCCCACCGCGACTTCATCGAGACGGGAGCGACCGGGATCCGCCGTTGGGCCAAACCCAAGGCGATCCTCTACGACGTGAAATCCGTTCTGCCGGTGCAGGCCGTCGACGGTCGTCTTTGACGAACCGAGATACTCTCGTCTGTCCGTGCGCGCCGCTGCCTTGACGGCCGGCGGGGTCGAGCTCAACTCCACGATCCCCGTCGAATTTGGAAAGGGCCGATCGTGATGACCAAGTAACTGCTGCTGGAATTCCAATCCACCGTCGATCCTTGGATGGCCGTACGCATCCAGACCTACCTCG
This sequence comes from Thiocapsa roseopersicina, assembly GCF_900106925.1. Taxonomy (GTDB): domain Bacteria; phylum Pseudomonadota; class Gammaproteobacteria; order Chromatiales; family Chromatiaceae; genus Thiocapsa; species Thiocapsa roseopersicina. The sequence continues at coordinate 204,892 of NZ_FNNZ01000001.1, forward strand.
GGCTGCTTTACCAGGATCTCATTCGCGCCGAGACCCTGAGTGCAGCAGGACGTCTGCCGCCCGTTCTGCCCGTGGTGCTCTACAATGGTGGCACGCCTTGGCATTCTGCCGACACGCTGGAGCCGCTCATCGAGCCGGCGCCGCCGATGCTCGAGCGCTATCGCCCGCGACAGGCTTACCTGCTGCTCGACGAGCAGCGCATCGCCAAAGCCGGCCCCCTGCCCGAGCGCAACCTCTGTTCCGCACTGTTTCGGCTCGAGGCCAGTCGCGGCGCGGCCGAGGCGATGGGCATCGTGCACGCCTTGCTTGACTGGCTCAAGGCGCCGGAACAGACCGGTCTGCGCCGTGACTTCGCGGTCTGGTTCGGTCGCGTCTTCCTGCCCAAGCGACTGCCCGGCGTGCAACTGCCACCCCTTGGCGATCTCAGCGAGGTTAATCACATGCTGGCCGAGAATCTGGAAACCTGGACCGATCAGTGGAAACAAGAAGGCTTGGAACAAGGCTTGGAACAAGGCTTGGAGCAAGGTCGCGAGGCGACCCGCCACATCCTGGTCCGTCAGGTGCGACGCCGTTTTGGTCCAACGATCGCCGAGCAGACACAACCGTTGCTTGCGCGCATCGTCGACCTCCGGATGTTGGAAGACCTCGGCGACCAACTGCTCATCAGCCCCGACGGGGCCGATTGGTTGAGGGCGGTGCAGAACATGAGTGCCGGCGACGGACACTAGGCCGAACGTCGGCGCAAGTCGTGCCTCCTATCGTCGGCACAACGGGCATGGAATTTTGCGGAAATCGCCTTAAGCGAATCCCGAGAGGGTGGCGGCAACCTGCAGCCGCGACCTTAAGGTGAATTCCGGGAATGCATCGACCAACAAGGGGCGACTTTGGTCGCCCGGTGTCGCTTTGCAGGCCCGGCCAGGATGCCGCACGACAGACGACCGGCTGCTCAAGAAAATCTGGAGGAGTCTTTCATGTCGACGCGCGGATGGTACGAATACCATGTGATGGACCGCGGCGACAAATCGCCGGACTTTGGCGATGCAGTTCTACAAATGGGGAGATGCGGTCCCCGAGCACGCGCTGAATGAATGGCACATGCTCAGCGACCAAATTAAGAACGCCGACGGTGTTCTGCCCGTGGTGTGGTTGGATGATCTACTGCGTCAACAGCTCGGCGAGCTGTATGCACGACTCCCGACGCACTTCTCCGTGGCGGCTTTCCTGTTTCGAGCTCGCTCCCACGCTCCGCGCCCCAACTCGCTCTCACGCTCCGCGTGGGAGTGTAGACCCGACGCTCTGCGTCGCGGGGCCCGGCGCGATCGTGCGCTGGCGGGGCGCCTTGACTTGGCGGCAGGGATGCGGAGCGTCCCGGCGACACTCCCACGCGGAGCGTGGGAGTGAGTCGGCAGCCAGCGGATGCGACGCCGGTTTTGTCCTCGAGGACCTGATCGGAGACGACGCGGGGTGAGCCCCGAAACCTCGGCGATTCGCATGCCGTAGGGTGTTGCTGCGCATGCCCGACCGGGATGCCCCCTCTTCCCCGACCCCTCCCCCGCGAGGCGGGAGGGGAGAGGAGAGCGCGGCGTCCCTGCCGCCAGGTCGACGCGCACCGCCGGCGGTACGTCCCGCGCCGGTGCCCGCTCGCGCCGTCCCGCGACGCAGAGCGTCGGGTCGACACTCCCACGCAGAGCGTGGGAGCGAGTGGGTCGCATACCGCGCCGGGCGCGGTTTACGTTGATGAACAAAGCCGCCGGCCGCGCTTTCGCGAGCGGCCAAATTGGCCAGCACCGCGAAAAGATCCGGCGCCGCAGCTGCGCGACATTCATCCCGGAGACACGACACCTCCGATGCCCTTGCCCCGCCGCGCTCAACCCGCTAACCTACTTCCGCTGTACAACGCCTGAACAAATCACCTCCGCGCCCATACCCCGAAAACGACAGGGTAGGGCGGTAGCGTTTCCGAAGCGCCGCAGCAAGCCCGACCCAGGCCACCAGGCAAGACCCTCGCCGGTGCGGCTCTGGCTCCCACGTTCCGAGACTGGGCAATCGCTCCCACGCCCTGGGGCACTCGCAGGTGCGGCACTCGCTCCCAAGCTCCTCATCGCGGCACTCGCTCCCACGCTCCGCGTGGGAGTGTCGCCCCGACGCTCCGCGTCACGAACCCGACCCCCGACGCCAACGGTCACCCCCGGCACCCCGCGACGCACACAGCCATGACCGACGACCTCCACTACCGCGTCCTCAAGCACCTCCAGGCGCACCCCGACGCCACCCAGCGCGACCTGGCGAAGGCCCTCGGCATCAGCCTGGGCAGCACCAATTTCTGCGTGCGCGCCGTGATCGATCAAGGGTGGGTGAAGGTCCAGAACTTCCGCAGGAGCGACAACAAGCTCGCCTACGCCTACCTGCTGACCCCGCAGGGCATCGAGGCCAAGGCCCGTATCACCGCGCGCTTCCTGCAGCGCAAACGCGACGAGTACGAAGCCCTCAAGGCCGAGATCGCGCAACTGACCGCGGAAGCAGAGTCCCAATGTCAAAGGGATGACCGCACCTGATGCCCGACCCACAGCGCCGTTGCCGTCGTCCACTCACACGGGATTGCCCCAACCCGACCGGCGACGACCGACGCAACCGCCGCCATGCCCAACACACCCTCGGTCGGACCTCGGCCCACCATGACGGCAAAGGTCACACAGGAGACATGCTCGCGTGAAAAAGGCCCTGATCTGCGGCATCTCCGGTCAAGACGGCGCTTACCTGGCTCAACTCCTTCTGGAGAAGGGGTATCAGGTCACCGGCACCTCCCGGGATGCCCAGATCACACCCTTCACGAACCTCCGGCGCCTCGGCATCCTCGACCGCGTGAGCCTCGCCTCCATGGTCCTCACGGATTTTCGCAGCGTCCTGCAGACCCTGGCCAAGGCGCAGCCCGACGAGATCTATAACCTCGCCGGCCAAAGCTCCGTCGGGCTGTCTTTCGATCAACCCGTCGAGACCCTGGAGAGCATCGCCACCGGCACCCTCAACCTGCTGGAGGCGATCCGTTTCCTCGGCTGGCGCACGCGTCTCTACAACGCGGGATCCAGCGAGTGCTTCGGCGATACCGGCGGACAACCTGCCGATGAAGAGACGGCCTTCCACCCCCGCAGCCCCTACGCCGTCGCGAAAGCGACCGCGCACTGGCTTGTCGCAAACTACCGCGACGCCTACGGCCTCTTTGCCTGCACCGGCATCCTCTTCAACCACGAATCGCCCCTGCGCCCGGAACGCTTCGTCACCCGCAAGATCGTCGCGGCCGCTCGCCGCATCGCTCGGGGCAGTCCGGAGAGACTGCGTCTCGGCAATCTGGCGATCCACCGCGACTGGGGTTGGGCGCCAGAGTACGTCGATGCGATGTGGCGCATGCTCCAACATGATCAGCCCGAGGACCTCGTCATCGCCACCGGCACCACCCACTCGTTGGAACAGTTCGTCGCCGCAGCCTTCGAGACATACGGCCTCGATTGGACGAGCCACGTCGAACCGGACTCGACGCTCCTGCGTCCATCCGACATCGCCTTCAACGCAGGCAACCCGGCGAAGGCCAGGCGCCTGCTGAACTGGCACGCCATCCACCAGATGCCCGACGTCGTCCGCCTGATGGCGGATGCCGAGCCCCAGACCGTCGCATCCCGCGATGTCTGAACCCTCGCCTGTCCCGCGTCACCCTGAACCCGAATCGCCCATGCACCCCGTCACTAGTAACACCGCACCGGAACGAGACCGCTGGGATCTCGTGATCGAGCCCCACGGCCATGTCCTCGATCTGAAGCTCCGGGAGCTCTGGCAGTACCGCGATTTGATTGCCCTGTTCGTCCGCCGCGACTTCGTCGCCCAATACAAACAGACCATCCTCGGCCCCGCCTGGCATCTGATTCAGCCGTTGCTCACCACCATCACCTTCACCATCATTTTCGGCAAGATCGCCAAGATCCCGACTGACGGCGTACCGCCCTTTCTCTTCTTCATGGCCGGCACCGTCCTTTGGACCTATTTCTCCGGCGTGCTCACCGGCACCTCGGGCACCTTCACCAGCAACGCCGGCATCTTCGGCAAGGTCTACTTCCCGCGCCTCGCCGTGCCGGTTGCCGGTCTGCTGTCGAAATTGATCGCCTTCGGCATACAATTTCTCTTCTTCCTCTGCTTCTTGGCCTTTTTCATGTGGCGAGGTGCGGATGTTGCCCCGAACGCCTGGGCACTCTTGACCCCCCTGCTGCTGCTCATGATGGCCGCACTGGGCCTCGGGCTCGGTGTCATCGTCTCATCGCTCACGACCCGCTACCGCGACCTCACGGTGGTTGTCGGCTTCGGCGTACAGTTGCTCATGTACGCGACCCCGGTCATTTATCCGCTGTCGGTCCTGCCCGAGCCTTACCGAACCTGGATGCTGCTCAATCCCATGGCGCCCATCATGGAGATCTTCCGCCACGCCTATCTGGGGGCGGGTGATGTAAGCGTCGGTCTGCTGCTCTATGCCGCCGCGTTGATCGGCCTGATCCTTGTCGTCGGTATCCTGCTTTTTAACCGTGTTGAACGTACGTTCATGGATACGGTTTAAGAAGAAGGTCAAAGGTCAAAGGTCAAAGGTCAAAGGTCAAAGGTCAAAGGTCAAAGGTCAAAGGTGAAGGGTGAAGGGTGAAGGGTGAAGGGTGAAGGGTGAAGGGTGAAGGGCGGAAAGGCGGAAAGGCGGAAAGGCGGAAGGCGGAAGGCGGAAGGCGGAAGGCGGAAGGCGGAAGGCGGAAGGCGGAAGGCGGAAGGCGGAAGGCGGAAGGCGGAAGGTGAAAGGTGAAAGGGTAGGGGATGGCGGAGGCATTTGAGGATCTGGAGGTGTGGAAGCGTGGGGCGCGGCTGTCGGCGGATATCTACCGCGGCCTGCGGGACCTCAAGGACTGGGGTTTCCGGGATCAGATCACCCGCTCAGGGCTTTCGATTCCATCCAACATCGCGGAAGGCTACGAGCGTGAATCCAACCGAGACTGCATCAACTTCCTCTCCTACGCCAAAGGCAGCGCCGGCGAGCTACGAACCCAAATCTACATCGGAATGGACATCGGCTACATCGATCGACAAACCGGCAAGCACTGGCTCAACGAAGCCCAACAAATCAGCAAAATGCTAGCCGCCCTAATCAAAGCAAGAAGATCCTTCACCCCCTAACCCGCCAACATTAACCTTTGACCTTTAACCTTTGACCTTTGACCTTTGACCTTTGACCTTTGACCTTTGACCTTTGACCTTTGACCTTTGACCTTTGACCTCCCTGCGCAAGCTTCTCCCGAGCCCCTGAGTCGCCCACCACTGCACCCCCATGACCAAGCGCAAACCACGCCCTCGCCCGGTGCGCGATCCCGCCCACGATGGCGGCTACAAACTGCTGTACTCCCACGTCGCCATGGTCCGCGACTTGTTGCATGGCTGTGTGCCCGGCGACTGGATCGACCAGTTGGACTTGAAGACCCTGGAGAAATGCAGCGGCAGCTACGTCAGCGACGATCTGCGCGACCGCGCCGACGACCTCGTCTGGCGGGTGCGTTGGGGGCGTGACTGGCTCTACATCTACCTGCTGCTCGAATTTCAATCCAGCATCGACGCCTGGATGGCGGTGCGCATCCAGACCTACGTCGGACTCCTCTACCAGGACCTCATCCGTGCCGAACAGCTCGGCGCGACGGGTCAATTGCCCCCGGTGCTGCCGATCGTCCTCTACAATGGTCTGAAACCCTGGAACGCCGCCCGCGAGGTCGGCGAGCTGATCGCCCCGGCGCCGCCCTTCGTGCGGGAGTATCGCCCCCGACAGGGCTACTATCTGATCGACGAGATCCGCCTCGCCGAGCAAGGCGCATTGCCGGAGCGCAATCTGAGTGCCGCGCTGTTTCGGCTTGAAGCCAGCCGCTCGCCGGCGGACGTGTTGGGTATCCTGCAGGCCCTCGTCGACTGGTTGCAGGCCCCCGAGCAGACCAGCCTGCGCCGCGCCTTCACGGTCTGGTTCAGCCGTGTATTCCTGCCGCGGCGACTCCCTGGGGTGCAGATCGATTCCATGAACGATTTACACGAGGTACGCAGCATGTTAGCTGAACGCATCGAGAGTTGGACCGATCAATGGAAGCGTGAAGGATTGGAGCAGGGCCTAGAACAAGGCCATGCGCAAGGCCGCCAAGCCGAAGCCCAGCGCCTGGTGCTACGCCAACTGCAGCGCCGCCTTGGCCCCCTGACCCCCAGCCAACAGACGCGCATCGCCGCCCTTACCCTCGACACCCTGGAAGCCCTCGGCGAAGACCTTCTGGAATTCACCGCCGCGCCGGACCTGGACGCCTGGCTCGCCGCCCGATGACCGCCCGCGGGCCCGGTCGCCGTTGGCCCAGGCCCACCCCCGCGAGATAGCCAAAGCCCTCATCCGGCATCACCTTTCACCCTTCACCCTTCACCCTTCACCCTTCACCCTTCACCTTTCACCTTTCACCTTTCACCTTTCACCTTTCACCTTATTCCATGTCCGTAGTCATCCAAGTCGAGAACTTAAGCAAATACTACCGCCTGGGCCTGATCGGCGGCGGCACCCTGCGCGAAGACATCAACCGTTGGTGGGCGATGACCCGCGGCAGGCCCGATCCACTGCTCAGGATCGGCCAGGAAGACCACGGCAACCGCGTGGGCGGCGAGCTCTGGGCCTTGCGCGACGTGAGCTTCGAAGTGCGCGAAGGCGAGATCCTCGGCATCATCGGCCGAAACGGCGCCGGCAAGAGTACCCTGCTCAAGATCCTCTCCCGGATCACCGCGCCGACAAGTGGGCAGATCAAGATCAGGGGCCGTGTCGGCAGCCTGCTCGAGGTCGGCACCGGCTTCCATCCCGAACTGACGGGGCGCGAGAACATCTATCTCAACGGCGCCATCCTCGGCATGAAGAAGCCCGAGATCACCCGCAAGCTGGATGAGATCATCGATTTTGCCGAGATAGAGCAATTCATCGATACGCCCGTCAAGCGGTATTCATCCGGCATGACGGTACGTCTGGCATTTGCCGTAGCTGCCTATCTAGAGCCCGAGATCCTGATTATTGACGAGGTTTTGGCTGTCGGCGACGCAGCCTTCCAGAAAAAATGCCTGGGAAAAATGAAGGATGTAGCAGGTCATGGAAGAACCGTTCTGTTCGTCAGTCATAATATGGGATCAATCAGCGATCTATGTACGAGGGCGACACTCATTGAGCACGGCAAGATGAAAACGGAAGGGCACCCGAAAGATATTGTTGAACGATATCTTACTTCGGGAACGCATAACGCTTCCAGCCGTCAATGGCAGAATGACGAAGCCCCGGGGGATACAAGCTGCAGACTTTTGTCTATCGAGGTTTTTCAGTCAAACCAACCTATTTCGACATCAGCCGCATTAATAACCTTGCCAGTCGATATCCGGACGACGGTGAGGATCGATAGCGCAGCAGAAGAAATTGGAATAAACACTATCATCGTTAACTCGGAAGGGAAGATCGTCGTGCATAGCTCAAGCATTATGAATCGCGCTCTGCGGAAAATGGGAGTTGGCGAGCATAAGCTAAGCGCTCTACTTCCTTCACACTTACTAAACGCAGGTTTTTACTCGGTTTCTGCCAGCGCCGCTATCCCATACAAGCGTCTTATATTTAATGAACCCCATGCAGTGTCGTTCAGCATAGCCGCCGATTGCACCGCGATGGGTCGATATTCCGAAAACGCATGGACAGGTATAACTGGCCCAGGGATTGCCGCTTGGACTGACGTAGATCCGTGATATGGGTATCGCTTTGTTTTACATGAGGACCACCATCGCGAAGCGCGGTGTGATCTCCGATATTCCGGTCCTCGGAGAAGTCTTGTGTCGATTCCGTACAATTTTAAGCTCCATGAGCCCGGGAGTCTCGCAAATAGACTAACGGATGTGGCCCGGTCAGATGTCCGAGAGTGACGGACACGACGCGGATTCGCGAGAACCGGATCCATTCTCTTCGATTAAGCCGCAGAGCAACTCAGACAGAAATACCTTCGCCTAGTGCCGTCCGAGTCACCTATCGGTCAGGGCGGACCGTGGCCTTGATCATCACCGGGTTGCTTCTCCGACAGTATTCTCAATATATGAAAAACCCTTTCGGTCAAGCTGTTCATACTACTCTAAACCGCTTCGGCCTGGAGCTTAGGCTGACGCGTAATCTCCAAGCCGCCAGAGAACGCGAAAGGGCCGAACGCCAGCTTGAGCCCTGGCGTCTTTTGCAACACTATGACGTGCGCACCGTTCTCGATATCGGCGCGAACGAGGGTCAGTTTGCCAAGTTGATTCGGGATCTCTGTCCCCGCACCCTGGTCTATTCATTCGAGCCGCTACCCGACATTCATATCCTTCTGCAACGACGGTTCAGAAATGATCCATCCGTCGTTCCCGTCCCCTGTGGGCTAAGCGATGGAGCAGGGCGAGTTGTGATGAACCGAAGCACCTTCAGCCCGAGTTCTTCGTTACTTCCCATGGCGGAACTGCATCGTACTGAGTATCCACACAGCGCGCCGCAGACTACCGTTGAGGTCGATGTCCAGCGCCTGGATGATTGGATGACGGCCTCTGGTCTTAAGGCCGGGCCTCATGTCCTTGTCAAGCTTGATGTACAAGGCCATGAGTTGGCAGTGATCCGGGGTGGCATTAATACCTTACGACAGGCTCGCTTCGCGATTGTCGAGGTCTCCTTCTTCGAGTTGTACGAGCGACAACCTTTATTCGATGGTATTTATCGGGAGTTGAGGGCGCTTGGCTACGTCTATCGGGGTAGCCTTGAGCAGACTTTCAGCCATCAACAGGACCGCATCCTGTTTGCGGATGCCCTTTTTGAGAATATTTTTGACTGACTCATTGCCGTGGATGGCGATGAGCGTTATCCACTTGAAAAGGCATCGACTTGCTGCAAGCACCGCTCCCGATGATCCGAACTGGAGCGGTCGCACGATGAACAAACTTCTGGGCTACGCAGCGGCGCATGAGGCGGGGATGCGATTGTACTCGCGCACCTTGGACGAGGACCATCGTCGCCGCAACGCGGCGATCGAGGGGCTGAAGATCGGTTTCGGCGACACTCGAAGCAGGTCGATACCTTCTCAACGTTAACCCTTCTTAAAGAACAGGCCGAGTTAAAAATACGTTGCTTGGTAGTGAATCGTTACTTTATTTGTCTTGTTGCAATATGATTAGAGTCCTTTTCTCATTTTCACGGTTGTAATGAGAGAGTCGCATGTTGAATGAACGGCCTTTGGTGCATAAGCGCGGGCAGGAGATAGGCAGATGCCTGTGACTTGTCGTTTTTGCGGCTCAAATCAGTTGATCGATTTGGGTCCGTGTGCACCGGTGGTGAAATGCCAGATAAATCTTTCGTTTTCCGATCAGAACCCTGGACGGCTCTACCGGTGTACGCGATGCCACTTTGGACAACGTTCGCCGCATCTTGAAGATACAGTGCTTGCCGCAGCCTATCGTGCGACTTCCGCGGAAGAAATGGATTATTCTCTGGTCGAGAACGCCGCCTGGCGGTTGGGGCGGAGTTTTCTGACATTCGAAGGTAACGAAGTACGTCACATCTGTGACGTCGGGTGCCACGCAGGCGCCTTCCTAAACAGGTTACCGTCCCGCTGGAAGCGTTTCGGCATTGAGAGTGCGGTTGAGCCACGTAGGCATGCGTCGGAGATTCATGGCGTCACGCTCATCGGTGAGCGAATCGAGGCGGTGCCGTGTCGGTGGCAGCACGCCTTTGATGCCGTCACGATGTTCGATGTGTTTGAACATCTCGTACATCCGTTCGAGCAACTCGCTCAGGTCGCCACTTGGTTGCGGCCAGGTGGTCGGTTGCTTTTGAGTACCGGTGATATGGATGCGTGGTCTTGGCGGTTGGCGGGTGGAAATTATTGGTATCTGCAGACCTTGCTACATCTTTCGTTTGGATCACGCAGCTTTTTTCAACAGATTCATAGACTGCTGCCCCTGCGATTGGTCGCGATGTATCGGATTCCGCATCAGGATGCCTCCCCCCAGGTAAAGCTGGATCAGTTATTTGAATTCGGGTATTGGGAATGCCGCCAGCGAGGCGGCTTTTACCGCCTACCGCAGCGCTTGATTCAGTCTTTACCACGTTACCGAGGACTGATGCATAGGCAAGGACCGCCGTGGACGATGGCCATGAAAGATCACGTTCTCGTTATTTTTGAGTCTTTTTAACACGACGATGAATACATGAGTGGAGATCCGAAATGATTACGGGCTCATTCCGTGGATGGTGATGATCGACTTTGGGTATCCTGAAGGCGGTCGCTTCGCTGCCGGATATCATTGCCGAGCGCTCGATTCCGTCATCCGCGATACTGCGCAAACAGGCGAGGCCGTCGATGTTTTGAACCCCTCAACAAGCCAGCACGCACGTCACGTTGGCGATGGGCACCGAAGCCAACAGATCCGGGGCGCTTCGATCGCCGCGTTGCGCCGCCGGTGCTCCTCGCCCAAGGTGCGAGCGAGCAACCGCACTGTTGACCCGCACGCCTTCGGCGCCGAGTCCGCGTAGCGCGGAAATTTGCTCATGGTGCGATTCCTCCGTTCGGATCGTCGAGAGTGATGCTCGCAGAAGGTCGATAGCTGCTCAAAGCGGTAACGCTATTTTTATAACAGAAATCCGAGATAATATACGTGCTTGTTTGTGAATAGTTACTATGGAATCAGTTAAGTTTGATATTTCGGTTGTGACGCCATCCTTGAATCAGGCGAAGTTTCTAGAAGCCACGCTTCAATCAGTCCTGAGTCAAGGCTACTCGAGGTTGGAGCATATTGTCGTCGACGGCGCAAGCGAAGATGGTTCGACCATGATCATAGACGCACACTCGGACCACCTTGCGGACTGGGTTAGCGAGCCGGACAGCGGACAAGCGAACGCGATTAATAAGGGATTCGCTAAAGCAACCGGCGATATTCTATGCTGGATCAACTCGGACGACCTCCTGGCGCCTGGTTGTCTGCAGCGCGTTGCGGACTATTTTTCCAATCATCCGGATGCGGTTTGGTGTACCGGACAGTGCCAGCTCATCAATGAAACCGGGGTACCCGGTCAGGTGTTGGAGGTCAATGCAGCGTTGCCTTCGATTTCGTGGCTTATGCACTTTCGTGATAATCGTGCGGCGATACTTCAACCTTCCACCTTTTGGCGACGGGAGGCATGGGAGGCTGTCGGGCCTCTGCGGGAGGATCTCCATTATGCCTTCGATTTCGAGTTTTTTTATCGTATTCGAGAGCACTTCGGCCCGCCTGGACAGTTGGATACGGTCCTCTCGCAATTCCGCCTTCATGACTCGAGCAAAACGGTTTCCACCGGAGAGATGTTCCTAATCGAGGTAATGGACGTCGTTCGGGAGAAACGTTCTGGATTATCCGCGAACGACCGAGTGATCGTCGAGGCTTGGCTGGCTGCCGAGCGTGCAAAGGAGTGCTTCATCCGCCAGCAAAAGGCCCTGAAACAGGGCAATTTTTTGATGCACTGGAGGTGGCGGGTGCTTGGATGGGCGCACCGGATTGCGCGCGTCTTCTAGGTGCGGCGGGGTTGTAGTTTTGTCCAGCCGCTGTCCCAGCCTTTCGTCTTCGTTTTTAGTTAACGACTTTTCCCAACGCCACCCGGCCTGGGTGAAGAGTTTATTATAAATTACCAATGGTCCCTTGCTGGGAATTTCGTGAGTGGATATGAACGGGATGAATTTCGGCGTGACCGCACAGACTTCTACGAGCCGTCCTTGTCCGTTATGTCATTCGACGCGCAATGAATTCGTGGCGAGTGTGTCGGCGGTACAGGTTATCGAATCCAGTCCTTATTATGATGATTCATTTTACGAGGCTTTCGGAATTACACCCGAAACGAGGTTTGCCTTGTCTCGATGTCTGGACTGCTCCTTGGTCTTTTCGTCCGAAATCCCCTCCGAAGAAGTTTTACAGAGGCTTTATCGAGTCGACACTGCTTCCGTCGAGGATATGGTTGGCGTCTTCGCGCGTCCTGGACGGGCGGCTTTCGCGTTCGAATCGTTGTCGAAGCTGCTCACCGCGCTGGACCGGAGACTCCCTCGGGATGCTCAAGGGCGTGTCTCTGACGGTGTCAGAATACTGGATGTGGGATGCGCATTTGGAGTCGGTATCTCGGGCCTGACCCGCGAGTTTTTCCCATACGAAGTGTCTGGCGTAGAGGGTTCCATTGTCGTTCGGGACTACCTAACTAGGTCCGGAGTCACAACTTATGCTCGACTCGACGATATACCTTGTGGAAGCGTTTTCGACGGAATCATCCTAAATGACGTGCTTGAGCATGTTCCCGAGCCAATGATCTTCGCCTCGAGGTTGCTGGACTTCTGTCATCCAGGTTCCGTGCTATGGATTAATGTTCCGAATTTTATCGACTGGCGCATGGATGCTGTTGTCGAGATGATCGCGAAGGGCGGGCAGGTGCCAAAGGATCTCAACCCGTGGGAGCATCTCTCCTATTTCAGTCCGCGGACTTTAGACGCTCTGATGGGGAGGGCCGGTTTTAAAAGACTCGAACTGTCTTCGGTAGAATACCGACTTGAATGTCACTCGCTTGCCGGTACGGTGAAGACCGCGATTCGTGCGCTTCGAGACATTTGGCGACTCTACCGGAAGCGGTATCCGGGACTTGTTAGCACCTCTGGGCTTTTTGTGCCGGACGCGACGGCGCTCAGCCGTTCCTTATAGATGTCTGTGTCATGAAAAGGGTATTGATCCTATACCAGTCCTCTACGGCTGCCTGCGGGGTCGGCACATGGATAGACGCACTTTCAGCGACGCTCCACCCGCAGGGCTGGGATGTGCGGGTTGGTTTGGCATGGGGCCGACGCTTTCATGATCCCTCACGTGTCGAGGTATTTCGGCTGGGTCTGCAGACCCTGCGTATGGACGGGCGTTCGGGCACTGAGGAGTCGCGTATCCAGGCAATCGAGAGAGCCATAGTAGCGACAGATCCTGACGTGGTTTTGTTGACGGTCCTCGATTCCGCGTTCGAGGCAATGCGCCGGGTTCGTTACCGGGGAGCGTCATGTCGCCTAGTCGCAGTCAACCATGGCAATCTGCCCATCCTAGCCGCGAGCCTGTTGCAAAACCGCGATGTGATCGACCAGGTGGTCTGCGTTAGCCGACTGAGCTATCAGGCTATCGGAGGAGCACTTGAGGGCTTCGAGCCGGAGCGTGTGCGGCACATTCCGAATGCCGTGGATGTGCCGACCTTGTCTCGAAACAAGGCCGATCATCCCATGCGTATTGGCTACGTCGGCCGCTTGGCCGAGGAGAAGCGCGCAGGCGACATTGAGCCTTTTTTTCGCGCGTTGCATCGTCGGTTGCCAACAGTTGAAATGTGGGTGGCTGGGGAGGGCGAGCATGCGCCGAGCATGCGATTGCTGGCGGCGGAGTTCCCGTTCTCATTCAGATACTTCGGCGAACTGGACCGATCGGTGCTGGAACGGGATTTCTATCCCGTGCTTGATCTCCTGGTGCATTTTTCAGCCGCTGAGGCATGGGGTTTCTCCATCGCAGAGGCGATGAGTTATGGAGTCGTGCCGGTCACGTCGAAGTTTCTTGGTTTGGTGTCGGACGGTCTCGTGACGGAAGGGGAGACGGGGCTGGTGTTCCCGGTGGGTGACGTTCCCAGGGCCGTCGAGTTGGCTGTACGTCTGTGCTCCGACACCCCGCTCAGAGAGCGCCTGTCGGCCTCGGCCAAGACACAGATCCGGGACGGTTTTTCGCTGGAGCGATTTGGTGAGCGGTGGGCGCAGACCCTTAACGAGTGTCTGAAGCTGCCTGCTTTACCGGTCCCTGCGCGTCCGTCCAGCCTCGAAGTGCGCGGTCGGTTCGGTCTACCCGGACCACAGTGGGAGCGATTGCGGCGGCTGTTGCGCAAACGCATCCCGCACGCAAGCCCCGGCGAGGAGTGGCCGCATTTCCGCTGCACGGACGAACTCATTTTGGAGCAAATGCGCGAAGCCTTCTCGGCCTCCGAAGGAGCACACAGTTGACCATCTCAAGTCCTCGCGGCTCGCTCTTGTTCGTCTCCCCAAGTGCCTATGTGCTCAGCGGGCTGGCGACTTGGCTCGACTACCTGGTGCCGGGTCTGCGGTCGGTCGGGTGGGCGGTGACCCTGGGTCTGGTTGCGGGACCTCGCTACCATCGACCCAAGCGCTATCTCGCCCGCCATCCCGTCGACAACTGGATCGCGATCTCCAGCTCGACCGGCACTCCGGAAGGTCGAATGCGTGCGGTAGAGAAAGCCATTGAACAGGTTGCGCCAGACATGGTCGCGACCGTTAACCTGCCGGATTGCGTACTGGGCGCCGCCCGTGCGCGCCGACGTGGCCGGCCCAAACTGAAGATCGCGATGACCGTGCACGGGATCCAACCGGACCTGTATGACGATCTGCGTGCCTACGGGAGCCTGCTCGATCGTGTGTACTGCACCAATCGTTTGGCCTGTCGGCTGGCCACTGATCTTGGCGGCATCGACGACAGGCGGGTCTCTCATGTCCCTTACGGAGTGAACTACTCTGGATGTATCGTGCGTCCCGCCCGGGCGGAGCCGCTGCGCATCGCCTTCGTGGGCCGTCTGGAGCAAGACCAGAAACGCATCTTCGACCTGGCGCCAATCCTCGCTGATCTTGATGCACAGGGGGTTCCCTACGAGTTGCAGATCGCTGGCAGCGGACCCGACGAGTCGCTCCTGAGGCAGGAGTTGACGGAGCCCCTAGCCGCGGGCCGGGTGCGCTTTCTCGGGTTCCTGTCGCCGGATGAGCTGCAACGGCAGGTGCTGGATCAAGTCGATGTTCTGCTTCTCACGTCCGATTGGGAAACCGGTCCTCTGGTGATCTGGGAAGCCATGGCCGCCGGGGTGCTGGTCGTGTCGTCGCGCTATGTTGGGTCCGGTCTGGAAGGTGCCCTGCGTCATGAAGAGAACGCGTTGCTGTTCTCCATCGGCGACTCTCGACAGGCGGCGCTAAATGTACGCCGCTTGTGGCAAGAGCCGGACCTGGGCGAGCGATTGCGGGCGAATGCGTACGCGTTGATCGAGGAGTGCTACAGCATCCCGGTCTCCGTCGCCAATTGGGACCGTCA
The DNA here is from genome assembly GCF_900106925.1 of Thiocapsa roseopersicina. Lineage (GTDB taxonomy): Bacteria > Pseudomonadota > Gammaproteobacteria > Chromatiales > Chromatiaceae > Thiocapsa > Thiocapsa roseopersicina. The sequence continues at coordinate 220,078 of NZ_FNNZ01000001.1, forward strand.
TCTGCGCGCCATGAATGAGCAAGCGTCGCTGCAGGCAACACCCGCGCTTGATTCGCCTGCCGCAGCGGGTCGCCTCGACCGCTGGCTTGGGGCAAGTCTGGCCGAAACGCTGAGGAGCCGGGTCGGGCGCATCGGCCCTGATGCCGGCCCCGGCGGCGAATGGCCGCATTCGCACGGAGGTACCGCTTACTGGAATAAAGACTTCTGGTCCCTGGCGAAGCGCCTTGATGAGCGCGCAGAGGCTTCGGCATGAGCAGCGGGCGTCTCTCCGTCTGGTTGCGTGGTCTTGCCCTGCTACGTTACCCGGAAGTGTTGCGCTTTCTCGGAGATCGGCGTTTGGACCTAGCCTGCCTGGATCGGATCCGTCAGCCTCATCCCGGTTTCAAGCTGGCGGACAATGTCTGCTCGGCATCTTTCGCGCCGCAGCCCCTGCAACCTAGATCCTGCGTATGCCCGCGGCGAACCCAATGAGGCCATGACCGCGACCCTACGGCAACAAATCGGTTGTTGGGTTCACGAGCGCTGGCGGACCGAGTTGGTTTTGCGGGTACCGGGCTTCCCATGGCTTGACCTCTGCAACCGCCACGAATCTTTGACCAAGACCGATAGCGGGCGGGCCCGGGCCTGCAACTGGTCCGATACCTCACCGCTGACGGTCTGTCGCCTGTTCCCCGCCACCGGCGCCCGTTTGCTTAGACACTGTCTGACTCAGTGGCCGATCCGCTTCGCTGAGCCGCCGCAAGCCTCTTTCGGCGCGCCAGACCTGAGCCTCATCATCGCGTTTCGCGGTACCGCGCGACTGCCGCAATTACGGTGTTGCCTGGCCAGCCTCTGGGGCCAATTCGGAGTGTCGCTTGAGATTATCCTTGTGGAGCAAAGTTGGGATTCCCTTCTCGACGCCACTCAAGTCCCAGGCGTCCGCCTTGTTCACGCTCGCTCGACTTCACCGGATATGCCTTTCAACAAGTCCTGGGCACTGAATGTCGGTGCCAGACTTGCGCGTTCCGACATCCTGCTTTTTCACGATGCCGATATGCTGGCCCCCCACGGTTATGCTCAGGCCGTACTGGATCTGATCGCACGAGGTTTTGCCGGGGCACGCCTTCCTCGATTGATCTTTTATCTCGACGCGCCGAGCACGGTCTCGGTTCAGACTCGTCAATCTCTCGATCACATCGGTTTCGTATCGGATATTCAAAGCAACGGCCGAATACCACTGACAATGACCAAACAAGCGTACTGGGACATCGGGGGACATGACGAGTCGTTTTACGGTTGGGGCGGGGAGGATGATGAGATCCTGCAGCGTGCCGAAACGCTGAGATTATACCCCGGCGCGTTTCTGCCTTTCATCCATCTTTGGCATCCGTCTCAACCTGAAAAACATGCCGGTCTGACTGAACGTGAATCTTTCATCCGTCAGAAAATGGAAGTACCACCCACTCAGCGCATGTCAAGCCTGCTTCAGTACCGACCGGGTGACCTCGCCGGCCCTTGGTGTCGCACACAGTCAGCATGACGGCTTCCAAACCGACTCAACTTTGCATCGACAGCTACAGTCGCTCCCGGCAGGCCAAGATCCATGTCAATGTGGAGAGTACCGACGTCACTTTCGTTTTCTCACTCATCCATAAAGAAATGAAAGTCCTTCTCGCTCGCCCTGGATCTCGACAACGGTGTACTCGCAAAGAGAGTCCGCAAATACCCACCCGATCACCATCGATCCGATCGAATTCACGACCGATCCGACCAAAGCGATCAGCCGGATATAGACCCATCGCCGAAGCCGCATCGAGCATGGTTTGCCCGATGTTCAACTCTACTTCGGACCAACTTGGCTGGAAGTATCCGAGATCACGATTAAGACAAACAAAGAACCGGTTTTCTTGTTTTGTGGAATCGTGCACCCGTCCGGGTCCGGGTGCGCAGTCCGCCACGGTCGATATGTGTATGGTGAATCTCGGGACTGAAGGTTTGAAGTCATGGCAACGATCGTAGGACTGGTTTCGACAATCATACCGGTTTTCAATCGGCCCGAGATGTTATTGCAGTCGGTCCATTCGGTCCTGAATCAGGACCATCGACCAATCGAGGTGATCATCGTCGATGACGGATCGACCGACGAGACCGCCGGAACGGCGGATGCACTGCAGAGCTGTTATCCTGATTTAATCAAAGTTCTGCATATCGAAAATCGTGGAGCTGGACTTGCGCGTGAGGCAGGTCGCCGGATTGCCCAGGGAGAATTCATCCAGTATCTCGACAGCGACGACCTTCTGCTGCAGGGGAAATTCTCAATTCAGATCGAGGCGCTACGACGCCATCCCGAATGTGGTATTGCTTACGGATGGACCCGTCTAATCGATGCCAACGGGAATATCATCAAGGTACCCTATAAATGGACTGGCCAAGGACTCGACACGCTCTTTCCGTCATTGCTGATCGATCGATGGTGGAATACACATACACCGCTCTACAGACGGTCCGTCTGCGATGAAGTCGGACCCTGGACTGACATGCGGATGTCGGAGGATTGGGAATATGAAGCTCGCGTCGGGGCGCTCGGCGTGCGCCTTGTGTTCTGCCCGCAAGCATGTTCCGACACGCGTCGGCATTCGGGGGACAGATTGACGAGTCAGGCGGATCCATTGGCGCATCCGCAGGATATGACGCGGCTGATAAAGGCGCTGAATGTCAGCGGAGCAAAAGCGGGTGTCAACCCGACAAGCAGAGAGATGGCGCATTTTTCTCGGTGGGCGTTTCTTGAGGCACGGCGAGCCGGCGCTTCAGGCTTTCCGAATGAAAGCCGCGAATGTTATGAAATTGCCTTGAGTGCTTCTGCTGGGCGTTTGAAAGGACAGTTTCTGTTGTATCGTACCGCCGTAGGGTTGTTCGGATGGAAAGGGGCAGGACGACTCGGTCTCTTTAGCGAGCGCCTCCGCAATGCGAGTCGGCGCGGTCAAGGTCTTCCACTGTCCTGGACGGACTCATGATGGCAGAAAGCCCGACAGTGTCGGTGGTAATGAGCGTTCACAACGGCGCCCGTTATCTCGCGGAATCCGTTGAAAGTTTGCGCGCTCAGGAGGGCGTAGATTTCGAATTAATTGTCGTGGATGATGGCTCGACCGATGATACACCGCAGATGCTCGAAGCCTACGCCCAGCAAGACGATAGAATCCGGGTCATTTACCAAGCGAATACCGGGCTCACCAGAGCCTTGATCCGTGGTTGTTCGGAAGCGCGAGGAGTTTTTATTGCAAGGCAAGATGCCGATGACCTTTCCCTACCGGGTCGGCTCAGCGCCCAAGCGCGTCTGTTGGTGAGTGATCCTTCTCTTGCGTTCGTGTCTTGTTGGGCCGAGGTAGTGGGCCCTGAAGGCGAGCCTTTGATCGTCCACAAACGCCCGATTGGGTGTGACGCGGCAACCCGAATGTTATTGCAGCGGATTGCGGGTCCGCCGGGTCATGGAAGTGTGATGTTCAGGCGGGACTCGTACGAAAGCGTCGGTGGGTACGTTGAGGAACTCTATTACGCGCAGGATAGCGACCTGTGGCTAAGACTTGGAGTTGTCGGAAAGCTTCAGTACATTCCTCGGGTACTCTACCGGTACCGACTTTCCCCGGATTCAATTAGTGGTGGTGGGCAGTTCATGAAAAAGGATTTTATCGATATTGTGAACGAGCTGCATACCGCCCGCCTTACAGGCCGCAGCGAGAAACCAATTCTGGAGCGAGCGAAACAGCTATGCCACCAAGCGAGTCCTCGGCATCTTGCGGCTGCCAGTATCCGTCCATCGCAGGAATCTCAAGGTGCAGCACTCTACTTTATCGGGAAATGTCTGATCGATCGCCGAGACGGTCGATCGCTCAAATATTTACTACAGTGCATAAAGAGAAACCCTGTGCATGGTTATGCATGGCTGTTTCTCCCCTGGGCTTGGGTGCTTGCGATCGGATCTCGGCGGCGCTGACTGTCAATGCGAATTCTTTTTGTCTCGGACGTCCCCGCTGATCCAAACTCCGGTGCCGCAGGTACCGAGTATCAAACGATTCTGGCTCTGCGCGCCGGGGGCCATGACGTTGATGCCATCTGGGCCGACGGCATGCCCCGTCGCATCACGCATCCGAACCTGCACTATCTTCTCGAGCTTCCCGGTTCTTTCGCGCGAGCCATCCGAGAAGCGTGTATTCGAAAAACCTACGACGTGATTCACTGCAACCAGCCCCATGCCTTTCTTGCGGCGCGCGAACACCGTTCCCTCGGGCGTCCGGGCGTATTTGTAAACCGGAGCCACGGTTTCGAGACACACGTCATGGCCGCGCTTGGAGATTGGCGAAACCGGTGGGGCTTGCGGGAACGCCGCTTTCCGAGGAATCTGCCAGGCGCGGTCATCGACGCTGGGGTCCGGCGACACTGCCGCCTCGTCCTTCGTTATGCCAATGGCTTGATCGTCAGCAGCGGGGCCGATCGGTCCTACGTCTTGAGTTGCTATAATGTTGCTGCCGACCGGGTGGCTTTGATTCCGCAGGCGGCGCCCGAGGCGTACCGGATGACCCCCGTGCGGGCCCAGACACCCGAACGTCTGCGGCGGTTGCTGTTTGTGGGACCATCGATTTTTATCAAAGGCCCGAATGTCTTGGGCGCCGCTGTGTCCGCATTGTTGGCCATAGACCCGGGTTTGACGTTCACTTGGGTGTGCGCCCGAGACGAACAGCGGCTTGCGGCAAGTCATATAACGGCTCAAGTGCTTTCTCGGGTCTTGTTTCAGGATCCAATGCCTCAGAAAGAGCTCCTCGACTGTTATGATCGGCACGGCGTCTTCCTCTTTCCGTCTTTATTTGAAGGATTTGGTAAGGCTTTCCTCGAAGCGATGGCCAGGGGGCTCTGCGTCGTCGCGTCCAACACCGGAGGCATGGCGGATGTAATCACGTCCGGCCGAGACGGAGTGCTTGTGCCGGCGGGTGACTCGGTGGCTTTGGCAGACGCCGTGAGGGGGTTGGTCGGGCGTCCTGACTGGGCGCGCGCGATCGCCGCCGAGGCGAGACAAACAGCACTGGATTATTCGTGGACTAGAGTTGGGCATGAAACCGCAGAGTTTTATCAATCACTTTTGTCGATGCGCCACCGGGCCGTACCGCCTCTTTCCTCTTGATATACGGGAACATTCTAAATCACGGTGAATCACGTCCGACCCATGGAATCGAAAGCGCGTCATTAATGTAACCCTCATGGCCTTTTCAGACCTAACTCATTAGGTTCATCTGATATGAAGAAAGAGGATTTAAAAGACGTTCTGATCGAGGTTGCGTACCGCTACCCCGATACTCTACGTTCGTATCAGTTACGGGATGTCCCTCGAATCCGATTCAACATCCACATGGTCCTGCGCGCACTCGATCGACCTGTCGGCACAGCCGAGATCTGCGATCTTGGAGGCGGGATCGGGCTGTTCTCTGCGGGATGCGCTGCCTATGGCGCCAAGCGTATGGTCTTGGTTGATGACTTTGATGATCCAGTGAATCATCAGATCGGAGCCGGGATTTTGGATCTGCATCGCACCCTTGGCGTTGATGTTGTTTCGCGCGATGTGATCCAAACTGGAATACAAGATCTTCCTGGGCAATTTGATATCGTCACCACCTTTGACAGTATGGAGCATTGGCATCATTCACCGAAGAAGCTTTTCGCTGAGATCAAGTCAAAGCTGAAGCCCGGTGGCGTCTTTTGCCTGGGGGTACCGAATTGCGTGAACTTGCGCAAGCGTCTGACGGTGCCGCTAGGTTTCGGAAAGTGGAGTGCTATGAGTGATTGGTACGAGCAGGCGACCTTTCGGGGACACGTCAGGGAACCCGATGTCGCCGATCTGAGATACATCGCAGGGGATATGAATCTTCGCGAGGTCAGAATCTATGGACGCAATTGGCTTGGATACTCCTCGCGACATGCGTGGATCCGGCTTGCCGCACAGATCTTCGATTATCCGCTTCGTCTACGCCCCCAGTTGTGCTCAGACATTTACATGATTGGGAAAATCGCTTGATGGACTGTCCTTCGCGACTTGACTGGTACGATACGCCGGAGCTCAACCAACTCCCGTTGGCGGTCAGGCTTTGGGTTTGGTGGTGTGCGGTTGGGCCAAAGAGAGGGTCGGGTGGCACCTTAGGCGGTAACCGCCTGTTCTCTCTGTTACATCGTTATCTCAGAGTGATTCCCGCGAATCGCGATAATCTCCATCCGGTGAAGATGAGCCGCTGGGACCGAGATCTGGTCGTGGACTTGTGTGATTTCGAGAGCTATCAACATACACTCCCGTTAGCATCGCGGGGTAACGATGAAATGGCTCTACAGGACAGTGTGCTTGGTCCTGAGAGTGTTTTTATCGATGTCGGGGCAAATCAAGGACTATTTTCAGTGCATGCCGCGACCTTGATCGGGCGCGGCGGCCGTATCCTTTCGATCGAGCCGAACGCGCGTTTGGCAAGCGCCTTGCGCCGTACCAAATTGCTTAACGATTTTGACCAAATGGAGGTCGTCGAGTCGGCAGTAGGCGACACGTCCGGGGTACAGGATTTCTTTATCCCGGGTCTGGCATCCGGTGTTGGATCTATTTTCGCGTCACATGCTGCGCAGGCGTCGGTCTCGAAACGGACCCGCGTTACGATCGACACGCTTGACAATCTTGTCAAGGCAGCCGGGCTTAGTTCGGTGGATCTGATCAAGATCGACGTCGAAGGGGCTGAGCTTCTCGTGTTTCAGGGTGCTGCAGAGACAATCCGAAACCATCGCCCGCTACTTTGGTTCGAGATCAACCCCCAGGCGCTTCGTACAGCCGGATTGTCTCCAGCCGATTTGTTGGAAGCAATCAAGACTCTTGGGTACAGCTCCGTCTACGAATTGGGAAGCGTCGTGCGTGGAGAACGTAGACCGATTGATGATTTTACGAAGCTCAACAACGCGGTCGCTATGCATGAAGACAGGTTAATCGACTTCGGTGCGAACAAGCGTCGGACATAGGGGGCATCGTGCAGGGCATTAACTTTCTGATCGGTCAAGCGATTAATCGCTTCGGCTATACACTGACTCCATCATGGAAGCTACCGCTTACTCATGGGAATATTCTCGCATATGCTTTTCGTTTGCTTAAAGCACGTGCGAGCAAGCCGGTCGTTATCCAAATCGGAGCGCATGATGGGGTGCTGGACGACCCTCTCCGTCAGCTCATTGCCGAACCGGGATCGGCAGAATGTTTTTTAGTGGAGCCTCAACCCACGGAGGCGGAGAAGCTCCGAAAGCTTCATGAGGGCAACCCGGATGTTCACGTCCTTGAATTTGCAGTCGGACGCATAACGGGAACAGCTGATCTTTACGTTCCCAAGGGCAAATCATTTCTGGCTAGTCTCCAGGCGGATCACCACCGGCGGTTCGGTACGGCTAACCGTATTCTTGACGTTGTGCGCGTTGCCGTCGTGACACCGGGTGATCTGTTCAAGAAGATCGGGCACTCTGGAGTGCATGTCCTGCAAGTGGATACTGAAGGTCTCGATTGGGAAATCGTAAGCGGGGTTCTGGACCTCGGAATACGGCCATCACTTATCAATCTTGAGATCATGCATCTATCAAACCCTGATCGAATGGATATGAGGTCGCGCTTGGATCATGCAGGCTACGACTTCATTGAGTACGGTCGTGATTGCCTCGCGCTCTCCCGTGATTTCTTTTTGGGCGAGGAGGTTTTGATACGATAGCGTTTTCGCGATCCCGAGCGATCCCGAGCGATCCCGAGCGATCCCGAAGGTATGCTGCGGCAAACTTATTGTTCGATCCGTTATCCTATGCAGTTCGATAGCAGCCATCGTGATGGATCTGACAGGGTAAAACCGCAGCCGCGGAAACTGACCCGTGGTATCAGGTAATGGCTAAGGTACATTTGTTGTCGACAGCCGAGCAATATTGTCCGGAGAGCCGCGTTGGCTCAGGTGAATTGCAGCGCTTGTTGGCTGCGATTCAGAACGATGCGATAGGCGATCATGAGGTCTGTCCTTCTCCTGAAGATGCGGAAATCATCCTGTTCGTCGATTCGGCGCGTCCCGATATGCGTGATATCCGTGGAAGCTCGGTCTTTCGTCGATTCCGTGATAAGAGTTTCGTCCTTCATTGCGGTGACCGGGTGATGCCTTTTGTTCCGGGTCTGTTTACCTCTGCGGAGCGCGCAACCCACTCGCCCCGACGCAGTCGGACTGGCGGCTATCTAAGGATGGCGTTTAGTCACCACTTTCATCACACCCCTGTCAATGGTGCGCACCGCTTTCTCTTCTCTTTTGTTGGGCGTTCGGAAACGGCGCCCGTACGCCGTGCGCTTGTACAGCTCCAGCATCGACGTGGCCTCGTTCTGGATACGTCGGCGCCAGGGACGAGCCTGGCGATCGATGCGTATGCGCGAGTCATCCAGGAAAGTGCTTTCGTGCTGTGCCCGCGCGGCTTCGGTTCGTCAAGCTTCCGACTGTTCGAGGCGATGAAGACTGGGCGGGCGCCGGTGATCTTGGCTGATGACTGGATCCCACCTGTAGGCCCGGAGTGGGATCGCTTCGCGATTATCGTACCTGAATCCGACGTGACCTCCCTTCCGCAGTTACTTGAGGCGCGGGAAGCGGAAAGCGTCAACATGGGTGAATTGGCACGTGACGCGTGGGAGACATGGTTTGGCAAATCGGTGGTGTTTCAGAGTACAGTGGACTGGATTCTTGACCTGCAGAGGGACCGGCTTCTCCCGGAAAGCGTAGACGGGGTTTTGTTTCAAGTCGGGCGGCTCACGCCGGCAAGCCTTTATCGGCACTGGACGCAGCGTGATTGGCGGCGGAAATTCGGGGCTATGCCGTGATTCATTCCAGTGATATTTCCATTGTAATCCCGACCTATGGGCGCGATTGCGTGTTGGTCGACACGCTTGCTGCACTCTTGGATCTGTCCGTTCGGGCGCGGGAGATCTTGATCGTCGATCAGACGCCTGTGCATTCGCCGGAGGTCGAGGAACAACTGGCGCTTTGGGGGGCAGAAGGGCTCGTTCGGCGCGTCACCTTCGGACCGCCGAGCATTCCGCAGGCGATGAACGTCGGCCTAATCGCCGCGGAGACCGACTATGTGCTTTATCTCGATGACGATATCGTTCCGGATCGGAGGCTGGTCGCTGCGTTGGTTGACGCGCTGAAGGCTGTTGAGGAGCGCGTCGCTTGCATTGCGGGGCAGGTGTTGCAGCCCGGCGAGCAGGTCATCGCGTTCGAGAGCTGGAAGCGACCCTGGTTTCCCTTCAACAGTGATCGAAGGCAGGCCGTGTCGGTCGTTATGGCGGGCAATTTGTGTGTGCGGCGGGATCTTGCGCTGGCGATCGGTGGATTTGATGAGAATTTCAAGGGCGCTGCGTTGCATTTCGAGAGCGAGTTTGCGCGGCGGGTCGTCGCAGCGAAGGGGCGCATTATGTTCGATCCGACCGTCAGTATTCGACACCTGCGTGCTGGACATGGCGGTACACGTTCAAAAGGCGGGCAATTGACGACCTGGCGACCCCATCATTCTGTCGGCAAGTATTATTTCGCCTTTCGGCAAGGCTTTCGGGAGGGCGTCACAGCCGTCGTCGTCCAGCCCATCAGAGCGATCCGCACGCGTCATCATCTGCGTGCGCCATGGTGGATCCCTGCGACGCTGTTTGCGGAGTTGCTCGGGATCCTCTGGGCTGGTTGGTTGGCGTTGAGGGGGCCTCGCCTGCTTGATCGTGGTAGCGCTGCGCCGAGCGTCCTCGCGAGGGGTGTCTGATGCGGGGGTTGTTGGTTTGATGAGTCGTTTGCATGTCGCTCTGCTGTCGACTGCCTCACCAGGGGTGCTGGGGAGCATGTCGGTCTATGCCGACCTGGTGGCTCGTGAGTTGGCGACCTTTGCCCCGGAATGGGACGTCGAACTGGTGCAGCTTTTGGGTGCGCGTGAAGATGCGCCGGGTGGTCGGATGACGGAGCGTTTTATCCGCGTGCGCAAAATACTGGTTGCGCGGAGGCTCGCTGAAGCCGTGAAGGCGGATGTCTATCACCTCCTCGACGGCAGCTTCGGTTATATGGTCGCTGGGCTCCCGTGGGCTCGTACGCTGGTTACGGTGCACGATCTGATCCCGGCCCTCCAGGCCCATGGCCGGTTCGGTGTGCGACCGCCTGGATGGGCAGCGAGGCGGCTCATCGATTCCAGTCTGCGAGTCATCGCCCGAGCCGGAAGTGTGTGCGCTGTAAGCCGGCAGACGGCGGACGATGTGCTCGCGTTGACCAAGCGCCCCGTTGATGCGGTGATTCATTCGCCTTTGAAGAATTTTCCGCCTATTGAGGTGGTGGGTCTGGAGTGTCGTTCCTCCGATCCGCCGTTTGTGTTGCACGTGGGGAATAACAGCTTTTACAAGAACCGAGCCGGCGTCCTGAAGGTTTTCGCGATCATGCTCCGCCAGCGCCCGGAGCTGCGCTTGGTGATGGCAGGTCCGGCGCCGGATGGTCCGCTGATGAAGGTAATGGGAGAGTATCAGCTCGGAGAGTGCGTCCGTTTCGTCACGAACCCGGATGATACCGAGCTGGCCGATTTGTATCGTCGGGCAGTGCTTTTTCTGTTCCCTAGCGTATACGAAGGCTTCGGTTGGCCGCCCCTTGAGGCGATGCATTTCGGGTGTCCGGTGGTGTGCTCCGATGCCGGTTCGCTGCCCGAGGTCACGGGGGAGGCGGCACTGCGCTGCCCGCCTGACGATATCGCAGGGCTCGCGGCGGCTGGTTTGCGAATTCTGGATGATCCGGCCCTGGCGTCGCGCCTGGTGAAGCAGGGGCGGGATAATCTCGAACGCTTCGGCTCCGGTCAAATGGCACACGCCTTGGTGACCTTGTACCAGCGGCTTGCAGTAGGCAAGACTTGATAGGGATGGAGCTTTTCAGATGTTGATCGCAGTCGATGCCCTACCGATCACCAATCTCTCGGGCCGGCATGTCCTGCTCGGACATCTGGCGAATCTGGCGGCGGCCCTCGGCGGGCGTCATCGCTTTGTCGTGCTTCATCATCGTGGCAATCGGGACCTGCGACGTGACCTCGGCGAGGGGGTGGCATGGCAGGAATGCGCGGGGATCGGGACGGGCTGGGTCAGCCGGTTGCTTTGGCAGGCGACACGGATGCAGGGCCTTCTGACGCGCCTGGGTGCGGATCTCGTGATTTCGACCTCCGGCGCCTTGATCCCCGGCGTGCGTTTGCCGCAGGTCGTGCTGGCGCAGAATCCCTGGTGCTATTTTCCGGAGTTTCACACGGGGCCAGCCGACCGGCTCAAGGCGGCCTTGCAGCGGTTGGGTTATCGTGCGGCACAGCGCCGCGCGCTCGGTGTCTTTTATCTTTCCGGCTATGTGGAGCGGCGCTATCGGGAGGATGCGGGTTGTCGGTCTGCGCACGGGCGTGTGCTCTATGTCGGCATTGATGATGCAACTTTTCTCGCCGCCCGTGAGCGTCAGGATTTTGCCGAGCGCCCGATCGAGATCCTGACCGTCTCGGTCATGACACCGCACAAGGCAATCGAGGATGTGGTGCAGGTGTTTGCGCGGGTACGTGCGGCCGGGGTTCCTGCCACGCTGACGCTGGTGGGGCCCTGGAGCGATGATGGCTATCGACTTCGGATCGAGGCGCTGATCGCGCGATTGGAACTTGTGGCGCATGTGACGATCACGGGCAAGGTCACCACCGAGCAGTTGCATGCGCACTATGGTCGGGCTCGCGTCTTCTGTCTGCTCAGCCGTTGCGAGTCTTTCGGGATCCCGGCGGTCGAGGCACAGTGTTTCGGGACGCCGTCGGTGGTGGCGGATGTGTGCGCGCCGCCCGAGGTGGCTGGCCCCGGCGGTTTTGCACTCCCACCGGATGCGCTGGATGAGACGGCGGAGCGGCTGGTTGGGCTTCTGACTGACGAGCCGACCTGGCGGATCAACTCCGAGCGCGCGTTGGCAAATGCCGAGCGCTTCCGCTGGGATAGGGTCTCGGCGCCGTTGATCGAGTTCTTGGATCCTGTGCCCGTTTAAACCGCGCCCAAAGCGGTATGAGATGTTTTTCGATGGGATCCCCCGTCGCACGTGACGACCGAGCGCTGGGACAGGCGCGGTATAAGATGTGAAAAACTATATCAGTCTAAACTGCGCCCCCGCTAAGGGCTCTGGATGCACCAATCGCCGAACTCATTCGACAATGAGCATCTCGCTCTGGACACAGTTTAAACATGAGTCTGACCGTGACCTCGCGACCGATCGTCGCTGCGAGGCCGACCGGCGGTTCTGCAAGGAGGACCACACATGATGACGGCGGCTTCAAGGTATGCGGGCGCGCTAGGCGCGCGAAGCGATGTCGCCGTTTCCGTGCAGGCGTCACCCGTCTCGCTCACGGATGGGCTTTCGTGACGCTGGTCTGGTTGTCTCCCTTGCTGCATGTCTTGGCACTCTGGGCGCTGGCCTTGTTGTTGCTCGCACTCGGGCGCCAGCGCGCGGCGCTGGTGGCGGGTCTGATCGGCTGGATCTGGTTGACTTTCTGGTCACTCCCGATCGTCAGCGGGTCTGCGCGCGTTGGCCTGGAAGCCGAGTTTCCGGCGATACCGATTGAACGGCTGCCGCACGCGGATGCGATCGTGGTGCTGGGCGGGGCCATCGGTACCCCGGATGCCCGGCGTCCGTTTCCGACCCTCACCGATTCGTCCGACCGTCTATGGCAAGCCGCGCGTCTGTACCGGGCCGGCAGAGCGCCGATGCTGGTCCTGAGCGGCGGTAGCGACACCGCAGTAGCCCTAACCTCCGAGGCGCAGGCGATGCAGGTTTTCCTGTCGGACATGGGTGTACCGCCCGATGTGATGCTTCTGGAAGAGCGCAGCCGCACGACGCTGCAGAATGCCGAGTTCTCCGCGGTCTTGCTGCGTGAGGAGGGCATCGAGCGCGTGCTTCTGGTGACGTCGGCCTTTCATATGCGACGTGCGATGGACGCCTTCGAGGCCCAAGGGCTTCAGGCGCTTCCGGCTGCTGCTGACCATGCGATGGCGCCAGCGGGGCCGGGCGCGTGGATCCCGAGCGCCGGTGCGCTCAATAACGCGGCCTTCGTGATCAAGGAGTGGGTCGGCCGCGCGGTCGGTCGGGTACTCTGGTCACGGCCCGATTCGGCCTTGGAGCTTTAGTCGATATGGCTCTTTATGCCCTGATCTTTGTCATGGCCGCCGGCTCCTTGCTCACCTTGAGCCGCTGGCGTTATGGACTCTTTGTTGTTGTTGCGCTTGCGGCGTTTCAGGATCCGGTACGCAAGCTGGTTTCTGGCGCCCCCGGTTATCTGGTTTTGGCCACGGCCCCGGTGCTTGTATTGACGATTGTCTCACTCATCGCAAGTCGGCGTTCTTGGTGGCGGGATGTGGCAAGGAGTTTCCCTGCCATCGATAAGGCGATGACCTTTTTCATGCTGGCGTGCATTCCGCCTATTTTGATCTCGGCGACCTATGGTCCGGGCAGTTGGATGCTCACTCTTCTGGGCATCTTTTCCTACGGCACCATCCTGATGTTGATCGTGATCGGTTACCATTTTCCCAGGAATACCGATTCCATACGTCAATTGCTCGGATTCTATTGTGTCGTGACCTCGGTGATGTTGATTGGCGGCCCCATTCAGTACCTGGGATTATGGCCGAATTCACCTCTGCTCGGTACCGAAGCGCTGGATATGGAGTGGGTTCGTCATGGTTCCGGATACATCGTCCAGATGATCGCAGGCTTCTATCGCAGCCCGGATGTCATGGGTTGGCATGCCGCGGCCGTGATGATGCTGTCACTTGTCCTGGCGATGACCACGCGCGGCCCGACCCGCTGGTTCTGGTTACTGCTGGCCGCCGCTGCTGTGTTCCCGTTATTGCTGTGTGGACGACGCAAGATGGTCTACATGATCCCGGCCTTTTTGGTTGCCGTGACTGCGCTCCAGTTGATGGCGGGAGGGCATCGAAAGATCCTGTCACGATTCGGTCTTATTGCGGTCCCTCTGGCAAGTCTTTGGATCGTGCAGGGCTGGATGGGCGAAGAGAGCGAGCAGATCCGCTATTACACAGACAACCCGGATGACGTCCGGACGCAGTTCCAGAGACATGGTTTTGACTCGGTGATCGAGACGTATCTCCAAGCAGGATTCTTCGGGAGCGGGATGGGGGTAGCCACGCCCGGCTCGCACCACCTTCAGGTGGCGCGACCTCGGGTGTGGCAGGAAAGTGGACCAAGCCGGGTGATGGTCGAGCTTGGAGCACCTGGTTTGCTCGCACTGACATTTCTGCTCGCAATGATTTTGCGCTCCGCGTGGCAGGTGACCCGCTCCCACCTGCGCGTGCGATCCCCGGTGGCTGTCTATGCGCTCGGTCTACTCGCTTTCTTCATCGCCAACGTAAGCGGGTTGATCGTCTCGGGCCAGATCCTCGCGGATCCATTCGCGGCGACCTTGCTCGGGCTTTCGGTCGGGCTCGTGTTGTCACTGGCTCGAGTGCCGGTGACGGGTCGAGATGGTCTGAACCGGATTGTGAGTTATCCCGGAGTGTCGAATCGCTTCGAACGCATTCCATCGATGCGCTCGAGCTCATGACGCTCTCCATCGATGTTTGCCGCAGGCAGCGGCCATACAGCCGGCGCGAATATCTGGGCCGTGTGCTCTGGTCCTTGGCACAACCGTTCTTTCGTCTCAGTCCTCGACCGCTGTTTGGTTGGCGCGCGCTTCTACTGCGCCTGTTTGGCGCTCGGATCGGGCCTCGTGCGCATGTCTATCCCAGTGCTCGGATCTATTTACCTTGGAATCTGACGATGGGGGCAGAGGCGAGCATCGGCGAATGGGCGCTGATTTACAATCTGGGGTCGGTCAGTATCGGCGATCGAGCCACGATCTCTCATCGCGCCCATTTGTGCGCGGGAAGTCATGATTATCGTGATCCCGCGCTGCCCTTGCTGCGGCTGCCGATCGAGGTCGGACCCCAAGCATGGATCTGCGCGGATGCCTTCGTGGGGCCGGGGCGACGGATCGGAGAGGGGGCCATCGTCGGAGCGGCAGCGGTTGTCGTGAAGGATGTCCCGCCTTGGACGATCGTTGCCGGGAATCCGGCGCGCGTCATTCGCTCACGGCAAATGTTCAGGTAGCCAATTGACCTTTAGAAATCTTGGCAGCCAGGCTTTACCAGCGAAGTCCCAGCTAGCACACCACCAGGGCTTTCGGAGTTTGAGCCTTTGCCGTTTACCAGACTCGGCGCAGGGTAGCTTCGAGTAGATCGGCAGTGTCTTTCGCAAATGGGAAGTTCACTGCGGGGTTGCTCAGCCATGACAGATTCACCGGAGAAGCAGGGTGCGGATAAGAGGCGACACATTAGCGATACTGACGGTCTTCTTCGTCATCATGGCATTCAAGTTGTTCCTCTTACTCCTGTTTCCCTTACCGGAAGCCTGGAACGGCGATGCCGGCGACTATGCCCGTAAGGCCCTTTACTTCTACGATCACGGGCAGTTTCCGGCAATACGGGCGGACCCGACGGATCGTCCGGATCTTGCCTACTCCGACTTCCGTCCTCCCGGTTATCCTCTGTTCGTTGCCTCGCTGCTGGGCTTTGGCCAATCGGTGCCCGAGATCACCCTATCGGTGCGGCTTGCTCAGTTTGGGCTCGATCTCGCTACCACTGCACTGCTTCTCATGGTGGTTTGGCGCTTCCATCATTCTGGCGGTTACCGTTGGGTCGCCGCCCTCCTGCTTGGTGTTCAGCCTTGGACATCGGCGTTTATCGTTAGCGTGAATCCGGATACCTTAACGGCCAGCCTCTTACTCGCCGGTGTTGCTCTCCTGGCGCTGTTTGTCACCGCGCGAGCGCACCGGGTCAAGCCATTGGCTCTAGTCGGGGCGAGTCTCTTGCTGAGTCTGACCTTTCTGGCCCGGCCGGAGATGATCCTTTTCGCCTTTGCGCTGCTCCTGATCGGTCTGGCGATGGCCTTGCCGGCCCTAAACTGGCGGAGCTTTGTGCTCTACGGTCTTCTGGCAGCGATGCCTTTCCTGGCTATTGTTGGTGCAAATGTCTCTTACCGCTGGCAGGTTGCTCAGGAGGTCAGGATCTTCGGTGAATTCGAGCACGCAACACCTGGTCTGACGCTTTGGAGCCTGACCTGGATCGCCCCCCAGTCAGCCAAGGAGAAGATCATCTGGGGACCCTTGATGATCGGCCCGGACGAGTTTGCCAGGCTGCCCGCCGCTGCATTTGCAGATGACGCCGAACGCGAAAAGCTCTTGTCGGTTGTGCGTGCGGTGGAAGCGCGACGCTTAATGATGCCTGAGGAGGACCGCTTATTCGGTGCCATTGCGAAAGAACGAATCGAGCGCGATCCGTGGAGCTACTATCTCTGGAACCGCCTCTACAGTTCCGCTAACTTTTGGGTGAATCTCAACAATGCCTCGCATTACCTGAACGCCTTCGCTCTGTTGCCAAGAACCTTGAGCAAGGCTCTGACCGGTGGATTCTTAGTGCTAAAGCTGGTGCTATTGATGTTGTTCGTCGTCGGTATCGTGCGGTTGGCGAGACTCGGGTACGCGGCAGCAACAGCGCGCTGGGACGTAAGTTTGCTCTGGATTGGGACTGCATTTGTGTTTTTGAGAACCTTCTATTTTGGAGGGATCGTCGGCTATGTCGAATACCGCTATGCATTGGTCGCTTGGCCGTTCGTGCTGGCTGTAGCCCTGTTTGGGTTGGCGGGGCTATGGCCTTTTGTTGCTCGGTGCATAGCGACAAACCGAGATGCCGCAAGTAGATAAAAACCTCGTCTAATTGAAATGATCATTGTCGATACGAGATAGCGGAGAGGCCCGATCAAGTGACAATCGAGTATAGCGCTGATGAAGACGACATCTTCCGTCCCTTGATCCCAATCCTGTACCGCGACGAGGAGTACGAGCAAAGCGGATTCGAGACCCTCTCGGCGATGCAGGAGCGGCACTTCTGTTATCGCGGCCGGCATCGCTTTCTGCTCGCATAGGGGGATACCTCAGGGTCCGTCCCCGGTTTCCGCACCGCCGTGGCCTTCGGCGCAACCGTCATCGAAAAGCACTTCACCCTCAGCCGCGCCGACGGCGGTGTGGACAGCGCCTGATCCATGGAGCCGCACGAGATGGCCGCCCTGGTCGTCGAGACCGAACGCGCCTGGCAGGCGCTAGGTGCCGTCCAATGCGGTCCGACCGAGGCGGAGCTGCCCTCGCGGCGCTTCCGGCGTTCGCTCTACATCGCCGAAGACATGCAGCCCGGCGACACCCTGACCCCGCGTAACTTGCGCAGCATCCGACCGGGCCACGGCTTGCCGCCGAAGTATCACGACATCCTGCTCGGCAAACGCGTGAGCAAGGCCGTCAAAGCCGGCACCGCGATGGCGTGGGATCTTTTGTTTGAGGACGAGAAATAAGGAGCGCCGTACCGACGGCGATGAAATGCGATGACAATCGAAATCCAGGTGGCACTCATCGGAGCCGCAGCAACCGTGCTTGCGGCCATCATCGCGACCGGGGGCGCTGCGTTGATCTTTGCGCACCGCGGCGTCGTGATCCGACTCGCCCGGCAAGTCGAGGCCTATCACGCGCAGGAAGGTCGACTGGTCGAAGCGCTCATCAGCGCAGCGGGCCAAGAACCCACGGAAGCATTGGTCAAGCAGCGGCGTGGTGCATACAGGAAGGACGCCTCCGACGCAGCGCGTCCGTCGATGACGGCCCTCGAGGCCCGCAAAATCCGCCGGCGGTATTTCAGCGTCGACTAGATCAGGCGGAGCGCGTTCGGCGGCAGTACAATCGACCTGCGCCGGGCCGATGTCACATTGTCCAATGCATCAACGCAAGCCACCTGTGGCGCCGATGCGCTTTTTTGATTTGAGTCACGGATCGCAAACATGTTGGACAGACCTGTCAAGGACACAGTTCGCTATCATCGCGCGGAAGACGGTATCCTCGAGCCAAGCACCCCCGTCCAACACCGCGACGACGAATACCCCGAAGACGGCTTCGCCACCCTCTGGGCCATGCAGGAGCGCCATTTCTGGTATCGCGGACGACACCGCTTCCTGCTGCGTGCCCTCGACCGGCATCATCCGGTGAGTGCCGGCCCGTTGTCGGCCGTGGACCTCGGGGGGGGGGTAGGCGGATGGGTGCGCTTCCTCGCCGACCGGCGTCCGGGACAGTATCGGCCGCTCGCGCTGGCCGACTCCTCGCGCACCGCGCTGCGCATGGCCGGCAGTGTACTGCCCGAGGGGGTGGAGCGTTATCAGATCGACCTGATGAATCTCGGCTGGCGCGATCACTGGGACGTCGCTTTCCTCCTCGACGTGATCGAGCACCTGCCCGACGACCTAGAGGCCCTGTGCCAGGCGCGGGATGCGCTCAGGCCTGGAGGACTGCTGTTCGTCACCACGCCGGCCTTACGGCAATTCTGGAGCTACAACGATGACCTGGCACACCACCTGCGCCGCTACACCCGCGCCGACTTCGCGCGCCTCGGCGAGCAGGCGGGCCTCGCGCTCTGCGACGCGCGTTATTTTATGTTTTTCTTGAGTCCGCTTTACTACCTCGCTCGGCGAAGACCCGGCATCATGCGGTTGAGCGAGGACCAGAAGCGGGCACTGATCATCAAGAGCCATCGTATTCCGAGTCCACCGATCAATGCCGGGCTCACTTTTGTGTTCGCGTCGGAAACGCCGGTCGGGCATTGGATTCGTTTCCCTTTCGGGACCTCGATTCTGGGTGTGTTTCGCAAGCCATGAAGAAAGTTGCCATTGTCCAGTCTAATTACATCCCCTGGAAGGGATACTTTGACCTGATCGCAGCAGTGGACGAGTTCATCCTCTACGACGATATGCAATACACTCGGCGCGATTGGCGCAACCGGAATCAGATCAAGACACCCGAAGGGCTACGTTGGCTGACTGTCCCAGTTAAAGTCAAAGGGCGATACCACCAGACAATCCGAGAGACCGAGCTGGACGGGGCCGGTTGGGCCGGTTTGCATTGGCGGACGATTGTCCAGAATTACCGTCGTGCCCCGCATTTCTCGGAGATTGCATCATGGCTGGAGCCGCTTTACCTTACCGGATCCTATAGTCACCTCTCGGACCTCAATCGGGGCTTCATCGAAGCCATCTGTACTTATTTGCATGTCACAACGGTCATTTCGAATTCCTGGGATTACACCCTAATCGAAGGGAAATCCGAGCGACTGGCCCACCTCTGCGCAAAGGCCGGCGGTACCGAATATATTTCAGGTCCTGCCGCAAAGAACTATCTCGATGAGCAGGTGTTCGCACACGAGGGGATTAAGCTGACGTGGTTCGACTATGCCGGCTACCCTGAATACCGGCAGCTATGGGGGGAGTTCAGCCACGGTGTTACCATCCTCGATTTGCTTTTCAACTGCGGCCGCGCCGCACCGCGTTACATGAGGAATTGTCGCATATGAAGCTCTCCCTAGTTGCGACATTGTATCGGTCGGCTGTTTACGTCGAGGATTTTCATCGTCGGGCTACTGCTGCTGCAAGAGCGTTCGCCGGTGACGACTATGAAATCGTACTGGTAAACGACGGCTCTCCAGATGACAGCCTAGAGCGGGCCAGGAAGCTGACGGAAGTAGACCAACATGTTGTGGTCGTCGATCTTTCACGGAATTTTGGTCATCATAAGGCGATGATGACCGGTCTTGAGTTCGCCGAAGGTGATTTGATTTTTCTCATCGACAGCGACTTGGAGGAAGAACCGGAGTGGTTGCCGGACTTTTACCAGGTCATGGCTGCAGAACGTGCGGACGTCGTATATGGTGTCCAGAGAACGCGGAAAGGCAGTATCACGGAACGTTGGAGTGGAGAGATTTACTACACCTTGCTCGAATTGTTGAGTAGTGTCAAACATCCACGCAATATTACCACTGCACGCCTGATGTCCCGACGTTATGTGAATGCTTTATTGAGACATCGTGAGAATGAAGTAGTCATCTCGTTCCTCTGGATTATCACGGGTTTCAAGCAATGCGCCTATACTGTGGATAAGCATGGCACGAGCAAGACAACATACAGCTTGACAAAAAAGCTAGCCCATTTTACGAACTCCATTACTTCCTTCAGCGAAGTGCCGCTTCGGTTCATCTTTTATATCGGTGCTTTAATACTTGTCTGTTCTCTTGCCTACAGCGGACATCTGGCGTTCACTCGAGTGTTCCTGTCGCATCCGGTCGATGGGTGGACGTCCGTCATGGTATCCATCTGGGTGCTTGGAGGGATGGTCATCTCCTTCGTGGGCATCATCGGCATCTATCTCTCGAAGGTCTTTTCGGAGACCAAGCAGCGTCCTTTTACCATTGTGAGGGAAGTTCATGGCCGATCAGGCTCACGGGATCGATAGCAAGTACGAGCAGTTCTATGCACAGCGCACCGGAACCAGGGTCTATCCAACTGAGTTCGTAGTCCGCACTTTTCTGGCTACTTATCCGGGCCTATCATTTCAGAAGCCGAGAGCAGGTGACCGGGTACTTGATGTCGGCTTCGGAGATGGCAGGAACAGCGTTTTCCTGTGTGAACAGGATTTCGGGGTCGCGGGAATTGAAATCACGGAAGGGATTGTCGAGCAAACTGGTAATCGGCTCAAGAGACTTGGTTATACGGCAGACTTACGAGTTGGTCGAAACACCGCTATCCCTTTCGATGATGGCTATTTCGATTATATCCTCGCATGTCACTGCTGCTATTACTGCGACGATGGCGAGACTTTTGCCGACAACCTGGCAGAGTATTCTCGGGTGCTAAAACCGGGTGGTTGGCTCGTCGCATCGGTCGCAAACAGTGGGTCGTATATTTTTAATGATGCGGTCGAACTGGAGGATGGCTCGTATCGAATCCACAATGACCCCTACGGAAGCCGTGAAGGGTACCGGCTGCACGCTTTTGCGAATCAAGATGACGTTCGTCGGTATTTCTCACGGTGGTTTCGGAATTTCTCTTTCGGTTCTGCCGATAACGATTACTACGGGATCTCGGAACGCGTATTCTGGGTTGTTTGTCAGAACAGCTGATCTTCTGCAACTACAGGATCTCTACCCTAATTACTGATGCCGGAATCCGGAAGGTATTTCTAATGAAATGGTGCAAGTTGGGGCACATATTCTGCGGAACAGGGCAAAACGAGATAATGGTTACTGGCGGAAGAACTCCGGTGCCTTTGCATTTACATGATGATGTGTATAGGGTCTATTTTGGTTCTTATGATGATTCAGGAAGGGGGCGTATATTTTCTTTGGAAATCGATCTTGTCTGCCCAACAAGTATTCGCCGTCTCGTCACTAAACCAATCATTGATATCGGTTCCACCGGATTTTTCGACGACAATGGTGTGATTCCTTCTGATGTAGTAAATATAGATGGCAAGATATTTCTTTATACCATAGGATTCAGCGTTAAAAATAAGCTTATTTTCGATGCTGCGACGGGTTTAGCAATCTCAAGCGATCACGGGAAGTCGTTTTTGAAATTGCCGGGCCCGGTACTGGATCGAGGTGTCGATGACCCTTGTTTTGCTGCCTCACCGACCGTGCTTTATGACGGATCATCTTGGCGTATGTGGTACGTCTCATGCAGCCACTGGAAGCCGCACGGAGAGGGTTTTCGTCATTATTACAATATTAAGCATAGGCAATCCGCTGACGGAATTTACTGGGACCCAAAAGCGGTCACGTGTATAGACTATCTGAACGAGTATGAGTACGCTATATCGCGGCCATCAGTCATCCGGAATAATAATGGAGGGTTCCGGATGTGGTATTCTTTTAGGGGGCAATCTAACGTCGAGACCTATCGTATGGGGTATGCGGAATCCGATGATGGATTGATGTGGAAGCGGCTTGATTCTGAGGTAGGTATTGATGTATCCGATACCGGCTGGGATTCCGAAATGATTTGTTATCCCCGGGTTTTTCGCCACAGAGATAGCTTGTACATGCTATACAATGGCAATGGTTATGGGAAGACCGGTTTCGGTTTGGCAGTAATGGAGGGGGGCGTGTGAAAAAGATTATTCTTGCAGGCAACGCTATAACTGCGGATATACTCCTCTTTTATCTGCGACAAGATAGTCGCTATCAGATCGTTGCAGCAACGGTAGACGACGGGTTCGAAGCGGCAGGTAATATTGATGAGGTGCCTTCCATCCCGTTGTCCCGACTGGCATCGGAATTCGCGCCCGGTGAGGTCTTGATCATTATGGCGATGGGCTACAACGATCTGAATCGCGACCGCGCTTCTCTGTTCGAACGGCTTCGCGCAAAAGGCTACGCGTTGGAGAGCTACATTCATCCTGACGCGCGTGTCTACTCAGTTAATCCGATAGGAGAGGGCAGCATCATCTTGCCCGGCGCAGTCGTGGAGCCTCATGCTCAGGTCGGTGCCAATACCATGGTTTGGTGCAATGCCACGCTCGCCCACCACTGTAAGGTCGGCGATAATGCATGGATCGCTTCCGGTGCCGTTATTTCGGGTCAGGCGGTCATCGGCGCCAACACGTTCTTGGGCGTTAACGCGACGGTGGTCAACAAGGTCTCCGTCGGCGATTTCAATGTTGTGGGCGGTGGCGCATTGATCACCAAGGATACCAAGGCGAATACCGTGCACCTCGCGAGGTCGGCGGAGGAGTTGCGCTACTCGGCTGACGACTATGTGAAGTTTTTTGGGGTCTGAAATGGACAAGCGTCTTGCACTCATTCTGTCGGAAGTGTTTCGTTTGAAGGAAAAGGAGATCAACATTGCCCTGACAAAAGCGGACGTCGGCAGTTGGGACTCCCTAAAGCAGATGGATCTCGTATTGACGCTGGAGAGGGAGTACAACATCTTGTTGACGATTCCAGATATCTTGCGAATGGTGTCAGTTGCCGGGATCGTCGATGTGCTGAGGGAGAAGGGGGTGGCGCTTGAGGATTGAAGGCTTGGTCGCGCTGGTGACCGGGGGTGGTAAAGGTTTGGGCCTGGTGATTGCCGAACACCTCCTTTCGAACGGGGCCACGGTCGTGGTTGTTGACCGGGACCGTGACGCGTTGGACGCGTTGCCGACTTCCGTGTTCGGAAAATGCCTGGATGTAACTCAACCCGAGGAGGCCCGGACAGTTGTCGCTAGCGTCGTCAAGGAGCATGGCCGGATCGACGTGCTGGTCAATAATGCCGGCGTGATCTACAACGAACCGCTGGTGAATATCATGAAGCCGGAAGGAATCATGCACGACTACGGACGCTTCCGGGAAGCGGTGACGGTTAACCTCGATTCCGTGTTCATCATGACGTGCGCTGTCGTTGAACAGATGGTCTTACTCAGGACCAAAGGGGTGATTGTCAACATCAGCTCAATCAGCGCTTGCGGCAACGAAGGCCAAACAGCCTATGCGGCTGCGAAGGCGGGTGTTAATGCGATGACCGTGACCTGGTCGAAAGAGCTCGGTCGTTGCGGGATTCGATGTAATGCAGTAGCACCGGGTTTTATCGGCACCGAATCCACACATCAGGCTTTGAGTGTTGATAGCATCAAGCACATTCTGCAGAACACTCCGCTCGGGCGACTCGGCAAGGCTCAAGAAGTCGCTCAGGCCGTGGCTACGGTGATCGAGAACGAGTTCATCAATGGGGTAATTCTCGATGTGAATGGGGGGTTAGTCATTTGATCACCGATCATTTCGCATTTGTTGGGAACAGGCGTTTCGTGCTCGAGCAATTGATCGAGAGTCAAGTCACGTTGTCTCTAGTTATTGTGATTGAGGGCAGCCATTTAGAGCGGGACTTCCGCCGTCAATCGATTCGCGGCATTGACAACTATTTGGTGGTGCACAATAAGAGTGAACTCCTATCTTTGCTGCGGAATTATTGTTTCGATGTTTTGATTTCGAACGGTTGTCCGTATATTTTGCCGGTGGCGGATCTCCCCCCTGCGCGGTATGTCAATATCCATCCTTCTTTTCTTCCGGATTTAAGGGGAGTTGATCCTGTAATCGGCGCAATTCTGTATAGCCGCGATGCTGGTGCTACCTGTCACGTTATGGATAGTGGGGTCGACACCGGCCCAATTATTTCCCAGGTCAGGATACCTTTTACGGACGACTTGGACGTGACGACGCTTTATCAGCTGAGTTTCGTTGCAGAGAAGCAGGTGTTCGTCGACGCACTTGCGAGGAGGTTTTTGCCTTTATGTGAGCAGGCGATTGGCTCAGATGCAATCTACTATAGCAGGAAATCAGCTGATCAAGTTATCTCCTTCCGGGAGAGTAATGATCTGATGCTGCAAAAGATCAAGGCTTTCAACAATCGATCCCAGGGCTGCCGATTCGACGTCGAGGGTGTTTCCTATCGGGTCTTCTCGGCACATCGTTTCCATAATCCCTACATGCGTCGTTTCATGGAGCTTTTTCCAGAGTGCGTAGTCGGCTTGTCTTATGAGAACGGAATTGTTTTCCGGAAAGATGGAGATGTTCTAAGGTTTTCAGATATTGAGGCCCCTGATGGTCAAGTTCTCTCGGTTGGTTCGCGGCTCCTAGCGGCATGACTACACACCATTACAATGTTGGTTTATTGTTTTCCGAGGTTGCGTCGAGTTTCGCTGATCAGGTGGCGCTGCGTTACGCGGGTCGAGATTTCAGCTTTAGTGAGGTCAGCGGCTTAGTTGAGCGCCTAGCGGGATTGCTCTTGGCTATGGGTTTGTCGCGGGGGGACGTCATTGCTATCGGGCACGAGAAACGGGTTCTCTCCTACGCCCTGATGCTTGCCGCGCTTCGGTTGGGAATACCGTATGCCAACATCGATGTCGCATCGCCGCTTACCCGCTCTGCGCGTATTCTCGACGTGAGCAGCCCGTCGGTCTTGTTTTTCGATGATCCCGCCTATGCGGTTGCCATGACCGAGCTTGCCTCAACGCAAGGCTGCCGATTGGCGTTTCTTGACGAACAGCAGCTGCCGGTTGTCGACGCTGCAGATCTGGTGGTACAGATGGATCTCGCCCGTAAGGTCGACGGGTCCTGTATTGCTTACATCATGTACACCTCCGGCTCGACGGGCGTTCCGAAGGGCGTCGCAGTCACTCATCAGAACGTTTTGCATTTCATCGCTTGGGGCCAGTCGCGGTTTGGCATTACAGCTCGCGACAATTTCGCCAACCTGAGCCCAATGTATTTCGATAATTCGGTATTCGATTTCTACGTGGGGTTGTTCTGCGGAGCGGCACTGACCCCGATCAGTCGCGAGCTCCTGTCGGATCCTTACGCGCTCACAGCCTATGTTGGACGGCTGAAGTGCACTATTTGGTTTTCGGTCCCTTCCCTCCTGATTTACCTGATGACGATGAAGGCCCTTACCTCGGAGAGCCTGCTGGATCTTCGGACCATCGTGTTCGGCGGTGAGGGGTATCCGAAGGTGGAGCTTCAGAAGCTGTACCGCCTTTTTTCCGGTCAGGCGGAACTTGTCAACGTGTATGGTCCGACCGAATGTACGTGCATCTGCAGCGCCTATACGCTGACGGACCGGGATTTTGAAGATCTTCATGGCCTGCCGACGCTGGGGATGTTGAACCCGAATTTCGACTACCGGCTCCTTGACAGGGACGGCAGGGATGCCGTGACTGGCGAGCTCTTTCTTATCGGACCGAACGTTGCCGCGGGGTATTTCAACGATTCGGAGCGAACGTCAGCGGTTTTTTCTACGCTTTCGGAACCTGCTCGCTTTGGTAAGCGAATGTACCGTACGGGCGATCTGGTGCATGAGGAGGCCGGGCAGCTTTACTTCATGGGGCGGAAGGACAATCAGATCAAACATATGGGTTATCGCATCGAGCTTGAGGAAATCGAGCATGCGCTCATGAAAGTTCCTCTGGTTGATCAGGCGGCGGTGGTGTATCAGCGCGTCAGCTCTGCGTACGGTAAGTTGGTCGCGTTTGTTGCCAGTCATGAGGTTTTAGATGAATCTACAGTCCTCGGAAATGTCGGAGACCTTTTGCCAGCCTACATGATTCCCAATAAACTCTTCGTCATGCGAAATTTGCCGAAGAATCCAAACGGCAAAGTGGACCGGTTGCATTTACTCGGATTACTCGATGATTAGGGGGGCATGGGCGCGAGTGCAGCCTGAAGTACCACGGCTAGTCCGTTACGGTTTGGTCGGTATTTTCAGCAATTTGTTGGGTTATGGGATATACCTCGGGATCGTCTGGCTTGGCGTCGATCCGAAAGTGACCGTGTCCTTGCTCTATCCCATTGGAGCATTGATTGCGTACTTTGGCCACGCAAGCGTCTCTTTTTCATATACTGGAAATCATTCCAGTGCGTTGGCTCGCTACATAGGCGCTCACGCAATCGGCTATGGAACAAATATAGCGTTACTTTATGTCTTTTTTGATCGATTGGGGTTTCCCCACCAACTTGTTCAAGCCGTCGCGATCTTTGTCGTTGCCGGGGTGCTTTTCTTTTTGCTGAGGTACGTCGTTTTCCCGACGACCGGCACACAGGTTCACGCGCGGGTGAGATAGGAAGTTAACGGCATGGAACCAATGCAAAAAAGTGATTATATCGGCTTTAATAGGCCCTATATGGTCGGTAAAGAACTTGGGTATATCGCCGAGGCACATTTTCACAGCATGCTCGCCGGTGACGGGGCTTTTACCAAGCGCTGCGAAGGCTGGCTCGAGAAACGCACCGGTTGCCGCAGAGCCTTACTGACCAACTCCTGCACCGCTGCGCTCGAGATGGCCGCCATCCTCGCGGACATCCAGCCGGGCGACGAAGTCATTATGCCGTCCTACACCTTCGTCTCGACCGCCAATGCCTTTGTGCTGCGGGGGGCTGTGCCGGTGTTCGTCGATATCCGTCCGGATACGCTGAATCTCGACGAGCGCCTGATTGAGTCGGCTATTACACCGCGGACCCGCGTTATCGTGCCGGTGCATTATGGCGGGGTGGGGTGCGCGATGGATGTGATTATGGACCTCGCCGAGCGTTACAGTCTACTGGTCATCGAGGACGCGGCGCAGGGCGTGATGGCAAGCCATCTAGGCCGGCCTCTCGGTTCAATCGGCCACCTTGGCACCATGAGTTTTCACGAGACCAAGAACATCATCTCCGGCGAGGGCGGGGCGCTGCTGATCAACGATCCGGCCCTGACCGAGCGCGCCGAGATCATCCGCGAGAAGGGCACCAACCGTAGCCAGTTCTTCCGCGGTCAGGTCGACAAGTACACCTGGGTGGACATCGGCTCCTCCTACCTCCCCGGCGAGATTATCGCGGCCTTCCTCTGGGCGCAGATGGAAGAGGCCGATTCCATCACCGCCCGCCGGCTGGCGATCTGGGAGCGCTATCATGCGGCCTTCGAGCCGCTGGAGCGCGCCGGCCGCGTGCGCCGCCCGGTGATTCCGGACGGCTGCGGCCACAACGCACACATGTACTACCTGCTGCTGCGCGACCTGGACGACCGCACTGCGTTCATCCAGGCGATGAAGGCGCAAGACATCAATTGCGTCTTCCACTATGTGCCGTTGCACAGCGCACCCCAAGGCCAGGTAGTGGGGCGAACCCGGGGCGCTCTACCGGTAACGGACGACCTTGCAGATCGATTGGTGCGCTTGCCGCTGTGGCTTGGGCTGGAGGACCAACAGGAAAAGGTGATTGCGACCGCTCTGGCCTGGCTGGAGAGTGCTGGTAAAAGTGCCGAGCCTGCTGCTCGCCGCCGGCAGTCAGCGCTTCCAGCCGGTGGGGTGGTTGCGGGCACTGGCGAAGGCGATGATTGGGGTGGTGCTGAAGATCCTTAGGCGACCGCACAACATGGGTATCTCGATCCTCATTCTGACGCTCAACGAGCAAGCCAATCTGCCTGTTTGCCTTGCGGCCGTTGCTTGGTCGGACGACGTCGTGGTGGTCGATTCCTTCAGCCAGGACGACACCGTGGCGGTGGCGGAACGGCTGGGAGCCCGCGTCTATCGGCGCGCCTTTGACGATTTCGCCGGGCAGCGCAATTACGCCCTGGACCAGATCCCCTTCAAGCATGAGTGGGTGCTTCACCTGGATGCGGACGAGATCGTGACGCCGGCCCTGCAGGCGGAGCTGCAGGCGGCTGTTGCGGACGGGCGGTTCGACGCCTGGCGCGTGCCGTCGAGGATGATGTTCATGGGTCGCTGGCTGCGTTACTCCGGGCTCTATCCGAGCTATCAGGTGCGGTTGGGGCATCGAGATCGGTTTCGCTTCAAGCAGGTGGGCCATGGGCAGCGGGAGGATCTGGCTCCGGAGCGGATCGGCACCCTGAGGGAGCCTTATCTGCACTATTCCTTCTCGAAAGGTCTGACCGATTGGTTCGACAAGCACAATCGCTACGCGAGTGCCGAGGCACGGGAGGCAGCGCGATTGTCGGAGAACGGCGGTGGCTTTGACTGGAGCGGGCTCACTGCGCGGGATCCGACGCGCCGGCGGCGGGCGCTCAAGGTGCTATCGACCCGTCTGCCGTTTCGCCCGTTGTTGCGGTTTCTCTATATGTACATCCTGCGTCGTGGTTTTCTGGACGGACACGCTGGTCTGACCTATTGCCGGCTGTTGGCGATCTACGAGTACATGATCGTGCTGAAGATGCGTGAGTTGGCGGCGGGGGAGATGAGTATCGGCCGTTCGGGCAGGGCTGGAGGGTGCGAGAATCATCAACGATAGTGAGTTGGCTGCGACACGGATGGCATCGGTGCAATGAAGATCTCGGTCGTGACGACCACATGGTGTTGCGCGGCGACCGTCGGCGACTGTTTGGCCTCGGTCGCGAGCCAGTCCTATCCGGATCGAGAGCATATCGTGATCGATGCGGCAAGCAGGGACGGGACCCTGGATATCCTGCAGGCGCATCGTCATCGGCTTGCCGTGTTGGTCAGCGAGGCTGATCGGGGCATTTATGACGGTTTGAACAAGGGGATCGACCGAGCGAGCGGTGAGGTGGTGGGTTTCCTGCACGCGGACGATGTGTTTGCTGACCCGGATGTCTTGACGCGCGTCGCCGCGGCTTTTTTAGACCCGGGGGTGGATGCGGTTTACGGGGACTTGGTGTATGTCGCTCGTGGGGATACTCTCCGTGTCGTTCGTTACTGGCGCTCCGGGGCGTATCGGCGAAGCCGGTTGCGTTGGGGCTGGGCGCCTCCGCATCCCACGCTCTATCTGCGCCGCTCGCTGTACGAGCGTTTCGGTGGCTTCGACCTTCGTTATGGCATTGCCGGGGATTACGACCTCATGCTCCGCATGCTGATGCAGTTGTCCGGTCGGGTGGTCTATGTGCCGGAGGTGCTGGTTCGGATGCGGGTCGGGGGGGTCAGCAACCGGTCGCTCAAGCACCTGATGCAAAAATCTCGGGAAGACTATCGTATCCTTCGTGCCAACGCGGTTGGCGGCTTCGGTTCCTTGGCTTGGAAGAACCTATCTAAGTTGCCCCAGTTTATTGCTGCGAGAGGTCGAAGAGCCTAACGGGGTTCGGGGTGACGTCGATGCTGTGCCACCTTCTCGTCTTCCATGAAGACCTTGGGCCGTTGGGTCCGGTCGTTTTTTCCGCGCCACGGCATGACGAGCACGTTTGGGGATGGATTACATGTCTTGTTTGAGAATCTTTGCGTTTTTCCGACATGTCTTGATGCGTTGCTCCCGGGATGGGCGGGCGCTCGATTTCGCTGGATCCGCCGAGGTGTCTCGGTTCGGGCTTCGCGGATGGGGTCGTGGAGCGCTCGATGCCGGAAGTCATCGAGGGTTTGGTGATGATCACACCCGCGTTGGGCTGACGAACGCCGCAATTGCGATGGCCTTGACGGCCGTTTTTCTGCTCACCTTGTTGCTGGGCGGATGTGGGGGGCCGGTTCCGCGGGGCGTTGGCTCCGATGTCACTGAAACCGGGACAACAGGCGGCAATCCGTTGAGTGGAGACGCGGCGAAGCAGTATCCGACGGCACCGGGTGATGTGGAGACGGTTCCGGTGACGATCGGGCCTCCGCCGGACCCCAGTCTGGACGATCTGGTCTATCGCATCGGTCCCTATGATCTGTTGCGGGTCGATGTCTTCGGCGTCGAGGAGATGTCGTCGGCCGGCCGGGTGAATTTTCAGGGCTACTATACGATGCCGTTGGTCGGGTCCATCTCTGTCAACGGCTTGACGACGGACGAGGCCGAGTCCGAGATCGAGCGGCTTCTGGGCAGCCGTTATCTGCGTAATCCGAGTGTCTCCGTTCACGTCGAGGAGACGGCGAACATGAACATTACACTCTCCGGTAAGATGAACGGGTCGCTGCAGATCAGCGGAAGGACGACGCTGGGGCAGGTGCTGGCCTCCTCCGGCGGTGTTCCGCCTGTGGGCAAGAAGCGGCAGGTCGTGATCTTTCGGGCGACGGACGAGACGCGGCAAACGCCGAATCCCCAGTTGCATGCTTATGTCGTGGATTATCAGGCGATCTTGGAGGGCAAGCTCAGGGATCCTCTGTTGGTGGGCAATGATCGGATCTATGTGCCGCCGTCCGCCCTCGCGCTCTTTTTCGATCCGTGGCTGGGTGTGTTGAGGACATACTCGCCGGTGGATGTCCAGAAGACCGTGACCTTCTGAGGATGAGCGCCTTAGGCCATTGATGGCTCTTATTTGTGATGCTGATTCGGCTCGACTTATGAACGATTTTTCGAATTCGACCTATCCGCGATTGCCGCCGCCCGGCGGTGGGCCGATGGTTGCCGGGCCAGGGCCCGGCGCTCTCGACTATCCACGGGGCACGGTGTTTCAGGATCTCGGCGACGAGGGCGAGGGTCTGGATCTCAAGCGCTATCTGGCGATCCTGCTCTATCGCAAGTGGCTGCTCATCTTCGCCGTGTTGCTGGCCTTGATCGCCGGGCTCTTCTATACGGTCCGCGAGCCGCCGGTCTATCGCGCTACGGCGACGGTTCAGGCGACGCCCCCTTCCGGAAATCAGTTCGGCTTCACGGATCTTTCGGCGGTTGCATCGGCGCGCAACTTCACGGGCGACCAACTGGAGCTGCTTCGCAGCAGCGTCTTGGCCGAGCGTGCCGCGCAGACCTTGAGCTTGGATCTCGCGCCTGAAACCAAAACGGACGATGCCAAGCCGACATTCTTCGACGAGCTGCAACAACAGTTGACGCAATGGTGGCATGCGCGCCAGGGACGCGTCGAGCCGACCGCGCTGGACGAGCAACGCGACCGTCTTTTGGACGATCCCTTGGCGTCCAATCAGGCCGCCGTGGCGGCGCGGATCCGAAGCTCGCTGGTGGCCACCCCGGTGCGCGACACCAATCTGATTCAATTAAGCATGGAGGGGAGTGATCCACGGGCCATTACGGCCATGCTGAATGCGGTTGCAAAGGCCTTTGTCAATTTTCAAACCGAGCGTCGGAGCGATGACGCCACCTCGACCCAGACCTTTTACGAGCAGCAGATCGAGTGGACCCGCGTTCAGCTCGAGGATGCGGAGCGCCAGTTGACGGCCTATGCGCGCAGCAAGGATCTGGTCCACGTGGACAACCTGCTCGAATATTCGCAGAGCGAGTACGGGGCACTGCGCGATCGGCTCGGCGAGGCGGAGCGGAACCTCTTTCAGGCCGAAGCGAAGATGCGCGCGATGAACGAGATCGATGCGCAAGGCAGCTCGGACTTTCTGGGGAGCGAGGTCATTCAGTCGCTGAAGACCCGCCGCGGCGAGCTTCTGGATGAATATCAGCGCAAGCTCGAGGTGTTTCTGCCGGATTATCCGGCAATGGTTCAGCTTCGCAGCCAGATCGAGGCCATCGACGGACAGATCGCGGCCGAGGTCGATTCGATCTCGCGCAGTCTCCGCATCGAATACGAAACGAGCCTCAAGGAGCGCCAGCTCCTCGCCGATCGCGCCGAAGAGGCTCGGTTGGAGCTCTTGAAGCTGCGCGACGAGACGGTCGATTACAACGCACTGGCCCGCTCGCGCGACACGCTTCAAGCGATGTACAACGGGCTACTGTCGCGGGTCACGGAGGCGGAGCTGGTCTCCGGCATCGTGCAGGACAACATCCGCATCGTCGATCTGGCGACGGTACCGGTGAAGCCCTTCAAGCCGGATCTCAACAAGAACCTGATGGTGTCGGCGTTCCTGGGTCTCGTACTCGGCGTGCTGTTGATCCTCTTGCTCGAGCATCTCGACGACTCCTACAAGTCGAACGACGAGGTCGAGAAGGAGACCGGGAGACCGGTGCTCGGAAGCCTACCCTTTATCGACACCTCGACGGGGGTGCAATCCTCGGCCAACCTCGCCCTGAGTGTCGCGAATGACCCGAAGGGACCCTTGGCCGAGGCCAGTCGCTCGCTTCGGACCTCGCTGATGTTCTCGACCGCGGAGGGTGCGCCGCGCGTGTTGCACTTTACCAGCGCCTCTCCGGGCGAGGGCAAGTCCTTCAGCTGTGTCAGTGTCGCTGCGTCCTTCACCCAGAGCGGCAGTACCGTGCTGTGCATCGATTGCGATCTGCGTAACCCGTCGCTGCACGGCATCTTCGATCTCCCCAACGACGTGGGTCTGACCAATTATCTCGCCGCGGAGATCAGCCCTGCGGAGATCGCGCAAGCGACGAGCGTCGATGGTCTCTTCTTGATCTCGAGCGGGCCGATGCCGCCGAATCCGGTCGAGCTGCTGTCCAGCGGCAAGATGATGAATCTGCTCAAGCTGGCGGCCGAGCGTTTCGATTATGTGTTGATCGATGGCCCGCCGGTCATCGGTCTCGCGGATGCCTTGGTGCTCTCGCGCATGGCCGGCGCGAGCCTGTTGGTGATCAATACGGCCAAGAACACGCGCACGATGGTGAAGGAGAGTCTGAAGCGTCTGCGCGGCAGTCAGGCGCGCATCATCGGTGTCGTGCTGCAAAAGGTGGGTCAGCCCGGAGGGCGTGGCTATGGATACGGCTATGGATACGGCTATGGATATCGGTACCAATACCAGTACCTCTACGGCTATGGACAGGATCACAATGAGCGGCCACCGGTCTAGCGGTTCGACCGAGGCGGGGGGCTCGATGTCGCGCGGTCGGGGTTTGGTCTGGCGTATCGGGTTTACGCTGATCTGCGTGGTCCTGGCCTGGCGGGTCGGATCGCTCGGGGTGGCGCGACTCTACGAGGCCGGACTCGACGAGAACGGCGCCGACGCGGCACGCCAGGTGCTCGATTGGCATCGGGAGCAGCCCGAGGCGCTCTACCGGCTGGGTTTCTCGCTGTTGGGACGTGATCCGGAGACGGCTCGGGCCTTGCTGACGGAGGCCTATCGGCTGAATCCGAGCCGGGCGCAGCCGTTGCTTGCGCTGGGTGGATTGGCGGTGGCCGAGGAGGATCAGGCGCGCGCGGAGGGGTTGGTCGCGGCCGCGTCCGCCTTGGCGCCGGTGAGCGCCCGGGTGCAGGAGGACGTCGCGGCCTATTGGGCCAGCCGGGGCCGGTTGGACTTGGCCCTGTCGCACTGGTCGCGCGCGATCGAGGCCGGCTCGCCGCGCACGCGGAGCATCTTCGAGACCTTTCGCCGGTTGCTGAGCACGCCGGAGGGCATGGCCGCCTTTCACGACTTCGTTCGTCAACCGCCGGGGTGGTGGGAGCAGTTCTTCGTCGAGACCGCGCAAGGTAAGTCGGAGCTTGGTCTGGTCCGGCAGCTCTATGCGATGCGGCGGGCTCCGGGGGTCGTGCCGCTGTCGGCGGAGGAGCGCACGAGCTACGTTGCGCGATTGCTGCGCGAGGAGGAGTTCGAGGCGGCTTATCTGGCCTGGGTCAACAGTTTGTTTGCCGCTCAGCGACAGGAGTTGGGGCTCCTGTTCAACGGTGGTTTCGAGCTGCCGTTCACCGGCTTCGGTTTCGACTGGCATGTGGTCAAGCACGACCGCGCGAGCATCTCGCGGGCGCCGGTCGAAGGGTCGCGGGGGCAGGCGCTGCGGATCCTGTTCCGCTTCTCGCGGACGCGGTTCGATCATTTTTATCAGCCCTTGTATCTGGCCCCCGGGGCCTATCGGATGTCCGGGCGTTATCGCAGCGACAAGCTCTATTCGGAGTCCGGTCTGCGTTGGGTCGTCAATTGCCGCTCGCCCGAGACCGGTGCGCTTGGCGAGAGTACGCGGATCCTGGGAAACGAGGAGTGGACGAACTTCAGCTTCGAGGTGGAGATCCCGGAGACCTGTCGACATCAAGAGGTGCGTTTGGCCAGCGCCGACATTCTTCGGCTCGACGAGGCGATCGACGGGACGCTTTGGTTCGATGACTTGGTCATCGTCCGGATCGATGCCATCTCGCCTCTGGAACGTGCGCGTTCGGCAGCGCGTGTGTTGTCGGATGAGGCTGGGAATGCGAGGGAGACGGATTGATTCGGGGTCGGGTGCGCGGGGCAGGTCTGGTGCTCCAGGTGATTCCCGGCTGTGCTGACGGTCGGAAGCACAACGTCCGGCGGCGTTTGGTTGTGCCTCGCGGGTCTCGGCATAACCTACATTTATAGGGATGCCTGTACTCGGGTTCATCGAGTGTCTACTATATGGGGCACATGGGGTGTAAGGGGTTTCGAGCGATCCGCGGAGCGGTTCAGATATACATGGGACACATGTCGCGTCCGCGGCGGTTGTGCTGCGCTTACCTGACCTCGTGATGATTCAGAAACCAGGTGAACACCGTGATGAGCGCGTAGCGCGTAGGATGGGTAGAGCGTCAGCGAAACCCATCCTCCAAACTGCCGAGTTGCCGGGTTTTGTTCTCACGCCCTTGGCGCGGGCTCCAAACCGCTGCGTTGCCGGGTTTCGGTCTGATGCCTTTGGCGCGGGTTGGATGGGTTTCGCTGGCGCTCTACCCATCCTACAGTTTCTTGGGTTTTCACTGGCGGCGTGAATTCTGAATTTTTCTGAGTCGGGCGCTTACGGAGATTGACATGGCACATGAGCATTTCATGAAGCAAGCGACTGCGGCAGCTGTCCTGATCCTGTCTGCCGGGGTTGTGGTGGCGACGGAGCCGACGGGGCGCATCGTCTCGATCGACGGAACGGCGATGGTGTCGCAGGGCGGCCGTTATGTGACGGGCAGCGAGGGTCGGACGATTCAGCTTGGTGATCGGGTCATGATGCTCGAAGGAGGCCGCGCTGCGATCTGGTACGGCGATACCTGTGAGTATTTCCTGCTCGACGACGAGGTTCTGGACATCACCGAAAGCAGCCCCTGCGCGACCGGACGCGGCGGTCAACTGCGGCCGGAGATCGCCGAGATGGCGGCTGTCGAAACGACGGGAGCGGCGACCGAGGCGGTGCGTTTCCGGTTGGCGCAGGTCGGTGTCGATGCAGCCAGCGACGATGATGAGGGCGCTTTGCTGGGATCCGGATCTGGATCCGGATCGACGCCCGGCGGCGCGACTGCCGGCGGCGCGACTGCCGGTGCGTCGTTGCCTGGGGCTGCAGCGGCGACCGGGTTGACGACAACGGGTCTGGTTTTGGGCGCCGCGGCGGTGATTGGAGGTATTGTTGCAATCGCCAACGCCAGGGACGACGGCGGAGCCGGCGACGGCCCGACGCCGATCAGTGAGATCCAATGATCGGTGCAGGACTTACTCCGTGAACCCTGGATAGAAGATCTGATTCGCTTCGAGGCGTCGCACCCTGGGGCGCGCCCGGCGGAGTGAATCGGGTAGGGCTTCGAGCGCTTGTCCGGCGGACGCGGCGTCTCTGAAGAAGCCGAGCAGGACGACGTCGAAGCTCCCTGTCGACTCCACGAAGAGTCGTGACGGTGCCAGAGGCGATGTCTCGAGAAAACGCCGGAGTGCTGCGGGATCCCGCAGCGACGCCAGTTGGACGGCGTAAGCCGGCTCTTCCAGGACGACCGGCCGGAGTCCATGTCTCGCTGTTGCGTCCGAGTGTCTCCGGGCAAGCGCGGCATCTGCAAGTACGCCGACGTCGACCGAAGGATCGAGCGGGCGCGGCGTGATCATCGCGCTGGCCGTGGCCCCGGTCTCCTGGGTCGCGTCTTCTGCCGGCCCGAGGCGTGTGTCTGACGATTCGGGCCGCTTCAGCGACGTTGCATCCTCCCCCCGATCCCCCGCGGCAGGACCGTCGTCCCGAGTCGGCAACACCTCGGCGGCCCGGTCGGCCTCGGTTGGCGAAACGGCGCCGCTGCTCTGTCCGGCGCCCGCTTCCTCCATCCCCCGCGTGTCCTCTGCGGTCGCCGTTGCGGCCCTGTCCAAGCGCGCTCCGAGTGCCACTTCCAACTCGGCGCGAAGTCGCACGATCTCCACTTCCATTTCGGCCATGCGTCGCTCGAGGTGAGCCGCCTTGCTCGTCGTCTGCGCGGTTTCCGCGACGTTCGGCGCTGGCGGCGCCATGTCGGCAGCGGGTACCATGCCGAGCGGATCGGCCGCAGCGGGACGCGGTCGATCCGTGGTGGCGTCCCAGAAGGCCAGGCCGGCAAGCCCGGCTAGAATCGCCAACCCGAGCATCCAGGCGGCATCGGCGCGCCGTTGCAGGCGTGAGAATTGGCTTTCCCACCAGGCCCGTTCGTGCGCATCCAGACGGTGCACCTCGACGCGGGGTTTAGGGCCGGCGGGGATATCCGGGGCTGCCGTCGCGGGGAACTGCCCCCGGGTGTCGTTGGGCGTGCGACCGGCTCGTCGGTCGTCCGCGCCATGCGGGCCGACGATCCAAGGCGTGATCGGGCGCTTCGGCCGGAACTCATCCAACCGCCGACTCTGCTCGGGCGTCCCCGCGCCCGATGGTGCAGGCTCCGTGCGTGCGTCCGACAGCCGCATCCGCGCCTGCGCCATGGCGTGCTTGAGCGCGCCGGCTGCATCCGGGGCGCACGGGTCTTGAATCAGTCGATCGACGGCATCGGTCAATTCTTCGGCGCAGCGGGCCAGGTCTTTCGCCAAGGCGGGCGCCGCCGATTTCTCCGGCAGATCGGCGGCATCGGCCTGTGCGCTCCGGCCGGATTCTGAATCGGCATCGGCCGTGCGCGCCGGCTCGGTGACCGTCAAGGCGTGGCGGGCGTCTGCGATCCAGGCCGAGATCTGCCGGGCGAAGTCGCTCAGGGTCTCGGCGGACACATCCCGGTTATCGCGCGTCGGTGCGAAGAGCAAGCGCGTGATCCGTGAATGCAGCGCTCTCAGGGACGCCTCTGCTTGGGGTGTCGTTTGCGCGTTGACGATGCTCATGGGTCGCGATTCAACCACATCATCGACAACTCGACCACCAAGACGGTCTTGCTGAGAGGTGGCTTCGACCACCAATGCAGGGGCCACCGTCATCGGGTCGCTGGACTGGCTTGTGTCTCGAACCGATTCCGTCTCGACATCAATGCCGCTGAACGAGGATGCTGCCCGGGCGATCGCCGCGTGTCTTTGCGAAGAGGGCTGCGCGGCGCCGGTCATGGCGCATCTGGACGCCGTGCTGGCTTGGATGATCCAGCCCGAGAGGCCGTCCTCGCGCCCGCTCGACGACGCCCTTTTGGCGGCTGGCTTGGCACGTGAGCAGGCGATCGAGCGGGCCTACAGGCTGTTGGACGAGCGCTTGCTGGGCGTGCAACTGGAGGCCCCGGAGGAGACTCTGGGGCTCATGGGGGAGACAGACCCCGGGGTGATCAAGCAACGCTATCGGCGTTTGATCTCGGTTTATCATCCGGACCGTCATCCCGCGCGCTCGGCCGATCTGAACCAGCGCACCGAGCGCATCAATCGGGCCTATCGGCTGTTGATGCAGCGACACGCGGGTGTCGACGCGGAGTGGACCGGCGGCGGGGCACGTTCTCGCTCGTCTCGACCGTCGGTCAGGGCGTCTCCTGTTCCGCCGGCATGGACGTCTCCCGTGGAGGATTTGGATGGACGTCCCCCTCGTGGTTTGCATGCGCAATTGCTTTGGGGCGTACCGGCCCGGCGCGATGCATCGCTGATTCAGCGGCGCTTGATCCAGGCGATGGTTCTCGGTTGTGCGGCCCTTCTGGCGATCCTGCTGCTGGATAAGGATCCGCCCGACGAGGCGCACGGGACTCGCCCTCCGGTCGTCGCACAGCCGATCGCGGCGCCGGTTGCGCAGGCCCTCGAGCCGTCGCCGTCGCCCTTGCCGATCGGGCCGTCTCCGGGCCCGCTGAAATCGCCTTATCCCTTCGCGGAGCCGGCGCCCGAGATGGTCGCCCCGCCCGCGGCGCTCTTTCCCCTCGAGGTGCTTCTCGCGGCCGAGCCGGAGCCGGCGCCCGAGGTGGTGGTCCCGCCCGCATCGCTCTTTCCTCTCGAGGTTCTTCTCGCGTCCGAGACTTCGCCCAAGCCTGCGCAAGAGCGACAGCCTCCGTCCGAGCCTGTGCCTGTGTACGAGCCCTTAAGGCACCTGCCGGTTGCCGAGACGCCACCGAATCGAGTGCCTGCCGCGGAATCGCGGGCCGTCCCGACAATCGCCAAGGCGACACCGGCTCCGAAGACTGTTCAGGTCCCCGCTTTAGTCGACACCGATGCGTGTGCCGGGGTTTCCGACGTGCTCGGACGGTTTCGGCAGGCTTATCAGACCGGTTCTGCGGATCGTTTGGCCAATCTCTTTACCCTCGATGCACGGGAGCGGGGCACCACCGGGCGAGCCTCGATCCGGCGGCTCTACGCCGATTGGTTTGCGAGCACCAGCGGACGCACCATAAGCTTCGCGAGGGCCTCCACTCAGTCGGTCGGGAAGGATCTGTGTCGCATCCGGGTGCGATTTGATGTCGGGTATCACGACACCAACGGACGTGCGCGCAGCCAAACGGGCCAGATCAGGGCGTTGTTCAAACGTGATGGCGGACGGACACTGATCCAGGAGTTGACCCATTGAGCCGTTGGTCGGTGGGGTGCGCTTGCGGCAGCGTTTACATCCTCCGCGGCCATCCCCTGGACGGGGGCGGTAGTGCGTCTAAGTAATCCCCGAGTTGCCTCCCACGTTGGAAACTGGCTCCCACGCTCCGCGTGGGAGCGAGCTGGTACTGGCCGTGGGTCTTGCTGGGGCTGGGGGAGGGGCTCTGAACGGTGCCGTCGTTTCGTGCATGGCGCGCGGTCGAAGGCGGCGAGGTCATGCTAGGATTCGGTGCGGAGCGCGTCTCCCGGCAGGGACGTCGCGGTGTCCGAGATCGGATCGGCCGACCTTGCGGTCGACGGTGGTTTAAGGGGCGTGGTTCGGGTCGTGGCTGTGGTCCCTCCGATACGCGCGCGTGTGTTACGGCTTGTGGCATTGCGGAACATGGGGTCATGGGGACATCACGGCAGAGAGCATCGGACATCGAGCAGGATGGACAACCGGAGGGTCGGCGACGGCATCGGGCAAGTGGGCATGTGCACTCGGTCGGTCGGGGATCCCATCCGGCGGCCGGGGAGGATACCGGTTCGAGCCTTCTCTTCCTGGGGTTGGTGCTCTTGGTGGCATTCGCGCCCCTGCTGCGCGGGGGTTACGCGCCCACGGCGACCCTGGTGTTGCAGTGGCTCGGGCTGGGTTTGTTGATTGTCGCGGCTTGGCGGTCCAGGCCCCTTCATCTGCGTGGGATGGAGATTGTCTTCCTGTGCCTTTTGTTCGGCGTCCCCCTTCTGTATCTCCTGCCCCTGCCGGCGGACGTGGCGCAGTGGCTGCCCGGTCGAGAGCTCTATCTGCAGGCCGAGTCCCTGCTCGGGGGCGAGGCGCAGGCGGTGCAGCGGTTGTCGGTCTCTCCGCTGGCCAGTGAGTCGAGCTGGCTGATCCTGATCGTGCCGATTGCGGTCTATGTGGCGACCCGCGCGCTCTCCGAGCAAATGCAGACGCGTTTGGTCTATTTCTTTTTTGCCGTCGTGCTGGCGCAAGTCCTGATCGCGCTCTTTCAGTTTGCGACGTCGGGCGGCATGAGCTACGCGATCGTCGACCTGCTGGCACGGGCGGGGGCGTCGGGGACCTATGTGAACCGAAACCATCTCTCAGGCATGATCGAGATGGCGCTGCCGCTCGCGTTGGCGCTGTTCCTGTACGATTTCGGCGGGCGCTATCAGAAGAGTCGCCGCGGCGGCGGGCTGCGCGAGCGCTCGATCGCGGTGCTGAATTCAACGAATCGTCCCAGTCTGATCTTCCTCTTGCTGGCGGTGTTGTTTGCGATCGGGATCATCGTGACGCGCTCGCGGACCGGGATCATGATGGCGATGCTGGGCATCTTGCTGACGACCATCCTCTTTTCGCGGCGCGTCGGCGGGACTGGAACCTTCGGCCTGATGGGGCAGTTCATCACGATCGGCGTCGGCGTGGCGATCTTTCTCGGACTGGCGCCGGTGTTGGATCGCTTCTCGGTCGCCGAGTTGGAGGGCGATGCGCGCTGGCCGATCGCGGTTTCGACCTTCGATGCGGCCGGGCGTTTGCTCCCGTTCGGCAGTGGTCCCGGCACCTTTCCGGACGTCTTCGTGCTCTATCAGCCGGTCGAGCTGGGGCGCTGGTTCATCAATTATGCCCACAACGACTATCTTCAGACGCTGTTCGAGATGGGGTTGCTCGGACTCGCGCTGGTGGCGATCTTCCTGGTGCTCTATCTCGCGCAATGGGCGCGTTTGGTGACCTCGGAGCAGTGGTCGCGCTATCGTTCGTTGCAGATCGGTGCCGGGATTGCCATGTTGCTGCTGCTGGCGCACAGTGTGACGGACAACAATCTGCGCAATCCCGCGAATATGGCCTACTTCGCCATGTTGGCGGCGCTTTTCTTCAGCCCTCCGGGGCTGCCCAAGCTGGCCGATCGTTTGCGCAAGCGCCCGCGTCGGACGGTGACCTTGGCCGAGGCCAATCTGGCATCGCGCCGACCGGAGGGGAGTGAACCCCGGGTCGAGCTCGGGGATCCAGAGCAGGCCGTGCCCCGACCTCGCAATCCGTTCATGGATTGATCCGCTGTCGAATCCGTGTCGGGCTTGGCGGGTCGAATGATCGGCAGCATCTTGTCCGAGACCAGACACGAGCGGGACCCAACCGATACCGATCATGATCGATGTACATTGCCACCTGCTTCCCGGGATCGACGACGGATCGAGCTCCCTTCGGATGTCGCTCGAGATGGCGCGTATCGCCCTCGAGGACGGCATCACCGACACGGTCTGTACGCCGCATATTTATCCCGGTGTTTTTCCGAACGAGCGAGGGGACATCTGCCGTCGCGTCGGCGAGCTGTCGCGTCACTTGAGCGAGGCGGGGATGTCGCTTCGGATCACGCACGGAGCGGATATTCAGATCGTGCCCGAGCTGGTTCAAGGGCTGCGCGGCGGCCGGATGGCGAGCATCAACGATTCGCGCTATTTCTTGTTCGAGCCGCCGCATTTCGTCGTGCCCGCGCGGTTTGCGCAGTTGTTGGAGGATGTCCTTGCGGCCGGCTATGTCCCCATCATCACCCATCCGGAGCGCCTGACCTGGCTCGACGAGGCGCACTACGGCTGGTTCGCCGATGCCGCCTTCGAAGGCGCGTGGATCCAGCTCACGGCGGATGCCTTGACCGGGCGTTTCGGCAAGGTTGCGAGGCGCTGGTCCGAGCGCTTTCTGGCGGATGGTCTGGTGCATCTCCTGGCGAGCGACGGGCACGACGATCGACATCGTCCGCCGGTGCTGAGTGCCGGACGGCGGATCGCCGAGCACTGGGTCGGGGCGGCCGAGGCGGAGCGGATGGTGCTCGATCGGCCGTGCGCGGTGCTCTCGAATGCGGATCCGCTCTCGGTTGTTCCGCCACCTGCCTTGGCCGACGAGGAAGTGAGTGGGGGCTCGATAGGTGTCGGGGGTCGCGTGTCGGGTCTGCTGAAGCGGTTCTTCCATGGCGCGTCGCGATAGATGCGCCCTGATCCGCTGGATCTCGGTGCCGGCCGGCCTCTTGTTGGCGGCGGGCTGTAGTCAGTCGATGGCCCCGAGTCAGGGGGCGGGGATGCATCCGGGACAAGTGGCTGCTTATCCCTCGATGGCCCCGGTGCTGCGCAAGGTGACGCCGGCGGTCGTGACGATCACCTCCGTGTCGGACATCGCCGATGCGCGGCATGCCGTTCTGGACGATCCGGATCTGCGCCGCTTTTTGGATCGCTCCGGAGTTGCCGTGCCCGACGGTTCGCGGACACTGCGTCGGCAGCGGGCCGGATCCGGCTTAATCTGGGATGGACCGCGTGGCCTGGTGCTGACCAACGCCCATTTGGTGCGCGGTACGGACCGGATCCTGGTGACCCTGCAGGACGGTCAAGCGCATGCGGCCGAGGTGGTGGGGCTGGCCGCGGACGCCGACATCGCCGTGCTGCGGATCGTCCCGGTCGAGGCGCCGCGGCTGCGTCTCGGAACGTCCGAACGGCTCGAGGTCGGAGACTTCGTGATGGTCGCCGGCAACCCCTTCGGGATCGGTCAAAGCGTGACATCCGGAATCGTCAGCGCGGTCGGCCGTGTCCACCG
The DNA here is from genome assembly GCF_900106925.1 of Thiocapsa roseopersicina. GTDB lineage: Bacteria > Pseudomonadota > Gammaproteobacteria > Chromatiales > Chromatiaceae > Thiocapsa > Thiocapsa roseopersicina. The sequence continues at coordinate 262,523 of NZ_FNNZ01000001.1, forward strand.
CGAGGCGGCCGGGTTGGGGCCCTTGATCCAGACGGACGCCTCGATCAATCCGGGTAACTCCGGCGGTCCGCTGATCAACATGGCGGGCGAGGTGATCGGCATCACCACCGCACTCGTCGGCCCCGACGCAGGCAATGTCGGCATCGGATTCGCCGTTCCCATCGAACGCGCCGAGCAAGCGCTGCGGGAGATCCTGCAGCGCCCTTAGATCGGATATGCCGTTCTTTCCCGTCGCCTGTCGGGGCAATGTCGAATTCGAGGAATCCAACTCGCTCCCGCGCTCTGCGTGGGAATGTCTTGTGTACGCTCCGCGTCCGACGCTCGATGCGCGCGTCGCCGTATCGACCGGGTCCGGGTTTTCCGCCTGCGAGGTCGCGACGCGGAGCGTGGGAGTGAGTTGACACGAGTGCCGGTTGCGGAGGGAACGAGTATGGGTACGCTGCATCGCCGCCGGCTAGGTGCGTCGTCTCGGCGCTCCTGTCGTGTGGCTACCAATCCGTCACCGCGTCAAGCAATCCCTCGACCCCTCGTAGTTCCGTGCGCTGGAGTATCGCCAACACAAGGGATCATCGACATAACCTCGTTTCACCGGGTTATTGTGGATGTACTCGAGCTTCTGCCGCATCATGGTTGTGTCCGCGATCTGCTCCGTGTGCGATCCCTCCTGCCACACTTGGTGTTCCAGATCGCGCTTGTGCGGGGCCCGATGCCAGACCAAGAGGGACAGCGCTGGAGAGTTCTGCGCGCGCATCCGGTCGACCATCTGCCGCGCGGTGTAAGGATTTGAAGCTGCTGATCGTACATGCGAGCCCAGGTCCGCCGGCGATCAGGTGGCAGTGGTTTTCCATGATGACGTAGCCTTGGATCAAGAGATCGCGCTCGCGTTGAAGAACCCGCAGGGAGTCGAGCAAGATGAGTGCGTTGGCGGGTTTGGCGAAGAGCGGCAAGCATTTGACCGCCGTGCACGTGAGGAAGTGCGGAGCGTCTGGCTCTAGAAAACGGTAGCGGTCGCGGCTCATGGTCAGAAGCTACACGATTCGGATGTTTTCGGCATCCGCGAGAGGGAGCGTAAAGCCGATGCTCTGCGTCGTGTGGTCGCCGGAATGGGCTCATCGTTTGGCGGGGCCATGACGCCCGGGTTCTTTGATCAACGTGCAATCAATTGAGGTGAAGGAAGGTACGATGAACTACGCACTGCGCAAACGCGTCCTGGTCACCGGCGGTGCCGGCTTCCTCGGCAGCCACCTCTGCGAGCGTCTGCTCGCCGAAGGCCACGACGTCATCTGTCTCGACAACTTCTTCACCGGGACCAAGGACAACATCGCCCATCTGCTCGAAAGCCCGTACTTCGAGCTGATGCGCCACGACGTCACCTTCCCGCTCTATGTGGAGGTCGACGAGATCTACAACCTGGCCTGCCCGGCATCCCCGATCCACTATCAGTTCGACCCGGTGCAGACCACCAAGACCAGCGTGCACGGCGCCATCAACATGCTCGGCCTGGCCAAGCGCGTGAAGGCCAAGATCTTCCAAGCCTCCACCAGCGAGGTCTACGGCGACCCGAACATCCACCCGCAGCCCGAGCACTACTGGGGCCACGTCAACCCGATCGGTCCGCGCTCCTGCTACGACGAGGGCAAACGCTGCGCCGAGACGCTCTTCTTCGACTATCGCCGCCAGCACGGCATGCGCATCAAGGTCGCCCGCATCTTCAACACCTACGGGCCGCGGATGCACCCCAACGACGGGCGGGTGGTCTCGAACTTTATTGTCCAGGCGCTGCGGAACGAGCCGATCACCATCTACGGCGAGGGCACGCAGACGCGCTCCTTCTGCTATGTCGACGATCTGATCGAGGGCTTCATTCGTCTGATGGACAGCCCCGACGACCTGACCGGGCCGGTCAACCTCGGCAATCCGGGCGAGTTCACCATGATCGAGTTGGCCGAGACCGTCCTCGAGCTGACCGGCTCGCGCTCGGCACTGGTGCATGAGGCGCTGCCGCAGGATGACCCCAAGCAGCGGCAACCGGACATCGCCTTGGCCCGTGCGCAGCTCGGCTGGGAGCCGCGGGTGGCGTTGCGGGATGGGTTGAAGCCGACGATTGAGTATTTTGATGGGTTGTTGAGGGGGGTTGCTTGAGTCTCGGCTCCCGGGTGTTGTGGCCAAGGACAATCCTCACTAAAGTAGTCGTTCTAGCCATATCACCCATTTAGGGGGCAGCATGATTGTCGTGACTTCGGTCGAAGCCCAGAGCCGTTTCGGAGAGTTGATCGATCGGGCGCAGCGGGAGCCGATCGAGATTACGCGACGCGGGCGGCCGGTCGCCTACGTGGTTTCGGAACACGACCTCAGAGAGCTGGGCGACGTACGCAGGCGCAGGGAAGACGCGGTGCGATGGTATGCAAGCTATCGGCGAGCTACCGCCGCCTCACCGGAGGCAGCGGCCCTGACCGACGAGGACATCGATCGACTCGTCCATGAGCTTCGCTAGGCGGATCGTCCTGGACACGGGTGTTCTGGTGAGCGCCGCGATTCGCCCGGATTCCGTCCCGGCCTTGGCCTTGGAGAAGGCCCTGCTCAATTTCGACGTGTGCGTCAGCCGGGAGACCCTCGCCGAGCTTGTGGCCGTGCTGAGTCGGCCGAAGTTCGATCGCTACGCGCCGTCACGGCAACGGGAAGATTTCGCGGCGGGGTTTCACGCTCGGGCCGTTGTCGTGGAGGTGACGACGACGGTCTCGGATTGTGTCGACCCCAAGGACAACATGTTTCTGGCACTGGCCGAGACAGCCGAGGTGGACCTGATCGTTTCCAGCGATCCACACCTGACACATCTGCATCCCTGGCATGGGATTCCCATACTCCTGCCGGCCGCATTCCTCGTCGGGATTCGCTAGGGTCGCCGCGCTTCCATGCGGGACAAACGGCGTAATCCCGGAGATGTCTTCGCCTGAACGTGATCCTCGGTTTACCCCGGTTGTCAGCCGGCGCCACTCGGCGGTTGGCGGTTGGCGATTGGTCGATGATGTCGGCCGCGCCGCATCCACCGAACGCCGCTCCGGCCCGGTCATCGGCGCGATGCGATCCAGGCATGGAGGTCTTTGGCTACGATTGAAATCGAGATTCAGGGTCTGGTTGCGCAGGGTCGGACCGTTCAGGAGACATTGGAGATTGCGAAGGACGTGACTAGGCGTCTGTTGGAGGCGCAGACGGAGCGTCAGGCAAAGCAGCCGTTGAGGCCGGTGGGCGCAGCATTCGATTGCCCGTTGTTGATCGGATCTTAGGCGGATGGGTGACTGGGCGACTGCAGTCGCCCCTACAGCCACTACAGGCCGGTAAGCCGGAATTTCGGCCGAAGATGGTAGCGTTCAGCTCACTCAAGTGCCTGCCTCAGCGTAAAGCGAGGTGGACTCGCTTGTGCCGGTGGTTGACACTCGGTCGATCGGTTTGCAGACTTGGCTCTGGGCGTATGTTCTGACGGTTTCGTGATGCAACTCATTGACGACAGGAAGATCCGGGAAGTCACTGATCGGATCGTCACGGCGCTCGCCCCGGTCCGGGTCGTGTTATTTGGTTCCTATGTCTGGGGAGAACCCGACAGCGACAGCGACCTGGACTTGTATGTGATTGTGCCTGACCAGTCGGAGCCGTCCTATCGCTTGGCGCGGCGGGCTTACCATGCCTTGCATGGCGTGAATGTCCCCGTGGATGTGGTTGTGCGTACCCGCACGGAATCGGACCGTCAGGCCGGTGTGGCGTCGTCGTTCGATCGCGACGTGCTGTCCCGTGGGATCGTCTTGTATGGCTGACGCCGCAGCCGTCGTGGTTGATGCTTGGATCGCAAAGGCTGAGCGAGACCTTGCTTCGGCCTCACGACTGTTGGACGGTACGCCGCCGTATCCCGATACAGGGGTCTATCACTGCCAGCGAGACCACGTCAGAATGGCGCTTAATCCATAGATCCATCGTTTTGGGCTCTGCTGGCTCGCTCCCGCGCTCCGCGGCTGACTGCTATCTCGCTCGCTCCCACGCTCCGCGTGGGAGTGTGGTGTGGACGCTCCGCGTCCGACGCTTGATGAATACGTGGGCGTCTCGATCAGAGAACCGGATTCTCTGCCTGAGAGGTCCGACGCGGAGCGTCGGGGCTACACTCCCACGCGGAGCGTGGGAGCGAGTTACAGAACGCAAGCGGCAACGACAACGATTAGGCAGGGTGACTGGGCGACTGAAGTCGCCCCTACAGGCCCTTAGCTCGCTTCCACGCTCCGAGACTGTGCAGGTATTTGCCGTAGTCGGGTTAGCGCAGCGTAGCCCGACGCCGGCGCCGCATGTCGGGTTACGGCACGCGGCAGTGCCGTGGGTTGGGGTTCAGCCCGATCTCGGCGCGGCTCTAATCGTGAGTCGCCGAGCGCAGTTCTTCACGGATGATCTGACGCAGGTCGGCTTCCAGGTGTCCGGTCTCGATCACGCGGCGCAGGGTGTCGTTGATGAGTGTTCGATAGCCGCGCTCTCCCGCCAGCGATTTGAAGTGCTCGATGATGGGGGTGTCGAGCATGATGTCGATGCGCTGCTTTGTCACACGTGCGCGGACCGCAGCCTGCCACTCGGCGCGGCTGACGTCCTTGCCGGCAACGCGCAGCTGTGCTCGATCGAAATCAGCCTGGCTGAGTGCCGGAGCCTCGTCGTCAGAAGTAGCCTGCGTTTTGGAAGAAGAGGTCTGTTTCATCGCTGGTTGCCTTGCGCATGGAGCCGTTTGGTCTCGTCCCAAGTGAAGCGCATCGCGTGATGATACGCATCAATATACAGAGTACAACCGGTTAGATCCGCGAAGCTCGGATTTTGCTGAACCTGAAAGCCGGCAGAACCGAGCCGGCCGAAATCTAAGGTGAATCTTTGGCGCATGGAGCCCGTGTCCTGAGAGAGCGAACCAGCGGAAGCTGACGTTCCGCGTCAGACGCCCGATGAATGCGTGGGCGTCTCGATCGGAACCGGATTCTCTGCCTGAGAGGTCCGACGCGGAGCGTCGGGGCTACACTCCCACGCGGAGCGTGGGAGCGAGATGGTGGGCGGAGAGTGGGAGCGAGTTATGAGGCTCGTTCCTAACGGGGGAGGAGCTGACCCATAAAGGCGCTGTTGAGCAACCGGCCGCGGCCGACTGCGTCAGCCGCCGGCGTGAGGGCGTGCGAGTGGTTCGACGGTCAGGCGCAGTCCCAGCGCGGTGACGACCTTGCTGATGGTGGAAAATGCCGGGTTGCCTTCACCGGAGAGCGCTTTGTAGAGGCCCTCGCGGCTCATGCCGACCTCTTTCGCCAGTTGGCTCATATTGCGCGCCCGGGCGATATCGCCCAACGCGGCGGCCAGTAGCGATGGGTCATTCTCTTCCATGACGGCCTCCAGGTAAGCGGCAATATCGTCCTCTGTCTGAAGGTAGTCGGCGGTATCGTAGTGGCTAAAAGTCACCTTATGGGCGGTCATGAGTTCGCTCCTTCCATTGCGCGGCAATGGCCTTGGCTTGTTCGATGTCGTTTGACTGGGTGCTCTTGTCGCCGCCGCAAAGGAGCACTACGACAATAGGCCCTCTGGTGATGTAGTAGACGCGATACCCGGGGCCGTATGGAATGCGCATCTCAGATAAGCCTTCGCCTACGGGCTTGACGTCTCCAGGACTACCCAGGCTCAGGCGCTTGATGCGGGCGGCAACTTTGGCACGAGCCCGTGTGTCACGCAGGTCCCGCAACCATCGATCGAAGACATCCGTTTTGATCAACTCGATCATTTGTCAACTGTAGTTGGCAACCCTCGGGGTGTCAACTCTAGTTATCAGGTCAACGGATCAGGAGCTCACATCAAGCGCTCTCGGGCAATCTCCGCCAAGTCGTTCGCGTGCTGCGCGTGACTTTAGCTCGCTCCCACGCTCCGCGTGGGAGTGCCGTGTGAACGCTCCGCGTCCGACGCCCGGATGAATGCGTGGGCGTCTCGACCGGAAACGGATTTCCTGCCTGAGAGGTCCGACGCGGAGCGTCGGGGCTACACTCCCACGCGGAGCGTGGGAGCGAGTCTGCGGAGTCAGTTCCCCTGCCGGGATGAAGCGACGATCCGAGCTTACATCCGGCACCAAGAGACTGAGGATCAACGCTTGGAGCAGCTGCATCTGTGGCGCTGATCTAGCTCGCTCCCACGCTCCGCGTGGGAGTGCCGTGTGGACACGCTCCGCGTCCGGCGCCCGATGAATGCGTGGGGGGTACCTTGTCCTGGCGTGGCGGTAAGCCGCAGCTCGCGCCTCCGGTCGAGTTGTCTGCTGAAGGGACGCCGGTCAGCCGGATGGTGCTGGAGGACCGCGGTTGATCCTGTTTTGCGATACGCCCGCCTTGATCAAACCGGTATGATTGCCGGCGCGGGGTGTGAGGTGACTGAACCGGGCTTAGGCTCGGTTTTTTTGTTTTGGGCTTCGGAGTTTGGTCTGCGCTTATGAGGATTTCGGTCATTACGGCAACCTGGAACTGTGCCGGGACGGTGGGTGATTGTCTGGCCTCGGTGTCCGGGCAGTCTTATGCCGCGCGTGAGCATCTCCTGATCGACGGCGGTAGCCGGGACGGGACGCTGGATGTGCTGCACGCGCATCGCGCCGGGCTGGCGGTGCTGGTGAGCGAGCCGGACGAGGGGATCTACGATGCGTTGAACAAGGGCATTGCGCGGGCGACCGGCGAGGTGGTGGGCTTTCTGCACGCCGACGATGTCTATGCCGACGCGCAGGTGCTGGAGCGGGTGGCGGCGGCCTTTGCGGATCCGGCGGTGGATGCGGTGTACGGGGATCTGGTGTATGTGCGCAAGGCCGATACCGGGCGGGTGGTGCGTCATTGGCGCTCGGGGGCCTATGACCCGGCGCGTCTGCGGCGGGGTTGGATGCCGCCGCACCCGACGCTGTATCTGCGGCGTGCGCTCTACGAGCGGCACGGGGTGTTCGACCGGCGGTATCGCATCGCGGGGGACTACGACCTGATGCTGCGGATGCTGAGCCGGCTGACGGGGCAGGTGGTGTATCTGCCTCAGGTGCTGGTGCGGATGCGGGTGGGGGGCGAGAGCAACCGGTCGCTGTCGCGGATCCTGCGTAAGTCTCGGGAGGATTATCGGGCCTTGCGGGAGAACGGGATCGGCGGGGCGGGGGCGTTGGCGTGGAAAAACCTGTCCAAGGTGCCGCAGTTTTTTCGACGGGGGTGATGGGGGTGGGTCGGGCGGCGGCCAACTCGCTCCCGCGCTCCATCCCCCAACTCGCTCCCACGCTCCATCCCCCAACTCGCTCCCACGCTCCGCGTGGGAGCGTAGAGCCGACGCTCTGCGTCGAGGGGCGGTGCGGTCATACGCCGGCGCCTGGCGCATCGCGGCCCGGCGCGCCGACCTGGCGGCAGGGACGCGGAGCGTCCCGGCGACACTCCCACGCGGAGCGTGGGAGCGAGTACGCGGGGGTTGTGTCGGTTTCGGGGCGACTGAAGTCGCCCCCTACAGGCATTCGCTAGCGCTCAGCGCCGTCCTCAGGTGGGCGAGGATGTCGCTAACTGATTGTCGAACGGTTCGTGACGCTTCCAACGATAGGTGTGAAAGTCACGTTCGTCGGTGGACAGGATGCGGCCGTGCCCGAGTGCTTCGGCCAGCACGATAAGCGATGCATCGGCCAGATCCATCGGCAGATCGGAATACTGCTGCATGAGCTCCGCGAGGCGTGGCAGGTGGCTGCAGTCGATTGCGAACAGGTCCGCGGCACCGTCGCGCAGGCTATGGATAAATGCCTGTTGGGCTTGCTCGCCAACGCGGTTCAGCAAGAGATGGCAGGTTTCGGTGGCCACCGGCCAGGTGGTAATCAGTCCTTCGGGTGACTGGGTCAGCCACGCGGTTGCCGCTTGGTGCCAGCGGTCGCGACGGTTTGCCAGAGCGAGCCAGAAACCGGTGTCAGCGATGATCATCCGTCTTCTTGGCCAAGGACTCGGTCAGATGTTTTTTGTAGTCTCGAGAGAGCTCGGGGTCGGCCTCGCCGCAGCCAATGAAGGCGTTTCGGCGCAGGATGTCGGCTGCACGTCGGGGCTCGACGGCCTCTTGTGCGTAGTAACGATCAATGGCGGCTCGTAGCACATCGGTGCGACTGCGGCCGGTGCGCCGACAGAGCTCATCGAGTTTTCTGGCGTGTGCATCGTCGAGCCTGGCGTTGACTCGCATCTCGCCCCTCCATCGGGATTGTATGACGCAAGGTATGACGCGTTTGGTGGGATGTCAATCCGAGGTGCAGGAGCGACTCAAGATGCCCCGGCATGCCTTGCCCGGGTGCGGTCGGGGTCTTGATGTGCGGGTTGTGAGGGGGCGTGCAGGGGCGTTTAGGGACGTGTATGGGCGACTTTAGTCGCCCATACATACCTGCGGCATGCGTCGGAATCCGGATTCGCGGGTTGTGTCGGTCTCGGGGCGACTGAAGTCGCCCCTACACGCCCCTACAGTCGCCCCTCCTGGCGGTTTGGGCTCAGGGAATGCGGACGTTGATCCCGGGGAAGCGCTGCAGCAGGGCCTCGCGGAGGGCGGTCTTGGCGCCGTGCTCGCCGTGGACGAGGATCACCTCGCGGGGCGGAGGTGACATGGCGCCGATGAAGTCGAGCAGATCGTGTTGGTCGGCGTGGGCGGAGTAGCCGCCGATGGTGTGGATGCGGGCGCGGATGTCGTAGCGGCGGCCGTCGAGCTCGACATAGCCGCCGCGGGGTCCGTAGCGTTGGATGTCGCGGCCCGGTGTGCCGGCGGCTTGATAGCCGACGAAGAGCACATCGTGGCGCGGATCGCCGAGCATGGCCTTGAGGTAATTGACGATCCGTCCTCCGGCGCACATACCGCTCGCGGCGATCACGATGGCGGGACGATGCTCGCGCGCGAGGTACTCGACCATGCGCAGATGGGCGGCATGATCGTCCACCGTGAGCATCCGATCGAACGCGAGCGGGTGGCGTCCGGCCGCGACCCGGGCCTTGGCCTCGCGGTCCCAGTGTGCGCGCAGTCGACGGTAGCCGGCGGTCAGGTCCGCCGCCAGCGGTGAATCCAGCACCACCGCGAGATCCTCCCAACGCCACTTGCTGCCGGCGCCTTCGGTGCCGCGGTTCTCGTGCACCAAGGTTTCCAGCTCGTAGAGCAGCTCCTGCGTCCGCCCGATGCTGAAGGCCGGGATCAAGAGGGTGCCGCCGTCTTCGAAGGCGTGCTCGACCATGGCCCGCAGGCGCTGATGCCTTGTGCTGCGGTCTTCGTGGGTGCGGTCGCCGTAGGTGCTTTCGAGCACGACGATGTCGGCGGATTCCGGCGGGGTCGGATCCGGCAGCAGCGGGGTGTGCGGTGCCCCGAGGTCTCCCGAGAAGAGCACGCGCGTGGTGGTTCCGGCGCGGGTCAGGTCGCATTCGACATAGGCGGAGCCGAGGATGTGACCGGCTTGCTGCAGACGGATGCGCAGTGCGGGATCGCCCGTGATCAAGGGGTACCACTCCCCGTACGGCAGCGGGACCAGGCGTGCCTGCAGCCCGCGCAGGACGGCCTGGATGAGGGCGGCATCGCGGGTGACGCCGACCTTCAGGGCGTCCTCCAAGACCAGAGGGAGAAGCTCCGCCGATGCCTGGCTGCAGAGGATAGGTCCACGAAAGCCGGCGGCCAGGAGATGTGGCAGGCGCCCGACGTGGTCGATGTGCACATGCGTCAGGATCAGCGCCTGGATCCGATCGACCGCGAAGCCGATGCCCGGGCGGTCGGCATGGGAGCCGTCCGAGGCGGTCTCCGCACCCTGGAAGAGCCCGCAGTCGATCAGGACCGAGCGGCCGTCGCCGAGCATCAGCTCATGGCAGGAGCCGGTGACGCCGTCGACGGCGCCGTGGTGTGCGATCAGTGTCGTTGAGCTGGTCATACCTTCTCCATCATCCATGTAGGGGCGAATTCATTCGCCTGTAGCTCGCTCCCACGCTCCGCGTGGGAGTGTGGTGTGGACGCTCCGCGTCCGACGCTTCTTGAATGCGCGGGCGTCTCGATCGGATCCGGTTTCCCCGCCTGCGGGGTCGCGACGCGGAGCGTCGGGGCTACACTCCCACGCGGAGCGTGGGAGCGAGCAGCGAGTAGCGAGTAGCGAGTACCAACAAGCGTCGGTCCGGGACCACGGGGCGACTGAAGTCGCCCCTACTGGCAGGCTTCGCACTCCGGGTCGAGGATCGAGCAGGCGGCCGGTGCTGCGGCTCCGTTGCCTTTTGCCTTGTCGAGCGAGAGATAGTTGCCGCCGACCGCGCTGAGACGGTTGGCCTTCCCTGCGTCGTCCATCGTGGATTTCTCGACATGGGTGGCACCCATGGACCGTAGATAGTAGGTCGTCTTCAGACCCCGCACCCACGCCAGCTTGTAGAGGTTGTCGAGCTTCTTGCCGCTGGGCTCGCGCATGTAGAGGTTGAGGCTCTGGGCCTGGTCGAGCCATTTCTGACGGCGGCTGCCGGCCTCCACCAGCCAGCGGGCGTCGACCTCGAAGGCGGTGGCGTAGAGCGCCTTGAGATCTTCCGGGATGCGGTCGATCTGCTGGATGGACCCGTCGTAGTATTTGAGATCGTTGACCATCACCGAATCCCAAAGTCCCCGTTCCTTCAGATCGACCACCAGGTAGGGGTTGACGACCGTGAACTCGCCCGAGAGGTTGGATTTGACGAAGAGGTTCTGGTAGGTCGGCTCGATCGACTGGCTCACACCGACGATGTTGCTGATGGTCGCGGTCGGCGCGATGGCCATGCAGTTGGAGTTGCGCATGCCGACGGTGCGCACCCGCTCGCGCAGGGCGTCCCAATCCAATGTGGTGCCGGTGTCCATCTGCAGATAGCTGCCGCGCGCCTGCGCGAGCAGCTCGATGCTGTCCACCGGCAGGATCCCGCGGCTCCAGAGTGAGCCTTCGAAGCTTTGATAGCGCCCGCGCTCTTCGGCCAGATCCGTGCTGGCTCGGATCGCGTAATAGCTGAAGGCCTCCATGCTGTGATCGGCGAACTGTACGGCCTCCATGCTCGCGTAGGGGATGCGTAGCTGATAGAGGGCGTCCTGGAAGCCCATGATGCCGAGCCCGACCGGACGGTGCCGCAGGTTGGAGTTGCGCGCCTGCGGGACGTTGTAGAAGTTGTAGTCGATGACGTTGTCGAGCATCCGCATGGCGGTGCTGACCGTCTTGCGCAGACGCTTGGTGTCGAGCCCCTTCTCGGTCACGTGCGCGGCCAGATTCACACTGCCGAGATTGCAGACGGCGATCTCTAAGTCATTGGTATGCAAGGTAATCTCGGTGCAGAGGTTAGAGCTGTGCACGGTCCCGACATGCTGATTCGTGTAGCGCAGGTTGCACGGATCCTTGAAGGCGATCCAGGGGTGTCCGGTCTCGAAGAGCATGGCGAGCATCTTGCGCCAGAGATCCACAGCCTTGATCCGCTTGCTGACCCGCAGCTCGCCGCGTGCGGCACGTTCCTCGTAGCCGACATAGGCCTGCTCGAACGCCAGTCCGGTCAGGTCGTGCAGGTCCGGGGTCTCGTCGGGCGAGAAGAGCGTCCAGTGTCCGTCCTCGGCGACCCGCTTCATGAAGAGATCCGGCACCCAGTTGGCCGTGTTCATGTCGTGGGTGCGGCGCCGGTCGTCGCCGGTGTTCTTGCGCAGGTCGAGGAATTCTTCGATGTCGACGTGCCAGGTTTCGAGGTAACCACATACGGCGCCACGCCGCTTACCGCCCTGATTCACAGCTACGGCGGTATCGTTCGCAACCTTCATGAACGGCACCACACCCTGACTTTTGCCGTTGGTCCCCTTGATGTGCGCGCCCATGCCGCGCACGCGGGTCCAGTCGTTGCCCAGGCCCCCGGCGAATTTCGACAGAAGGGCATTGTCCTTGATGGCGCCGTAGATGCCGTCCAGGTCGTCCGGGACGGTGGTGAGGTAGCAGGAGCTGAGCTGGGGGCGCAGCGTACCGGAGTTGAAGAGGGTCGGGGTCGAGCTCATGAAGTCGAAGCTCGAGAGCAGCTCGTAGAACTCGATGGCGCGGGTCTCGCGGTCGATCTCGTTGATGGCAAGCCCCATGGCGACGCGCATGAAGAAGGCCTGGGGCAGCTCGAAGCGGATGCCGTCGGCGGTGTGGATGAAGTAGCGGTCGTAGAGGGTCTGCAGGCCGAGATAGGTGAACTGCAGATCGCGCTCGGGCTTGAGTGCGGCGCCGAGGCGGGCCAGATCGTAGCGGGCGAGCTGCTGGTCGAGGTGCTCCAGATCGGCGGCGCGCTTGATATAGGCCGCGAGATAGTCGCTGTAGCGCTCGGCCAGATCGGCCTGGGTCTCCACACCGACGGCCAGCCCCAAGAAGCCCAGTGCCTCGCGGCGCAGCACGTCGAGCAGCAGCCGGGCGGCGACCTGGCTGTATTGGGGATCCTTCTCGATCCTGGCGCGGGCGGACATCACCAGCGCCTGTCCGACGTCGGCCTCGCGCACGCCGTCGAAGAGGTTGCGCAGTGTGTCGGCCAGGATGGCTTGTGCGTCCACGGCGTCGAGGTCGCGACAGGCCTCGTCGAGCAGACGGGTCAGGCGCGCGACATCCAACGGGCGGGTGGTGCCGTCGGGGAGCGTCACGGAGAGCGGGTGCGCGGCCTCGGCCGGGGTGCTCGCTGCTGCACGTTCGGCGCGCTCGCGGGCGCGGGCCTCGCGGTAGAGGACGTAGTCGCGCGCGACCTTGTGCTCGCCGGCCCGCATCAAGGCCAGCTCGACCTGATCCTGAATGTCTTCGATATGCACGGTGCCGCCGCCGGGTAGGCGCCGCGTCAGGGCAGAGGTCACCTGCTCGGCGAGCTCGCGCACCCGGTCGTGGACGCGGCTGGAGGCCGCCGCCGAGCCGCCTTCCACGGCGAGGAACGCCTTGGTCATGGCGACCATGATCTTGTCGGCGTCGAAGTGGGTGACCTTGCCGTTGCGCCGGATGACCTGGACCTTCCCCGGGGTGTGAGCGGTGATCTCGGGAGCCGAGTCGCCGTGCCGGGCCGGGCTCGGGCTCGGCTTCGCGGGCTGTCCGGGGCGGGCGACGGCGTCTTCGGCGGGCGTGGATTCGACCAACGACGGGCTCTCGGTGGACATGGCTCCTCCTGGGGTGCGGTGTGACGGCGGGGTAGGTCTAGTAGAAGGTCCGTGGCCTGGGCGGCCGAGCGGGCGCTGCGCGATCGACACAATATATGTTGTTTAGGAAATCCGTCAACCACAAGATCTTGTGTATAAGCGGTGGATCAGGCTGTGAGTGGCCTGTGGATAAAAGCGGTCGCGCCAAGCCCGGCGGGGGTTCGGAGGCGGGCTGACGCGTGTCGGCAGGGGCTCGCCGGGTCGCGACGAGCGGCGGATTGGTAGGCCACGCGACGCAGAGCGTCGGGGCTACACTCCCACGCGGAGCGTGGGAGCGAGTTGGGCGATGGGTCGCGGGCGCGACCGCTCGGGCCCCAGCGAACTGGCTCCCACGCTCCGCGTGGGAGCCTCCTCGGGACGCTCCGCGTCCCTGCCGCCAAGTCGACGCGACCGGCCGGCGGTGCGCCCGCCCACACGCCGCGACGCAGAGCGTGAACTCCAAACCACGGATGTCGAAGCGCACCATATCGTGTACATTCCGGCTATGGGCCGCGACCGCTACCGTTTCCTCGAACCAGACGCTCCGCACTTTCTCACGTGCACGGCGGTCAAGTGGCTGCCGCTCTTCGCTCAACCCGCCAACGCACTGATCTTGCTTAACTCCCTGCAGTTCCTGCAACGCGAGCGCGGTCTCTTGATCCATGGTTACGTCATCATGGAGAACCACTGTCACCTGATTGCCGGTGGACCCGGGCTCGCGCGTTCGATCAGCAGCTTCAAATCATTCACCGCTCGGCAGATGGTCGATCGGATGCGCGAGCGGAACTCTCCGGCGCTGTCTCTCTTAGTCTGGTGCCGGGACCGGCACAAGAGCGATCGGGAGCACCAAGTGTGGCAGGAGGGATCGCACCCGGAGCAGATCGAGGGCGCAACCATGATGCGGCAGAAGCTCGAGTACATTCACAATAACCCGGTGAAACGGGGTTATGTCGACGATCCCTTGTGTTGGCGCTACTCGAGCGCGCGGAATTACGAAGGGTTGGATGGATTACTTGACGTGGTGACGGATTGGTAGGCCACGCGACGCAGAGCGTCGGGGCTACACTCCCACGCGGAGCGTGGGAGCGAGTTGGGGGTGGAGCGAGGGAGTGACGACCGCTCGCCCCGGATCGAGGGCGGGCTTACGGGTGTCGCCGGGTCGCGACGAGCGGACGTCGCGGATGCTCGTCTATAATGCGCTGACGGTCGTCGCGAGATCTGCACCTCGGTCTCGCGAATGCGGCCGACCACAACACAATCGGAGGATGGCCTAGATGAAAGTCAAAGATGTGATGAGTCGATCGGTCCGCTCGGTGAATCCCGATACCCGGATCGTCGAGGTGGCGTCCTTGATGTGTCTCTATCGCTTTCATGGCCTGCCCGTGGTCGACAGCGATGAAAAGCTGGTCGGTATTATCGCCGAGCGGGATCTGCTGCACAGCCTGTTTCCGAAGCTCGACAAGCTCATCGCCGAGGGGATGCATTCGGTCGACCTCGACAAGGAGATGGCGCGCTACTCCGAGATTCTGGGGCTGAAGACCGAGGAGCTGATGACGCCCAATCCGGTGACGGTCGATCCGGAGATGCATGTCCTGCGCGCGGCGACCGTGATGGTGCGCCATAACTTCCGGCGCATTCCGGTTGCGGACGAGGGGCGGCTGGTCGGTATGCTCAGCATCGGCGACGTTCACAAGGCCATCTTCCAGGCCAACGTGACAGGCGGTTTGAAGGGCCTCTGAGTCCGCGTCGATCGGGTATCGCTTTGCCGGGCCGCGGTGGCGCGGTCCGTTTTCTCACTGCCGATGCCGGGCTCGTGCCGGTTTGCCGACCCCGTGGCGTGCGGATCGTCCGTATTGCGCCGCCGTCGAGCATCCAACGGTCGGAACCCGGCCTTGGTCTTGGTTTGGAGGTCAAGATGTCTCGACACGCATTTGCGATCGGCCTGTCAATCGCCCTGTCGGGCCTCGTCTCGACAGCGGCCTATGCCCAAGAACCCGCCTCCGAAAGCCCGGCCGAAACCGCCCGGCTCGAATACGAGCAGGTCATGACACTGACGCCCGATCTCGAGAACGGGCGTAAGGTCTATCTGACCTGTGCGGTCTGCCATCGTCCGGAAGGCTGGGGTGCGCCCGACGGGGCCTATCCCCAGATCGCCGGACAGCTGCGCACCGTCATCATCAAACAGCTTGCGGATATTCGGGCGCGCAATCGCGACAATCCGCTGATGTATCCCTTCTCGGTTCCGCGCATCCTCGGAGGCCCTCAGAGCGTCGCCGATGTGGCGGCCTATGTGGCGCAGCTTCCCATGACCCCCGAGAACGGGGTCGGGCCCGGGGTGGATTTGCCTTTGGGCAAGGATGTCTACACGGAGCACTGTTCCAAGTGTCACGGCGAGAACGGGGAGGGCAACGAGGCGGAGCACATCCCCGCGATCGCGGGCCAGCACTATCTCTATCTGATGCGCCAGTTCGATGCGATCCGCACGGGTCGCCGCAAAAACTCCGACCCCAAGATGGTCAAGCAGATCGACGGCTTCACGCCGCTTCACCAGGCGGCCGTGCTCGATTACACCTCGCGGCTGCGTCCGCCCGAGAGCAAGCTGGCCGAGACCGGCTGGACCAATCCGGATTTTCCCGCCTACGTGCGCGACCCGATGGGCGTACCGCCCATGCCTCCGATGCCGGCGGGGTTGTTGGAGGCGCCCGCGTCGGCCGAGCCGCCCGCGTACCCCTCCGTGCCGCCTGCCCGGTAGGGGCGACCTAAGTCGCCCATTGAGCCACCGAGACGTCGGGGTAGGGGCGACTTTAGTCGCCCGTACGATGGCCAATAACCGAGAAGTATGGGCGACTAAAGTCGCCCCTACATCGCCCCTACCTCGCCCCTACAGCTCGACGCGATTGCGCCCGGCCTGCTTGGCGCGGTAGAGGGCTGCATCGGCTCGGCGGATGAGCTCGTCTAGGGGCTCGAATTGACGGCGCATGGCGGCGCCGAGGCTGACGGTGACCGCAAGCTGTTGGTCCGAGTCGATCGCGAAGCAATGCCGCTCGATTGCCGAGCGGATGCGCTCGGCATAATCCCGCATCCCGAAGGCCGAGGCGCCGACGAGGAAGAGGATGAACTCCTCGCCCCCGAACCGCACCGGGATATCGGTCTCGCGGATGCTCTCCTGTAGAACCCGTGCGACCTGTTTGAGCACCTCGTCGCCCGCGGCATGTCCGTGGCTGTCGTTGATCCGCTTGAAGTGATCCACGTCGACCATGAGCGCGGCGATCGGGGTCGAGTCGTTGCGGTCGTGGACGCTGCAGTGGCGCGCCATCACGTCGAGCATATAGAGGCGCGTGAAGAGGCCGGTGAGCGAATCGCGGATGGAGCGTTGATAGGCCTTTTGTCGCTCCGCATCGATGGAGCGATAGATGACCTCCCGCTCGAGCGCGACCTGAAGCGGCATCATGATTTGCTCGATGACATCGGTCTCTTCGGGGCCGATCCGTGCGTCGCCGCCGAGGTGGATGAGGGCCGCGGCCTGCATGCGATCGTCCTGCGGGGCGAACAGCGGCAAGGTGACGACCAGGCCCGAGTTGTCCTGCGGGTGGGCGCAGAAGGCGTCGTCGTAAAGGAGATGGTCGGCCATGGCGGGGTCGCTACGATGGGCGACCAGCCACTGTGCGCGCGTCATGCCCAGGATAGAGCTGATCACCTCGGGCGGCTCGACGGTGAAGCCCGAGTAACGGGTTTGGTTCGAGAGGGTCAGGATCGAGCCGTCGTCCAGCCTGGCATAGTAATCGATGCGTTCCACGGGAAGGCTGCGCGCGACCACCTCGAAGAGTCGCTCGGCGATGTCGCGGAAGTCGCGATACAGGAGCATGGTCTGGGTGATCTCGCGCAGCGTCTCGTTCAGACGCGACAGACGGCGGATGTCGGTGTTCTCGCGCGCGAAGAGATAGATGCCGCAGTCCAGATGCCGCAGCTTGTCGATCATGAAGGGCACCAGCCGCTCCGGGATGATGGATCCGTGCTGCGGGGCGATGACCTTCACCGGATGACGCTCGATCTGGCTCAGCGCGAAGTCGAGGATGTCGCGACTGGGCATGTAGTGTTCATGAAAGGGCCGCAGCGCCTCGAAATGCGACTCGTCCTTCGCGATCAGGGTCGGCCGTTCGGTAAAGCCCCCGAAGAGATCGCTCGAGAAGACCACGCCCGTGCTCGGGTCGAAGGTCGCAATGGCTCCCGGAAAGTGCGCGTAGGGCGTGAAGATGAACTCGAGCTCGCGGTCTTGCAGCGGCAGACGCCAGTCGTGCTCCTCCACCAGCCAAAAGGGCATCTTCAGCCCGTAGTGCTTGAGCAGCGCGCGGGTGCGCCAGTGCGTGACCAAGACCGCGTCCGGGCGATCGGTCAGCTCGTCGATGAGCGGCATGGCCGCGGCGATGTCCGGGTCTTGATGGTGGCAGACGAAATAGCGGATGTGGGTAAAGGGGATGACCTCTTCGATCTTGCGCAGGGTTCCCGCGAAGGTGAGTCGCGAGCCCGGGTCGAAGAGCACCGACTGATCGCCCTGCTCGAGGAGATAGACGTGACACTGGAAGACGTCGTCCGGCAAGACATGGCCGACCCACCAGACACGTGGGGCGATCTCGAGCGCATGATGGGGGTCGGCATGCGCGAGGTGGGTGAGGTTGGTATCCATCGGTGTCGTCGTGCTCCGAGGCGTAAGTGGCGAGGATCCGGAGCTCTTTATCAACGCGAAGCCTTCAAACCGAGGTCCGCCGAGTCCGTCGCGGTCTCCGCCGTGGTTCCTGCCGCCAGGACGCGATAGACCAGGGGCACCAGCACGAGCGAGACCAGAGTCGAGAAGGATAGCCCCGCGACGATGGTGACGGCGAGCGGTTGCAGCATCTCCGAGCCCTCCCCGAGGGCGAGGGCGAGCGGGAGCATGCCCACGACGGTGGTGAGCGTGGTCATGAGGATGGGGCGCAGACGCAGACGGGCCGCCTCGAGGATGGCCGTGCGCGTATCCAGACCGGCGCGGCGCTCGAGCTCGATGAACTCCACCAGCACGATCGCGTTGTTGACCACGATCCCGGCCAGCATGATGAGCCCGAGCCAGACCGGCATGGAGACCGGCAGCTCCGTCCATTGCAGGCCGAGCACCACGCCGGTCAAGGCGAAGGGCACGGAGATCAGGATGATGACCGGATTGCGCACCGACTCGTATTGGACCGCCATCGCGACCAAGACCAGAAAGAGCGCCAGCCCGAGCAGGATCCGGCTCATGTCCTGGCCCTGCTTGAGTGTCTCCAGACCGCCGGCCTCGTAGAGCCGATAGCCTGCGGGGAGCGGCACCTGTGCCGCCGCGGCCAGTGCGGACTCGATCGCCTCTTGCAGCGTCAGCGTCTCGCCGACCGAGGCGGTGATCTCGACGGTGCGTTGCTGGCGGTCGCGCAGGATGGTCGAGGGCTGGGCCAGGATCTCGACGGTCGCGACATCGCCGAGTCGCAAGGGGCGTCGCGGCTCGGTCTTGCTGAAGAGCACGATGGAGTCCAGATCGCCCGGCGCGGCGATGTCCATCCGATCCAGTCGCAGCAGCAGATCGACCGAGCGGTCGCCGTCGATCAGCTCGGTGACGATGCGGCCCTCCAAGGCGAAGCGCAGGACGGTACCGATGTCCTCGATGGTTAGACCGAAGCTCGCGGCGCGCTGCGGGTCGAGCCGGATGGAGATCTCGCGGGTGATGTCCTGACTGCTGTGCTGGACGTTGCCCAGACCCTCCACGGCGGCGAGCTGCTCGACGACCCGATCGGCGAGCTCCGCGAGTGTGTCGAGGTTCTCCCCGGCGATGCGCAGACTGACGTCGTCGTCGCCTTGGCTGAAACGGATGCCGCGGATCCCGCGCGTGACGAGCGAGGCCCGCAGGCCCGGGATCTCGAGCGCGCGGATCAGGTCGCTGACCCGTGCAATCCACTCCTTGCTGCCGACGTCGCGCTCCGCCGCCGGCTCGAGCAGGACCTGAAGGCTGGCGCGATTGGCGCTCTCGAAGGACGAGCGCCCGAACACGAAGCCGCCGACCGTGGTGAAAATCGCCTCGACCTCCGGTTGCTCGGCGACGAGCGCCTCGATCCGGCGGGTCAGGCGATCCATCTCCTCGAGGTCGATGCCGGCGTCCGCGGTCAGGGTAACCCGCACGTCGCCCTCGTCGAGGGCGGGAAGAAATTCCTGCTTCGCCTCCATGAGCCAGGGTGCGGTCCAGACCAGACCGGCGACGAAGGCGAGGATGACCAGCCAGCGGATCCGCAGCAGCCAATCGAGCAGCCGCGCATAGCCGTTCTGCAGCGCCTCCATGACTCGATTGACCTGGATGCGCAGCATCCCCTCGCGGCCCGCCGGTACCCGGCCCGCGAGCGCAGGGACCAGGGTCAAGGCGACCACCATCGATGCCAGGATGGCCGCGGAGATGGTGAAGATCAGCTCCTGAAAGAGCAGCCCGACGAGTCCGCCGATAAAGAGGAACGGCAGGACGGCGGCCAGGTTGGTCGAGGTCGAGGCGATGATGGCGCCCGTGACCTCGCGGCTCGCGGCATCCGCCGCGACGACCGTGGTTTGCCCCATCCGCTGGTGGCGATAAATGTTTTCGAGCATCACGATGGTGCTGTCCACCAGCATGCCGATGCCGAGCGCGAGCCCCCCGAGCGTCATGATATTGAAGGTCAGACCGTTGGCGGCCATGAGGATGAAGGTGACCAGCACGGCGATCGGGATGGCCGCGCCGATGATCAGGGTCCGCCGCAGACTCCCGAGGAAGATGTAGACCACCGCCATCGCGAGCAGGGCGCCGCTGAGCGCGGCGTTGACCGCATTCTCGAGCGAGTGGCGGATGTAGCGCGCCTGGTCGTCGACCAGCTGGATCTGGATGTCCTCGGGGAGCTGGCCCTGCTCTTTGAGTCGTGCGAGCTCCCGATCGACGGTGTCGACGACCGCCACGGTGTTGGTGAGCGGCTGCTTTTGGATCGCGAGCTTGATCCCCGGCTGGTCGTCGAGGCGGATGCGCAGACGCTCCTCGCTCGAGCCGTCGATCACCTGCGCGATCTCGCCGATGCGCATCTGGGCCATCGGGTTGTCGCCGGCCTCGGGCTTGAGCGGCAGGTCGATGATCTCCTGCACGTTCCTGAAGCGACCTTCGGTGCGACCCCCGATCTCGCCGTCCGGCATGCGCAGCCGCCCGGCCGCGACATCCTGATTGGCGGTGCGCAGGCGCGTCTCCAGGTCCAGGATGTCGATCCCCAGTCCGGCCAACCGGAACTGATTGGCTACCACCTGCACCTCGCGCTCCAGTCCGCCGCCGATCTCGACCGAAGCCACACCCGGGAGCGTCACCAGCGAGCGGCCCAGGGTGTAGTCCGTCCAGGTGCGTAGCTCCACCGGGTCGCGCAGGGCCGAGCTGACCACATACTCGGCGACGGGGAGCTGGAAGGGGTCGCGCTTGTAGATGATCGGCGGGTCGTCGGTGTCCGGCAGGAAGCGTTTGGCGCGGTCCAGGCGAGAGCTTGCGTCGCGCAAGGCCTGGTCGATGTCCTCGCCGTAGCTGAAGGAGAGGTCGATCGCGCTGCGCCCCTCGGTGGTGCGCGACTGGATGGCGATGACCCCCTCGGTGATCGCGAGCTGCTCCTCGAGCTCGCGGGTCACTTCGTTCTCCATGACCTCTGCGGGGACGCCCGGGTCCAGCACGCGGACCTGGATGTCCGGGTAGATGATGCTCGGCAGCAGATCGATGTTCAGCCGGGTGAGGGAGACCCCGCCGAGCACCATCACCGCGAGGGTCAGCGCGACGACCCCGACGGGGTGGCGGACCGACCAGGTGGAGATGTTTGCGGCCATAAGGATTTCCGGAAGATTCCGTGCCCGTAGGTTGTGCTGACGGTAGGAGGCACAACATGCGCCGACAGTTGGTTGTCCCTCGCAAGGCTCGACACAACCTCGGCTGCGGTCCATGTGATGCCGGCGCGGGTTGGGCACGCTGCGCTTTGCCCAACCTACGGCTGGCGGCTTTTGCGCATCCGTACGCTTTGTTTTTGAAGACGACGCTTACTCGCCCGTGAGCTCAGTGATCGCGGCTTCCACGACCTTGGTCTCCGTCAGCGGGTAGGGCGAGATCCGCAGGCGTTGCAGGCGTGCCTGGTAGGCGGTGCAGAACTCATTGTGAAAGGTGAGGAAGAGCGGGTGAGCGGTGAGCCCGCGAATCTCGTCCATGAAGGCCAGATAGTGCCGGGCCTGGCCCATGTGGTAGGGCGACGGCTCTTCGTCCAGGCGAAAGCGCTCGATACGCTCGTCCCAGATCGGGAAGACGCCGGGCGCGGCGAGGTGGAGCACCATCGAGGCGCCGACGACCGAGCTTAGGCTGGCGGCGATGGCGTCGATGCCGCGCTCGCGAAGGGCTGCGCGCTCGGCATCCGAGGCGGTCTGCGGGGAGGCGCGCGCGGCCTCGAAGGCCGCGACGGCGGAGGCAAGATGGCTCTGCTCGATGCGCACCCGCTCGGGCATCCAGGCGTAGGCGAGACAGGCCGCGCGCAGATAGGCCTCCGTCGGACTCGCCGCAGGCGCGGCGGCGCTCGCGAGCATGACCGGGTAGGTGCGCAGACGCGTTGCCTCGCGAGGGTTGTCGCGATAGCAGCCGTTGCGCACCAGCTCGACGGCCGTGTAGAGGTGTTCGAGATTCATTCGGGCACCACCTTGACTGTTTTGTCCTCGCTCAGGCCGAGGAATCCGCGTGTGATGATCCGATCGCCGGGCGCGAGACCCTCGAGGATCTCGATGCTGTCGGCCATCTGCAGACCGCTCCTGACCTTTCGGCGGGAGGCTTGGCCCTGATCCGTGACCAGCCAGACGAGCTCGCCGTCGCGATCGCGTCGCAGGGCCCGAAAGGGGATCAGCAGACGCTCCACCGCAGCGGTCTCGAGGGTGACCCGCACGAACTGTCCGGCCTTCACGCCCGCGGGCGGATCCTCAAGCGTCAGCTCCACGATCCCCTGCCGGCTGGTCTGCTCGAGACTCGGATGAATGCGCAGGATCCGGGCCGGGAACGCGACCGCGCCGAGGGCATCGATGCGCAATTGCGCCGGGTCGCCGACCTTCATCCGCGGCAGGATGAGCTCGGAGGCATAGACCTCCGCGACCAACGACTCCGGATCCGCGACCGTCAGAAGGTGGGTATTCTTCGAGACGAAATCACCCGGCTCGACCAATCGCTCGATCACGACGCCGTCGAACGGGGCCGGAATGCGCGTGAAGGCCAGCCGGGTTTCCAGGATCCGAACATCGCCTTGGGCGACGGCGACGGCGGTACGCGCCTGCGAGAGCTCGGCGTCGGAGGCGGCGCGCTTGCTCACGAGATCTTCGAGTCGGCGCACGTCGAGCTCTGTCTGGGCCAACGTCGCGCGCGCCTTGTCGAGCTCGGCCTGCAGGAGGTCGTCTTCGAGAGCGACCACGACCTCGCCTTCCCGGACCATGTCGCCCTCGAAGACGTCCAGTAAGGTGATCCGGCCTTCCTCCTGACTGAAGAGACGCACTTGGCGGCGATGGCGCAGCGAGCCGGGGCGCTCGTGGCTGCTTGTCGTGGCGGCGTGCTCCACGACGACCGCGGCCACCAGGTGATCGGCGGCGCCGCTCTCGCGGCTTGCGCCCGACGGCGGGTCGTCCCCGGGGGAGCAGGCGATCAGGGCCGCGGCCAGTGTGACGGCAAGCACGACCGGCATCCGCGGCCCTGCTCGGCGGGGGCGGAAAGGTTCGGTTGTGCCGCGCGGGCCGATGGCTCGGAGCGGCTTGCGTACGGCGTTGCCGGTCATCACCGGCCGGTCAGATCCGTGATGGCCAACGGCGGCGAGGTCTCGGGCTCTTGCGAGTAGTCGTAGTGTTTGATCTTGCGCCGGATGTTGCGTTGGATGATCACGCCCAGGACGTGCCACTCCAGTCCGTCGAGCGTGATGTCGGGATAGATCCGGTTGACGGCGACGAGGCGCTCGGTGCCGTTGTCCTCGCGAATATACTTGCGAAACCAGCGCACGCCCTCGACCTCGGCGAACACGAAGCTGTTGTTTTTGCGGTTGTCCGTCGGCTCGACGATCACGACACAGCGATCGGGGAACTCGGGCTCCATCTGGTCGCCGAGCACCTGCAAGGCGTAGGGCTCGTGCATGCTGCAACCCGTGCTGTCCATCGTGGGATCTGCCATGATGCGTCCTCATTTGTACAGGTTTGGTCGGTCGGCTCGCCGTGGCGAGCCGACCGGATAACGACCGGGCGACACCTTTAAATCGCCTCCGGAGCGACATGCGTCATTTTCATTTTGTATTCGGCCTTGTGGATTTCACTGACCTTGGTGGAGACGCGGTTTAAAATCTTATTTTTTTCAGAACTTAAACCGCGCCAGCTCCAACAATCGTCGAGTCTGCCGGGGCCGATCCCAAACAAAAACACCAAATGCCGCGCCGGGCGCGGTTTAAAAGGCTCGCATGAACCGAATCGCCGCCACCGAGCGCATCCACTCCGACCGTCGAGATTGGCACAATCTCCGTGGAATGTTGCCCTATCTGTGGGAGTTCCGCGGGCGTGCGATGTTGGCGCTGGCCTGTCTGATCGCGGCGAAGGTAGCCAATGTCGGCGTCCCCTTGGTGCTGCGCGACATCGTGGATGCCTTCGAGGCCACGCCGCATCAGGTGCTGGTGCTGCCGATCTCGCTCTTGGTCGCCTACGGGGCGCTCAAGCTCAGCTCCTCGCTCTTCAACGAGCTGCGCGACATGGTCTTCGCCCGCGTGCGCTATCGCGCGATGCGCCGGCTCTCCACCAAGGTGCTCGACCACCTGCATCGACTCTCCCTACGCTACCACCTGGGGCGACAGAGCGGCGCCATCAGCCGCGACCTCGAGCGCGGCACCCGTTCGGTCTCGACCATTTTGAACTATGTCGCCTTCAGCGTCCTGCCGGTGCTGGTGGAGTTCACCCTGGTGGCGGTGATCCTCTTTAAGCAGTACAGCCCGGCCTTCGCGCTGGTCGTCTTCGGGACGGTGGCGGTCTATTTCACCTTCACCTTCGCCATCACCGAATGGCGCATGGACTATCGCCATCGGATGAACCGCTTGGACTCGGAGGCCAATAATCAGGCCTTCGACAGCCTCATCAACTACGAGACGGTCAAATATTTCGGCAACGAGCGCATGGAGCTCGAGCGCTACGACGGCACCCTCGCGGAGTGGGAGGAGATGGCGGTCAAGAGTCAGACCTCCATGTCGCTGCTGAATTTCGGTCAGGGCGCGATCATCGCGATCGGCGTCACCCTGATCATGGCCTTTGCGGCCAACGGTGTCGTGCAGGGCGAGATGAGCGTCGGCGACCTGGTCCTGGTCAACGCGCTCATGCTCCAGCTGTTCATCCCGCTGGGCTTTCTCGGGATTGTCTACCGGCAGATCAAGTATGCGCTCGCGGACATGGATCTGGTCTTCAAGCTGCTCGAGCGGCGCCCCGAGATCCAGGACGCCCCGGACACCAAGGCGTTGCGCCTGCGCGACGGCGAAATCCGCTTTGAGCACGTCGACTTTCACTACCAGCACGAACGGGCGATCCTGCAGGACGTCGATTTTCGGATCGCGCCCGGCCAGACCCTCGCCGTCGTCGGTCATAGCGGCGCCGGCAAGTCGACCCTGGCGCGCCTGCTGTTTCGCTTCTACGACGTGACCGCCGGGCGGATCCTGATCGACGGGCAGGATCTGCGCGAGGTCACGCAGGAGAGCCTGCGTGCGGCCATCGGCATCGTTCCCCAGGACACCGTCCTGTTCAACGACACCATCTACTACAACCTGGCCTACGGACGGCCCGGTGCGACCCGCGCCGAGGTCGAGCGCTGTGCCGAGATGGCCCACATCCGGACCTTTATCGAGAGCCTGCCGGACGGTTGGGAGACCATGGTGGGCGAGCGCGGCCTGAAACTCTCGGGCGGGGAGAAGCAGCGTGTCGCGATCGCGCGGGCGATCTTGAAGCAACCGCGGATCCTGGTCTTCGACGAGGCCACCTCCTCGCTCGACAGCCATACGGAGCAGGCGATTCAGCAGACGCTCGCAGAGGTCGCGGAGAACCATACCACGCTGGTGATCGCACATCGTCTCTCCACGGTGGTGGACGCGGATCACATCCTCGTCTTGGAGCAGGGCCGCATCCGCGAGCAGGGCACGCATCGCGCACTCTTGGAGACGGGCGGGCACTATGCCGCCATGTGGGAGCTGCAGCAGCGCGAGGGTCCGGATGCACCGGTGCCCGTCCCGAACCCGGTCGCCGCGACGGACGCGGGCGCCGGGACGCCGCCGGCCCCGGAGGCGTCGCCGTGAGCGTGAGTCAAGCGCGAATCGTCGCGGCGCGCGGCGAGGAGGTCGAGGCGTCGCGGGTCCGCGATGTCCTGCGCGCGGCCGGTCTCGCCGTGCCCTTGGTCGCGCTCGGGGCGACGCTCGCCGCGGCGCTTGCTCTGCTGACCCTGCAGGGTGCGCGGCCGCATCTCGGCTGGGCAGCGCCCCTCGCGATGGCGGCGCTCGTCGCCGCCTCGCTTGCCGCCGCGCTCTTCTGGAGCCGGTTGCGCAGCCAACTGCTGCTGCCTCTTGTGCGCCTGGAGCACTCGCTTTCGCGCGTCTGTCAGGGCGAGCCGGGCGCGAGCGATGCCTTGGACGATGCCGGGGTCTTGGCTCGGGTGGCGCGCGACATCCGCAGCCTCAACGAGGAGCTGACCGACCTCTACGAGGAGATGGACAACCGGGTCGCGCGCCAGACCATGCGGCTGGCGCAGAAGACCGCCTCGCTGAAGATCCTCTACGACGTGGCCGCCGGGATTCATCAGGCGGAGAGTGTCGACGAGCTGTTGCTGCGCTTCCTGCGTGTGTTGAAGGAAATGATCAACGGCCGGGCCGCCACCGTGCGTCTGGTCATGTCCGACGGCTCGCGGCGCCTGGTCGGCGCGATCGGTTTGGACGACGATCTGGTGCGCGAGCAGGATATCGGCCCGGTGGATCTGTGTCTGTGCGGGAGTGTCCTCACGCCGGGCGAGATCCTCTGCGGGAACGACGCTCGCTATTGCTCCAAGGTTTACGGGCGGCGGATGTTCGCCAGCAGCGAGATGGAGGTGGTCACCGTGCCGTTGGAGCATCGCGACGAGCTGCTCGGCGTCTACACGGTCTTCGTCGACCGGCCCGGCTTGAAGGCCCGCGAGGATATTCTCGACCTGCTCGCGACGGTCGGGCATCACTTGGGTGTCGCCATCGCCAAGCAGCGCTCGGACATGGAGGCCCGGCGGCTTTCAATCGTCGAGGAGCGCAACTCCTTGGCCCACGAGCTGCACGACTCGCTCGCCCAGACCCTGGCGAGCCTGCGCTTTCAGTGTCGCATGCTGACAGATTCGCTGCGCGGGAGTGCAATCTCGCTCGAGGCGCGCAACGATCTGAGCCGCATCCGCAACGGGCTCGACGAGGCCCATACCGAGCTGCGCGAGCTGTTGGCGAGCTTCCGTGCCCCCTTGGATCGACGCGGTCTGGTGCCGGCACTCGAGAAGCTGACCCATCGCTTCGGTCAGGAGACGGGCGCACACGTGCTCTTTCAGAACGACTGTCGTCCCTTCGATCTCTCGGCGAGCGAAGAGCTTCAGATCTTGCGGATTGTCCAGGAATCGTTGGCCAATATCCGCAAGCATTCGAACGCGCACACCGTGAGGGTGATGCTGGCTCGGGAGTCCAACGGCCAACATGTGCTGTTGATCGAGGACGACGGGGTCGGGTTCAGCACCCCGGCGGCGGGATCCAACCCGGGCGAGCACATCGGCCTGACCATCATGGAGGAGCGTGCGCGGCGGATCGGCGCGGAGCTGCGCATCGAGAGCGAGGCCGGGGAGGGCACGCGGGTGGAGGTGATCTTCGACGGCAATCGGCGCACCCCGCGCCAAGGACGGGTGGCTGCCTGATGCGCGTGCTGCTGATCGACGATCATGCCCTGTTCCGTTTCGGGCTCCAGGAGTTGTTGGAGCGCCGGGGGATTCAGGTGGTCGCGGCCGTGGGCGATACCTCGATGGGTCTGAGGCGGGTGGCCGAGACCCTGCCCGACGTGGTCTTGCTGGACATGCGCATGCCGCAGCTCGACGGCCTGGAGATGCTCCGCCGGTTGCGTGCGGCACACCCGGCGATGCCGATCGCGATGCTCACGACGAGCGCCGAGGAGCGCGACGTGATCGAGTCGCTGCAGAGCGGAGCGCAGGGTTATCTGCTCAAGGACATGGAACCGGATGCCTTGATTGCGGCCCTGAGCGAGATCGTCCAAGGCCGCACGGTGGTTGCGCCCGAGCTGGCCATCGTCTTGGCTAAGGCCGTCCAGGGCGAGGCCGCGGGCACGGCCGCCGAGGGTCGGATCGCCGATCTGACGCCGCGCGAGCACGAGATCCTCTGCCATCTCGCCGAGGGTCAGAGCAACAAGGCGATCGCCCGACGTCTGAACATCTCGGACGGGACGGTCAAGCTCCATGTGAAGGCGATCCTGCGCAAGCTCGATGTCCACTCGCGCGTGGAGGCGGCCGTCATTGCGGTCGAGCGCGGTCTGTGCGAGCGCAGGTCGAGCCGCGATCTCGGATGAGTCTGCACCTGGTCCGGAGCGAACAGCGATGGTTTATCATGCGGAATAAGCGATGAAGAACTTTTTAGAGCTCATCAAAGACTGTTTGAGCGATGTCAGGGAGATCATGCCCTGGGATTTGGAGGAGCGGCTTGCGGCGAATCCGGATCTGCTGTTGGTCGATGTCCGCGAGCCCGATGAGTTCGCGGCCATGCATATCGACGGGTCGCTGAACGTCCCGCGCGGTATCCTCGAGTCCGCCTGTGAATGGGACTACGAGGAGACGGTCCCGGATCTGGTGCGTGCGCGCGACCGGGAGGTCGTCGTGGTCTGCCGCTCCGGATACCGCAGCATCATGGCCGCCCACGCGATGAACCTGCTCGGCTACGGAGACGTGTCTTCGCTGCAGACGGGCTTGCGCGGCTGGAAGGACTACGAGCAGCCGCTGGTCGACGCGGCAGGGGAGTCGGTCGACCTGGACGATGCGGATCGCTATTTCACACCGCGCCTCAGACCGGATCAGATGCGGCCGGCGGACTGATGACTTTTTCGGAAAACCTTTCGGATGCTGAATAAAACCAAGCGCTTGTTTACTTCGCTCTTGCCGGTCGACCCCGATCGAACGGGCGCGTGCAACCGCTGCGGTGCCTGCTGCAAACTGCCCTATCCCTGCCCCTTTCTGCGCTTCGACGACGAGGGTTTGAGCAGCTGCGCGGTCTACGCGATTCGCCCGCCGAGCTGCAGGAAGTACCCACGGGTGGCGTCCGAGCAGCTGACGCCGCAGCAATGTGGCTACTCCTTCGCCGCCGTCGACGAGGGCGTGACCGACGGGATCGGGCTTGATCCCTTGACCGACCCCCTCTGAGCTTGCATGTAGGGGCGACTTCAGTCGCCCAAACACAACTCGGTAGATCCTTTCCCGGAAACCGCCTAAGTGTGTGCGACTAAAGTCGCCCCAGTCGCCCCGACCCCTACGCGTCGGTCGATTGGAGGCAGCACGGCCTCTCGGTGCCAGCCGGAGGGTCCGTGGACCAGCGCCTCGCCGTGGTCCGGGTGCCATTCGGCCAGAACCGAGCGCACGGCCTCTCGGCCGTCAAGCCGCACGCGATGATCGCCCGGCCGATGGGTGTGACCGTGGATCAGGCGCGCGGCGCCGTAGCGGCGTAGGTAGCGTGCGACCGTCTCTTGGTTGACGTCCATGATCTCCGCGGTCTTCTCGGCGGTCGCGGCTCCGCTCTTGCTGCGGTAGTCGGCGGCGACCTTGCGACGTGCCGCGAGCGATCGCCAGAGGAAGATGCGCTGGACGAGCGGGTTGCGGATGCGGCGGCGAAATCGCTGATAGGCGACGTCGTCGGTGCAGAGCAGGTCGCCGTGCATCAGGAGCGTGGGTTCGTCTGCGAACCGGGCGAGGGTCGGGTCGCGCAGGAGTCGGCACCCGGTCTCGCGGCAGAAGGTCCGACCGATCAGGAAGTCGCGGTTGCCGTGCATCAGATGGCAGCGGACCCCGGAGGCCGTCACCGCGGCGAGCGCGGCCTTGACCTCGGCGTTGGGCGTGCCGTTGTCGTCGTCGCCGATCCAGGCGTCGAAGATGTCGCCGAGGAGGTAGAGTTGATCCGCCTCGCGGGCGCGCCCGGCCAGGAAGGCGAGGAAAAGGTCTACCGTCGCAGGTCGATCCGCCGACAGATGCAGGTCGGAGACGAAGACGCTGACGCCTCGGGTGTTCAATTCGGTTTTCCCTACGCTACCGGCTCGGGGCGTTACTCGACGACGACGGCCTGCTCGAGGACGACATCCTGAACCGGGACATCCTGGTGCCCGTGACGGGTGCCGGTCTGCACGCCGCGGATGGCGTTGACGACATCCATGCCATCGACGACGCGTCCGAAGACACAGTAGCCCCAGCCGTCCTGCCCCGGATAATCCAGAAAGCCGTTGTCGGCGACATTGATGAAGAACTGCGACGTCGCCGAGTGCGGATCCATGGTGCGTGCCATGGCGAGGGTGCCGTTGAGGTTCTTCAGTCCGTTCTTCGCCTCGTTCTCGACCGGAGCGCGTGTCGGCTTTGGCGCAAAGTCCGGCGTCATGCCGCCGCCCTGGATCATGAAGCCGTCGATGACGCGGTGAAACAACGTCCCGTCGTAGTGACCGTCGCGGACATACTGCTCGAAGTTTGCGCAGGTCTTGGGCGCCTTCTCGGCATCCAGTTCGACGAGGATGTCGCCGAGGGTGGTGGTGAGCTTGATCATCGGGGATCTCCGCTGGCTGTTGCTGGCGCGCCGGCGGCGCACTCGGGTTTGGATCGGATTCGATCGGCGCTGTGTCTGCCACGGCGATTGCGGGAGCAAGCGAGACAGAGCTTTTTCGGGGGCGCGGTCTAAAATAATATATTTGTTAATATCTTAAGCCGCGACGACGTTATCGGTCATCAAGTCGGCCGGGGCCGATCCCATCCAAAAACATCGCTTACCGCACTGGGCGCGGTTTAATAATGGTACGGGCTTTGCGGGCTCCGGGAAAGGCGGGTTCACGCGCGCATCCCCGGCTTTGCTACCATGCCGCCCTTGCCGGAACCTCGGCTCCAAGGGCCGCTGCGGCCCGGACCTACCCACTCGCGAGTGCATTCCATGTTGCAGATCCACAATAGCCTCACCCGCCGGAAAGACCCCTTTCAGCCGATCGAGCCCGGCAAGGTGCGCATGTATGTCTGCGGGATGACCGTCTACGACTACTGCCATCTCGGCCATGCGCGCGTCATGGTGGTCTTCGACGTGGTCTACCGCTATCTGCGTGCGCTGGGCTACGAGGTGACCTATATCCGCAACATCACGGACATCGACGACAAGATCATCCGCCGTGCCGCCGAGGCCGGCGAGCCGATGCAGGCGCTGACCGAGCGTTTCATCCGGGCGATGCACGAGGATTCCGATGCGCTGGGGATCCTGCCGCCGACCGACGAGCCGCGCGCAACGGCGCACATGGACGAGATCCTCGCCATGATCGGCACCCTGATCGAGAAGGGGCTCGCCTATGTCGCCGAGAACGGCGATGTCTACTACGCGGTAGCGCGCTTTCCCGGCTACGGCAAGCTCTCGGGCAAAGATCCGCAGGACCTGCGCGCGGGCGCCCGGGTGGAGGTCGACGAGGCCAAGCGCGATCCGCTGGACTTCGCGCTCTGGAAGTCCGCCAAGCCGGGCGAGCCGGTCTGGGAGTCGCCCTGGGGACTCGGCCGGCCCGGCTGGCACATCGAGTGCTCGGCCATGAGCACCTGCGCCTTGGGCAATCATTTCGACATCCACGGCGGCGGGGCAGATCTGCAGTTCCCCCATCACGAGAACGAGATCGCTCAGTCCGAGGGTGCGACCGGCGAGCCCTTCGTGAACGTCTGGATGCACAACGGGTTCGTGCGCGTGAACGAAGAGAAGATGTCCAAGTCGCTCGGCAACTTCTTCACCGTACGCGAGATCCTGCAGCGCTTCCGTCCGGAGGAGGTGCGCTATTTCATCCTCACCAGCCAGTACCGAAGCCCGCTGAACTACGACGACGAGCATCTCGAGCAGGCCCGAGCGGCACTCACCCGACTCTACACGGCCTTGCGCGGTGTGCCGGACCTCGCGTCCGACGCGGTGGATGCCGTCGTTGCCGCACCCTTCGTCGAGCGCTTTCATGCCGCGATGGACGACGACTTCAATACGCCCGAGGCGCTTGCGGTCCTGTTCGATCTGGTGCGCGAGGTCAATCGCATCCGAGCGGATGATCCAGTCGCCGCTGCCGGCCCGGCGGCGGTGCTGCGCCGACTCGGCGGCATTCTCGGCATCCTGCAGGGGGATCCGGAGCTTTACCTGCGCGGCAGGGCCGACGACGGCGGCTTGTCGGACGCGGAGATCGAGACCTTAATCCAGGCGCGTATCGCCGCCCGCGCCGCTAAGGATTGGGCGGAGGCCGATCGGCTGCGCAAGCTGCTGACCGAGGCGGGCATTGGTCTCGAAGATGGGCCGAGCGGAACGGCCTGGCGCCGCGGGGCGTGATCTTGGATCCGGATTGCGTTTAAGGCGATTTTCGGGAGTAAGCATCGCAAGAGGGTAGGGGCGACTTCAGTCGCCCTCCGGCCGAACGGGGCGACTTAAGTCGCCCCTACAGATCCTAGGTTTTTTGCTTGGATTCGGGTGGTGTTAGGGTGCGCTGCGTGCGCGGCAAGCTTGTTCGCACTCGGCGGCGCGATTGGCGCAATAGCCGTAGAGATTCTCCGCACAGGACCACCAGGGATAACCGCACTCGGAGCGCTCGAATGCGGAGGCCAGACACCGGCGATAGTCGACGAACGCCTCGCTGTAGCCTGCCTGGCATTGGCGATAGTCGTAGCGCGCATCGGCGTTGCACTTGTCTCTGGCGCCTTGGCAGCCGCCGATACAGCTGAGCTCGGCGAGTTGTTCGGGCAAGCTCGGCGACTGGGCACAGCCGAAGGGCAGGGCGGCGAGGAGCAGGCTCGAGAGGCCAAGGGCGAGGAGACGCGCGCTTGGCCGCGCGCCGACGCGAGTCGCCTCGGGCCGCCCCTCGCCGCGCTTGAATCCGTGGATGAATGGCCTGGTCTGCATCCCTGAGTCGCTCCGTGTCGGGTTGATTCGAGATCGGGGGCGGCCGCATCCGGGGCGCGCCGTTGCGGCCACTGTAGTCCGAAAGCGCTCCGCTGTGCAGGGTGCGACGCACGCGTTTCGTGCGCCGCGCCCGGCGTCTGCCGAATCGCTGGACCGCCGGACCCAGTAACGTGTCAGAAATAAGTCGAGCACCGAATCGTTGTCGTAGTCGTCCGGAATCCGATTACGACAACGACAACGACAACGACAATCGTCGTAAAGGTATCCTCTCGTCGGGTTGTGATACTTATTACTGAACCGTTCCCCGGGATCCGGAAGACGGCTTGAAATCGCTCCCCGGCCGGGGCGATTGGGCCTAAACTGACCGGGTGCTCATCGGGCAAGGATCGGCATCGACGCGGGCTCGACCGGCAGCGACAGCCGTCCCGACACGACCGTCCGGCCCGCGATGTTTACCGGTCGTCTTGCGCGGAGAACGCTAATGACCCGACGCCATCTCGTCGCCCTGTTGCCGCTCCTGCTCGGGGCCTGCGGACTCGTGCCGCCGAATCATCTTGGCGGGATCGGTGCGAGCGTTTCGCCGATGGATTACGGCCGGCGGCTCTGCGCGCACCTGGATCCGGAGTCCTATTCCTCCTGCGTGAGCCAGGTGCTGGACGAGATCGACCGCGGCCAACCGAGTCGGCTGCCCCCTGGCTATTCCACCTCCGGCCCCTTCGCTGTCATCATGGACGGCGAGGTCTACATCGGCGACTACCGTTCCAACCCCTTCAAAGCCGATTTCCGTGTCTCCAACGGCCGGAACGGCTGCCGTGGCGGCTACAACGCCTTCACCGGCTCGGCCGACGCCGTCTTCGACGTCTATTGCGACGACGGGCGCAACGGTTGGGCCGACGTCATCCGCGCGAGCGACGGCCGCAACGGCATCGGCAAGATCGCCCTCGATGACGGGACCGAGGGCGATATCGTCTTCGGTCATCTGCCCCTCGGCGGCCTGGATCGTGGTCGTAACGACGCGCTGTAGGGGCGACTTTAGTCGCCCCCTGGTTCCATGTAAGCGTGGACTGGGCGACTAAAGTCGCCCCTACATCGTCCCCTTCATCGCCTGCACCACGGGGTTCTCCAGCGCCCCGATCCGCTCGATCTCGACCTTGACCCGATCGCCCGCGCTCAGGAACAGCGGCGGGGTGCGCGCGAAGCCCACACCGGGCGGGGTGCCCGTGATGATGAGGGTGCCGGGCAGAAGTGTGGTGTCGCGGCTGAGGAAGGCGATCAGCTCGGCGATGGTGAAGATCATGTCGCTGGTGTGTCCGGTCTGGACGCGCTCGCCGTTGAGTGTGCAGGTGACGCTCAGTGACTGCGGGTCGGGGATCTCGTCGGCGGTGACCAGGACGGGGCCCAAGGGGCAGAAGCCGTCGAAGCTCTTGCCGCGAATCCATTGGCCGGCGCCGCCTTCCTTCTGCCAGCGCCGTGCGGAGATGTCGTTGGCGCAGGTGTAACCCAACACGTAATCGAGCGCGGACGCAACCGGGACGTCGCGCGCCGTGCGACCGATGACCACGGCGAGCTCGGCCTCGTAGTCGACCTCCGGGCCGTGCTCGCAGGCGTTCGGGAGGATGATGGGCTCGCCCGGATCCGTGATCGCCGTCGTGGGCTTCATGAAGACGACCGGGTTGGCCGGGATGGCGGCCCCGGTCTCCTCGGCGTGGGCGCGATAGTTCAGGCCGATGCCGTAGACGTTGACGGGTGCGATCGGCGCCAGCCAGCGTGCCACCGCGATCTCGTCGGTGGTCTCGGTCAGGCCCTCGTAGAGGTGCCCGCCGAGCCGGCGGGCGTGCCCGGCGTCGATCGGTGTGCCGAGGTGGATGGTGCCGTGGGTATCGAGGAAGCGGGCGATCTTCATGTTCGGGGTCTCGTCGATAGCGGATGGATACGGGATTCAGCCGGCGCTGCGGTTCCGCAGCTGCTCGGTGAGTTTCTGGAATTCGCGTTGCATCTCCAGGTTTTCGAAAGGGCGCAGTGCCGGGACCTGGCGATTCATGAGTCCTTCGAGAAGCTGCTGGCTCGATCGGACCAGGCTCACCAGCTCGCCGGACACCCGCACCGTCTCGTAGGTGTTCCAGGCGGCGGCGATATCCTTCTCCAGCTCGCGTCTGGCCTGCTTCACCTGGGCCGCCTGGTCCCTGAGATATTGGCGATAGATCTCGGCGGCCTGTACGGTCAGCTGTTGTGCCTCCAGGTTGGCCGCGAGCACCTCCTGTCGGCCCGGCGACTCGCGCTGCAGCGCTCGTGTCTCGCCGGAGAGTTCTTGAGCACGCGCGATGATGGCGTCGATCTGCGGGACATACTGTTCGCCGATCGCCTCCTCGATCTGCAGGTGCATGCGGTTGAGCGCCTGCAGCAGGACGACATAGAGGCCGTAATAGCGTCGCGCGCTCTGCAGATCCTCGCCGCTCTGGGCGACCAGCACCTCGAGCTGAGCGGTGATGGCCTTGACGTTGTCGAACAGGATGCCGAGGTCGACCATGTTGTCGCCGACCACGGTCGAGAGCAGCAGCTCGATCTGATCGTCGCCCAGGTCGATGCCCATTTGGCGCAGCTCGCCCGCGAACTCCCGTTTGACCGCGGCCAGCTCGCCGTTCAGACGATCGATGTCGTCCTCCAGCGACGCGATGGAGCGATCGTAATCCGCGACCGTCTTCTTGAGGGTGGACTCTGCAGGTGCGGAGATCCGTTTCTGACGGGCGTCCGCGATTCCCGCCCGGGCCTTCTCGATCTCGGCTTGGAGGATCCGGATCCGCTCGCGGTAGTTTTGGATCGGCGAGGTCGAGAGGATCTCTACCGCCGTGTCGAGCAGTGCGTTGATCTCCTCGCGATTGGAGCGCTGGTCGGTCCCGAACCAGGTCCTCTCGGGCAGCTCGCCGTGGCGCTCTTCCAGTACCAACGCCGAATCCAGGGTGGGGACGACGTTCTCCCAGACGCGGGCGAAATCCCGATCTTCGGCGAAGAGTCCTTTGGCATCGGCGAGCGCCCGGTCGGCAAAGTCGCGCGAGCGTTGCCACCATCCGGTGGCCGTCTCGAGGGTTCGGTTCCAGACATCCGGTTCGGCTTCGGAGGGTACGGCCGCAGGGAGGTCGGTCTCGGCGGCGAGATCGCCGGCGCCGCCGACGGCGAGCGTCCCGAGAACAAGGATGAGCGGAGCGATAGCACGCATGGAGATCAGGATGCCTCGGCGGGTCGATGTGCGCGGATCCCGAGCCATCGGGATCGGCCGTGTCGGGTGCTCGGACCCGGCCACGGGTCGGACCCGACAAGTCTGCCACGCCCGAGCGGTCGGGTCGATTCGGGTCATACAGCAGCACCGGGGGCCGAGGCGCGCGGGCGCACCATCGGGCAAGAAAGGCCTCGAGGGCGGCGCCGGCGAGCTGCTCTGCAACACCGGGCCTTGCGTCGCGAAGAAGCGCATGGTTTACCTCGCAGGCCGAGGATCCCGGGAGGCATCGCAGTGTCGCCCGTCACACCTCGTCTGGCTCAGATCCCGTCTCGTCGTTCGCGACCCGCCGTCCGCGCCGCAGACTGCCCGGCGGATAGCCGAACTTGCGCTTGAAGGACCGACTGAAGTGGTTGACATGGGAGTAACCCAATCGGTCCGCCAGAACCTTGAGCGCAACCTCGCTGTCGCGGATCGCCACATAGGCCTCGTTCAGGCGCCAGTCGGCGATGAAGGCGTAGATCGGTAAGCCGTATTGCTCGGCGAAGGCCGTGTTGAGTCGCCGTGCGGGCATCCTGAATTGCACCGCCAAGTCATCCAGGCTGGGCAACCGCCCCTCCAAGTGCGTCAGATAGTCGTGGAGCTCTCGGATCCGATCCTGCCGGCACTGGAGTCGGGGCGGCGCGAGGTCAGGCGTGATCACCTGCGCCGATAGCAGACACAGGTACTCCAGAACCTTGGATTGGGCGAACAATCGCTGCAAGGTTCCCTGCAACTGCAGCGAGAGCGCCGCCCGCAGCGGGGCGGAGACGCGAATCGGTATGGGACGCACCTTGACGACCGGCCGCGTCTCCAAGCCGAGCCGGGCGATCAGCGTCGCCGCCAGTTCCTCGCCGATCAGTTGAGCCAGAACGTCTTCGGCCAGGATGAGGGCGGTCATTGCACTGTCGGCAGAAGCCTCGATCAGCGGAATCACTTGCAACGCGTCCGCGCGGCGGAAGAAGTCGTGGCCGGGTTGATAGATGAATTCAGCGTGGGGATAAGACTCTTGGTGGCAAATGGTCCCGCCTTGGATCGTTTGGATGACCAGCGTGGGCTCGGGGAAGGTGAAGCGAAATTCGCCCAGAGGAACCCGTTGCCCGGTCACCTCGGGCCGAAACCGATGCACGCCCTGAAACAACGAGATGCCGTGCGCCAAGGGCAGGCGATCGCACCAACCGTGACCGATCTCGGGCGGAATGGGGTAGTCCACCCGTTGCAGGTCGCCGCTTCCCGGAACAGTGACGCGCTCCCCGGTGGTCGTCGTATCGGTGAGCCAGCGGACATCGAGGGCGGGAAGAGTCGGGCGACTCATCGCCTTGGAGCACGCGATGTCAGGCGATCTCGGATCATCGGTATGCGGCAGGGGTATAAATCAGTCGTCGGATGGTAGAAGGCGCCATTTGATCGTTCATACAGTCAGGGAGCACATTGAAAGCCCGCGAGGCCGTCTGCGGATCAACTATCCCACATGCAGACGTGCGATGCATATCACCCCGACGAGAGCCCGACGATGCACCCAAACGACGATCCGACCTCTCCCCAAACCGCGACCGACGATCAAGCCCCGGACATGGCCGACCCCGAGCGCCGCGCCGCGCTCGCCCGCCTCGGCGCCCTGGCCGCCTGGACCGCGCCGGCCATGCTGACGCTGGTTGCCACGGCACGGGCAGCGCCGCCCATCTCGACAACTCCCTAGTCGCCTGGACCGCGCCGATCATGCTGACTGCGGCGGCGACGGCAGCGTCGCAAACGACAAGCTCAAAATGACGATCCTCTCCACCGCCCTCGGGCACAGCCGCCTGCTCGCCCGGCCCGGCGATCGGCGGCTGTGTCTGCTCGACGCATCCGCGAGCGCGCTTTGGGATCTGCATGCCGCCGGCGTGGCGCCGACGCGGCTGGCCGGATTGCTCGTGGAGCGCTTCGCGCTGTCGCCGGAGCTGGCGCGCGATCAGGTCGCGGCCCTGGTGGCCGACTGGCGGCGCGCCGGACTGCTCGACGTCGGCGCCGACACCCCCGCGGACTGGCGTTTCGGCACACCGGCCGAGCCGGTCTGGCCCGCGCCCCGGCCGCGCCCGCTTGAGCAAGGCGCCCGGGCGCTCTGGCTGGCCGATCGCCGGATCGGGCTGAGGTGCGAGGCGGCGGCGATCCGCCGGCGCCTCGCCCGGATGCTGTCGCCGGAGCCGGAGCCAGCGTCGGAGCCGGAGCCGGAGCAGGGAGAGCCCGTGCGGGTGGATCATGATCTGTCTCTGCATGGCACGGTCGATGACTGGCTGCTCGCGCGCGACGGCGACACCGTCGAGTGCGGTCAGGGGCTCGACGCGGCACTCGTCGCGACTGTCACCGCCCTGGCCACTCTGGGCTGCCGGACCGCCGAGCGTCTGATCGTGCTGCACGGCGCCGGTCTGGTCGCGCCGGACGGGCGGGGGCTGCTGCTGATCGCGCCCGGCGGGTCGGGCAAGACCACGCTTGCGGCGGCGCTGAATGCCGAAGGCTTTGGTCTATTGAACGACGACGTGGTGCCGGTGATCCGCAGCGGTGACCTGCTGGGTCTGGGGCTGCCGCTCTGTCTGAAGCCCGGCAGCTGGCCGGTGCTCGCGACCTGCCGGCCGGACCTGGAGCAGGCGCCGGTGCTGGAGCGTTTCGGCCAACGGGTGCGTTTCGTGCCTCCCCGTGGCCCCGTCGTCACCCGGCCCGTGCGCCCGGTTCGTCTGCTCTTTCCGCGGTATGCCCCGGAGGAGGCCGCCCGGGTGGCGCCGCTGTCCCCGGTCCAGGCGCTGGAAGGGATCATCAATGCCGAAGCCGTGATCCGCGACCTCACGCAGGAGAAAGTGGATGCCTTGGCCCGTTGGATCGAGACCCTGCCGGCCTTCGCCCTGACCTATCCGAACCTGGCCATCGGGCTGCAGCAGGTTGCCGCGTGCCTGCGGACAACGGCGGGTGCGCGGCCGTGAGCTCTGCGCCCGGCCGCCGCTGGCGGACGCTGGCAGCCCTGCTTGCCCCCGATGTCGCGGGCCCGGATCGGCCGGTCGCCGGCCCGATCGACGATTGGCGGGCGCTCTATGGTTTGGCTACGGTCCAGCTGGTCGCCCCGAGCCTGTATGCCGGACAACTGCTCCGGGATGCGCTCGAGCCGATGCCGGAGGACGTCCGCGACGCACTCGCCTACCTTCATGAGCGTAATGACGACCGCAACCGCCGGCTGCTTCACGTGTTGCGCGAGACCCTGTCGATCCTGAATCAGGCCGACATCGTCCCTGTCCTGCTCAAGGGCGCCATCGCCCTGCTGCCGGATCAGTACCCGCTGGCTTTTGCGCGGGTTCTGAGCGATCTGGATCTGGGCGTGCCGGCCGATCAGGTCGACCGCGGGAGCGCGGCGCTCCGGTCCGCGGGCTACCATCATTATCTGGCGCCCAATGTCGAGTCCGTGTGCTGGTCCGTCACGACCGGGCATCATCTGCCGCCGCTCATCCATCCGTCCGGGGACGGCTACGTCGAACTGCACTACGATCTGTTCAGCGGCAAGCCTCAGAAGGAGGCGCTGCCCTTGTGCGCTGTGCTCGCCCGGGCCGAAACCCATGACTGGGATGGCTTGCGGATCCGGATTCCGACCCCGGCCGACCGGCTGCTGCACAATGCGCTTCATCATCAGGTCCAGGATCAGGCCTTCTGGACCGACCGACGCTCCCTGCGTCAACTGCTTGAGTTCGCGCGCTTACGCGCCTTGCCGGCGGCGGCCGATGTCGATTGGCCCGGACTCATGGCGGAGCTCAAGCGCCGGGGATTGGCGGATGCGATGGGTGCCCATCTGCTTGCCGCGCGGGAGCTGTTCGGTCAGCCGCTGCCGGCGGGCGTAAAGCCGACGGCGGCGGCTTCCCGCGCGGAGATGCGCTTCTGGCGGCGGCTCGACTCCCCGCGCCTGGATCGGCTGTTCTCCTTGCGTTGGGATGCGCTGCGCCAAGCCCGACGTCTACCCAATCTGCCGCGGCGGCTGATGACGCCCGGCTGGTATCCGGAAAAATATCGCTTCTGGAAGCAGCAGTGGGTTGCGCGGCGCCAGGGCGGCCCGACGTCCGGTGTGGATCGGATGTCCGGAGAACGCCTGGATCCACGATGAAGCAACCTGCTTCGAGCTGCCCGAGTCGGGCATCGGGCGTTTGTTTTCGATCTCGGGCTTTGTTAACCTTGCGCGTCGATCCGGGGCTTGCTCTCGGATCGGATGTCATGGTGGCTTGCGCCGGTCCCCTCGCAACGCGAAACCGTGAACCCGGTCAGGCCCGGAAGGGAGCAGCCGCAGCGGTTGAAGCGTGTGCCGGGGTGTGGCTGGCGTCGGCCGCCGCCCCCGATGAAGACGGGCGGTCGAGGTCGCGCGATCCAAGGCCGGACGGACGACGCGGTGGCCGCGGGCAAGCCCGGGCACCGGATGCCCGTCCCCATTCACGTCGGCATCTGCCCCCCACACGGAAACCGTCCGCTCGAATCACGCATGTCCTACCAGGTGCTCGCCCGCAAATGGCGCCCCAAGAGCTTTGATGATCTGGTCGGACAATCGCATGTGGTCCGCGCGCTCTCCAATGCGCTCGATCGCGACCAGCTTCATCATGCCTATCTCTTTACCGGCACCCGCGGTGTCGGTAAGACCACGCTCGCACGCATCCTCGCCAAGGCGCTGAACTGCGAGGAGGGCGTGAACTCGCGCCCCTGCGGGGTCTGCTCGTCCTGTCGCGAGATCGACGGCGGTCGTTTCGTGGATCTCATCGAGGTGGATGCCGCCTCGCGGACCAAGGTCGATCAGACCCGCGAGCTTCTGGACAATGTCCCCTATGCCCCGGCCCGTGCACGTTACAAGGTCTATTTGATCGACGAGGTGCACATGTTCTCCAACCACAGCTTCAACGCCCTGTTGAAGACCTTGGAGGAGCCGCCGCCGCATGTGAAGTTCCTGCTCGCGACCACCGACCCGCAGAAGGTCCCGGTGACCGTGCTCTCGCGCTGTCTGCAGTTGAATCTGCGACGTCTCTTGCCCGAGGAGATCCGCGCCCGGCTCCAGCATGTCCTGGAGGCCGAGGGTCTCGCGTTTCAAGCCTCTGCGCTGCCCTTGCTGGCCCGCGGGGCCGACGGCAGCATGCGCGACGGCTTGAGTCTGCTCGATCAGGCGATCGCCTTCGGCGGCGGACGGGTCGAGGAGTCGGGTGTGCGCACCATGCTCGGGACCCAGCCGGGCGATGTGATCCTCGACCTTTTGGATGCGTTGGCGGCGGGCGACGGGGCGCGTGTCTTGGCCGAGGTCGAGCGCGTGGCCTCGCTGACGCCGGATTTCGAAGAGCTGCTGCGCGAGCTGATCGCGCTGCTGCATCGTTTGGCACTGCTTCAGCAGGTACCCGAGACGCTGGCCCCGGACGATCCGGATGCCGTGCGCCTGAAGGCGTTGGCGGATCGGCTCCCGGCCGAGGATCTTCAGCTTTATTATCAAGTGGCTTTGACCGGGCAAGGCGACCTGCCGCTCGCCCCCGATCCGCGTGCCGGCTTCGAGATGGTTCTGCTGCGTGCCCTGGCGTTTCGACCGGGCTCGAATCGCGACGAGCCGCCGCGTGCACCGCCGCGCCCCCTGACCCTTCGCGAGGCCGCGACCGGCGGTGCGACGCGCCCAGCCGAGTCCGACGGCGGTGCGGTCGGCTCGCCGGTGTCCTCGCCAGCGTCCTCGCCGGTCTCGGTGCTCAGGCCGGTTGCCGAGCCGCGCGTCGCCGAGCCTGCGCCGGCGCATCATCCCGGATCCGCGACGCGCGCGCCGGCCGAGATGGCGGGTGCCGCGGGTACGGTCGTGCTCACCTCGCACGCGGAATGGCTCCAACTTGTCGATCGTTTGGATTTGGGCGGGATCGCGAGCCAGATCGCCCATCATTGCGATCTCAAGGGCTGGTCCGACGGGCGACTCTCGCTCGGCTTGGACCCGGCCGCAGAGCATCTGCGCTCCGCGGGTGCGGAGTCGCGTCTGCAAGCCGCCCTGGAAAAGACCATGGGGACGGAGGTGAAGCTCGACATCCAGGTCGCCCGGCCGCAGCGCGAGACCCTGGCTCAGCGACGCGAGCGCGAGACCGGCGAGCGTCGCCAGGCGGCGGTTTCCGCGATGGAGGAGGACCCGATCGCGCGCGCGATGCAGGACGAGCTCGACGCGAGCTGGATCGCCGGGAGTATCGAGCCGGCCGATTGAAGACCGGCGGGCGGGTTCGGAACCGGCTCGCCGGGCGTTTCCGTTGTCCCGAGTCTCCGTTCTGAGATTCGGATGGACTGGGGTCGCACTGCGACTGATTCTTCCAAAGAGATAGCCAACCGAGAAGAGAGGATGCGGGAGATGGACGGCGTTCGGCGCCGTGCGCTATCCCGCCTCGGCCCTCCGGCCGGGGTTTCCCGCGACAATGTATGATGAAAGGTGGAATCGGCAACCTGCTCAAACAAGCGCAGAAGATGCAGGAAGACATGAAGCTGGCTCAAGAGCGGCTCGCCTTGGAAGAGGTCGTCGGCGAGTCCGGCGGCGGCATGGTCAAGGTGACCATGAACGGCCGCTATCAGGTCAGTCGGGTAGAAATCGACCCCGGTGTGATGGGCGACGACAAGGAGATGCTCGAAGATCTGATTACCGCGGCGGTGAACGGTGCAAGCCAGCGCGTGGCCGAGAAGGCGAAGGAGAACATGGCCGAGCTGACCGCCGGGTTGCCCTTGCCGCCCGGGATGAAGCTGCCCTTCTAGGCGCGGTTCGTCGCCGTGTCCGAGCGCCCGCTTCTCGGTCAGTTGATCGATGCCTTGCGGTGCCTGCCCGGCGTCGGGCCCAAGTCGGCGCAGCGCATCGCCTTCCATCTGCTCGAGCGCGATCGCGAGGGCGGGGCGCGTCTGGCGCGGATCATGGCCGATGCCATGACGCGGATCCGTCGCTGTTGCCGCTGCCGGACCCTGACCGAGCAGGACCTGTGTGCGCTCTGCACCAACCCGCATCGCGACGGCGGGCTCTTGTGCGTGGTCGAGCAGCCGTCCGAGATCCTGGCGATCGAGCAGGCGACGGACTTTCGCGGACTCTATTTCGTGCTCGGCGGGCGGCTCTCGCCGCTCGACGGGATCGGCCCGGAGGAGCTGGGCCTGGACCTGCTCGACGCGCGTCTTTCGGGCGGGGAGGTGCGCGAGGTCATCCTCGCCATCAGTCCGACCGTCGAGGGGAGTGCGACGGCACATTTTATTGCCGAGTCCGCCGATCGGCACGGGGTGAGCGCGACCCGCATCGCCCACGGTGTCCCGCTGGGCGGAGAGCTTGAATATCTGGACGGCGGAACGCTGGCGTTGGCCTTCAACGGTCGGCGCCGACTCTGACACCAATGGCCTCTTAACGGAGCGGAGCGCAACGATGTCTGATACCATTTTCGGCAAGATCGCCGCCGGCGAAGTCTCGGCCGACATCGTCTATGAAGACGAGGACCTGGTCGCCTTCCGAGACCTTCACCCGCAAGCGCCGACCCATATCCTGGTGATCCCGCGCAAGCCGATTCCGACCCTGAACGCGGTGCAGCCCGAGGATGCCGAGCTGATCGGCAAGCTCTTCCTGGCCGCGGCCAAGATTGCCGAGCAGGAGGGGATCGCCGCCGGCGGCTACCGGACCTTGATCAACTGCAACGCGGCGGCCGGGCAGACGGTGTACCACCTGCACCTGCACATCCTGGGCGGGCGCCCCATGCAGTGGCCGCCCGGCTGAGGGTGGTTGCAGGGCACCTTGCGTCACGGCTACCGGGGCAGAGCAGAGATTCCGAGAACGTCCGAGATCGTTGTCGTGATCGTAGTCGTATCGATAGTCGATGACGACAACGAACGGTCTCGATACATCGGCCGAGCTGCACTAGGACCCGGACCCGAACGTCGTCGACGAACGGCAACCTTTTGATTCATTTCCAGCGGAGATCGACGGGCGTTTGCCCCGAAAGCAGCAACATGGCAGGGTATCAACGCACGTCTGTCGGGGATCGCCCCGCCGTCTTCGAGCTTAAGGCGGCCGGTTTCACCCTGCCGATCATTCGTCTGCTCGAGGCCGATATCGAGGCGGTTGCCGCCGAGCTGGGTGCCCGGGTCGAGCAGGCGCCGGAGTTTTTTCGCAATACGCCGGTGGTCATCGATCTGAGCGCCTTTCCCGAGGGCGGCGCCAAGGTCGAGTTTCCGCTCTTGGTCGGTCTGCTGCGCGGCTACGGCATGATTCCCTTCGGCGTGCGCGGCGGCAACAAGGCCCAGAACGAGGCCGCGGAGGCGATGGAGCTGGCGATCCTCGGCGAGCACGAGACCCGTGCGTCCCGCACCGAGCGCAGCGCCGCGCCGGAGGAGCCCGCGCCGAGTGCCCCCGCCGGGGCCGCGCCGTCGGTTCAGCAGGGCGAGCACGCGGCAAACCCTCGTGCAGGAGCCGGTGCGGCCTTCACCTTGGTCACACGCCCGGTGCGCTCGGGGCAACGCGTCTACGCCGCCGGCGGGGATCTGTCCATCATCGCCGCGGTGAGCTCGGGCGCGGAGCTGATGGCCGACGGCAACATCCATGTCTACGGTCCATTGCGCGGTCGTGCGCTGGCCGGCATGAAGGGCAACACGGACGCGCGGATCTTTTGCCAAGATCTCCAAGCCGAGCTGGTCTCGGTGGCCGGGCATTACCGGGTGAGCGAGAACATCCCGATCGAGCTGCGCGGCGTGCCGGTCCAGATCTATTTGGACCAGAAGATCCTGAGAATCGAAAAACTTTGACCCGACGCAGGGTTGGGCGACGGACCATCCCATTTTGGAGGCGGCTACTTTGGCGAGAATTATTGTGATCACCTCGGGCAAGGGCGGGGTCGGCAAAACGACCACGTCCGCCGCGTTGGCTATGGGACTGGCGCAACGCGGTCATCGCACGGTTGTCATCGACTTCGATGTGGGCCTGCGCAACCTTGATCTCATCATGGGTTGCGAGCGCCGTGTCGTCTACGATTTCGTCAATGTCATCAATCAGGAGGCCAACCTCAAC
This sequence comes from Thiocapsa roseopersicina, assembly GCF_900106925.1. GTDB lineage: Bacteria > Pseudomonadota > Gammaproteobacteria > Chromatiales > Chromatiaceae > Thiocapsa > Thiocapsa roseopersicina. Next base: position 307,158 of record NZ_FNNZ01000001.1, read on the forward strand.
CAGGCCCTGATCCGCGACAAGCGTTGCGACAACCTCTATGTGCTGCCGGCCTCTCAGACCCGCGACAAGGATGCGCTGACCAAGGAGGGTGTCGGGCGCGTGCTCGAGGAGCTGGCCCACGGCTACGACTTCATTGTCTGCGACTCGCCGGCCGGCATCGAGCACGGTGCCACCATGGCCATGTACTATGCCGACGATGCCATCGTGGTGACCAATCCCGAGGTCTCCTCGGTGCGGGACTCCGACCGCATGCTGGGGATCCTGTCGAGCAAGTCGCGCCGGGCCGAGTCCAACGAGGAGCCGATCCGCGAGTTTCTGCTGCTCACCCGCTACGATCCGGCGCGGGTCGAGAAGGGCGAGATGTTGAGTGTGGACGACGTGCAGGAGATCCTGTCGCTGACCTTGATCGGCGTCATTCCGGAGTCGAAATCCGTCCTGACTGCATCCAACTCAGGAGTCCCCGTGGTCCTCGATCGGGAGAGCGATGCCGGCAAGGCGTATTCCGATACGGTTGCTCGCTATCTGGGCGACGAGGTGCCGCACCGTTTTCTCCAAGTGGAGAAGAAGGGCTTCCTGAAGCGCTTTTTCAGAGGCTGACCTATGGGCTTACTCGACTACTTCCGCTCCTCGCGTCCGAAGGGCTCCGCAAGTGTAGCCAAGGAGCGGCTGCAGATCCTGGTGGCCCACGATCGCACGCAGCGTGGCCGTCCCTCTTATCTCCCCAAGCTGCAGCAGGAGATCCTCGAGGTCATCCGCAAGTACGTGGAGGTCGACATGAATGCCGTCTCCGTCAAATACGAGCAGGAGGACAGTCACGAGGTCTTGGAGTTGAATATCGTCTTGCCGGATACGGTGCAGGGACGCATCTGAGTGCGGCGGGGGTAGGATGGGTAGAGCGCCAGCGAAACCCATCCGAAAAGCTCCAACACCCCGGTCCCGGCACCCCCGGAGCGCCAGCGAAACCCATCCTCCAAACCGCCGCGTCGCCGGGATGCCGGGTTTCGGTCCGATGCCCTTGGCGCGGGCTGGATGGGTTTCGCTGGCGCTCTACTACGTCTTTCGGTTTTTCGAATCGTTCCTGAATTAAACCGCGTCCAGAGCGACATGCGTCGTTTTCGTGTTGTATTCGGCCTTGGGACGTCACCGCCCGTGGTGGAGGCGCGGTTTAAAAGTTTATATTTTTTAGAACTTTAAACCGCGCCAGCTCCAACAGTCGTCGAGTCTGCCGGGGCCGATCCGATCCAAAAACATCCCATACCGCGCCGGGCGCGGTTTAAGGCAGGATCTTGATCGGCGTGCCGTCGCGCACCATCGACCAGATCTCGTCGATCTCGTGGTTCTGTACCGCGATGCAGCCCTGTGTCCAATCGCGATTGGCGTATTGCCGGCGCAGCGCCTCGGACTGGATATAGTTCGGAAGACCGTGAATCATGATCATCCCGCCGGGGTTGGAATAACCGAGCGAGCGACTGACGAGCTTGTCGCGCTCGTTCGGATAGGAGATGTGGATCGATTTATAGTAGTTGCTGTTCGGGTTGCGCCAGTTGAGCAGATAGTCGCCGATCGGGGTGCGCTCGTCGCCCTCGCGAAACTTGTGACCGTCCGGTGATCCGCCGAGCGCGATCCGGTACTCGCGGATCACCCGTCCATTGTTGTGCAGCTCCAGCTTGCGTTGCGATTTTTTGACGACGACCTTGTCGGCGTGACTCGGCGCAACCGCCGTCGTCTTCGGTGGGCTGCCGCAGCCTGCGAGCCCGAGTAACCCTGCAACTGCCAGTGTCGCCAGCAGGTATTGCCCGGCACGGCCGCGGTGCTCGGGTCGGCGGGTAGGGTGTCCGGCAATGGCGGTCATGGGGTCTTTCGCGTCGGTGTGCATGGGTCGGATCCGGTTTCTGGAAGGGCGCCACGGCGTCGGCCGTGCTCATCAGCAACACGCGAAAGTGTAGGTAACCGCATGACAAAACGCCATCTTGTTTGGCGATTTTTCGATCTGAAAATCCCGAGCCGAGCCCCGGGGTCGCCGATCAGAACTCGGGAAGGACGCGGAAAAAGAGCGTCTTGAGATAGGCGGTCTCCGGGATCGCGGGATGCACCGGATGGTCCGGCCCCTGCTGTCCGGTCTCCAAGAGCTGCAGGGTGCGACCGGCGCGGCGTGCCGCCTGCTGGACGGTCCGCACGAAGACGTCGCGACCCATGTGGAAGGAGCACGAGGAGGTCACCAGCAGGCCGCCCGGCTCCAAGAGCTCCATCCCGAGTCGATTGAGCCGCAGATACGCCTGCATCCCGTCCTTTTCGTCCTTGCGTCGCTTGATGAAGGCGGGTGGGTCGAGGAGCACGGTGTCGAAACGGGCGTCCTCCTCGCGCAGGGCGCGCAGCACCTCGAAGGCGTCGCCGTGTCGGCCTTGGACGCGTTCCGCCAGCCGGTTGCGCGCCGCATTTTCGGCGACCCGCTCGAGCGCCGGCAGCGAGCTATCGACGCAGACGACCTGCTCGGCGCCCAATGCCGCGGCGCGCAGACCCCAGGCACCGATATAGCTGCAGACATCCAGGACGCGCCGGCCGACACCGTAGCGTGCCAGTCGGGTGCGATTCTCAGCTTGATCGAAGAACCAGCCGGTCTTCTGGCCGGTCAAGGGCGAGACGAGAAACTCCAGATCGTTCTCGATCAGGGGCAGGGTGTCCTCGGGCGAGCCCAGGATGACCTCGACACCCTGAGTCAGGCCCTCCATCTCGCGCACCGAGGTGTCGTTGCGCAGCACGATCGCCTTGGGGCGCAGCACCTGCTCGAGTGCCGCCAGGATCTCGCCCTGCACCCGTTCCATCCCGGCGGTGGTGATCTGCACGGCGAGCAGATCGCCGTAGCGGTCGACGACCAGCCCCGGCATCCCGTCGCTTTCCCCGAAGATCAGCCGATAGAAAGGCCGCGTGTAAAGCCGCTCGCGCAGCGCCAGGGCGTCGTGGATGCGTTTGAGCCACAGGGTCGGGCTCAGCGGCTGTGTCGGATCGCGGCTCACCACGCGCGCGCAAATCAACGAATGCGGATTGGCATAGCCGTGGCCGATCCAGCGATCGTGATCGCTGCGGATCGCGACCGGCTGACCGGGCTGGAAATCCTTCAGCGGCGTGGCCTTGGTATCGACCTCGTTGCTGTAGATCCAGCAGTGTCCGGCGATGAGGCGGCGTTCCTGGTCTTTGCTCAGGATGAGGGGTTGGGTCTTCATGATCGGGTGTCCTGTGGTGTCTGGGCGCTCGTCGTCTTGCGCGGTGACAGACTATCAGAACCGGGCAAGTTCGGTCGGGGATGGAAAGGGATTCGGGTGGACGCAAGTTCTTAGGAGCCGCCAGCTATCAGCTATCAGCCGTCGTCTGTGCTGACGATAGGAGACACAAGTTGCGCCGACGGTTGGTTGCGGTTTTGCCTCGCACGGCTCGGTACAACCAACGGCGCTGATTTCGAGCCAGCTGACAGCCAACAGCCAAAAGCCAAAAGCCAAAAGCGAACGGAGTCCGGCCATCAGTCGCGCCCCACGCCCGGAGGATCAGCCATGTCGAACGTCCATCCGTCCCCGACCGGCCATGCCAACCGTCTGGCCGCGACCACCAGCCCCTATCTCCGTCAGCACGCACACAACCCCGTGGACTGGTGGCCTTGGTGCGAGGAGGCGCTTGCCCTGGCGCGCGAGACGGATCGGCCGATCCTGCTCTCGATCGGCTATTCGGCGTGCCACTGGTGCCACGTGATGGCCCACGAATCTTTCGAGGACCCCGGTACAGCGGAGCTGATGAACCGGCTCTTCGTCAACATCAAGGTCGACCGGGAAGAGCGACCCGACCTCGACAAGATCTATCAGACCGCACACCAGCTGCTCGCGCGACGCCCCGGCGGTTGGCCGCTCACGGTGTTTCTGATGCCGGCCGATCAGAGACCCTTCTTCGCCGGGACCTATTTCCCGCGCGAGCCGCGTCACGGCCTTCCGGCATTCAAGCAGCTCATGCAGGGCATCGAGCGGGCCTACCGCGAGCAAAAGACGGCGATCGAGTCGCAAAACGAAAGCCTGATGGCGGCCCTTGCCGAGCTGGAGCCGCGCGCCTCGGATGCGCTGCCTGAACGCTCGGTGATCGATGCGGCCCTGCAACAGCTCGACGAGAGCTTCGATCCCGAGCACGGCGGATTCGGCGATGCGCCCAAGTTTCCGCATCCGACCAATCTGGAGCTTCTGCTCCGTCACGCGACCGACGCTTCCCAGGCCGGCGCTCCCGATCGGTCGGCACTCGAGAAGGCCGTTTGGACGCTGGAGCGCATGGTGCGCGGCGGACTGACGGACCAGCTCGGCGGGGGCTTCTATCGCTATTCGGTCGATACGCGCTGGATGATCCCGCACTTCGAGAAGATGCTCTACGACAACGGTCCGCTCCTCGCACTCTGCTGCGATGCCTTCTCCGTGACTGAGGATCCGCTGTTTCGGGATGCGGCCGTCATGACCGCGGACTGGGTGTTGCGCGAGATGCAGTCGCCGGAGGGCGGCTATTGGTCCAGCCTGGACGCCGACAGCGAGGGGGAGGAAGGCAGCTTCTATGTCTGGAATCGCGACGAGATCCAGGCCCTGCTCGCCCCCGCCGAATTTGCCCCCTTCGCCGCCGTTTACGGTCTGGACCGCCCGGCCAACTTCGAAGGGCGCTGGCATCTGCACGGTTACCGTACCCCGGAGGCCGTCGCCGGCGACCTCGGCCTGGAGCCGGCGCGGGTGCAGGCCCTGCTCGCAGCCGCCCGCGCAACCCTCTATGTGACGCGCGAGCGCCGCGTTCGCCCCGGCCGGGACGAGAAGGTCCTGACCGCTTGGAACGCGCTCATGATCAAGGGCATGGCGCGTGCCGCGCGCACCTTCGATCGGCCCGATTATCTGGAGTCCGCCGAGCAGGCCCTCGCCTTCATCCGCGGCACACTCTGGCGCGAGGGTCGACTGCTCGCGACCTACAAGGACGGCACCGCCCACCTCAACGCCTATCTCGACGACTATGCCGACCTGCTCGATGCCCTGCTTGAGCTCTTGCAGACGCGCTGGTCGCGGGCGGATCTCGACTTTGCACTCGCGCTGGCCGAGGTGCTCCTGGACCAGTTCGAGGACCCGATCGACGGCGGCTTCTGGTTCACCGGCCGCGATCACGAGACCCTGATCCACCGCACCAAACCGCTCGGCGACGAGGCCGTCCCGTCGGGCAACGGCATCGCTGCCATGGAGCTCCAGCGCCTCGGCCATCTCGTCGGCGAGCCGCGCTATCTCGCCGCGGCCGAACGGACCCTGAAGCTGGCGGCCGAGTCGATCGGCCGCATGCCCTATGCCCACGCGACGCTCTTGTTCGCGCTCGACGAGTGGCTCGACCCGCCCGAGACCCTGGTCATCCGCGCCGGCGACGAACGTCTCGACGCCTGGCGCCGAGAGGCCCAGCGCGGCTACCGACCGCGTCGTTTTGTGCTGGGCATTCCCGCCGAGGAGAGCCATCTCCCCGGAACGCTCGCCGCCATGGTGCCCGGCGAGCGCCCGCGCATCTACCGCTGCCGCGGCACACAGTGCGAGCCGCCGACCGAATCCCTTGCCGATGTCTTGAGTCCGTAGGTTGTGCTGACGATAGGAAGCACAACGCCGGCAGCCACGCCGAGTGCCGAACCTTGCGCCTCGCTCGCGCTCGGTACAAGCACCGCCGCCCGGCGAACCCCACCCACCAGCAGGTCATCCTCCATGTCGACAGCCCGGCCGTTTCGAAGGCATCTCGCCTATCTCGACTGGCTCTACAACCCCTTCAGGTCGTGGGACGTTACCCGTGTCTACGACCTCTTGTCGACCGACGTGGCCACCGAGAAGGGTCTCTATCTCAACCTGGGCTACTGGGCCGGCGAGCAGACGCTGGACGAGGCCTGCCAGGCACTGGCCGCCTTGGTTGCAGAGCGCGCGGCGATGAGGCCCGGCGACCGGGTGCTGGACGTCGGCTTCGGCTTCGGCGACCAGGATCTCTATTGGCTTCAGACCTACCGACCCGATCACATCCAGGGACTGAACATCACCGCCTCACAGGTGGCCGTCGCACGCGGGCGGATTGCGGATCTCGGTCTCGAAGAGCGCATCGACCTGCGCGAAGGCTCGGCGACGGAGATGCCCCTGCCGTCGAATTCGGTCGACACCGTCGTCGCCCTCGAGTGTGCATTCCACTTCAAGACCCGCGAACGCTTCTTCGAGGAGGCCTTTCGCGTCCTGCGCCCCGGCGGCCGATTGGTCACGGCCGACATCATCCCCATGCCGTTGTCCGACGACTGGCGTACCCGCCTCAAACAGCGCTGGTCCTGGAGGCTGGTCGCGAGCAAGTTCGCGATCCCCGCCGAAAATGTCTACACGCGCGACATCTACGTGGAGAAGCTCGAAGCCTGCGGTTTCGGCGATGTCGAGGTCGCCTCCATCCGCGATCTCGTCTACACCCCCCTGCACGACTATCTGTCGAGACATCCCGAAACGCTCGACCGACTCCACCCCGCAACCCGACTCCCCGCTCGACTCGCACTCGCCATGAGCGCCGAGAGCGTTTACGGAGGTCTGGACTATGTGCTCTCCACAGCCCAGAAACCGATTTAAACCACTTTAAACAGCGCCTTTTGTGACATGCAAGATCTTGCCGGCGGACCACCCTCACGACGACGAACGGGCTCATACCTGGCGCGGTTTAAAGAAATGAAAAACAAAAAATCTCTTAATTTCCTAAGCCGCGTCGACTCAAACGGTCTTGGATCCATCCAAGACCGACCCCGGCCGACGAGCACGCAGAAAAGCTCGGGCGCGGTTTAGTCTTAGTAGAGCCAGGGAATGAGCTTCTTCACCCCCCTCGCATACTCCACATACTCCGGATGGCGTTCCGTCAGCCAGCTTTCTTCCTTGCTGGCCTTGTAGTCGAAGAAGAAGAAGCCGACGGCCAGGAGCGCAAGGTGCGGGATGCTGAGCGTGAAGAGCACCCAGCCTGCGGCCGCGAAGAGCTGGCTGCTGTAGAGCGGATGGCGAACCCAAGCGTAGACGCCGTGCTTGACTAACTGGCTGTGATCCACCGGATAGGGCAGGGGCGTCAGATACTTCCGGATATGGACCGAGCCGAATCCGCCGAGGACGAGGGCGACCGCCCAAAAAGCGATCAACGCCGGCCAGCGTAAGGGCGCGAGGGTATCAATCAGCGCCGGGGTCGCGAGCGGATTCCAGGCAGGGGTGAAGATAAAGACAAAGAAAAGCACGAATTGCAGCACGACGAGATATTCGCCGCGGTGGCCCTTCAGGAACGAGAAACGGGTCATGTCGATGTCCTTGTCGGAGGTTGAGCGCCGGCGACCGTCTGTCGGGTCGCGAAAACCGGCATTGTCTGACATCCGGGAGGTTGTGCTGAACACCCGGGGCACAACCAACCTTGCGTCGATGCGGAATGTTCGGTTGCCTGCAAGGCGCCGTTCGACGCCTACCCTTCGACGCCCATCTTCGACGTAGGGTGCCCGAGCAGGTGCTTTCCGGTACACTCCCGCGGTTTGAGTCAATCCCAAACATGCGGTCCGCACCGTGCCGACAGCGAGCGATCCCCGGTTGTCGACCTTCACCTGGCCGGTGCGTGTCTATTACGAAGATACGGACGCGGGCGGTGTGGTCTTCTACGCCAACTATCTCAAGTTCATGGAACGGGCGCGCACCGAATGGCTGCGTGCCGTCGGCTACGAGCAGGATGTCTTGCGCGAGCGTCGCGGGATCCTCTTTGCCGTGCGCCGCGTGACCATCGATTATCTGGCGCCCGCACGGCTGGATGACTGCTTGAGCGTCACCTCCAGATTGGTGCGGGCGGGCGGTGCGAGTCTGGAGTTCGACCAGCAGGTGATGCGCGACAGCGACGCTTCCTGCTGCTGCCGAGGCGCCGTGAAGATCGCCTGCCTGCATGCCGACACCCTGCGCCCGGCGCGTCTGCCCGGCGATCTCTTGTCCGAGTTGTTGCCGTTCGCGAGCGGTCCAGCGGAGCCCCTGTCATGACGTCCGATCTGTCCTTGTTCAACCTGATCCTGCAGGCCAGCTTGGTGGTCCAGTTGGTTCTGCTGGTGCTGGTGATCGCCTCCGTGACCTCCTGGACGATGATCCTGGACCGCGGGCGCGTGCTCTCGAGCGCGCGCAAGAGTGCGAACGCCTTCGAGGAGCGCTTCTGGTCGGGCGGCGATCTCAGCGCGCTTTACAAGGATCTGAGCGAGAACCGCAAGGGCGAGCATGGTCTGCCGTCCATCTTCCGCGCTGGCTTCAAGGAATACGTACGCTTGCGCAAGATCGAGGGCAATGACCTGATGGCGGTGTTGCAGGGCAGCGAGCGCTCGATGCGCGTCGCACTCAGCCGCGAGATGGACCGTCTGGAGACCAGCCTCACCTTCCTGGCGACGGTCGGCTCGACCAGCCCCTACATCGGGCTCTTCGGCACCGTCTGGGGCATCATGCATGCCTTCCATGCACTCGGAAATGTCGAGCAGGCTACCCTCGCGCTCGTCGCGCCGGGCATCTCGGAGGCCCTGGTCGCTACCGCCATCGGTCTCTTCGCGGCCATCCCCGCCGTCATCGCCTACAACCGCTATTCCTATCAGGTCGAGCGCCTCAACAGCCGCTACGAGGAGTTCATGGAAGAATTCTCGACCCTCCTGCAACGCCAAGGCCGCAGCTGAGCGTTCGAGGACTCCCGCAGATGCTCAAGCGCACCCGTTCCAGACAGCGCCGCCGGCCGATGGCCGAGATCAATGTCGTGCCCTACATCGACGTCATGCTGGTGCTGCTCGTCATCTTCATGGTGACGGCGCCCCTGATTACGCAGGGTGTGAAGGTGGCGTTGCCGCAGGAGAAGGCGGGCGGGATCCCGAGTCCGACGACCGAGTCGCTGATCATCACGGTCGATGAGTTCGGTGACTATTACATCGATATCGGAGATGAGAAGAACGCCCCGGCCAGCGAGCAGATCCTGTTCGACCGCATCCGTGTCGTGCTCGAATACACGCCCGAAACGCCAATCCTGGTGCGTGCTGACCATCGGGTCGACTACGGGCGTGTCGTTCGTGCGATGGTCGTGGCTCAAGCCGCAGGAGCGCCCGAAGTCGGTCTGGTGACGGTGCCGCCGGAGCGCCGCGAGCGCTGACGCGGCGGCACGAGCTCCGACATGTGGCAGATCCTGAGGCAGAACCCGAGGGCCTTTTATTGGTCGTTGGCTCTGCATGTCTTTTTCGCCCTGCTCTTCTTTGTGGGCGTCAAGCTCGAGCGGCCGATCACGGAGGCCGGGAGCAAGCCGCGCGTGGTGCAGGCGACCATCGTGAGCGATGCCGCGCTCGAGGCGATGGTCGCGGAGTTTCAGGCCGAGCAGGCGCGGCGCCCGGCCGGTCCGGAGGTCAGTCCCGAGGTCGGCACGCAGATCAGCCCGGAAGCGCAGGAGCCGCCGGATGCGGCGACGCTTGAAGACCTGAGCGCGGCCGAGGCCGCTCGGCTCGAAACCGAGCGTCTCGAGGCCGAAGTGGCCGAAGCGGCCGAGGCGGAGCGTAAGGCCGACGCCGAACGCGAGGAGGAGCAACGTCTTGCGGAGGCCGCTCGCGCTGCCGCCGAAGCCGAGCGCCTGGCAGCGGAGGCCGAAGCGGCTGCAGTCGAGGCCGAAGCGCGCCGTCAGCTGGAGATCGCGCGCATGGCCGAGGCCCAGCGCCGAGCGCAGGCCGAACGAGAGGCCGAGGAGGCCGCTGCGAGGGCCGAGGCCGAGCAACGCGCGGAAGCCGAACGACGTGCAGAGGCTGCACGACGCGCCGAGGCCGAGCGTCTGGCCGCCGAGGCCGCAGCCGCCAAGGCCGAGGCGGAGCGTCTGGCCGAAGAGAAGCGTCTGGCCGCGGAGGCTGCGGCCCGGGCCGAGGCGCAACGCCGATCCGAGGCGGTCCGCGCCGAAGACGAACGCCGCGCGAGGGCCGAGGCCGAGCGTCGTGCCGAGATCGAGCGTCGCGCGGAGGCGCAGCGCCAAGCCGACTCACAGGCCGCCCTCGAGCGCCAGCGGCAGCTCGAAGAGGAGGCCCGCCTGATGGCCGAGATCGAGGAGCGGCGTCTCGTCGAGGAGCTTGCTCAGGAGAGCATCGAGCAGGAGGCCAGGCGGATGGCCGAGGAGGATGCCCAGCGCAGGCTCGCCGCGGAAGAGGCCCAGCGCGCGCGTGAGGACGACATGCTGTCCTCCTTGGCTTCGGAGCAACTCGCGCGCGAGGCCGATCGCTACGTCCCCGTCATCCGAGATCGGGTCCGTCAGTTTTGGGTCCGGCCGCCGGCGACCGGTCGTGATCTCGCAACGGTCGTCTCGGTGCGGCTCATCCCGGGCGGCGATGTGGTGCCGAACAGCGTGCGCGTGGTCCAGAGCAGCGGCAATACCGCCTTCGATCAGTCCGTGGTCGCTGCGATCAATCAGGCATCGCCACTGCCCGTGCCGTCCGGGCCCGTGTTCGAGCGCTTTCGCGAGTTCAACTTTACCTTCAGGCCCTAGCCAGGACAGACCCCTATGCCCCGACACCAGCGCCGACCCTCGATCCTCATGGCCTTTGCAGTCGTCCTTTTCGGATTCGGGCTCGGATTCGGGGCCGAGCCGGCGCAGGCGCGTCTGAACATCGAGGTCACCGGCGGTGTCGAGGCAGCCCAACCGATCGCCGTCGTCCCCTTCGGCGTGAGCGACGGGTTGATCCCGCCGGTGGACATCGCCGCGGTCATCAGCGCGGATCTCGCGCGCACCGGTCGGTTTCGTGCGATGCCGACACGCGACATGCTCGACATGCCGGCCCGACACGAGGACGTGGATCTGCGCGACTGGACCCTGCTCGGCATGAACAACCTGGTCATCGGCCGCGTCGAGCCCGACGGCAGCGGTTACCGGGTCAGCTTCATCCTCTACGACGCCTTCCGCGGCGACCAGCTCGCCAGCACCACACTCGTCTCCACCAAGGCAGGCATGCGCAACACGGCGCACCGCATCTCCGACATCATCTATCAGAAGCTCACCGGCCAGCGCGGCGTGGCGGCGACCCGGATTGCTTATGTCACCGCTACCGGCCAGGGCGAGGGCCAGGCCGTGACCTTGCGCGTCGCGGACGCCGACGGCTACAACCCCCAGACCATCGTCTCCTCCGGCGAGCCCATCATGTCGCCGGCCTGGTCACCCGACGGACGCCGCGTCGCCTATGTGTCCTTCGAGAACAAGCGCGCGGCTATTTATGTCCAGGAACTGGCCAGCGGGCGCCGCGAGCTGGTCGCGAGCCATCCCGGCATCAACGGCTCGCCGGCCTTCTCGCCCGACGGGCGCAAGCTCGCGATGACGCTCTCCAAGGACGGCAATCCCGACATCTATGTGCTGGATCTCACGAGTCGCGAGCTGGTGCGTCTCACCGAGCATTTCGCCATCGACACCGAGCCCTCCTGGTCGCCGGACGGTCAACAGATCATCTTTACCTCCGATCGGGGCGGCAGTCCGCAGATCTACCGGATGGGCTCGGGCGGCGGGCCTGCCCAGCGGATCAGCTCCGAGGGCGACTACAATGCGCGCGCCTCCTACGCGCCGGACGGGCGCTCCATCGTCCTGGTAACGCGGGTCAACGGCATGTTCCGCATCGGGCTGGTCGACCTGGATCGCGGCTTTATGCGTCTGCTGAGCAACGGCAGCCTGGACGAGTCACCGAGTTTCGCACCGAACGGCAGCATGGTAATTTACGCGACCATCCACGGCGGCCGCGGCGTGCTGGCCGCGGCCTCGATCGACGGCGGCGGCAACCAGCGCCTGTCGCAGGATTCCGGCGAGGTCCGCGAGCCCGCCTGGTCTCCCTTCTTGAATTAACGCCAGGAGCCCAGCGTGGAAACCATCATCCGATCCTCGACGAAGGGCGCATCCCGGCCCGGCAGTGCGAAGACCTCTCGCGTCGCCGGTCGGTTCCGTGCCCCTCGAACCCTGATACTCCTCTCGGCTGTCTTTGTCGCAGGGTGCTCCAGTGCGCCGAAGCAGCAGACCGAGCCGGTCACATCGCCGGTCCTCTCTGCTCCGCCGACGACCACGGCTCCGCTGGAAAGCACCCGCCCGGTCTATGCCGGGCCTTGGGAAGATCCCGGTAACCCTCTGTATCAGCGAACCATCTATTTCGACTATGACACCGCCGAGATCAAGCCCGAATATCTCCCGGTGCTGCGTACCCACGCGCGTTATCTGGGCACCAACGCAGGGGTCAAGGCCAAACTCGAAGGCAACACCGACGAGCGCGGGACGCGCGAGTACAACCTCGCGCTGGGCGATCAACGTGCCGAGTCGGTGCGACGCCTCATGATCGCCGACGGGGTGTCGCCGAACCAGTTGTCCACGCTGAGCTACGGCGAAGAACGCGCGGCCAATCCGGGTCATAGCGAGCAGGCGTGGCGGTTGAACCGGCGTGTTGTGATCCAGTATTGAATCGGGTTGAATCGCGTCCGGTGCGACCTGCGGGCTTTTTCGGTGGGATCGGATTTCGGCGCGTGTCTGCGGGTGTTGGCGTTGACGCGATTCAAGTCTTCTAAGAATTTCATTTAATCTGCTTTTCTTGGCGCTTTGGGTCGGTGGTTGACTGTCGAGCGCGAAGGTTTCGGTTGTCGCCGGAGCAGGGTTTAGGAGTGCACTCGATGGGTATCCGACCGATTGTCCTGATTCTTGCTGCGGCTCTGATCGCTGCGGCCATCCCGGCGACGACCTTTGCAGACCCCGCCCTCGAGGCGCGGCTTGCCCGCATGGAGCGCATCCTCGAGAATCAGGCCGGCTCCGATATGCTGCTTCAGATGCAGCAGCTGCAGATGGAGATGCAGGAGCTGCGCGGGTTGGTCGAGATGCAGCAGTTCGAGATCCAAAAGCTGCAGCGCCAGCAACGCGATCAATTTCTCGATATCGACTCTCGGCTCGGCGCCGATCGCGGCGATCCCTTGGGTCCTGCCGCGCCTGGCGATCTGAACGGTGGCCTCGGCACCGGCTCCATCGACGTCGGCGGAAGCGATCTCGACGCCCCCGCGGGGACGCCCGAGCCGCCGCCCTCCATCGGTGCGCCCATTCCCTCGTCGACTGGTGCCGCCGGCATTCCCTCTTTGCCCTCGCCCGAGACGACCGGCGGCAGCGAGCGGGACGCCTATGCCGCCGCCTTCGAGCTGCTCAAAGAACGCAAGTACGACGAGGCCCAAGCCGGCTTCAACGACCTGCTCCGGCGTTATCCGCAGGGCCAGTTCACCGACAACGCCCGCTACTGGCTCGGCGAGACCTACTATGTCCAGCGCAACTACCCGGCCGCCTTGGCCGAGCTCGATCGCCTGGTCCAACTGAGCCCCGACAGCCCGAAGGTGCCCGGTGCAATGCTGAAGATCGGCTACATCCAATACGAGCAGAAGCAGCTCGACCAAGCGCGCGCCGTGCTCGAGGACGTCGTCAAACGCTACCCCAACAGCACGGAGGCGCGCCTCGCCAAAAGCCGTCTGGAGCGGATCGGACAAGAGTTGCGCTGAGCGACACCGAGCCACATCGGGGAGGCGCACGGCTGCGACGACACTCGCTTCCACGGGCGCGCGACGTAACCCTTCAAAAAGACCGCGCGCCGCATTATACTGCTCTGCTTTCGCGCCCTTAGCTCAGTTGGTAGAGCATCTGACTTTTAATCAGGTGGTCGCGCGTTCGAGTCGCGCAGGGCGCACCATAATAAACAACGGCTTAGGCGTTTCGCGTCTAGGCCGTTCGTTTTTGCGCCACACGCGATAGTCGCCAATGCGCAGCCGATACAGGCGGTTGCCTCCCTCCGGCTTGCGGGTTCCCGGCATGCGTGGGTCGCTGGCCAGGGCATCGATCGCTGCGCCGATGCGCGCTCGGTAAGCTTGGGGCAGCGCCAGCAGGGCCTTGGCGCGCTGCGTTTGACCTCGATCCGATAGGTCATCACAAGCCCAGTTCGGCCTTGATCGTTTCCCATGGAATGGTGGGTTCATTCATCGCCTTGCGCGCGTCTTCCAGGTCTTCCAGACGTTATGACTCGGATCGGCATCGACCTCGGCGGGACCAAGATCGAGATCGTCGCGCTGGATGCCGACGGGCGCGAGCTGCTGCGACGGCGGGTGGCGACGCCGCAGGGCGACTATGCCGCGACGGTTCGCACGGTTGCAGCCCTGGTGCATGATGCTGAAGGGACCATCGGCAGGCGCGCCAGCGTGGGCGTCGGCACCCCGGGCTCGATGTCGCGCCTCACCGGATGTCTGCGCAACGCCAACTCGACCTGCCTGAACGGCAAGCCCTTGCAGAACGACCTCGAGGCCGCGCTCGACCGGCCGGTGCGTTTGGCCAACGACGCCAACTGTTTCGCCATGTCGGAGGCGGTCGACGGCGCGGGGGCCGGTGCGGAGACCGTCTTCGGTGTGATCCTCGGGACCGGGGTCGGCGGCGGTGTCGTGGTGCACGGCCGACTGCTCGTCGGCGCCAACGCGATCGCGGGAGAGTGGGGTCATTCGCCGCTACCTCTGCCGGATGCGGACGACCGACCCCTGCCGCCCTGTTACTGCGGCCGCGCCGGTTGCGTCGAAACCTATCTCTCGGGTCCGGGGCTTGCGGCCGATCATGCGCGACGTCACGGCGGGACAGCGGATGCAGCGATGATCGCCGCACGTGCCCTCGCAGGTGACCCCGCGTGCGAGGCCAGCCTCCGACGCTACGAGGCGCGTCTGGCCCGAGCGCTCGCGGTCGTCGTCAATCTTCTCGACCCGGATGTGATCGTGCTGGGCGGCGGACTCTCGAAGCTCGATCGGCTCTATCGACACGTCCCGGATCTCTGGACGGCGTACATCTTCTCCGATCAGGTCGCCACCCGGCTACTGCCGGCGCGGCATGGCGATTCATCCGGCGTGCGTGGTGCGGCCTGGCTGTGGGGTGTAACCTGACGGCCGATCGACTGCCGGTCTTTATGAGGAGCACCCAATGCATATCGCCCTTTTCGGCGCGACCGGGGGAACCGGGCGCCACGTTTTGGATCAGGCACTCGCGCAGGGTTACACCGTCTCGGCGCTGGTGCGGGATCCCTCGAAGCTTGCGGAGCAAACAGGGTTGACCTTGGTCGTCGGGGATGTCTTGGATCAGACTGCGGCAACCCGCTGCATCCAAGGTGCCGACGCCGTGATCTGCGTTCTCGGCTCGCACGGGAGCCGGGACCCGATCGAGGCGCTCGGTACGGGCGTGATCTTGGATGCGATGCGCGAAACCGGGGTGCGCCGGCTCGTTGCGGTGACCTCGCTGGGCGTCGGAGACAGTCGCGAGCAGATCAATTGGGCGTTCCGCGTCATCATGGATCTGACGCTGAAACCCATCATGATGGCCAAAGAGGAACAGGAACGGCTCATCAAGGCGAGCGGGCTGGACTGGACCATCGTGCGTCCGGGCGGATTGACCGATGGTCCCCGCACCGGCGCCTACCGCTTCGGGCGCGACCGGTCGATCAAGGGCGGGCGCATCAGCCGTGCCGACGTGGCTGATTTCCTGTTGCGGCAGCTGACCGACTCGGCCTTCATCCACCAGACCCCGGCGGTGAGTTGATCTGCCGCGACGCCATCGTCACCGAGGACCGATGAACATCGAATACAGCCCGATCGGCACCATCCACTCCCCGTTCGGGCAGCCCACCGACATGCCGATTCAACCGACCGGTGCGCTCGGCGTCCAGGGCACGATCGAGGTGCTCGAGGCATTCCGAGAGGGCCTGAAGGATCTCGACGGCTTCTCGCACCTGATCCTGCTCTATCACTTCCACCACAGCCGCGGGTTCGATCTGCAACCCGTGCCGTTCCTGGATCGAGAGCCGCGCGGGCTGTTCGCGACCCGAGCACCCAAACGCCCGAATTCGATCGGCTTGTCCGTCGTGCGACTGGACAAGATCGAGGACGGTCTGCTGTACATCACGAACGTGGATATTCTCGACGGAACCCCGCTCCTGGACATCAAGCCGTATGTGCCGGCGTTCGATACGCCGAGCGACGTGCGCGCCGGCTGGTTCGAGAAGGTCGCCTCGGCCGTCTCCGACCATCGGTCGGATGATCGGTTTCAGTAGGGCACGAGGGCCTGGCTCCTCCTCCCGCGCGCACTATACTCGGAGTGTCTACTGACCCCGATGCGCGGGAGGACAGCCATGAGCGATCCGGGAGCGAACGACGGCAGGCTGGTACGGCGGATCAGGTTCTACTGGGACTCGCCGGTGCGCAAATTCATCTGGGACTCGCTGCTGCGGGTGCCTTGGTTGATCGCCTACAACATCGCCGGGAGCGCGGTTTTGGTGATCTTGTTCGCATTCACCTCCCAGGGGCGGGATCTGCTGCGCATCTCGGCCGAGCGCGGTTTCGCGCTCGCCGATCTCGACTTTCTTTGGAACCTCGTGTTTCTGATCGGCACGCTGATCGGCTCCCTGTCGCTCTGGTACACATCCCGGCTCACGCTGGGTGTCGAGTATCCCGCCTATCCGCTGGACCCCAAGTCCGCGGCCTTCGGGCGACGCTGGTGGCCGCGCGTCGTCGGCAGTCTGGTGCCGCTCGCGATCGGCTGGACCTTTCTGCAGATCGGCTCCGCGGCGCCGAGCAGCGAGACCCTGCTCGGCTGGCTCTACCTCGGGATGGGTTTTGCGTTGTTGCTTTTCTACGTGGCGCGCAGGCCGATCTTCGGCGTGGAACGGGACGACATGATCCTGGACCTGCGCAACGCCGTCCCGACGGAGCATCGGCGCCGCGGGCGCGCCTTGCTGATCGCCGCTTTTACGCTGGTTCCGCTCTTCGTGATCGCGCCGGTTCTGCTGCCTCAACTGCTGGGAGCACCCGCGATCGCCGTGCTCGGCGTGGTCGGGATCAGCCTGTTCGGCACCGGTGTTTTGACCTATCTGCCGATGTCCAACGGTGCGCCGCCGCTCACACTCGCGGTGCTGCTGTTGGCCCTGGTGTCCGGCATCTGGAACGACAATCACGCGGTGCGCGTCGGCGACGGCGCGGACATCGCGGCCCAGCGGCCCACGCCCGTCGAGCAGCTCGCGGCCTGGCAACAGGGCCGCGCCGGGAATGCCGTCGCACCTGAGTCGGTCGTGCTGGTCGCGACCTCGGGCGGCGGCATCAGTGCGGCCTATTGGACTGCCTCGACGCTGGCCTATCTCGAGCAGAAATTCGCCGCGCCCTTCAGGGAACGGCTCTTTGCGGTCAGCGGGGTCTCCGGCGGCAGCCTCGGTGCGGCGACCTATGTCGCTCTGAAGCGGGCCGGGCTGGAAAACGGGCAGGCGGATGCTCTGCTCGATCAGGTGCGCGAGGTGCTCGGCCACGACTTTCTGTCGCCGGTCGTCGCCGGGATGCTGTTTCCGGACCTGGTGCAGCGGTTTCTGCCCGTGCCGATCGGGCTTGCGGATCGCCAACGTTTTCTCGAACGCTCCTGGGAGTCGGCCTTCGACGGCGAGGCGAGGGCGCTCTTCAAGGGCCCGTTCCAGGGCCTTTACTCCGGACCCGAGGCAGCAGCTCTGCCGAGCCTGCTGCTGAATACGACCATCGTCGAGACCGGCCAACGTGGTGTCTTCTCGAACCTGCGCGTCGACGGACTTCCACAGGTGATCGATCTGCTGGAGCCGCGCTACGGTCTCGTCGACATTCGCACCAGTGCCGCCGCGGGCGCCAGCGCCCGCTTTACCTACGTCAGCCCCGCCGGCACGGTCCATGTCGAGGACGGCGAAGCCCTGCGTCTCGTCGATGGCGGCTACTTCGAGAACTCGGGCGCTGCGTCGATGACCGATCTCATCACCCTGTTGGTGAAGAACGGCGTCGCTCTGAAGCCGATTCTGATCATCATCGACAACGACACGACCGCACCGAATCTCTGCCGACGCGACGGCAGTGTCGACCAGCTCCCGAGCGGAGAGCGCTTCAACTCAACCGTCAGCGAGGTCACGGCGCCCGCCCAAGCGCTTCTTCAGACGCGCGCAGCGCGTGGAAACCTGGCCGAAGTTACCGCCGCGAATCTGGTCGAGAGCATCGGCGGGACGGTCATCGAGGTCCCGCTCGCCTCCGTGCTGCGGGCACGGCTTGCCGCTCTGGGAGCCGCCGATGCCGAGACCATCGCGGCAATGGAAAGCCGATATGTGGAGCCGCCTCTCGGCTGGTCGCTGTCACAAGAGGTCCGCGAGGGCATGGACAACACCCTGCAAAACGAACAGGGCGGCTTGGACCGTCAGCTCCGGTATCTCGCCATCGCCCTCGGTCTGGAGCAGGGCGAGGTGCCGCCCTGTGCTGCGCATTAGGGGACGCGTCTTTCGCAGGGCCTCAGAGGAGCTTGACCAGTGCGGCGATGGCGGCCTCTTCTGGATTGCTCGGGTCGCCGACCACCCAGTTCGCCGAACCCGGGCTACCAGGGGATCGGCTCTCCGTGTCGGAAAAAGCCGCCGCTCGGCCCATCATCCGGGAGCGTCGCTGCCCAGACGATGCCCTCCGCGCCTTCCTCCACCGACAATGGCGCCCGTTCGCCGCCCAGATTCGTACGGACCCAGCCCGGGCAGACAGAGTTGACCTTGACTCCAGTTTCGCGCAACTCATCGGCGAAGATTCGGGTGAGCGCGTTGAGCGAAACCTTGGAGAGCCGATAGCCCGGGCAGCAGCCGTTCATCTCGTCGAGCTGGCCCATGCCGGAGGAGACATTGACCACGCGACCTCGGCCATTCATCAAGGGGATCAAGACCTGGCAGAGTCGCAGCGGCCCCAGTGCGTTGGTCTCCATGCCGCGGCGCACCGTCTCCAGGTCCGCCCGAAAGACGCTGGCCTCCTCTGTTCCGGGCTTGGGGTCGGGGACGATTCCGGCGTTGTTGACCAAGACGTCCAGCCGGCCGATGCCGCGAACGGTCTCGGCAAGGGCCTGAATCGACGCCTCGTCGGTCACGTCCAGAGGCTGGAAGCGGACAGCGTGACCGGCATCCGCCAGGACCTGCGCGGAGGCGCGACCTTCCGGCTCACGCCGGGCGGTCAGGATGACGGTGTAGCCCAAAGCCGCCAGCCGACGGCTGGTCTCCAGGCCCAGGCCGCGATTGGCGCCGGTCACAACGGCGACGGGTTGATCGGACATCGTATGCTCCTCCGGGGGACAGGCGAGACGCCGGTTGGCGGCCGAGGTTCGCCGGATGGTTGGCTAAGGTTGGCGCCGAATTTCGACCCATGAGAGGCCTGGTTCGTTCAGCTCCAAGACCCGGATGCCGCCGGTGCCGTCGCGATCATATCCGATCGCCGGCTCTCGCCGCGGCACCGAGGCGCCGAATCACTGAACGCATGTTCGGCCGACCCCAGAGGTGCGAGGGCGCCGCATCCGACATGATCGGCGGCGACACTCGCGGCGACATCGCGTGCGCGCAGACCGCCTGGCGCTGAGTGAATCCGCGGTCACGCAAGGAAACGACCAGTTCACAGACTGGGAGAGCGCCAAGCACGCCATCCGGAATCGCCGTGCTGCCGCTGAAACTCTCCTGCTATTCCGGGTGTGACGACCTGGTAACGTGATGTGCATCCTGCTTCCAGAAACCGCGGTGCATAATGGAAGAGCGGTGGCGGAAACCGTCGGCATCGGGTTCGCCCTCGTCTACGGCGCGGAACGAAGGCCTGACGTCGAGGTTGAATGCTAGGCACCCTTTTGTTTCAGCAGAGCCCTAAGGCGTTCGACCTCGGCGAGGGCGGCTTCCTTGGCTTGGAGTGCGGCTTCCTTGGCCCGTCGCTCGGCTTCTTTAGCCTGTCGTTCCGCTTCCTCGGCGGCCCGTGCCTCGTGGAGCTCACGTTGGATCCCGCGCTGCTGACGCAGGAACTCCTGACGCGCCTGATAGGCGTGATACTCGCGCTCTTTCTCGGAGAAGGCGTTCAAGGTACTCATGGCTTGCCTCATCTCAGCGGTGTGCATCCAGTCGGGCAGCGTGGCCTCATCGAAGCGCTCGGCTTCCTTGAAGAATTTTAGCCAACGTTCACGCTCGGTTTCGACCTGTGCAGCCGCAAATTTGTTCAGCTCCAAGACCCAGATGCCGCCGTGGTCGATCAGATCGTAGCCCCGATCGTCGCGCATGCGGTAGCGGCGCGCATAGGCGGAATCATCCCGACGCAGCGATTGGTCGAGAATCCAGATCGCATACGTGGGTTTGAGCTCGCGATGGTCCTGTCCGCTCTGCAGCTGTTGGCTGTAAAGATCGGCCCAGCCGTAGAGGATGCGCGAGGCGAGATCCGCGAAGACCAGCAACTGGATCTCGATCTGGAACAGTCGCCGCGTCGCGTCGCGGGCCTTGACGTCGACGATGGTGAGCTTGTCGGAAAAGGTCTCGCGCTCGTTGTAGGGATTGAGGATCTCCACCTCTGTGATCGGATCGGGCAGATCGTCGACCAGCACAGCGTTGAGAAAGTGGATCAACAGGGCGCGGTTGTCCTCCGAGCCGAGCAGGGCCTTGAAGACGCAGTCGACTTTGGGATCGATGGGGTGGCGCATGGGGCGAGTGTAAGGCGCCGAACCCGTGTTTACAAATCGTGTCCGAACGCAGTTCGCCTCCCAACCCCGGGATCGGCGACTTGCAGTCGACTCGGCGTCCGTCAGGTCGGCGCCGCCCGCCGATCGCCTCACGGGAACTGAGCGCGGCTAGACGCAATGTGCATGCCGCACCCCATGATCCAACCGGCGTTCCGGACCGCGCCAATTGACTGCACCCGACGACGAAGTTTGGCACAATGCCGAAGGATCCAAGCCGAGCAGGCGCCTGTTCAAGAGTGGATGGAGCTGCAATGGACCCAACAACGACACCACTGCGGCCACTCAATCCGAACCCGGCCCTTCATCGTGCCCCAGGCAACGGTAACGAAGGCCGGGACAACGGGCTCAAACCGTTCGGCTGCGTCGCCTCCCCGATCATGACCGCTTCTCGGGAGTGCACCTCGGACCGCGATCCCCGGACCTCACACTACCATCACCTGGCTCTACGTGGTCGGCTTGGATCACGCGCCCGCGCATTTATCCGTCGCAGCGTCCAGGGCGGAATATGCCCGCGAGGATCTGCGCCGAGCGCTCGTGCATGAACTCACCGACGTGGGTTTCGGGGTCGATTGCGGTAACCCCGACCACGGCACCGAAATCTACTCAGCGGCGTCGTCATGAAGCTGGTGGCATGAGGAAGGCGGGAAATTTCAGGCGGGCTTGTACCAGATGCTTAGACGGTTTGAGTGGGGGTATGCTTGGATAATAATCAAAGCGCTCACGGGTGGTTGCAGTCGTGATTGCGGTGATGATCATGCTGTCCTTGCCTTAGTTTCCATTTAACGCAACGGTCTATATGAAATTGCGCATGCGGAAAAATAAATATGACGTCACCTATTGAGGGAGTGTTGAATCATTCGCAGCGAGAAGGTCTTGAGATTGAGGAGTTTATTTTTCATATCATTGAGCCTAATGCAACGGACGCTAGTTCAGTGATCTTCTTGGATGAAGTCCAGTTGCAATCCAAGCAGAAATCCTTCTTTTTAGATCGATTGCGTGATATAGCCGAGGGGACCCAATATGTATTTAAGCCTGATTCTGTTCACCTAAAAGAGAAGTGTGAGCAGATTGTTGGTTCGTCCGCGCAATTCGTCGAGTTATCGCGTCATATCGCGGCCGATTTCTCCGAACGCCACCAAGGGCAAATGGCTGCTGGCGTCTTTGTCGTTTCTGTCGTCAAGTATCTTGTTGCGCCGAACGATTGGAGAAGGCTGGTATTTTTGGTAAAAATGGATAAGCGGCCGTCTTTCTCATATAGCTATACGGAGCAGCAGGGGCGGCGTGTCGCGGTGGTAGAAGAAATCGAGAACTCCCTGAACGAGACTAAGTCTGCGATTCAGAAAAGTGCGCTCATCGACGTGGCTGATCAGTTTGTTTGGGACGTGCTGGCATTTGACCGAGTCACGAGGACTGGTCTGAGTGACTACTTCCGAAATTTTCTTGGAATCAGGGAGCGCCAAGAGGACTCTACGCTAACAAGAAAGGCGCACGCTACTGTTCGTAAGTGGGCCAAGGCGCTTTCGTTCGAGCAATTGGCGCCTGGGGAAGACGCAAATACGATCGCAGGCCGATCTCTTAATTATTTAAGCGATCACGACGCTTTTGATACTGACTCCTATCTTGACGCTGTTATACGCGATACCAATGATGAAAGGAAGGCGCTGCTTGTTGCGTGTCTCCGCGAGTGGCTTTCTGAGGCAGGGGTTTCAGGGCAATTATTTAGACCACAACCAGGATCCCTAAAGAGTAAAGAGAGGAAGCAGGTATACGTTACTGCGGAAGGGGTTACTATAGCCTATGAGGGCTCCCCGGAAGTTGCTGGTATTACCGTGAAAGAGCTCTCCGGAAGTCGTAGGCTTATCCAGATTGAGACCAATCGGCTTGAGATAAAGGGCTAGTTTCGATGAAAACCCTTAAGGACCTGCTGGAATCTGTTAATGACCTAGCAGTTTTTGCATCAGCAGTTATTGAGGAAGCCCGTCGCATCACTTTGGAGGGTCATTCGCGAGTTCCAGAAATTGGGTTACGTATCACTCGTGTTATCGACGCCGCCGTAGCTCTCGGTGTAGATGGTCCTGTCGTATTGATTGACGAGGTCTCGGTTGTCCGCGACGATTTGACTGACGCTTTGGAGGACGGCGGAACATGGAGAATCGTGCTCGCGAAGACCCCTCTTGCCGCCAAGCTCCGTGCCAGAAATGATGAAGATACCGTACTGTTTTTTTCTCTCGAGGGTTTCCACGAATGGTGGGCTACGCTCGATCCGTTCGCACACCCTTCAGGGGCCGAGCCAGATTTCTGTCGCCCAACTACAATAAGGGTACATGGCCTAACAGAAGGAATTGGAGGGCCATACCTTTGGGTGCTGCCCCTCGAAGCCATTGCGCCCGCCCTCTCCCTGTACAGTATTCCGAGTTCTTTAGACGTTCAGAGATTAATTCATTTAAGCACAACAGATAGTTCTTTGCGGATCTGCCCTGACGGTTTCGCTCTTACCTGGGGCGTTCGTGATTGCGCTGTCTTAGTTCCTCTTATGAGGATAAGTGCGCTAGTTCTTTCCGCATGTCTTGTGCAAGAACTTAGGTTTGTGGGCGGCGAGTACAAAATTGCATTGCGCGGAGCAAAACATATTTCGCTTTCATTAGCGCAGCCTATGGAGAATGTTACATGTATAACGCTAAAATCACTTGTTGAAGCTGTTATCTGGGTCTATGAAGAGCGACCGGAGACACGGCTGCGCCTAATAATGGATCGGCTTTCCATTGACAGCGATCCAGGCGATACATTTCTTGCAAGTTTGGCAAACAACCTTACGGAAGCGCTGCGGCAAGCTCGCGATAGTTACGCCTTTGTTATTCTTGAGCGCAAAGACGCATACTATAAAGAGATGCGGGAACTAATGAAGGATATGAAGTCGCAAGCGGATTTATACGCGGCGAAAGTTCGCGACCTAGTGGCGTCGCTTACGCGTGACATCTTGGGTGTATTGTTCTTTATTGGTTTTTCGTTTATCGGGAAGTTTGATCAAAAGAATCTAATGACCCTGTTAGGCAGCGAAGAACTCTCGCTTCTGCTTAAATTCCTTGCGGGATATTTGGTCTTGTCATGCGCGCTTCAGATAGTCGCGAATTGGCGGGATGCGAAGCTTTCTTACGCCGAAAGCGAAAGTTGGCTAGAGGTCTTGCAGAACTATACTTCAAGAAAGGAGAGAAGAGAGAGCTTTCTCCGACTCCTGCAGAAGCGTAGGATCACGTTGTTAGTTGCGATGTGGATAGTTTGCGTCGTCTATGGGTTCTTGAGTATCGTAATTTGGAACCTCCCGAGCTTCGTGAGGTTTTTTTTGGTATAAACAGGAAAGCGCCGCGAGCTGCCTCCCGAATAAACGGAAAGGTGATGAACGTCGTGACGCCGTCGGCGATTTTCGAGCCACCGGCGGGCGCATACCATCGGGCATTTCCACTCGCAGCGAGGCCACGGCGATGTTGCAACACTCGATTGAATTCCAGCCTGGCAAAACGTCGTAGGCATTTTTCGCACGATACCGCAGAGAAGGCCAATGCGCCGCGGCTTTGGAGGCAACTTGACACAAAGGGATACGCCGCTTGTGGCGGACCCTGATCTTGAGCCGGTGGAATCCGTTGTTCGCCGATCTGCCGGTGGAGAGCATCATTCATGCGCATCAGCAGGACTACTACCGAGCGCTGGCCGAGAGCAACGCCGAGGGTGCGTCGACCCTCTTCGTCGAGTTCGTGCTGGGGGTGATTCGGGAGGCATTGATGTCCTCGACCGAACAAGCTACCGAACAAGGCACCGAACAAGCTGGCGAACAAGTTCTGAACCTGGTGGCGCGGATGGGCGAGGGCGATTACTCGGCCAAGTCGCTGATGGCGCTCATTAGGTTGTCGCATCGGCCGACCTTTCTTTACGACTATCTGCACCCTGCGGTTGTCGGTAGATGGCTTGAGCTGACGCGTCCGGAGACACCGACGAGCCGCAAGCAGGGGTATCGGCTGACGCGGTCGGGGCGGCAGCTTGTGTTGGAGCTACGGCAGCGTGATGGGGGGCGGGCTTAAGGTCCGATGCCGGTTTGGATCAGCCGTCGTAATGAAAACGACAGGCGATAATGACCAGCTCGGTGTCGGTCGCGCGGTAGGCCAGGCGATGGGTGTCGTCGATGCGACGCGACCAATAGTAGCCCGACAGATTGCCGCGCAGGGGCTCGGGCTTGCCGATCCCGGCGAACGGCTCGCGAGCGGCGTCCGTAATCAGGGCATTGATCCGTTTCAGCGTTTTTCGGTCTTGATGCTGCCAATAGAGGTAAGCATCCCAAGCGTCGGGGACGAAGCGGATCCCGCGCACGATCAACCGCAGTGCGCGTCGAGTAAGGTTCGCGGCTGGGCCTCGCCCGCCTGATCCTGCCGAATCGCGCGGGCCAGGGCCTCGGCGTTGGCGGGTGTCGAGAGAAGATGCAGGGTCTCCACCAGGCTGTTGTAGTGGTCGAGGGACATCACTACGGCATCGCCCTCGGCATCTCGACGGCTGATAATGGTCACGTCCGCATCCCGAACGACATCATCCAGCACGGATTTTAGGGCGTTGCGCGCATGGGAGTAGGTGACGACTTTCATGGCATCAGACCTGTTCAAAAACTTGATCAAGTGTACCATCCTAGTGGAGCGGTGCAGCGATTCCGAGACGGTCCGAGATTATTTTCGTTGTCGTAATCGTATCGATGGTCGATTACGACAACGACAACGAACGTTCTCGACATCTCTGCTGTGCTGCAAGAGATCCGGCAGTTCACGTCCTTCGATCCGGAATCCTCCCGACAATCGCGACACGCCCGCCTTGAGCCCGTCGCCGACGATGGATCAGTCGGCGACGGGGCGACCGCCTATCCGCCCGCCTCGGTGGCCTTGGCCTCGGCCGTCGTCTGCACGCCGGCGTCTTCGTCCGCATCCTCGGGTTTCGACTGTAGCCAGGCCCCCCCTTTCTCGCCGAGCCACTGGAACATGACGTAGAGCGCCGGGATCAGCAGGATGCCGAAGATCACGGCGAAGAGCATGCCGCCGAGCACGGTGGAGCCCAGATGGATGCGGGCGTTGGCGCCGGCGCCGGTCGCGAGCACCAGCGGCATGAGGCCGATGATGAAGGCGAGCGCGGTCATGAGCACGGCACGGAAACGCATGTGCGCGGCGATGAGGGCCGCGTCCAGCAGGCTCTTGCCGCCCTCGCGCTGCTCCTTGGCGAACTCCACGATGAGGATGGCGTTCTTGCCGGCGAGGCCGATCAAGAGGACCAACCCGATCTGGGTGTAGAGGTCGTTGTCGAGTCCGGCGAGCCAAAGGGTGACAGCGGCACCCAGGATGGCGACGGTCACCGAGGTCAAGACGGCGAAGGGGATGGACCAGCTCTCGTAGAGGGCGACCAGGAACAGATACCCGAAGAGGACGGCCAAGCCGAAGACGGCGATCTCTCCGCCGGCGCTCTGTTGTGACTCCTGCAGGGACAGGGCGGTCCATTCGAAGCCGTAGCCGTCGGGAAGGGCCTTTTTGGCGGCCTCCTGCATGGCGGCCATGGCGTCGCCCGCCGAGTGTCCGGGGGCCGGGCTGCCGCTGATCATCGCCGTGAGGAACTCGTTGTAGCGGAAGACCAGATCCGTCCCCAGCTCCTCGCGGATGGTCGCCAGGGTGCCGACGGGGACCATGGCCCCGCTGGCCGAGCGGACATAGGCGCCCGCGAGATCGTCCACCGTCATGCGGGCGTCTTGGTCGGCCTGGACGTTGACCTGGTAGGTCTGTCCCAGATAGGTGAAGTTGTTGACGTACGTGCTGCCGAAGGTGGCCTGCAGTGTGTTGAAGACATCGGAGACCGGCACGTCCAGGTACTGCGCCTTGGTGCGGTCGAGCTCCAGGTAGAGCTGCGGGACGTCGGCGCTGAATGACGAATAGGCCCTGCCGATGCGCGGATCCTGCTGGGCCGTGGCGATCAGACCCTGCAACGTTTGGGTCAGCTCTGTCGGTGACTGACCGCCGAGGGCCTCGAGCTGCATGGTGAAGCCGCTGGCCTGGCCGAGCCCGGGGATGGGCGGCGGCGGGAAGAGGAACACCGTGGCCTCGGGGATGGCGCTCATCTGCCCCTGGAGGTTTTCAAGGAGACCTTTTATCCGCAGCTCGGGGGTGGTGCGTTGGTCCCAGGGGTCGAGGACGATGACGCCCATGCCGCTGTTGGACGAGGGCGCGCTGGTGAGCATGCTGAAGCCCGAGACCGTCATGACGTTGGCAACACCGGGCGTACGCGAGGCGATCTCCTGGACTTGGGTGAGCACATCCGTGGTGCGCGGCAAGGCGGAGCCGCTGGGCAGGCTCACATCGACGAAGAGCACGCCCTGGTCTTCGTTGGGGATGAACCCGGTCGGCAAGCGGCCGAGGAGCAGCACCGCCGCGATCCCGATGACGACGATCAGCAGGCCCGCGATCGCCGCGCGTCGGGCGAAGATGCGGACGATGCTCACGTAGCCGTTGCGGGTCTTGTCGAAGCCCGCGTTGAACCAGGCGAAGGGGCCACGTTTGGCCTCCTTTGGTTTGCGCAGAAAGAGCGAGCAGAGGACCGGGGAGAGCGTCAGCGCGTTCAGTGCGGAGATGGCCACCGCCGCCGAGATCGTCAGCGCAAACTGGCGGAACATCTCCCCCGAGATGCCGGGCAGGAAGGCGACCGGAGCGAAGATCGCAAAGAGCACCAGGGTCGTGGAGATGATGGGTCCGGTCACCTGCTCCATTGCCTTGAGGCTGGCGGCCCGCCGATCCAGCCCCTCCTCGAGCATGATGCGTTGGACGTTCTCCACCACCACGATGGCGTCGTCCACGACCAGACCGATCGCCAGGACCACCGCGAAGAGACTGATGGTGTTGGCCGAGAACCCGGCCGCGAGCAGGACGACGAAGACACCGATCAGGGATACCGGGATGGTCAGCGCCGGGACGATGGTCGCGCGCAGGTCCTGCAGAAAAATGAAGACGACCAGGAGCACGATTACCGAGGTAATGCCCAAGGTGAAGACGATCTCCTGAATCGACGCCTTCACGAAGAGGGTCGAGTCGTAGATGACCTCGGCCTCGACACCGGCGGGGAAACGGGTCTTGAGTGTTTCGAGCTCGGCGCGGACCGCCTCGGCGACATCCAGCGCGTTGGCCTGCGGCGATTGATAGATGCCGATGGCCGCAGCCGGCTTGCCGTTCAGGAAGGAGATCTGGTTGTAGGATTCAGCGCCCAGCTCGACTCGGGCGATGTCCTTGATGCGCACGATGGCCCCGTCCTCTCCCGTACGCACGACGATCTGCTCGAACTCGCTCGGCTGGACCAACTGGCCTTCGGTCACGATGGCGTATTGGAGCACCTGATCGTTGGCGATGGGTGGGCCGCCGATCTGTCCGAGTGCAGCCTGAAGGTTCTGAGCCTGAATGGCGTCGATGACGTCGCTCGGGGCGATCCCGAGCGCGGACATCAGCTCTGGCTCGAGCCAGATGCGCATGGAATAGTTGAGCGGGCCGAAGAGACTGGCCTCGCCGACGCCGGGGATGCGCGCGACCTCGTTCTGGATATTGATGGTGGTGAAGTTGGACAGGAAGATCGGGTCCTTGCTGCCGTCCGGTGAATAGACGTTGATGAAGAGCAGCAGGTTGGTGGACTCGGCCTGGACCGTGATGCCCAGCGCCTGCACCTCTTGGGGCAACTGGGCGAGGGCCTGAGAGACCCGGTTTTGGGTGTTGACCTGAGCGATGTTCGGGTCGGTGCCCACCTCGAAGGTCACCGTCAGGTTGTAGGTGCCCGCGGAGGAAGCGGTCGAGGACATGTAGATCATGCCTTCGACGCCGTTGACCTGCTGCTCGATCGGGCTGCCGACCGTGTCGGCGATGGTCTGGGCGTCCGCACCCGGGTAGCTGGCCGTGACCTGCACCACCGGCGGGACGATGTTCGGATACTGAGAAACCGGGATGTTGGAGATCGACAGGAGTCCGGCCACCACGATGATGGTCGAGACCACTGCGGCGAGGCGTGGCCGATCGACGAAGACCTTGGAGATCATGGTCAGCTCCCCGGCTTCGGCGCAGTTTGGGGTGTGGTCTGATCCGCTGTGTCTTTTTCTGTCGTCTCGGGATCTGTCGTCGCAGGCCCTGTCGTCTCGGACTTGGCCGCGCCGGTCTCGCTCGCGGGCGCCGGGGGTGTCTTCTCGGACGGGGCGTCGCTTGTGCCGTCGGCTTTGGTGTCCTCCGCCTCTTCGGGCGCAGCCGCTTGGGTCGGCGTCACCACCATCCCGGGCTTGATTTTCTGAATTCCCGAGACGACGACGATCTCGCCTTCCTTCAATCCGGAGTCGACGACGAAATCGGTCCCCATCTGACTGCCCGTCTTGATGGAACGCAAGGCCACCCGATTGTCCGGACCCACGACATAGACCTGTTTGCCGTCCTTGGTCTGGATGACCGCCCCGGCCGGAATCACGGGCTGGCGCTTCTGCTCGGCGGTGTGGATGAGCGCCGTGATGAACTGGCCCGGCAGCAGCACGCCTTCCGGGTTGGGGAAGTCCGCATAGATGGCGATCGAGCCGGTGCTGGCGTTGATCTGGTTGTCGACGAAGGCGATCTTGCCTGGTTGCGCATAGGTCGCGCCGGTCGGGAGGATCAGCTCGGGTACGTAGTTTTGAAAGTTCTCGCCCGGGGTGCCGGCCGCCTCCGTAACGCGCACGAAGTCGGCACTCGGGATCGAGAAGACGGCGCGGATCGGGTCGAGCTGCACCACGGTGGAGAGAACCTTGCTGTTCGGCCCGACGAGATTGCCGATGGTGTAGTTGGTCGCGCCGATGCGCCCGTCGATGGGGCTTGCGATGGTCGTGTAACCGAGGTTGATCTGGGCGGTCTTGATGTCGGCTTGGGCCTGAAGCACGGCGGCCTTGGCCTTGTCCACGTTCGCCTTGGCCATGTCGCGCTGAGCCCGCGACCGATCGAACTCGGACTGGGATGTGTCGCCCTTCTTCACCAGCGCCGAGAAGCGATCGAACTGGGCCTGCGCGTCCAGCAGGTCCGCTTCCGACTTGGCGACTTCGGCGACGGCCGAGGCCAGCTCGGCGTTGGCCGCGTCGAGCTGGGCCTGGAACGGGGCCTGCTCGATCTGGTAGAGGAGCTGTCCGGTCTTGATCAGCGAACCCTGGTCGAAGGCGACCTCGTCCAAGAACCCCTCGACCCGCGCCTGGACGCTGACCTGTTGGATCGCCTGGATGGTCCCGATGAAGCGGCCGTGGTGGTCTACCAGTTGGGTTTCCACGGCGGCGACCACGACGGCGGGCGGGGGCGGGGTCTCGTCCGCACCCGCAGCCGGTTTGTCCGCTGCGTGGACCGGCGACCCGACCGTCAGGGTCAGCAGCGCGGCGGTCAGCGGCGGCCGCGCCGAGTCGAGCCACGAGCCGGTGCGTCGGCCGGGTGTTCTTGAATGCGTCGTCGTCATTGGCGATGCCTCTCCTTGGGGCACGGGGGTAGGCGCCGACATCCTCGTCCGGGATGCGGGGCGGCGGGGATTCGGCGTGGAAGTAAGCTGGCTGCGGGGCAGGCCGGCCATGTCCGAGCTCCGAGCGATGCAGGTTCCAACCTGTCGGGGCTTCGGCAACGTGACGGGTGTAGGGTCGGTCATGGTGCTCCGGGGGCGCTGTCGGACGGCCGAATGGTGCAAGTCGCGATGGCCCGGATTGTACAGCGGAGCATCTCGGGCGGGGGACTGGTCGACGCCGAATCATGCCGGGAATGCGATGCGGTCGACGGCTTCCTTCGGAATCGATGGCGGTTGCCGATCGGGCACGAGACGTCCGATGGCGTCCGCCCCTGTCGGAGCGGCGTAGGCGATGGTATAAACGCGCCTGTCGATTCCCCATCCGGGCGGTATCGACCGGGCCAATGCAGCATCGCGCCCCGCAGCAGGAGCCCCGCAGCGTATTCGCGTGCCGCGGTTACTTGGTCTCAACCTGTTTGGGCGAGGACATCGATGTCCCCTAGATTGCGCTTCCGCCACCCTTGGTTTCCGGCGTTGCTCGCATGTGGTCTGCTGCTCGCCGCGGGGCTCGCCCGGGCGGCGAGCGACGACGCGGGCGGCGCGGCTATGCCTCCGGCCGAAAAGCCGCCGACCCTCGCCGAGGCGTTGGATCTACCCTCGATCCCGAACGCACGCTGCCTCAAGTGCCACAACGACGAGGACGAGAAGACCTCCGAGCGCGAAGACGGGACCGTGATCAACATCTATGTGGATCGCGAGCGTTTCGAGCACAGCGTGCACGGCAAGCAACCCTGTGTCGGCTGCCACAACACGGTGAAGAAGGCGATCCACGAGATCCCGCTGCCCAAGAGCATCGGCTGCGTGGCCTGCCATCTCAAGACGGCCGAGCTTCAATACGGCAGTACGGACCCGGAATACCGGCGGCTGGACGTGGTGCTGTCTCAGATCGACGGCTACATGGCCTCGGTGCACGCCCGGCCCAATCTGCTGGACCAGTCCAAGACCAACGCCACCTGCTACGACTGTCACGACGGCCACAACATCGGAACCGTCGGCAGCGCGGCGCGCGCCGAGCATCGCAGCCGGATTCACGAGGTCTGCGGTCGCTGTCACGAAGAGCAGAAGGACCACTACGCGAAATCCGTCCACGGAACCGCCGTCATCGAGAAACAGAACGCCGGCTCCGCCATCTGCTCGGACTGTCACACCCCGCACAACATCGACTCGCCCGACCGGACCAAGGTCAAGCTCACCATCACCGAGAATTGCGGGAGCTGCCACCAGAAGCAGGTCGAGACCTACGAAAAGTCCTATCACGGCCAGGTGGTGCGTCTGGGCTATACGCACACCGCCAAGTGCTACGACTGTCACGGCAGCCACGGGATCATGGATGTGGACGACCCGGCGTCGAAGGTGCACCCGAACAATCGGCTGGAGACCTGCCGCCAGTGCCACGAGGGCGCGCCCGAGGGATTCCTCGGCTTTCACGCCCACGGCGACGCCAACGACTTCGAGAACTACCCGGAGATGTGGATTGCCGCCCGCTTCATGGAAGTCCTGATCATCGCAGTCTTCCTCTTCTTCTGGACCCACATGCTCCTGTGGATCTATCGCGAATGGCGGGAGCGCAAGGAGGGCAAGGGCTATCGCGTCGATCCCGACAATCCGCCGCAGGTCTATTTCAGACGCTTCAGCGGCGGCTGGCGGCTGGCGCACGGCGTGTTGGCCATCGCCGTCATGACCTTGGTCCTGACCGGCACGGCCGTGCTCTTCGCCGAGCAGGCGTGGGCCCAGTACGTCATGAATCTGCTCGGCGGTCCCAAGGTGGCCGCCGTGATCCACCGGGTGGCCGCCGTTACCTTCGCGGCCGTCTTCTTCGGGCACCTGATTGTCGTGGTCGTCAATATCGCGCGGGCAGGCAAGGGCTTCCGTTGGTTCGGTCCGACATCGATGGTGCCCAATTGGCAGGACATCCGCGACATCGGGGCCATGTTCAAGTGGTTCTTCGGAATGGCCCCACGGCCGAAGTTCGACCGCTGGTCCTATTGGGAGAAGTTCGATTATTGGGCACCCTTCTGGGGCATGATGATCATCGGTCTGAGCGGTCTGATGCTCTGGTTCCCTACCGTGACGGCGTCCTTTCTGCCCGGTTGGGTCTTCAACATCGCGACCATCGTGCATGCCGAGGAGGCGATCCTGGCCGCGGTCTTCCTCTTCACGGTGCATTATTTCAACGTCCATTTCCGGCCCGAGAAGTGGCCGATGGACATCGTGATGGCAACCGGCGCTGTGCCTCTGGACGAGTTCAAGCACGAGCATGCGCTCGAGTACGAGCGACTCGAGGCGAGCGGCGAGCTCGAGAAGTATCTGATCAAGCCGCCGACCGAGCGGGCGCGTCACGCCGGGCGCAAGGTCACCGGCTGGATGATCATCATTGGCCTGATCTTGGCGGGGCTGGTGCTGAAGGGGTATTTCGACGTTCTAAGCGGCCACTGAACGGGCGTTAAGAGCGATTCAAAAACAACCGAAACACGTAGGATGGGTAGAGCGAAGCGAAACCCATCCAGCCCGCGCCAAGCGCATCGGAGCGAAACCCGGCAACGCGGCGGTCTGGAGGATGGGTTTCGCTGACGCTCTACCCATCCTACCGGTTCATCGAGGTGTTCAGTTCCCGGAATTCGCCTAAGTCACCCAACTCAACGAGAGGATATCTTTGCCACGGTTCTCGTTGTCGTTGTCCGAGTCGCAATCACAATCGGCTTGCTTGCACCGGCCATCGTGGCACGTGGCGCAGAGCGCCAGAGGCATGCGTGACACCGCGGAGCGGGTATCACGAGCGACTGAAGGTTTCACGAGTTCCGGATCAGCCTCAGGACCCCGGCGAGCGCGCGATGCGAAACCCGATGCTGCGATGGTTGAATCCGGGTCCGACGCGGCAGCGGTAGGCCGAGCGCATGTAGCCGGCATAGCCGTACCATGAGCCGCTGCGCATGACCCGTTTTGCGCAATCCCCTTCAAGCCAGGCGCTGCCGTCGGCGGGCGCACCTTCGAAACCGGCGTTCCAGCAATCCGCGGTCAACTCGTTGACATTGCCGTGCATGTCGAGCAGACCCCAAGGATTGGGTGGGTAGCTGCCGGTGGGTGCCGTGCGGCCGAGATTGACGTCGGTCGGGCGACCGCAGCCGGCGTATTCGAAGGTTCCGTCGTAGTTCGCCTGATCGGTGCTGATACAGGCACCGGTGCTGAAGGGCGTCGTGGTGCCAGCGCGCGCTGCGTACTCCCATTCCGCCTCGGTGGGCAGTCGGTAGCCCTTGCCGGTGAAGCGATTCAGCCAGCGCAGATACTCTTGGATGTCGTCCCAGGAGACGTTGATCACCGGGTAGTCGCCGCGACCCCAGCCCTCGTCGGACGGATTCGTGGTGCAGCCCTGGTCGAGTACGCAGGCATCCCAGTCGGCGAAGGTGACCTCGCGCTGACCGATCTCGAAGGCGGCGACACAGACCTCGCGTTGGGGGCCCTCGTCGGCGTCGCGCTCGGGCTCGTCGGGCGGACTTCCCATCAGGAAGCAGCCGGCGGGAATCGAGACCATGGCGATTTCCGGGGCGAGGCTGAGCTGCAGGGTTTGCTCCGTTCCGGCGGCGACGAAGACCTCCTGCTCGGCCGGGTCGAATCCGTCTCGGCGGGCCTCGATGCGGTACTCGCCCGGGGCGAGATGGATCAGGAAGGTCTCTTTGGCCGTGCTGGGCGAAGTGCCTTTGCGCTCGCCGTCGACAAACAACTGCGCGTCTCCGGGGATGGTGAAGATCCGCACCGCGCCGGTGGTCTCCGCGGCGAGTTTCGCACCGGGCAAGAGCGCAGCGATGCCCAAGAGCAGGATCAATGAATGGCGCACGGGATGGATCCCTCGTGTTCGGGTTGGGGGATTAAACGCGTTGGTGTACCGCCGGCGAACCGGACTGCGCGGCATCACGGCTTGCGGATTCTAAACCGCGCGTCTTCCTGCGTCTGTGCCTGTGAGATAATCCGTCGCAATTTTCGATCTTCACATCAGCCCGGATGACGATTGGCGATATGAGCTTTCCCGAGGTCAAGACCGGCAGCCGGCGTGCGCTGTCCTGGCGCGAACGTCTGCATGCCTATGTGTTGCTGGTGCGTCTGCATCGGCCGATCGGCATCTTTCTTCTGATGTGGCCGGCGCTTTGGGCCTTATGGCTGGCCGGGGACGGTCAGCCGCCCTGGCAGGTGGTCACGGTCTTCGTGCTCGGGGTCGTGTTGATGCGCTCGGCCGGATGCGCGATCAACGATTTTGCGGATCGCGACTTCGACGGGCATGTCGCGCGCACCCGTGAACGGCCGTTGGCGACCGGCGCGGTCTCTCCGCAAGAGGCGGTGGCGGTCTTCGTGATCCTGTCTCTCGTCGCATTCGGGCTGGTGCTCTTCATGAACTGGCAGACGGTGGCCCTGTCGGTGGTCGCGGCCCTGCTCACCCTGGTCTACCCCTTCATGAAGCGCTTCACCCATGTGCCTCAGCTGTTTCTCGGGGCGGCCTTCGGGTGGGCGATTCCGATGGCCTTCACGGCCGTGACCGGCGGCATTCCGGGGTACGCCTGGCTTTTGTTCGTCGCGACCCTGATCTGGGCGCTGATCTACGATACCCAGTACGCCATGGTTGATCGCGAGGATGATCTGAAGATCGGCGTCAAGTCGACCGCGATCCTCTTCGGCGAGCACGATCGTTTGGTTATCGGGCTCCTGCAGCTTCTGATGCTGGGCCTGTTGGTCTGGATCGGGCTGCTGGCCGAGCGCGGGTTCTTCTTCTTCGGCGGTTTGGCCGTCGCCGGGGCGTTGGCGCTCTATCAACAGGTGTTGATTCGAGAGCGGGCGCCGGCGCCTTGCTTCAAGGCATTCCTGAACAACAACTACTTCGGGATGGCGATCTTCGTCGGGTTGGTGCTCGACTATGCTTTCGCTATGGGCGCTTGATCTCGGTCGGATCGAGTGATCTGCCGAGATCGGATTCGAGTCTCAAGGTGCGGGATGGGTGAGATGAGGCTCGTCCTCGATGACTCTCGCGTCCGCGTTCGGGAAGCGCGCGACCACCCAATCGGGTAGCTTGGCCTGATTGGCGTGATAGAGGGCATCGGACTCGACGATGATCAGGACGAGGACCGTGGCCATCACGGGCAGTATCCCGACGCCGATCACGAGCGCCCAGACCGCCTCCTTCATCATCCCGCCGTAGGTGTATCCGACCCAGCCGAGCACGACGGCGGTCAGAAGCAGACCGAGCATCACCAGAAAGATCCGGCTTCGTTTCGCGCAGACCTGCCAGTGACACATGACATACCAGGAGTCGCGCCCGATGCCGTGCTTGGCACGCCATAGCGTGAAGCCGAGGATGCTGAAGGAGATGGCCGGGATGATGGCCATGACCCAGGGGAAGCTTCCGGCCAAGCCGCCCATCGCGACCGCGAGCAGGATGTGGTTGGCGATCAGGTTGGTCAGAAATAATTCGTGTGGGATGTTGGCCTTTTTGATTTGATCCGGGCTGATTTCGAAGCGCATGAGACGGGTGCCCTATTCGACTGCTCGTTTTGAAAGGACCGGGTGCGCCTGTCCGCGATGATGCGCCCCGATGCAGATGGATGTGCCGCCGGTGTTCAGTCGCCTGGGCGGCTGCAAATGTATCGCGGCGGAGACCCTGTTTCGCTTTGCGTGCTGATTCATGCCGTGGATGGCGAATCATCGGCCTCTTTTCAGGCGCGCGTGACCGAACAGATCGGGCATTGCGGATCGGAAGGCAAGCGCAGGCTCCGCCACTGCATGAGCGCCGCATCCAGCAGCAAGAGGCGCCCGAACAACGGCTCGCCCAGTCCGGTCAGGATCTTGATTGCCTCGGTCGCTTGAATACTGCCGATGATGCCGACCACCGGGGCCAAGACGCCGTTGGTCGAGCAGGTCTCGTCGATGCCGCCGTCACGCGGATAGAGACACTGGTAACAGGGGCCGCCGGGCTGGCCGGAGAAGGCCGTGACCTGTCCCTCGAGACGGATCGCCGCGCCGCTGACCAGCGGGATACCGGCAGCCACACAGGCCGCGTTCACGGCAAACCGCGTCTGGAAGTTGTCGCAGCAGTCGAGCACCAGGTCCACGTCGGCGACGATGTCCGGCAGCGTCTCGTCGACGAGGCTGCGCTTGACGGTGACCAGATCCACGTCCGGATTGAGCGCGGCGAGCGCGATGCGGGCCGACTCCGCCTTGGGCCGTCCGATATGAGCGGTCGTGTGGATGATCTGGCGCTGGAGGTTGGACAGATCCACCGCGTCGAAATCCGCCAGCACCAGCCGCCCGACACCGGCCGCGGCGAGATACATGGCCACCGGCGAGCCGAGTCCGCCGAGTCCGACCACCAGGACGCTGGATGCCCGAAGCCGCTCCTGACCCTCGATCCCGAAATCGGGCAGCAGGATTTGGCGGCTGTAGCGCAGGAGCTCGGCGTCGGTCATTCGGAGGCTACAAATACCTCCGCCAGTGCTCCGGCCGATCGTCCCGACATCCGTGCTCGATCAGCTCGTAGCGCTTGGCGAAGACCTTCTTGGTGCAGTTGCTCTCGCCGTTCGGACACCCGCAGTTGGCGCGGAAGGTGTCTTCGGTGTAGTAGTAGAGCGCACGCCTGACTCGGTAAATCAAGCGGTTGTCGATGTGGAGACCCAGCTCTGTCAGTGCCTCTTCGATCTCTTGGAGGCGGGTGACGAGCACGTCGTAGGTGACCCTGAGGAGGATCGGTGCGACGGGGTCGGTTTCGAGGATGCCGTCCACATCCTTCAGGAACCGTGCGGCGGTCGCGGCCTGATGCGGATCCGGATGGATCTCCTGGAAGGGGATCTCGCGGGACTTGATGCGGTCGGCGTCTGAGATGTCCATGGTATCCTTATGCTAATCGCGGTACTCGAATTCTCAAAGCGGAATCCTGCCGGCTCGATCGTTGCTCGATCGAGCCGGGATGTTGCTCCGGTCGGCGCTCGACGCGAGGCTGTTCGGAGGCGAGCTGTTTTCTGCATCTGCGGCCGCTTGGCCGGGGCTGAGCTCGCTCCCCTGTTCCGTGCCGAGACCATCTGCAACCAGTGATGGGACAGCGCATGACCGAAAGAGATCTTCCCGACGCCGATCTTGCACCGCGGCAGGTGCCGAGTGCCGAGCGAACAGAAGCATCCGGCCGGGATGTTCGTGTCGGGCGCCCGATCGGCGTCGGTATCAGGCTTCGGAGCATCCTCTTTTTCGTGCTCTACAACCTGATGGGGGTTTTTCACAGTCTCGCCAGTGTCGCTGTAGCGCCATTTCAGACCTTCGAGCAACGTTATCGCTTCGTCAACCGCTGGACGCAAGCGACTATGTGGTTGCTGCGGCGGCTTAACGGTGTCGAGATCGAGGTCAGCGGGCTTGAGAATATCCCGTCGGACGAGCCGGTGGTGGTCTTGGCCAATCACCAAAGTCAGTGGGAGACCTTCTACCTTCAGTTGCTCTTCACGCCTCAGGCGACCGTGCTCAAGCGCGAGCTCCTCTGGGTGCCTTTCTTCGGTTGGGCACTCCTCCTGCTGCGACCGATTGCGATCGACCGAGGCCAGCCGAGTCAGGCATTGAAGACGCTCTTGCGGGTCGGTCAGGAACGGCTCGCGCAGGGTGTCAGCGTGGTGATCTACCCGGAAGGCACGCGGCAACCGCCGCGGCATCTGGGGCAATTCAACGCCGGAGGCGCCATGTTGGCCTGTCGTGCGGGACGACGGGTCGTTCCGATCGCCCATAATGCCGGCGACTGCTGGCCGGCCCGCTCGCTGTGGCGCTTCCCGGGCACCATCCGGGTCGTGATCGGAGAGCCGATCGATTGCGCGGGCGAGACCGCGAAAGCGGTGAACGAGAAGGCCGAGGAGTGGATTCGCGCGACGCTCGAACGCCTCTGAGGAACCGGCGGTCGTTGCATCTACGAAAAAGGCCGGGCCGCTGAAAAGCGGCCCGGCCTTTTTTATCGACGACGCGATGCGGTCAGTTCGTGATCGGTTCGCGCCCCTCGACGACCGCAGCGTAGTAGGGGCTGGTCTCCAAGAGCTCGAGCACACGCGAATCCGCCAAGGCGTGGGCGATCTGCTCCAGCTCGGCGCTTGCGAATCGACCGCTCGGCGAGGCATCACCGCGGACACAGGTATCCGGCACGACCTCGTCGGACAACTCGTGCAGCCGTGCCAGCATGTGCTCGGCCATAAGCTCGGCGGCGATCCGGCGCTGCTGTCGGTACCAGTCGTGACCGGCCTGTGTTGCGAAGCTGCGCTCGTTCTCGAAGCTGCCGTCGAGGCCGATCGCGAGAGGCCGGGTGTCGGCGGCCACGGCGGACGAGCCGACCAGTGCTGCGATCAGGAGGATCGAGGATGTTTTCATGAGCCTTTGCTCTGCCATAAAATAAGTTAATGCTAATATACTGACAAATAGAGTCTGAGTCAAGGCGTCGGGAAATGGGGCGCCAGGCGCGATTACGCGCGGGCAAGCGTCAGTCGATCGTGGCCGGCGAGGTCGGTTCGGGTGCTCGGCGCCTTAAGGCCGCCGTCGGCGAGGATTCGGCGAATATCGCTGCCTTGGTCGTAACCATGCTCGAGGAAGAGCCAGCCTCCGGGGCGCAGGCAGCGGCGTGCATCGGCCGCGATCGCGCGGTAGGCATCCAGGCCGTCGCCGCCGGGGGTCAGGGCCTCGCGTGGCTCGTATCGAAGATCGCCGCGGGCGAGATGCGGGTCGCCGTCGGCGACGTAGGGCGGGTTGCTCGCCAAGGCGTCCAGGCTGGCGGGCGCGAAGGCGTCCGACCAGTGTGCCCGGAGCAGGGTCACGTTTCGCAGGCCGAGCCGGACGATGTTCTCGCGAGCGACCTCGAGCGCGGCGGGAGAGCGATCCGTCGCAACGAGGTGCCACGCGGGTCGCTCGGTGGCCAAGGCGGCGGCGATGGCGCCGCTGCCGGTGCCGAGGTCGGCGACCCGCAGGGGTGCGTCGGCGCGGAGAGACTCAAGCGCCGTCTCGACCAGCAGCTCGGTCTCGGGGCGCGGGATCAAGGTCGCGGGTGTGACGAGGAGCTCCAGGCTCCAGAAGTCCTGTCGACTTCTGATATAGGCGATGGGCTCGCCGGCCAGGCGGCGGGCGAGCAGTGCGTCGAAGCGTGCGTAGGCATCGGGTGGGACAGGGTGGTCGGGCCAGGCGAAGAGACGGGTCCGAGACCAGCCTGCCGCTTCGGTCAGGAGCAGCTCGGCCTCCAATCGAGGCGTACCTTCGGGGAGGATTGCGAGCGCCGCTGTCGCCCCCTGTAGGACGGCCTCGACGCGCAGCTCGACCGCGCGCGATATTCCGCCGGGTTCTACTGTCGGCGCCGAGCAGGCCGCGTCTGATGCGGCCCCGTCCGAACCGTTCTCAGCCATGCATCATCGCGGTCAGCTCTTCGGCCTGATATTCCTGCAATAGCGGGTCGATGACCTGATCGAGCTGGCCCGTCATGATCTCGTCGAGCTTGTAGAGGGTCAGGTTGATGCGGTGGTCGGTCAGTCGGTTCTGGGGGAAGTTGTAGGTGCGGATCCGCTCGGAGCGGTCGCCGCTGCCCACCTGAAGCTTGCGCGATTGCGCCTGCTCCGACGCCTGAGTCGCGCGCGCGCCGGACAGCAGCTTGGCCTGGAGCAGCGACATGGCCTTGGCCCGGTTCTTGTGCTGGGAGCGTTCCTCCTGGCACTCGACGACGATACCGGAGGGCAGGTGGGTGATGCGGATCGCCGAGTCGGTCTTGTTGACATGCTGACCGCCTGCGCCCGAGGAGCGGTACGTGTCGATGCGCAGCTCGCTCGGATTGATCGCGATGGAATCGATGGCGTCCGCCTCGGGCATGACGGCGACGGTACAGGCGGAGGTGTGGACGCGGCCTTGGGATTCGGTCTCGGGAACGCGCTGAACCCGGTGCGCACCGGGCTCGAATTTGAGGCGCGAGAAGACACCGTTGCCGATGATGCGCACGATTACCTCCTTGTAACCGCCAAGCTCGCCGGGACTCTCGGCGATGGGCTCGATCTGCCAGCGCATCAGCTCGGCATAGCGCAGATACATCCGCAGCAAATCGCCGGCAAAGAGCGCGGCCTCGGCGCCGCCGGTGCCGGCACGGACCTCGAGAAAGACGTTGCGCTGATCGTCGGGATCCGGCGGGACGAGGAGGCGATAGACCTCGGGCTCGAGCTGCTCGCGCCGGTCGTTTGCCTCGGCCATCTCCTCGCGCGCGAGTGCGGCCATCTCGGGATCGGCAAGCATCTCCTCGGCGGCGGCCAAGTCGAGCTCCGCTGCGCGATACCGGTTGTAGGCCGCGATGAGGGGTTCGAGCTGGGCATACTCGCGGCTTAAGTCGCGGAAACGATTCTGATCGGACTGGGTCTCGGATTCCGCCAGCAACGCGACGACCTCGCCGAAGCGCTCCGAGATGCGCTCCAGCTTGCCTCGGATGGATGGGTTCATTGAGTCGAAATGGCGCGGTTCGGGTCGAGCTGGAAGAGCTCGTTGGCCGCCACCAGGATCTCCGCCTCGCCTTCGCGGGCGGCTTGGCGCAGACGCGAGCTGGGCGCATGCAGCAGTTTGTTGGTCAGGGTGTGGGCGAGATAGTTGAGGACCTCGGTCGGCGGCTTGCCGGCGTCGAGCTGGCGCTGGGCGCGTGCAAGGACATCGTCGCGCAGCTCTTCGGCGCGTTGACGGTAGTCCTGGATGAGCCCGGCGGCATCCAACGAGCGCAGCCACGCCATGAACTCGTCGGCGTGGAAGGCGATGATGTCTTCGGCCTGAGCGGCGGCGGCCTGACGCGAGCGCAGACCCTCGTCGATGACGCCCTGCAAATCGTCGATGGTGTAGAGATAGACGTCGCTGAGCTCCCGGACCTCGGGCTCGATGTCACGCGGCACCGCGATGTCGACCATGAACATCGGACGATGCTTGCGTTTCTTCAATGCCCGCTCCACCGTGCCTTTGCCGAGCACCGGCAAGGGGCTGGCAGTGGAGGCGATGACGATGTCGGCCTCGGCCAGGTGGTTGCCGATCTCGGCAAGGGCAATGGCATATCCGTCGAACTGGGCGGCCAGCTCATGGGCGCGCTCGACGGTACGGTTCGCGACGATGATGCGTCCGATCCCGGCGCGGTGCAGATGGCGGGCGGCCAGCTCGATAGTCTCGCCGGCGCCGATCAAGAGTGCGGTCTGCTGGGTCAGGTCGCTGAAGATTTGGCGTGCGAGGTTCACTGCGGCGAAGGCGACCGAGACGGGGCTGCTGCCGATCGCGGTCTCGGTGCGGACGGTCTTGGCGACCGAGAAGGCATGCTGGAAGAGACGTCCGAGCAGCTTCCCGGTCGCGGTACAGTCGGTCGCGGTCTGATAGGCGGTCTTCACCTGACCCAGAATCTGCGGCTCGCCCAAGACCATCGAATCGAGCCCGCTACAGACGCGCAGCAGGTGGGTAACCGCATCGCGACCGAGATGGGCGTACAGAAAAGGCCCCACCCGTTCCTGCTCGACCCCGTGGAATCTGCTCAACCAGTGCCGGGCCGCCTCTTCGGAGCAATCCTGCACCGCACAGTAGATCTCGGTACGGTTGCAGGTGGAGAGCACGACACCCTCGGCGATGCCGTCGCAATTGGTGAGGTCGCGCAGGGCGCCGACGATGATGTCGGGGCCGAAGGCGAGCCGCTCGCGGACATCGACCGGCGCCGTCTTGTGATTGAGTCCGAGAACAAGCAGCTTCATAGTTCTGAGGATGTCAGGTGGTGATCCTCGCGATTGTCCGACTTTCGAGGGTCGATGAAAACCCACCGACGTCGATCTTGTGGTTTTTCGGGTGTGGGAGGAAGGAACTGCTTCGCTATACTGGGCTCTCACGATCACAATCGTTGTTGGATTGGCTCTTGCCGGATCATGCACATGCCACGCTCGTTTCTGCTTTCCACTGTCGGCGGGTTCTTTGCCGTCTTGGCGTTTCTGTCCGCGGGCGCATTCGCGCAGATCCCGGATCCTGCATCGAGCCCGGAATCGACCCCGGCGCCTGCTGGCCCTCCGCAACCCGAGCGATCCGCCGACACGCAGGCCGATCGCCCGGAGGCCGATGCGGCGGGTCTCTCCGGGGGGCTGGACGCCGATCAGATCTATGCGGTCCTGGTTGCCGAGATCGCCGCACGGCGCGGCGATATGGACACCGCATTCACCTATTATCTCGAGGCCGCCGACCTCACGAAGGATCCCCGCCTGACCGAGCTGGCCGTGCGTTCAGCCATCACTGCGGGCAACGATGCGGCGACCGAGCAGGGCTTGCGGCGCTGGCTGGACCTCGACCCCACGTCGACCGGCGCGCATCAGATGGGCGCCTTCTCCCGCATCAAGGCGAACGACCACGAGGGGGCGCTCATGCACCTGATGCGTCTCGTGCAGCTCTCGCCCGATGACC
The DNA here is from genome assembly GCF_900106925.1 of Thiocapsa roseopersicina. Lineage (GTDB taxonomy): Bacteria > Pseudomonadota > Gammaproteobacteria > Chromatiales > Chromatiaceae > Thiocapsa > Thiocapsa roseopersicina. The sequence goes on from NZ_FNNZ01000001.1 coordinate 349,767, forward strand.
CGGACGCGGCATTCGGACAGGCCGCCGCCATCATTTCGCGGGCGCCGACGCCTGCGGCCCGTGTCGGACTGATGCAGGCGCTGGCCGACCAGTTTCCGCAGAGCGCGCATGCGCAGCAGTCGCTCGCGATGGTGGCGGCCAGCGCGTCGCAGCTCGAGATCGCCGATGCCGCCGCACGCCGGGCGCTCGAGCTGAGCCCGGAATGGAACAAGCCGAGACTGTTTTTGGTGAAGCTGTTGATCTCCTCGGACAAGCGCGGCGAAGCGCGGTCGTTGCTGGAGGAGTATCTCGCGCTCAGTCCCGACGATCAGGTGTTGCGGATGCTGTACGGACAGCTCCTCGTCGAGGAGGAGGAGTTCTCCAGTGCGCGCGATGTCTTTCAGCGCCTACTCGACAATCGTCCGAAGGAGCCGGATGTGCTGTTCGCGGTCGGGGTTCTGTCGCTGCAGCTCGAGGATACGGAAGGGGCGCGCATCTATTTCACGCGTTTGTACGAGACCGGCGAGCGTCGAGACGAGGCGGCCTTCTACCTGGGGCAGGTCGAGGAGCGTGCCGAAAATCCCGAGGCCGCTCTTGCGTGGTACGGCAAGGTCAAGGGCACGAATTCGGTCGATGCGCAGATCCGCACGGCATTGTTGAGCGCAAAGGGCGGCGACATTCGGCGTGCGCGCGAGATCCTCCAGCAGCTGCGCGACCGAGGACCGGATAACGCCGTTCTTCTCTACTTGGTCGAGACCGAGATTCTCGAGTCGGTCGGTCGGCCGGACGAGGCGATGGCGATCTTCGACAGTGCCTTGCAGGCATTTCCGGACGACGAAAATCTGCTTTACGCGCGGGCGCTTTCGGCGGTCAAGCTCGATCGGATCGTCCTCGCCGAGCAGGATCTGAGGCGGATCATCGAGATCGACCCCGAGCATGCCGATGCCCTGAATGCACTCGGCTACACGCTGGCGGATCGAACCGATCGCTACGCCGAGGCGAAGGGCTACATCGAGAAGGCCTATGCGCTCAAGCCGGATGAGCCGGCGATCCTCGACAGTATGGGTTGGGTGCATTACCGCCTCGGCGATTACGAGACCGCCCTCGATTATCTCAGGCGCGCGCTCGAGCACCTGAGCGACGGGGAAATCGCGGCGCACCTCGGCGAGGTACTATGGGCCATGAATCGTCGCGAAGAGGCCCTCGAGGTCTGGGAGGCTGCGGCCAAGGAGCATCCGGACCACGGGTATCTCAAAGAGGTCATGGGGCGGCATCGCGCATCCGGCGGCGAGCCGTCCCGATGAGCCAGCGCCCGATGAGAGAGCCACTCATGATCGAGCCGGTCCCCGCGTCGTTTTGGCCCGCGCCTGCCAAACTCAATCTCATGCTGCGCATCGTCGGGCGTCGGCCGGACGGTTATCACGAGCTGCAGACGGTGTTCCAGTTCATCGACCGTTGCGATCGGCTTCGGTTCGAGGTGCGCGAAGACGGGCTGATCCGCCGTCTCGTCGACGTGCCGGGTGTCGCGCCGGAGGACGATCTGACGGTCCGTGCGGCGCTGACCCTCCGCGACGCGACAGGTTGCCGCCTCGGGGCGGATATCCGCTGCGAGAAGCTGCTTCCGATGGGCGGGGGGCTCGGCGGCGGTAGCTCCGACGCGGCGACCACGCTGGTTGCGCTGAATCGACTCTGGGCCACCGGTCTCGACGAGGACGCCCTCGCGAAGCTGGCCCTCCCTCTGGGCGCCGACGTACCTGTCTTCGTGCGCGGATTTGCGGCTTGGGGAGAGGGTGTCGGCGAGCGCCTGACGCCGGTCGCGTTGCCCGAGCCCTGGTATTTGGTGCTGTCTCCGCCCTGCTCGGTCTCGACGAGGGATGTGTTTATGCATCCTGAGTTGACACGGGATTCGGTGCCCGCCAAACTAGCGGACTTCGTTGCCGGCGACGTTTCGAACGATTGCTTGAGCGTCGTGCGACGCGAGTACGCTCCGGTCGCGCAGGCCCTCGACTGGCTTTCGGGCTGGGGCGGTGGACGTTTGACCGGAACCGGGGCTTGTGTGTTTGCGGTCTTCGACGATCGCTCGCAAGCGCTCTGCGCGCTTGAGCAATGTCCGCCCGAGATGCGTGCGTTCGTCGCCCGCGGGCTGAATCGATCGCCGCTGCTCGCGCACATGGAGATGCTGCCCTGATCCGGTGTCGTGCCGAGCGCGTGATTTCGAAGTCCAGACCAGTTTTTGGGGCGTAGCCAAGCGGTAAGGCACCGGGTTTTGATCCCGGCACCCCCAGGTTCGAATCCTGGCGCCCCAGCCAAACCCTGTCGAGCCGAGCCCCGCGTGAAAGGCGGTGATTCGCGCGAGACGGGCTATTCGCCGTCGTCGCGGAGATGAGCCGAGCGCCGAGCTGCTTGTATCCGGAACGGCTCTTCGTGGGTCGAGGTTTCCCTGCGCCGCGCCCGCTTGCCGATGAGTCGACGCTTGTCATTCGTGCCCCGATGTTGTCATCCTCCAGCAAGACGTCAGGAAATCGCCAGTGCCTGCCAGCCATTTGATGGTTTTTTCCGGGAATGCCAATCCGGAGCTCTCGGTCGAGATCGCCGGTTATTTGAGTGTCCCGCTCGGTAAAGCCGTCGTCGGTCAGTTCAGCGACGGCGAGGTGATGGCCGAGATTCAGGAAAACGTGCGCGGGCGCGATGTCTTTGTCGTGCAGCCGACGGGGGCTCCGACGAACGACAATCTGATGGAGCTGCTGGTTATGATCGACGCCCTGCGCTGGGCGTCGGCCAAGCGCATCACCGCGGTCATCCCTTATTTTGGCTATGCCCGGCAAGACCGCCGGCCCCGGTCCGCGCGCGTTCCGATCACGGCGCGCCTCGTCGCCAAAATGATCGGTCAGTCCGGCGCCGATCGCGTTCTGACCGTCGATCTGCACGCGGATCAGATCCAGGGGTTCTTCGATATCCCGGTCGACAACGTCTATGCCTCGCCGATTCTGTTGGGCGATGTTTGGCGAAAGCGCTACGACGATCTCATGGTCGTTTCGCCGGACGTCGGCGGCGTGGTGCGCGCGCGCGCACTTGCCAAACGGCTCGACGATGCGGATCTCGCGATCATCGACAAGCGCCGTCCGCGCGCGAACGAGGCGAAGGTCATGAACATCATCGGCGATGTTCGGGATCGCTCGTGTGTCATCGTCGATGACCTGGTCGATACGGCGGGGACCCTATGCAGTGCCGCTGCGGCGCTGAAAGACGCCGGTGCCTGTCGAGTCGTGGCTTACTGCACCCACGCGGTGCTTTCGGGGCCGGCCGTCGACAACATCTCGGCATCCCGGCTCGACGAGTTGGTGGTCACCAATACCATCCCGTTGCGTCCGGCGGCGAAGGCTTGTCCCAAGATCAGGCAGTTGAGTATCGGCGAGCTGCTTGCCGAGACGATGCGCCGAGTCTCGAACGAAGAGTCGGTCAGCTCACTTTTCGTCGACTGAATTTAAACCATTCCGGCGTTGCGATCCTGGTCGCGGGATCCGGCGCGCTTTTGTAGTCATCATCAACCGGAGAACGCCGATGAGCGTCAGTTTCGAGATCAACGCGCAGCCCCGCGCAACTGCAGGAACGGGTGCGAGCCGCCGCCTGCGTCGCACGGGACAAGTGCCCGCCATTGTTTACGGTGGCCATCAGGAGCCCGAGATGGTCTCGGTCGGTCATAACGAGATGCTCAAGCACCTCGAGAACGAGGCGTTCTACTCGCACGTCCTCGATCTGAAGATCGGGGAGCGCTCGGTGAAGGTCGTCTTGAAAGACCTGCAGCGCCATCCCGCAAAGCCATTCGTGCAGCATGTGGACTTTCTGCGGATCACGCAGGACGAGAAGCTGCGCATGAGCGTGCCCTTGCATTTCATCAACGAGGACCGCTCCAAGGGCATCAAGATGGGTGGGCAGGTGTCCCACAACATCACCGAGCTCGAGATCCTCTGTCTGCCGAAGGATCTCCCGGAGTTCATCGTCGTCGACATGGGCGATACGGATATCGGCCAGATCATCCACTTGTCGGAGATCCAGATGCCCGAGGGTGTGAGTCTGGCTCATACCCCGGATTCGGACGAGGCCGTCGCCATGGTTTACGGTCCGCGCGGTGGCGGAGACGACGAGGCGGAGGGGGAAGAGGAAGGCGCCTGACATCACCGGACGCCTTACGCGGCCGACGACAGTGCCGATTCGCCCACCTGAAAGAAGGTTTCTCGGCGTCGACCGGGTGCTCGATGGTTGCTTTTCCGGCCTCGGGTGCCCGTGTCCTGCGCCGGTCGGCGGTGCCCGGTGAGCGAGCTCGCGGGCATTCGGCTGATCGTCGGGCTCGGTAATCCGGGCGAGCAGTACGAGGCCACGCGTCACAATGTCGGCTTTTGGCTCGTCGATCGGATCGCCGAGGACTTCCACGAGACGTTCCGCGCCGAGTCCAAATTTTTCGGCCATCTCGCCCGAATCCGCGTCTGCGGGGCGGATCTGCGTCTACTCAAGCCCTCGACCTACATGAATCGCAGCGGTCAATCGATCGCCGCGGTCGCCCGCTTCTATTCCATCCCCCCCGAGCAGATCCTCGTTGCTCACGACGAGCTCGACCACCCCGTCGGCCAGGTTCGCCTCAAGCAGGGCGGCGGTCATGCCGGACATAACGGGCTGCGCGACACCATCGATGCACTCGGGGGCAGTCGTGATTTTTGGCGCCTGCGGATCGGGATCGCCCACCCGGGCGACCGTACCCTGGTGACAGGCTATGTCCTCGGACGTCCGTCCAAGGCCGACGCCGAGCAGATCGACGCAGCGCTTGCCGATGCCGAGAGAATCCTCGATGATCTCGTCGCCGGTCGCTTCCAGATCGCCATGAATCGTCTCCATTCGCAACGACGCGATTGAGCTGCGTTTGGGTTCTCAAGCGCGGTTTGCGCGCACACTCGACCCCGCATGGGCCGAGCCCGTGCGAGTCACGCTGGAAATCTTTTAAGATCCTGATTTTTATTTCCTAGATCGCGTCGGCGACAGCGTCGATGATGTCGGTCGAGGTCGAATCGGCATCAAGCGTCGATCGTTGACTCCGGACACGGTTTAGCGGCGTTTGACAAATCGCAATCCCGAGCCGAGTATTCCGCCTGATCTCCGTGATCGCCGTGCGTCTCGGCCCTTTCCGTAAAAGTGCCTCACCGCGCCTTCCGTAAGCATCCCGTCGAATGACGCCGTATTCGGGATCGGGCAATCGCTCGCACTGAATCCGAAGTCCTCCGACCGGTCGGCGGGCAAGGTCGTCTCCGCGGCTGTCAGTGACGGCTCATCTCCGAATTCGACCTCCCGTCGAAGCCGGTTTTGGCGAGCCCGTCGAGCGGGGCTCGACCATCCCAACGACAAAGTTAGCCGTTCAATCGGCATGACGACTGGAGGACTTTTCGCACATGAACGGAACATTGAAGTGGCCGTTGACGGCTGCAGTGATTGCATGCGCATCCGTGCCGACACTGGCATTGGCAACCAACGGATATTTCTCGCACGGCTGGGGTACCAAATCCAAGGCGATGGCGGGCGTCGCCGCGGCCTTGCCGCAGGATACGCTCGTCACGGCAACGAACCCCGCCGGAATGGCATTCGTCGGGACATCGCTCGATGTGGGATTGGCCTTCTTCAGTCCTTCGCCGCGAGGCTACGACGCCAACGACGACTTCGCGGTAGACCCCGCCTCGGGCTTTCCGACCGGGCCTTTCATTACTCCGGGCCGATACGACAGCGAAGGGGATTGGTTTTTGATTCCGAGCTTCGGGTTTAATTACGAGCTCGATGAAAAAAGCACGATCGGCTTTAGCGTGTTCGGCAACGGCGGGATGAACAGCGATTATCGGGACCGTCCAGTCTGGGAGAACTTCGCCGCGGCCCCCAATCAGCTGGCGATCGGGCCCGGCATGATGCCGCCCCCCGGCACCATCGCGAGCCCCGGCGGCCTTCTGTTTACGCAGACCAATCCGCCGATGCCGGTCACGGACCCGAGCATGCCCCCGCCGCCGAACGGCAACAACGCCAATCCCGGTGGTTTTCTGAGCGCGACCGGCTCGACCGGCGTCAACCTCGAGCAACTGTTTATCGAGATCCCCTACACCTTCAAGTTCGCCGACGGCAAGCAATCGGTCGGCATCGCGCCGGTTTTTGCGATGCAGAGTATCGAGGTCAAAGGGCTTCAGCCGTTCCGCGCGGCCTCCTTGTACCCGGACAAGGTCTCGAACAACGGAACCGACTGGTCGTACGGCGCCGGCCTGCACCTGGGATGGTACGGCGAGGTCACCGATCAACTGGCGTTCGGGATGTCGTATCGCACCAAGATGTGGATGTCGGAATTCGACGACTATAAGGGGCTGTTCGCCGATGGGGGCGAGTTCGATATCCCTGCGATGTTGAACTTCGGCGTCTCCTTCAAGGCACGGCCTGACCTGACCTTTGCGTTCGACTACCAGCGCATCTTCTACGGCGAGGTCTCTTCGATTTCCAACTCGAACGACAACGACATCTCGCCCTGTTTCACCTCAGGACCCAAACCCGCGTTCTGTCTAGGCGGGGATGACGGACTTGGATTTGGGTGGGACAGCATGGATATCTTCAAGGTAGGTGTGCGTTACGACCACGACGAGAAGCTGAGTCTGATGGGCGGCGTGAGCTACAACACCGAGTTCGCGTCCGGTCGGCAGGCCCTTCTGAACATCATGGCGCCCGCAACCATTCGTTGGCACCTCACCTTGGGCGCGTCCTACCGCTTTACGGAAAAGGATGAGTTCGCGTTGGCGTTCTCTTATATGCCGGAGGAGGAGTTGAGCGGCACGAGCCCCAGCATCACCCAAGCCCAAACCGGATCCATCTACATGGAGCAGATGGATATCCAGATCGGTTGGAATCACCGCTTCTGACGGGCCGTCGACCACGCTCGCCCGGCGTGCCTTGCGAGCGTGGTCCCGACGTGATTGGGTCGGACTCTGGGTCTGCGCCCGCGGGCTCGCCGAGCACGCGGGCAATCCGAATCGGGCCTTATTGAGCCGTCATCGGCAAGCGGCCGATCGAGATATAGGTCAGTCCGGTTGCGGTCGCGAGATGCCCGTCGAGGATGTTGCGACCGTCGAAGATCACTCCCGCCTTGAGCTTGTCCTTGATCATCCGGAAATCCGGGCTGCGAAACTGCGCCCACTCGGTCAGGACGGCAAGGGCGTCGGCCCCCTCCAATGCCGCTAAGGCATCGTCGACAAGTGCCAGATCGGCACGCTCCCCGTAGATTCGCTGTGTCTCCGGCATGGAAACCGGGTCGAATGCCTGAACCTTCGCGCCTGCCTCCCAGAGCGATTCCATCAAGACGCGACTCGATGCCTCGCGCATGTCGTCGGTGTTGGGTTTGAACGAGAGACCCCAAACGGCGATGGTGCGGCCCTGGAGATCGCCGTTGAAATGCGCGTGGATCTTCTTGAACAGAAGATCCTTCTGGCGGAAGTTCACGGCCTCGACGGCATGCAGCAGCTGCGGGTCGTAGCCCAAGCTGCGCGCGGTGCGCTCGAGCGCGCGCACGTCCTTCGGGAAACAGGATCCACCGTAGCCGCAGCCGGGGTAGATGAACTGGTAGCCGATTCGCGGATCCGAGCCGATGCCGACGCGGACCTTTTCGATGTCGGCACCGACGGCTTCGGCGATGTTCGACAGCTCGTTCATGAAGCTGATCTTTGTCGCCAGCATGGCATTGGCTGCATATTTCGTCAGCTCGGCGGAGCGCACGTCCATCAGCATGACGCGGTCGTGGTTGCGATTGAAGGGGGCATAGAGCGCGCGCAGCAGCTCGCCGGTGCGCGGGTTGTCCGTGCCGACGATGATGCGATCCGGCCGCATGAAGTCGTCGATTGCCGCACCCTCCTTCAGGAACTCGGGATTGGAGACGACGTCGAATTCCACCGCCATGCCGCGGGCGGACTGAGCATCGCGAACGGCGGCGGCCACCTTGTCGGCGGTCCCTACGGGCACGGTCGACTTGTTCACCAGGATCCGGTACCCGTCCATGTGCTCGCCGATGCTGCGTGCGACCGCGAGGACGTACTGTAGATCGGCCGAGCCGTCTTCGTCCGGTGGCGTGCCGACCGCGATGAACTGAAACAGTCCGTGCCGTACCCCTTCCTCGGCGTCGGTCGAGAAGGTCAGCCGGCCGGCCTCACGGTTCTGCTTGATCAGCTCGTCGAGCCCGGGCTCGTAGATGGGCACGCCCCCGCTGTTGAGGAGGGCGATCTTGGCGGGATCCACGTCGATACAGAGGACGCGATTGCCGACCTCCGCCAAGCAGACGCCAGTGACCAGTCCAACGTAACCGCTGCCAAAAATCGTAACGTCCATTCTTTATCGTCTCCGGGCGTTTTCAGTCGGATCTACAGGGATCGGGATGGCCGTCCGGTCGTGCGCCGCGCCGTCGAACGAGGCGCGCCGCTCCCGGCTCGTCCCCACGATTGTATATCCGCCGGGCCGGAGTGTATCGACCCGATTGACTTGGATATCGGGCGCGCCCGGTTAGTCTTGCAAGCGATCGTCCACGTCGGCTTGACGCTGGTGGTTCGGCCTCGTATACTGCGTCGCTCTTTAAGGAGGGGTTCCCGAGCGGTCAAAGGGATCAGACTGTAAATCTGACGGCTCAGCCTTCGGAGGTTCGAATCCTCCCCCCTCCACCAGATTGCAGGCCGCGAAGATCTCTGCGCGGTGGCCTTTGCGGGCTGGGCGCGCGGATCGAGAGCAGGTCCTCGGGGCGCGAAGCAGCGTAGCCTGCCGGCTCGGCTGCGGTCGGCCCCTAGCCCCGTGGTTCGGCGCGAAAGCGCTGCGGGTGTAGTTCAATGGTAGAACCTCAGCCTTCCAAGCTGATGGTGTGGGTTCGATTCCCATCACCCGCTCCATTGAGATGTGTGCTTTGCGATCGCCCATGTAGCTCAGTTGGTAGAGCACACCCTTGGTAAGGGTGAGGTCACCGGTTCGACTCCGGTCATGGGCTCCATTTTCGTTTTTCGAGATTCAGTCGTCGATCTTGGATTGTCGTTGTCGGTAGCGTCCAGCGCGACTTGTCGATTTGAACCATGCGGGGAGCCGTTCATGTCCAAAGCAAAATTCGAGCGCAGCAAGCCACACGTGAACGTCGGCACGATCGGCCACGTCGACCACGGCAAGACGACCTTGACGGCGGCGATCACGACGCACCAGGCGAAGAAATTCGGCGGTGAGGCGCGCGCCTACGATCAGATCGACAATGCCCCGGAAGAGCGCGAGCGCGGCATCACGATCGCCACGGCGCACGTCGAGTACGAAACGACCAACCGGCACTACGCCCATGTGGACTGCCCCGGCCACGCCGACTACGTGAAGAACATGATCACGGGCGCGGCGCAGATGGACGGAGCGATCCTGGTGGTGAGCGCGGCGGACGGTCCGATGCCGCAGACTCGCGAGCACATCCTGCTGTCGCGTCAGGTCGGCGTGCCCTACATCGTGGTGTACCTGAACAAGGCCGACATGCTCGACGATCCCGAGCTGCTTGAGCTGGTCGAGATGGAGGTGCGCGAGCTGCTCTCCAAGTACGACTTCCCCGGCGACGACACCCCGATCGTCACCGGCTCGGCGAAGCTGGCGCTCGAAGGCGTGGATTCGGAGATCGGCACCCAGTCGATCGACAAGCTGATGGACGCGCTCGACAGCTACATCCCGCAGCCCGAGCGTGCGGTGGACGGCGCCTTCCTGATGCCGATCGAAGACGTCTTCTCGATCTCCGGTCGCGGCACCGTGGTGACCGGACGCATCGAGCGCGGCGTGGTGAAGGTCGGCGAAGAGGTCGAGATCGTCGGCATCAAGGACACCGTGAAGACCACCTGCACGGGTGTGGAGATGTTCCGCAAGCTGCTCGACCAGGGCCAGGCCGGGGACAACGTCGGTGTGCTGCTGCGCGGCACCAAGCGTGAAGACGTGGAGCGCGGTCAGGTGCTGGCCAAGCCCAAGTCGATCAACCCGCACACCCACTTCGAAGCCGAAGTGTACGTGCTGAGCAAGGACGAGGGCGGTCGTCACACCCCGTTCTTCAACGGCTATCGTCCGCAGTTCTACTTCCGCACCACCGATGTGACCGGCGCCTGCGAGCTGCCCGAGGGCATCGAGATGGTGATGCCGGGGGATAACGTGAAGATGACGATCAAGCTGATTGCGCCGATCGCCATGGAAGAAGGGTTGCGCTTTGCAGTGCGCGAAGGCGGCCGCACCGTCGGTGCCGGCGTCGTCGCGAAGATCATCGAGTAGTACGGGTCATCGCGGCTCGGAGGGCAGTGCTGATGGGCCTGCCCGACAGATTTCGCGATCGGTCCTGATCGTTTTAGGCCAGTAGCTCAATTGGCAGAGCAGCGGTCTCCAAAACCGCAGGTTGGGGGTTCGAGTCCCTCCTGGCCTGCCATACAACCCATCGCTCCGTTTAATTTATCGCCCAGGCGACACCCGATCTCATGAATTCACGTGCAGAGGCCCGAGGGGCCGGCTTGGATACCGCCAAGCTGGCAATCGCCGCGTTGTTGTTGGTCGGCGGCATCTTTGCCTTCTATTTTTTCGAGGGCTTCTCGGTCCTGCTTCGTGTGATCGGGCTGCTGGTGATTAGCGGGGCTGCAGCAGCTGTCGCGTTGCAGACCGAGCGTGGGCGGGCCCTGTGGCAGTTCGCATCCGACGCTCGCATGGAGGTCCGCAAGGTCGTCTGGCCGTCGCGTCAGGAAACGCTTCAGACCACGCTGATCGTCATCGTGATGGTGCTCGTCGTGGGCATCATTCTGTGGCTCTTCGACATGATGCTGATGGCGATTCTCAGATTCCTCACCGGCCAGGGGGGCTGAGTATGTCCAAGCGATGGTACGTCATCCATGCCTACTCGGGCTTCGAGGGGCAGGTCAAGCGCTCGCTTGAAGACCGTGTCAAGCGCGCCGAGCTCGAGGAGTTGTTCGGGCAGATTCTGGTGCCGACCGAAGAAGTGGTCGAGATGCGCGCGGGCCAGCAGCGCAAGAGCGAGCGAAAATTTTTCCCCGGTTATGTCCTGGTGCAGATGGAGATGACCGACGAGACTTGGCACCTCGTCAAGAGCGTTCCCAAGGTGATGGGTTTCATCGGCGGCACAGGGGATCGCCCGGCGCCTATTCCCGACTCCCAGGCCGACGCAATTCTCATGCGCCTGCAGGAAGGCGGCGAAAAGCCGCGGCCGAAGGTGCTCTACGAGCCGGGCGAGGTCGTTCGTGTTGTCGACGGCCCCTTCACCGACTTCAACGGGGTCGTCGAAGATGTCGATTACGACAAGAGCCGCGTGAAGGTTTCGGTTCTGATCTTCGGGCGCTCAACCCCCGTCGATCTTGAGTTTGCGCAGGTCGAGAAGGCCTGATACGCAGTTAGCGGATTTTCGCGGGTGTCTTGACGCCAAGCCCCGTTCACTGCCGTCGCCGTTCGTGCGGCGTCGATACCGAGTCCCCGTGAGGGACCTTTGTCGGGGGAGCCGAGACTCGATCTCCGGCGTCAACACCCCACTGGAGAAAAACCATGGCGAAAAAGATCAACGCCTACATCAAGCTGCAGGTCAAGGCAGGCGAGGCGACTCCAAGCCCGCCGGTCGGTCCTGCGCTTGGTCAGCACGGCGTCAATATCATGGAGTTCTGCAAAACGTTCAATGCACGTACGCAGGAGCTCGAAAAGGGGATGCCGATCCCGGTCGTGATCACGGTCTACTCGGATCGCAGCTTCACGTTCATCACCAAGACCCCGCCGGCCTCCATCCTCCTTAAAAAGGTGATGGGAATCCAGAAGGGCAGCCCGAATCCGAACACCAACAAGATCGGCGTGGTGACGCGCGAGCAGCTCGAGCAGGTCGCCACCGCGAAGATGCCCGATCTGACCGCTGCGGATATGGATGCGGCCGTTCGCACCATCGCGGGCAGTGCCCGTGCGATGGGGCTCGATGTCGAGGGGGTGAACTGATGGCTCGTCTATCCAAGCGCATGCGCGCGATTCAAGAGCGCGTGGAGCGCGGCAGACTCTATCCGGCGGAAGAGGCGTTCTCGCTTCTGAAAGAGCTGTCGCAGATCAAATTTTCGGAAAGTGTGGATGTCGCCGTGAATCTCGGCGTCGACCCGCGTAAGTCCGATCAGGTCGTGCGCGGCTCGACCGTTCTGCCGCACGGCATCGGCAAGACCGTCCGGGTGGCGGTGTTCGCCCAGGGCGCGTCCGCGGACGCTGCGACCGAGGCCGGCGCGGATCGCGTGGGTTTCGATGATCTCGCAGAGGACATCAAGGCCGGCAAGCTCGATTTCGATGTCGTGATTGCCTCCCCGGATGCCATGCGTCTGGTCGGACAGCTCGGCAAGATCCTCGGCCCGCGCGGTCTGATGCCGAACCCCAAGGTCGGCACCGTGACACCCGACGTCGCCGAGGCGGTTCGCAACGCTAAGGCCGGGCAGGTGCGCTACCGCACCGATAAGGCCGGTATTATCCATTGTCCGCTCGGCAAGGCGGATTTCGAGCCCGTGAAGTTGCGGGAGAATCTCGAAGCCCTGCTGGCGAACCTGATGCGATCCAAGCCGAGCAGCTCCAAGGGCGTTTACATGCGCAAGGTCACCGTCTCCACGACCATGGGTCCGGGGCTGACTGTGGATCACGCGGGGCTCAGTTTCTAGTTTGATCTCGCGGGGCTTGCGCCCTGCGACGTTCGGTCTTCTTTGGGGACCCGGCGAAAGCCGGGGACCGTCAAAGACCGCAGGTGTCCCCGGCCCGATAAGGACTCGGTGCAGTGGGCTTAATGGCTCGCCTGCCTGCGCAGACGGTGCTCCCGAATCAGTCGTTTTGCTGGTGACGGTGCACATGATCGCCCTAGAGTGCGCGTTGGATGCGTGTCCTCGACGGCCCCGGCTCAGGCCGGGTTTACCGACAAGAGGTGACGAACATGGCGCTCAGTTTTGCGCAAAAAGAAATCATCGTCGCCGAGGTCGCGGAAGTCGCCAAAGGTGCCCATTCGGCCGTCGGGGCCGAGTATCGGGGCTTGACCGTGGAACAGATGACACGGCTTCGCGTGGAAGCGCGCAAGGCCGGGGTCTATGTCCGCGTCGTCAAGAACACCTTGGCCAGACGTGCGTTGCAGGATACGGATTTCGCGTGCATGAGCGAGGGGCTGAAAGGCCCGTTGGTTCTCGCTTTCTCGCAGCAAGATCCCGGTTCAGCCGCGCGCGTCATGGAAGCCTTTGCAAAGGACCACAACAAGGTCGAGGTGCGCTTGGTCGCCCTCGGAGGCAAGCTGCTTGATCCCTCGGAGCTCGGCAATCTCGCCAAGATGCCGACCCGCGATCAGGCGATCAGCTTGCTCATGGCCGTGATGAAGGCGCCCGTGCAAAAGCTTGCAGCGACGATCAACGAGGTGCCGGGCAAGTTGGTCCGCACCATCGCCGCGATTCGCGATGCGAAAGAGGCCGCTTAGGCGGCTCCGTTCACCAGCAATTCCATTTTAGAGAAACCTCAGGAGCTCACCATGGCCGTCTCCAAAGACGAGATCCTTGAAGCAATCGGTAACATGACCGTGTTGGAGGTCGTCGACCTCATCAGCGCGATGGAAGAGAAGTTCGGCGTGACCGCGGCTGCCGCCGTGGCTGCCCCGGCTGCCGGCGCCGGCGTTGAAGCCGCACCGGTCGAGGAGCAGACCGAGTTCGACGTCATCCTGGCGTCGTTCGGTGCCAACAAGGTTGCGGTCATCAAGGCCGTTCGTTCCTTGACCGGCCTCGGCTTGAAGGAAGCGAAGGACGCCGTCGAAGGCGCACCGACGACCCTGAAGGAAGCCGTTTCCAAGGGCGAGGCCGAAGAGGCCAAGAAGCTCCTCGAAGAGGCTGGTGCCACGGTCGAAGTGAAGTAACGGCGCATTGCGTCGAACCTTCTTTCGGTGGGACCTTCGGGCTGGCGGCGAGTAGCCGCCGGCCTTTCGCCGTTGGGTCTTGACGACCCGTTTAGACGACACCGGCACGCCGGACGCTTCGTAAACGGGGCGACGTCGTCGATAAGGACCTGACCGCAGAGGTCCGACCCCGACGCCTGCGATCCGCCGCGGCGTCGACCCCCGTCCTGGACACAAGCACGTATTTCGAGGGAAAGGCATCATGGCCTATTCGTTCACCGAAAAAAAGCGCATTCGTAAAGACTTCGGCAAGCGTCCGAGCATCCTGGACGTGCCTTTCCTGTTGGCGACGCAGATCGATTCCTATCACGAGTTCCTGCAGGCCGACCGGCCGATCGGGGACCGCCGCGACGTGGGTCTTCATGCGGCCTTCAAGACCGTCTTTCCGATCGAGAGCTACTCGGGCAACGCCGTTCTCGAATACGTGAAATATCGGCTCGGCGATCCGGTGTTCGACGAGCGCGAGTGTCATCTGCGCGGCGCGACCTTCGCCGCACCCTTGCGCGTGCTGCTGCGTCTGGTGATCTACGATCGCGACGCTCCGGCTGGATCGAAGGTCATCAAGGACGTGCGCGAGCAAGAGGTCTACATGGGCGAATTGCCGCTCATGACCGGCACCGGCACCTTCATCATCAACGGGACCGAGCGCGTCATCGTCTCGCAGCTGCATCGCTCTCCCGGTGTCTTCTTCGATCACGACAAGGGCAAGACCCACTCTTCGGGCAAGCTGCTCTTCTCGGCGCGGGTCATCCCCTATCGCGGATCTTGGCTCGATTTCGAGTTCGATCCCAAGGACAATGTCTTCGTGCGCATCGACCGTCGCCGCAAGCTGCCGGCGACCATCCTGCTGCGCGCGCTGGGCTACGGCGTCGAGGACATCCTCGAGCGCTTCTTCGTGACCGATACCTTCCGGATCCGCGATCGCTCGGTCACACTCGACCTGGTTCCGGAGCGTCTGCGCGGCGAGACGGTCGGATTCGACGTCATGCTCGGTGACGAGCTGCTCGTGGAATCCGGGCGTCGCGTCACGGCGCGGCATATCCGCGAGCTTCAAAAGGCCGGCATCGAGCGCCTCGATGTCCCGTCCGACTTCCTGATCGGCCGCGTCCTGGCCCATCCTCAGATCGATACCGAGACCGGCGAGGTGATCGCCGAGGCGAACGCGGAGATTACTCCGGAGCTCCTCGAGACCATCTTCGAGAAGGGCATCGAGACGCTCGAGACGCTGTTCGTCAACGACCTGGATCACGGCCCCTACATCTCCGAGACCCTGCGGATCGATCCCACCACCAGCGACCTCGAGGCGCAGGTCGAGATCTACCGCATGATGCGTCCGGGCGAGCCGCCGACCAAAGAGGCGGCCCAAAACCTGTTTCACAACCTCTTTTTCACGCCGGATCGCTACGATCTGTCCGCCGTGGGTCGGATGAAGTTCAATCGGCGTCTCGGGCGTACCTCCGAGGAAGGGCCGGGCGTCATCTACGACGGGCGCTACTTCAGCAATCGTAATGACGAGCTCTCCAAGCGGCTCTATCAGGAGCAGGGCGAGACCTCCGACATCATCGAGGCGCTCAAGGTCTTGGTGGAGCTGCGCAACGGCCGCGGCAGTGTCGACGACATCGACCACCTGGGCAATCGGCGCATCCGTTGCGTCGGCGAGATGGCCGAGAACCAGTTCCGCGTGGGTCTGGTACGGGTGGAGCGCGCGGTCAAGGAGCGCCTCTCGCTCGCCGAGTCCGAGGGGCTGATGCCGCAGGAGCTGATCAACGCCAAGCCGGTCTCGGCCGCGATCAAGGAGTTCTTCGGCTCGAGCCAGCTCTCCCAGTTCATGGACCAGAACAACCCGCTGTCCGAGGTCACCCACAAACGTCGCGTGTCGGCACTCGGCCCGGGCGGTCTGGCGCGCGAGCGCGCCGGGTTCGAGGTGCGCGACGTGCACCCGACGCATTACGGTCGCGTCTGTCCGATCGAGACCCCCGAGGGTCCGAATATCGGTCTGATCAACTCCTTGGCCGTCTATGCACGGACCAACTCCTACGGCTTCCTGGAAACCCCCTACCGCAAGGTGGAAGGTGGCCTGGTGACCATGGACATCCAATATCTGTCGGCGATCGAGGAAGGCAACTTCGTGATCGCGCAGGCCAACGCCACGCTCGACGACGAGGGTCACCTGACCGACGCGCTGGTGTCCTGCCGGCATGCCAACGAGTTCACGATGCGTGCGCCCGAGGAGGTCCAGTTCATGGACGTCTCGCCGCGTCAGATCGTCTCGGTGGCTGCGTCCCTGATTCCCTTTCTGGAGCACGACGACGCCAACCGCGCACTCATGGGCTCTAACATGCAGCGCCAGGCGGTCCCGACCCTGCGGGCCGAGAAGCCGCTGATCGGCACCGGCATGGAGCGTGTTGTGGCCAAGGACTCGGGGGTGTGCGTGGTCGCGCGCCGCGGCGGCGTCATCGAATCGGTCGATGCTGCGCGTATCGTGGTGCGGGTCAACGACGAGGAGGCCGTTCCCGGCATCCCCGGCGTGGATATCTACAACCTCACCAAGTACACCCGGTCCAACCAGAACACCTGTATCAATCAGCGTCCGCTGGTCAAGCCGGGTGACATCGTTGCAGTGGACGACGTCATGGCCGACGGGCCTTCCACGGACATGGGCGAGTTGGCCCTGGGGCAGAACCTGCGGGTCGCCTTCATGCCCTGGAACGGCTACAACTTCGAAGACTCGATCCTGCTCTCCGAGCGCCTGGTGCAGGAAGATCGCTTCACCAGCATCCACATCGAGGAGCTCGCCTGTCTGGCGCGCGACACCAAGCTGGGGCCCGAAGAGATCACGAGTGATATCCCCAACGTCGGCGAGTCGGCCTTGGCCAAGCTCGACGAGTCGGGCGTCGTCTATGTCGGCGCGGAGGTGCGCGACGGCGACATCCTTGTCGGCAAGGTCACGCCCAAGGGCGAGACCCAGTTGACGCCCGAAGAGAAGCTGCTGCGGGCGATTTTCGGCGAGAAGGCGTCCGACGTGAAGGACACCTCGCTGCGCCTGCCCTCCGGGATGAGCGGGACGGTTGTCGACGTGCAGGTCTTCACCCGCGACGGTGTGGACAAGGACAAGCGTGCACTCCAGATCGAGGAGATGGAGCTCGACCGCGTGCGCAAGGACTTCGCCGATCAGCAACGCATCATGGAGAACGACACCTTCCAGCGCGTGGAGCGACTGCTGGTCGGCAAGGTCGCCGACGGCGGTCCGCGCAATCTGGCCCCGGGGGCGAAGATCACAAAGGCCTATCTGCAGGAGCTTGCCTCCAATGGCTCGCGCGATCAGTGGCTCGAGATCCGGATGCGTGCCGAAGACGTCGCGACCCAGCTTGAGGCCGTTGCGGCTCAGATCAAGCAGCAGCGGGAGGAATTCCGCGATCGTTACGAGGTCAAGAAACGCAAGATCTCGAGCGGCGACGATCTGGCCCCGGGCGTGCTCAAGATGGTGAAGGTGTACGTGGCCGTCAAACGCCGCGTCCAGCCCGGCGACAAGATGGCCGGGCGCCACGGCAACAAGGGTGTTATCTCCAAGGTGGTGCCGATCGAGGACATGCCCTTCTCGGCGGACGGCGAGCCTGTGGATATCGTCCTGAACCCCCTCGGCGTGCCCTCGCGCATGAACGTCGGACAGGTGCTCGAGACCCATCTGGGTTGGGCGGCCAACGGGCTCGGCGTGAAGATCGAGAAGATGCTGCGTGCGCACACCGCGGTCGTGGAGCTGCGTGCCTTCCTCGAGAAGATCTACAACACGAGCGGCAAGCGCGAGGACCTCGCCAGCTTCACCGACGAGGAGATCCTGGAGCTGGCGCGTCACCTGACGCGGGGCGTGCCCCTGGCCACGCCGGTGTTCGACGGCGCGACCGAGGAAGAGATCCGGGCGATGCTCAAGCTCGCCGATCGGGACAACTCGGATATCGGCATCCCGAGCGGCCAGACCCAGCTCTACGACGGGCGCACCGGCGATCCGTTCGAGCGCCCGGTCACGGTCGGCTATATGTACATCATCAAGTTGAACCACTTGGTCGACGACAAGATGCATGCGCGCTCCACCGGGCCTTACAGCCTGGTCACCCAACAGCCGTTGGGCGGCAAGGCACAGTTCGGCGGGCAGCGTTTCGGGGAGATGGAGGTCTGGGCGCTGGAGGCGTACGGCGCCGCCTACACCCTGCAGGAGATGCTGACCGTGAAGTCCGACGACGTGAACGGCCGCACCAAGATGTACAAGAACATCGTGGACGGCGACCATCGGATGGAAGCCGGCATGCCCGAGTCGTTCAACGTGCTCGTGAAGGAGATTCGGTCGTTGGCGATCAACATCGAGCTCCAGCAGGACTGAACCGCGTCCGGAGGGGTTTGCGAGGATTGAGCCCTTGCGTGGCCGAATCGCAATCAACGCGCGTCGGCGCGACGCGGTTCAGGAGCTGCGTTTTATTGTTCTGAACCGCGTCGACTGCGTCGTTTGTGGAGACTCTCGATGCCGAGCCACGACGACGATCTTGCATGTCGTAGCGGGCGCGGTTCAGTTTTTGGCCCTTGGCCTTGAGCGCTGAGTTTCGTTCTCGAACGGACCCTCGGCGGTCGGCCGATTGCTGATCATCGTCATTGTAGGCAGGAGATAAGATCTTGAAAGATCTACTTAAAATCATCAAGCAGCAGGGTCAGGCACTGGAATTCGACGCGATCAAGATCGGACTCGCCTCCCCCGAGATGATCCGTTCCTGGTCCTACGGCGAGGTCAAGAAGCCGGAGACGATCAACTACCGGACCTTCAAGCCGGAGCGCGACGGGCTCTTTTGCGCCAAGATCTTCGGTCCGATCACGGACTACGAGTGCATCTGCGGCAAGTACAAGCGGCTGAAGCACCGCGGTGTGGTGTGCGAGAAGTGCGGCGTCGAGGTCACGCTGGCCAAGGTCCGGCGCGAGCGCATGGGCCATATCGATCTGGCGAGTCCGGTCGCGCACATCTGGTTCTTGAAGTCGCTGCCGTCACGCATCGGTCTGTTGCTCGACATGACGCTGCGCGACATCGAGCGGATCCTCTACTTCGAATCCTTCGTGGTGGTGGATCCCGGTCTCGTGGTCGATCTGGAGCGCGGCCAGCTGCTCAACGACGAGCAGTATCTCGAAGCCTTGGAAGCAAACGGCGACGAGTTCGACGCGCGCATGGGTGCGGAGGCCGTCTACGAGCTGCTGCGCACCATCAAGATGGACGACGAGATCCGGCGCATGCGCGAGGAGATCGAGACCACCAATTCCGAGACCAAGATCAAGAAGCTCTCCAAGCGCCTGAAGCTTATGGAGTCGCTGATGGCCTCGGGGAATCGTCCGGAGTGGATGATCCTGACGGTCCTGCCCGTCTTGCCGCCCGAGCTGCGTCCCTTGGTGCCGCTGGACGGCGGGCGTTTTGCCACCTCGGACCTGAACGACCTCTATCGTCGAGTCATCAACCGCAACAACCGTCTCAAGCGTCTGCTCGATCTCGTTGCGCCAGACATCATCGTGCGCAACGAAAAACGCATGCTGCAGGAATCGGTCGATGCGCTGCTCGACAACGGGCGGCGCGGGCGTGCGATCACGGGCACCAACAAGCGCCCGCTCAAGTCACTCGCCGACATGATCAAGGGCAAGCAGGGCCGGTTCCGCCAGAACCTGCTCGGCAAGCGCGTCGACTACTCCGGCCGCTCGGTCATCGTGGTGGGCCCGACCCTGATGCTGCATCAGTGCGGTCTGCCCAAGCGCATGGCGCTGGAGCTCTTCAAGCCCTTCATCTTCAGCAAGCTGCAGCTGCGCGGCCTGGCGGCGACCATCAAGGCCGCCAAGAAGATGGTCGAGCGCGGCACGCCCGAGGTGTGGGACATCCTCGACGAGGTTATCCGCGAGCATCCGGTGATGCTCAACCGCGCCCCGACCCTGCATCGACTGGGCATCCAGGCGTTCGAGCCGGTGCTGATCGAGGGCAAGGCGATCCAGCTCCATCCGCTGGTCTGTACCGCCTTCAACGCGGACTTCGACGGCGACCAGATGGCGGTGCACGTGCCGCTGTCGCTGGAGGCGCAGCTCGAAGCGCGCGCGCTGATGATGGCCTCCAACAATATCCTTTCGCCGGCCAACGGCGAACCGATCATCGTGCCCTCGCAGGACGTGGTGCTCGGGCTTTACTACATGACCCGCGAGCGCGTGAATGCAAAGGGCGAGGGCAGCGTGTTCACCGATATCGACGAGGCGCGCCGCGCCTACGAGACCGGTCATGCGGATCTGCATGCGCGCTGCAAGGTGCGCATTCGCGAGGTGATCAAGCACAAGGACGGCTCGATGCACGAGAACACGGCGATCCGGGAGACGACCCTGGGTCGCGCCCTGGTGTTCGCCATCGTTCCCGACGGACTGCCGTTCGATCTGGTCGACCGCGCGCTCGGCAAAAAGCAGATCTCGCGCTTGATCAATATCTGCTATCGCCAGCTCGGTCTGAAGGAGACCGTGGTCTTCGCCGACCAGGTCATGTACATGGGCTTCCGCATGGCGACGCGTTCCGGCGTCTCGATCGGGCTCGAAGACATGGCCGTCCCGGAAGAGAAGGCGGGCATCCTTGCGGCCGCCGAGAAGGAGGTCAAGGAGATCCAGGACCAATACGCGTCCGGTCTCGTGACCAACGGCGAGCGCTACAACAAGGTCGTCGACATCTGGTCGCATACCAACGATCGCGTCGCCAAGTCGATGATGAGCAAGCTCGGCAAGGACAGCGTCATCGATCGCGACGGCAACGAGGTGACCCAGGACTCGTTCAATTCCATCTACATGATGGCCGACTCCGGCGCGCGTGGCTCGGCAGCGCAGATCCGGCAGCTCGCCGGTATGCGCGGTCTCATGGCCAAGCCGGACGGCTCCATCATCGAAACGCCGATCACCGCGAACTTCCGCGAGGGTCTGAACGTTATCCAGTACTTCATCTCCACCCACGGTGCGCGCAAGGGTCTGGCCGACACGGCGCTCAAGACCGCCAACTCGGGTTATCTGACCCGTCGTCTGGTCGACGTGGCGCAGGACATGGTGGTGCTCGAGGTCGATTGCGGCACCGAGGGCGGGTTGATCATGACCCCCATCATCGAGGGCGGCGACGTGGTCGAGGCCTTGCGCGAGCGCATCCTCGGACGCGTGGCGGCCGTCGATGTCTATCAGCCCGGCACCGATGAGCTGGTTTGCGAGGCCGGGACCCTGCTCGACGAGTCTTGGGTAGAGCGCTTCGAGACCTTCGGCATCGATCAGGTGCGCGTGCGCTCGCCGATTACCTGCGAGTCGCGTCTCGGCGTCTGCGCCCAGTGCTACGGGCGCGATCTGGCCCGCGGCCATCGGGTGAATCTTGGCGAGGCGGTGGGCGTGATCGCCGCCCAGTCGATCGGCGAGCCCGGCACGCAGCTGACCATGCGCACCTTCCACATCGGTGGTGCGGCATCGCGGGCCGCGGCGGTCAACAGCATCGACATCAAGAATGCCGGCTCGGTGCGCCTGCACAACATCAAGGTGGTCGAGCATCACTCGGGCAAGAACCTGGTCGCGGTCTCGCGCTCCGGCGAGCTGACCGTGGTCGACGATCGCGGGCTTGAGAAGGAGCGCTACAAGGTGCCCTATGGCGCCAGCCTGCGCGCCGCCGACGGCGACCCCGTGAAGCCGGGCGACGTCGTGGCCAACTGGGATCCACATACCCATCCGGTCGTCACCGAGGTGGCCGGCAAGCTCGCCTTCGAGGACTTCATCGAGGGCGTGACGGTACAGGGCCAGGTCGACGACGTGACGGGTCTGACCTCGCGTGTCGTCATCGACCCGAAGCAGCGCCCGTCTTCGGGCAAAGACTTACGCCCCATGGTGAAGCTGATCGGCGAGGACGGCATCGAGCTCAAGATTGCGGGTACGGATCTCCCGGCCCGCTACTTCCTCCCCGCGGGCGCCATCGTCGGCGTGGAGGATGCGGCGAACGTGGGCGTCGGCGACATCCTGGCGCGTATTCCGCAGGAGTCGAGCAAAACGCGCGACATTACCGGTGGTCTGCCGCGTGTTGCGGACCTGTTCGAGGCCCGCAAGCCGAAAGAGGCGGCCTTGCTCGCGGAGGCGAGCGGGACGATTGGCTTCGGCAAGGACACCAAGGGCAAGCAGCGCCTCGTCATTACCATGGACGACGGCGAGACGGTCGAAGAGCTGATCCCGAAGTGGCGCAACGTCAACGTCTTCGAAGGGGAGCGCGTGGAGCGGGGCGAGATCATCGCCGACGGCGAGCTGGCCTCCCACGACATCCTGCGTTTGAAGGGCGTCACCGCCTTGGCTGAATACCTCGTCAAGGAAATCCAGGACGTCTATCGGCTGCAGGGCGTGAAGATCAACGACAAGCACATCGAGGTCATCGTTCGCCAGATGCTGCGCAAGGTCGAGGTCACCTCCGCGGGCGATACCCGTTTGCTGCGCGGCGAGCAGGTCGAGCATGCGCACCTGATGGACGAGAATAAGCGGGTCATGGCCGAAGGTAAGCAGCCGGCGCTCTACGAGCCCCTGCTGCTCGGTATCACCAAGGCGTCGCTTGCGACCGAGTCGTTCATCTCGGCCGCGTCCTTCCAGGAGACGACCCGCGTATTGACGGAGGCCGCGGTACGCGGCTCCACCGACCGCCTGGCCGGTCTGAAGGAGAACGTCATCGTCGGTCGTCTGATCCCGGCGGGATCCGGTCTTGCGCATCATCAGGAGCGGCGCCGGCAGCGGCAGATGGAGATGCCGGCTTCGGGGAAGGTCGAGATGGCGACCGAGGAGCTCGAAGAGGCATTGAAGAAGGCGCTCAATACCTCCGAAGCGGGGTGACTGCGGAGCACGCCTCGATGCGGGACGCCGATTCGGCATACCCGCGTCTTTCGCGTCGCCTTCTATTGGTGCTGCACACCGCTTCGGAGCGTAGGGGAAGGCTAACCGGTTGACACCACCGGCTCTCCTCCCTATACTGCTCGGTCTCAGCTAGACGGCTCCTGCGCCGTCTAGCCTCTTTTTTTCTAGGTCTGGTTCCTTGGTCTGGGCACGCATCCGCCCGGTCCCCGAGTCGATCGATCGCATACGTGCGGCTGTGCCGTCTTATCCAGTCGGCCCGCGGTCGCGCAAGAGTGATTTTACGCTTGTGTTTTCGGCGCCGTTGCGCCTTTGGAGACTGATTGCATGGCAACGATCAACCAACTCGTGCGCAAGCCCCGCAAGCGTGTCGTGGCAAAGAGCACCGTACCTGCGCTCGAAGCCTGTCCTCAGCGGCGCGGCGTTTGTACACGGGTTTATACCACGACCCCGAAGAAGCCGAACTCCGCTCTGCGTAAGGTTGCTCGCGTTCGGTTGACCAACGGCTACGAGGTCGCCTCATATATTGGCGGCGAAGGCCACAACCTCCAAGAGCACTCGGTCGTGCTGATTCGCGGCGGACGTGTCAAGGACCTTCCCGGTGTGCGCTATCACACGGTGCGCGGCACGCTGGACACCTCGGGTGTCGAGAAGCGGCGTCAAGGCCGTTCCAAGTACGGCGCCAAGCGTCCCAAGAAGTGACCCGATCGTAAGATCGGTCAGCCCAATTGAGTGAATTCGGAGTTTAAAACAACATGCCGAGAAGACGCGTTGCCGCCCGTCGCCAGATCCTTCCCGATCCGAAGCACGGAAGCGAGCTCCTGACCAAGTTCATCAACATGATGATGGAAGACGGCAAGAAGTCCGTCGCCGAGCGCATCATTTATACGGCGCTTGATCAGGTGACCGAGAAGAAAGGCGGGCGCCCGGTCGAGCTGCTTGAGCAGGCGATGGACAACGTGCGTCCGGCGGTCGAGGTCAAGTCTCGGCGTGTCGGCGGCGCGACCTATCAGGTCCCGGTCGAAGTGCGCTCGACGCGGCGCAACTCGCTGGCGATGCGCTGGATCATCGACGCGGCGCGCAAGCGTTCCGAGAAGTCGATGGCGTTGCGTCTGGCTGGCGAGTTGATGGACGCAGCCGATTCTCGCGGTTCCGCCGTGAAGAAGAAAGAAGATACGCATCGGATGGCCGAAGCAAACAAGGCCTTCTCGCATTACCGCTGGTAACAGCGGGGACCGAGTTTCATTCAATCAGGGCGGATACAGTCGTGGCACGTAGCACCCCAATCGAGCGGTATCGCAATCTCGGCATCATGGCGCACATCGATGCCGGGAAGACAACGACCACCGAGCGCGTTCTCTTCTATACGGGTGTTTCGCACAAGTTGGGCGAAGTGCACGACGGCGCCGCCACCATGGACTGGATGGAGCAGGAGCAGGAGCGCGGGATCACCATTACCTCCGCCGCGACGACCTGTTTCTGGAAGGGAATGAGTCGGGAGCGTCCCGAGCATCGAATCAACATCATCGATACGCCCGGACACGTCGACTTCACGATCGAGGTCGAGCGCTCGCTGCGTGTCCTCGACGGTGCCTGTGCGGTCTTTTGTGCCGTCGGCGGTGTCGAGCCGCAGTCTGAGACCGTCTGGCGTCAAGCCGATAAGTACGGTGTGCCGCGCATCGCGTTCGTGAACAAGATGGACCGCATGGGGGCGAATTTCTTTCGCGTCGTGCAGCAGGTCAAGGACCGGCTCGGCGGCAATGCCGTGCCGATTCAGGTGCCGATTGGTGCCGAAGAGGACTTCAAGGGCGTTGTCGATCTGGTCCAGATGAAGGCCGTCTACTGGGACGAAGCGTCCCGCGGCATGGAATACGAGCTGCGCGATATTCCCGAGGATCTTCAGGATCTTTGCGAGGAGTGGCGCGAGCATATGGTCGAGGCGGCAGCCGAGGCCAACGAAGAGCTGATGGAGAAGTATCTCGAAGGCCAGCCGCTGACCGAGGCCGAGATCATGGCCGGTCTGCGTGCCCGCACGCTGAAGAGCGAAGTCGTCCCGATGATGTGCGGTTCGGCCTTCAAGAACAAAGGCGTGCAGGCGATGCTCGATGCGGTCATCGACTACATGCCGTCGCCGGTCGACGTGCCGGCCATCAAGGGCATTCTCGACGACAAGGACGAGACCGAAGGCGAGCGTCCGGCATCGGACGACGCGCCCTTTGCCGCGCTCGCGTTCAAGATCGCAACGGATCCCTTTGTCGGTACGCTGACCTTTTTCCGTGCCTACTCGGGCGTGCTCAAGTCCGGGGATACGATCTACAACCCGGTCAAGCATAGGAAGGAGCGCATCGGCCGTATCCTGCAGATGCACGCCAACGAGCGCCAGGAGATCAAGGAAGTCCACGCCGGCGATATCGCCGCAGCGGTCGGGCTGAAGGATGTCACCACGGGCGACACCCTGTGCGATATCAATAAGGTCATTACGCTTGAGCGTATGGAGTTCCCGGAGCCGGTCATCTCGGTTGCGGTGGAGCCCAAGACGAAGAGTGACCAGGAGAAGATGGGCGTCGCGCTCTCGAAGCTGGCTCAGGAGGATCCGTCCTTCCGTGTGCACACCGACGAGGAGTCCGGTCAGACCATTATCTCCGGGATGGGCGAGCTGCATCTGGAGATCATCGTCGATCGGATGCGTCGCGAGTTCAAGGTCGAGGCCAACGTCGGTGCGCCGCAGGTCAGCTACCGCGAGACGATCCGCAAGACCGTCGAGCAGGAGACCAAGTTTGCACGCCAGTCCGGCGGTCGCGGTCAGTACGGTCATGTCTACCTCCGAATCGAGCCGCAAGAGGCGGGTGTCGGCTACGAGTTCGTCAACGCCATCGTCGGCGGTACGGTTCCGAAGGAATACATCCCGGCGGTCGACAAAGGCATTCAGGAGGCCATGAAGAACGGCATTCTGGCCGGCTTTCCGATGGTGGACATCAAGGTCACGCTCTACGACGGCTCCTACCATGAAGTCGACTCAAGCGAAATGGCCTTCAAGATCGCCGGCTCGATGGGCATCAAGGAAGGGGCGGCCAAGGCCAAGCCTGTCTTGCTCGAGCCCATCATGAAGGTCGAGGTCGTGACGCCCGAGGAGAACATGGGCGATGTCATGGGCGATCTGAATAGTCGTCGCGGCATGATCCAGGGGATGGACGATGCGCCATCCGGAAAGATCATCCGTGCAGAGGTCCCCTTGTCCGAGATGTTCGGCTATGCGACGGACCTCCGGTCGGCCACCCAAGGGCGGGCGACCTACAGCATGGAGTTCTGTAAGTACAACGAAGTGCCCGCCAGCATTGCCGAAGCGGTCTCCAAGAAACAGTAACGAGCGACAGGGGTAGAGTGGGATGTCCAAAGCAAAATTCGAGCGCAGCAAGCCACACGTGAACGTCGGCACGATCGGCCACGTCGACCACGGCAAGACGACCTTGACGGCGGCGATCACGACGCACCAGGCGAAGAAATTCGGCGGTGAGGCGCGCGCCTACGATCAGATCGACAATGCCCCGGAAGAGCGCGAGCGCGGCATCACGATCGCCACGGCGCACGTCGAGTACGAAACGACCAACCGGCACTACGCCCATGTGGACTGCCCCGGCCACGCCGACTACGTGAAGAACATGATCACGGGCGCGGCGCAGATGGACGGTGCCATCCTGGTGGTGAGCGCGGCGGACGGTCCGATGCCGCAGACGCGCGAGCACATCCTGCTGTCGCGTCAGGTCGGCGTGCCCTACATCGTGGTGTACCTGAACAAGGCCGACATGCTCGACGATCCCGAGCTGCTCGAGCTGGTCGAGATGGAGGTGCGCGAGCTGCTCTCCAAGTACGACTTCCCCGGCGACGACACCCCGATCGTCACCGGCTCGGCGAAGCTGGCGCTCGAAGGCGTGGATTCGGAGATCGGCACCCAGTCGATCGACAAGCTGATGGACGCGCTCGACAGCTACATCCCGCAGCCCGAGCGTGCGGTGGACGGCGCCTTCCTGATGCCGATCGAAGACGTCTTCTCGATCTCCGGTCGCGGCACCGTGGTGACCGGACGCATCGAGCGCGGCGTGGTGAAGGTCGGCGAAGAGGTCGAGATCGTCGGCATCAAGGACACCGTGAAGACCACCTGCACGGGTGTGGAGATGTTCCGCAAGCTGCTCGACCAGGGCCAGGCCGGGGACAACGTCGGCGTGCTGCTGCGCGGCACCAAGCGTGAAGACGTGGAGCGCGGTCAGGTGCTGGCCAAGCCCAAGTCGATCAACCCGCACACCCACTTCGAAGCCGAGGTGTACGTGCTGAGCAAGGACGAGGGCGGTCGACACACGCCGTTCTTCAACGGCTATCGTCCGCAGTTCTACTTCCGCACCACCGATGTGACCGGCGCCTGCGAGCTGCCCGAGGGCATCGAGATGGTGATGCCGGGCGACAACGTGAAGATGACGATCAAGCTGATTGCGCCGATCGCCATGGAAGAGGGGTTGCGCTTTGCAGTGCGCGAAGGCGGCCGCACCGTCGGTGCCGGCGTCGTCGCGAAGATCATCGAGTAAAGGCATGAACAACCAGAGAATTCGTATTCGCCTGAAGGCGTTCGACCATCGCTTGATCGATCAGTCGGCTCGCGAGATCGTCGATACCGCAAAGCGCACAGGCGCGCAGGTGCGTGGTCCGGTGCCGCTTCCGTCGAAGAAGGAGCGTTTCACCATTCTGGTTTCGCCGCACGTCAACAAGGACGCGCGCGACCAGTACGAGCTGCGTACGCACAAGCGCTTGATGGATATCGTCGACCCGACCGACAAGACAGTCGACGCATTGATGAAATTGGATCTGGCCGCGGGCGTCGACGTCCAGATTAAGCTGAGCTGAGGACGAACCCATGGCGATCGGATTGATTGGGCGTAAGGCCGGCATGACCCGGCTGTTCAGCGAAGACGGAGACAGTATTCCTGTCACCGTCATCGAGGTACAGCCGAACCGGGTCAGCCAGGTCAAGTCTGCCGAGACTGACGGCTACAGCGCGATTCAGGTCGCCTTCGGGAATCGGAGGGCCTCGCGCGTCACCAAGCCGATGGCCGGCCACTATGCCAAGGCGGGAGTCGAGGCGGGCGAGTGCCTGCGCGAATTTCGTCTGGAGAGCGGCGAAGGTGCCGATCTGGCGGTCGGCTCCGAGATCTCGGTCGACATCTTCGCGCCCGGCCAGAAGGTCGACGTGCGAGGCGTGACCAAGGGTCGCGGCTTCGCCGGCGCGATCAAACGGCATCACTTTGCCGGACAGGATGCGACGCACGGCAACTCGCTGTCGCATCGTGCCCCGGGCTCGATCGGCCAGAACCAGTCGCCGGGTCGGGTCTTCAAGGGCAAGAAGATGGCGGGTCACCTCGGCGCGGCCAATCGCTGCACGCAGAACCTGGAGGTCGTGCGTGTCGACGCCGATCGTCAGCTTCTGTTGGTGCGCGGCGGCGTTCCCGGTCCGACGGGCGGCCGGCTGGTCGTGTTGCCGTCCGTGAAGCACAAGAACAAGGGTTAAGCACTCATGGAGCTCACGATACGAAACGATGCCGGCGGGTCCAGTCTGCAAGTTGCGGACGCCGTCTTCGGTGTCGACTACAAGCCGGGTCTGATTCACCAGGTCGTCAACGCTTATATGGCCGGCGCGCGCGCCGGAACCCGGGCGCAAAAGACGCGTGCCGAGGTTTCGGGCGGCGGTGCGAAGCCGTGGCGGCAGAAAGGCACCGGCCGGGCACGTGCGGGTAGCTCGCGCAGTCCGATCTGGCGCTCGGGCGGCGTTACCTTTGCCGCGAAGCCGCAGGATTACAGCCAGAAGGTCAACCGCAAGATGTATCGCGGTGCGGTGCGCTCGATTCTCTCCGAGCTGGTTCGCCAAGGGCGTTTGGTCGTCGTCGACGATCTGCGTGTGGAGGGCCCGAAGACCAAGGAGCTACTGGCACTTCTGAAGCGTCACGAGCTCTCGGACGTGCTCATGCTGACCGACGGTCTCGACGACAACCTTTACTTGGCGTCGCGCAATATTCCTAAGGTCGACGTGATGGCGGTTCAGGACGTCGACCCGGTCAGTATGGTTGCGTTCGACACCGTGCTGGCCACCGAGGCGGCAGTGAAGTACTTGGAGGAGCGACTGGCATGAACAACGAGCGTCTCATGAACGTCCTGTTGGCGCCGCTCGTCTCCGAGAAGACGACCCGGGCCGGCGATCTCGCCGGTCAATACGGTTTCCGTGTTGCGACCGATGCGACCAAGCGAGAGATCGCGCGCGCCGTCGAGCTGATGTTCAACGTCAAGGTCGATGGGGTGCAGGTCCTGAACGTCAAGGGGAAAAACAAGCGGCACGGCCAACGCCTCGGCAAGCGCAACGACTGGCGCAAGGCTTATGTGCGTCTCGAAGCCGGCCACGACATCGACTTCGGCGGCGGCGCCTGAACGGGCCGGCCCACAGCAGCGGATAGACCAAGATGGCAATCGTAAAGACCAAACCGACTTCGGCCGGGCGGCGTTTCGTCGTCAAGGTGACGTCGCCCGAGCTGCATAAGGGCGCGCCCTACGCTCCGCTCGTCGAGAAGAAGACGAAGAATGGCGGGCGCAACAACCTCGGACGCATCACCGTGCGTCACCAAGGCGGCGGGCACAAGCAACACTATCGCCTGGTCGACTTCAAGCGCAACAAGGAAGGCGTCCCGGCAGTTGTCGAACGGCTCGAATACGATCCGAATCGCACTGCACATTTGGCCCTTTTGAAATATGCAGATGGCGAGCGGGCGTACATTATCGCGCCGAAGGGTCTTGCCGTCGGTGGCCGTGTCGAGGCCGGCGAGGCCGCGCCCATCAGTGCCGGCAACTGCATGCCCTTGCGGAACGTTCCCGTGGGCACCCAGGTGCATTGCATCGAGATGCGTCCCGGTAAAGGTGCGCAGATGGCGCGAGCCGCGGGAAGCTCGGCGCAGCTGGTTGCACGCGACGGCAAGAGCGCGACTCTGCGGTTGCGTTCCGGGGAGATGCGCAAGGTCCACGTCGACTGCCGTGCCGTGATCGGCGAGGTCGGCAACAGCGAAAACAGTCTGCGCAAGCTCGGTAAAGCCGGTGCATCGCGCTGGCGGGGTGTGCGGCCGACCGTTCGCGGTGTGGTCATGAACCCGGTTGATCATCCGCATGGCGGCGGCGAGGGCCGGACCTCCGGCGGGCGTCATCCGGTGACACCTTGGGGCGTGCCGACCAAGGGTCACAAGACACGCAAGAACAAGCGGACCGACGCGATGATCGTCCGACGTCGCGGACGCAAGTAAACAAGGCGAGGTTGAGCAAGTGCCACGTTCGATTCGAAAAGGACCCTTTGTCGACCACCATCTGATCAAGAAGGTCGAAGAGGCGGTCGCGCAAAACAGCAAGCGCCCCATCAAGACTTGGTCACGCCGTTCCATGGTGCTGCCCGAGATGGTTGGGTTGACCATTGCGGTCCACAACGGGCGTCTGCACGTGCCGGTGCTCGTCAACGAAAACATGATCGGCCACAAGCTCGGCGAGTTTGCATTGACCCGGACCTACCGGGGACATGCCGCCGACCGCAAGGCGAAGAAGCGCTAGCCGGAGATGGGTATGCGAGCCGAAGCAACACTGAAATATGCACGGGTCTCGGCCCAAAAGGCCCGGCTGATCGCGGACATGATCCGCGGGCGCGACGTCGAAGAGGCCCTGAACACCTTGACCTTCAGCACTCAAAAGAGCGCGCTGATCATCAAGAAGGTTCTGGAGTCTGCGGTCGCCAATGCCGAGCACAACGAAGGCGCCGACATCGACGAGCTGAAGGTCGCGTCGATCCAGGTCGACGAGGGCCCGACCATGAAGCGGATCCGTCCGCGTGCCAAGGGTCGTGCGAATCGGATCATGAAACGCACCAGCCACATCCGGCTGACCGTGGCGGAAGGTTAAGGGGACCAGTATGGGACAGAAAGTTCATCCAACCGGCATCCGCCTTGGCATCGTCAAGGACTGGACCTCGAAGTGGTACGCAACGTCGAAGGACTATGCGAATTTCCTGAATACCGACCTCGAGGTGCGGTCATTCCTGCGCAAGGAATTGGCCAAGGCATCGGTGAGTCGAATTCAGATCGATCGCCCGGCGAAGAATGCCCACATCACCATTCATACGGCACGCCCGGGTGTGGTGATCGGCAAAAAAGGCGAGGATATCGATAAGCTGCGTGCGAAGGTCTCCAAGATGATGGGGATCCCGGTGCACATCAGCATCGAGGAGATCCGCAAGCCCGAGCTCGACGCACAGCTGGTTGCCGAGGGTATCGCGCAGCAGCTTGAGCGACGCATCATGTTCCGACGCGCCATGAAGCGTGCGATCCAGAACACCATGCGACTCGGCGCCGAAGGCGTGCGGGTCAATGTTGCCGGTCGGTTGAACGGTGCGGAGATCGCACGGACCGAATGGGCGCGCGAGGGCCGGGTCCCGCTGCATACGCTGCGTGCCGACATCGATTACGGCTTCGCCGAGGCCCGTACCACCTACGGTGTGATCGGCGTGAAGGTCTGGATCTTCAAAGGCGAGGTGTTCGGTGATCAGCTCCCCGAGGAACCGGCGCCGAAGGCGTCCGCGAGAAGGGGATAAATCATGCTGCAACCAAAACGCACAAAATTTCGCAAGCAGCACAAGGGCCGCAACCGTGGCCTTGCGCAGAGCGGCAACAAGGTCAGCTTCGGCGATTTCGGGTTGAAGGCGGTCGGACGCGGTCGTCTCACGGCGCGACAGATCGAAGCCGCACGACGTGCCATCACCAGAAAGGTGAAGCGCGGCGGTAAGCTTTGGATTCGGGTCTTCCCGGACAAGCCGGTTTCGAAGAAACCTCTCGAAGTCCGTATGGGTAAGGGAAAAGGCAACGTCGAGTATTGGGTCGCCTTGGTGCAACCCGGTCTCGTTCTCTACGAGATCGAGGGCGTGACCGAAGAGCTGGCCCGCGAGGCGTTCGAGCTGGCCGCGGCCAAGCTCCCCGTGCAGACCACCTTTGAGAGACGGATGATCCTGTGATGAAGGCGAACGAGCTAAGAACGCGCAGCCCCGAGGACCTCCAGAAGGAGCTGATGAACCTGTTGCGCGAGCAATTCAACCTGCGGATGCAGAGGGGCACCGGTCAGTTGTCCAAGCCCTCGCAAATGAAGGCCGTGCGTCGGGAAATCGCTCGCGTGAAGACGATTATAGGCGAGCAGAAGGCGGGTGCGACATCATGAGCGAAGAGACGAACAGCAACCGGACACTCGACGGACGAGTGACCAGCAGCGCGATGGACAAGACCGTCACGGTGCTCATCGAGCGTAAGGTCAAACATCCCTTGTACGGCAAGTTCATGCGTCGCTCGACCAAGATCCATGCCCACGACGAAGAGAACGCCTGCTCCGAGGGCGATCTGGTCCGGGTCGAGCAGTGTCGTCCGCTGTCGAAGACCAAGACGTGGCGCTTGATCGAGATCATCGAAAAAGCCCGTTGAGACCGGTCGTGGACGCCCCGCTTCCGACAGGTCGCGGTGGACGCCGAGAGAACAGGTCATCCGGGCAGCACAACAGGTTTTAGGTAAACAACAATGATTCAGATGCAGACCGATCTCAGCGTCGCCGACAACAGCGGCGCACGGCGGGTGCAGTGCATCAAGGTGCTCGGCGGATCGCATCGGCGCTACGCAGGCATCGGCGATGTCATCAAGGTCACCGTCAAGGATGCCATTCCGCGCGGCAAGGTCAAAAAAGGCGATGTCTACAACGCGGTCGTGGTGCGTACGCGCAAAGGCGTGCGTCGTCCGGACGGCTCGACCGTGCGTTTCGACGGCAATGCAGCCGTACTCTTGAACAACCAGCTTCAGCCGATCGGGACCCGCATCTTCGGGCCGGTGACGCGCGAGCTCCGCGGCGAGCGGTTCATGAAGATCATCTCGCTCGCGCCTGAAGTCTTGTAGGGGGTCGGGAGAGATGCAGAAGATCAAGAAGGGTGACGACGTCATGGTCATCACCGGCAAAGACAAAGGCAAGCGAGGCACGGTGTTGAAGGTGCTCGACAAGGATCATGTTCTCGTCGAAAACATCAACATTGCCCGGAAGCATCAAAAAGCGAATCCGCAGGCCGGCGAGCCGGGCGGGATCGTCGACAAGATGATGCCGATCCAGGTGTCGAACGTCGCGCTCTATAACCCGCAGAAAGGCGGCCCGGATCGAGTCGGTTTCAAGATTCTCGAAGACGGCCGAAAGGTGCGCGTATTCAAGTCGGACGGCGAAGTCGTCGACGCCTGACCGAAGGAAACGAGATGACCAGACTACAGAAAGATTACCAGGATCGTATCGTCGGCGAGTTGCGCGAGCGGTTCGGCTTCAAGAGCGTGATGCAGGTTCCTCGGATCGAAAAGATCACCCTCAATATGGGTGTCGGCGAGGCGATCGCGGACAAGAAGGTCATGGATAATGCCGTGGCCGATCTGCGACTCATCGCCGGCCAGCAACCGATCGTGACCTTCGCACGCAAATCCGTCGCGGGCTTCAAGATCCGCGAGGGTTGGCCGATCGGCTGCAAGGTGACGCTGCGTCGCGAGCGGATGTACGAGTTCCTGGACCGTCTGGTCAGCGTCGCCATCCCGCGTATCCGCGACTTCCGCGGCCTGAGCGCGAAGGCGTTCGACGGACGCGGCAACTATTCGATGGGCGTGCGCGAGCAGATCATCTTCCCCGAGATCGACTACGACAAGATCGATACGCTGCGGGGTCTGGATATCACCATCACGACGACGGCGCGGACGGACGAAGAAGGGCGTGCGCTGCTCGAGGCGTTCCACTTCCCATTCCGCACCTGAGGTCGAGACGATGGCGAAAAAGAGTATGATCGCGCGCGATCACAAGCGCACCCTGATTGCAGCCCGCTTTGCCGGGAAGCGTGCGGCCTTGAAGGCCGTGATCAACGACCGCGGCGCAAGCGGCGAGCAGGTCGAGGAGGCGCTGGCAAAGCTGCAGCAGCTTCCGCGCGATGCGGGTCCGACGCGCCAGCAACGGCGCTGCCGGGTCAGCGGGCGTCCGCACGCGGTTTACCGCAAGTTCGGACTCTCGCGCAACAAGATCCGCGAGGCGGTGATGCGCGGGGATGCCCCCGGCGTCGTCAAGGCAAGTTGGTAGGATAAGAATTTCGACCCCTACCGATGCGGTCAACCAGGCCGTGTCGGTTCATTGAAACCTGACGGGTATCGCACCGAAGAGGTGGCCTGACCCCCGGAGAAGCCCATGAGTATGTCGGATCCGATTGCGGATATGCTGACGCGTATCCGCAACGGCCAGCAGCGCGGCAAGATCACGATCGCGATGCCTTCGTCCAAGCAAAAGGTCGCGATCGCGAACCTTCTGAAGGCTGAGGGTTACATCGCCGACGCGACCGTCGAGGCGAATGGCAGCAAACCCGAGTTGGTGGTCAAGCTCAAATATTTCCGGGGTAAACCCGTGATCGAGCAGCTCACCCGTGTCTCGCGTCCGGGCCTGCGGATCTACCGCGGCAAGGACGACCTGCCCAAGGTGTGGGCGGGACTCGGGATCGCGATCGTCTCCACGTCCAAAGGCTTGATGACCGACCGTGCCGCCCGCCAAGCGGGGCACGGTGGCGAGATCATCGCCTACGTCGCTTAAGAGGATCCGATCATGTCACGAGTCGCAAAGGCGCCGATCGTCCTGCCGAAAGGTGTGACGGTCGAGATCTCGGGCCAAGACGTCAAGGTCAAGGGCTCGAAGGGAACCCTGGAGTGGTCCGTCCACCCCGCGGTGAATATTTCGCAAGTCGACGGTGAGCTTCGCTTCGCTCCGGCCGAAGGGCACGAGAACGCCTGGGCTATGGCCGGCACGACACGCGCGCTGCTGAACAACATGGTGGTGGGCTGCAGCACGGGTTTCGTGCGCAAGCTCTCCCTGGTCGGCGTCGGCTACCGCGCGCAGGCGAAGGGCGATGTGCTCAACCTGAGCCTGGGTTTCTCCCATCCGATCGATTATCCGGTTCCCGCGGGTATCACGATCGAGACCCCGAGCCAGACGGAGATCGTCGTCACGGGTGCCGACAAACAGCGCGTCGGTCAGGTTGCCTCGGAGATCCGAGGATTCCGGCCGCCGGAGCCCTACAAGGGTAAAGGCGTGCGTTACGCGGACGAAGACGTCCTGCGTAAGGAAGCCAAGAAGAAATAGGGGTCTCAGAAACAATGGACAAGAAACAAGCTCGCCTGCGTCGCGCGACGCGGGCACGGGCGAAGATTCGCGAGTTGGGTGTGTTCCGCCTGTGCATTCATCGCACCCCGCGCCACATCTACGCCCAAGTCATCGCGCCGGAAGGCAACCGCGTCGTGGCCAGCGCCTCGACGGTGGAGCCGACGCTGCGCGAAGCCATTCCGGGTCACAAGGGCAACATCGGTGCGGCGGCGACCATCGGCAAGGCGATTGCCGAGCGTGCTCTTTCCGCCGGCGTCGAGTCCGTAGCCTTCGACCGCTCCGGGTTTCGCTATCACGGCCGTCTCAAGGCGCTGGCGGATGCCGCGCGTGAGAACGGGCTGAAATTCTAGGGGTAAGAGCATGGCGAACTTCAATCCGAAGAACGAGGGGGATGATCTCCTCGAGAAGCTGGTCGCGGTCAACCGTGTCGCCAAGGTCGTCAAGGGCGGGCGCCAATTCGGTTTCGCCGCCTTGACGGTGGTGGGCGACGGCAAGGGTCGCGTCGGGTTCGGTCGCGGCAAGGCCCGCGAGGTGCCGGTGGCGATCCAGAAGGCGATGGAAAACGCACGCAAGAACATGATCGAGGTGAAGCTCAACGGCAGCACCTTGCAATACCCGCTGAACGGGCGGCATGGTGCGGCGAAGGTCTTCATGCAGCCGGCATCCGAAGGTACCGGGATCATCGCCGGCGGCGCCATGCGCGCGGTCTTCGAGGTCCTGGGCGTCCAAAACGTGCTGGCCAAGTGCATCGGGACGAACAACCCGATCAACGTGGTTCGCGCGACGGTTCAGGGGCTACGGACCATGAACGATCCCGAGACCATTGCCGCGAAGCGCGGCAAGACGGTCGCCGAGATCCTGGGGTAGACGATGGCCGACAAAAAGATGATGAAGGTCAAGCTGGTGCGCAGCGTCCACGGACGCCTCGCCAACCACAAGGCATGCGTGCGCGGTCTCGGGCTGCGTCGTATGAACCATGTGGTCGAGGTCGAGGACACGCCCTGCACGCGCGGCATGGTGAACACCGTGTCTTACATGGTTTCGATCGTGGAGGATTCTCGCGATGCGGCTCAATGATCTCAAGCCCGATGCGGGCAGTCGGCCCGCTGCCAAACGCGTCGGTCGCGGCATCGGCAGCGGCCTGGGCAAGACTTGCGGTCGCGGCCACAAGGGGCAGAAGTCCCGTAAGGGCGGTTTCCATAAGGTCGGGTTCGAAGGCGGCCAGATGCCGTTGCAACGTCGCCTGCCGAAGGTCGGCTTCCGCTCGCGCACGGCGGCGACACGCGCCGAGGTCCGCCTGAGCGAGCTCGCCCGTGTCGATGGCGACACGATCGACCTGCTCGCTCTGGTCCAGGCCCGTGTTCTGAGCCAGTCGATCAAGAGTGCGAAGATCATTGCTTCGGGTGAGGTCGGACGGGCCTTCACGGTTCGCGGCGTGGGTGTCACCAAGGGTGCCCGTGCCGCGATCGAAGCAGCCGGCGGCACGATCGAAGACTAGCTTAAAGGCGCGAATCGGATGGCTAAGAAAGTCGGATCGATGGGACAGACGCTCGGCGGTATGGGGCGTCTGACCGAGCTGCGGGCGCGATTGCTGTTCGTGGTCGGTGCCCTCCTGGTCTATCGAATCGGGACCTTCATCCCCGTTCCGGGCGTGAATCCCGAGGCGCTGGCCATCCTATTCGACCAGAACCAAGGCTCCATCCTGGACATGTTCAACATGTTCTCGGGCGGCGCCCTGGAGCGTGCGAGTCTGTTTGCGCTCGGGATCATGCCCTACATCTCTGCGTCGATCATCATGCAGCTGATGACCTCCGTGGTGCCGAAGCTCGAGCAGCTGAAAAAGGAAGGTGAATCCGGGCGTCGGAAGATCACCCAGTACACGCGCTACGGCACGGTCGTTCTGGCAACCTTCCAGGCCGTCGGGATCTCGATGGCGCTGCAGGGGCAGACAGCCGGCGGCTCGGCTCTGGTCAGCCATGCGGGGATGGGCTTCGTCTTTACGGCAACGGTGTCGCTGGTCACCGGGACCATGTTCCTAATGTGGCTCGGCGAGCAGATCACCGAACGGGGCATTGGCAACGGCATCTCGTTGATCATCTTCGCGGGCATCGTCGCCGGACTGCCCTCTGCGTTGGGCGGGACCTTGGAGCTGGCGCGCACCGGAGAGATGAACTCTCTGGCTGTGTTGGCCCTTTTCGCCATGGCGCTTGCAGTGACGGCCTTCGTGGTCTTTGTGGAGCGGGGCCAGCGGCGGATTACGGTGAACTACGCGCGGCGTCAGCAGGGGCGCAAGATGATGCAGGCCCAGAGCACGCATCTGCCGCTGAAGCTGAACATGGCCGGCGTGATTCCGCCGATCTTCGCCTCGAGCATCATCCTGTTTCCCGGCACCTTGGGCCAATGGTTCGGAAGCAGTGAGG
Organism: Thiocapsa roseopersicina; assembly: GCF_900106925.1. Taxonomy (GTDB): domain Bacteria; phylum Pseudomonadota; class Gammaproteobacteria; order Chromatiales; family Chromatiaceae; genus Thiocapsa; species Thiocapsa roseopersicina. The sequence goes on from NZ_FNNZ01000001.1 coordinate 387,306, forward strand.
ACATGCGTTGGCTGGCCGATATCACAGCGAAGCTGTCGCCCGGAGAGCCCGTCTACGTCTTGCTTTATGCGGCGGCGATCATCTTCTTTTGCTTTTTCTATACCGCCTTGGTCTTCAACGCCAAGGATACGGCCGACAATCTGAAGCGCTCCGGAGCCTTCATTCCGGGGATTCGACCGGGCGAGCAGACGGCGCGGTACATCGACACCGTGATGACGCGGTTGACCGCGGCAGGCGCGATCTACATTACCGCCGTGTGCTTGCTGCCCGAGTTTCTCATCGTCGGTTACAACGTGCCTTTCTACTTCGGCGGAACGTCCTTGTTGATTGTCGTCGTGGTGGTGATGGATTTCATGGCCCAGGTTCAAGCTCACTTGATGTCACATCAATACGAGGGCTTGATGCGGAAGGCAAACCTAAAGTCGCCGGGCGCCGGCATGCTGCGCTGAGTGGCGCTCGAGTCTGAAGGAGAGAACAAATGAAAGTGCGAGCATCTGTTAAGAAGTTGTGTCGGAACTGCAAGATCATCCGTCGCAACGGCACCGTTCGGGTCATCTGCAAGGATCCGCGCCACAAACAACGCCAGGGATAGGATCTCGGGCTTGATTGAAGGCAGCAGTTTGATATACTACGCGGTTTACCCGCTTGGCAATTTGGATTTCAGGGGTTTCTAAGCTATGGCCCGTATCGCCGGCGTCAACATCCCGGACAAGAAGCACGCCGTCATCGCGTTGACTTCGATTTATGGCATCGGCCGCGTGCGTGCCGCTGTGATCTGCGACGCCGCCGGTGTACCGCGCGATGCCAAGGTTCAGAGCCTCACGGAAGAAGAGGTCGACAAGCTCCGCAACGAGGTCGGCAAGTTCTCCGTGGAAGGCGATCTGCGGCGCGAAGTGTCGATGAACATCAAGCGTTTGATGGACCTCGGCTGTAACCGCGGCATTCGTCACCGTCGCGGCTTGCCGTTGCGTGGCCAGCGGACCCGCACGAACGCACGTACCCGCAAGGGTCCGCGTCGTCCCATCAAACGATAAGGGCGCTTGGGCGCAGCGAAAGGGCTGGATAACCTCGAATGGCTAAACCGACTCGTACGATCAAGAAGAAGATCAAGAAGCAGGTGGCGGATGGGATTGCTCACGTCCACGCTTCGTTCAACAACACCATCATCACCATCACGGACCGCCAAGGCAATGTATTGTCCTGGGCGACCGCAGGCGGCTCCGGGTTCCGGGGATCGCGCAAGAGCACGCCTTTCGCTGCGCAGGTCGCGGCCGACAAGGCCGGCCAAGCGGTGAAGGACTACGGTTTGCGTAACCTCGACGTCAACGTGAAGGGGCCCGGTCCGGGTCGTGAATCCGCGGTGCGTGCACTCAACAACGCCGGATTCAAGATCACGAGCATTACCGACGTGACGCCGATCCCGCACAACGGCTGCCGCCCGCCCAAAAAGCGGCGCGTCTGACACAGGAACAGGTAGAGACATGGCACGTTATACAGGCCCAACCTGCAAACTCGCACGGCGCGAGGGAACCGATCTCGCCCTGAAGAGTCGCGCTCGCTCGCTGGACACCAAGTGCAACCTCGAGAAGCAGCCCGGACAGACCACTGACCGTCGGCGCCGGCTCTCCGATTACGGTGTTCAGCTTCGCGAGAAGCAGAAGGTTCGCCGTATCTACGGACTGATGGAGCGTCAGTTCCGCAACTATTATAAGAAGGCGGCTCAAGCCAAAGGTGCGACGGGCGAAAACCTGTTGCAGCTCCTCGAGCGTCGCCTCGACAACGTCGTGTACCGGATGGGATTCGGTGCCACGCGTTCCGAAGCGCGTCAGTTGGTCAGTCACAAGGCCATTTTGGTCAACGGTCGCGTGGTGAACATCGCCTCCTACCAGGTCGGCGCCGATGACCATGTCGAGGTCCGGGAGGTTGCGAAGAAGCAGGTGCGCGTCCAGAACGCGTTGGCGCTCGCCGAGCAGTACGGCTTCCCCGATTGGGTCGAGGTCGATACCAAAGGTTTCAAGGGCGTCTTCAAGCGTATTCCCGATCGCTCGGACCTGCCGGCCGACATCAACGAATCGCTGATCGTCGAGTTGTACTCCAAGTAAGGAGCTTCGTGAGGGGCACTGAATGACTGACGCTATTGGCGAATTTCTCAAACCGCGCATCGTACGGGTCGAGGCGGTCGACGGCAGCTCGACGCATGCCCGGGTTTCGCTGGAGCCGCTCGAACGCGGCTTCGGGCATACCCTCGGCAACGCGTTGCGCCGTATTCTCTTATCCTCGATGGACGGCTGGGCGGTGACGGAGGTCGAGATCCAGGGCGTCTTGCACGAGTACACCACGATCCCGGGCGTTCAAGAGGATGTTCTCGAGATCCTGCTGAATCTGAAGCAGCTCGCCATCTCGCTCAAGGGCAAGGACGAGGCGACCTTTACGGTGAGCAAGACCGGCCCGGGTGTCGTGACCGCCGCGGACATCGCGATCGATCATACCGCCGAGATCGCCAACCCCCATTTGGTCATCGCGAACATGACCGAGGGCGAGTTGAGCATGTCGATGACGATTCGGCGCGGGCGCGGTTACGAGCCGGCGACACAGCGCGAGCTCGACGAGGGCGAGGATCGCCCGATCGGCAAGCTGCCGCTCGATGCGTCCTACAGTCCGGTTCGGCGGGTCTCGATCGAGGTCCAGTCCGCGCGCGTCGAGCAGCGTACCGATCTGGATCGGCTTGTCATCGACTTGGAGACCAACGGGACCATCGACCCGCGCGAGGCGATACAGCGGGCCGCGACGATCCTTCGGGATCAGTTGTCGAGCTTCGTCGCCTTGGAAGGTTCCGGGCCGTCGGACACGCATGTCATGGAGGCGCGGGACGAGTCGCCCTACGATCCGATTCTGCTGCGTCCGGTCGACGATCTCGAGCTGACCGTTCGCTCAGCGAACTGTTTGAAGGCCGAGAACATCTATTTGATCGGCGATTTGATCCAGCGGACCGAGGTCGAGCTTCTCAAGACGCCGAATCTCGGCAAGAAGTCGCTGACCGAGATCAAGGACGTGCTCGCGACACGCGGACTCTCGCTCGGGATGCGTCTCGAAAACTGGCCGCCGGACAATATCGCCGAGCTCGGCATTCGCTAACGCTTTTCGACTCAAGAACTATTCGGGATTAGGACCATGCGTCATCGCAATGCCGGAAGGCACCTCAATCGCACCGGCTCGCACCGCGAGGCCATGTTTCGCAACATGGCGGCGTCGTTGTTTCGCCATGAGCTGATCAAGACCACGCTGCCGAAGGCCAAGGAGCTGCGGCGCGTTGCAGAGCCTTTGATCACGCTGGCAAAGAGCGACTCCGTTCACACCCGACGCCTTGCCTTTGCGCGACTGCGCGACAAGGAAGCGGTCGGCAAGCTCTTCGTCGAGCTGGGACCGCGCTATCAGGCGCGTCCGGGTGGTTATCTGCGCATCCTCAAGTGCGGCTATCGTGCCGGCGATGCCGCGCCGATGGCGTATGTCGAGCTGGTTGACCGTCCCGCGGATGCGGTCGCCGTCGAAGACGACGAGGATTGAGTTGCGTCTTGATGTGTTTGTATCGAAAGCCGGGCTCTTGCCCGGCTTTTTTGTTGAATGATGTCGCCGATCCGGCGTCTTGTTCTCGTCACCGATTTCGGCGACGGCATCTATGTCGGGCAGATGCGTGCTCGGCTCGATGATCTCATCCCCGGCGTTCCCGTCGTGGATCTCGTTCACGACCTCCCGCCATTCCGCATCGATTTAGCCGCCTATCTCTTGCCTGCACTCGTGCGCGACATGCCTGCCGGCTCGATCTACGTCTGTGTCGTGGATCCGGGTGTCGGGGGTGCGCGCGGTGGGCTTCTGGTCCAGACGCGTGACTCCTGGTTCATCGGTCCCGACAACGGTTTGCTGGTTCCGCTCGTGTATTGGGCCGAGGGTACCGTCGTGAATCGGATCGGCTGGTGTCCGTCCCTGCTCTCGGCGAGTTTTCACGGACGCGACTGGTTCGCCCCCGCTGCGGCACGCTTGGCGGTCGGTACGGACCTTCAACTGTGCCCGATCGATCCGGCCGACATGGTCGGGTCGGACTGGCCGAAGGAACGCGCTGCGGTCGTTTACGTCGATCGTTTCGGGAATCTGATGACCGGGCTTCAGGCGACGGGTCGACCGAGGACGCACGCGCTGCAGGTCGGGGAACGACGTCTCTGCCATGCTCGGACCTTCTGCGAGGTCGCATCCGGCGAAGCGTTTTGGTACGAGAACGCCTTTGGACTCGTCGAGATCGCGGTCAACCTCGGTCGAGCGGATCGCGAGCTGGGCCTGTCTCCGGGCGCTCCCATCGGTCCGTTCCTGCCCCTCGGGTGAAGCAATCCTCGCAGACGCCGATGCGCCCCTCTGGCCTGCTGCTTCGGCCACGATTGCCCCGACATTTTGTCGCTTTTCCGGCGGGCGCGATGGCCTATAGTATGGTGGCGGCGTAGAGGCGGAGTGTCCGTCGGACACCCGATGTTGCCTTTATGTTTTTTGCTTCGAGCTTCGAAGAGATCCCTGCACCCTTCGCGGCACTCTGGTCCCGGCCCGCTTCGATTCGCGATGGAGGGCCGGGAGTGCGCGACGAGCGATCCATCCATCCATCCCTATCGGAGAACGACATGGCCAACTTCGGCGATCTACTCGGTAGCTTCATTCAGAACAATATGGCGAAGTCCGGCTCCGGCCGGATGGGGAACGCGCTCCAGGATCTTCAGGCAAATCTCGGCCGGATGGTCGGCGGTCAGGGCGGGGGGGGCGGCGCGGGCGGCAATATGCTCGGCGGTCTCCTCGAGATGGCGAAGGGTACCCTGGGGAATGCCTCGCAGAATCCCATGCAGGCCGGCGGACTCGGCGCCGTGCTCGGCTCGGTCTTGGGCGGCGGCGGAAAGTCAGTGAAGGGCGCCATGACCGGGGGTGCGCTGGCGATGCTGGCCGGGATCGCCTACAAGGCATTCACCGAATCGGGTCAAGCGGCTCAGGCGTCGGGGATATCCGCCGCGAGCGGAGCGGCGGAGTTGCCGTTGGGCCTCAGAGCCCCGCAGAGCGCGGCTGAGGAGCATGCCATGGAGAACACCGCGCAGTTGATTATCAAGGGCATGATCAACGTCGCCAAGTCGGATGGTCAGGTGAGCGTGGACGAGATTCAGCGAATCGTCGGAAAGGTCGAGGCCGCCGGCATGGGCGCGGACGCACAGGAGTGGTTGATGACGGAGCTGCGTCAGCCGCTGAATCTCGACGCCTTCGTGGCCGAGATCCCGAGCCCCGAGGTGGCTGCCGAGGTCTACGCGGCATCCCTGCTCGCGGTCGAGGTGGACACCCCGCAAGAGCAGGACTATCTCCGGGACTTTGCCGAGAAGGCCGGACTGCATCCGCTCGTCGTGCAACACATCCACCAGTCGATGGGTGTTGCGGTCTGAGGGCGCCGAATCGGATCTTGCCGCGGAGGCAGTACGGGACACGGCGCGAAACCTCGGATCTCCTGCCGAGTCGTTCCCTGCCTTCGTGACTAAGAGTGCTTGCTACCCGCGCCCGAGAGCGACTCGGGCGCGCACAGGTCAGTCCTTCGCCCCCTCGCCTTGTGCGGGTTTGGGCTGCGCTTGAGCGGTCGGTCTCTTCCCGAGCGGTGCATGACCGGCCTCGATCCCGATCTCGTTTCCGGCAGGTGACTTGGGTCGGCGTCGTTTGCCGATGTTCTTGCGGTCGCGCAGACGGTCTTTCGGTTTGGGCGCGGCGACCTTCGCGGCGACCGCCTTCGCGCCGGTCTTTTTCGCGCCCTTCTTTGCGCCCGAGCGTTTGGTCGGCCCCCCTTTGTACGACGCCTTGAGCCCTTCGATGCTGCGACGCTCGAGGCCGAGATTCAGATAGCGCTCGATGCTCTCCAGCCGATTCCATTCGGAGGCCCCGACCAGCGAGATGGCCACGCCCTGCTCGCCGGCCCGGCCGGTGCGCCCGGTGCGGTGTAGATAATCGTCCCCGCTGCGCGGCAGGTCGAAGTTGATCACCCGCTCCACACCCGGGATGTCGAGGCCGCGCGCGGCCACGTCGGTTGCGATCAGGACGTTGATCCGGCCGCTGTGCAGCAGCCCGACGACCCGATTGCGCTCGCGCTGTTCCAGCTCGCCGTGCAGCACGGCGGCGCGTTGTCCTTCGCCCATCAAATAGTTGCCGAGCGCTGTTGCACCGTCACGGGTGTTGGTGAAGACCAGCGCCTTCTCGTAGATCTCGTTGCGAAGCAGCCAAAGGACCTGCTGCTGCTTGTGCTCCGGCCCGTCGCTCAAGAGGACCTGATTCGTGATGTCGGGATGCTGCTCGCGCACCGGATTGACGGTCAGCACGCGCGGCTCGCGCAACAGACGCTCGGTGATGCGGCTCAGGCCCCGATGGTGCAGGGTCGCCGAGAACAACATGGACTGGCGGGCCGGATTGGTGCGACCGATGATCGTCAGGACATCGTCGACGAAGCCCATGTCGAGCATGCGGTCGGCCTCGTCCAAGACCAGGATCTCCAGGTCGCTCAGGTCGGCCTCGCCCGTTTCCAGAAGCTCCAGCAAGCGACCGGGCGTCGCCACCAGGATCTCCGGGTTCTTACGCAAGGTCGCGATCTGATGCCCCTTGGAGTCGCCGCCCGTGATCACGCCGTTGTTCAGGCGAGTGTAGCTCCCGAGGCGCGTGAAATGGACATGGATCTGGCGGGCCAGCTCTCGGGTCGGGACCAAGACCAGGGCGCGCGTCCCGCTGTCGGAGCGCGGCGCGCCGACCAGGCGCTCCATGATCGGCAGCAGAAAGGCGGCGGTCTTGCCCGAGCCCGTCGCGGCCGAGACCAAGAGATCCAGACCCTCCATCGCGGCGGGTATCACCTGCGCCTGGACCTCGGTCGGGGTCTCGAAACCCTCTTTCTCGAGTCCGCGCATGAGCGCGTCCGGAAGTAAAAATTCAGCAAAGTTCCTGTTCATGGGCGTCACGATACACCAAATCCGGGCCTTCGCGGCAGGCGGGCTGCATCGTCGATGCGGACCTGCGAGGGCGGGACGACCTGCGGGCTTCGGCGAAGGGCGTCGGACGCAATCAGGTCGCCCTCGAACCGACCGCTACGGTGTCCGATCGCCCCTGAAACAGGGCGCATCGGCGACAAAGTGGCTGTTATGGATGGGGCAGGGGTGTCCCGCGTGGTAAACTTCACCGGCTAAAGCATCAGTACAAACGCGGCCCGTCCCGGTGCTCCGCGCGGCACGCCTCAACGTCGGTTCACCACGCCCATGGCAGATTTCGCGAGAGAAGTTATACCCATCAATCTCGAGGACGAGATGCGTCAGTCCTACCTCGATTACGCCATGAGCGTGATCGTGGGACGCGCGCTTCCCGATGTCCGCGACGGACTCAAGCCGGTTCACCGGCGTGTCCTCTTCTCGATGAGCGAGCAGGGCAACGTCTGGAACCGTGCCTACCGCAAGTCCGCCCGCGTGGTCGGCGACGTCATGGGTAAGTACCACCCTCACGGTGACTCGGCGATCTACGACACCATGGTCCGCATGGCGCAGCGCTTCTCGATGCGCTATCTGCTGGTGGACGGGCAGGGCAACTTCGGCTCGGTCGACGGCGACCCGCCCGCGGCCATGCGCTACACCGAGGTGCGGATGACCCGCATCGCCGATGCGCTGCTCGACGACCTCGACAAGGACACGGTCGACTTCATCCCCAACTACGACAACAGCGAGCACGAGCCGGTCGTCCTGCCGGCGCGCTTCCCGAATCTGCTGGTGAACGGCTCCTCGGGCATCGCGGTCGGCATGGCCACCAACATCCCGCCGCACAACCTGCGCGAGGTCATCGACGCCTGTCTGGCGATCATCGACAACCCGGCGATCACGATCGAAGAGCTAATGGCGCTGGTGCCCGGCCCGGATTTCCCGACCGCGGCGCTCATCAACGGCGTACGCGGCATCCGCGAGGCCTATCGGACCGGCCGCGGCCGCGCGGTGATTCGCGCCCGCACCATGGTCGAGGTTCAGAAGCGCAGCGGACGCGAGGCGATCGTTGTCACCGAGCTGCCTTACCAGGTCAACAAGGCGCGGCTTCTCGAGCGCATCGCCGAGTTGGTCAAGGAAAAGAAGATCGAGGGAATCGCCCCGGACGGGCTGCGCGACGAGTCCGACAAGGACGGCATGCGTGTCGTCATCGAGCTCAAGCGCGACGCCTATGCCGAGGTGCTGCTGGCCAACCTCTACCAGCACACCCAGATGCAGCAGGTTTTCGGCATCAATATGGTCGCCTTGGTCGACGGCCAGCCGCGGACGCTGAATCTCAAGCAGATCCTCGAATACTTCATCCGCCATCGCCGCGACGTGGTGACGCGTCGCACACTCTTCGAGCTGCGCAAGGCCCGTGACCGCGCCCACGTCTTGGAAGGCTATGCGATCGCGTTGGCGAACATCGACGAGATCATCGCCCTGATCAAGGGCTCGGCCAACCCGGCCGAGGCACGCGAGCGCATGATGGAGCGCACTTGGGCGCCCGGCTCGGTCACCGGCATGCTCGAGCGCGCGGGCGCGGAGCACACCCGCCCGGAGGAGCTCGAGGCCGCTTATGGCCTGGTCGACGGGGGCTATCGCCTGAGCGAGCGCCAGGCCAAGGCGATCCTGGACCTGCAGCTCCAGCGCCTGACCGGTCTGGAGCAGGACAAGATCCTCGACGAGTTCAAGGAGATCCTCGACAAGATCGCCGCCCTCCTGATGATCCTCTCCGAATCGGATCGCCTCATGGACGTGATCCGCGAGGAGCTCACGGCGATCCGCGATCAGTTCGGGGACGATCGGCGCACCGAGATCCAGGTCGACCATACCGACCTCACGCTCGAAGACATGATTGCGCCGGAAGAGGTCGTGGTGACGATGTCGCACCAGGGCTACGTGAAGGCCCAGCCGATCAGCGACTATCAGGCGCAGCGGCGCGGCGGCAAGGGCAAGAGCGCAACCTCCTTCAAGGAAGAGGACTTCATCGACCGCATCTTCGTCGCCAACTCGCGCGACACCGTGCTCTGTTTCTCCAGCCGCGGCCGGGTCTACTGGCTCAAGGTCTACGAGCTGCCGCAGGCCGGACGCGGTGCGCGGGGTCGGCCGATGGTCAACCTCCTGCCGCTGGAGGCGGGCGAGCGCATCAATGCCGTATTGCCGGTGCACGACTACGAGTCCGGTTATTTCGTTTTCATGGCGACCAGCGCCGGCACGGTCAAGAAGACCCCGCTCGACGACTTCTCGCGGCCTCTCTCGCGCGGCATCATCGCGATCGACCTGCACGAGGACGAGGTCCTGATCGGCGTGGCCATCACCGACGGCAAGCAGGACCTCATGCTCTTTACCTCCGCCGGCAAGGCGGTGCGTTTCAGCGAGGGGGCGGTACGCGGGATGGGACGCACGGCGCACGGTGTGCGCGGCGTCCAGCTCGCGCCCGGCCAGAAGGTCATCTCGCTCTTGGTCGCCGAGCCCGGCACCGTGCTCAGCGTGACCGAGAACGGTTACGGCAAGCGTACGCGCGTCGAGGATTTCCCGACAAAAGGCCGCGGCACCAAGGGCGTGATCGGCATCAGCACCTCCGAGCGCAACGGCGCCCAGGTCGGTGCCGTGCTGGTGCGTCCCGGCGACGAGATCATGCTGATCACCGAGGGCGGCACCCTGATCCGCACCCCGATCGATCAGATCCCGGTCGTGGGTCGCAGTGCCCAAGGCGTGAAGCTGATCAATCTTGGCGAGGGCGAGCGGCTTGTGTATCTCGAGCGGATCGTAGCGCTCGAAGGCGATAAAGATGACAACGGGGACCTCGCCGAGCATCAGGATCCGGACGAGCCGACCGACGAGCCGATCGATGATGATCAGTCTCCCGATGCTGATCCCGACAGCGATCCGGAGGCATAGCAACCCCGGTTGTCGATGTGCGCAATTCTTCGGCTGCGCGCCTCCGGCGATGCAGACTGATGCATGACACGGGCAAATCGACAACTGTGCGATCCATCGGCATGATGACGCAACAGATCGGAACCTGAATCGCGTCGCGCCCTTTGCGCCTTCGCGGTTTGAATCTCAAACGTTTTGTCGAGACTCAACCGCGTCCGGAGCGAGATGCTGATTTTCGAGTGAGTTCGCCGTTTGGCGCATCCACAGCCTTTAGCGGGGGCGCGGTTTAGAGTGATATATTTTTTAGTATTTTAAACCGCGCCGGCTCCAACGGTCGTCAAGGCTGCCGGGGCTGATCCCATCCAATAACATCGCATACCGCGCCGGGCGCGGTTTAACGGAGATCAACGAATGGCTCGGGTTTACAACTTCAGTGCCGGCCCTGCAATGCTTCCTGAGCCTGTCCTGAGCAGGGCGCGCGACGAGATGCTCGAGTGGCGGGGCAGCGGCATGTGTGTCGCCGAGATGAGTCATCGCGGCAAGGAGTTCATGTCGATCGCGGCCCAAGCCGAGGCCGATCTGCGCGAGCTCCTGGCGGTCCCGAGCAACTACAAGGTCCTGTTCCTGCAAGGCGGCGCATCTACCCAGTTTGCCGCCATCCCGATGAATCTGCTGCGCGGAGCGGCGAGCGCAGACTATCTGAACACCGGCTCCTGGTCGAAGAAGGCCATCTCCGAGGCGCGCCGCTATGGTCAGGTCCACGTCGCCGCCAGTACCGAGGCCGAACGCTTCACCCGCGCGCCGGGTCAGGACGAGCTGACCCTGAGCGACGATGCCGCCTACGTTCACTACACCCCCAACGAGACCATCGAGGGCGTCGAGTTTCCCTATGTCCCGGATGTCGGCGACAAGCCCCTGGTCGCGGATATGTCCTCGACCATCCTGTCGCGTCCGATCGATGTCTCGCGCTTCGGGCTTATCTACGCCGGTGCCCAGAAGAACATCGGCCCGGCCGGCCTCGTCATCGTGATCGTCCGCGAGGATCTGCTCGGTCAGACTCTGCCCGCGACCCCGACCATGCTCGACTACAAGGTGCAGGCCGACAACGACTCCATGTACAACACCCCGCCGACCTACGCCTGGTATCTTGCCGGCCTGGTGTTCGAATGGCTCAAGGGCATCGGCGGGCTGCAGGCGATGGGCAAGATCAACGCGCGCAAGGCGGAGCTCCTCTACAAGACGATCGACGATTCGGGCTTCTTCAAGAACCCGGTCGAGCCGGCGTCGCGCTCCTGGATGAATGTGCCTTTCACGCTGGCCAACCCGGAGCTGGACGACACCTTCATCAAGGAGGCCAAGGCCGCCAACCTGACCACGCTCAAGGGTCATCGCTCGGTCGGCGGCATGCGCGCCAGCATCTACAATGCAATGCCGATAGAGGGCGTCGAGGCGCTGGTCGGCTTCATGCAGGAGTTCGAGCGCAAACACGGCTGATGAACCGCGTCCCCGATGTGATATGCACGGTCGGCGTATCGGCTAGGCCCCGCATGTCACTTCGGCCCTCGGCACCGACGCGGTTCAGATTTTAAGATTCATTATTCTGAATCGCGTCGGCTCAAAGGCTAGTTGACGCGCGCGACGTTCGATCCTCCACTCCAACATCCGCTTATCACTCAGGACGCGATTCAGTGTTCAAAATTCAGACGCTTAATAACATCGCGGTTGCCGGGCTCGATCGGTTGCCGCGGGATCGCTACGAGGTCGCCTCGGAGATTGCGCATCCGGATGCCATTCTGGTGCGCTCGGCCAAGATGCAGGCGGGGGATATCCCGCCGAGTGTCCAGGCGATCGGGCGCGCCGGCGCCGGCACCAACAATGTCCCGGTCGAGGCCATGACGGCGCGCGGTGTGGCGGTCTTCAATGCGCCCGGTGCCAACGCCAATGCCGTCAAGGAGCTGGTGATCGCCGGTATGTTGATCGCGGCGCGCAATATTGGTCAGGCTTGGCGTTTTGCGCGTGAGCTCGAAGGCGACGATACGTCTATCCACCAGGCGGTCGAGGCGGGCAAGAAGCAGTTCGTGGGCTTCGAGCTGCCGGGCCGCACCCTGGGCGTCATCGGTCTCGGCGCGATCGGGGTGAAGGTCGCCAATGCGGCACGCTCGCTCGGGATGCGCGTCGTCGGCTACGACCCGACCATCACGGTCCAGCGCGCCTGGCAGCTCGAGAGCGACGTGCAGCCGGCATTGAGTATCGATGATCTGCTCTCGCGCTCGGACTTCGTCACCTTCCACGTCCCGCTCACCGACGACACCCGGCGCATGATCAACGCCGAGCGTCTGCGCACCCTGCGCAAGGGCGCCGTGCTGCTGAACTTCTCGCGCGACGGAATCATCGACGACGACGCCGTCATCACCGCGCTGGACCAGGGCCACCTCTACGCCTATTGTTGCGATTTTCCGAGCAACCTGTTGAAGGACCACCCGCGGGTAATCACCCTGCCGCATCTCGGTGCCTCGACCAAAGAGGCCGAGGAGAACTGTGCGGTCATGGTCGCCGAAGAGGTCCGCGATTATCTGGAGAACGGCAACGTGACCAACTCGGTCAACTTCCCCGAGATCAATCTCCCGCGCAACGGCGGTTATCGCATGGCGATCGTCAACAGCAACGTGCCCAACATGGTCGGCCAGATCTCGACCGACCTGGCGGCGGCCGGTCTGAATATCCTGGATATGCTCAATCGCTCGCGCGGCAACGTCGCGGTGACCCTGATCGATATCGACCAACGCTGTCCGGAAGACACGGTGCAGCAGCTGCGCTCCATCGACGGCGTCCTCTCGGTGCGGTGTCTCGGGACGCGGGAACGGAACGACTGATGGGACAAGACAGCGCAAAGGGCGACGCCCTGGAGGACGTGCGGAACCGGATCGACGCGATCGATTCGGAGCTGCTCGGTCTGATCAGCGAGCGCGCCCGTTGCGCCCAACAGGTCGCCCATATCAAGACGGCGGCCGACGGCAGCCAGGTGCAGTTCTACCGGCCCGAGCGCGAGGTCGCGGTTCTGCGTCGCATCAAGGCCGCCAATCCCGGGCCGCTCGACGGCGAAGAGGTCGCCAGACTCTTTCGCGAGATCATGTCCGCCTGCCTGGCGCTGGAACGTCCGCTCAACGTTGCCTATCTCGGCCCGGCCGGGACATTCACTCAGGCCGCGGCCATCAAGCACTTCGGCCATTCGGTGAAGACCTTGGCCTTGGCCACCATCGGGGAGATCTTCCGCGAGGTCGAGGCGGGGTCGTGCGATTTCGGTGTGGTACCGGTCGAGAACTCGACCGAGGGTGTGGTGAGCCATACCCTGGACATGTTCATGACCTCGCCGCTCATGATCACGGGCGAGGTGAGCCTGCGGATCCACCACCACCTCATGAGCGTGACGGATGATCTTTGCGCCATCCGCACGGTCTATTCGCATCAGCAATCCCTGGCGCAGTGCCGCGGCTGGCTCGACCGCCATCTTCCGAACGCGGAGCGCGTCGCCGTCGGCAGTAACGCCGAGGCTGCACGCACCGCGGCGACCGAAGAAGATGCCGCGGCCGTCGCGGGTCTGCAAGCCGCCGAGATCTACGGACTCAAGGTGCTCGCCGAGCGCATCGAGGACGAGCCCGGCAACACCACCCGCTTCCTCGTCATCGGCCAGCAGGACGCCCGACCCAGCGGCCAGAGCCAGGACAAGACCAGCCTGCTGCTGTCCTGCCGCAACCAGGCCGGCGGGCTCCACAACCTGTTGACACCCCTGGCCGCTCACGGCATCAGCATGACCCGCATCGAGTCGCGCCCTTCGCGCCGCGGCATCTGGGATTATGTCTTCTTCATCGACATCATGGGCCACAGGGACGATCCGAAGGTCGCGCTGGCGTTGGAGAATCTCAGGCAGTCGTCTCTGCTGTTCAAGGTGCTCGGGTCTTATCCGCTGGCGGTGCTTTGAGCCTTCGGGCCGCGTTCGGAATGACAGGCTTCGCGATCCGGGAGTCGATTGATACCCGTCCCATGCCGAGACGTCGGTTGGCCTGTCGGCCGAGGACATCCAAACACCAACCCCTAAACCTGAACCCACTCAATGACTGTCCACGACAATCCCTTCCTCCCCATCACCGCCCCCGGAATCGCCGGACTCACCCCCTACGTCCCCGGCAAGCCGGTCTCGGAGCTGGAGCGCGAGCTCGGTATTCGCGACTCGGTGAAGTTGGCTTCGAACGAGAATCCCCTGGGCCCCGGGCCCCGGGCGCGCGAGGCGATCGCCGGCCTGATGGGCGAGATCGGTCGTTATCCCGATGGCGGCGGCTTCGAGCTGCGACGCGTGCTCGCCGAGTTCCATGGTGTCCCGCAGAGTGCTGTCACCATCGGGAACGGATCGAACGACGTGCTCGACCTGATCGCACGGACCTTCCTGTATCCGGGTGTGGAATCGGTTTTCTCCGAGCATGCCTTTGCGGTCTACCCCATCGCCACCCAGGCGGTGGGTGCGACCGCGCGTGTCGCCAAGGCATGCAACTACGGCAACGATCTCGACGCGCTGGCGAGTCTTGTGACGGACAAGACCCGCGTCGTCTGGATCGCCAACCCGAACAATCCGACGGGAACCTGGCTGGCCGCCGCACCTCTGAAGTCATTCATCGAGGCCATGCCGCGGACCTGCATCGTCGTGATCGACGAGGCTTATACGGAGTATGTCGGCGAGCCGGACTTCCCGGATGCGACGCACTGGCTCGATCATTTTCCGAATCTCATCGTGACCCGGACCTTCGCCAAGGCCCATGGGTTGGCCGCGTTGCGTGTCGGTTACGGACTCAGCGATCCGCAGGTTGCGGACTTGCTCAATCGGGTGCGTCAGCCCTTCAACGTCAACGCCTTCGCTCAGGCCGCCGCGGCTGCTGCAATCGGCGATCGCGAGCACGTGCGCGCGTCGGTGGAGCTCAACCGTGCGGGGATGCGGCAGTACCTCGGGGCCTTCCAGCGGATGGGGCTCGCGTACATCCCGTCGGTCGGCAACTTCATCACGGTCGATGTCGGTCGCCCGGCCGGCCCGGTGAATCAGGACCTTTTGAAGCGCGGCGTCATCGTGCGACCGGTCGGTAACTACGGTTTGCCCAACCACCTGCGAATCAGCATCGGGCTCGAGGCCGAGAACGCCCGCTGCATCGCCGCGCTCGAGGATATCCTCGCGTCATGATCGAGCGCCTGGCGATCATCGGGGTTGGACTGATCGG
This sequence comes from Thiocapsa roseopersicina, assembly GCF_900106925.1. Classification (GTDB taxonomy): domain Bacteria; phylum Pseudomonadota; class Gammaproteobacteria; order Chromatiales; family Chromatiaceae; genus Thiocapsa; species Thiocapsa roseopersicina. The sequence goes on from NZ_FNNZ01000001.1 coordinate 402,496, forward strand.
GGGATCCCTCGCCCGGGCCCTGCGCGAGGCGGGCGCCGTGGGACAGGTCGTCGGCTGCGGACGCGGGCTTGCCAACCTGCAGCGGGCGCGCGAGCTAGGTGTCGTGGATCTGATCACGCAGGATCCCGCCGAGTCGGTTACGGGCGCGGACATGGTGTTCGTCTCCGTACCGCTCGGCGCCATGCGCGGGGTCTTCGAGGCGATTCGGGACCGCCTCGAACCCGCGGCGGTGGTGACCGACGGGGGCAGTGTGAAAGGCAGTGTGGTGGCGGACGCGCTCGGCGTCTTCGGCGGCGTGCCGCCGTGCTTGGTCCCGGGCCACCCGATCGCGGGCACGGAGCACAGCGGGGTCGAGGCATCCCTTGCCGATCTGTACCGTGGACGTCGCGTCATCCTGACCCCGTTGCCCGAGACCGACGCCGATGCACTCGCCCGCGTCACCGCGATGTGGGAGACCTGCGGGGCAGAGGTCACCTGCATGTCGGTCGCCCATCATGACGAGGTGCTCGCCGCCACCAGCCATCTGCCTCACATGCTCGCTTTCGGGCTGGTCGATGCGCTGGCACGCATGCGCGAGAACGACGAGATCTTCCGCTATGCCGCCGGCGGCTTCCGGGACTTCACCCGCATCGCTTCGAGCAATCCGGTCATGTGGCGCGACATCTGTCTTGCCAATCGCGAGGCACTGAGCGCCATGCTGGCGCGCTTCGGCATCGAGATGACCGATCTCGCCGAGAGCATCCGCCGCGCAGACGGGGAGCGGCTGCTGGCCATCTTCGAACGGGCCAAGGCGGCGCGCGATCGGTACGTGGACGCCTCTCGGATCGACTGATCGCACGTCCGCGTTCCGTCGAGTGTCTGCCGGGAGGCAGCGACCCGAGACCCGGCATGTGTGCGACAGCCGACGGTTGGAAGGGGGCGCGCGCGTGAATTTCCACTCTGAAGATCGTGCATATTCACACTGGATTCAACGACGTCCGTCGGCCGCTGGATCTCGACCTTGTCACGATGGCGCGCTATCCTTCTCGGCGTTGTCGGCCGGTGCGATCCTTCCAAGATCCGCACCTTAGCCCTGGATGCCTGAGGCGATCCTTTTCGGTCGATCGCACGGGCGATCCCAATCCCGCACGAGACGTCTCCGTTCGCTCTGATGCTTCGGACGCGGGGCCGATTCCGAAGGCCATAACGTCGCGATCCGATTCATGCCCCCAGAAGAGACCGATCCAAGTTTGACTCGGGGTGCCGTCGAGGCACCCGACGAAGACTATCGCCTGCTCATCGAGAATCAGACGGATCTGGTGGTGAAGGTCGACCCCGATGGTCGCTTCTTGTTCGTGAGCCCGAGCTACTGTCGAGCCTTCGGTCGGACCAAGGACGAGCTGCTCGGTCGGCCATTCATGCCGCTCGTCCACGAGGACGACCGCGCGGAGACCGCAGCGGCGGTCGCGAAGCTATACCGACCCCCGCATCACAGCTACGTCGAGCAGCGCGCACTGACCGTGCGGGGTTGGCGCTGGTTTGGTTGGTCCGACACGGCGGTGCTGGACGACGAGGGTCGGGTCACGGCCATCATCGGCGTCGGGCGCGACGTGACGGAGCGCAAAGCGGCCGAGACGGCGTTGGCGGAGGCGACCAGACGGCTCGAGCTTGCCGTGGAGGGTGGCGATATCGGTCTTTACGACGGTTCCGTATTGCCCCTGGACGTGACGGTCGATGCCCGCTATCTGGCCATGCTCGGCTATGACGTCGGCGAGATTCAGATCGATCTGTACAGCTGGCGGCAGATGCTGCACCCGGACGATCGCGACCGCGTCCAGACCCTCGCCGAGCAGGTGACGAACGGCGATCTCGATCGGTTCGAGGCTGAATACCGAATGCGCCATCGTGACGGCCACTGGGTGTGGATCCAGGACCGTGCGCGGATCTACGAGCGGGACGCGGACGGCAAGGCGATACGAGTGGCCGGCACCCACATGGACATTAGCCGGCGCAAGGTTGCCGAGCTAAAGCTCGAGTATCTCGTCGATCACGACGAATTGACCGGGTTGTTGAATCGTCGCGGCGTCTGGCAATCAGTACAGCGGATCCATGCCCAGGGTCAGCGCTCGGGCAGGTCCTGCTGTCTTGCAATCCTGGATCTCGATCACTTCAAGCTGGTCAACGACGCCTACGGCCACGCCGTGGGCGACGAGGTGTTGAAATGGGTTTCGGCGAGACTTCGCCAAGAGGTGCGTCAAGCCGACTGGCTTGGTCGCTGGGGCGGGGAAGAGTTCGTCATTGCGCTGCCCGAGACCAGCGAGGTCCAAGCGCGCACCGGTCTCGAGCGCATCCGCGAGAGCGTCTCCGCACAGCCGGTCGAGGTCGCAGGCCAGCAGATTCGCGTGACCCTGAGCATCGGTTTTGCGACCTGCAATTCCGACGAGGGTGACCCGAGGGACGTTTTGGCCCGAGCGGATATGGCTCTGTACCATGCCAAGAACTCAGGACGGAACCGGGTCTGCTACGACGGTAACGACAGCGGGGTCTACGCCGTCTCGATGGCCGTTTTGGTGCAGTCCGCGCTGCAGACCGCGCGCATCCTCCCGGCGTTTCAGCCCATCGTGGACCTTCGTGATCGCCGGGTCGTCGCGGAAGAGTCGCTGGCCCGCATCGTCGCCGCGGACGGTCGTGTCCTGGCCGCGGCCTCCTTCATCGACATCGCCGAGCAGCTCGGACTGCTGCATCGCATCGACAGCATGCTCCTGAGCGCAACCGCGGATCGATTGCGATCCTCCAAAGCATCCGGTGCAACCCCGCTGTTCGACTTCGTGCACCTGTCGGGAGACCTGGTCCGTCATCCGGAAATCCTGAAGACCTTGGCGCGTGAGCTCGACGGCTTGTGCTACGCGGCAAACGGTGGGCCGTCCGTGGTGCTGACACTCAGCGAGCGGCAGATTACGGCGGAGACGGAACAGGTCGCACGCGCGCTGGCGCCCCTGCTGGAACTGGGATGCAAGATCGCGGTGAGCGACTACGGGGGAGATGCCTCGTCGTTTCGCTTTTTGATCCATCTACCGGTCAGCTTTATCCAGCTCGATGCGAACCTCGTTCGGTTGGCCCGCGAGTCCGCGCGTGCGCAGTCCATCTTGGCCACGATTCAGCACTCCGCGAAGGATCTCGGCATCACGACCATCGCCAAGCAAATCGAGGACGAGGCCACCTTGCAGCGACTCAGCGAGCTCGGTATCGATTGGGGCTCGGGGTATCTCTTCGGACGGCCATCCGAGCCGAGTTGAGGGATCCGGTCCGCTTACTGTTGGCTGCGGTGTAGGGCCAGCAAGGCAGCACCGTAAGCGGCATCCTGATGCTCGGCACTCGTCACCGGGATCCCGAGGATACGGGTGCGCATCGCCGTCCACGTCGGATTCGCCGCGCCGCCTCCGATGCTTGCGATCCGCCGAGGTGGCGGTGCGCCAAGCTCGGCCAACCGTGCGTAGCCTTCCGCTTCGATGCGGGCGATGCCTTCCAGAAGACCGTGCAGGAAGGCCCGCGGGTCGCTCGGGCGCGGCGAAAGGCGGGGCGCCAGGTCGGGATCGTTCTTCGGGAAGCGCTCGCCGGGTCCGATGAGCGGGTAATAGTCCAAGCCGGATGGGCGCTCGGGATCGATGCCGAGGCTGAGCGAGACGATCTCGGCGTTGCTGAAGGACCTGCGCAAGACCGCGCCGCCGCTGTTGGAGGCGCCTCCGACCAGCCAGGCGTCGCCGAAGCGATGGCTGTAGATCCCGTAGGCCGATGCCGTCACAGGACGCTCCGATAGGATCTTCAGGACCAGCGTGCTTCCCAGACAGGTCACCGCATCGCCCGGCTCTTTCGCCCCGGCGGCGATCACCGCGGCCGTGCTGTCCGTTGTCCCGGCAAGAACCCGAACGCTCGACGGCCAGCCGAGCCGGTTCGCGAGTGTTGCGTCGAGGGGTCCGATAGGATCACCCGGGGCGACGACCTGCGGCAGTCGGATCCCGTCGGGGATCAACGCCGACACCCAATCCGGCCAGCACAGACGCTCGGCGTCGTACCCCAGCTTCAAGGCATTGTTCCAGTCGCTGACGCGATAGTGCCCGGTGAGGCGCCCGATGATCCAGTCCGCTTGGTGCAGTGCCAACGAGGTGGTGGTACGCGGGGTTTGTTTGCTCAGATACATGAGCTTGGCGAGGCTCGCGCTCGGGCCGCGAGCCGGGCTGTCGACTGGCGCCACCCGGTCGATCAGGGCCGCTTCCGCAACCGCGCGCCGGTCGTTGTACATGAGCGCGGGTCCGCGGAGCTTGCCGTTCGGCGTCGCGAGCAGAAGGGTCGCGGAGGTCGCATCGAGACAGATGGCAACCAGCTCCCGGTCGGGCAGCGCGGAGCCGAGCTGCGTCAGGGTGTCGAGCACGGCCTGCCACCATAGCTCGGGATCCTGCTCGTACTGGCCGGGAGCCGGGCTCAGCGGCTCCGGAAGAGGGGTGCGTGCCGAAGCCAGCTCGCGGCCGCCTTCGTCGATCGCCACGGAGCGACACCCGGACGTGCCGAGATCGATGCCGATCCAGACCTGAGCGGATATCGCCCTTGCGTCCGGGGCCATCGCGTTTCGCAATCCCGGCCGGAGATCAGTCGCGATCAGGGGAGCTGAACGGGATCCGCCGGACGCCAACCGGCTGCACGATGCTCGGCGACCACCGTCGTATAGATGCCGCCGCGGACATTGAAGGCGGCGGTCAGACGCATGAAACGCGGCTCGGTCGCCGCGACCAGGTCGCCGAGGATCTGGTTCGTGACCGCCTCGTGAAAGGCGCCTTGGTCACGATAGGTCCAGACATAGAGCTTCAGCGCCTTGAGCTCCACGCAACGCGCCTCCGGGACATACTCCAGCGTCAGCTCCGCAAAGTCCGGCTGGCCGGTCTTGGGGCACAGACAGGTGAACTCCGGGATCTGGATCCGGATGCTGTAGTCACGCTCGGGTTGCGGGTTGGGAAAGGTCTCGAGCGCACGGCTCGGGGCGGTCGACATGGTGATTGGTCTCCGGGAAACAGGGAACCCGATGCCTGTCGCTATGGGCGATCGATCGGGGGTGAAAGAGAGGGGGAAAGGTTACCATGCCACGCCGGTGCGGCGCGCTGCGGGTCATACCGAATGTGCCGCCTTGGCTGCTTCCGGGGCGGGTGGAGAGACCATGTCCCCGATCCAAACTGTGATAGAGCGCCCGAAAGGGTTATTTAGAGGCGCTCTGCGTTCGGTGCCGACGGGTCGCCATCCGCGTGAACCGCAGGTTTAAGCTCGTGGCCCCGGAGTTGCCTCTCGATGTCCGAGAATCGAAAAATGTGTCCGAGTCCGTCGGGATTAGGGAGATTCAAGATGGCTTCACGATGTCGGGTAGACACCCTCGTATCCCTCGGTTTGCACCAGTGCAACATTCCGTGGAGCAAGGATATTCCGACCCGCTCCCATCGGCTTGAGCGGCGGTATTTGCGTCGCCTCGAATATGATCGAGCGCGCGGATTCTCTCTCGTGGAGCTGATGATCGTCGTGGCGATCATCGGGATCTTGGCGTCACTTGCCGTGCCGGCGTATCAGAACTATGTGGTCCGAGCGCGGGTCAGCGAGGGTCTGGGGCTGATGTCGGGCGCCAAGCCCGCGATTGCGGCGCACTATGCGTCGACAGGCTCGATGCCCGCCTCTTTAGAGGATTTGGGCTGGGGTGGGATCAACTCCTCGGATCCGGGATTCGGCAAGACGAAAACAGAGCGAGCATTATTCGAGGATGTCTTCGGATTTGAGAGCGATCTCTGGAGTCATCTCGAGTGGCAGGTCAAGTCGAACTGCCCTACAGCCGGTAATTGCGGCCTCCTGGTATTGCGGACGATCGGGTCAAAGGTCACCGGAAATGTCGACATCGGTCTTTGCCTTCAGGCAAAGGGTACCGATGGCGGCGTGCGTTTTCGCTGTATCGTCAACGATCAAGTCGCGCGGCGTCCCTTTGTGCCCGCCGTGTGCCGGAACGGCAACGCCGATGACTTTACGACTTGGTGATCTTTACGATATCTAAGCCGCGCCCGGTGCGGTATGCGATGTTTTTGGATGGGATCGGCCCCGGCAGTTTTGACGACCGCTGGAGTCGGCGCGGTTTAAGACATTAAAAAATATATTATTTTAAACCGCGCCCCCGCTAAGGGCCGTGGATGCACCAAACATCGGGCCCACTCGAAAGCGAGCATCTCGCTCTGGGCGCGGTTTAAACCGCATCCAACGCGGATCCCTCGTCATGCACCGGGCTGCGTCTTTCAACGCAACTCGGTTGTCCGTTCGGGACGCGGTTTAGCTCAGCACCCCGGCTTGTAACGCAGATCCAGCGTGTAGGGATGCTCCCCCGCCGGCTCGTGCGGTGGCGGGTCGATCGGCCCCGGCGTGTGTCCCATCAGCCGGAAGCGCGCGATGCGCCGACTCTCCGCCTCGTAGCTGTTGACCGGGAAATTGCTCTCGCTGCGACCGCCGGGGTGGGCGACATAGTAGGTGCAGCCGCCCAGGCTCGCGCGGTTCCACAGATCGACGATCTCGAAGAGGAGCGGGCTGTGCGAGGGGATCGTCGGGTGTAGACCGGACGGCGGGCTCCACGCCTTGAAGCGGATCCCGGCGACGAATTCGGCCTTGCGACCGGTCGGGCGCAGCGGGACACGCCGGCCGTTGCACACGAGCACATGCCGGTCGCCGACCATGCCGTTGACCTTCACCTGCATCCGCTCCACCGAGCTGTCGACGAAGCGGGCGGTGCCCTGCGCCGTGACCTCTTCGCCCAGGACATGCCAAGGCTCGATGGCCGCGCGCAGCTCCATGTCGATCCCGTTCTCGGTGACCAGATCCCCGTAGTGCGGGAAACGGAACTCGAAGAAGGGATCGAACCAGGCCGGATCGAAGGGATAGCCGGCGCGTTGCAGATCGCAGATGACGTCGTTGAAGTCCTGCCGCACGAAATGGGGCAGCAGGAAACGATCATGCAGCTCGGTGCCCCAGCGCACGGGCTTGCGACGGTAGGGCTCCTTCCAGAAGCGCGCGACCAGGGTCCGTAGTAGGAGCATCTGGGCGAGGCTCATGCGCGCGTGCGGCGGCATCTCGAAGGCGCGGAACTCGACCAGGCCCTGGCGCCCGGAGGCGCTGTCCGGCGAGTAGAGCTTGTCGATACAGAACTCGGTGCGGTGTGTGTTGCCCGTGACGTCGGTCAGCAGGTTGCGCAGCACTCGATCGACCACCCAAGGTTGCGGCACCTCGCCGGGCGGCATCTGCTGGAAGGCGATGTCGAGCTCGTAGAGACGATCGTCGCGTGCCTCGTCGACCCTTGGGGCCTGGCTGGTTGGGCCGATGAACATCCCCGAGAAGAGATAGGACAGGCTCGGGTGATGCTGCCAGTAGCCGATCAGGCTCTGCACCAGATCGGGTTTGCGCAGGAGCGGGCTGTCTGCCGGGGTCGGGCCGCCGAGTGTGACGTGGTTGCCGCCGCCGGTGCCGGTGTGGCGTCCGTCGAGCATGAACTTCTCGGTGCCGAGCCGGGCTTGGCGTGCCTCTTCGTAAAGGATCTGGGTGTCGCGCACCATGTCGTCCCAGTTCTCGGACGGGTGGATGTTGACCTCGATGACGCCGGGGTCGGGCGTGACCGCGAGCTTCTGGAGCCGATGGTCGCGCGGCGGCTCGTAGCCCTCGATGATGATGGGCATCTTGAGCTCGGCGGCCGTGTCCTCCAGGCAGAGCACCAGATCCAGCCAATGCTCTAGATGCGTCAGCGGTGGCATGAAGCAGTAGAGTCGGCCTTCGCGCGGCTCGATGCAGAGCGCGGTACGGATCAGGTCCGGATGCAGGTCATCCGGCAACGCAACCTGCGGGTGCAGCGACTGGTGCGACTCGTCCAGCGGTGTCACACGTCCATAGCGGGCGGCGAGGTCCTGCGGCCGGTGGCCCTGTTCGCGGATGGTCTGCGGCGCTTGGGCCGGCTCGACGACACGCGTATAACGACGCGCCACCTCGTCGAAGGGCGAGCGCAGCGCGGTGACCGTCTCGAAGGGGTTGCGCTCGGGAACCGTGTCCAGCTCGCCCTCGGGGATGTAGGGAAGGGCATCCAGGGGCAGGCGGAAGCCCATCGGCGAGTCGCCCGGGATCAGGAAGAGGTTGCCGTCGCGGAAGGTCCAGCGCCCGCTCTTCCAGCGGCCCTCGGCACCGAATCCCCACCAGCGCAGCGGCAGCACATAGCCCGCGACACGGTTCAGACCCTGTTGGAAGAGTCGGGTCAGACGCTTGCGTTCGTTGGGGTCCTTGAGCTTGTTGTCGAGCGGGTCGACGTTCGCCGGCAGGCGTGCCTCTTTCCAGAGGTAGTAGAAGACGTCTTCATGAGCCTCCGACGCGAAGGTCGGATCCACGCCCAGGTGACGGGCCAGCGTGCGCACGAAGGTCTCGGCCTCCGCGGGTCCATGGCCGTACTGGGTATTCTCCAGGCCGAACAGCTCGGGGTTGCGCCAGACCGGTTGTCCGTCCTTGCGCCAAAAACAGGAGAGTGCCCAGCGCGGCAGCTGCTCGCCTGGATACCACTTGCCCTGTCCGATGTGCAGCAGACCGCCGGGTGCGAAGTGGCGCTTGAGGCGCAGCATCAGGTCCTCGGCCAGGATCTTTTTGGTCGGGCCGAGGGCTGCGATGTTCCACTCCGCGCCGTCCATGTCGTCGATCGAGACGAAGGTCGGCTCGCCCCCCATGGTCAGACGCACGTCGTTGGCCTTGAGCTCGGCATCGACCTGATGGCCGAGCGACTCGATCGCCGCCCACTGCTCGTCGGTGTAGGGCTTGGTGACGCGCGGATCCTCGTGGATGCGGGTGATCTCGTTGTGGAAGTAGAGCTCGACCTCGCACTTGTCCGTCGCGCCTGTGATGGGTGCCGCGCTGCGCGGTGCCGGGGAGCAGGCGAGCGGGATGTGACCCTCGCCGGCGAAGAGCCCCGAGGTGGGATCGAGCCCGATCCAGCCGGCGCCGGGCACATAGACCTCGGCCCAGGCGTGCAGGTCGGTGAAGTCGGCCTCCGGACCGGACGGGCCGTCGAGCGATTTCACGTCCGCCGTCAACTGCACCAGATAACCGGAGACGAAGCGCGCGGCCAGGCCCAGGTGGCGCAGGATCTGCACCAGAAGCCAGGCGGTATCGCGGCAGGAGCCCAGACGCCGAGTCAGGGTCTCCTCGCACGTCTGGACCCCGACCTCCATGCGGATCACATAGTTGATGTCCTGCTGGAGACGCTGGTTCAGGTCGACAAGGAAGTAAACCGTCTCGCGCTTGGTCCGGTCCACGGCCGCGAGCCATTCGGTCAGCAGCGGTCCGCTCTCCGTCACTTCAAGGTAGGGCGCCAGCTCCTTGCGTAGGTCGGGCTCGTACTCGAAGGGATAATAGAAGGCGTAGTCTTCAAGAAAGAAGTCGAACGGGTTGATCGTGATCATCTCGGCGATCACGTCGACCTCGACCGTCAGCGTCTTGGCCTTTTCGGGAAAGACCAGCCGCGCCAAATAGTTGCCGAAGGCGTCCTGCTGCCAGTTGATGAAATGCTCGGCGGGTTCGACCTTCAGCGAATAGGAACGGATCGGCGTGCGGCAGTGCGGGGCCGGGCGCAGGCGCACGACATGCGGCGCAAGGTTCACCGGGCGGTCGAAGCGGTATTCGGTCTTATGATTAATGGCGACGAGGATCGACATCGGGGATGGGTTCCTGGCTGAAGTGTCGGGTATCGAGTCTGGCTGTCGCAGGGGGCGATGGCGCCGGTGCGGCTCGCTCAGACGAAGAAGGACGGGTCGATGTGTTGCTGTCTTGCCGTGATGTGGCGATCCGCGGTGATTATCCAGCAACAATCGTTCCGAGGCATGGCCGAGGGATTCGGTTCAGGTGTCAACGATCCCACAAAAGACCGGCGCTGTCTTGCGAAACGGCTTCTTCGTCGGCCGCCGAGGCGCGTCGAGGTCAACGGGGGCGGGGAGTCGGGGTGCGTGCGGCCTAAGTCTTTGTGACGGAGGCAGGGACGGGGCACTGCGCTTAGCGAGCGGCGCGCTCCGAGTTGGCCGGTCCGCGCGCCCATTGTTGGTGCGTCCTCGGCACAAGGCAGGCTGCCATGCCGGTCTTTGAGGCAGGGACCGCCGTCGCTCGGTGAAACCGCCGGCGGCACGCTGTTGGGCACATTCTCACAGGCGTCCGCTCGTGCCACGGGGGATTGAGGAGCCGCCTGCGGACTCTTCCCAATCGGTGGCGAAGGTTTTCGCCGGGATCGGCGCGTCGGCCGACGATAATCCGGGCGCAGTCGGTATACCATCGGCAATCCTTGTCTCCTTCCGAGAAGCTGCCCCTCATGGACTTGCGCGCCCTCTGCCTTGCACTTTTGCTGATCCCCTTGGCTCAGGCCGCCGATGTGCCCGCGGAGACGGCTGCGCCCCGGCCGACGGGTTCGGACCCGCATCTGGACCCGGAGCGTGCGCAACGGGGCTTTGTCGGTGCTGCACTCTGCGCAGAGTGCCACAAGGCGGAGTTAGACCTTTGGACGGGGTCCGACCACGACCTTGCGATGACGCAGGTAACGCCGGACACCGTGCTGGGCAACTTCGACGACGCCGAGATCGAGGCCCACGGCGTCACATCCCGGTTCTTCCGTCGAGACGGCGGCTACTTCGTGCAAACCGACGGACCCGACGGGGAGCTGCGGGACTATCCGATCCGCTACACCTTCGGCTGGTCTCCGCTGCAGCAATATTTGATCGAGTTTCCGGGCGGCCGGCTCCAGGCGCTCGGGCTGGCCTGGGATACGCGCTCGCCGGAGCAGGGCGGGCAGCGGTGGTTTCATCTCTATCCTGATGCCGATCCAGACTCGCCGATGGACCACAGCAACCCGCTGCATTGGACCGCCGCGGACCAGACCTGGAACCATCAATGCGCGGACTGCCACTCCACCGATCTGCAAAAGCGCTACGACGCCGAGCAGCAGGTCTACGACACCCGCTATGCAGAGATCAACGTCGCCTGCGAAGCTTGCCACGGACCAGGCGCTCGCCATGTCGCGTGGGCCAAGGCGCAGCCCGCCGGTGAGAACACCGAGTCGGCCGCGGCGACCGATGCCGCCGGCCGCGGTCTGCTTGTCGACCTCAAAGATCGCGACGGCGGCCTCTGGCAGACCAATCCCGAGACGGGTAAACCGGCGCGATCCGTGACCCGCTCGCCACAAGGCGGTCCTCACGTCGAGATCGAGACCTGCGCCCGTTGTCATTCCAGACGCGGCCGTATCCAGGATGCGCCGATCCCCGGCGAGCCGCTACATCAGGGTTTCCGCCTCGCCCTGCTGGATCCCGCCCTCTACTTCCCGGACGGCCAGATCAAGGACGAGGTCTTCGTCCATGGCTCCTTCATCCAGAGCCGGATGTACCATCAAGGGGTCGTGTGCAGCGACTGCCACGAGCCCCATAGCCTAGAGCTGCATGCCGAGGGCAACGCCGTCTGCGCCCGCTGCCATACAGCCACCCGTTACGATTCATCCGAGCACCATCACCACCCGGCCGGCTCGACCGGTGCCGCGTGCGTTGCCTGTCACATGCCCCAGCGCTTTTACATGGTCGTGGACGAGCGCGCCGATCACAGTCTGCGCGTGCCTCGGCCTGATCTGTCCCTGAAGCTCGGCACCCCGAACGCCTGCAACGCCTGTCATCAGGACAAGGATGCCGCTTGGGCCGCGACCGCGGTGGAGACCTGGTATCCGAACCCGGCGCATCGAGGGCCCCATTTCGGCGAGGCGCTGCACGCCGCCGATACCAATGCCCCTGATGCGACCGAGCGGCTGCTCGCACTCGCGGCCGACCCGGTACAACCCGCCATCGCCCGTGCCAGTGCACTGGACCGGCTCCGCGACCACGCGGATCCGACCGCACTTATGACGGTGCAGCGCCTGCTCAACGACCCGCAGGCGCAGGTGCGCGCTCAAGCGGTGCGCTTCCTGGACCTCGCGGACCTGCAAACCCGGGTCGAGCTGGCCTGGCCGCTGCTGTCCGATCCGGCGCTCACGGTGAGACTGGAGGCCGCCCGCGTGCTGGCGCCGGTCATGACGCAAGGGATCGACGGCGAGCTGGCCGACCGCTTGAGTGCCGCCTTGGAGGAGTACGCGATCGCGGAGATGGTGAATGCCGACCGACCCGAGGCACATCTGAATCTCGGCTTGTTGGCGTTCGAGGCCGGCGAGTCGCGTGTGGCCGAGCAGGCGTATCGCACCGCCTTGAGCCTCGATCGACGGTTCACCCCGGCGCGGGTGAATCTGGCCGACCTCTATCGTGCGCTGGGCCGCGAGTCCGAGGCCGTGGCCGAGCTGACGGCCGGGCTTGCTGCCGAGCCAGTCACCGCGTCCGAGCGCGCCGACCTGCACCACGCCCTGGGTCTCGCGCAAGTCCGATCGCAGCGGCTTGACGCGGCCGTCGAAGACCTGGCGCATGCGGCCGAGCTGTCGCCGCAGAACAGTCGCTATGCCTATGTCTACGCGGTCGCACTCGACGGTGCCGGTCGCACCCCGGAGGCCATCTCCGTCCTGGAAGCTGCCCAAGAGAAAGCCCCGACCGATCGCGATATCCTGATCGCCCTGATCCAATACAACGCCCGGCTCGACCGAGCCGATGCCGCCGAGCGCTGGCTTGAGATGCTCCGCGTCCAAGCCCCGGACGACCCGACCCTGAAGCAGCTCGAGGAGCAGATCGGAAGCCTGCGACGATAGCGTTCGTCGCTGTAGAGGACGACGCGTATCGGCAAGGCCGGCTGCTGAGGCTCTGCAGCGAAGCGTTGGGCGAGCGCAAATGCAGGCAATCGGCGGCAGCGCCGGGCGCGTGCCGCGCAGGCTGCGATAACCGGCGTCCGGATCGCTCTCGACAAGCCCGAGTTGCGCGAAGGGCGAGTCGAGAGGCTCGTCGGTGCGCCCCGCCTCGGCGGCGTACATGCGCAGCAGTGTGGAGATATCGGATTTCAGTGTGCTCGCCGGATCGCGGTGCCTTCAGCTCCTGCTCGGAGAAGTCGCCGATCGAGCGCACAATGGTCCTACCTGTTGTTGGACGAAGGGGCGATCGCGCGCGACGATCCCTATCCGCCGGAGGTACGCAATTTGGTAGCGGCCTTGTTCCGCCTGGAGAAGGCACGCGACGAGGCAACTTGGCTCGCCGTCTACGCGCGCCTCGTCGAGCTGTTGGACAGCTCCGCGCTGGACAGCCTGAAGCGCGCCTTCGGGCGCTGGATCTACCGAAGCTTCATCCGCAAGAAGCGCCCCGGCATCCAACTTCCAAGCATTGATGACTTTAACGAGGTGCATGTCATGTTGCAGCAACGCGTCGAGCAATGGAACGCGGAGATTCTCGAACGTGGGCGTCAAGAAGGGCGTCAAGAAGGACGTCAAGAAGGACGTCAAGAAGGGCGTCACGAAGGCCGTCACGAAGGCCGCCGAGAAACCGCCCTGGAGCTTATCCGGCAAACCGACTTCGACGACGCCGCCATCGCCGCCATCAGCAAGCTGCCATTGGAAGAGATCCAGGCGCTACGCAATCTGCCGAGCGCACATTGAGGAACGGAGGGCGCCCGACACGCTTTGAAGGTGATCGAGGTCGCCAGTGACGCCATCCGAGACCATGGAACCAGACACCCTCACCAAATCATCCAGACAACGAGGACGGAAGGACCTCGACGTGACCACATTGGATCGTGCCGTCCACATCGGCACCGCCTATACGCGCTCGATCAACCTGACCCGCGATGCCGACGCGCCCGATCTCATACGGGCTCGAAAACGCGTCCTTATCCGCTACGAAGACGTGCGACAACACCATGAACGACGAAACCCTGAGCTACTACAGGGATCAAGCCGAAACCTTCGTGCTCGACACCCAAGCGGTCGACATGGCGCCGCTCTATGCGCACTTCCTTCCGCGTCTGCACGCCAACGCCCGGATTCTCGACGCAGGTTGTGGCTCGGGCCGGGACGCGCGCGCCTTTGCCGAGAGCGGCTTTCAGGTCACGGCCTTCGATGCCTCTCCCGCCATGGCGGCCGTCGCCGAGGCGCATTCGGGCGCACCAGTCGCTGTGCTGCGTTTCCAGGAGATCGCATGGCGGGAAGCCTTCGACGGGATTTGGGCCTGTGCAAGCCTCCTGCATGTGCCGACCGCCGAGCTGCCCGATGTCATGCGCCGACTTGGCCGTGCCCTGAAGCCGGGCGGAATCCTCTATGCCTCGTTCAAATACGGGCGTGGCGAGCAGGTGCGCAACGGGCGTCATTTCACCGATCTCGACGAAGCCGGTTTGGCCGATCTGCTTGATCAAGTCGGCCTGTTCGTCGAGGTCGAATCCTGGGTGACATCCGACCGACGCCCCGGCCGCGAATCCGAGCGTTGGCTCAATAGCGTGCTCCGGCTCGAAGACGACGCATGAGCGGGTATCTCGCGACCGGCGGTCGGCGCGACCCTTTCCTCCCTCACCTGCTGGAAGCGATCCGGCGCGCCGATCGGATCGATCTCGCGGTCGCCTTCATCAAGTCGAGCGGACTGGCACTCATCTTCGACGCGCTTGCCGACGCCCTTCAATTCCGCACCGCACGTTTGCGCATCCTGACCAGTGACTACCTCGACGTCACCGAGCCGCAAGCCCTGCGTCGGTTGATGCTGCTCGGCGAGCGCGGTGCCGATATCCGCGTTTTCGAATCCGGCGACCAGAGCTTCCATCTCAAAGCCTACATCACCATCCAAACGCAGGACGGACGCGAGGTCTGGGGCTGCGCCTTCGTCGGCTCCAGCAACATCAGCCGCACGGCGCTTACCGACGGACTCGAGTGGAACTATCGGGTCGATCGCGTCGGGGATTCCGAATCGACGGGTGGTGGACCGCTCAACCAGATCTGCGCCGAGTTCGAGTCGCTGATCGTCCATCCTCGGGTTTGTCGGCTCGATGATGCCTGGATCGATGGCTATGACGAGCGTCGCTCGAAGCTTCGTCACCTGCCGGTTTTCCCGGATTGGGACGAGCCGGAGGCGCCGCGACCTATGCCGAACGAGGTCCAGCTCGAAGCGCTAGCGGCACTCGATGCGACCCGCGCCGCCGGCTATCGGCGCGGCTTGGTGGTCATGGCGACCGGTCTCGGCAAGACCTTCTTGGCCGCCTTCGACAGCGAACGCATGTCCCCTGCGCGACTTCTTTTCGTAGCCCATCGCGAGGAGATCCTGCTCCAAGCCGAGTCGAGCTTTCAGCTGGTTCAACCTGGTCGCCGTGTCGGGCGCTATACCGGCGAGCGCAAGGATGCCGATGTGGACCTCTTGTTCGCCTCGGTTCAGACGCTCGGGCAGTCGCGTCATCTGGAGCGGTTCGCACCGGATCACTTCGAGTATGTCGTCGTCGATGAATTCCATCACGCCGCGGCGCCGACCTATCGGCGGCTGCTCGGTCATTTCCGGCCGCGTTTCCTGCTTGGCCTGACCGCAACCCCCGAGCGAACGGATCAGTCGGACATCCTGAGTCTGTGCGACGACAACCTGGTCTACGGCCGCAACCTGTTCGACGGGGTCACGTTGGGGCTTTTGTGCCGGTTCCGCTATTACGGCATCTACGACGAGACTGTCGACTATCAGGAGATTCCCTGGCGCAACGGTCGCTTCGATCCCGAGGCGCTCTCGAGCAAGCTCGCGACCCTCGGGCGAGCCCGCCATGCCTTGGCACATTGGCAGGAGAAGGGCCAAAGCCGGACCCTGGCGTTCTGCGTCTCGCGACGTCATGCGGATTTCATGGCAGAGCGCTTCCGCAAAGAGGGCATCCGCGCCTCTGCGGTCTATCAGGGTTCCTCGCTCGATCGCAGCGCCGCCTTGGAGCAGCTCGAACGGGGCGACCTCCAAGTGATTTTTTCGGTGGATCTCTTCAACGAGGGCGTGGACTTACCGGCCATCGATACGGTCATGATGCTGCGCCCGACGGAATCGAAGGTCCTGTTCCTCCAGCAGTTGGGCCGCGGACTGCGGCGAGCACCGGACAAGGATCACTTGGTCGTGCTGGACTTCATCGGCAATCACAAAGGCTTTCTCAACAAACCACAGGCGCTCTTCGACGTGGGGTCGGGTTACGCCGCGCTGGCGGACTTCGCGCGCAAGGCGCGTAACGGCGATCTTCCTCTGCCGCCTGGCTGCTTTGCGACCTACGATCTTGCCATCATCGATTTCCTCGCGCGCCTTCAAGGACGAGGACCGACATCCGACTATCAGGCTCTGCGAGAATCTCTCGGCCGCCGTCCGACCGTCGCTGAGTTTTACCGCAGCGGATCGAGCATGCTGGAACTGCGACGGCTCCACGGTCAATGGTTCGCGTTGTTGCTGGATCAGGACGATCTCGACACGCAGGAGACACGCTGCCTCGAACGGCAAGCTGATTTCCTCCGCGAGGTCGAGACCACGGCCATGACCCGCAGCTTCAAAGCCGTGCTGCTGGAATCACTCCTGGACCACGACGGCTTTCGTCAGCCCTTGTCGGTCGAAGAACTGGCCGAGCACGCCCGTACTGTCTTCCAGCGGAGACGTCGCTTCATCCCGGATCTCCGAACGGATTTGCAGGATCTGGACGACGCCAAGGCCGGCCAATGGCTGCGTTACTGGCGAGCCAACCCCATCAACGCATGGACCGGGGGCAACCGTTCGGGACAGAGCCGGGCCTGGTTCGAGATCCGCGAAGGTCGCTTCCTTCCGACATTCTATGTGGCCGGCGAGGATCTCGATTCATTCCAATCCATGGTTCGAGAGCTGGTCGACTACCGATTTGCGGCCTACGAGCCGCGTCTAACCAAGGCTTCGACCGGCGAAGAGGCTTCGGAGCGGACTGAGGTGCAATCGACCGAATCGGCGCGCGTGCTGCCCTTCTCGCGGCCGACCACGGCGACTCCGGCACGCGTCGAGCTCCCGTACTATCCGGACCTTCGCATCGCCTGCGGCCATTTTCGGCGAGGTCGCGGCGATTCCGAGCAACGTTGCGCCTTTGCCGATCAGGGTTACGGCCGCCTCGATCCCGCACGCGATTTCGTCGCGCGCGCCGTCGGTCACTCCATGGACGGCGGATCGCGACCGATCCACGATGGCGACTACCTTCTGTTGGAGCGGATTGCACCGACTCACGCCGGTACCCTCGACGGACAAGTGGTTGCCGTCGAGCGTCACGACGCCGGCGAGGATCAGTATCTATTGCGTCGTATCATCAAGACGGCGGACGGCCGCTATCGACTCAAGGCCAATCACCCGGACTATCCGGAAATCGAGGCGGACGAGGAGATGCGGCCATTGGCGAGATTGAGGGCGGTCGTTGACCCGGTGGATATCCTTGATCTCGCTTCTTTGTCCTGACCTCCAGCGGCGTCGCCGCGGCGCGACGCTTTTACAACCTCGGACGAGCGTTCGGATGCCTGCGAGGCATCGCTCATTAAGACCTGCCACCCGAAGTTTCAGTAGCTCGCGACACCCGCTCTGCGATGTCACGCATGCCCGCGGCGCTCAGCGCTACTTGCCACGATGGCCGGAGTCACGAGCAATGCCGTCTGCGATCCTGCACCCTATTCCGAAAAGCTGACACCAGAGCAAAGTCCGATGACAGAGCTAATCATTGAAGTTCCTGAAGACATCCTTGTTGCCGAGAAGACGGACGCAGCGAGCTTTTCGCGCGAGCTACTCCTACTCACCTCAATCAAGCTCTACGAGCTCGGACGGCTGACATCCGGTCGCGCTGCCGAGCTTGCGGGCCTGTCGCGTGTTCAGTTCCTAATGTCTCTGGACCGGTATCACGTTTTTCCATTATCCGCTGAGCTTGATGAGTTGGAGCAATTGCATGCACAGCCTCATCACTAATACCAGTCCACTGACACGCCGCACGGAACTCAAGTCCTCGGCCAATCCCTTTGACGTCGTCACCTTGGCCCACCGCAGTGCCCCGAGATCGATCCCGCCTGGGGTCTGGCCTCGGTGTATCAGGGGCTCGGCGCTGAACGCATCGACGCCGCGCGTCGGCGCTCCGCCGAATGGATGAGCCCCCGTCGTGCGCTCACGGACAAGATCCCGACACTCGCCCGCGATGGCTGTGCTCGGGTCGAGTCGGAGCTCAACGCAGCCCCCGGCTATCTGTCGACCGAAGCCCGTGAAGTGATCGAGCAACTCCTTGAGATGCTGAGGCTGCGAATCGCGACCCTTGACGGGCAGGCTCGGCAGACGCGCATCGAGGTCTGGCGCCGAGGTCTTCCCGAGATCGAGGAGATCGGGGCACTCGACAAGCATCGGACAGAAGCCATTTTAAAGGACCTGCAAAACCCGCCCAAGACGCTCTCGCCGGAAGAGCATGCCGTGCTCACACCGCTCTTGGAGGCGCTGGACGCGCATTACGATCAGATGAGCATGGACGAGATTATGGCGCGGATCGAGCGATTGGGGATGAAGCGCCGGCAGGAACTGCTCGCGTGGCTTGCTCGGCAATTGGTGGCGTGCTGATGTCTACAGATCGCTGCTGGCCGGCGTTATGATCAAGGTTATCCTGCGTTGATGAGGTTGCAACCGAGAGACTCTCATGCCTCGAGCCGTACCCAAAACCGGTTCTTTCAACTACGGAGACTATTGTCTTTGGCCCGAGGATGAACGTTGGGAGCTCATCGACGGCGAGGCCTTCGCCATGGCGCCCGCGCCGACGCGACTGCATCAGGAGTTTGTCGTCGAGTTGGTCGCGCAGATCCACCCCAAGCTGGCGGGCAGCGGCTGTCGGGTTTATGTCGCTCCATTCGACGTCCGTCTGCCGAAGAACGACGAGGCCGACGCTCGGGTCGAGACGGTCGTGCAACCCGATGTCGCCGTGATCTGCGATTCGCACAAACTCGACGCCAAGGGTTGCCGCGGAGCGCCGGATTGGATCGTCGAAATCCTCTCGTCGTCGAGTGCAGTCCATGACCAAGTCCGTAAGCGGGCACTCTACGAGCGTCATGGTGTGCGCGAATACTGGTTGCTGCACCCGATCGATCGCGTGCTGACCATCTATCGGCTCGGTGCGGACGGCGCCTACGGGAAGCCGGACGTTCAGGGTTTGGAAGGACAGACCCCGGTCGGCGTGATCGATGGACTCGAAATCTGCTGGCCGGACACCTCGAGACGGATCAGAACGTGAGCACGGGATCCTGGCGCACGTTTGGGCGGCTTTGGCTCGGTACATGGCGAGACCGGCCCGGATGAGCAGCGCCTGCGGATCGTCGCCATGGTCGGGGACGATGGCGATTCGGGATGATATGCTCAAGACGCCGGATCTGGATCTCGTGATTCCAACGTAAGTATGTGTTCGAGGTTCTGCTGCAATTCCGGGATCTTGTTCTCCACAACATCCCAGACGATTCCATAGTCCACTCCCAAGTAGTCGTGGATGACCCGGTCGCGCATCCCGGCCATCGCGCGCCAGGGAACAGTCGGGTGGCGGGTGCGTAATGATTCCGGGACGTGTTTGGCCGCCTCGCCGATAATTTCCAGGCTACGTACAAAGGCCCGTTGCAGTGTGGGATCGGTGAAAAAGGACCCGCGGTCGAGGCCCGCCGTCTTATCTTGGAGGTAGCGGGCCTCGTCGAGCATATGCTTGAGGTAAGCCAGTTCATCCAAGGACATATTCGATGTCCCTCAGAATATGAGGCCCTAGATGTGGGCTCAGACTGTGCGGTGTGATGATTTCCACACGGCGCCCGAGCATGGATTCGCAATAAAAGCTCAGGTCCATGAAATGATCGAAAGTGGCCTGACCCGGTATGAACTCGACGTAGAGGTCCACGTCGCTCGAGGGGGTCGGCCGATTGTGTCGAAAGGATCCAAACAGGCCCAAGCGCTGCACCCCGAAACGGCGTAATGACGGCTCGTTGATGCTCAGACGGTGAATCAGGTCGCCTTTGCTGGTCACTGGCTGTTGGCGGGAAGCGCTCATGGCTGGTGCGGTGAACAACTCCGAATCTGATCGTGACGGCATGCTAACGCCCGAAGGGGAACTGCGTCCAACAGCGCTCGACTTCATGTGCGGCGAGGATTCCAAACAGATGGATCGAACCGATGATCAGGTCGACACGGCCGGTGCGCCTTGAGAACCCGATGAGCGCAGGCAAGACAATCGCGGGGCGCCGTTATCTGCATCGCACCCTGCTCGAGCAGTCCGAGGCCGAGCTGATCGAGGCGGTGGCGACGGCTTTGGAGATGCTTCGGGTGTCGATCGAGCCCGATTTCAATGTCGTGCGCGTTGCCGCTGACGGCTCCGAGGTGGCCTTCCTCAGCTATCCGGACTTTTTCGAGAACCCCTTCCCGGCCCTGAAGGAGAGCTGGCGTGTGGATCGCACAACCGGCGAGACGGGCTATCGCACCTATGCCGACTCGCTCAATCCACCCATCCTGCATCGCAAGGAGCTCTTGCTGCCGGGCGATTATCCGGGCCGAACCGAATATGTCGCCTTGACCGAGCAGGCCGAGTCGATCGGTCTGTTCGACGACCCCAAGCGTATTGGCTATCGGCGTCAGTGGGAGGCGCTGGTCGCGGATGCCGGTTACCGGATCGACGGTCACACGCTGGTCCCGATCGGCAATCTCGACGGTCTCGCGGGCGAGGCTGCCGACGGGGACTTCGCCTCGCCCGAAGCGGGGGAGGGCGGCGTCTTGCTTCGCGACGTCGTCGGACTCGGCGGCGCGCTCGATTGGGAGGCGGCTCGACATCGCACCGCGATGGTCCGTTACGGCTTCTCGGCACCGGTGCAGACGCTGGCCCGGCATGGATTCCTGGATGGCCGCTATCGTCTCTTCGACTACGGCTGTGGGCGCGGCGACGACGTGCGCGGCTTGCGCGAGAACGGACTGACCGCATCCGGATGGGATCCCTATTTCGCGTCGGAGGAGCCGATCGCATCGGCCGATATCGTCAACCTCGGTTTCGTGATCAACGTCATCGAGGACTTCGACGAGCGGCTTGTGGCTTTGACGCGGGCCTGGTCGCTGGCCGAGCGGCTGTTGGTTGTGTCGGTCATGCTCGCCAATCAGAACGATCCGCGCGGGGAGCGTTTCCGAGACGGCGTCATGACCCAACGCGGCACCTTCCAGCGCTATTACACCCAGTCCGAGATCAAGGCGTATCTGGAGCAGGTGCTGGACGAGGAGCCGATCCCGGTCGCGCCGGGCGTGCTCTATGTGTTTCGCGACAAGGAGGCGGAGCAGCGGTTTCTGGTCGAGCGTTACAGCCGTCGGCGCAACCGGCTCAGGGTGCCGAGCACGCGCCCTGCGCCGATCCCTCGCGAGCGGCCGGCTCGGCGCGATCGCGCGGCGGAGCGCTATGACGTCTATCGCGAGCCGTTGGAGCGCCTTTGGGAGACCTGGCTGCGTCTGGGTCGAGCGCCGGACAAGAGCGAGGTGGATGACCTGTTGCCCTTGATCGAGGGCTTCGGCAGTCTCGGCAAGGCCATGCGTTTCCTCGCTGAGCAGAAGGGACAGGACGTCGTGGACGCTGCCCTGGCCGAGGCCGAGCATGCGCGCATTGCCGACCTGGAGGTCTATCTCGCGCTTCAGCAGTTCAGTCGACGTCGCGCCTACAAGCATCTGGACGCGGGATTGCAGCGCGACATCAAAGCGTTCTTCGGCGACTACCCGGCGGCGTTTGAGGCCGGTCGCGTGCAGCTCTTCCGGATCGCCGACACCGAAGCGATCGCCGCCGCCTGCCGATCGGCCGCCGAGCATGGTCTGGGGTGGCTGGAGCCGGGCGCCTCGCTGCAACTGCACAGTCGATTGGTCGAGCAGCTCCCGGCGCTTTTGCGGGTGTATGTCGGCGCCGCGTCGATGCTCTACGGCGATATCCGGGAGGCGGATCTGGTGAAGATCCACATCGGCTCGGGCAAGGTGAGCCTGATGCGGTATGACGATTTCGACGGCAGGGCGCTGCCGCGGATGGTCGAGCGGGTCAAAATCAAGCTGCGCGAGCAGGATATCGATTACTTTGCCTATGGCGAGGACTTTGAGCCGCCGTATCTGTATCGCAAGGCGCGTTATCTGAACGAGGAGTACGAGGGGTATCCGGAGCAGCTCGCCTTCGACGAGTCGCTCGATGCGCTGGGGTTGCTGCCCGCGTCGGGATACGGCCCGGCGCCGGCGGTATTCGATGCGCTGCTGGAGAGCCAGCGCTGGGCGATCGAAGACAATGCCCTGGTGCGGTCTCGGACCCTTCCGGACCCGGACGCGCCCTGCGGGCGTTTTCTCACCTACCGTCAATTGATCGAGTGCGGCGAGACGCAGGCCGCAACCGGTCTCGCCAACCGTCCGGAGCAGCCCGAGAGCTACACGGCGTTGTGCGATCTGGCCACGCAAATCCTGGATCCCGTGATCGAGTATTTCGGCATGATCCGGCTGACTTACGGATTTTGCTCGGCGCCCCTGGCCAAGGCGATTGCAGGTCGCATCGATCCTAAGCGCGATCAGCATGCCGCCCATGAGGTCAATCGTCTGGGGCGCCCGATCTGCCCGCGTCTAGGCGCCGCGGCGGATTTTCTGGTCGAGGACGAGAACATGCTCGAGGTGGCGCGCTGGGTCGTCGCCGAGACGCCCTTCGATCGGCTGTACTTCTACGGCGACGACAAACCGATCCATGTGAGCTATGGACCCGAGCACAGCCGTCAGGTGGTGTTCATGCTGCCGGGGAAAAGCGGTCGGCTGGTGCCCAAGTGCGTGCCGATCGATCGGATGTCGCGGTGCCGGATGCGGTCGTCGGTCGTTTAAGCGATTCCGGGAAAGGAACGACGACCGTGTAGCATGCCGAGTGATCGTCGCTGCCGTTCGGCACAACTCGCCGTTTCACGGAAAGATCCGCATGCCTAGCCTGAATCGCATCATTCTCATCAACACGCATCTGCAGGGTGTCGTCGAGCTTCGCGTCGACGACCACACCAATATCTGCGGCACCAATGCCTCCGGCAAGACGACCCTGCAGCGGCTGGTGCCGGTGTTCTACGGCGAGTATCCAAGCCGTGTCGTGCCCGCTACCCGCGACAGCTTCCAGCGTTGGTACCTGCCTACCGAGCAGAGTTTTATCGTCTATGAATACCTGAGCCTGGACGGCGAGCCCTGTCAGGCTGTGCTGGCTGCAGCGGCGGACGGCAAGGGTGTCGCCTATCGTCTGATCCGCAAGGTGTTCGATCTGGGCGACTACACCCGCGCCCGCCCCGGCGACACCTTGATCTGTCTCGGCATGGCCGAGGTGGGCCGGCAGCTCAAGCAGACCGGCGTGACCGTCAGCGGGTTGCTCAATACCCGCGAGTACCGCGCCATCCTGCAGAACGATCGCGGCCAGCTTGCCGCGCGCGGCAACAGCGGCGAGCTGCGCGCGCTGGCCCGGCAGTTCTCGCTTTGCGAGACGGGGCATTCGCTGCGTCATATCGAGAAGCTCGCCCAGGCCGTACATTCGCGGGAGGGCAAGATGGAGACCGTGCGTTCCATGATTGCCGCCATTCTCGAAGAAGACGGCGTCAATCCGCCGACCTCGCAGCTCAAGTCCCAGCAGGTGGAGACCTGGATTCGCGAGAGCCAGCTCGTGCAGGGGTTCGATGCGCTGCGTCCCGATTTCGAGAAGCTGGAGCGCGATTACCAGGATCTGCTGGACTGCGAGCGGCGCCTCGGCGGTCTGCTGCGGGGCTACCGGATCGACGAGCCCCGGCTGCAGCAGATCCGGGGCGAGAGCGGCGCGGCCATCGAGCAGGCCGGTTTCGCCCTCAAAAAGCAGGAAGAGGTCTGGAGGCAACGCTGCGACGGGCTCAACCTGGATCTCTCCGCCGCGCGCGCCGAGATCAGCCGTGCCGACGACGAACTCAAGCAGATCGAGCAGCAGTACCAGGTCTTTCTGGCCGCCGATATCGAGCAGGCGCGTGCCGATCTGGACAAGATCCCGGTCTGGAGCGACGAGCTGGACAACCTTCGCGCGCGCTATCGTCTGCTTACCGAGCAGCATCAGGATGTCAAGCAGGCCTACCTGGAACGCTGCGACGCGATCAAGGAGCAGCGCGAGCATCGGCTGGACCAGTTGCGTCATCAGCAGACCGCTCTTGGCGAGCAGCGCACCGCCCGGGTCGAACAGCGCAACAGCGAGCTCGAAGCCCTGACGCAGCGCCGGCACCAGGAGCGCGAGAGCGGCATCGAGACCTTTCGAAAGCAAGAGGGTCAGTACGCGCTCGAACGCGAGCGTCTGGACGTCTGGATCCGGAGCGCCGGCTTCACCGAGGAGGAGAACCGTTCACTGGCGATCCTCGATCAGCGTTTGGAGGATGCCGAGGCCGAGGTCGAGGCCACCGATGTCCGGGTGCGTGAGCTGGAAGGCCGCGCGCAGACGCTGCGCCGACGACGCGATGACGCGGATGCCGCCTTGCGCGAGGCCGGTCGGCGGGTCGGCCAACGTCAGGCGCAGCGCGAGGATGTTCAGCGCCTGCTCTATCCCGGCCGGCACAGTCTGCTGGAGTTTCTGCGCAGCGAGCAGCCGGGCTGGGAGGAGCAACTCGGCCGGGTGATCGAGCCGACCCTCCTGCAGCGCGCCGATTTGAAGCCGGCGTTGATCGAGCCGACGCAGGAAGCGCTCTTCGGCGTGCGCCTGGATCTCTCGGTCATCGATCCGCCCGAGCATGCCGCGTCCGAGACGGATCTGCGTCGGCGCCTGGAACTCGCCGAGGATGCGCTGACGGACGCGGAGAATCGAAAGCAGGCCGCCGAAAAGGCCCTGAGCGAGCTCACCGCCACCTTCGAGGAGCAGCATCGTGCAATGACCCCGGCCTGCACCAAACAGCGAAGCGCGCGTGACGATCGACACCGCCTTAAGGACGAGCGGCGTGCCCGGCAGGAACAGCTCGACGCGGCGCTACGCGAACGCAAGAGCGCTGCGCGCAAGCAACTGACCGAGTTGGAGGCACGGACGCGGCAGCTCGCCGGCGAGCACCGACAGTGGCTGGACGACCTCCAGGCCAGACACGGCGTCGCAGACTTGGAGCTCAAGGCACACTGGCAGGAGGTCATCGCGCGGCTGGACCTCGAGCTTGCGCAGTTGCAGGAATCCATGGACGAGAGCAAGCGCACGGCCAAGACCGAGCTGGATGCCTGTACCGCCTGGTTCAACGGCGAGCTCAAGTTACGTGGCGTGGATGAGCAGGGCATCAGAGGACTAAGAAAACAGATCGACGCCTTGGACGCGCAGATCCAAAGCGCGGAGCGGCGTCGCGCGGAGGTGCGGGAGTACGACGACTGGTTCCGGCTCAGCTGGATGACACGCAAACCGAAACTCCAAGCCGAGCTGGACGACAGCCGCCGCCGCTTCGCGACACGCGATCAAGAGCTCAAGTCCGTCACCGGCGACTTCAAACGCGAACGCGACCGACTGACGGAGGGCCGGGAGCATGCCCGGCGTCGCAAGGACGAGGCAGAGGCGCAGCTGGGTCGGCTCAAGGGCCTGCTCGGTCGACTCGGCGCTCTGAAGCTGCCCCGCGACGACGCGCCGCCGGAGGGCGAGATCGACGAGCGTCTGCGTCTCGGCGACGAGCTGCTGTGCCGTCGCGAGCAGACCCTGGGTGCGGTCAAGGCGCATGTGGAGCGTTTCGACGCGCTGATCGCCGGTCAGTCCGGCTCCAGCCTGGCCGAATTCTGGGAGCGCGGCCGCGAGGAGAGCCTGCTGGTCGGCGAGCAGGGGATCCGCCGCCTGGATCACCGCAAGCTGGTGCCGCACCTGGAGCAGCTGCTCACCCTGATGGTGCCTCAGAGCCTGACGGCCCTGCGCGAGCAGGGCCGGTTGTTCGGTCTGGACCTCAACAACTACTACGACGTCCTGGCCGATATCGATCGACGTATCGCCGCGCAGAGCGCGCGCATCACCCGCGAGGTCAGCGAGGATCTGTGTCTCGACGGCGTTTCGGACTCCGCGGTGCGGATCCGCTCGCGCATCGGGGAGCTGGAGTTCTGGCCGGATCTGGGCGCCTTCATCGCCGCCTTCCAGGCCTGGCGCGCGGACGACTTCAACGGC
This sequence comes from Thiocapsa roseopersicina, assembly GCF_900106925.1. GTDB lineage: Bacteria > Pseudomonadota > Gammaproteobacteria > Chromatiales > Chromatiaceae > Thiocapsa > Thiocapsa roseopersicina. The sequence goes on from NZ_FNNZ01000001.1 coordinate 428,575, forward strand.
CTGCCCGGCGAGGACTACATCGGCAGCCTGCGCCGGGCACTGGACATCATCGGCCGCTCGGCCCTGAGCGGGGGTGTGGCCGGGCTGCTGGAGATCGAGCTGCGCCTGCGCGAGGGCCACAGCGATCTGGTGATCCGCACCGACCGCCAGCTCAACGAATCCTCCAGCCACGGCATGGCCTATCTGATCCTCTGCAAGTTCCTGCTTGCCTTCACCCGGCTGCTGCGCGGCGGCGCGCCCGTCACCATCCATTGGCCGATCGACGAGCTGGGGACACTGCACCACCAGAACGTGAAGAAGATCTTCGACGCCTGCACCAGCAACAACATCCGTGTGCTCGGCGCCTTTCCCAACCCGGACTCCGAGGTCTTGGGACTCTTCGCCAACCGCTATATCGTCGACAAGCAGACCCGCCAGCTCCAGATCGTCAAACCGCGCCCGGATCCCATTGAGGCCAAGCTGCGTGAACGCCGGACAATGGAGGTGGTTTAGATGTTGTCGACCAAGGGACAGGTTATCGAGCGATTGCTCGATGGCGACTTCATCTGCCGCACCACCAACGAGGACGGCTGGCGCTTTTTGCGCATCCCGGCCAATCGCGAGCAGGTGGACGCCTATCTCGGGCAGCTCAACCGGTTGGTGGCCACGATCGGCACCGGCCCGGACAGCGAGGTGTTCTTCTGCGGCTACCGCGCTCTGGGCGATGCCGAGCGCAAAAAGATCAGCGAGCAGTTTCGCGACATCTGCCAGGCCCTGACGCCGCTGGTCGAATGGTTGGTGCTGGTGCAGGATGCGGCCGGACAGGACGCGCCCTTGACCGAAGGCATGCCGATTCGACTGAACGAGCTGCAAACCGTTATCGAAGATACGCCGGCCTTCCGCGAGCAGTTGAGCCACCTCTGCAGTCATCGGTTGTTCTACTCGACAAGCGTCGATGTCGATCGCCAGATCAAGCAGGTCTTCAGTAGGCTTTGCGATCTGCGCTACCTGATCCGTCCAAATACCGAGAAACAGATCTATCTGGCCACCGGCAAGCTGGATTATCTCTACGAGGTCATCCGCTTCATCGACGACGCCGAGGGTCTGAACCTGGAGGACCAGGCCGAGTCCGCCGTTCAGGGGCAGTTGCTGTGAGCGACCATCTCAAGGAGGCCGGGCTGCGCTTACTGCGCGGGCTCGCCCGCCATGCCGAGCCCATCATGGACGCCTATCTGTCCGGATCGATCGCGGATCAGGCGCTCGAACCCGGCGTGCGCGAGCGCCTGCTCAAGGACGGTATCCTCTATCGTCCAGAGCCCGGCGCCGATCTGCACCTGCGTCGCGCGGTGCGGGCGCTGCTCGAGGAGGCCCTGCGCGACGACCGCAACCGCCGTATCGATGCCAACACCGGCTCGGCGCTGGCGAGCTTCAAGACACTCGCCGAGCATTACAAGGAGGCCCATCACCAAGGCGACTACGCCGCCGCCGAGGCCTATTTGGCCGACCTGAAGGAGCACGTCTATGCCTTCGGCGAGACCCTGAGCCACGGTATCCGGGTGCTCTGGAGCCGCATCAACAACGAGTTCGGGTATGTCGGAACGCTCGATGCCAAGATTCGCGAGAACGAGTTGGCCCAGTCCCAGGTGAGCGCGCTGCTCGCCGGGCTGGAGCTGGTCAACTTCGAGGTGCTCGCCGAGACTGCCGGCGATCTACGCGAGCTGCGTCATCTGCTGGTGACCAACCTGCAGCGCACCATCGGTTCCTGTGCCCAAGAGCTGAGCATCGTGCAGGGCCGGCTGTTGGAGCTCCTGGGACGTTTCCGCGAGATCCGCGGGCGCACCCGGCTGATCAAGGGTTGGCTGCTGCACCTGAACCAGCACCCGGAGTACCAGGTGGGTCCCCACGCCGCCGGCAGCGCCATCCCGGCGCTGTTCAACCGCGCCGCACCCGCGTTGGCCCCGGCGAGTCTGAGTCTACATGATCCGACCCGGGAGGCCGAGCTGCTGGCCCTGCTGGCGAAGGTCCGATCCCTGCACCCGCGCGAATCGAGGGCTCAAGCCCTCGCCGACGCACCGGCCCTGACGTTGACCGTGCCGGATGACTTCGAGGTGCGCAGCAGCGCAATCCGAGCTGCCGTGGATGCCTATTTCTGCGAGGTCATCGACAGCGGCGAGCCGCTCTCGGCCCTGGACTATCGCGACCGCCAGTCCCTGTCCAATGACGCCGAGAGCTGGCTGTACCAGGTGCTCGGCGGCTACGAGGGTCTGCCCGAGGAGCAGAAGCGGTACTTCGAGCTGGAGACGATCGGCGAGGTCCATCCGCTCTACAGCGGCAACTTCATCATTCGGGATCTGCGTCTGTGGCTGGCCTGAGCAGACGCCACATGCAGGCGGTCCATCGATTGCTGCGAGAGCGTCTTGAGAAGGTGCCGCGATCGGCGGTCTGGGAGCAGATCCACCGGCGCTTCGAGATCGGAGAGCCGCGGGACCGGCACCTCTCTTTCGATGCCGAGCAACGCCGACTGCTGCGCGAGCAGTGTCGGTCGGCGTGGGGCTTCGATCCGTTGGAGGGGGTTCCGCAAGGCAATCGGCGCGAGGTCGCGTCCGACGCGATCGACGAGAAGATCGCCCGCGAGCGCCCCGACGATCGTTATGTCCTGGTCAAGGGTCGCCTGCCCGAACCCCTGCCGCAGCTCGCATCCGACCTGAGTGTGCGCGTGCCCGTCTCCGGCCTGAACCCGGACGCCATCGGTCAGGTCGTGGTCATCGAAAACCTCGACAGCTTCGACGATTGGCACGCCTTCCGCTCGCCCGCCGAGCTGGCGGATGCGCTGGTGCTCTATCGCGGCCACGGTGGATTGGCGCGAGGTACCCGCAACCTGCTCTCCGTTCTGCCGGAGCACGTCTCCGTCACGGTTTTTCCCGATTGGGATCCGTCCGGTCTGCTCATCGCCCTTAGCTTGCCCCGTGCCGATTCCCTGCTTGTCCCCGTTTTGAGCGAGGCCTTAGTGGCCAAAGGCAGCCCGGAGCATTTCGCCAGGCAGCACCGTGAGGCCCGTCATCTGGGCAACGCCGATCTGGGTGGTTGGCAAGCCGTCTGGGATGCGATGAAAGCGGCTCGGATCAGCCTCAAGCAGCAGCATATGCTGGCGTTCGGATCCGAGCTGCGCAGGATTTCTCTGGGTGAGATCGGCTCGATCCCGGGGACGCGTCAGCACTGGAGTTGAATCCGCCTCGGCGTCCGGCCTCATCCGCTGCACATCTCGGCGAGGGCTCGCCGAGCGGTGCAGGGACGTTGCTTAGGCGCTCATCGCCAGGGGAGGGCCGTCGAGTGCGTCGACGAGATGGGGGATTTGCGACAAGGCCGGGGCGCCGTCCATCAGCAGGGCGATGGGCATGACCTCGAAGATCTCCTCCGGCGCTGCACCGAAATCGCGCGCGGCACGGGCGTGTAGGTGGATATGGTCGCGACGCTGCTCCACCAATGCGATGCCCAGGGCGATCAGCTCGCGGACATGATGCTGGATCGGTCCGCGGCCGAGGACGTATTCGCGCCAGGAATCCTCCCAGGAGTCCCACATCTCGCCGCCTTCACGCGGGCTCGCCTTGAGAAAGAGTGCGATCTTGCGGACCTGCGTGAGCTCGCCGGGCATCACGTGCAGGCGGATGGCCTCCTTGGTGTGGATGTCGATGCAGCGTCTGCACTGCTTCGTCAGGGCCATACCCAAAGTGATCAGCTCTTTGTTTTTCCGATCGATGATCCCCTTGCGGGTACTGACCTGAGACATCTCGCTGATGATCTCGAGAAACTCTTCGAGACCGTACTCGCGGGCGCGGGTCAGTGACTGTTTGAAGTTGTCGGGACTGCTCATATTCGCTACTGCCGATGGATGCGTGAAAGAACGTTAGAGAATTAGCAACTATTGTACCGTAAATGGTGCGTTGCAGCATGCGCCGACGCATCCGAGGCGAGGTTCTTCCGTGGCGACCGACTCGAGCGGCAATCGCAATCTCGCTTGCGCGATTGTCGTGCCGGGACCATATTCACTCAATGCGTCGCGCTCATCCCGCCACCGCCTTTCTGATCTTTTTCTGTCTCTTGGCATTCCAAGCGCAGACATGGTCGCGTGTCGCGCTGCCCTGCGAGCATGTGGCCGAGCTCGGCGATAGCTGTCCCATGCACGGCTCATCCCTCTCCCAAGGCGATCCGCAAGCCATGCCCGGAGACGGAGACGATTCCCCCTTCGACTGCGCGAAGTGCGCCTTGGCCTATGCCCTCGGTGCCCTGCAGGTCGCGCCCTCTTCGGATCCGACACGTCCGGCCCTGTCCGTCTCCGTTCCTGAAGTCGGATCGGACGTTTATTTCTACCGTTTCTTCCCCGAGGGGCGCATCCGTCCGCCCCGACGTCACCTCGCCTAAACTTCGGCCGACTCGGCCTCGAGCCCTCCGTCGACCGCACCCTGTTGCGGCCTTCTTCGGTTCGATACCTGTTCCGGGCGGCATCCGTCATCCGCGTCGGAGGCGACGAGCATGTTTATTTCCGATCGAACAAAAGGGCTGGCCTGCTTGCGGCGGCGTTGGATCCGATTCTCGGCCTTGCTGCTTGCGGTTGGTCTTTTGACCGGCTGCGGCGCGGCCGAGCCCCCGTCCTCGATCTCCGTCGAGGCCGAGGACTCGGCGGATGTCCCCCGCGAGTCGGCCATGGAGCACGCGCTCAAGCATCTCGACCCCAAGTACGTGTGCCCGATGCATCCCCAGATCGTGCGGGATGAGCCGGGGAGCTGTCCGATCTGCGGCATGGATCTGGTGAAGAAGACGATGGATCCCATGGTCGGAAAGTACCCGGAGGTCGTGCTGCGTCCCGCGGTGATGCAGAACCTGGGCGTGCGCATCGGAACGGTGGAGCGCGGGACACTCTGGAAGTACATCCGCACGGTCGGGCGGGTGGAGTTCGACGAGACGCGTCTTGCGCACATCCATCCGCGTGCCGAGGGTTGGATCGAGGATCTGAAGTTGCGCGCCGAGGGTGAGCGGGTCACCAAGGGTCAGGATCTCGCCGAGATCTATGCGCCGGCGATGCTCTCGGCTCAGGTGGATTTCCTTCAGGCACTGGAGCCGCAGCCGAGCGGCGTGTCTCAGGTCAAAGCAGACAAAGCCCGCAATCTGCTGCGTGTGTTGGACATCCCCGAGGATGTGATCCGAGATATCCAGCAGGAACGCGAACCGCGCAACAGGCTGCCGATCCGTGCCCCGATCGACGGCATCGTCACCGGATTGATGGCACGCCAGGGGATGTATGTCACACCCGAGACCGAGATGTTCACCATCGCCGATCTCAGTCGGGTCTGGGTCATCGTCGATGTCTTCGAGGCCCAGATCGACTGGCTGGCTCGCGGCTTGCCCGCGGAGATCCGGGTTCCGGCACGTCCGGGAAAGGTCTGGGAAGGGCGGGTCGACTATCTCTACCCCGAGCTCGATCCGAAAACCCGGACGTTGCGCGTGCGGTTGGTCTTCGACAATTCCGATCTGGCGCTCAAGCCGAATATGTTCGCCGACGTCATCATCTACGGCGGACCCAAGCACGACGTCCTCAAGATCCCGGCCGAGGCCATGATCGTCACCGGCGAGCGCGCGACCGTGGTCAGGGTCGTCGAGGAGGGGCGCTTTCAGCCGGTCGACGTCGTCGCCGGAATGGAGCGTGCGGGCGAGGTCGAGATCCTTTCCGGGCTCGCGGAGGGCGATCGAATCGTCCTCTCGGGGCAGTTCCTCATCGACTCCGAATCCAGCCTGCAGGCGAGCTTCATGCGTTTCCCCGCCGGAGACGCAGCGGGGACGGAAAGCTCCGAGACGCCCGGAGGTGCACATGCGACCCACTAGCCAGCGACCGCGTTCGGATCGCCGTCAGATGGCCGCCCCCGGAACGCCGCAATGAAACAGGTCATCCTCTGGTCGCTGCGCAATCGTCTCCTGGTGCTGCTCTCGGCGATACTCCTCACGGCATGGGGCATCGCGGCACTGAAACAGACCCCGTTGGATGCCATCCCGGATCTCTCGGACGTGCAGGTGATCGTGCGCACGACCTTCCCGGGGCAATCGCCGCAGGTGGTCGAGGAGCAGGTCACCTATCCCATCACGACGACCATGCTCGCCGTGCCCGGGGCTCGGGTCGTGCGTGGTTACAGCTTCTTCGGGGACAGCTTCGTCTATATCCTCTTCGAGGACGGCACGGATCTCTATTGGGCGCGCTCGCGTGTCCTGGAATATCTCAATCAGGCGGCGGCCTCGCTGCCTGAGGGTGTGCAGCCGAGGCTTGGGCCGGACGCGACCGGCGTGGGCTGGGTCTTCAGCTACGCGCTGGTGGATCGCAGCGGCCGGCACGACCTCTCGCAACTGCGCAGCCTGCAGGACTGGTTCCTCAAGTTCGAGTTGCAGAGCGTGCCCGGCGTCGCCGAGGTCGCGACCGTCGGCGGCATGGTGCGCGAGTATCAGATCGTGGTGGATCCGGAGAAGCTGCGCGCCTTCGGGATTCCGCTCTCGCGTGTCTCGGATGCCGTGCGCGATGCCAATCAGGAGGCCGGCGGCTCGGTGATCGAGCGCGGCGAGGCGGAGTACATGATCCGCACCCGCGGCTATCTCACCGGCGTGGAGGACATCGAGACCATCCCGGTGGATGTGACGGAGGCCGGAACCCCGGTGCTGCTGCGCGACCTGGCGCGGGTGCAGATCGGGCCCGAGATGCGCCGAGCGGTCGCGGATCTGGACGGCGAGGGCGAGATCACCGGCGGCATCATCGTGATGCGTTACGGCGAGAATGCGCTCGCCACCATCGCCGCCGTCAAGTCGAAGCTCGACGACCTGCGGGCCGGGCTGCCCGAGGGCGTGGAGATCCTCGTGACCTACGATCGTTCCGAGCTGATCCTCGCCGCGGTGGACAACCTCAAGAGCAAACTGATCGAGGAGCTCATCGTCGTAGCCCTGGTCTGTCTGATCTTTCTGTTCCACCTGCGCTCGGCCTTCGTGGCGATCGTCTCGCTGCCCTTGGGCATTCTCATCGCCTTCATCATCATGAATGCGCAAGGCATCAACGCCAACATCATGTCGCTCGGCGGTATCGCCATCGCGATCGGCACCATGGTGGATGCGGCCATCGTCATGATCGAGAACGCCCACAAGCACCTGGAGCGTGCCGGGCCGAATCTGAGCCTCGAGCGGCATTGGCAGGTCATCGGCGAGGCCGCGACCGAGGTGGGCCCGGCGCTCTTCTTCTCGCTCCTGATCGTGACCGTGAGCTTCCTGCCGGTCTTCGCGCTCGAGTCTCAGGAGGGACGTCTGTTCTCGCCGCTGGCCTTCACCAAGACCTATGCCATGGCGGCCGCCGCGGGGCTTGCCGTGACCTTGGTCCCGGTGCTCATGGGGTATCTGATCCGCGGACGTATCCCGCGCGAGGACGCCAATCCGCTGAACCGGTTTCTGATCCGGGCCTACCGGCCGTTGTTGAACGGCGTGCTGCGCCGTCCCTATCTCGTCGTCGGCCTGTCTGTCCTGATCCTTTTCAGCACACTGATCCCGCTGGCCGGCGTGGGCGGTCTGCTGGCGCCTTTGAAATGGCCGTTCCAGGCGGTCGGTCTCGTGGTCGAGCAAGGACCTCACCGAGACGCCGAGGCGCGGATCGAAGGCTGGCAAGCCGACCTTGCGAGCGTCTGGCAAGCAACCTTCAGCGGGGTGCCGGTCCTGGGCGAGTGGCATCTGGGGCTCGGATCGGAGTTTATGCCCGAGCTCGACGAGGGCGATCTGATGTACATGCCGACGACCCTGCCCGGGATCTCGATCGGCAAGGCGGGCGAGCTGTTGCGCCAGACCGATCGCCTGATCGCGAGTCTTCCGGAGGTCGAGCGGGTCTTCGGGAAGGTCGGCCGAGCGGAAACCGCGACCGATCCGGCCCCGCTGACCATGATCGAGACCCTGATCCAGTTCAAGCCGCGCGAGGAGTGGCGCGAGGGGATGACCCTGGATGGACTGATCGCCGAGCTGGATGCGCTGGTCGACATCCCCGGCCTCGCCAATGCCTGGGTGATGCCCATCAAGACGCGCATCGACATGTTGGCCACCGGCATCAAGACCCCGCTCGGGGTGAAGATCTCGGGTCCGGATCTGGCCGAGATCGAGCGCATCGGCGGCGAGGTCGAGCAGGCCTTGATGCAGATCGAGGGGACCGCCTCGGCCTATTCGGAGCGGGCCGCACAGGGTCGCTACATCGAGATCCGACCGGATCGGGTGGCGGCCGCCCGCGTCGGTCTGAACATCGGGGACATCAACCGGATCGTCGCGGCCGGCTTGGGCGGCGTCACCGTGACCCGGACGGTGGAGGGGCTGGAGCGCTATCCGGTGAGCGTGCGGTTCCCGCGCGAGCAGCGCGATGATCTGCAGAAGCTGCGCGAGCTGCCCATCGTCACCCCGACCAGTGCTCAGATCCCGCTCGGGCAGATCGCCGAGGTGGTGGTCGTGGACGGGGCAGACATGCTGCGCAGCGAGAACGCGCGTCTCAACGGCTGGGTCTTCGTGGATATCCGCGGACGCGATCTCGGGCGCTATATCGCCGATGCACAAGCCGTGGTGCGCGATCGGGTCGCGCTGCCGCCCGGCTACTCGATCGCCTGGTCCGGCCAGTACGAGTACATGCTGCGCGCCCAAGCCAAGCTCATGCAGGTGGTGCCGGTCGCCTTGGCACTCATCTTCCTACTGCTGTATCTCACCTTCCGCTCGACCGCCGAGGCCCTGCTGGTGATGCTCTCGCTGCCCTTTGCGTTGGTCGGCGGCTTCTGGCTCATCTATCTGCTGGGCTACAACCTGTCGGTGGCGGTTGCCGTCGGGTTTATCGCGCTGGCCGGGGTCGCTGCCGAGTTCGGCGTCATCATGCTGGTGTATCTCGACAATGCGGTGAAGCAGCGGCGCGAAGAGGGCCGGCTCCGGGACGAAGCCGACCTGCTCGGCGCGATCATCGAAGGCGCGGTCATGCGGATTCGGCCCAAGGCGATGACCGTCGCCACCATCTTTGCCGGTCTGCTGCCGATCATCCTGGGCGCCGGGGTGGGCTCGGAGGTGATGCGACGCATCGCGGCACCCATGGTCGGCGGCATGATCACGGCACCCTTGCTGAGCCTCTTCGTCATCCCGGCCCTCTTCCTCATCCGACACCGACAGGCGATTCGCTCCGCATAAACCGCGTCCAGAGCGACATGCGTGATTCTCATGTTGTGTCGGGCTTGAGGATTCCCCCGACCTTTTTGGGGACGCGGTTTAAAATTTAATATTTTTTAAAACCTTAAACCGCGCCAGCTCCGACAGTTGTCGGAGCTGGCGCGGCCAAGCCAATCCAAAAAACGAAGCATACCGCACCAGGCGCGGTTTAACATACAAATGTATGCTATAAATCGTTCACGGGATTCCCCGACCGAGCGAGGGTGATGTGATGGGTCGAACACCGACCGGACAGACGCGCGAGCAGGTGTTCCAGCTCATGCGCGAACGGCTCCTGGCCGGCCAACCGCCGACCGTGCGGGAGGTCCAGGAGGCGTTCGGTTTTCGCTCCGTGCAGACCGCGCGTGCGCATCTCGAGGCGCTGGTGTCCGAAGGTCGCCTCGACAAGCAGTCGGGTCGGTCGCGGGGCTATCGGCTCGCCGACTCGGCGGTGCTTGTGACCGGTGAAGACCGGATCGCGCCGCCGCGGTTGGTCCCCTTGCTCGGCCGCGTTGCGGCCGGCGCCTTCGGGTTGGCGGTCGAGGACCTCGAAGGCTATCTCCCGGTGCAGTCGGACCGCGTCGGCGCGAACGAGGAGCTGTTCGGCCTGCGTGTGCGCGGCGAGAGCATGCGCGACGCCGGCATCCTGCCCGGCGACATCGTCATCGTGTGGCGTCTCCCTAGCGTCGAGGACGGCGCGATCGTCGTCGCCCTGGTAGGCGAGGAGGCGACGATCAAGCGTCTGCGGCGGCGCGGCGAGCGGATCGAGCTGCATCCGGCAAACCCAGATTACGCGGTGATGACGCCGGACCCGGATACGCTTCAGGTGTTGGGGCGGGTGATCGAGGTGCGTCGTTATCTCGATTGAGGGGAAGCCGGCCGTCGATTGTGCTTCCTAAGTGCAGCACGACAGATGTGTCGAGACCGTTCGTTGTCGTGGTCGTGGTCGTAATCGACTATCGATAGGACTACGACCACGACCACGACCACGACCACGACAACGAAAAATGATCTCGGACCCTCGGAATCTCTGCACCGTTCCACTTGCGTCGGCACAACACCGGCTGCTTCCATCCATCCTTCATCCTTAAAAAGCCATGTTCCCCGAGCCGAGCATTCCCATGAAGGCGGCCTTTTCGGATTTTCAGCGAGGGCTCGAGCCGAGCCGGGCGCCTGTCTCTTGGGGGCTGGCGGCCTTTCGTGGTCGCTTCGCCGAGGTCTCGGGCGGGGAGGCGACGGCGGCGCTGACGCTGACCATGGGTCTGGTGGCCGAGGCTCAGCAGTGCGACGAGCCGACGGTCTGGGTGACGGGGCGCGACAGCGGCTTTTATCCGCCGGATGTCGCGGCGGTCGGGATCGATCTGAGTGCCTTGGCGGTCGTGTGGGCCCAGGGTGCGCTCGAGGCCGCGCGGGCGGCCGACCTGCTGTTGCGCTCGGGTGCCTTCGGTCTCGTCGTGCTGGATCTGGGTCGTGAGGATGACCTGCCACTTGCCGCGCAGACACGCCTCGCCGCGCTTGCGAAGAAGCACGAGACGGCGCTCCTGTGCCTGACGCGCAAGGGGCGGGAGCGTCCGTCGTTGGGGTCGCTGATCTCGTTGCGCGCCGATGCGACACGCACCGGACGTGCGCCGCCGCTGTTTCGCTGCGAGACGCTCATCCTCAAGGACAAGCGCCAGGGACCGGGCCGGACCTACGCGGAGCTCTGTCATGGACCGGATGGCCTGTCTTGATCTGCCGGCCTTCCCGCTTCAGCTCCTGCTGCGGCAGCATCCCGAGTGGCGGGGGCATCCGGTCGCCGTCGTCGACAGAGATCAGCCGCGGGGCATCGTCTTGTGGGTCAATGCCTCCGCGCGTGCAGCACGCATCCTCTCGGGCATGTCCTTTGCTGCGGCCTTGTCGCTGAGCGGAGACCTGCGCGCCGCCCCGGTCCCCAAGGCGCAGATCGATCGGGCCGTCGTTGCCGTCTCCCGCCGGCTGCGCGAGCACAGCCCGCATGTCGAGCCGTCCGCGGACGAGCCCGGTGTCTTCTGGCTCGATGCGTCCGGGCTCGAGCCGCTCTACGGGTCGCTCGACGCCTGGGCCGCGGGGATCGAGACGGGGCTCTCGGCGATGGGTTTGAGCGCCGTCGTGGTCGTTGGCTTTCGCCGCTTCGCGACCTATGCGCTCGCCAAGTCTGGTCAAGGCGTGCGCATCCTGCGTGAGACGGCGCAGGAGCAGGGCGCTTTGCAGGATGTGCCCTTGGAGCGCTTGGCGATCGCGCCCGGCACGCGGGACGCGCTTGCCAAGCTCGGCGTGCACAGCCTCGGTGAATTTCTCCGGCTGCCGTCCGAGGGCATCCGTCGGCGCTACGGGAAGGCCGCCTTCGATCTGCACCGGATGGCCTCGGGCGAGCTGAATCTCCCGCTGCAGCCCGAGCACCCGGTCGAGCCGGTGACGGCTCGACTGATCCTCGATCGGCCCGAGACCGATGTCGATCGCCTGATGGCTCTGATCGAGACGCGGCTGTCGCCGCTTCTGGATGTGCTTGCCGGACGCGGTCAGGTCCTCGAAGAGCTGCGGCTGCTGTTCCGCTTCGAGCGTCTGGGCGAGCACAAGGAACGCATCCGCCCGGCCGCACCGACCCTGGATGCCCGACAGATCCTGGAGCTGATCCGGCTGCGTCTGTCGGCGGCACGCCTGCCGGACGGTGTCGAGGAGCTGCATCTGCTGACCCGTGCCGTCAGCCCCGAGCAGCGCCAGCTCGAGCTGCTCGCCGCCCGGCCGCGCCGCGACCTCGAGGCGGCCAATCGTGCACTGGCGCGCGTGCGGGCCGCATTCGGCGAGCAGTCGGTGGTGCAGGCGCGGCTCAGCTCGGGGCATCTGCCCGAGAACAGCTTCGCGTGGGAGCCCTTGTCCCGACTGGAGCCCGCGCGTCCGCGCACGCGTCTGCAGCGGCGTCTGGTGCGCCGTCTCTACAGGCGCCCGATCCCCTTGCCGCCGCGCCCGTGTCATGAGCCGGACGGCTGGATGCTGCACGGCTTGGAGCAGGGACCCGTGGTGCGGGTCTGGGGCCCCTATGTGGTCGCCGGCGGCTGGTGGGTGCGTGCACTGCACCGGGAGTATCACTTCGCGGAGACCCGTAAAGGCGAGCTCTTGTGGGTCTTCTACGATCGAGTGCGGCGCGGCTGGTTCGTGCATGGACGGGTGGAGTGATCCCGCTCTGGTGCAAGAGCCATTTTTCGTTTCTCGAAGGGGCGAGTCACCCCGAGGAGCTGGTGGAGACCTGCGCCGCGCTCGGGCTTGCCGGTCTGGCCTTGACGGATCGCGACGGGGTTTACGGCTTGGTCGAGGCCCATGTGAAGGCGCGCGAGCTCGGCGTGCCGCTGATCGCCGGAGCCGAGGTCTCGATCGAGGACGACTCGACCCTGATCCTGCTGGCGCAGAGCCGCGACGGCTACGCCAATCTCTGTCGGCTGCTGACCCTGGGCCGGCGCCGTTGCGCCAAGGGCGAGAGCCGGGTCGGCTGGCGCGAGGTCTACGCCCACGCCGGCGACCTGATCGCGCTCTGGGGCGGGGAGTCCGCCCTGCTCTGCGGGGAGGCCGATCCCTTCTTCATCGCACATCAGTTGCGCGAGGCATTCGACGATCGGCTCTATGCCTTGGCGGCGCGTCATCGTCGCGCGGACGAGCCGGGGCGCGAGGCGCGTTTGCGACAGCGGGCCGCGCGTTATCGGCTGCCGATCGTCGCAGGCTACGAGGTGCTCTATCACGCCCCGAGCCGACGCGAGCTGCAGGACGTGCTGGCCTGCATCCGCCAAGGTATCCGGCTTGCCGAGGCCGGGCGCCGGATCAGGCCAAATGCCGAGCATGCGCTCAAGTCCGTTCATGCCTTCGCCAAGCTGTTCGAGGACGACCCGGGCGCCGTCGCCCGCACCCTCGAGATCGCCGAACGCTGCCGCTTCAATCTGGACGCGCTGCGGTATCGCTATCCCTCGGAGCATCTCCCGGACGGCTCGACCTCCTCGCAATGGCTGCGGCGGCTCACGCTCGAGGGCGCGCATGAGCGTTACGGGGCGACCTTGCCCGAGGCGGTCTCGGCACAGGTGGCAAAGGAGCTGGCGCTGATCGAGGAGCTGGATTACTGCGGCTATTTCCTGACCATGTGGGAGATCGTCCGGTTCTGCCGCCGCGAGCGGATCCTCTGCCAGGGCCGCGGCTCGGCGGCCAACTCCGCCGTCTGCTATTGCCTGGGGATCACCGCCGTGGATCCGGTGCGCATGGGGCTGCTGTTCGAGCGCTTCCTCTCGCGCGAGCGGGCCGAGCCGCCGGACATCGACCTGGATATCGAGCACGCGCGCCGCGAAGAGGTCATCCAGCACGTCTATGCCAAATACGGTCGGGATCACGCGGCGATGGTCGCCAACATCATCCGGTATCGGGTGCGCTCAGCGGTGCGCGACGTGGGCAAGGTGCTGGGTCTCTCCGAGACCTCGCTCGATCGTCTCTCGAAGCTGCTGGCGCACGCGGGCGACGCGCTGTCGGGCGAGGTGCTGCGCCAGTCCGGTCTGGATCCCGACCAGCCGGTGCATCGGCACCTGATCCGGCTCACGACCGAGATCCTGGATGTGCCCCGTCATCTCTCGATCCACCCCGGCGGTTTCCTGCTCGGACACGAGCCGGTCTCGACCCTGGTCCCGATCGAGAACGCCGCCATGCCCGACCGGACGGTGATCCAATGGGACAAGGACAGCCTCGAAGCCCTGGGGCTGTTCAAGGTCGACCTCCTGGCGCTCGGTGCGCTGCATCAGCTGCATCTCGGCTTCGATCTGATGCGCAGCCATTACGGTCGCGACGAGACCATGGCGAGTATCCCCGCCGACGACGCGCCGACCTTCGAGATGATCCGCCGGGCCGACACGCTCGGCGTCTTCCAGATCGAGAGCCGTGCCCAGATGGCGATGCTCCCGCGTCTGCGGCCGCGCACCTATTACGACCTGGTGATCGAGATCAGCCTCGTGCGTCCCGGTCCCATCACGGGCGGCATGGTGCATCCCTATCTGCGTCGCCGCGCCGGCCAAGAGCCCGTGATCTATCCTCATCCGTGCCTGGCGCCCGTGCTCGAGAAGACACTCGGCGTGCCGCTCTTCCAGGAGCAGGTGATCCGCTTGGCGATGGTGGCTGCCGACTACACCCCCGGCGAGGCCGATCAGCTGCGCCGCGACATGGCCGCTTGGCGATGCAGCGGTCGGATCGAGCGTCACCGTGCGCGATTGGTCCAGCGCATGATCGCCAAGGGCATCGACGCCGCCTTTGCCGAGCAGGTGTTCGAGCAGATCCGCGGCTTCGGCGAGTACGGATTCCCCGAGAGCCATGCGGCCAGCTTCGCCCTGATCGCCTACGCCACCGCTTGGATGAAATGCCGATTCCCCGACGTCTTCGTCTGCGCCTTACTCAATGCCCAGCCGATGGGCTTCTACTCGCCCGCGACCATCATCGAGGACGCCAAGCGCCACGGCATCGAGGTGCGTCCGATCGATGTGGTCCGGAGCGAGTGGGATTGCACGCTGGAGCCGGGTCAAGTCGGGACGGTAGCGGAGGCCTGTAGGGTGGACGAGCGAGAGCGAAGTCCACTGAGTCCGGCGCCGGCGCTGGTGGACGGCGCTGCGCTTGTCCACCCTACGGGGCTTGTCCAACCTGCGGGGCTGGTCCACCCGGCGGATCGGGTCAGCGACGTGGCCGGGTTGATGAGCGAGGCCGGGTCGGATGCGCGGCGCTACACCGTGCGCATGGGCGCGCGTTATGTGAAGGGTCTTGCCCGGGCGCAATGGGAGCAGCTGAAGGCGGCGCGGGCGGAGCGCCCCTTCGCGTCGGTCGAGGATCTGGTGCGGCGTACCGGGCTGAATGCCGGCGTGCTCTCACGCCTGGCCGAATCGGGGGCGCTCGGGGCCTTGGAGCCGCAGCGCCGCTCGGCCCTGTGGCAGGTCGCCGGGGCCGTTCACGAGGAGGATGCGCCACTCGATCCGGGGCCCCGAGAGCGCGCCGCGGTCTTCACCGATCTCGATGCCTTCGAGGCCATTGCCTGGGATCACCGCACCAGCCTGCACAGCACGCTCGGGCATCCCTTGGCGCCCTTGCGCGAGCGGTTTCGCGCGCAGCGTCTGCCCGATGCCGCCGGTGTTCGTGCGATGCCGCATGGTCGACGCACGCGCTACGCCGGTCTGGTGATCTGCCGTCAGCGCCCCGCGACCGCATCCGGTGTCCTCTTCATGACCCTCGAAGACGAGACCGGCTTCGTCAACCTCGTGGTCTGGAGTCAGGTGCTCGAACGCTACGCCCGCCTGATCAAGACCACGAACCTGCTCGGCGTCACCGGACGGATCCAGCAGCAGGATAGCGTGCCCCACCTGATCGCGGACGCCTTCTGGGACCCGCAGTCGCTGCTGCAGGTCCGGCTCGAAGCGACCTACAGCCGGGATTTTCATTGAACCTGGAAAGAGCAGTTGAACCGCAAAG
This sequence comes from Thiocapsa roseopersicina, assembly GCF_900106925.1. Classification (GTDB taxonomy): domain Bacteria; phylum Pseudomonadota; class Gammaproteobacteria; order Chromatiales; family Chromatiaceae; genus Thiocapsa; species Thiocapsa roseopersicina. The sequence continues at coordinate 444,283 of NZ_FNNZ01000001.1, forward strand.
GCGCAAAGGACGCAAAGAAAAACAACGATTTGTCTTGTCGCTCACCTTCGCCTGTCGGGTGAGCCTCGCTCTGCCGGCACTAGATCGAAGTCCTTCGCGTCTTTTGCGCCTTTGCGGTTCCAATTGCCGAATTTAGGTCAAAGTGGACGCCGGGCCGCTCGCTGCTCAGGTCTCTGCCGGCGTCGGTGTCGGCGCTGATGTGACGGCCTGCCCCGATGCCTCCCGAGCCGTCCGCCGATCCAGCCGCGACCGGATCGCCACGAAGAAAAGCGGCACGAACAAGATGTTGAGCAAGGTCCCGGCGACGACGCCGCCGAGCACGCCCGTGCCGATCGCGTTCTGCGCCCCCGAGCCCGCCCCCGAGCTGATGGCGAGCGGCACGACGCCGAAGCCGAAGGCGAGCGAGGTCATGAGGATCGGCCGCAACCGCATCCGCGCCGCCTCCAAGGCCGCGGCGACCGCGTCCTTGCCTTGCTCCTGCAGCGTCTTGGCGAACTCCACGATGAGGATGGCGTTCTTTGCCGAGAGTCCGATGGTCGCAAGCAGTCCGACCTGGAAATAGATGTCGGCCGGAAGTCCGCGTCCGGTCGCGGCGAGCACGGCACCGAGCACCCCGAGCGGCACCGCCAGGATGACCGCGAAGGGCACCGACCAGCTCTCGTAGAGTGCGGCGAGCGCCAGGAAGACCACCAGTGCCGAGAGTGCATAGAGCAGAGGGGCCTGGGCGCCCGCGGCGCGCTCCTCGAACGACAGCCCGGTCCATTCCAGACCGATCCCCGGCGGGAGCTTGGCGACCAATGCCTCGACCGCAGCCATCGCCTCGCCCGAGCTCACACCGGGTGCGGCCTGACCCATCACCTGCGCGGAGGGCAGACCGTTGTAGCGCTCCAGACGGGGCGAGCCGTAGACCCAGCTGCCGCTGGCGAAGGCGGAGAAGGGCACCATCTCGCCGTCGGCGTTGCGCGCATGCCAGTCGTCCAGGTCCTCGGGCAACATGCGATAGGGTGCGTCGGCCTGGAGATAGACCTTCTTCACACGGCCCTCGTGGACGAAGTCGTCAACATAGGAGCTGCCCCAAGCGGCGGAGAGCGCGGTGTTGATGTCCGCGAGCGAGAGTCCGAGCGCGCCGGCCTTGGTGCGGTCGATCTCGACCTTGAACTGCGCCTCGTCCTCGCGTCCGTTGGGTCGGACCGCGGCGAGGGCGGGATCGGCGTTCGCCATCCCGAGGAATTGGCCGCGCGCGGCCATCAGGGCCTCGTGGCCCACGCCGCCGCGGTCCTGGAGCTGGGCGTCCCAGCCCGTTCCGGTGCCGAGCTCGATGACGGCCGGCGGCACGAAGGCGAAGACCTGCGCATCGCGGATCTGCGAGAAGGCTTTCATCGCCCGTCCGGCGACCGCTTTCACCTTCAGGTCCGGCCGTTTGCGCTCGTCCCAGTCCTTCATACGGACGAACCCGAACGCCATGTTCTGGCCCTGTCCGGCGAAGCTGAAGCCGGCCACGGTGATGAGCTCCTGGACCGCCTCGGACTCGTCTTCGAGGAAGTGGCGCTCGACCTCGCGCAGCACCTCCAGCGTGCGCTCGCGTGTCGCGCCGGCAGGCAGCATCACCTGGGTGATGAGGATGCCCTGATCCTCGTCCGGCAGGAAGGCGGTCGGCAGGCGTGCATAGGACAGGCCCAGGCCGACGACGAGCATGAGATAGACCACGAGGAACAGCTTGCGTCGTCCCAGGATGCCCTTAACACCCTTCACATAGCCCGTGGTGCCGCGGTTGAAGTTGCGGTTGAACCAGCCGAAGAAGCCGCGTCGCTCGCCCTGATGTCCGGGCTTGAGCAGGGTCGCCGCCAGGGCGGGGCTCAGGGTTAGGGCGACCACCACGGACAGCAGCATGGCCGAGACGATGGTGATGGAAAACTGCCGGTAGATGACCCCGGTCGAGCCGCCAAAGAAGGCCATGGGCACGAAGACGGCGGAGAGCACCAGCGCGATGCCGATCAGCGCGCTGGTGATCTGATCCATGGAACGGCGTGTCGCCTCCTTGGGCGGCAGACCCTCCTCGTGCATCACACGCTCGACGTTCTCCACCACCACGATGGCGTCGTCCACCAGCAGCCCGATCGCCAGCACCATCGCGAATAGCGTGAGCGTATTGATCGAATAGCCGAAGGCCGCCAGCACGCCGAAGGTGCCGAGCAGCACGACCGGTACGGCAAGCGTCGGGATCAGGGTCGCACGGAAGTTTTGCAGGAACAGATACATGACCAGGAAGACCAGGATCACGGCCTCGATCAGGGTCTTGATCACCTCGCCGATGGAGATCCTCACGAAGGGCGTCGTGTCGTAAGGAAACACCGCCTCGACCCCGGCCGGGAAGAAGGGGGCAAGCTCGTCGAGTCGCGCACGCACGGCCGCCGCGGTCTCGAGCGCATTGGCCCCGGTCGCAAGACGGATCGCCATGCCGGCGGCCGGGCTGCCCTTGTGGAAGGCGGCGGTGTTGTAGCTCTCGCTGCCCAGCTCGATGCGGGCCACATCGCGCAGATAGACCGTGGAGCCGTCCGCCGCGGTGCGCACCCGGACCGCGCCGAATGCCTCGGGCGTGTTGAGCCGGCTCTGTACGTTCACGGTCGCGTTGAGGCGCTGGCCGGGCTCGGCCGGAACGGCGCCGAGCTGACCGGCCGAAATCTGGGCGTTCTCGGCCTTGATGGCGTTCGCGACATCGGCCGGCGTCAGACCGAACTGATTGAGCCGGTTCGGGTCGAGCCAGATGCGCATCGCATACTGGGCACCGAAAAGGGTGATCTCGCCGACACCGGGCACGCGGCTGAGCGGGTCCTTGACCAGGCTGGCCATGTAGTCGCTCATATCCGCGCTTTCGAGCCGCCCGTCGCGCGAGACGAAGGCGACGACCATCATGAAGTTGCGCACCGATTTGGCGACCTGCAGCCCCTGCTGGGTCACCTGCGCGGGCAAGAGCGCCGTGGCCGTCTGCAGCTTGTTCTGGACCTGCATCTGGGCGACGTCCGGATTCGTGCCGTTCTCGAAGGTCATGGTGACCGTCGCGATCCCGGTCGACTCGCTGGTCGAGGACATGTAGCGCAGCCCGTCGAGCCCGTTCATCTGCTGCTCGATGACCTGAGTCACGGAGTCCTGCAGCGTTTGGGCCGAGGCACCCGGATAGTTGGCCGTGACGGAGATCGCCGGCGGCGCGATGCTCGGATACTGGGCGACCGGCAGGGTCAGGATCGACAGCACCCCGGCGAGCATGATGACGATCGCGATGACCCAGGCGAAGACGGGTCGATCGATGAAGAAACGGGCCATGGGGTTGGGGTCCTTGGTTCGGGAGTGTGGGGCGCGGGGGTGGTCAGCCGTCGGCGTGTAGTGCTCAATTCACCGCCGCAAAGCCCGGTTGATCGCTGAGGTCCATCACCCGGACCTGCGCTCCCGGTCGGGCCTTTTGGCTGCCTTCGACGATGACGCGATCGCCCGGCTCGAGCCCGGCGTCCACCAGCCATTGATCGCCGATGGTGCGTGTCGTCTCGATCTTGCGCTCCTCCACCTTGCCCTCGTCGTTTACGACCAAGGCGATCGGGTTGCCGCGACGATCGTGCTGGACACCTTGTTGCGGAACCAGGATGGCGTCCGAGCGGATGCCTTCCTCCACCCGAGCGCGGACGAACATCCCCGGCAGAAGCTCTTGCTCGGGGTTCGGGATGGTGGCGCGCAACGTGACCGTGCCGGTTCCCTGGTCGACCGTGACCTCGGAGGATTCCAGGCGTCCCGCATGCGGATGGATCCTGCCGTCCTCCAAGATGAGCGTCACCTTTGCCTGCTCGCCGTCCGGTTTCTCCAGGCGACCGTCGGCGAGGGCGCGGCGCAGCTTGAGCAGCTGGGTGCTGGATTGGGTGAGGTCGACGTAAATCGGATCGATCTGCTGCACGGTCGCCAGCGCTTCGGCCTGGTTGGCCGTCACCAAGGCACCTTGGGTGACGGTCGAGCGTCCGATCCGCCCGGCGATCGGCGACTCGACCCGGCTGTAGGCCAGATCGATCTGCGCGCGCTCCAAGGCGGCCTGATCGACGGCGACACTGGCCACGGCCTCCTTGAGCGCCGCCTGGGTGTCGTCGTTGTCTTCCTGACTCACCGCCTTGGACTTGGCGAGAAGCGCATAGCGATCGGCCTTCAGCCGCGCCCGATCCAAGGTCGCCTGCGAGCGCGCCAGTGCGGCCTCGGCGCTGTCGTAAGCCGCCTGGTAGACCGCCGGGTCGATCTGATAGAGCACTTGGCCGGCGCTGATCTCGCCGCCTTCGGTAAAGAGCCGATCCTGGATAAGGCCGCTCACGCGCGGGCGCACCTCCGCAATCCGATACGGCACGGTGCGGCCGGGCAGCTCGGTCGTCAGGGTGGTCGGGCGGGCGACGATCGTGATCGTGCCGACCTCGGGTGGCGGAGGAGCCGCAGGCGCGGCACCGCTGCCGGGGGTCTGATTGCAGCCGGCGAGGAGCAAGACGAGGCCGATCGGCCAGGCACGAGCGATGCCGATGTGACGGGGGGCGGATCCCATGAGATACCTCGAAGTGCGATGCCAGTGTCGACTGTTTGAGGTGTCGACCGTTGACTGTTGTAGAGTGAACGTTCATTCTAGTTCGTGACCGAACTTTAGACCCGCGAGTCGAGGAGGTCAAGGTGTAAGGTGTCGTGCGCGGTTCGAGCCCGTCGCGGCGCCGTCATCAAAGAGCGCCCGCGCAACGGCGCGAACAGGCAACGGAGGAGGAAGATGCAGGGGCCGAATCAAGAGCAGGAACCCAGCCGCGGTCAGGCGAGGCGCCAACAGATCCTCGACGCGGCGGCCGCCTGTTTCGTCCGCGAGGGGTTTCACGGGACCAGCATCGCGAAGATCTCGAAGGCTGCCGGGATGAGTCCCGGCCACATCTATCACTTCTTCGAGAGCAAGGAGTCGATCATCGGCGCCTTGGTGGAGCGCAAGCTGGACTGCTCGCTCGAGATGGTCCTTCAGTTCGAATGCGAGGACGACCTCTTTCAGGCCATGATCGACCGCGTCGAGGTCGGTCTGAACGAGAAGACCGACCTGAACAAGGCTGCGCTGGAGGTTGAGATCCTCGCCGAGGCCGCCCGCAATCCGGCCGTCGCGGAGATCGTCCGCGCCGCCGATGCCGCCAAGCGCGAGCGACTCTGCGCCCTGCATCGCGCCGCCCGACAAGCCCGCGGGATGGAGGTCGAGGATGCCGACGCGGCGATCGAGGTCATCATGGCCCTCTTCGACGGGCTGTCCGGTCGCGCCATCAGCCACCCCGATCTAGACAAGGCGGCGTTGCTGCCGCTGCTGCGGAGCGCCTTGCGCGCGCTACTCTAACCCTTGGCCCGCCCGTCGATGCGCGCCCGACGATCGATCGGCGCCGAGTCGCTCGGCAGCCAGCGGCCGGATCGCGAGACAGGCCATGCAGCACCGGCGACATTCCGATCCCCCGCCAAGCCCCATCGAGCGCAGCCCACCTGGGATCGACGACTTGCAGTCGTCCTCTTCCACCGCCCTGACAGCCAACAACATCGAGTCCAACTCGACCTTCCCGAGAACCGTGCGGAACACCCTTCAGCGGAGACTCTGGTCGAGGCCATTACCTCCAATTTTGACTTGAGGCATCCTTAGGCTAATCTTGACTGGCGTTGCATGAAACTCGGAACACGTCGGCAAGGAATAACCAAAGTGAACTTCGGTGCCTCCAAGAATTCGTGAAATGAAAGACAGTGCCAGATACGCAAAGATCGTTGAATGGTCCGAGGAAGACGGCTGTTATGTGGGAAGCTGCCCCGGTTTAATGTTCGGGGGCTGCCGCGGTGACGACGAGAAGGCTGTCTTTGATGAGCTTTGCCAAATCGTGGAAGAAATGATTGAACTCTACAGATGCGATAATAGGCCGCTTCCTCGGCCGACGTCTGGAAAGGATTTCGCGAATCTGCTGCAGAACGTAGCCTAATGAATCAGATTGGATCGTGCGACCAGAGCCTGCAGCGAAGCGTCAAATCCAGCATTCACGAGCTACGTGATTGCAGGATTTGACGCTTCGCTTGCGACAGGACTCACGCCCAGGACCTCTTTTGAGCTGCTGGAACGGAATCAGGTAAACTGTCCCCGTAATTGCAGAAGCGCCGTCCCACATCGGTCAACGACAACGCCGGCCCGCTCACGCAGGCCGCCACCGCGGCGAACACTGTCGCGAGACGTGTGCGGTGAATCGACTGCAGCAACGGATCGAGGCAGCGGTGTAAGATGGTTCCTGCATGCACGGGGGGTCTCCTGGCGGGTTTCGTCGCTTTACCAGGGACAACGACCTCTCGTGCATGTTCAATCCTGCACCAAAAATGCTATTTAACGCACTGAAAAAATTTACGTTATTCTGGGGATACCTCAGGGTCCGTCCCCGGTTTCATAGGAGTTTGCAATGCTCGATGATGTTAGAGCTGTATTTATGCCGTATTGCTTAGACAAGCAGCAAGATGGGCGGTATGCGATCTTGAATAGGGAATATAAGCCAGTTGGGTTTTTTACAAAAGAATGGATCAAGTACGCAGACTATCCAGTGTTAGTGGATTTAAAAGGCCTAGGGCCAAAAACAGTAGAAAAACTTTCATATGACGGAAGCTCCGACCCGAATCGTATATATCTTTATGACGACAGGACTGCCCCAAATAGGGGCGACCAAAATATGAAGGAGTATCTTAAGCGATTGTCAATATTGGCAATGCTCAAGGTTTCATAGGTCAAAATAAATTGTGGCCGACCACATTTGATTGGAAGAATGGACGTGATAAACCGGTTTCTGCCCCGATAAACTCGCTGAATCGCCGTGCCGGCGGAGTCGCTTAACCTATTCGTTAGCCACGGAAGAAATGCACATGAATAACATCGAGAAATACAAAGATGATTTGGACGCATTGGTTATGCTCGGCCATGAGATGGAGCTGGACCTGACGTATCGCCACCTAAAAGAGCAGGGCGAACTCACCGATGAAGATGGAAAGCACGCAGACAAGATAAGAGAATCATTTGAGAAAAGTTATCAGCGATGGTACACCGAATCATGCTCCGTCATTAGACAGTTAATTCCATTTCGTTATGATGAATTCGAGCATCTTTATAAGGGCGAAGGCAGAAGAAAAGACATAAACGGTCATACTTATACGATCCAAGATTGGCAAAATGGAATCCGCTCAGGCAGAACCGCTAACGGAAAAAAAGTGTTTGATGATTTTGCTGGGGCTACCATGAGGTTTAAGACTCAGCTAAGCATACTTAAATCAATTCAATCAAGATTCACAAGCACGTTATTTGACATTAGGCAGCTCGTTCAGGCTGATCTTTTTGATTCTGAGTTGGGCGCCGCGAGGGAACTCTTGAAGCACAAATTTGTTCGGGGCGCAGGAGCGATAGCTGGCGTTGTCTTGGAAAGACACTTAGCGCAAGTAATGCAAAATCACAGTATAACCACACGTAAGACGAATCCTTCGATTAGTGAGTTTAACGATTTGCTAAAGAACGCAGGTGTTCTCGATACACCATCTTGGAGGCAGATTCAAAGGCTTGGCGACATTCGCAATCTTTGCGATCATAACAAGGAGCGAGAACCAACAATGGAAGAAACGGAAGAGCTAATAAGCGGTGTAGAAAAGTTCACAAAGACGTTATTTTAGCAAGCTCCGTGTTCCGTAGTAAGTGTGCCGAGTTCCGATATCCCTGTCTTGGGTTCGGGTTCTGGGGAGTTTTTTGAAATAAACAGGAAATAAGCAGGGACGGACCACGTTTAATTGCAAGAAGGGGCGGGAGTAGCAAAAGGGGCCGAATGGCACTCAGTTAAGCGGGAGTATTTCAATATCATAGGCTTACGCGAACACCAATGGTCAAGACACTGTTAAACTGGGCATGGATCTCGGCTTTCTAGGTCTCCGACGGCGGCTCTGCGACTTTTCGCGAAAAGGGGCCGGGCTCAATTTCTGCTACATACGTGCAGCCTCAACGGGCTTCATCACGGCGATTCCGGCCTCAGGACATCTCGCCCAATGCCTGCGCGACTGCCTGTTGAAATACCGCCTCATCGGCCGCGATGCCCGTCCAGGCGGAAAAGATCTGCATTGCCAGTTGAACCAGCATGTCGACGCCATCGACGATCGGGCAGCCCTTGTCCTTAGCCGTCTGCAGGAAGGGGGTGATGCGCGGATTGGTGATCACATCGACAAGGGTGGTGACTGGGGTGATCTGGTCCCAATGGATCGGGATGGATTCCAGCTCGGGCGCACAGCCCAGATGCGTGGCGTTCATGAGGATCTGGGTGCCGGCAGGGATCTCCGCTTCGCCGACCCAGGGTTGCCAGACGGCAGGCACGCCCGAGGCCCGGGTGACGGTTGCGGCGACCTCCTCGCCTTGTGCCTGGCGCCGGGTAATGAGGGTCAGGTGGGACGCTCCGGCCCAAGCCAGCTCGACGGCCATGGCCCGCCCGGCACCGCCGGCGCCGAGCATGGCCACTCGCTTGCCCGCGATCGGCGTGACCTTTTCGATGGCCTTGACGACACCCTTGCCGTCGTTGTTGTGGCCGATCAGCCGGCCCGCATCAATGGTCATGTAATTGGCGGCGCCGATCGCTTGCACATCCGCATCGACCTCGTCGAGGAAGGGGATGGACGCCACCTTGTAAGGCACGGTGATACACGCCCCGGCGAATCCCAGCGCACGGACCCCGGCAATGGCCGCCGGCAACAGGTCTTCCGTGGGGAGGTCGCATTTCCAGAATTGCCAATGAAGGCCGTGGTGGGCGTAGACGGCGTCGAACATGCGGTCGATGGGGTTCTCGGCGACCGGATGGCCAAGCATGGTGGTCAGTTGCTTCTGCGGGGGCAGAGAGAGGATGGACACGGGCGATCTCCAGGAGCGGATCAGGGTCGAGGTGTGTCTGAGCCGGGTGGATTGACTGCCGGTCAGGTGCCTGCGGCCCAACCGGTGACATGCACAGGACGGGCATTGATCTGCCGGGCCGGGGGATGCTGTGCTGCAGCGTGCGGCATCGCTCCGGGGTTGGCAGGGCCACCGCATCTACACGCCAGGGTATTGGCCTGCCCTCCAGTATAGGCAAGCGCGGGGTCATCCGCCCCTTGGTGGAAGACTCAAGTCGACCCGGTGGATGGGGCGCGGCGGACATCATCGCAACTCGCCAACCTCGCGCGCGCCTCATCTTCACACCCCACCGTCGTTCACCAGTGCGCCTAGCTCCAGTTCCACGCCGTCGAACATCGATGGGCTGATCCGATACGGCGGGCCGAGCTGGTAGGAACTTCGGTAGGCGCCGTTCTCGGGGGCACGGTGGACCCAGATGGCGCGCGCCGGGATGTCGATGAGCCAGACCTCGGGAATGCCGTAGCTGGCGTACAGCGGAAGTTTTCGCGTGCGGTCGTAGCGGACGCTGCTGTCGGCGACCTCGATGACCAGAAGCACATCTTCGGCCTGCGGATGTTCCGAGCTGTAGAAGTCGTCTCGCGGCTTGAGGATCGCGATGTCGGGCTGAGGTGCGCTGAGATCACCGAGGAGGATCGGGTTTTGGGGGGAGACGACGGCCCGCCGGCCGATGGCCTCGATGAGGAGCAACGTGAGCCGCTTGGTGCGACCGGCGTGAGGCGGTGTGATCGGCGGCATGTCGATCATCTCTCCTTCGATCAGCGCGATCCTGGCCTCCGGGTCCAGCGCGCCGGCCTCGCCCATGCGGAAGAACTCCTGAGTGGTGACGCGATGCGGACGCGGGGGTGGCAAGGCGTTGGCGTGCATGACGGTTCGGTCTGGGCTCGTTGACCGGCGATCGGCTCGAGGTTAGCCGGTCGGCGGGAGGGCGACAAGGGCAGCCCGCGCAGGTTGGTGTGAGCATAGAGCGCACCCCGTCATCTGCCGAGCACGCTGGCCGTTGCCGCTGCCGTGGTCTTTGTCAAACGGAACCCGATCCCTTGCTTGTCAGGCAGAGCATGTTTAGACTTTGTGTAAACATTGACTGGAGCCGAGCCATCACATCAATCGTTCTCGACATCAAACACTGGGGCAACAACCTCGGTGTGCGCTTGCCTGCCGCCATCGCCCGGGCTGCCCATCTGCACGCCGACCAGCGTGTCAACATCACCGTGGAAGGCGAACGGGTCATCATCACGCCGATCCGCGACGAGCGACTGACTCTGGAACAACGCCTGGCCTTCTTCGATCCCGAACGCCACGGCGGCGAAGCGATGCCCGCCGAGAAGGCCCTCGGTGCCGAACAATGGTGAAAACCGTCAAGGCCTGGGCGCCGAACCGCCAGGAGGTCATCTGGATCGACTGCAATCCCCAACGCGGGCAGGAAATGCGGGATGTTCATCCCTTTCTGGTGCTCTCGCCCAAGGTCTTCAACGAACGGACCTCGCTGGTCATCGGCCTGCCCATGACCACAGCCGCCTATAACGCCGACAACCCTTTTGCCGTAGCGGTCGGCGCAGCCGGGGGGCGCAAGGCCGGGCAAACCAGTTACGTTCTCTGCCACCAGCCCAAATCCTTCGACTGGCGTCTGCGCAGCGGCGCACCGCATCCGATGAAACGCATCCCCGATGCCCGCTTTGCCGAAGTGCTGGCAGTTCTCAACCAGATCGTGCAACTGGCCTGAATACCTCCGACGCCCAGCCGGACCCAGACACGGGCAAGGCTGGCGGGAATGGGACGCCTCGGCCGATTTCGCTTCGGATTTGAACGAGGCGAGTCGCCGCGAACGTGGTCGTGTACGAGCGCTTTAGTTGGTATTGTTTTGTGTCCGGACTCGGGCTAGGCTCCGATCAAGATCAACAAGCACGGTCGGATTTCGTGCTCGGACCGCATGCGGGAGCCCGCCGAGCGGCTGCTTTCGGGAGCCGACGGCGCACCGTGATCGACCACTCGCACCAACGGAGACACCCGATGACGCTACGCAGGAGGTTGCCCCTACTCGCCGTGGCAGCGGCGCTGTCCTTCAGTGCCGCGGTCTCGAGCGGCCCGACCTTCATCAACATACTCACGGGCGGTACCAGCGGGGTCTATTACCCGATCGGCGTTGCCCTGTCCCAGATCTACGGCGACGGGATCGACGGATCCAAGGCCACGGTGCAAGCCACCAAGGCGTCGGTGGAGAACCTGAACCTGTTGCAGACCGGGCGCGGCGAGTTGGCCTTGGCCTTGGGGGATTCGGTCTCGGATGCCTGGAACGGTGTCGAGGATGCCGGATTCAAGAAGCCGTTGGACAAGCTGCGCGCCATCGGCGGGGCGCATTCAAACTATATCCAGATCGTCGCGGGCGCCGATTCGGGTATCCGGTCCTTGGACGATCTTAAGGGCAAGCGCATCTCGGTCGGGGCGCCCAAATCGGGCACCGAGCTCAACGCGCGCGCCATCTTCAAGGCCGCCGGACTGACGTACGAGGACATGGGCAAGGTGGAGTATCTGCCCTACGCGGAGTCCGTGGAGCTGATGAAGAACCGCCAGTTGGATGCGACACTTCAGTCCTCCGGTCTCGGCATGGCGGCCTTCCGGGACTTGGCTTCCACCATGTCGGTGCGTTTCATCCCGGTGCCCGCGGACGTGGTCGCCGCGATCGGAAGCCCCGCCTATCGGCCCGGCGTTATCCCCGCCAACACCTACGAGGGTCAAGCCGAGGATGTGCCCACGGCGGCGATCGCCAATCTCTTCGTGAGCCATAGCGGCGTGTCGGACGAGTTGGCCTACCAGATGACCAAGCTGATGTTCGATAACCTGGACCGCGTGAGTGCGGCCCACTCTGCGGGCAAGGGAATCAAGCTCGATGAAGCCGCGAGGAATCTGCCGCTGCCCCTGCACCCCGGGGCCGAGCGCTTCTATCGGGAGGCGGGGGTGCTGAGCCCGGATCCGGCGGTTGACCGCGTCGTGCAACAGGACGATTGAACCACCGGCGTATTGCCGCCGATCAATCCACGTTGCCGGCTTGGTTGCGGCGCGCGGAATCTCACGCGGAAACACGGCAAAGGTGTAAAGGGCTGTGATCGATGAGCGAGCATCAACCCGCCCTTGCCGTTAACCCCTCGGCCTGGCCGCGGGCGGTGTTCGCCATCGCGATCGCCTTCTCCACCTTTCAGATCGTTACGGCCGCCTTCCATCCGGTCTCCTCTCAGGTGCTGCGGGCCGTGCATGTCGGCTTCCTGCTGCTGATGATCTTCCTGACCTATCCGATGGTGGGCCGCGGTCGGCCTTGGCAGCCGCTGGCGTGGCTGCTGGGACTCGCCGGCATGGCCACCGCCGCCTATCAGTGGTTCTTCGAGGCGGACCTGATCCAACGCTCCGGCGAGCTGACCGGTTGGGATATGGCCGTGGGTGTGCTCCTGATCCTGCTGGTCTTCGAGGCGGCGCGCCGGGTGATGGGCATCGCCCTGCCGATCATCTGCGGGCTCTTTCTGGCCTATGCGCTGCTCGGCCAATATCTGCCCGGCGACCTGGCCCACCGAGGCTACGGCGTCGACCAGTTGGTGAACCAGCTCTCCTTCGGTACCGAGGGGCTCTACGGCACGCCCACGTACGTGTCGGCCACCTACATCTTTCTGTTCATCCTCTTCGGCGCCTTTCTCGAGCAGGCCGGGATGATCCGGCTCTTCACCGACTTCGCGATGGGCTATTTCGGCCACAAGGTCGGCGGGCCGGCAAAGGTCTCGGTCGTCTCCTCGGCACTTATGGGCACCATCACGGGCTCCGGGGTGGCGAACGTCGTCACCACCGGGCAGTTCACCATTCCGTTGATGAAGCGGTTCGGCTATCGGCCGGCCTTCGCGGGCGGCGTGGAGTCCACCGCGAGCATGGGCAGCCAGCTGATGCCGCCGGTGATGGGTGCGGTCGCCTTCATCATGGCCGAGACCATCGACGTGCCTTTCGCCGAGATCGCCAAGGCGGCCTTGTTGCCGGCGCTGCTCTACTTCGGATCGGTGTTCTGGATGGTTCATCTTGAGGCGAAGCGGGGAGGGCTGCGCGGCCTACCCAAGAGCGAATGTCCGGATCCCTGGGCGGCGGTCCGGGCGCGCTGGTTTCTGTTGATCCCGCTGGCGGTGCTGATCTGGCTGCTCTTCTCCGGGCGCACGCCGCTCTTTGCGGGCACCGTGGGTCTGGCACTGACGGCCATCGTGATCCTGGGCTCGGCGATTATCCTGCGGGTGTCCTCCTTCCGCCTGAGGTTGGCCTTCTGGATCGCCTTGGGGGTGCTCTGCGCGGGCTTCTTTCAGCTCGGCATCGGGGTGATCTTCGGCGTCATCGCTGTCCTCGTGGTGGCCTGCTGGTTCGTCAAGGGCGGGCGAGAGACGTTGCGCATCTGTCTGTACGCCTTGGCCGAAGGACCGCGTCATGCGTTGCCCGTCGGCATCGCCTGCGCCCTCGTCGGGGTAATCATCGGCGTGGTGTCGCTTACCGGCGTGGCCTCCACCTTCGCGAGCTTCATCCTCGCGATCGGCCGGAACAGTCTCTTCCTCTCGCTGGTGCTGACCATGCTCACCTGTCTGGTGCTCGGCATGGGCATCCCGACCATTCCGAACTACATCATCACCAGCTCGATCGCGGCGCCGGCTCTGCTGGATCTGGGCGTGCCCCTGATCGTGTCGCACATGTTCGTGTTCTATTTCGGGATCCTGGCGGATTTGACACCGCCGGTCGCCCTGGCCTGCTTTGCCGCCGCACCTATCGCGGGGGAACGCGGGCTGAAGATCAGCCTCTGGGCCGTGCGCATTGCATTGGCCGGCTTCGTGGTCCCCTTCATGGCGGTCTACAACGAGGCGCTGATGCTGCAGGGGGACGACCTGCTCATGAGCGCCTTCATGTTCGCCAAGGCCGCCGTCGCCATCGGCCTCTGGGGGGCCGCATCGATCGGCTACTTCCAAGGACCGCTCGCCTGGTGGGAGCGCCTGCTGGCGATGGGCGCAGGTCTGTTGCTGATCCTCGCGCTACCCGTCACCGATGCGGCCGGATTCGTGCTCGCGGCACTCGTGCTTGCCCTGCATCTGTGGCGGCGGCGCCGGATTGTCGCCGAATGATCGGGCTCTGCATCGGTCTGGCCGGCATGGTGTGGGCCGAGCTGCCCGCGGACCGATTCACCCTGACTTGGCGTCACAGCATCGAGCGGGTGCCTTGGGAGGAGGATTATCATGTGACGCCGCATGGCCTGGTCCTGACCGAGGCGCGCATCAAGGGCGCGGGAGCCGGCATGGAGCCGCCCGAGGGCGCGCGGTACCGTGACGGTGCCTGGCACTATCGGCCCGATCTCCCGCCCATCCAGCCGTTGAGATTGGCCCGCACACCGGAGGCGGGGGATTACGACATTTGTCTCGAGCGGATCTGTCACCCGCTCTCGCACTGGATCGGGCCGCCGCGTGCGGAACAACCCGCGGTCGAGCTGTGGGCGTGCCGAATGTCCGGCGGGAGAGCGGGCGGGAGTCAAGTCCCGTACGCAGGGAAAGCCTGGTCGCTTGGAATCGTCAAGCGGAGCTTGGCGTGAAAATTCGTCTACACTGAAATTGCTTTACCCCGCCGATCCGATCAGAACGTGTCCAGTTGAGTCACTTGAATTCGACCCAGTGGATTGTTGTTGCCTCATCACGAATCACTACTCTGAGGGGAACGCTATGCACGGTTTCGAAAATCGCGGTTGGGATGTCCAGCGTGGACGCTTTGCCCAAACGGGCCGCTTCGGCAGACTGTTTCCGGAATTACGCAGCCTTACGGAGTTCAAGCCAGGACCGACGGAGCTCGGCAAGGTTGGCGGGGCCATGGATGGCGGAAATCCGCCGCCGACCGATACCAGCCAGAACAATCCACGTATCAAGGCCGGGTATACCTTCCTCGGTCAATTCATCGATCACGACCTGACCCTCGATACCACCTCGGTCTTGGAACAACAGATCGACGTCAATGCCACCCATAATTTTCGCACCCCGGCGCTGGAGCTCGATTCGCTCTACGGTCTGGGTCCGGCGGTTCAACCCTTTCTCTACGACCGGCACAATCGCTATCGCTTCCTGCTCGCGCCGGACGGACAGGATCTGCCGCGTAATTCGCAGGAAGCGGCGCTGATCGGCGATCCGCGCAACGACGAGAACATCATCGTCTCGCAGCTTCACCTGCTTTTCCTGAAATTCCACAACAAGGTCTTTAACGATCACACCGACCCGAGCCTGGGCGACCAGGAACGCTTCGAAGCGGCGCAAACTCTGGTGCGCTGGCACTATCAATGGATCGTCCTCAACGAATTCCTGCCAAGGACCATCGGTACCAAGACGCTCGCTCGAATCCTCGAGCAAGTACCTCTTGTCTATTCCGGCGATGCCTTCATCCCCGTGGAATTCAGCGTGGCGGCTTACCGGTTCGGGCATAGCCAGGTGAGGCCCGGCTATCTTGTCCACAGGCGGGACGGAACGCCTCAGGGCGCGGCCCTCTTCCCGGATCAGCCCGCGGCGGCGTTCGACATCGGCGATCTGCGCGGCGGACGCGTGGTGCCCCCTGAACTGGTGATCGACTGGGCGACCTTCTTTGGCCCGAGCGCCCAACCGGGCAAGCTAATCGATACCAAGCTCTCCACGGTCGTGCTCCGCCTCCCGGACACCGTTGTCCCGCCCGACACGCCCGACTCTCAGCGCTCGCTGGCCACGCGCAATCTCCAGCGCGGCCTGGACGCACGGCTCCCCGCTGGTCAGCACGTGGCCTGTTATCTCGGCATTCCGCCACTGGACGAAGAGACGCTCTGGGCCGGCGTCGACGGCGGCGAGGGGTTGGCACCGCTCTGGTTCTATATCCTGCGGGAGGCCGAGGCGCGGGGTGAAGGCCATCGGCTTGCCGGGGTTGGCGCGGAGATCGTCGGACGCGTGTTCGTGGCCATCCTGTTGGCGGATCGGGCCTCCTATCTCGCCAGCAATCCAAGCTGGACGCCGGTTCTGCCCGGGGCCGCACCCGGGCGGTTCACCATGACCGATCTCGCGAATCTAACGCTTGGAACCGAGATCCCGTCCGAGGAGACGGACGGCCTGCCGGGTGACGATTGACCTGACGCGGCACTCGCGACCCGAGTGTTGAGGACTCGCATCTGATCGGATCGCGCATCGACACCCGTCTCTCAAGGCCCCGCAAGGGGCCTTTCATTCGCCCGGACAGCGGTGCGGCCGAGGCTTGGACGACGCACGCGGAATCAGCCACGCCACATTGATCGGCCGCGGCTCTATGACTCAGCGATCGCCGCTCATGAGGTCTTTTTATCTTTGGACGAGCCCAACGGAAGAAAGCCGAGGCCAAGACTTGCGGGGGACTCACCGAGGTTTGACCGGTCCCGCCGTCGGCGTGCATTTCATGTCGTAACTTCGGCCATAGTGTCAGGTGTCGAAGAGCGCCAAGGGGCTTGCATGACACCGCGGAGCGGTGTCATGTGCTCTACCCCCGCGCCGGGGCGGGTGGGCTGCGCTGCGCTTGTCGACCCTACCGCTGGGATCGGCGACGTGGCCGGGTTGATGAGCGAGGCATCATCGGCGCAGTCCGACGCGGCTCGGGCATGGTGTCACGACGAGGAACGGACGTGCCTCCCACCTCAGAACCTGACCTGTACCCGCCAGCTCAGGATGGTCGACCCCTCGGCCGGGACCTCCAGCGTCCAGGAGGCGAGGTTCGATGCCTCCTTGGTGTGCGGTTGACTCTCCTTCTGCATGGTCCAGTCGCCCGGGATCTGCTCCGTGACCTTGACGGTGACCGCGGTCTCTTTGGCGTTCTTCACCTCCAGCTCGAATGCGGTCTCGTAGGCGTAATCGTAGGCGCTGGTGCCGGCGAGCTTCTTGAACTCGGTCTGGCGGCGCCGCGCAGTGACGTCGAAGCTCTCGCCGAGCTTGAGGGTGACGTTCTCGTTCTTCGGGGTATGGTCGACGGCGTCTTCGCCGACGAATTGAGCGTTGCCTCGGCTGTCCTTGGCGTAGACGCGCATGATCCCTTTCGGAAGCGGGATGCCGAGACTGCCGTCCTTGTTTTCGAAGCGCAGGGTCGCGGCGATCGGCAGCTTGGACCAGCCGTCCGAGGTGCGGGACTGATAGGCATAGGGTTGGCCGCTCACGACCAGCTCGCGCGTGACCGGGACCCGCGGTGCGCTCAGAAGGGCGACCTGCTTGGTCTGGTTATTCAGGATGTCGGTGGGACGGGGCAGGGTGTAGAGATGGTACTCGTCCAGGCTCTCCTCGGTCGGCATCGGTGGCGCCGCATCCATGGCCAGGCCGCGGGCCATCATGGGCATGGCCATCTCCTCCTCGACCTGATTGACCTCGCCTGCCACCAACTGCACCTGAGCGCCGCGATAGGCGATGCCGCTCTGATTGGTCAGGGTCACCCAACCGTTGAGGTCCATCTGGGTGCTGTCGGCGGAGAGGTCGGCGACATAGTCCGCCTTCCAGCCGAGTCCGCCGGTGAGATAGGACAGCTCGAATAGACCTTCGCCGCCGGTCGCGGCATTCAGATGCAAAACGAGCGTGGGCTGATCACGCAGATCCTCCGGCACGTCCGGGAAGGCGAGATGGCCGACGACCGTGGTCTCGATCCGATCGGCATAACGCAGGACAGGCGCCGGATTCGCGGCAAGGACGATGGCGTCCTCGATCTCCTCCTCTCCCGCGTCGTTGGTGCGGATGACCTGCACGGTGCGCCCGACATATTTTTGGAGCAGGCTTTCGGGGGTCAGCAGATCGAAATCGAAATTCTGCTCCAGCAAGCTGACCGAAAGTGTCCCCGAGGTCTCGGCGAGTAGGGCAGTCTCGGGTCGGATTCGCTGCGAGACGTTGCGCCATGCGAGACGGTTCTCGGCGGCGTTCAGGGTGAGGCGTCGGCGGTCCTTTACCAGCGCAAGATCGGCATTGTAGATGGTGACCGCGAGCGCCTCTTGGGCATTGTCGTCGACGCGTTGTTCATGATCCACGGCAGCTCCGATTGTGGCGTACAGCATGAGAGACGACGCGATGCCTGCGAGTAGGGGCGCGGTCGAGGGTGAACGATAGGGTCCGAAAAGAGATGGTGTCGAAGGCATGGTGTGCTCGTCGTGATCGGTACTCGGGGGCAATCGGCTGGAACCGTCTGGCTGTCGCGCGGATCGGCCTGTGGACCTAGGCCATCTTGTCGATAGCCGGTTGAGGCATGACAAGGGTAGGTCTTGCTGGCCCATACTGAGATTCAGGCTGTCGATATTGATGGTGATGAGCCCCGAGGCGTGGCCGGTCATCGCCGGCTGATCGGGCGGCGCGTCTTCGCTGTCGAGGAAATCGAAGGCGACGCCCTGCGCGGGATTCTGTTGTCGTGTATTGGATGTTTTCGAAGAAAATCGGTTGACCGCAAGACTGACAGACGAACGTCTTCATACTGGCGGTGGTTCCTAATCCTTTAGGATGGCGCTGCGCGGTCCGTGCCCGCAAACACGAAACCGGACCGCGCCGCCGTGCGCCGAATGAGCGGTCAACGGCGCCCCGTTCATCTGTCCGGCCAAAGCGGGTTAAGCGCGGTTTCCGGGATCGTCGCGTCGAGCCTGGCCCTGCTGGCCGTCAGGCCGGCGGAAGAGGGCGACTGCAAGTCGTCTATCCCGGGGTTTTGCCGCTTCGCGACGATCGCCGGCGTTGCTTCCGGCCGGTCGAATGAACAAGGCCGCCAAAGGCGATCGCTCGGCCTACTTGAAGCGCGAGTAGGCGTCCATGAATGCCTTGCTGGTGGCTTCCCAAGCGGTCTCCATGCCCTTGCGCATATCTTCCCAGGCCGACTCGCTCGCGTCGGTCATCTTGCTCAGCATCTCGCGGGCCTCGTCCTGTTGTTGCTTCAGCCGCTCCATCTGCTCCTCGTAATGCAGCTTGATGTCGGCCTGGGCACTCTCGGTCTTGGCCTGTAGTTTCTCCAGGTCCGCGTCCCACTCGTCCATCTTGGCCTTCATCTTTTCGATGTAAACTTTGCGGTCGATCATTGTCGTTTCCTCCATCGAGATCTGATCAGGGCATGCACGGATTGCGCATCGGAGTATTCCGCGTCGTCGGTCCGAAAGCAACCGTGCCCGGCGACGTCAGTCGATCGGATCAATCCGGCCGAGAGCGATGCCCGTAGATGCGCGAAAGCCTGTCCGGATAGACGCCGAGTGCATAGGCCAGGCGCAACGACCACATGAGCAGGACGGTGCGCACCACACCTTTACTCTCCCAGCGCCGTCCGGAGGTGACGACGGGATTGCGCACACACAAGGGTGGGCCGTGGTGCTTGAGCTCACGCGAAAGTGCGATGTCTTCCATCAAGGCGATCTCGAGATAACCGCCGACGCGCTCGAATAGCGCCCGGTCGACGAAGATCGCCTGATCCCCGGTGGCGATCCCGGTAAGACGCGAGCGTTGGTTCATGCTCCAGGCGACGAGCGGGAGGAGCGGATGGCGGCCATCGATCCGCACGTCGAAGCGGCCCCAGGAGCGTCCGCTGCGCGCGAGCAGATCGGGAAGGCAGAGCAACGTCTCGATCGGCGGTCGCGTGTCCGCGTGCAGAAAGACCAGGAGATCGCCGCGGGCCGCCACGGCGCCGGCGTTCATTTGAGCGGCACGGCCACGCGGCGCGCTCAGAACGCGGTCCGCATGGGGTGCGGCGATACCGGCCGTGCCGTCCGAACTGTCCCCGTCGACGACCAGGGTCTCGCCGCCGGCCGCGCGGACCGGTGCGAGCGTCGCGAGGAGCGAGACGATGCCCTGCGCCTCGTTGAGGGTCGGGATAATGACGGAGATGATCGGATGTTGTTGCAACATTCGGTAAACGCCTCGGTAGTTTCACGCGGCTGTGTCGGCTAAGGGTTCGTGTTAGCCTCCGCGACGGATGTGCTGGTTGTCGATTCGACGCCTTCAACAAGGCCCATGAAATCGCAGGGAATACGATGAAAGACGCACCAGAAATACCCGTCCTCGTCACCGGCGGTGCAGGCTACATCGGCAGCCATGCCTGCAAGCTGCTCCATCAAGCCGGTTATCGGCCCATCGTCTACGACAATTTGGTTCATGGACATCGCTGGTCGGTGCGTTGGGGGCCGCTCGAAGAGGGCGATATCCGGGACCGCTCGCGCCTGGATGAAGTGTTCGAGAGCCATCGGCCCGTGGCGGTGATGCACTTCGCCGCGTTTTGCTACGTCGGCGAATCCGTACAGCATCCCGGCAAGTACTACCGCAACAATGTCGCCGGGACCCTGACGCTGCTGGAGGCAATGCGCGATCACGGCGTCGCCCCGCTCGTGTTCTCGAGCACCTGCGCCACCTACGGCGTCCCATGCAGCCAGCGTATCGCCGAGGATCACCCGCAGAACCCGATCAACCCCTACGGCGCATCCAAGCTCATGGTCGAGCGAATGCTCGCGGACTTCGATACGGCCTACGGTCTGCGCGCGATCGCACTGCGCTATTTCAACGCCGCCGGCGCGGACCCGGACGCCGAGATCGGCGAGGACCATGATCCGGAGACTCATCTGATTCCGCTCGCCATCGCGGCCGCCGCCGGAACCGGACCCGGACTCACCGTCTATGGAACCGACTACGACACGCCGGACGGAACCTGCATCCGCGACTACATCCACGTCGCCGATCTCGCCCAAGCGCATCTCCTTGCCCTGGGCGCACTGCTCGGCGGCGCGCCGAGTCGCGCCTACAACCTCGGCAACGGCCAAGGCTTCTCGGTGCGCGAGGTCATCGCGGCCACCGAGCAGGTCACAGGCTCGCCCGTCCCTGTACACTACGGACCGCGCCGCGCCGGCGATCCTCCGCGATTGGTCGGGGATGCGAGCCGCATCCGCAGCGAGCTGGGCTGGGTGCCCGCGTACGCGAGCCTCGACTCGATCATCCGTACCGCCTGGGATTGGCATCGCGGGTCGGCCTTGGAGGGAAAGGAAGGGGCACGGACCGCCGCGGTCATGGCCACGGCCGAGGGCTGATCGGGACAGCGATCCCGGAAGGAATGTCCTTGCCTTGAGCGCGGCCGGTTCAGCGCCGGTCTTGGTAATCCACTCTCACCCTCGCCCTCATCCGAGCGTACACGAATTGGCGGGCTTCCGAACCCGTTTTGATTGATCTTCGCCTGCCAGATACACGTATTGTCCGAGTCTGGCCTTATCGCAGCGTCGACCCTAACGATGAATTATCAAAACATGCTCTGTCTCGGCGACAGCCAGACATTCGGGGCACGCAGCTACGGATGTTACCCGCTCCACCTTGCCAGGATCCTTCGCGAGCGCAGCGTCTACAGGTGGCGCGCCATTAACCGTGCGACCAACGGCCATACGGCACGCGACCTCTGGTTCCGGCTCGGCCAAGAGCTCGACGGCATCGGGGACACGTTCCAGGCGTGCCTGCTGATCGGCACCAACGACGTCGGCGAGGCGACGCCGATCGATCTGTTCGGTGAATATTACCGCCAGTGTTTGGAGGCGCTCTTCATCAAAGGTTATCGCAGCGTCTTCTGCGGAGAGATC
The DNA here is from genome assembly GCF_900106925.1 of Thiocapsa roseopersicina. Lineage (GTDB taxonomy): Bacteria > Pseudomonadota > Gammaproteobacteria > Chromatiales > Chromatiaceae > Thiocapsa > Thiocapsa roseopersicina. Next base: position 465,825 of record NZ_FNNZ01000001.1, read on the forward strand.
CCCCCGATTTATGCCGACGGACATGGTTTCTTTTCTCGCGAGCGCGCCGCGTCACGGCACGCTTACAACGATGTTTGCCGCACGCTCGTGGCGAGCTTCCCGGACGCGCACTGGGTCGAGATGGGCGAGATCCCTCGGAGCTGTTACGAGGATCCGGTCCATTTCAACGAGGTTGGCAACCAGTGGGTGGCCGAGCGCTTCGCCGACGCGGTGATGGCCCGATGAAGATTGCAGTGGTGACGGGAACACGCCCGGAGATCCTCAAGAATTATTCGATTGTCGCGGCGCTGCGTCGCTCCGGTGCATCCTTCAGCGTCCTTCACACCAATCAACACAGCGATCGGCTGATGTGCGACGTGATGTTCGAGGAGATGGGCTATGCCCCCGATGTCGTCATGTCCTCTCCCTACGAGACGGGTCGGGCCATCAGCTGGCTGTCCGACCTCTTCGTCACGCTCCGGATCGATCTCGTCCTCGTCAACGGGGACACGGCGGCCGCCGTTGCGGCGGCGATCGCCGCTCTTTACACGGATCGACGTCTCGCCCATGTGGAGGCGGGGCTGCGCTCCTTCGATGACGAGATGCGCGAGGAGCGCAACCGGATTGTCGTCGACGCCATCGCTCACCAACTCTTCACCTACACCGAGTGCGAGGCCGACTATCTGCGTCGTAGCCCGGAGCTGCGCGGTCGGGTCGAGGTCATGGGCAACACCACGGTCGATCTCATCGAGGACTTCCGTGACCGTCTCGGGCCTCGACGGGATGGCCGCTATGCCTTCGTGACGCTCCACCGCAAGGAGTTGACCGATCGCCCGCTGCGACTCGCAGCCGTTTTCAGGGGGCTTGCGCGCTTGGCCGAACGGTTCGACACCGTGCTCTTTCCCATGCACCCGCGTACCCGCGACATGATGACGCGTCACTGCATCGATCCGGCACTCTTGGGCGCGGTCGTCGTGACCGAGCCCGTCTCGGGACTGGACGCACTGGCTCTGCAGCGTCACGCCGCGGTCGTGGTGACCGACAGCGGTTGTATCCAGGAGGAGGCCTACATCCTGGGTGTGCCCTGCGTGACGGTGCGCGAGAACACCGAGCGTCACCAGACCATCCTGCACGGCGCGAATCGACTGGTCGGATTCGACCCGGACGCCATCGTTGCGGGGGTCGAGACAGCGCTGCGCAGAAAGCGCGGCGGCTGGCCTCCGATCTACGGCCGCAGCGGGGCAGGAGACCGCATCGTGACCCACCTGTTGGACGAGACGCCGCGGAGCGCGAACCGAACGCGCTCGATCGAGCCTGTCGGGCTCGCGCCGATGTCGCTCAAAGGCGCGGGTCGTTGAGCCTCACTCGCCGCAACGATCCAAGTGACGCCTTTCGAGACGAACCTTCACCGGTACGGGATCCAATGCACATGCCGACCTTGCTCGCCGTCAACAACTACCACTACCGTCGAGACGGCTCCGAGGCGGTCTTCTTCGATCACGCGTACCTGTTCCGTCAAGCCGGCTGGGAGGTGGTCCCCTTCTCGATGCAGCATCCGAGCAACCTGCCGTCCCCTTGGGCGGACTTCTTCGTCTCGGAGGTGGAGTTCGGCAGGGTCTACTCGTTGCCGCAGAAGCTGGTCCGGATCCCGAAAGTGATCTATTCGCTGGAGGCTCGCCGCAACCTCGGGCGCCTCCTCGATCGGGTGCGTCCCGAAATCTGTCACTGCCACAGCATCTATCACCATCTCTCGCCGTCCATCTTGGGGCTGCTGAAACGCCGCGGGATCCCGGTCGTGATGACCCTTCATGATCTCAAGCTGGCATGCCCGGCCTACCATATGTTCAACCGCGGCGCGGTCTGCGAGCGTTGCAAGGGTGGTCGGCTGCACGAATTGCTGCTCGGGCGCTGCATCAAGGGCTCCTTGGCGCTGAGCACGATCGTGGCCGCGGAGGCCGTGCTGCACGGGCTGCTGCACTCCTATCGAGACCACGTCGATCGCTTCATCGTGCCGTGCCGGCACTATCTCGAAAAGCTGGTGGAATGGGGCTGGGACCGTGAGCGTTTCGTTCACATCCCCAATTTCGTGGATCCGCTGGGCTATCTGCCCGATCCGCGTCCGGGTTCCGCATTCCTCTACTTTGGTCGGCTCTCTCCCGAGAAGGGGCTGACAACCCTAATCGAGGCCGCGGCCAAGGCGGGGGTCTGCGTGCAGCTGGCCGGAGACGGTCCGCAGCGGGACGCCTTGCAGGCACTGGCCGAGACACTGCACGCGGATGTGCAATTTCTCGGGCGTTTGGAAGGCGACGCGCTGCACGCGGCGGTACGCTCATCGCGCGCGACCGTTCTTCCGGCGGTCTGGTACGAGAACGCACCGATCAGCGTGCTCGAGTCCTACGCCTTGGCCAAGCCGGTCATCGGTGCGGACATCGGCGGCTTGTCCGAGCTGATCCTGCACGACCAAACCGGAGCACTGGTCCCGAGCGGTTGCTCGGACACGCTTGCGGCGACCTTGCGGCGTTTCGCCGAGCTGCCGGACACGCGCATCGCCGAGATGGGCCGTGCGGGTCGAGCGCTCGTGGAGACCCGCTACTCGCCTGCGTCCTATTTCAATGCCGTGGAGGGGCTCTACGATGATCTCGTCAGAACAGGCTGAACAGGCCATGCCTTCGGCGGTCTCGGTCGATCGAGTCGACCTCCGCGCGCGAGGTGACCTCGGGGCTGACTGCGGTTCGGACTCCGGGTCAGCCTCGGAGATCGGCGTGTCGGATCGCGGGCAGTTATTGCCGCGACTCTCCGAGCGCGTCGACATCCGACTCGGCTATCGCTGCAACGCGCGCTGCGGCTTCTGTTACTACAAGGAATCCCTGACCAGCACGCGCGACGAGCCTTCAACCGAGCAGGTGAAGGAACGCTTGCGGATCATGCGACGCGCCGGCGCGAGCGAGGTCGAGTTTACCGGCGGCGAGCCCACCATCCGCCGCGACCTCCCCGAGCTGATCGCTGCCGCCAGGGCTCAGGGCTACCGCAACATCTCGATGATCAGCAACGGCTTGCGACTGGCTGACCGGGGCTACGCGGAGACGGTCGTGGCGGCAGGCGCCAACGACGTCCTCTTCTCGTTGCACGGTCACGAGGATGCGCTGCACGATCGGCAAACCGGCGTGCCGGGCAGCTTCAAGAAGATCCTCGCGGCGATAGGACACATCCAGGCCCTCGGGGCGCGCTGCCGCATCAGCACCACCGTCAACGGCGAGAACGTCGAACGGATCACCGACATCGTCGGTCTGGAGATCGATCTGGGCGCAGCCGCCATCCACCTCGCGGTGTTCAGCCCGGTCGCCGAAGCCGGTGGGGGCGACAGCCCGTCCATGGTGGACTACGGGTCTGCCGCAGCCGCGATCAAGCGCGCCATCGACCGGCATCGCGACCGGCTGCCGCCGCTCAGCGTGAAGTACATCCCCTTTTGCTTCATGCGCGGTTACGAGCAGTACGTGATGAACCTTTACCAACAGAGCTTCGATCCGGACGACTGGAACTATTTTATGAGCCAGGTCGTAAGGCGCGGCGAGCGGCCTCTGCATCGCGCCATCGTGCACGCCGCCGGGTTGGTGGGGACTTTGCTGCTGAAGAATCCCGGTTTCGCTCTGCGCCACGGCAGACGCGGTCTCGAGACCCTGGGCGTGACCCGTCTCGTCGAGCTGCTGCGCAAGCGACGGCCGAAGGCATGCCGACGCTGCCGCTACGACACTGTCTGCGATCACGTCTGGAAGGACTACCTCGCGGTCTTCGGCGATGGGGCCATCGTCCCGGTCGAGGGTCCGAAGGTGCAGGATCCGGTTTGGTGCTATGCGCTGGCCCGCTCGCGACAGCCGGGGTCGATCGTCGCCGCCCCGGTCGCGTCTCCGATTGCGCCGGGTGAAGGCCGAGCGACGGCGTTCGGCGCGTGACACGGGTCATGGCTCCGGCTCCGGCTCACGCCGTGCTGATCAGCGGGGCGTCGAGCGGCATCGGACGGGCCTGTGCGCTCGACCTCGCCGCCGGAGGCTTTCGGGTCTTCGCAGGTGTGCGACGCGAGACCGATGCCGAGTCCTTGAGGCGTGCGGGAGGCGATCGCCTACACCCGGTGATGTTGGATGTCACATGCGAGCAGGACATCCTGAAGGCCCTCGGCGACATCCGGCAAGCACTCGATGCGCGCGAGCGCTTCGCGCTGGTCAACAACGCCGGGGTCGCCTTGTCCGGTCCGTTGGAGGCCACGTCGAGCGAGGCGCTGCGGGACCTCTTCGAGGTCAACGTCGTGGGCGTCTTGTCGCTGACCCGCGCAGCACTCCCGTTGCTGCGCGAGCGTCGCGGTCGCATCGTCAACATCGGCTCCACCAGCGGGCGCTTCGCCTCCGCCCTGCTCGGACCTTACTGCGCCTCGAAATTCGCGCTCGAAGCACTGACGACGAGTCTGCGGCTCGAGCTCGGCGAGACCGGCATCCAGGTCAGCATCATCGAACCGGGTGTGGTCGCCACGCCCTTTTGGGACAAGATGCGATCCGCCGAGCAACGCCTGCTCCGGGAGATGCCCGAGGCGCTGCGGGCAGGCTACGCCGATCGAATGGCCGCTCGACATGTCCTGATCGAGCGGCTCGGGCGGTCCGGGATGGCGCCGGAGGAGGTCGCGCTCGCGGTGCGGCACGCGCTTTCAGCCAAACGACCCCGCAAACGCTATGTGGTGGGCCTGCGGGATCGGATCCGTGCCGCAGCCGCGGCCCGGCTGCCCGATGGCCTGCGCCGCGCGATCGCGACCCTGCGTGGCCGCGGAGCGGCGTCTTTCCGACGGTAACGGCCCGCCGCAATCCGCGCTCGTCAATGCTCATGCCCGACATACAGTCGGGTGAGCGCCTCGCGATAATCAGCCAGGATCTTGGCCCGCTTGAGCTTCATCGTGGGGGTCATGCGGTCGTTCTCGATGGACCAGGGGCAGGCGGCCAAGGCCACGCGGCGGATCTTGGCATGACCGGGGAAGCCGGTGAGCCGGCTCTCGATCCTGATCTGCAGGATGGGCTCGAGTCGTCCGTCGGCATCGGCGGCCATGGGATCGGCCGGCAGTCCTTCGTCCTTCGCCAGCGCCGCGTAGACATCCGCGTTCAACACCACGAGCGCACTCAGGAAGGGGCGCCCCTCGCCGATGACCAGGACCTGCTCGAAGAGCGGATCGCCGGCGATTGCCAGCTCGATGTCGGCCGGCGGGACCTTCTCGCCGTTGGCCAGAACCAGGATGTCCTTGATGCGGCCGGTGATGAAGAGGTGCCCATCCTGCACGCGCACCTGGTCGCCGGTCTTGAGCCAACCTTCGCTGTCGAGCATCTCGGAGGTCGCTTGCGGCTGGTTCCAGTAGCCCTTCATCACGCCGGGCGAGCGCACGATCAGCTCGTCGAGATCGCCGATGCGGTACTCGAGTCCGGGCAGCGGCCGGCCGACGCTCTCGGGGATGTTGTCTTCGAGCGGGCTGACGCTGATGACGGGGCTGGTCTCGGTAAGGCCGTAGCCCTGCACGAGCGGAACACCGAGCGCGATGAAGATCCGCGCGATGTCCGGTGCCAAGGGCGCCCCGCCGCAGACCGCAACCCGCAGTCGTCCGCCGAATCGCGCGCGGATCTTGGCGCCGACCAGGTGATCGAGCAGCGGGGCCGCCAACAGACGCGGGTACCAGTTCGCCCGACCCTGGCTGTGCTCGAAGCGAGCCCAGCCCGTGCTCACGGCCTGCTCGAACAGCCGGCGCTTGATGGCCGATTCGCCGTCGAGCCGTTCGCGCAGCCTCGCATGAACCCGCTCGAAGATCCGCGGGACCGCGATCATCACGGTCGGTCGGATCTGCAGCAGATCCTCGGCCAGTTGCGGGATCGACCGGGCAAAGGCGACGCTGCAGCCGGCCATGATCGGCAGGACGCAGCCGGCGGTACGCTCGAGGGTGTGCGAGAGCGGCAGGAAGGACAGGAAGCGGTCGTCGGGCCGTGCCGGGATGAGCTTGAGCGATGCCTCGGCGTTCCAGAGGATGTTGCGATGGCTGAGCATGACGCCTTTCGGATGCCCGGTGGTGCCGGAGGTGTAGACGATGGTGGCGAGGGCGTCGGGGTTGTCGACACGATCGATGGGGCGGCGCTCGACCACGGGCATCGCCTTGTCGAGCCAATCCCGAACCGCAAGGGCGCCTTCGGGAAGCGGCGCATCTCCCGGCTCGAGGATCAGCAGGCGCTTGAGTTGGGCAAGCGTCGGGTCGATTGCGGACAACTCGGCGCGTTGCGCGGCCGTCTCGAGCAGCAGGAGTCGAACGCCTGCATCTTCGAGGATGTGCCGGACCGCCTCCGCCCGGTCGTCGGGATAGAGCGGCACCGTGACCAGGCCCAGACCGAGCGCCGCCAGATCGAAGGCGACCCATTCGCGCCGATTGCGCATCGTGAGGGCCACACGGTCGCCGGGCGAGAGACCTTCGCGCATCAAGGCCGCCTGCCAATGTGCGACCGATCGAGCGGTGTCGCGCCAAGTGGTCTCGATCCAGGTCTGGGTTGTCTCGTCGAACTGAACGTAGGCGACCGCATCCGGGGTGCGCGCGACGCGTTCGAGTAAAAGCCCGCAGAGGCTGACCGCCTCCTCGGCCGAGATGAGATCCAGCAGGTGGGTCGAGACGCCTGTCGTTGCGGTTTGATCGAACAGCAACATGTCAGTGTCCTCCTCGATAGAGCCCGGCCGGCGTCAACTGCCAGCCCCGGTCCGGTCTGAAGTGTCGGCCATGGTCGCGCTGGAGTGCATCGAGGCGCTCGCGCATGCGCTCCCAGCCGCCTTGGGCGATCTCGTGGAGCGGGCCGCCGCGATGCGGGGCGAAGCCGGTGCCGAAGACGACACCGGCGTCGAGTAGGTCCGGATCCTCGACTACGCCCTCGCGCAGACAGGCGACACACTCGTTGAGCAGGCGGAAGATCATCCGCTCGGTCAGGTCATGCGGCGGTCGATCGCCATGCGGAATGGACTCGTGCACGGCCTGCCCGTCGCGGTAACGATAGAAGCCTTGTCCGCTCTTCTTCCCGAGTCGTCCGTCCGCGACCATCCGGTGCAGACGCTCCGGCGTCTCTTCCGGGGCGGTCAAGGTGGGGCCGAGCGTGTCGGCGACGGCCAGACAGATGTCGAGCCCGACCGTATCGGCGAGCGCCAGCGGGCCCATCGGCATCCCGTAGTCGACCGCGGCCTTGTCGATGGCGGCGATGGAGACGCCCTCGTCGAGCAGATCGACGGCCTCGAGCAGATAGGGCATGAGGACGCGGTTGACCAGGAATCCCGGACTGCTGCGCACCGGCAGCGGGAGCCGGTCGAGTGCGCGGACCGCCGCGAGTCCTCGCTGAATCGACTCGGTTCGTGTCGCGGTGCCCTGGACGACCTCGACGAGCTGCATCCGCGCGACCGGGTTGAAGAAGTGCAGGCCGACGAGACGCCCGGGGTCCCGCAGACCCTCGCCGATGCGCTCGAGCGGGATGCTCGAGGTGTTGGTGGCGAGCAGGGCATGCTCGGGGACGCGCGTTTCGATTTCGGCGAACAGACACTGCTTGAGCTCCGCCTGCTCCGCGACTGCCTCGATCACGAGGTCGGTGCGGGGCAGACCCTCGCCGTCCGGGTCCGGGATCAAGCGGTCCCAGGCCGCGCGGACCAGCCGGGGGTCGCGAAGGCGTTGCTCGAAGAGGCGATGGGCGCGCTTCATGGCACTGCCGATCTGATCGAGCGAGAGGTCCTGAAGGGTCACCGTCAGACCGTTGAGCGCGCACCAGGCCGCGATGTCGCCGCCCATCACGCCGGCCCCGACGACATGAACCCGCTGCGGACGCAGGACCTCCGCGCCGGACAGGGCCTTGAGGCGTTCCTGGAGATGAAAGATGCGCCGCAGGTTCGTCGAGGTCTCGCCGAGCAGAAGCTCGGGTACACGTCGGGCCTCGCCGTCGAGCAGACCCCGTGAGTTATCGCCGTTGGCGCGCCAATGCTCGATCAGAGCGAAGGGGGCAGGGTAGTGCTCCTGCCTCACCTTGGCCGCCGTGCGGCGGGTCATCCGTTGCGCGACCCATCCGCGCACCGGAGTGAGATTGGGCAGACGCTGCGAAAAGCTCGCCCGGCTTGGTAAGGGTGCGGCGCGAATCAGATCGCGAGCGCCTGTCTCCAACTGACGTTGTGGTAGGACTCGATCGACCAGACCCATCCGTTGGGCCTGTCGAGCCGAGTAGGTTTTTCCGGTCAACATCGCTTGCATGGCCGCGACGGGTCCAAGCGTGCGGATGGCGCGCCAGGTGCCGCCGTAGCCCGGGAAGATCCCGAGTCGCACCTCGGGGAAGCCGAGCTTGGTCGCCGGGTCGTCGCTTGCGATGCGATAGCGACAGGCGAGTGCCAGCTCCAGACCGCCGCCCAGACAGACGTCGTGGATCAGGGCGAGCGTCGGGATCGGCAGATCCTCGATGCGGGCGAGCAGGGCGTGGACCCGGCGGATGTGCCGCTCGGCCTCCGAGGGATCGGCGAGCCGATCGAACTCGCCGACATCCGCGCCGGCGATGAATCCCTTCGCCTTGCGCGACTCGATGATCAGGCCCGTGATCGGATGCGCGTGCGGTCCCGACGCGAGTCCTGTTGAGAGGCCGCTCTCGATCTCGTCCAGGCGCGTGTCCAACTCATCGAGTGCAGCCACCGAGAGCAGGTTGACGGCGTGCGACGGGTCGTCGATCCCGAGCCTGCAGATTCCGTCGACGGCGTCTTGCTCGATCCTCCAGAGCGTCTTCATGGCATACCTCCTTCGGCTCGAAGCAGCAGGGCGCCGCCCTGACCGCCTCCGATACAGAGACTTGCAACGCCCCGGATCAGCCCTCGACGCTTCATGGACAGCGCCAGATGCAGGGCCAGACGTGCACCGCTCGCACCGACCGGGTGGCCGATGGCGATGGCGCCGCCCTCGGGATTGAGGGCATCGTCCGGGATCGCCTGGTCCGGCTCGTCGCCGAGCACCTCTTCACGATAGTGGCGATCCGACCAGACCTCCTGGCAGGCGAGCACCTGCGCGGCGAAGGCTTCGTTGATCTCGAAGACGTCGATGTCGGCGGTCGCGAGTCCCTGACGACGCAGCAGCGGGGCCATGGCGTGGACCGGGCCGAGACCCATCTCGGTCGGGTCGAGCGCCGCCCATTGGATATCCATGAGCTGCGCGAGCACCGTCAGATCCCAACGCTCCACCGCCTCCTCTGAGGCCAGCAGGAGCAGCGCGGCGCCGTCCGTGACCTGTGCGCTGTTGCCGGCCGTGACCGTGCCCGTGGGTCGGTCGAAGACCGGGCGCAGCGCGCCGAGCTGCGCGAGATCCGAATCGGCGCGATAGCCTTCGTCTTGAGTATAGGCAGTCCCGTCGGGCGCGATCAGGGGCGTGATCTCGGCGGAGAAGACATGGTCGGAGATTGCAGTCCCCAGGCGCTGGTGGCTACGCAGCGCGAACCGATCCATCGACGGACGATCGATCCCGAACCGCCAGGCGAGATGCTCGGCCGTCTGACCCATCGAAAGACCGACGATGGGGTCGGTGAGCCCCTTGAGCAGGCCGATCACGGGGGCTAGATCGTGCGGGCGTAACTGCGCGAGCAGCCGTCCGCGGGCCGTCAGGCTGCGCGCCCGCGACCAGTTCCCGAGCCACTCGACGAAGGCGCGCCCGAACAGGACCGGGGCATGGCTCATGGCCTCGGTGCCGCCGGCAAGGACTAGATCCGCCCGGCCCGAGCCGATCGACTGCGCGGCGCTGTCCAGGGCCTGAAGTCCGGAGGCGCAGTTGCGTTGGACCGTCCAGGCCGGGGTGCGCTCGCTGCAGCCGAGCCGGAGTGCGGCGATTCGAGCGACGTTCATCTCCTCCGAGCTCGGCACCACGCATCCCAGGATGACCTCGTCGATCGCCTCCGGCGGGAAGGGCTGGCGCAGCAGGAGCGGACGACCTGCGCCGACTGCGAGATCCGCTGCCGTGAAGGGTCCGGGGACACCGCGCGCCTTCAGAAAGGGTGTGCGGCAGCCGTCGACCAGATAGACCGGCCGGGTGTTCGGGCGTGTGTGTTGGTTCATCGCGTCCTCCAGTCGGAGTTTAGGCCGCCGCTCGCGACTCATCCTGAATCCGCAGCTGCCGTGGCCGGAGCTCGACAAAGCTGTCGACCCCGATGACGGCATCGCGAAGCTGCTCCGCCTCGCGAACCGCTGCCGCGTCTTCTGCAGTGATGAGCCGGGCCGCGACCGCTTCGCGAAGTCGCGTCGCGGTGTCGTGATCGGCCAAGCCGCCTTGTCGAACGGCCGCACGCAGCACACCCTGTACCTCGTCCGCGTGCGTCGCGGCCGCCAATGCCAGTTCGATGCGACCGACGGCCAATCGCGGGTCGCGGCTTTCGAAGATCCCCGCCGTCAGGCGATCGCGGGCCGCGCCCGGCTCCATGATCAGGCGGGCCACACGATGGTCCAGCGCGTCGCTCGGTCCCTCGAAGGGCAGGCCGGTCGGGAAGCTGATGACTCTCAGGAGTCGCGCGAGACCGCGCCGGGGGAAGTTCCGCCAGAGCGCGAGCAGCGCCTCCTGGATGCGGACCAGGTGGTCCGCCATGGCCCACTCGACCAGATCCCGGTCGGCATCCGGCCGGCCCTGGTCCTCGTAGTGTTTGAGCGTGCAGGAGGCCATGAACAGCAGGCTCAGGATGTCGCCGAGCCGCGCGGAAAGACGCTCGCGCCGTTTCAGGCTCCCGCCCAAGGTCATCATGGCGAGATCCGCGTTGAGGGCAAAGACGCTGCTCAGCCAGTCCAGGCACTGATAATGGCGACCCGGCCAGCCTTCGACCGGTCGTGCGGCGAGACGCCCGCCGGAAAGTCCATCCCGCAGGGTCCGCAAGAGGTTGCGGATCAGGAAGCCGACATGTCCGGCGATGGCTGCATCGAAGCGTTCCAGCGCGCGCACCGGATCCGGATCTCCCGCGGCCCGGAACTCTTCGAGCACATGCGGATGGCATCGCAAGGCACCCTGACCGAAGACGATCAGATTGCGGGTCAGGATGTTCGCGCCCTCGACCGTGATGGCGATCGGGATCGCCTGATAGACGCGCCCCAGCGGATTGGCGGGCCCGAGACAGATCCCGCTGCCGCCCTGTACGTCCATGGCGTCGTTGATGACCTGCCGGAAGCCTTCGGTGAGCTGGTACTTGAGCACCGCCGAGAGCACGGCCGGATGCTCGCCGGCCTGCAGCGCGGCGAGAAAGACCCGACGTGCGGCCTCCATCTGATAGGTCCGCCCGGCGATGCGTGCGAGCGCGGCCTCGACCCCTTCGAAGTCACCGATCGGACGGCCGAACTGCGTGCGGATCCGGGCATAGGCGCCTGTGTAACGCGTGGCCAGCTTGCCGCCGCCCGCGGAGAGCGCCGGCAGCGAGATACCGCGCCCCTCCGAGAGCGACTCCATCAACATCCGCCAACCCTTACCGATCCCGTCTTGGCCGCCGATGACCCAATCGACCGGGATGAAGACACCGCGTCCGACCAAGGGTCCGTTCTGGAAGGGGATGCCGAGCGGCAGGTGACGTCGCCCGCGCTCGATGCCGGGCGTGTCGGCCGGAATCAGGGCGAGGGTCAAGCCGGGTTGCGGATCGTCGCCGAGCAGCCGGTCCGGGTCGGTCAAACGGAAGGCCAGGCCGATCAAGGTCGCGACCGGTCCCAGGGTGATGTAGCGCTTGTCGAAATCGATCCGGATGCCGAGTGTCGGGCGGCCTTTGAAGACGCCCTGACAGGCGACGCCGATGTCCGGTGTCGAGGCGGCATCGCTGCCGGCCTTGGGGCCGGTGAGCGCGAAGCAGGGGATTTCATCGCCGCTCGCCAGGCGCGGCAGCCAGCGGTCGCGCTGGGCCTGCGTGCCGTAGCGCAGCAACAGCTCGGCCGGACCCAGGCTGTTGGGCACCATCACGGTCACTGCGGCCGTGATGCTGCGACTGGCGAGCTTCATGACGATCTCCGAGTGGGCCGGCGGGGAGAAGCCGAGTCCGCCGTAGCGGGTCGGGATGACGAGTCCGAAGAGACGCTCGCGCCGGATGAAGGACCAGACCTCGGGCGGCAGGTCCATGTCCTCGTGGGTGATGCGCCAGTCGTCGAGCATCCGACAGAGTTGCTCGACCGGGCCGTCCAGAAACGCCTGCTCGGCTGGGCTCAAGCGGGCCGGGGGCAGGTTGCGTAGGCGCGACCACTCGGGACGGCCCGAAAAGAGCTCGGCATCCCACCAAGTGCCGCCGGCCTCCAACGCCTCCTGCTCGGTGCGGGACATCGCCGGCATGACGCGCCGGAACTGTTCCAGCAGGTGTCGGGTGACCAGACCCCGCCGGAGCGGGCCGATGAAGGTGACCGCCGCGATAGCCGCGGCAATGGTGCCGAGTGCAATGAGAGTGATGGTCATGTCAGGAGCCCTCGGTCGAGACGGCCTTCTTCGTCTGAGCCATTCCGAAGCCCGGCGTGGTCGGTTGGGAGTCTGTATCCTCGATGACCGCGTGCGGTCCAGGCGGCGAGGCCGATCCCGATCCCGGACGCGCTCCCGGCAGCCGGAACCGCAATTGCGCCAAGAACGCGCCTGAGCTCGGGCCGTCGAGCGAGGTCAGGCGATCGATGGACAGCTGGCCCATCAGGCGCTGCCACACCGGATCCTGCGCAACGACTCCGGGCGTGTCCGAAGCACCTGTGTCGGTCAAAGGTATGTCGGCACGCGACGGGACAGTCTCCGAGCACCCGCAAGGCAGAGCGCCGGTCGATGCTCGACCCGCGTGATCGGTCATCCGAGCTGCACTCACGGCGGCGCGGTAGGAGCGGCTTCGGTCGCTCAGAAGCACCTGTGTCCTGCACCAGGGCAAGCGGCGATAGAGGCCGATCTCGTCGATTCCGAGGAAGGGATACTTGATGATGTCGAAATAGGGCGAGTAGTCGAAGTCACGCGGCGTGAAGAGACGCGGATTGCGCTTGAAGAAACGCAGGGTGCCGTCGGCATGCCGATCGATGAAGGGCAGGATCGGAAAATCCACCGCGGCGAAGGACTCGGCGATCAATCCGGCGCAGACCGTGCGGGTCACGCCGCCCGCGTTGACCTGGAAGAGGCTCGAGCGCCAGCTCCGCGGAACGATGCCCCATGGCAGGAAAAAACGGGCGAGGTCGAGCAACTGGCGCACGTCGTAGTCGCTGCCGAGCCGACGGATGGCGTACCCGATGACCTGTTGTGCGTCCCCTCGGGAGAGACCGTGCGGCCGACAGATCCGCAGATGATCGTTGGCATAGCTGGTCAGGGGGGAGATGCGTGTCCCTTGACCGATCAGGGCCTCGAGCAGCAGTTGCTCGCTGTGGTCGCGCTGATAGTGCTGCACGACGAGGTTGCGCAGGGTGCGATCTTCGATATCGTGCAGGCGGCCGAGGTAGAGCGCCGCGTGCGTCCAGGCACTCTGGGTGATCAGCTTGATGATGCCGGCGACGCGGGTGCGTCCCTCCACCAGCACCACGTCGCCGGGCTGAAGCTCCTCGCTCAGACGCTTGAAATCGCACAAGGGGACCTCGTGCGGCTCACCTTCCTTGGTCAGCCAGCCGATCATCCATCCCCGGATGGGGGTGCGGAGTCCTGTCATGGCGGTTTACCCGACAAGCGAGCTGAGTTAATCACTCAGACCTTGGCGGGGCCGGGAATGTTTCGGAGACGGCCGGGGCCATCCGACGTGCTCGGTCCCGCCCCGATCGCGCCGTGGCATCCGTCCTGCGATGTCCCGAAGCGGCTCGATGGCGGGGTATCGGCCAAGTTGTAGCGTCTTGGATGGTGGCGTAACTCTTGATTGCCGGTGACCGTCCGGGCGCTGTCTTGGCCGACCAGGTCAAGAGCCTCGATTGGGTCGCCCGCAAGGCGCAACACAAAGGGCGGGTCTCCACCGCCGAGCTGAATGAAGTCAGGACCAAGGCCCTGGCCCTGTTGGGCTCGGAGCTCCAACAATGATTCCTGAATCCGGCCGCGGAGGGTCGGCGGGCGCGGCCGATCGGCGTCCTCAATCGTGAACGGGCGATGTCCGCGCTAGCCCGTTTGAGCAGTCTTGCCGCCACTGCTTGGGACTGAGCCCCGCCCAGCTACGAAAGGCGCGGGAAAAGGCATTGGGGTCGGCATACTGCACGGCCGCCGCGACATCTGCGACCGGAAGATTGGTGTCGTGCAGGAGTTGTTTGGCGATCTCGAAACGCTCTTCATCGACGAGCTGCTGCAAGTGCTTGCCCTCGTGCGCAAGGCGTCGCCGCAGCGTCCGTTCACGGATCCCGAACAGGCGTGCAATCGCATCGGCCGACGCGTTTCCGCCGCGAATCATCTGATGCAGCACACCGCTCACCTGCTCGGCGAAACTCATCGGGTAGTTGGCCGTCGCTTCGCGAATCGCCCGAGCGAAGACGCCATAGAGCCGCGCATCGGCGCCGGCAATGGGCCGCAGGAGCCAGGAGGAGGCGAACAGGATTGCCGAGACCTCGGCGTCGAAGGTCGGGGTCGCTCCGAACACGCGGCGATACGGGGCGATATTGGCGGGTCGGGCGTGCGAAAACTGCAGGCGCACCGGCTGCCACGCGGGACCGCACAGCTCGCGCAGCATGCCGTACCCGATGGCGATCGCGGCATCGAGGATTTGGGCGGTCGCCGGTGTGCCGTGGCGATAGATCGAATACCCCAAGGTGACGCACGAGGGATCGGGGGCAAGCAGGACCGGCGCGGCGCCCCGATCGGTCAGATGCAGATGCAGCAACAGGCTGCGGACAGCGTCGCCGACGGTGGGTGAATGACGCATCAGAGCGCCGAGATGCCCCAGTGCCTGCAGGTTGAAGCGTTCGCCGAGGAGGAGCCCGAAGTGGTTGCACTGCGTGAGTGCGACGCAGATGTCGAGCAGGCGCCCGAGCGGCTCGATCGCGATGCGTGCCTCGGGGTTATCCAGCAGTCCGGGATCCACTTCCGCCTCGGCGAATGCTCGGCCGGGGCTCACGCCCAACTCGGTCAGGACGGCCGGGAGCGCAAGGATCGGACCGACCCAAAGATCGCCGAACCGACCCCGGTTCCCTGAGGCCGGCGCGTCGGCTTCGGGGGGCGGGATCTTCGCTTCGAGGGTGCGGGCATCCTGTGACATTGCCGTTTGTCTCGATCAGGCGCGGCCGGAATTGCAAGGTAGCTTAACAGTCCCTTTGTTAGATTCCACGTCCGGGCGACGTCCACTTTTGCTGTCGATCGATCGGAGCCGTCGGCTTCCGTGAGCCGACAGACGCGACCTCGTCCCTCACGGTCGTTCCTACCCCCTTCGGTATGCCACTGAATCATCAACAAGAGGCCTGATAATGCGTGTGTTAAGCGTGTTTTCTCCGAGGGGACGGCCGCGCTTGCCGGGGCCGATACTGCTGGTCGGTCTCGCGCTGGCAGTCGGCAGTGCCTGGGCCGCCGATCAGGGGGCACGGCGTCATGCCCAGGGCCAATTCGACGGTGCGACCGGTCTCTACGTCGTGGCCGAAGGGGACGACCTGAGCGCGATCGGCGAGCGGCTGGAGGTGTCTGCGGCTGCGTTGAAGGCGGCGAATCAGATCGAAGGTGATCTTCTGCAAATCGGACAGCGGCTCCAAGTGGTGACCGGCGCTCCCGAGGTTACGGCCTCTGGTGGCGTGCAAATCACCGGTGTCCCGGGTGCGCCGGATGCGACGACGACGATCAGCGGCACCCAGCTCCCGCCCCCCGACCCCAAATTCGGCGGCGTCATCAAGAACGACGCCCTGCAATCCAAGCCCTGGTGGGCCCCGCGCGTGGTGCCGCCGCAGGGCGCGCCGAACGTGCTCCTGATCATCACCGACGACGCCGGCTTCGGCGTGCCGAGCACCTTCGGCGGGGTCATTCCGACCCCCTCGATGGACCGCATCGCGAACGAGGGCCTGCGCTACAACCGGGTGTTCTCCACAGCACTCTGTTCGCCGACCCGCGCCGCCCTGATCACCGGGCGCAACCACCATTCGGCCGGATTCGGCGTGATTTCGGAGCAGTCCACCGGCTTCCCCGGCTACAACAGCATCATCGGCAAGGACAAGGCCACCATCGGCCGAATCCTGCTCGACAACGGTTATGCCACCTCCTGGTTCGGCAAGGATCACAACGTGCCGGCCTTTGCGGCCAGTCAGGTCGGGCCCTTCGATCAATGGCCGACTGGCATGGGCTTCGAGTACTTCTACGGTTTCGTCGGCGGCGATGCCAACCAGTGGCAGCCCAACCTGTTCCGAAATACCACCCAGATCTATCCGTTCGAGGGCAAGCCGGAAGGCACCTGGAATCTGGTCACCGCCATGGCCGACGACGCCATCGACTATATGACGCGCATACACCAGATCGACCCGAGCAAGCCGGTCTTCATCAAGTACGCGCCCGGTGCGACGCACGCGCCGCATCACCCGACCAAGGAGTGGGTGGACAAGATCAGCGCCATGCATCTCTTCGACGACGGCTACGAGAAGCTGCGCGAGCGGATTTTCGAGAACCAGAAGCGCCTCGGCGTGATCCCGCAGGATGCGACGCTGACGCCCTGGCCGGCCGACGTCCTGAAGCCATGGGATCAGCTCACTGCGGAGGAGCAGAAGCTCTTCATCCGCCAGGTCGAGGTCTTCGCCGCCTATGCCGCCTACAGCGACCATGAGATCGGCCGTGTCATCCAGTCTTTCGAGGATCTGGGCAAGCTCGACAACACCCTGATCATCTATATCAACGGCGACAATGGCACCAGTGCCGAGGGCGGGCCGCTGGGCACGCCCAACGAGGTCGCCTTCTTCAACGGCCTGAACAAGCTGCCCGCCGAGGTACAGATGAAGTGGTACGAGGTCTGGGGTACCGAGCAGACCTACAACCACATGTCGGCCGGCTGGTCCTGGGCCTTCGATACGCCCTTCGACTGGTTCAAACAGAATGCCTCGCGTCTCGGCGGGATCAACCAGAACATGGTCGTCTCCTGGCCCGCGCTCATCCAGGACAAAGGGGCCCTGCGGGAGCAGTTCGTACACGTGATCGATGTCATGCCGACGATCCTGGAGGCCGCCGGCATCGCCGCGCCCGGGGTGGTCGACGGTATCGAGCAGGCGCCGATCGAGGGCACCAGCTTCGCCTACACCTTCGATGCGGCGAACGCCGAGGCGCCATCGCGGCACCAGACTCAGTATTTCGAGATGATGGGCCAGTGGGCGCTCTACCACGATGGCTGGCTCCTGAGCACCCAGGTCAATCGCGCACCCTGGGAGGCCTTCGGTCCCGCGAATCCGGACCCGCTGAACAACCAGGTGCTTCAGCTCTACGACCTCGGTACGGACTTCACCCAGGCCGCGGACCTCGCCGCGAAGCATCCCGAAAAGCTCGAAGAGCTGAAGGCCCTATTCGTCGCCGAGGCCAAGAAGCACCAGGTCTTCCCGCTGGACGCCTCGGTGGCGGGCCGCATCGTCGCGCCGCGTCCGAACATCACCGCCGGACGCAGCGAGTTCGTCTACACGCGTCCGATGGTGGGCCTGCCGCAGGGCGACTCGCCGCTGCTGCTCAATACCTCCTATACCATTACCGCCGACATCGAGGTGCCCGAGGGCGGCGCCGAGGGAATGATCCTCACCTCGGGCGGGCGTTTCGCCGGCTACGGCTTCTATCTGCTCGAGGGCAAGCCGGTGTTCCTGTGGAACCTGGTGGATCTCGAACGCCTCAAGTGGGAGGCGCCCGATGCGCTGCCCCCGGGCCGTCACACCCTCGAGTTCGACTTCCATTACGAGGGCCTGGGCGCCGGCACCCTCGCCTTGAACAACTTCAGCGGTGTGGGCCGTCCCGGCACCGGCACGCTGAAGGTCGACGGCAAGGTGGTGGATACCAAGCGGATGGAGAAGACCCTGCCGATGATCCTGCAATGGGACGAGAGCTTCGATATCGGCTCGGACACGCTGACCGGCGTGAACGATGCCGACTACCGGCCGGCGTTCGCGTTCACCGGCAAGCTCGAGAAGCTGACGATCAAGGTCGACCGTCCGGAGCTCTCGCCCGAGGAGATTCAGCAGCTCAAGGAAGCGGCTGCCAAGGCGGCGGATCAGCGCTGACGATGATGGCGCCTGAGGCACGCGTACGAGGCACTCCGGTGCGCCGTCGCTCCCGATCGCTCTGTGTGTCTCCGGCCGCGCCTGTCGCGGCCCCGACCCCAAGTGGTGTGTCCGAGATCGGGCCCCGGCGCTTGGACGTTCTCATACCGATCGGAGCTTCAAGCGACACACATGAAACAGACGACACCCGCCCTCGCGGTACTGGCTCGGGCTGCGGCCCTGTGTGCCGGATCGCTGATCGCAATCCCCGCCGCGGCGCAGATCGATCCCTTCGACGGGAATTGGCACTTCAGCGTGACTCCCTATCTGTGGCTGCCGAATGTCAACGGCGACTTGGATTATGACCTGCCGCCCCGCGTGTCGGACGCTCTGCAATCCGATGTCCGCCGCCTCGGCGCGGAGATCGGACCCAACGACTATCTGTCCAACCTGCAATTCGCGTTGATGCTGAGCGGCGAGGCGCGCAAGGGGCCCTGGTCGGTCGTCACCGACATCATCTACCTGGACCTCGGCAATCAGGACTCCGAGATCCACACCTTCCGCGGACCCCGCGGCGAGCCCTTGCCCAACCTGTCTCATCAGGCCGAGACCGGTCTGAGTGCGGCGGTATGGACCCTGGCCGGCGGCTATACCCTGTCCTATGGCGCTTGGGGCAATGCCGATCTGCTTGCCGGTTTCCGCTACCTGGGTCTGGATACCGATTTGAAATGGCAACTCGCGGGCAGCGACGATCGGCTCGATCGCACCGGCAAGGTCTCCTCGAACAAGGATGAGTGGGACGGCATCCTGGGAGTCAAAGGCCAGATCCTGGTCGGGGACACGCGTTGGTTCATGCCTTACTACCTGGATGTGGGTGCCGGCTCGTCGAGCTGGACCTGGCAGGCCGCCCTGGGAGCCGGCTATCGCTTCGATTGGGGCGACGTCACGCTTGCCCTGCGTTCGCTGTCCTATGCGTTCGACGAGAACGATGCGGACATCCGTTTCACCGGCCCCGTGCTCGGGGCGACCTTCCGTTGGTAGGGATGCGCCACGACAGCGCCCGCCCGAGTCACCGACACCTCTATCCGACCACCCAACCCCCGATTCGGAGACGCTCATGACCACGAGAAGACACTTGCTTGCCGCTGCGGCCACGCTGGCGCCCCTGGCCTTAACCCTTAAGTCTGCGATGGCCGACGAGGGCACAGGCGATCGCAAAAAGACGGGCCATACATCCGGAGAGAGGGCGGATTTCCTGTTTGTTCAGAATGCCCGATCCATCGTCCATGCGAACGGCCGCCTCACCCTCAAGGGCATCAGTCCCGCCACGGTGATGTTCTCCGACCGCCCGGAGCGTATCGCCGGCCACATGACCACCGCCCGTTTCGTTCCCTTCTGGAGCGAAGGCGAGGAGAGCTTCCTGCTCGATCCGCCCAACGCGACCCTGTCGTTCCTCGAGAATCGCGACATGGAGGACGTGGTGCTGGTGCTCCAGGAGCCGGAGCTCGTCGGGGATGATCTGAGCTACCAAGTTCGAGTTCTAGAGGGTACGCTTCCCGCCGAAGCCGGACCGGCGTCGCTCTTCATCGACATTATCGGCATGCCCCTGACCCCGGTGTCCTTCGCCGGTGTGGGCCGCCGCAGCTTCCGCCGTGCCGTGATCTATTGACGCACGGTCATCGGGATCGGCCGACCTCACCTGTCCGAGCCAAGATTCAAACCCCAGTCAACTCAAACCAAGGTGCACGTCAGCGATGAATCAGAAGCAAGCTCCCTCCCGTCGATCCGCACTGAACACGGCCTGCTCGGTCGTGGCGTTGACGGCCTGTCTCGCGTTCGGCAGCGCTCGGGCAGCGGACACGGGTCCGCGCGCCCATGCCGAAGGCATGTATGACTCCGCCACCGCCACCTATGTGGTGGTGGCGGGTGATGACCTGTTCGCGATCAGCGAGCGGTTCAAGGTCTCGGTCGATGCGCTCAAGGCCGCCAACAAGCTGACCTCCGACGTGGTCAAGACCGGCGAGAAGCTGGTGATTGCATCCGGCGGTGCGCATGCGGCAGGCAAAGCCGACACGTCCGCGAGCCAGCATGCGTCGTCCAAGAAACCCGATGCCAAGATGACGTGCGAGGAGTTCCTCGGTCTGGAAGAGAGCTTCCAGCCCGAAGCGGTGTCTTGGGCAGTCGCCTACAACGCCAAGGGCGAGCCCGAGGCGGAGGCCGTGGACGTCGAGGGTATCGAGACGGTGGTCCCCTTCGTCGTCGAGGAATGCAAGAAGGCACCCAAGGAGACCTTCTGGCAGAAGGCCAAGGCGGAGATGAAGAAGCTCGAGGCGAAGCTCTAAACCGATGCAGATGATGCCCGATCCGCGCTTGCGGATCGGGCGACCTGAACGGCGCCGGGTCTTCCGCCCGGCAGGAACCGCGGACACCATGAAGAGAGTTTTGACCAAGCTTAAAGAGGAGTTTTTGGCGATTCTACCGCCGACGCTCTATTTCTTCGTCGCCCTGCACCTGGTGTTCTTGATCCGAGTCTTGATGCTCGAGGGGACCGGCATCAAGGTCGCGACCTCGGCCTCGATTGCGCTCGCGGCCCTCATCCTCGGCAAGGCGGTGCTGATCGCCGACTTGCTGCCCATCATCAATCGCTACCCCGAAAAGCCGCTGGTCTACAACGTGGTCTGGAAGACGCTGCTGTATCAGATGGTTGCCGCGGCGGTGCACTATGCCGAGCGTCTTGTCGACTTCGCACGACAAGCAGGCGGTTTGGTCGCCGGCAACGAGAAACTGCTTGCCGAGATCGTCTGGCCGCATTTCTGGGCCATTCAGATCCTCCTGTTCCTGCTGATTCTGATGTACTGCACCCTGCATGAGCTGGTGCGCCTGATCGGCAAGGACAAGGCCAAGCAGTTGTTCTTCGGACCCTTGCCGAGCCACTCTGTTTGAGATCCGACTTTGAGATCCGAGAGGGTAGGACCCCACCCATGCCCCGGATGCTCCCAACCGCCGACATCATTGCCTGTCCGGGTTGCGATCTGCTGCAACGGCTGCCGCCCGTCCCGCCCGGGGCCCGGGCGCGTTGTCCGCGCTGCGGCGAGATCCTGGCCGCTCCGCCGATGGATCCCATCGAGCGGCCTCTGGCCCTTGCCGTTGCGGCGACGATCACCTTCGCGGTCGCGCAGGCGACCCCGCTGATGAGTCTCTCGGCCGTCGGGCGTTCCGCGCAAACCACCATCATCGGCGGTGCGCTGGAGATGTGGACCCGGGGTCAGCCGATCACGGCGGCGCTCGTGTTGATCTGCACGACGCTCGCACCGGCGGCCTATCTCGCTCTGGTCTGCACCGTCCTGTTGGCCGTGCGCCGACCGCCCGCGCCTTCGTGGACCGGTGCCCTGTTGCGTCTGGCGGCGCATGCGCGGGCTTGGTCTTTGCCCGAGGTTATGCTGCTCGGCATCCTGGTCGCGCTGGTCAAGATCGCCGATCTGGCCACCGTGGACGCCGGGGTCGGACTCTACGCGACCGGCGCCTTGCTGGCGCTGCTGGCTGGCTTGGCCACCAGCTTCGACCCGCGGACCATATGGGATCGCGTCGCCTGGCCCACGCAGGACACGCCTCGCTGCCCCGGTTCATCCCTTCCGGAACCAGCCGGCGGAACCGCCGCCCGATGACCGGCACGTCGCTTACCGCCGCGCGCCAAGGGCTGATCTCATGCGGTGCATGCGGACTTTTGGCGCGCACGGCTGCTCCGACCGAAGCGGGCTTCTGCCCGCGCTGCGGCACCCGGCTCCACCGGCGACACCCGGATTCGATCCAGCAGAGTTGGGCCTTGGGGGTTGCCGCCGCCGTCTGTTTCATCCCGGCCAATGTCCTGCCCGTGATGGTCACCGACGCGCTCGGCTCCTCCACGCCCGACACCATCCTGGGTGGTGTCGCATTCCTTTACAGCTCTGGCTCCTGGCCCCTGGCCCTGATCGTGCTGGTCGCGAGCTTCATGATCCCGCTGGGCAAGCTGCTCTCCATGGGCTGGCTGCTGATCGCAATCCGGCGCGGAATCCGCGGCGGGGAGCGCCAGCGGATGCGGCTGCACCGGATCGTTCGGGCGGTCGGACCCTGGTCGATGCTGGATGTCTTCGTCGCGACCTTTACGGTTGCCCTGGTCCAGCTCGATCCACTCATGTCCGTCGAGCCCGGACTTGGGGTCTTGTTCTTCGCCGCGGTCGTGGTGCTGACCATGCTCGCGGCGGAATCCCTGGATCCCCGACTCCTTTGGGGCCGCGACGCGATCGAGCCCCGCCATGCCTGAGCCGATGACGACCGACGACTTGCCCCTGGCCAGCCTCGAGCCGCCGCGACGCCGCCGGGCCTCCGTCGTCTGGATCATCCCGCTCCTCGCCGCCGCGGTGGCCATCGGGATCGCGGTCCAGCGCATCATGACCGAGGGTCCCGTCATCACCATTCTGTTCCGAGACGCCGCGGGGGTTCAGGCCGGGAAAACCGCCCTGCGCTACAAGAACGTCGATATCGGCCAGGTCTCGGCAGTCGCCCTGACCGATCGGTTCTCAAAGGTGCAGGTCACGGTGAAGGTCGACCGCAGCGCCGAGGGTCTGATGGTGCAGGACACGCGGTTCTGGATCGTCGAGCCGCGCGTCACGCTCGGCGGGATCTCCGGGCTCGGTACCCTGATCTCGGGCAACTACATCGGCCTGGATCCGGGTCAATCGGACAAAGCGGAGCGGAGCTTCGTCGGGCTCGAGACGCCGCCTCCGATCACCGACCAAGAGGGGCGGCAGTTCGTCCTCGAGGCACCGGACCTCGGCTCGCTCGGGATCGGCTCTCCCATCTACTACCGTCGACTCCAGGTCGGGGAGGTCGCGAGCTACGCCTTGTCCAAAGACGGCAGCGGCATCGAGATCGGGGTCTTCGTCAAGACCCCCTACGAGCAGTATGTGACCTCCGAGACGCGCTTCTGGGATGCGAGCGGCATCGACGTCTCGCTCGACGCGGACGGGATGGAGGTTCGCACCCAATCCCTGGTCTCGATCCTGGCCGGCGGCGTGGCCTTCGACATCCCGAGCTTTGCCTCGACGCAGGCGCCGTCGGCCGAAGGGGCCGTCTTCCCGCTCTATCCTGATCAGACCAGTGCCATGAAACAGCCCGACCCCGTTGCCCACCGCTATGTCCTCTATACCGACTCGATGCAGGGATTGGCGGTGGGTGCGCCGGTGAAGCTCTTGGGTCTGGCGGCAGGGGAGATCGCGGGCGTCGATCTGACGATGGATCCCGCCACAAAACAGTTTCGCCCTCGTGTCCTTGTCAGCTTCTTCCCGGAACGTCTGATCGCCGAGCTGAGCTCCGAGCAGGAGACACTCGGCAAGAGCCTCGCAAAGGAAACCGGAGCGGCACGTCTCGCGTTCATCCGGCACCAGATCGAAGACCTGGGTCTGCGCGCGACGGTGCGCACCGGAAACCTGCTGACCGGCGAGCGGTATATCGCGCTCGACTATGATCCCGGGGCCCCCAAACCGCAGATCGACTGGAGCCGAGAGCCCTTGGAGATTCCCGTCACGGCGAGCGGGCTCGATGATCTGGAGTCCAAGCTGAACGCGATCCTGGATCAGGTCAGCGAAATCCTCTCCACGATCGACAAGCTGCCGCTCGCCACCATCGCGGCAAACCTCGACAGCGCCGTCAAGAACCTGGACGTCTTGATCAAGGGCGCGGACGCCAAGACCCTGCCCGAGCTGGACCGGACCCTGGAGCAGGTGCGTCGGGCCATGGCGACGGCCGATCGGGTGCTCAAGGCGACGGACCAAACCCTCCTAGGCGAAGACGCCCCTGGCCAGCAAGAGCTGCGCGAGGCATTGCAGGAGATCACCCGCGCTGCGCGTGCGTTGCGGGTCTTCGTCGATTACCTCGACCGGAACCCTTCGGCGCTGCTGCGCGGCAAGGGTAAGGAGAACCCGTGATGCTGCGCCGCCTGACCGTCATCGCCATCCTCGGTGGCCTCGTCATGGGGTGCGCCTCGCCCCCGTCACGTTTTTACACCCTTACCGGCAGCCTTCCGCCCGCCGAACAATCTCGGGACATCGCGATCTCGGTCGGCCCCGTATCGATCCCGTCCGAAGTGGATCGGCCCCAGATCGTCGTGAACGAGGGGCCTTACCGGGTTCGGCTCGACGAGACGCGCCGCTGGGCCGCCCCCCTTCAGGATGCGATCGCGGGCGTCTTGGTCGCCAATCTGAGCGCCCTGCTCGGCACGACACACGTGACTCAGTTTCCCGCGACCGCCGCCACCGATGCTGACTATCGGATCGCGATCGAGGTGCAGACGTTCGAGTCCGTGCCGGACTCCGCGGCCACTTTGGTTGCCGTCTGGCGTATCCGTCGCACCGACGGGGACAAGACGGTCACCGGGAGGACCAGCGTGCGCGAGCCGGTCTCGGGGGCGGATTACGATGCCCTCGCCGCCGCCCACAGCCGCGCCCTGGAGACCCTGAGTCGGGATATCGCCGATGCGCTGAAAGACCTCTATCGGCGCTGATCGCCGGGAGCGACAGATGGTATGATCGGCCGGTGTTGTGGGGTCATGCGACGTGGTGGCACCCGAGCACGGAAGACCGGAAAACGCGGTAAACAACGTCTGACGTCAATGGAAATCCAATTGGAGCGATCCGAGATGAAAATGAAAGAGACGATCACCATTGCAGCTTCGGCCTTGGCCTTGATTCTGTCCACCGGCGTCGCCGCCGAGAGTGCAAAGGCTCTCGAAAAGGCACACGAGAAGGCTGAATCCGACCTGACGCTCGACCCCGCACACGCGAAGGCGGAAGCTGATCTGAAGACGATGGATGCCAAGGGAGAGAAGAAGCTCGATGCGGCCCATGAGAAGTCCGAAGACCATCTGAAGGCGATGGACGAGAAGAAGTAGGCCCAGACGCCGCCGCGGGACCTAGCTCGGTCCCGCGACTCCATCCGCCGAAACGCTCGGCCGGGCGGAGTCCAGCCACACGCAGCTCAAATGGACATCGGCAAATCCCGCGCCCATTCGGCCATCGACAACGCGATACAAATGGCGCCCGAGCCACTCCCGGAACAAGGTTCAATGCTCGGGGTTGCCGAGCCTGCCCCATCAGGACCGATCCGGGTCGCTCTCTATATCGACGCGGATAATCAATCGCCGCAGACTGCCTCCGCGCTTGTTGATTTGCTGTGCGCTGGACTGGGCGCACGCATCGTTCATACGACGATTGCGGGGAACTCCGACGGAAAAGTCAGCGCGGGCTGGTCGGCAGCCCTGCGCGAGCAGATTCCCGCCCTGCCGATCAATATGATTGTAGTGCCGTGCCGCAAGGATGCGGCGGACGCCGCTTTGATTCTGGCTCTGGGAGCGGATCTTGCCGACCACCTTCGGCTCGGCACCCGTGTCGTGTTGGTCTCTCGCGATGCATTACTCCTGGCCGCGGCTGAGCGTGCCAGAGCGGCCGGGTGCCGGATATATGTGGCTTACAGCGACTCCGGAAGCCTAACTGCGCGGGATCCCGGGCTGACGACCTTTTTGCTTCCGGCTCTTCCCGCCTCGGGCGCACAAGCGGAGAAGCCGCCGCTGGTGACGATCGTGCCTAAAGTACCTGCGGAACTATCCGCACCGAAAGCCGAGGTTGCAAAGGTGATCGCTCAGGTGCGAGGCATGTGTAAACAACAGCCTGGAGGTGGATACAGCGCAACGGATGTTGGACAAGCCCTCGCAAAAATCGGTTATAAAACACCCGCCGAGCGCAAACGAGTCATCGCGACCTTTCCCGGACTTCGGGAACGAGGATCCCACCCCCACAAGCTGCTGGTCTTCTAGCCATGGTCACCGTCAATTTCAGTGCTCCGGTTCAGTGCTCCGGCTGAAGCAGATCCGCGAGTCTCTGCGCACCTTCAACCGCAAGGAGTTCCAGGATCTGCTGTTCGTCTGCCGCAGCATCCTGCGCGGTGTGCACAAGATGGACCCGGGCCGCGCCTTCGACACCATTTCGAAGATCCTCTTCATCAGGATGTACGTCGAGCGTTCCGGCTTACACGGCACCTTCACGACCGATTATCTCGATCGCCGCGCCGCCTCGCGGATGCCCAACGATGCGCTGGTCCACGACGGCCTTTTCGATCTGACCAAAAGCTACTACCGGACGGACGCCCTTTTCGCCGAGTCAGACAAGCTCGATATCTCGGAAGAGACCTTCCGCCGCATCGTCAAGCAACTGGAACGCTTCGACCTCTCCAAGACCGGCGACGACATCAAGGGTTTGGCCTTCGAGCGCTTTCTCGGCACCACCGTCCGCGGCGAGCTGGGGCAATTCTTCACGCCTCGCCCGATCGTCGATTTCATGGTCGACTTGCTCGACCCGCAAGAGCAGGAACTCATCTGCGATCCCGCGGCCGGCTCGGGCGGTTTTCTCATTCGCGCCTTCGAGCATGTCCGCGACCGGATCCAGGCCGACGTTCAACGCCAGAAGGACGCGGAACGCGCCCGCATTGAGGCCCTGGAATTGCCCGAAGACGAGGAGGAACGGGAGATCGATGCCGCCTTTGCCCGCCTCAACCGGGAACTGCTCCCCAGCCGGGACGACAATCAGCCCATCGATACCCGTGTCGGCCGGTTGGCCTGGCAGTGCATTTACGGCACCGACGCCGCGCCGCGCGCCGCCCGTACCGCCAAGATGAACATGATCATGCACGGCGACGGGCACGGCGGCATCCACTATCACGACGGGCTGCTGGACATCTCCATCTCCATCAACCCGGACGAGACGGTCTCGCTTAGCTATACCGGCAAGCACGGCGCCAATGGTGTGTGCGAGGTCTCCGGAGACTGACGCGAGCTCGGGAGCGGCGCTGCTGCAAGGCGCCGTCTCGGGCCTGCTTCGGCGTACTCGCCGAGCAGGTCCTGTTGCCTTGACTCCCGCCGGACATCCGGCGATTTGGCTGGCTCTTTGCCGGCCACCATGGATTTGCTTCTCTGCACCGCAGAGAATGCCGCCATGACGACCGAACGAGACGCGCCATTGCAGAGCACCGCATGTGATCGCCGACGCGCGATAAGGGCACTTCTCGTCATCGGTCTCGTCTGGCTGTCGCTGGTCCGTGGCGTCGTCGCCGAGGATAACCGTGCGGATCTGCTGGCCCCGGACGAGCGTGCCTGGCTGGACGCGCATCCGCGAATTCTGCTCGGCGTCGGTGCCGAGTGGGCGCCCTGGGTGATTCCGGTCGGGGAGGGGCGCATCGCCGGATTCGCCGTCGATCATCTGCGGTTGCTCGGCGACAAGCTCGGTATCGAGATCGGGCTCAAGGCGGGTCCTTGGCACGAGATGGTCGCCGCGGCCGAGGAACGCCGGCTTGATGGCCTGACGTTGGCCGCGCCGCTGCCCGAACGCGGCGATCGCTTTCTCTTCACGGAGGACTTCCATACCGTTCACCTCTTTCTTTACCTGCGCGACGGTGACCCCCTGCCGCCGCCGGGACTCGCGGGGTTGAACGGGCGGCGGGTCGGCTATCTGCAGGAGGTCTTGCGGGAACGCAAGCTGCTGGAGGGCCAGGCGTCCATCGAGGCGGTCCCGCTGCCGAGCCAAGCGGCACTGGCGGAGGCACTGTTGACTGGAGCGGTGGACGCAGCCATTGGCTCGTACGCATTGGAGTACTGGCGAGCGAGCAACGGCGTGCTTGGCTTTGGGCCGAAGCGGATGCTGTCCGAGGGCCCTGCGCGGTTGGGGATCTCGATCCGCAAGGATTGGCCGGAGCTGGTCGGCATCCTCGACAAGGGTCTTGCGGCCATCACCGCCGAGGAGTCGGCTGTCCTGAATCGGCGTTGGTTCGGGCGCGCCGATGTCTTCTCGGGCGGTTCGGTGCCGACCGGCTTGAGTGCCGACGAGAAGAGGTGGATCGCCGACCATCCCGTGCTTCGGGTCGGCATCGATCCGACTTGGGCGCCGATCGAGTTCTTCGACGAGCAGCGCCGACCTCAGGGGATCTCGGTCGCCTATATCAGGCTGATCGCCGAGCGTCTCGGCCTGCGGCTCGAGTTCGTCGAGGCCCGGTCCTGGGCAGCGGCCGTCGCGCAGTTCCACCGACGCCAACTCGACCTTCTTCCGGCGGTGGCGGCGACGCCGTCGCGCCGCCAACGCTTCGACCTGACCGATCCCTACGTGTCCTTTCCGGCCGCGATCTTCGCGGCGGCCGATGTCGCCTATTTGGGCGGCATCGAGGCGTTGCAGGGGAAGGTCGTCGCCGTGATCGAGAGCGAGGCGGTGCATGATTGGCTGCGCGAGCAAGAGCCGAAGATCCAGTTGCTGCCCGTTGCGGATACGCCCGCGGCCTTGCGTGCGGTCGCGCGGGGCGATGCCTTCGCCTTCGTCGGTAACCTTGCGGCCACCAGCTACTACATCGGCGCATCCGGTCTCACCGAGATCAAGGTGCTCGGGGAGACCCCGTTCGTGTATCGCTTGGGAATGGCGGTTCATCGCGACGAGCCGATGCTGGCGACAATCCTGCAAAAGGGCCTGGATGCAATCCCCCGTTACGAGAGGGATGCGATCTACAACGACTGGATCTCGATCCGCTATCGCGTCGAGGCGGACTGGGGACTCTTGTTGCGGGTCGCCGCGGGTGCCGCGCTGCTGCTGGCGATCGTCGGTTGGTGGGCGTTCAGTCTGTCCCGGGAGGTACAGCGCCGACGCCGGGCCGAGGCTGCGCTTGCCGAGTTGTCTCGCGGACTTGATCAGGCGCTTGCCGAGCGCACCCATGAGCTTGCCGGTGCGAATATCCGGCTGCGCCGGCTGGCGGTGGATCTGTCGCTCTCGGATGAGGCCGCGCGGGCGCGTTTGGCGGGGGAGCTGCACGATAGTCCGATGCAGAAACTCGCCTTGGCGCAGATACAGGTCGAGTCCGCCGCGCGTGATCCCGATGACCCGGAGACCGCGGAACTGCTCGGCGCCGGACAGGCGTTGCTGAGCGAGGCGATCGCGGAGCTGCGCACGCTCCAATTCGATCTGAGTCCACCGCTGCTGGCGCGTCAGGGTTTGGCTGCAGCGCTGGCATGGCTCGCCGAGAGCACCCAAGCCCGCTGGGGAATCCGGATGACTTGTGCGTTGGATCCGGATCTGCCTCAACCGGGGCATGAGGCGTCCGTCATCCTCTTCCAGTGCGCCCGGGAGCTGGTTTACAACCTCATCAAACACGCGCGGGCCAGCCGCGGCACCATCCGATTGCAGGCCCGAGAGGGTTGCCTCGAGCTGATCGTGGAAGACGACGGGATCGGCTTCGACCCGAACGCACCGCAGCCGCGACCGCGCCCCGATGGAGGCTTCGGGCTGCACAGTGTCCGCGAGCGCTTGGCCTTGATTGCAGGCGACCTCGCCGTCGAGCCGTCCGCACCCGGTACCCGTGTGCGCATTCGCTTTCCGGCCGACTGAATGGACTGATTCGATGACGCTGACCCTGCTCCTCTGCGACGACCACCGTCTGTTCCGCGAAGGACTGGCCGGCCTACTGCAACAAGAGGCGGGCTGGGAGGTGATTGCCCAGGCCGGCGACGGTGCGGAGGCGATTCGACTCGCCGGCGAGCTTGAGCCGGACCTAGCCGTGCTGGACGTGGCGATGCCGGGTCTCGGCGGTATCGAGGCGGCAGAGGCGATTCGCGTCCGATCCCCCCGAACTCGGATCGTCGCGGTGTCGATGTACGGCGATTTCCACTATCGCAAACGGATGCTCGCCGCCGGTGCCGCCGCCTATGTTCTCAAGAACGAGGCCGGCGCCGACCTGATCGCCGCGATTCATGCGGTACTGCGGGGCGAAACCTTCATCAGCCCTTCGCTGGTTTCCCCGAACCAGGGTCGGGATGCACTTCGGTCAGAGCGTTGTCCCGATCTGGATCAGGCTGCGCTGACCGGGCGCGAGTGCGAGGTGTTGGGACTCCTGGTCCGCGGCAGACGCACCAAGGAGATCGCCGCGGAGCTCGGCATCAGCGCCAAGACGGTCGAGACGTATCGCGTTCGCCTCATGGCCAAGCTCGGAATCGACAACCTGGCCGGTCTCGTCAAGTTCGGGATCAGAGTCGGGATCGCGCCGTTGGAGTGACCTTCGATCCCCACAATCGGTGTTGGCCGTCGCCGTCGTCGTCTCGCTCCCGGAGCAACTGACCCATGTCTATCGCAACGGCGTGCGGATCGGGGTGTCGACCTGCTCGACCGGCAAGCCGGGTCATGACACACCGACCGGCGTCTTCACGGTGCTGGAAAAGGACACGGACCACAAATCATCGACCTACAACAACGCCCCCATGCCGAACATGAACCGCCTGACCTGGGACGGGGTCGCGCTGCACGCGGGCAAGCTGCCCGGCTATCCTGCCTCGCACGGCTGCGTGCGACTGCCCTACGCCTTCTCGGAGAAGCTCTGGACGGTGACGCATCCGGGCACGCCCGTGATCATCGCCGGATCACACTCGGATCCCTGGGAATTGACGCATCCGGGTTTGGTGCTCGGGGCCTATGCCGAGGAGGAGCTCGAGGACGCCGTTGCGGGCTTGGAGGGAAAACGTCATCCCTCCGACTGGAAGGCGGCATCCGAGTATCCGGTGACCACGGTGATTGCCTCCACCGCGGATGGCAGGATCGTGACCGATAACCCGATGCACCCGGATCGCCGATCCGGTCAGGATTTCGTCATCATGACCAGCGCTTGACGTCTTGGCGCCGCCAAGCCCCGAGGATGCGTGTTCCCGACATCGCAATCGGGGCGCAATCCCGAGCAGCCTCGTACCGTTTAGAAACCCGGCGGCGCCTTCTCCCAGGGGTAGCCCTTTGCCGCCATGTCGTAGCCGGTCTTGTACAGGGCTCGCATGAACTCGGTATCGAATTCTTCACGATGCGGGGCATTGAAGCTCGCGGGCACATAGGCAAGGTTGAAGTCCACGCCGTCGCGCTGGCACGTCAGATAGATCCGGTACAGATCGCCGATGCCCTGGGTGTGGATGAGCGAGGAGATTGCCCGTCCGGCGATGTTCATGGTTCGGCGCTCCACTTGAGCCCATTCGGGGTCGAGACGCGCATTGCGAATGATGTAGGCCCGGCGCTCGCGCTGAGTACCCAGCTTGCGGGAGAGCGCCTCGATGTCGAGTGACGGCGGATAGACGAAGACCTGCGACATGGTGCCGCCGTCCACGTGCATCTCCTGGTAGGCACGCCCGTTGGCCTCCACATCGATCATGACGGGCGGGAAGGCGCCGGGAATGGAGGCCGAGGCGATCATGAGCGACCGGAACAGGTCGAGCGCATTCGGATCCTTGCTCGCGGCGATCTTGGTCAGGTTCCAGAGCACCGTCTGGCGTGCATCCAGGTCCACGGTGGCCACGAACAGCAAGCGCCCTTTGTCGTATTCGCGGGCAATGGCGTCCAGCAACGACTGGTTGACCTCTCTGCTCACCAATTGCCACAGCGGCGCATTGTCGGCCAGTGCGTCGCTTGTCACCGCAGCCAACAAGGAACGCTGTTTGGCGATGTCCGCGGGGCCGGTGGTCGTGTAGAAGCGTTTAAGCTGCTCGTCGTAGGCAGGGCCCAGAAAGGCAAAAGGCGCAATGAGGGCACCGGTGCTGACGCCGGTGACCAGTTTGAATTCCGGTCGATCGCCCGCCGCGGTCCAGCCGTTCAGCAGCCCGGCGCCGAAGGCACCGTTGTCGCCGCCGCCCGAGACCGCCAGGAAGACCGCGGGGGGCATGCCGCCGCGATGGCCGGTGGAGGCAAGGTAGGTCTGCTCGCGCCGCAGCGAGGCGATGCCCTCGCGCTGGAGCGCCTCGGTGTCGATGCCGACACGGTAGCGCACCTCGGCCATGCCGGGGATGACGGCTTGGTCGGTGAACGCGGCCGGAACAGCCTCCTTGCGCACCGGTCCCGCGCAGCCCTGTCCGAGCAGAGCGGCCGTCATCGCGATCAAGCATGCGATGTGCTTCAAGGTCATCTTGGTTCGTCTCCGAGGCGGGTAGATAGGATTCATCGAGTTGTGGAAGCGGGGCATCCTAACCCCGCAGCAAGGCCGAGTCACATTGTGTTCTCTCAGCGGACGATTCTGCGGTTCCCGATCGCACCCGGTTGATTGATGCCGGGATCCACGCCGATCCCGCGATTGCCGATCGCGCCGGGCTGATTGATGCCGGGATCTACTCCGATGCCGCGATTGCCGATTGCACCCGGCTGGTTGATGCCGGGATCCACCCCGATGCCGCGATTGCCGAGTGCGCCGGGTTGGTTGATGCCCGGATCGACACCGACCGGATGGTTCCCGATCGCGCCGGGTTGGTTTAGACCCCGGTCGCGAGCCTGGCACGGAGCGGACAGGAGGGCCGCGGCGACGCAGAGAGCGATGATCGCCCCGGTGCTTTCGCGGTGACGCATAGTGAGTCTCGAGACCATTGGGTGTTCCTCCGAGTTTGGAATCCGTCATGAATAACGCCGTCGGTCAGGACGCGTGCCGGCGGTCCCGGCGCGCCGCTCCTGACCGGACACCGATAGTATAGGCCGGCGACGCATCGCCCATGGGAGCGAGCAGGTTCTTGACAGTCAATCGGGCGAATCTGAGCTAGGCAGGGTCCAATCCCTGTGCCAGTCTTGATTCGAACGATGTCGATCCGCGTCGCAACACGACGCCAAGGGATCGCAGGCTGACCTCCGCGATGTGCTTCCCGACACGAGGCGGATCAAGCGTGAACGACCACCAGCCGACCATCTCGCGTCTCGTCTGGGAGACCCGCTACCGAGCCGAGGGCGAGGCCGATCTCGACGCGACCCGGCAACGGGTTGCGCGCGCACTGGCGTCGGTCGAGCCGGCCGAGCGGGAGATTTGGGCGGCGCGGTATCTCGACCTCCTCGAGGGTTTTCGGTTTCTGCCCGGCGGGCGGATCCTCACCGGGGCCGGTGTGGACCGGGACCTGACCCTGCTCAACTGCTTCGTCATGGGTCCGATCCCGGACGACCTCGCCGGCATCTTCGAGGCGTTGCGGGATGCAGCGCTCACGATGCAGCAAGGCGGGGGTGTGGGGTGCGACTTCTCCACTTTGCGTCCGTCCGGCCTTCGGGGACAGCGGATCGGCGGAATTGCCTCGGGCCCGGTGTCCTTCATGGGTCTGTGGGACAGCATGTGCGCGACCCTGCTCTCCACCGGGGTGCGCCGCGGTGCCATGATGGGGACCCTGCGCTGCGACCATCCGGACATCGAAGCCTTTGTCGACGCCAAGCGCGACGCGACGGCGCTGCGCAACTTCAACCTCTCGGTGCTGGTTACCGACGACTTCATGCGGGCGCTGGCGGCGGATGGACCTTGGGACCTGGTGTTTCCTTTCGAGCAAATGGCGCCTCGCGACCGCGCCCGTGCCCTCAGCCGCCGAACGCGGGCCTGGCCCGGCTGCGATGGCCCGGTCAGCTGTGCGGTCCTGCACACCCTTCCGGCGCGCGATCTGTGGACACGCATTATGCGCGCCGCTTACGACACGGCCGAGCCGGGCGTGCTCTTCATCGATCGGATCAACGCCGAGAACAACCTCGCCTACCGCGAACGGATCTTCGCCACCAACCCTTGCGGCGAGATCCCGTTGCCGAGCTGGGGCGCCTGCGATCTGGGTGCGCTCAACCTCACGGCCTTCGTGCGCGAGCCGTTCACCGAGTCGGCCGCGTTGGACCTGAATGTCCTCGCGGACGCGGCCGGTGTCGCGACCCGGATGCTGGATGCGGTGATCGACCTCTCGCGCTTTCCCCTTCCGGCACAGGCGGAGCAGGCGCGCGGGAGTCGTCGCATCGGTCTGGGGATCACCGGGCTCGCGGATGCTTTGATCATGCTGGGGCTGCGCTACGACAGCCCGGCGGCACGGGATCGGGCGGCGGAGGCGATGCGGACGGTTTGTCATGCCGCGTATCGGGCCTCGATCGCCCTTGCGCCGGAGAAGGGTCCATTCCCCTACCTAGTGCGCGATGCCTATCTGGCTGCGCCCTTCATCAGGGGACTGCCCGCCGACATCCGCGCCGGGATCGCCGCGGGCGGTATCCGCAATTCGCATCTGACCGCGATCGCACCGACCGGGACCATCAGTCTGCTTGCGAACAACCTCTCCGGCGGCATCGAGCCGGTCTTCTCGCGGGTGCAGCGCAGGACGATCCGCAGGCTCGACGGCGGGTCCGGGCGGCATCGCGTCGAGGACTTTGCCGCGAGGCTCTGGCGCGAGCGCTTCGGCGGGCGGTCCGGTCCGCCCGCCTTCGTCGCGGCGCATGAGGTGGCGCCGGAGGACCATTTGGCGATGCAGGCGGCGATTCAGCCCTATGTCGACAATGCCATCTCCAAGACCATCAACGTGCCGGCGTGGATCCCATTCGAGGCGTTCGAGCGACTCTATCGACGTGCCTATGACCTGGGGCTGAAGGGTTGCACGACCTTCCGGCCGAATCCGGTGACCGGCCAGATCCTGAGCGACGACCTCGAAAGCCGGACCCCCGACGAGACGGATCCCTGCTGCGGATCGGAGAGTGACGTGGGCTGACGCATGTCCTGCCACCGACGCGGGCCGGCGGGCTCGCGGCGCTCCGACAGCGTGTCGGCTGAATTCCGGATCCACGCCCCGTCGTTGTGCGCTCTCGATGGCGACCGGCGAATCAGTGCGCGTTACTGGTGCAGGACCGGGTCGAGGGTTCCTGCTGGCGGGCCGCCAATCCCATAGCATTTCAAATGATTAGCGGTCGATGCGCTGTGAACGCGGCATTGGCGCGTTTCTTGACTGGTTTCGTCCGTTATGGGCCATGTTGTGGGGTTCACGGAGATGCTGAAACAATTCCAGTCCGGCGGCGCCGGCCAGATCCAGATGCAACGCGCGGGACAAGCGATGGCCTACCACGAGTTCTATCAGGACGACTTTCGTCCACGCGATCACTACCTGCCGATGTGGGAGCACATCCAGACCACCGGCCAGCAGATCCTCGGGGCGAAGGCGCGCGATGCCCATCTGACGTTGCACACCGAAGGGGTGACCTTCACCGTCTATTCCAACGACGAGGAGGGCATCGAGCGGGTCTGGCCCTTCGACATCCTGCCGCGCATCATCACGGCCATCGAGTGGGCGCAGATCGAGGCCGGACTCAAACAGCGCATCCGGGCCCTGAATCTTTTCCTGAAGGATCTCTATCACGGTCAGCGGATCCTCAAGGACGGCGTCGTGCCGCCCGAGCTGATCTACCGGGGCAAGGACTTCCGGCGCGAGATCATGGACATCACCCCGCCGCACGACGTCTACACCCACATCAGCGGGGTCGATCTGATCCGCGACGAGGACGGTCGCTATCTGGTGCTCGAGGACAATCTGCGCACCCCGTCCGGTGTGTCCTACATGATCGAGAATCGGATCGTGGAGCGGCGCATCCTGCCCGAATTCTTCGCCCGCTATCGGGTCCGCCGGGTCGAGCACTATCCGGCCCTTCTGCTGCAGGCCCTGCGTTATCTCTCGCCGCGCGGCGCGGACGACGCGACCATCGTCGTCCTGACACCCGGCATCTTCAACTCGGCCTATTTCGAGCACACCTTTCTCGCAAAAGAGATGGGCGTGGAGCTGGCCGAGGGGCGCGATCTGGTCTGCAAGAACGACAAGGTCTATCTCAAGACCACGCAGGGTCTGCGTCAGGTCGATGTCGTCTATCGGCGGGTCGACGACGACTTTCTCGACCCGCTGGTGTTCCGCTCGGACTCCGAGCTGGGCGTGGCCGGGATCATCAACGCCTGGCGGGCCGGCAACGTCGCCTTGGCCAATGCACCGGGTGCGGGCATCGCCGACGACAAGGCGGTCTATGCCTATGTCCCGGACATCATCCGCTACTACCTCGGCGAGTCACCGATCCTGCCGAGCGTGCCGACCTATCAGATGACCGATCACCAGGATCGGATGTATGTGCTCGACAACATGGAGAAGATGGTGATCAAGGCGGTCGCCGAATCCGGCGGCTACGGGATGCTGATGGGGCCCTCGTCCACCACTGCGCAGCGTTCTGAGTTCGCCCGCAAGATCGAGGAGAATCCGCGCAACTATATCGCTCAGCCGGTGATCCAGCTCTCGCGCCACATCTGCTATCTCGACGGGGAGCTGGAGTCGCGTCATCTGGATCTGCGTCCCTTCAGTATCTACGGAAGCGATATCGAGGTGGTCCCGGGCGGCTTGACCCGGGTCGCCATGACCAAGGGATCCTTGGTGGTCAACTCCTCGCAGGGCGGGGGCAGTAAAGACACCTGGGTGCTGGCCGACTAATGTTGAGTCGTATCGCTGAATCGCTGTACTGGATGACCCGGCACCTGGAGCGCGCGGACAACACCGCGCGCGTGCTGGACATCAATGTCGTCTACATGCTCGAGGCCGACGAGGGTGCAACCGAGGAGATGCAGTGGCGTCCCTTGCTCACCATCATGGGTGCCGACGAACTCTACGAGGAGCTCCACACCGACGGGCGCGTGACGGTGCAGCGCGTCATCCATCTGCTCACCCAGGATCGGAACAATCCGGGCTCGCTCTTACTCAGTCTGAAGCTCGCCCGCGAGAACGCGCGGGTGGTGCGCGATCGCATCTCGAGCGAGATGTGGGAGGCGCTCAACGAGCTTTGGCTCTCCGCCGATAAACATCTGAAGACGACGCTGCAGCCCTGGCGTGCGGCCGAGTTCTACGCCTTCATTCATCGCCAGGTCGCGGCCTTCTTCGGTCTGACCCAGAGCACCATGATGCGCGGCCAAGCCTACGGATTCATGGCGCTCGGCAGCCTCCAGGAGCGCGCGGACATGACCGCGCGCATCCTGGATACGCGCTACCACCTGCTGCTGCCGGATCTGAAGCTCGTCGGCTCGCCGTTGGACTACTATCAGTGGGGCGCGCTGCTCAAGTCGCTCTCCGGTTTCGAGGCATATCGCCGCAAGTATCAGGGCGGGATCCGCCCGATCGACGTGGTTGAGTTTGTGGTGCTCGACACGGATTTCCCGCGTTCGCTCGCCTACTGTGTGGACGGTATGGAACGCGCGCTGGGACGCATCGGGAGCTTGCCTGACGGAGCGGTGCCCGAGCGTCTCGCGGCACTGCGGCGACATCTCGACGGCGCAACGCCCCAAGGGATTCTGGATCTCGGTCTGCACGAGTATCTCGATGACTTCCTGGGGCTCTTGGCCGATTTCGGCACGGCGCTGCAGAGCGACTATTTCGAGGCGCACCTGGGGGATGATGCTCAGTGAGATATCAGATCGAGCGGGTTTGTCGGATCCACTTCGCGGCCCCGGCACGCGAGCATCACGTCCAGATCCGCCTGGCGCCTTGGGACGACGAGAGTCAGTCGCTCCTGCAGATCCAGCTCTCGGTGGCACCCGACGCCGGCGTTGCCGCCTGTCGGGACGGGTTCGGTAACCTCTCGCACCATTTCGCGGTGATGGGGGCGCACCGGGAGCTTGCCTTCACCATGCTGGCCGAGGTGGAGACCCTCCGCAGCAATCCGTTCGACTTTCCGGTGATCGCGCAGGCACGCGAACGCGCCTGGATTGCCGACGCGCTTCATCAAGCCCCGCGCCTCTGGGACTTCGTCCTGCATCAAGGGCCGCTGACCCCCGCGCTGCCCGAGCAGATCTGCGGACATCGTGTGCCGAGCCTGCGTGATGATCGGCCGCTGTTGGAGCAGGTGCAGGAGGCGAGCGCCTGGATTCAGTCGGTGACGCCGTTCGACCCCGAGGTCGCGCGCCCGGTCAGTGCACTGCCCGCACTGTTCGACGCCGGGCGTGGCTGCGCTGCCGATCTGGCGCACCTCTTGATCGCCCTGATGCGGCAGTGGTCGATTCCGGCGCGATTCGTCTCCGGATATCTGGATGCGAGCTATTTCGACCCGGACGACGAAGATCCGCCGGGCACCCGGCCGCGCGAGCAGAGGCTCCACCACTGGGCCGAGGTGCTGATCCCGGGCGGCGGCTGGCGTGGCGTCGACCCGGCGATGGGACTCCTCGCCGATGCGACCTACATGCGGGTGGCCGTCGGGCGGGATGCAGGTGACGTGCAGCCGCTGCGACAGACCTGTCGCAGCGACGGATCGGTGCCGGAGCTCGAAGAAACCCTAGCCGTCATACCCATTGAACCGCGTCCGGCGTGATCCGCGAGACTTTCGGGTCGGGTCGAGGTGGCGTTTACCAACAGGCGTTCGAGCCGACGCGGTTCAAGAATTTTAAGAAATTTTCTCAATGTCCTGAACCGCGTCGACTCCAGCGCACCGTAAGAGCCGTAGCATTGCTATTTCCTTGATCCCTCCGGATAACCCGGACGCGGTTCAGTTTTGGACGCGCGAGGCCCGCGTCAATTCCGAGAACCGTACCCCCCGCAACCCGCCGATCTCCAAACTCAGCCGCTCGATCTCGGCCGGCATGCCGCGGATGATGATGGTCTCCAGACAGTTGTGATGGTCCATGTGGACATGGGTCGTCGCGACGACATGAACGTACTGACGATGCTGAATATCCAGGATGTGCTGGGTGAGCTCGCGCTGATGATGGTCGTAGACGATGGTGAGCACGCCCGCGACCTCCTCGTCGCCGCGCTCCCAGGTTTCCTCGACGATCCGCTCGCGGATCAGGTCGCGCACCAGCTCGGATCGCGATGCGTAGCCCTTGTTGACCACCCGTCGATCCAGCTCCTCCAACAGCGCGCGCGGCAGCGAGACGCTGAAGCGAATGGTTTCCTCGACGTTGGGTATGTCGATCCCTTCAGAAATCGTCGAATCCATCGAAGTCCCCCATGTCGCCGTCGTCCATCATC
The DNA here is from genome assembly GCF_900106925.1 of Thiocapsa roseopersicina. Taxonomy (GTDB): domain Bacteria; phylum Pseudomonadota; class Gammaproteobacteria; order Chromatiales; family Chromatiaceae; genus Thiocapsa; species Thiocapsa roseopersicina. The sequence continues at coordinate 504,766 of NZ_FNNZ01000001.1, forward strand.
TGTTGGTCGTATTCCGCATCCAGCCCGGGCTCTTCGGCGGGTGTGTCGGCCGCTTGCGCCTCCTCGGCGGTGAAGAGGCCGGTCAGCAGGTTGGCCATCATGACGCCGCCGGCGACGGCTAGAGCGGTCTGAAGCGCGGATGTCATGAATCCGCCCTCGGCCCGATCCGCTTGGCCGGGCTGCATGCCGTTTGTCTGAAACGATCGGCCGACGGGTCCACCCGCCCGAGCGGACGGGGCGCCTGCCCGCGGGGTCGGTGCGCCGAACAGGCCGTCGAGGAATCCGCCGCCGGCCGGCCGGCTCGCCAGTTCCTGCTCCAGGTCCTGCACCCGTTGGCCGAGTGCTTCGATGGCGCTTTCCTGCACCAGGATTGTTTGGGCCATGTAATAGGGTGCCGCGGGCTGACGCTGGAGCGCCGCGGCGATCTGCTGCTCGGCGGCCGCATCGCGCGGCCCGGTTTGATGCTCGGCCTGTCTCAGCTTGCCGAACAGGTCATCGATGATCCGTTGCTCGTTCTGTTTCTGCGCGTCTTGGTTCATGGCTGTCCTCCGAAAGGTGAACCAGGTCGAACCGATCCGGTACTCAAGATATCCTGTCCGGCACCGAGACTCCAAGGGCCACGAGCGTCGGCCGGATTTCAACCGCCGGACCGACGCTGCCGGCGGCCTGAGTAGACGCCTTCAGGGTCGAGTGCTACCTTCGAGGGTATTACCACCAGCATCAAGGTGGTATCTCAAACGCCTCAATTCGCAAGAGCCCCGGAATGCCTGTCAAGCCCCAACCCCAACCCCGGCAGAATCATCTTCTGGCAGCCTTGGCGCCTGAAGTTCAAGACCGCTTATTCCCGTATCTGGAGCTCGTGCCGCTGCCGCTGCGCGCGCTCATGTATGAAGCGAGGCGCCCGATGCGCCATGTTTACTTTCCAACTGACTCCATAATCTCGCTGCAATATGTGCTCGAAAACGGAGCGTCGACCGCGATCCTGGTGGTGGGTAACGAGGGATTGGTGGGTATCACTTTGTTCATGGGTGGGGAGGGTACGCCGAGTCGGTCGCTGGTGCAGAGCGCCGGTTACGCCTATCGTCTCCCCAGACCGCGGGTGAAAGAAGAGTTCAACCGCCACGGCCAGTTGCTGGTACTCATGCTGCGCTACACGCAGGCCCTGATCACGCAGATAGCCCAGACGGCGGTCTGTAACCGGCACCATTCGATCGACCAACAGCTTTCCCGCTGGCTCCTGCTTTCCATGGATCGCCTGTCGCACAATCACTTGACCATGACACAGGAATTCATCAGTAACATGCTTGGCGTTCGCCGAGAGGGTGTCACCCAGGCGGCGTTGAAATTGCAGAAGCTTGGCGTGATTTCCTATTCGCGCGGCTTAATCAAGGTACTGGACAGGCCAAAGCTCGAAACTCTGAGTTGCGAATGTTACGACGTGGTCAAGAAGGAAACGGCACTGCTGCTCAATTACCTGCCTCAGCGCACCGTGATCACGAATACCGACTCGATTCCAACTGTGACGCTTCCAACGCAGCCCGCGTAGGAGTGAGCGGGAGCGTACCCCGCCACGCCGTCCGCGCCCGTCTCGATCGATCCCGGGCGTAAACTGCGGGCATTGCTGCCTGCCGACGAGCTGAGTAGACGCCTTCGGGGGTCTGGTGTTACCTTCGCGGGTATTACCATCAGCGCCAAGGTAGTACGCGCCTCGGCCATTCCCGAAGCATCGATAAAGCCCATGCACATCGTCGACGGTGTTCTCGGTGCGCCGGTTGTGATCGGCGCATCCATGCTTGCGGTTGCGGGGGTCGCTCGGGGGTTGAGCGCGCTCGATACCGAGTCCATCCCGCGTGCCGGGCTCCTGACGGCCGTCTTTTTCATCGCCTCGCTCATCCATGTGCCGGTCGGTCCATCGAGTGCCCATCTGATGCTGACCGGACTCATGGGGTTGCTGCTCGGCTGGGCGGCCTTTCCCGCGATCCTGGTCGGCCTGCTGCTGCAGGCGGCCTTTTTCGGGTTCGGCGGTTTGACCGTGATCGGGGTCAATTCACTCAATCTGGCCCTTCCGGCGGTCGTGATCGGCCTGCTCGCGCACCGGCTATTGATGCGGTTGGACGCCTCGCCTCGGTCGGCAACGGTGCTCGTTGCCGGCTTCCTGGTCGGTGCCTTATCGTTCGGCGTATCCGCGGTGGCGGTGGCCGGCGCACTTGCGCTGAGCGGAAGCGAATTCCTGGTGGCGGCAAAACTGATCCTGATCGTTCAGATCCCGGTGATGCTCGTCGAAGGTGCGATTACCGCTGCGACCTTGCGTCTTCTCTTGACCGTGCGTCCCGAGCTGCTCCCGGTGGTTGTGCACGCTCGCCTGTTGCCGGCCGAGCGGACGACCGTGTAGAGGGGGCGACGGGGCGACTGAAGTCGCCCCTACACGCCCCTACAGACTTGCGCTGCATGGTCCTGCATGCGCATCCTTGTCGGTGCCATGACCGACCTCGTCTCCAATGCCGTCAAGCCTTATCCCGCCGCGCGGATCGCGCTTGCGCGAGACCCTGCCGGCCGCGTGACTGTGGCGATCGGCGGTGCTTGGCAGCTCGACGCGGATCCGCCGGACCTGGATCGGATCGATGCCGAGCTGTTCACCGAGCCGGGACCCACGTCCATTGTCTTCGACGCCTCCGATCTGGTTGCTTGGGACTCCGGCCTCGTGAGCTACCTCGCATCCGTGGCCTGGCGGTGTCGGGAACGCGGCATTGCGGTGCAGGAGGAGGGACTGCCCGAAGGGATTCAAGCCCTGTTGCGTTTGGCCTCGACGGTGCCGGAGCGTCGTGCCGAGGGTCGCGACGAGCATGCCGACCCTTTCCTCCGGCGTTTCGGTCAGGACTTCATCGATCTGATGCGCTCCACCGGCGAGATCCTCGCCTTCATCGGCGAGGTCACACTCGCACTGCGGTCGATGATTGCGGGACGCGCGCGTTTTCGGCGCTCCGAGCTTTGGCTGCTGGTCGAGGAGGTTGGTGCCGATGCCCTGCCGATCATCAGTCTCATCAGCTTTCTGGTCGGACTCATCCTCGGCTATATCGGAGATCAGCAGCTGGCCCAATTCGGTGCGCGGATCTTCGTCGCCGACCTGGTCGGGCTCTCCATCGTCATCCAGATGGGCGCGCTCATCACGGCGATCGTGCTCGCAGGGCGGACCGGTGCGGCCTTTGCGGCCCAGCTCGGGACCATGCAGGTGAACGAAGAGATCGATGCCCTGCGTACGCTCGGGATCTCGCCGGTGGAGTTTCTGGTCTTGCCGCGACTGATCGCGCTGGTGGCCATGACACCGCTCCTGGCGATCTACGCAAACCTCATGGGGATCCTGGGCGGCTCCTTCGCCGGTATCGTGGTGGGTGGTCTCAGCCCGACCGAGTATTTCACTCAGACGGTTGCGGCTATCCGCTGGCACCACATTACGCAAGGCTTGATCAGCGCGACCGTCTTCGGGGCCATCGTCGCCGTGTCGGGTTGTCTGCGCGGGATGCAGAGTGGTCGCAGCGCCGCCGCGGTCGGCGAGGCGACGACCTCGGCCGTGGTTACCTCGATCGTCTTCATCGTGATCGCCTCGGCGGGCCTCACAATCGTCTTCGACGCGATCGGGCTGTCGTAACCCGCTGCCGCGCCGATGTCGAGCCAAGCCGCAGAGGACAGGACCGACCCGATGTCTCCCGATGGTCCGACCAAGCCGCCGAGCGCTGCGCCGCTATCCGAGCCAATATCCGAGCAGGCTGATCCACATATCCTGCTCGATGCCGTGTCGGTCGGCTACGGCGAGACGGTGATCCAGCGCGATCTGAGCTTCGGTGTCCGGCGCGGCGATGTCTTCGTCATCATGGGCGGCAGCGGCAGCGGAAAGAGCACCCTCATGCGCAGCTTGATCGGACTCCTGGCGCCGCAGGCCGGGCGGATCCTTTTCGACGGCGAGAGTTTTTGGGACGCGCTCCAACACGAGCGCACTCGACGGATGCGTCGCAACGGCGTCATGTATCAGAGCGGCGCCCTCTGGAGCTCCATGACACTCGAAGAGAACGTCGCCTTGCCGCTCGAGCAATATACCAACCTGCGGCGGAGTCAGATCCACGAGGTCGCGGTCTACAAGCTGGCCTTGGTCGGGCTTTCGGCCTATTGCGACTACTATCCCTCCGAGATCAGCGGGGGGATGCGCAAACGCGTCGGCGTTGCCCGCGCGATGGCGCTGGATCCGGATATCCTCTTCTTCGACGAGCCCTCCGCGGGCTTGGATCCGCTGAGCGCCCGTCTGCTCGATGACTTGATCCTGGAGTTGCGCGAGAGTCTGGGGGCAACCATGGTCGTCGTCACACACGACCTCGCCAGCATCTTTGCCATCGCGGACGACTCGGTGTTCCTCGACGCAGCCACGCAGACCATGTTGACCACGGGCAACCCCCGAGATCTGCGCGAGCATTGCGAGATCAAGCTCGTCCGTGATTTTTTGAGCCGAGGAGGCGAATGAGCAAACAGGCCAATCCGACCGTGATCGGCGGCTTCGTGCTCGGGGCCTTGACCCTGGTCGTGATCGCGATCCTGGTGTTCGGCGGCGGTGCGCTTTTTCGCGAGCGGGTACCGATGGTGACCTATTTTCCGGGCTCGGTGCAGGGGCTGAGTGTCGGCGCCGGCGTTCAGTTCGAGGGGGTGACGGTCGGACGTGTGACCGGGATCGAGCTCAGTTTCTCGCCGGATACCGGGATCTTCAGTGTGCCCGTGACCTACGAGGTTTGGCCCGACAGCGTGCGCGTCCTCGGGGCGGAGTCGGATGACTCGCCGGCGCAGATCCTGCAACGCTTGGTCAAGGAGCGCGGTCTGCACGCCCGGCTCGAGTCGGTGAGCTTCGTCACCGGCCAATACATGATCGCGCTGCAGCTGGTTCCCGGCCGCCCGCCGCGGCTGATCAAGGATCCCGAGGACGTCGTCGAGGTGCCTTCGATCGAGGCGACGCGTGACCGGATGTCCGAGATGCTCGAAAACCTGCGGCTCGATGATCTGGTCAACGAGGCCTCGCTGACCTTGGCCTCGGTTCGGCAGTTGATCGGCTCGGGGGAGATGCTGAGGTTGATCGAGACTCTGAACGCGACCCTGGACGAGGCTCGGATCCTGTTCGGAGATCTCGATCGGGAGGTGCAGCCGCTCGCACGGCGCATGGATTCGACCCTCGAAGACTTCAGCGCGATGGCGCGAGCGGTGCAGGCCGGTGTGGTACCGGTCACGGAGAATATCGAGACGGTCACCGAAGAGTTGGCGCTTTTGGTGCGCCGCGTCGACGAGCAGGTGGTCCCGCTCTCGGGCGCGACCCTGACCGCGCTCGGCGAGGTCGAGGGCGCCATGCGCTCGCTGGGATCCTTGACCGGCGACGCCTCCGGCACACGCGTACGGCTCGACCGGTTTCTCGTCGAGGCATCGGCCGCGGCTCGATCGCTTCGGGATCTTGCCGACTATCTGGAGCGGCATCCGGACGCGCTGTTGCGCGGTAAGCGATAGCGCCGAGACGGTCGCAGTTGAAGCCGCCGATCTCGGGTCTTGGCGGCCCCGAAAACAATCAGGCCCGGGACGCAAGCGTACCGGGCCTGATTCGCCGAGGCTGGACTTGATTAGAAGTCGAGGAAGCTCACGGTTTGGGTCGAGTCGGCGGAAACCGCCTGCACTTCGACGACCGGCTCTTTCGACTCTTCGTTCGCGAGACGCTCCGGCTCCGGCATGACCATCGTGGTCTGGACTCCGCCTACGAGCAGAGCGACTGCGGCAAGAACACCTAAGGCACCCATGGTACATCTCCGATTGGAAGTGATTGCTGGTATGGCGATCATTATATAAGCATATTCTAATTTAGCAAGTGCTCATTTTGGTTTTCGTCGCCTGATGTTTCGCGACACCCGCGCCCACGCATGGTGTCACTTGGGCAGGCATTTTTTGATGATCGCTAATATTAGCAATTATTGATCAAGATCAACGCTCTAACTCGGATTCCGTCCTACTCTTGTCCACACGTCGGGGCGAATCGTGCTCACGGCGTGCTCAACAGGTTTCTCGAGACGGGAGAAATGTGATGACGACAACAAAACGGCTCGTGCTTGCTGCGGCGGTCGCCGCTGTCTCGGCGTTCGGTTCCATGTCCGCGAACGCCTTCTGGGGCTCCGGCCCCTTCGGGATGTTCCCCGGCGGTTGGGGTGGACCTTGGAATTCGCCGTGGTACGGTCCATACGGCGGTTATCCCTACAGTGGTTATGGATATCATCCCTACGGCCTTTACGGTGCACCTTACGGGGTCGGTGCTCCTTACGGATGGGGCGCGCCTCTCTATGGCTATCCGGCCTACGCCTATCCCGCCTATAGCTACCCGACGGCGAGCACGCCGAGCACGGATACCGACAAGTAACACCCGAGCCATCTCCTCTAGCCCCTGAGTATCCTCGCCCCGACGCTGCTCGGTGTCGGGGCGAGCGTTCGTCTCGGACTTCGCGCCGAGCGATCGGATTATCCGATCGCCGACGGCGCCGTGCATGCCGCCCTCGGAGGCCGTATGGATTGGCACCTCCGTTGGACCTCGGCTGCCGCAACCCCCGGCAGCGCCCGTCGCCTGATATCATCCGCGTCGGTTGGCCGGCTGATGACGGGTCGGCAGGGGGTCGCGAGCGGATGCGCGCCCCGGTAGCGATGTGACCGGAGAGACGACATGCGTGTACTCGTTGGCGATATTGGAGGCACCAAGACCGCACTGGGTCTTGCGAAAACGCATCGGGACAAGGTCGAGCTCGAGCAGACGAGGCAGTATCCGAGCGCAGACTTCGCCTCGCTCGACGAGATCGTTCGGCGCTATTTGGAGGATACGGGCGTGGGCTGTCGCTTCGCGGCCTTCGCGATCGCCGGACCCGTGCGGGATCGGCGCAGCCAGGCGACGAATCTTCCCTGGGCATTGGATGCCGACACCATGGAGCAGGCGCTCGGATTTGCCGGGGTGGCATTGCTCAATGATCTGGAGGCGACAGCCTGGGGGCTTGCGGCCTTGGGGCCGCAGGATCTGGCCGAGCTCCATCCAGGCGAGTCGGTCCACGGCAATGCCTGTGTCGTGGCCGCAGGAACAGGACTCGGCGAGGCCGGTTTGTTCTGGGACGGCCTGCGTCATCACCCGTTCGCGACCGAAGGCGGTCACGCCGATTTTGCGCCGACCGACGAGCGCGAGTGTGCTCTCCACGCCTTTCTGAAGCAGCGGTTCGGGCGCGTCAGTTGGGAGCGTGTGGTCTCCGGACTCGGGATCCGGAATCTCTACGATTTCCTGTCCGAATGGCGCGGTATTGCGTCGCCCCCGCCGTTGCGCGAGGCGATCGAGACCGGCGACGCCGCGGCCGTCATCGCTGCTGCCTCATTGCAGGATGCCTGCCCGATCTGCACCGAGACGATGGACCTGTTCTTTCGGCTGTACGGCCGCGAGGCGGGGAACATGGCGCTCAAGCAGATGGCGCTCGGCGGCGTCTTTTTGGGCGGCGGCATCGCGCCGAAGAACCTCGATGCCCTGCGCCGCAGCGCCTTCCTGGATGGCTTCTTCGACAAAGGTCGGCTGGAGCCCCTAATGCGCGCGATGCCGGTTCGGGTGATCGTGCAGCCGAGCGCGCCGCTGATGGGCGCAGCGCTGTTTCTGGCGTCGCAGTAGGGGGAGCCGCCGGCCATCAGCCCCCAGCCCCCAGCCCCCAGCCGTGAGTCTGCCCATATGTAGAGTTTGAGAGCAGGAAGCAGGAGGCTCAATCTTAAAGAGAGAACCCATGACACAAACACTCAGCATTACCGGGATGAGCTGCGGCCACTGTGTGCGCGCGGTGACCTCGGCGCTCGAGACCGTTGCCGGCGTCGAGTCCGTCGCGGTGGATTTGGAGCTCGGTCGCGCCCGCGTGGAAGGGCAGGCCGATCTCTACGCCTTGGTCGCGGCCGTCGTGGCCGAGGGCTATGGTGCGGAGCCTGCGCCTCCCGAATGAGCTTGGGGCGGATCATGATCCGCGGTGCCCCGTTCGGCGCGCCTCGGTGCCCACAGGCCATCAATCCGGGTGCCCGGACGGGGTGCTGCGTCTAGTTGCGTCTAGAGGCTCGACCACCTCGCGGTCGGTCGGGCATTTCCCGAATCGTTCTTTTCAGTCCCGTGGATCGGCCTGTCCGATCCGCGGTGTCTGTCGTTTTGTCGGAGGCAGTTGTAGATCATGACGTTGGAGAGCTGGTCGATGGGGATTGTCCGTCCGGTGATGGATGTCTATCCCTATGCCTGGTTGTTCTTCATTCCCTTCATCCTGATCGCGACCTTTACGATGCTGAACCTCTTCATCGGCATCATCGTCGACACCATGCGGACGCTGCATGATGATCAGCATGCAGCGGAGCGCGAGCGCATCGAAGACACGGTGCACCGGGATACCCGCCATGTGGGGCTCGAGGTGCGTGCCTTGCGCGAGGAGATCGAGGGACTGCGTCGGGACTTGGCGATCCGTCGCGAGCCGAGCTGATCACGTCAACCGCCTCGGATCGGGGCTGGATTGTTGCGGGCGCGGCGTCGGCGTGGTTGCGTGTCGGCACCGGGTGGAGCCGACTCATTCGACAGGGTCAGCCCCGTGCGCGCACTTGCGTTTGGTACTATGATACAAACTGTCGCTTTTGGGATGCCTGTTGTTGTAATTCGTCAACGAATAAACCGGCTGCTTTTGCGGTGTCGATTCGTCGCGGCTCCGAGGTCGTGTCGGGTTGTTTTTGTCGATGCTCGAGGGGGCAAGTTTGGATCACGCGGGAAGAGGTCGAGCGGTGCAGTCGATCGATGCAGCCCGGCCCCCGATTGTGCGCTCGGGAGCCGGCGCATGGCTGATGCTGCTCGCCCTGATGCTGGCCGCCGGCAACGCGCTTGCGATGAGGCTCGACGTGAAGGTCACGGGCCTTGCGGGCGAGCAGGAGACGAACGTCCTCGCCTTGCTGTCGATCCATCAGGAGCGCGCCGAGGCGGATCTGACCCCCGCCCGTGTCGAGGCGTTGCACCGGTTGGCGCCCGATCAGATCCGCGATGCCTTGGCACCCTTCGGCCTTTATCAGGTCGAGGTCACGGACCGGCTCGAGGTGCCTCCCGATCCGAACGGAACCTGGGTTGCGACCTACGCGGTGGTCCCCGGACCGGCGGTGAAGATCGGTCGCGTCGAGTATGCGGTCACCGGTGAAGGGGCCGATGACCCTACCTTTCCGAAGACCTTTCCGATGCAGGTCGGCGACGTCCTCCTCCACGCCAAGTACGAGGCGGCCAAGTCGGATCTGCGCTCACGCGCCTCTTCGGGCGGTTACCTGGACTACAATCTCCTGCGCCACCGCGTCCTCGTCGATCTGGTTGCCTATGAGGCGATCGTCGAATTCGAGCTGGAAACCGGGCCCCGCTATTACCTCGGCAAGGTGTCCTTCAAGCAGGATCTTCTGAACGACAAGTTTCTGCGCTCCTTCGTGAATTTCGAGCCCGGGGTCGTCTACGACCCGAATCTCCTCCTTGCGCTGCAGGGGCGGCTGCTCGGTACCGAGTACTTCAGCGACGTGGAGATCGTGCCCCGCAAGGATGCGACCGGCGACGACACGCTGGTGCCGATCGAAGTGGTCGCAACCCGCAACAAACGTGATAAGTACCGCATCGGTGCGGGCTTCACGACCGATACCGGCCCGCGGGTCAGTGCGGATTGGCGTCGTCGTTACGTCAATCAGTGGGGACACAACTTCCGAACCGAGCTGCAGCTCTCGCCCGTGCTCTCCCAATGGAGCTTCGACTACCGGATTCCGATTCAGGATCCGACGCGCGATTACATCATCATCAAGCCCCAGTCGACCTGGTCCAACATCAACACGCAGAAAGGCTGGCTCAATTCGGTTCAGGTTGCGCACTCGACACTCACGCCGAGCAACTGGCGCCGCACCGTCGGCATTGATTACACCTACGAGGATTACGAGATCAGCGACATCCAGACCGGGATCTCCTCGGAGCTGGCGCCGAACATTTCCTGGTCGAAGACCGTCGCGGACGACCCGATCAATACCAAGCGCGGATACCGAATTCGGTACGGTGTCCTGGGCGCGGTCGAGGGCCTGATCTCGAATGCCTCCTATCTGAGCGCCGCCTTGCAGCTCAAGTGGATTCACGGCTTCGCTGACAAGTACCGCTTCATCACCCGAGTCGATCTGGGCGCGACCCTGGCGGAAGATCTGACCGAGCTCCCGGCGAGCCGCCGCTTCTTCACCGGCGGCGACAACACCATCCGCGGTTGGGGCTACAACTCTCTGGGGCCGACCGAGCCCTTCAACGACGATACCGTCGGCGGGCGCTATCTCGGGGTCGGCAGCCTCGAGCTCGAGCGCACCATCCGCGGCCCCTGGAGTGCCGCCGTCTTCACCGATTTCGGGAACGCCTTCGATCCCGACTACGAGAACAAGTTTCAGCAGAGCGTCGGCTTCGGCGTGCGTTGGGCATCGCCCATCGGCCAGGTACGCGTGGATCTCGCCTTGCCGTACACCCAAAACGACTACGAGATCGGTGACGGCTGGCCCCCGGCACGCCTCGTCTTCGTCATCGGGCCCGATCTGTGAGCGAGACAGATACCGCTGCGCTCCCCACCGAGGGACCCGCGCCGGCCGAGCCGACGCAGGCCGCCCCCGCGCAGACCCGGCAGCGTCGGCGCGTCCGGCCGCTGCGCCTGATCCTCGGGCTGCTCGTCTCCTTGACGTTCCTGTTGGTCCTGATGCTGGGGCTGGTGCTCGGGACCCAGACCGGACTGCGCTTTGCGATCGGGTTGGTGGAGGACTTGGTACCTGGTGTTCTGAGCGTCGAGCGCGTCGAAGGGCGCATCACGGGTCGGTTGACACTCGATCGGCTCGCGATCACGGTTGCGGACTTCGAGATGCGTGCCGGCAGCATCGGTCTGAGCTGGTCGCCCGTTGCCGCCCTTCGCGGAGATCTGCCGATCCAGGTGCTCCGGATCCATGACCTGGATCTGGTGTTGCCGCCGAGTCCCGAAGAGCCCAAACCGCTCGTCCTGCCCGACATTGCCTTGCCGCTTCGCATCGAGCTGCACGAGGCACAGGTCGAGCGGCTGCGTCTCTTCAAGCACGGCGAGGCCGAGCCCTTCTTCGTGATCGAGGATGCGATCCTATCCGCGAGCCTGCGGGGCAGCGCGCTCGATATCACGCGCTTGGAGGTGGTGCTGCCGACCCCGCGGCTTGCCGCGCGCGCCTTCGGTCGGGTCGAGCTGAGCGGCGACTACCCGTTGGATCTGGACCTCGACTGGGAGATGACGCAGCCCCCCGCGATCGCCCTGCAGGGCTCGGCGCAGCTCACGGGTGATCTGGCATCCTTGCAGGTCCGACACCGTTTGAGCGGCTCGGCGCAGGCGGATCTGGATGTTCGTGTCGACGACCCGCTCGGCGAGCCGGCTTGGGACGGTCGGCTGGAGATCCTCGGCGTGGATCTGCCCGATTTCGGGTCCGATCTGCCCGAGGTCACGGTGACCGGCAGTCTCGAGACGCAGGGTGATCTCGACAAGGCATCGGTCTCGGGTCAGCTCGATGCTCGCGCCCCGCAGCTGCCGGATTTCGGACATCTCGCCGTCGTGCTGGATGTCGGTTGGGCCGAGCGGGTCCTGGAGATCCGCAACCTCGCGCTGACCGAGCAGGTCTCCGATGCCCTGCTGAATCTCACCGGCCAGGTCGATACGGGCGCGACGCCCGGTCGCTTCGCGCTGGCCGGTCAATGGGAGCGCCTGCGTTGGCCTCTGAGCGGCGATCTGCTGGCCGAGTCGCCCCGCGGGACGCTCGATGTCTCGGGTGCCTTCGATGCCTTTGAATATGTCCTCTCGCTCGCTGCACAGGGTCCGGACATTCCTGCGCTGACGCTGGATCTGAATGGTACGGGCACGGATTCGGGAACGCGCATCGACGCCATGAAGCTCGCCCTGCTCGACGGCGAGCTGCTCGGCGAGGGCGAGGTGGCCTGGTCGCCCGGCCTGAGCTGGACGCTGAGCCTGAACGGCAAGGATCTAAATCCGGTTGTCTTGGTGGAGGGGTTCGAGGATCGACTCTCGTTTCAACTCTCGAGCGCGGGCGGATTGGACGGGTTCGAATACGATCTGGCCGCCCGCTCGGTCGGCCCCGGTCTGCCGCCTTCCCAGCTACGCCTCGGCGGTCGGGGGGACCGTCGCGAGACCCGGATCGAGACCCTGACGCTCGACACGCTCAACGGGCGTATCACCGGTCTTGGCACGGTCGGTTGGGACCCCGTGGTCTCCTGGGATGCGAGCTTGGACGCCGCGGGTCTGGATCCGGGCACCTTTGCCTCCGCGTGGCCCGGCAATCTCGGTGGCCGACTGACGAGCCGAGGGATGCTCGAGCCTGCGGGGCCGAACCTGGTCGCCGCCATCGAACGGTTCGAGGGCATCGTGCGCGGTTATCCCGTCGTCGCCTCCGGCTCGGTCACCATGGTCGGGGAGACCATCCGGATCGAGGGGCTCAATGCGGCATCCGGTCCCAGCTCCTTGCAGGTCGGCGGACAGATCGACAAGGCGCTGGACGTGAGCTTCGATCTGGAATCCTCCGACCTCGCCAGCTTGGCGCCCGAGGCCAGCGGCAGTCTCACCGCCCGCGGCAAGGTCTCGGGACCGCGCGAGGCGCCGCGGGTCTTGCTCGATCTCTCGGCGCGCGATGCCGAGTGGGCAGGGCAGGGGATCGCCGGCCTGAAGGGGACACTGGATCTGGGCCTGTCTCCCGAGGATCCCTTCGAGATCCGGCTCGACGGCACGCGGCTGATCGCCGGCGATATGACCTGGGAGACGCTCTCGGTGCGCGGCGCGGGCCGGATTCCGGATCATCGTCTCGAGCTGACGCTGAAGGGTGAGCCGATCTCGGTGACCTTCGAGGGTTCCGGCGGGCTTGCGAGCGACGGGGCCTACAGCGGGCGGATCGCGCGTCTGGATCTCGACACGCCGACCTTCGGCGACTGGGCTTTGCGGCAACCGAGTCCGGTCTCCATTGCCGGTCCGAGGATCGCCTTCGGCCCCTTCTGCATCCGCGGGCCGAACGGCTCCGGCGGCTGTGCCGAGCTCAATCGCAGCTCGGTCGAGCGCGCGGTCGGGAGCCTGGATTTCGCCTTGGCCGATTTTGCACTGCTCGGGCCACTGGTACCGAGCAATCTCTCCCTCAGCGGCAATGCCGGCATCAAGGGACGCTTCGAGATTGCCGGCAACATCCTGAGCGGCAACGCAACCGCCGAGATCCCGCGAGGCTCGATCCAGGTACTGATGGGCGGCGGCCGGAAGGAGACCATCGATTTCTCGGGGGCGCGTCTCGGTCTGGATGCCGGCGCACGTGCGCTTTCCGCCCGACTCGGTCTCCCGCTCGAAGGGCTCGGGCGAATCGACGGGACGCTCGATCTCGCGGGCTGGCGGCTCGACGCCCCGGCGCGAACCGGTCAGCCGCTCGCCGGCACCCTGCGCGGCGAGATCCGGGGACTCGATCGGGTCGCCAATCTGGTGCCCGACATCACCGGGATGACCGGCGGCGTCGAGCTTGACCTCGGGTTGCGCGGCACCCTCGGTGCACCGGCGCTGCGGGGCGATGCGCGGGTCCGGGATGTCGGCTTCACGGTGCCCTTGGTCGGGCTGAAGGTGGCCGGCCTCAACATCACGGCCACCGCCCCGGCGGTCGACCGGATGGAGCTGCAGGGCTCGGCGGACGTCGGCGGCGGCCGCCTCGAGCTGACAGGCGACGCGCGTTTCGGGGGCGGCGGATTCGCGGCACAGGCACGGGTGTCGGGCACGAATCTCAAGGTCGCGGATACGCGCGAGTATTTCGCCCTGGTCTCCCCCGACATCGATTTCGAGGCCAATTCGAAGGGGGCGCGTCTGAGCGGTGAGATCAAGATTCCCGAGGCGCGGATTCGACCGCGCTCCATCCCCGCCGGGGCGCAGACGCCGTCGAGCGACGTCGTCATGTTGGATCGCGAGCATAAGGAGGCGTTTCCGCTCGCCATCGATCTGCGTTTGATCCTCGGCGATCGGGTCAGTATCGACGGGTTCGGCGTGCGCGGACGCCTAGCCGGGGAGCTGGCCTTGCTGCAGACGCCCGGACGCGACATGCTGGGTAACGGTCAGTTGCAGATCATCGACGGCCAATATCGGTTGACGACCGGGTTCGGCATTGCCGCGGAGATCGGCGCGCCGCTGAACATCGTCCAGGGCCGCATGATTTATGCGCGCAGTCCGATCGACAACCCCGGGCTCGTGATCCAAGCCGAGCGTGACGGCGGAGCGACCGTTGCCGGTGTCCAGGTGCTCGGGACCTTGCGCGATCCCAAGCTCGCCTTCTTCTCCGAGACCGATCCGGGGATGACCCAGGCCGAGGTGATGAAGTTTCTCTTGACCGGCGTCGCTCCGAGCGCGAGCGGCGATGCGGCGAATGCCGGTCTTGCGGTCGGGACCTATATCGCGCCGAAGATCTTCGTGGAGTACGAGAGCGGCATCGGCAACGAATCGGGTGGTGTGCGGATGCGATACGATCTGACAGACCGAATCGAGCTTCAGACCGAAACCGGCGGCAATCAGGGCGCCGATATCTTTTACACGATCGAGCGATGAGCCTTTCACATCCGAAATATTGGCCGAGCTGGTTCGTCGTCGCCTTGGTCTACGGGCTCGGCCGATTGCCCTTCCCGCTGATTTGGGCGCTCGGCACCGCCCTGGGGCGCCTGAGCTATCTGTTTGCCGGGTCGCGGCGCCTCGTCGGGCGGCGCAACCTCGAGATCTGCCTGCCGGAGGCGACCCCGCGCGAGCGCGAGCGCATTCTGCGTGCGCAGTTCGGCTGGCTGGGCGTGGCGGCCTTCTGCCAAGGTGTGGGCTGGGGTGCGTCGCGTGCGCGCCTGGCCCGCGTGGTGAAGATCCGCAACCGCGAGCGCATCGATGCTTACATCGCCGAGGGACGTCCGGTCATCGTCCTGGTACCGCATTTCGTCGGCCTCGAGCTCGGCGGTGCCGCCTTTACCGCGCTGGTCCACTCCGGCGTCTACATGTACCAGCGGATCCGCAATCCGGTGGTCGACCGGCAGGTGCGGCGTGCGCGTCAGCAATACGGCAGCGTCTCCATCGAGCGCCATGACGACCTGCGCGGTCTGGTGCGCGAGATGAAGAAGGGGACGCCATTCTTTTACCTGCCGGATCAGGACGGCGGACGGCGCGGTCTCTTCGTGCCCTTTTGCGGGGTCGCGGCCTCGACCGTGCCGATGCTGGGGCGTTTCGCGGCCATGACAGGCGCTGTCGTCATTCCGACCTTCGCCCGGTTTCTGCCCCGGGGACGCGGCTTGGAGCTGATCTTCGATCCGCCGCTGGAGAATTTTCCGAGCGGGGATCGTACGGCGGATACCCTGCGGATGAACCAGGTCATCGAGGCGCGCATCCACACCATGCCGGAGCAATATTTCTGGGTACATCGTCGCTTCAAGACCCGTCCGCCCGGCGAGGCGCCCATCTATCCGGCCAAGCGACGTCGGCGATGAAGCTCGACCCGGACAAGGAATCCGGCAGCAAAGGCGTTCGGGAGACAGGCGAGGGCGGCGCGCTGCGTATCGGTCGCGCGCGCGACTGGGTGATCGGCGCGGCGCTTCTGGCGGCCCTTGTGATGGCGGTCGAATGGACGGTCGGATGGGGGCCGCTCCTCGTGCCCTGGCGCACGCTGTCGCCGCTCCTGTTGCTCGCGCTCTTCGGCCTGACCGCACTCAGCTACGTGCTGCGGGCGGTGCGGGTTTACGACTATTTCGGGTCTCGGTTTCGCGGCTGTTTCCCGACCGTCCTGCGCCTGAGCATGCTGCACAACACCGCGAACAATCTTTTGCCGATGCGCGCCGGGGAGATGGTCTTCCCCTGGTTGATGCGGCGTTACTTCGGTCACGGCTTTCTCGACGCCGCCGCGGCCTTGCTCTGGATCCGGATCCTGGACCTGCATTTTCTGGCCTTGATCGGCATCCTGATCCTCTACTTGCGTGATCCCTCACCGATCTGGTGGTGGGCGGCGTTGGTGTGGCTCGGTGGGCTCCTGCTCTTTTTACCGCTGCGGGGCCTGGTCTCGGACTCGAGGGGACAGTCCGGCAGCGCTCTTGCGGCGAAGCTGATCCGGCTCGTCAGACGTGTTCTGGGCGCCGCTCCCGCACAGCCCGGGATCATCGCCCGCGTCTATCTCTGGACGGCACTGACCTGGACCCTCAAGTTCACGGCCTTCGCGGTGCTGCTCGAGCACTTCCTGCCGGTCGAATTCTGGCGTCTGCTCACGGGCGTGATGGGGTCGGAGCTCTCGAGCGTGCTGCCCTTCCACGGCATCGCCGGCAGCGGGAGCTACGAGTTGGCGGTTGTGGCGGCCCTTGCACCCTTGGGCGTGGATCCGAGCCTGGCGTTGGCCGGCGCGGTCAATCTCCATCTCTTCCTGCTCGGCTCGACCCTGGTGCTCGGAGGCTTGGCCTTGCTGCTGCCCAAGACCTCGGTGCGTGCCGGTGCCGACCCGCCGCGCGGGAGCCGACTTGGGCGATCGTGAGACCCGGGTCGAGCCGACGGGGTCGAGCGAGAAAAACGCAAGACCCTTGGCTGTTCTCAAGATTGAATCGCCCCCTGTTGCAGTGCACAATAATGACCCGACTTGAAGGTCTGATGACAGCCCTGCGCCTCGGCACACGACAGAAGTCCATGATCCGTGCAAGGCTGTCGCATCCCCGAGACCGCAAAACCCCGGGGCGATACAGGTGTCGAATCGGCCGGGCTTGGGTGGCCCGGCGCGCGGCCGGCGCATCATCGTAGGCGCATCACCAAAGGTTAAAGAATGCAAACAACAAGACCTGTATTCCTGGATCTGTGGCGGATCAAGCTGCCGATTCCGGGTGTCGTTTCCATCCTTCATCGCATCAGCGGCATACTGATGGTCCTCGCGATCCCGCTCGCAGCCATCCTCTTCCACCAGGCGCTCTCGGGACCCGCGGGGTTCGAGCAGGTCGCAGGAATCCTCGACGTCTGGCCGGTGAAGCTGATCCTGCTGGTGTTGGCTTGGAGCCTACTGCATCACCTCTTTGCCGGGATCCGCTATCTGCTGCTCGATCTGGGCCTCGGGCTGGACCGCCCGGCAGCCCGGCAAAGCGCTTGGACGGCGCTGATCGCGGCGATCGTCGTGCTGCTCATCGGTGGAGGGCTGGCGTTATGAGCCGACAAGCATCCGGTCTCATGGCCTGGGTCATTCAGCGCGCCACGGCCGTCTATCTGGCGCTCTTTCTGACCTATCTCCTGATCCAGTTCGCCTTCGACGCCCCGGCCGACCATGCCGCCTTGGTCGCTTGGGTCGCTCATCCAGTCGTCGCGCTGGGTCTCGTGCTCCTCGTGCCGCTCTTGCTCGCCCACGCCTGGGTCGGCATCCGCGACGCTCTGATCGACTATGTGCATGTGCTCGGCCTGCGGATCGGTCTGCTGACCCTTGTCGCCTTCGTCTTCATCGCCTCGGGCCTTTGGGCCTTCAAGGCCATCATCACCGCGGGTCTGCAGGGGTAATCCAGGCATGGGAATTCCAACACGCCATTTCGACGCACTCATCATCGGTGCCGGGGGCGCAGGTCTGAACGCCGCGCTTCAGCTGGCCAGCGCGGACCTGCGCGTCGCCGTCGTTTCCAAGGTGTTTCCGACGCGCTCGCACACGGTCGCCGCCCAAGGCGGGGTGAACGCCGCGCTCGCCAACATGATGCCGGACTCCTGGCACTGGCACATGTTCGACACGGTCAAGGGGTCGGATTATCTGGGCGACCAGGACGCCATCGAGTTCATGTGTCGCGAGGCCATCCCGACGGTCTATGAGCTTGAGCACGCCGGCGTGCCCTTCTCGCGCCTGGACAACGGCAAGATCTACCAGCGCCCCTTCGGCGGACAGAGCCAGAACTTCGGCGGCGATCAGGCCGCACGGACCTGTGCCGCGGCGGACCGCACCGGTCATGCCATCCTGCACACCCTCTATCAGCAGAACATCCGCGCGCGCACCCACTTCTTCGACGAGTTTTTCGCCATCGACCTGGTCCGCGACGCCGAAGGCATCATCTGCGGCGCCCTGGTACTTGAGATCGAGACCGGCGAGCCTCTCCTGATCGAATCCAAGGCCACCCTGCTCGCCACCGGCGGCTGGGGCCAGGTCTTCCGCACGACCTCCAACGCCCACATCAACACCGGCGACGGTGCCGCGATGGCCTTGCGCGCCGGCATCCCGCTGATGGACATGGAGTTCTTCCAGTTCCACCCGACCGGCATCGCCGGCAAGGGGATGCTGATCACCGAGGGCACGCGCGGCGAGGGCGGTTATCTCGTCAACAAGGACGGCGAGCGCTTCATGGAGCGCTATGCCCCGCGTGCCAAAGACCTGGCCAGCCGCGACGTGGTCTCGCGCGCGATCGTCACCGAGGTCAAGGAAGGGCGCGGCTGCGGCGAGAACGGCGACTACGTGATGCTCAAGCTCGACCATCTCGGCGAGGCGGTCATCTCCAAGCGTCTACCGGGTATCCGCGAGTCGAGCCAAATCTTCGCCGGCTGCGACCCGGTCATCGAGCCGATCCCGGTCTTTCCGACCGCACACTATGCGATGGGCGGCATCCCGACCGATCGCTTCGGTCGGGTCGCCATGCCGGCGGGTCACGGCTCCGAGGAGGTCGTGGTGGGACTCTACGCGGCCGGGGAGTGCGCCTGTGCCTCGGTGCACGGGGCCAATCGGCTGGGCGGGAACTCGCTGCTCGACATCCTGGTGTTCGGGCGTCTGGCGGGCAAAGACATCATCGAGTATGTCCGCGAAAACCCCTATCAGCGCGCAGTGGACTCCGCGAGCCTGGATCAGGCCATGGGCCGTCTGGGGCGCTGGGAGCAAAAAGGCGACGGCCCCACGGTCCAGCAGCTGCGTGCCGATTTCCGCAAGTGCATGGAAGACCACGCCGGCGTCTTCCGAACCGAGGAGATCATGACCGAGGGCTACAACAAGCTCTGCGAGCTGCGCGACCGGCTCCCCGAGGTGCGTCTGACCGACCACTCCAAGGTCTTCAACACCGCCCGGATCGAGGCGTTGGAGCTGGAAAACATGATGGATGTCGGCATGTCGATCGCCGTCTCCGCGCTGCATCGCCAAGAGAGTCGCGGCGCCCACTCGCGGCCCGACTACCCCGCGCGCGACGACCAGACCTGGCTCAAGCACAGCCTCTACTACCGGGAGGGCGATCGCATGGACTACAAACCGGTGCGCACCAAACCCTTGACGGTCGAGTCGTTTCCGCCGAAGGAACGGGTTTATTAGGGTTCAGGGCTAAGGGCTCAAAAACAACGAATTCAGGTGCGTTATGAAGATCAGCGTCTACCGCTACAATCCGGACACCGACACCAAGCCTCGGATGCAGCACTACGAGGTCAAGACCTTCCAAGGCATGATGCTGCGCGATGCCTTGCTCGAAGTGAAGAAGCAGGACGAGAGTTTCAGCTTCCGTCACTCCTGCGGCGAGGGGGTCTGCGGCTCCGACGGGGTCAACGTCAACGGACGCAACGTGCTCGCCTGCATCACGCCCATCACCGAGCTGAAGGAGCCGATTCAGGTCCGCCCCTTCCCGGGCCGCCCGGTGATCCGCGATCTGGTCGTCGACATGACGCAGTTCTACGAGCAATACCGCGCCGTCAAGCCCTATTTGGTGCGTAAGGATCCGCTCCCCGAGCAGGAGATCCTCCAGTCGCCGGAGGAGCGCGACAAGCTCGACGGTCTCTACGAGTGCATCCTCTGCGGCTGCTGCTCGACCGCTTGCCCGTCCTTCTGGTGGAATCCCGAGAAGTTCCACGGCCCCGCGGCCCTGCTGCAATCCTGGCGTTTCCTCGCCGACAGCCGCGACCAGGCGACCGAGGAGCGGCTCGACGCGCTCGACGGTCCCTACAAGCTCTTCCGCTGTCACAGCATCATGAACTGTGTCGAGGTCTGCCCGAAGGGTCTGAATCCCACTCGCGCCATCGGCAAGATCAAGGATCTGATGCTGGACAAGGGTGTGTAAGGCTCCGGTGACGACTGAATCGACATCCGAGACCACGGCCATGACCGACGCCTCCCGGCAGGCGTCGGACACGGAGCTCGAGATCCGACGGCTGCGCTGGCAATGCCGGCGCGGCATGTTGGAGCTTGATCATCTCTTGGATCGCTTCCTGGATCTCGGCTTCCGCGATCTAAGCTCGATCCAACGCCTCGACTTCGTCCGCCTGCTTGCCGAGCAGGACCAACGTCTCAGCGACTGGTTCATGTCCCGCGCCGAACCGCCGGATGTCGCGCTGCGTGATCTGGTGCAGCACATCGTCGCGGTCGTGCGTGAACGGCCCGGCGGGTCGCCCGACTTGCAGGGGTAGCGTATCGATCGCATCATCTCCTCGCTCTCGAACGGCGCGGCAACTCGAGCTCGCAGGCCGGACCCGGGATCATCTCGCTCGAAGGGCAAAGAGCCGTACCCAAGGCCGACCATCATTGGAGGAGACAACGCATGATCGATATCCGCTATCCCATTGCCGGGCTGCTTGTGGCCACGTCTCTGTGGATCGTCCACGACCGCAGCAACCAGGCCGGCGAGTCGAGTCCCGAGCCTGTACAGCCGCCGATCGCGGCGTCGGGGGGCGACTCGCCCGTGACTGCCGCCGGATCCCCTCCCGCTGCAGCGATTGATCCGGCACCGGCTCGACCATCCGCTTTGCCTCCGATGGTTCATCCCGACGACAACCCAGCGACGCCGGAGAAGATCGCGCTCGGGAAGCAACTGTTCGTCGATCCGCGCCTCTCGGGCAGCGGCGAAATGGCGTGCCAGGGCTGTCATTATCGCCATCTCGGCTGGACCGACGGGCGGACACTTTCGCCGAAGGACAACGGGGAGCTGAACACGCGGCATACCCCGTCGCTGTACAACACGGGTTACCAGACCGCCTGGTACTGGGACGGCCGTGCGACCAGCCTCGAGGGGCAGGTGTTGGCGGCCTGGAAGGCCCAGATCAACGCCGACCCGGAACAGGTCGCGCCGATCATTCAGGCGGTCCCCGGATATGCCGCCCAGTTCGAGACCGTCTTCGGCGGCCCGGCCACACCGGAGACGATCGTCAAGGCGCTGGCAGCCTACCTGCGTACCAAGAACAGCGACGAATCGCCCTGGGACCGCCACGAGATGGGCGAGGCCGGGGTGGTCACGCCGGACGTCATCGCCGGACAGGCGCTTTTCGTCGGCAAGGCCGGATGCGTCGCCTGCCACTCGCCGCCCTATTACGGCAACAGTACCTTCTACAACGTCGGCCTTGAGCACGGAAAGGAAACTCCCGACCCGGGACGCTTCAACGTGACCAAGGACGAGGCGGATCGTGGCGCATTCAAGACGCCTTCGCTGCGTTCCGTGGTCTTGAGCGCACCCTATTTCCACGACGGCAGTGCGCCCACGCTCGAGCTGGCGATCCGCTATATGGCCTCCGGCGGCAATCCGGACCCGAACAAATCCGAGCTGCTGGTCGACCGCGGTCTGACCGATACCGAGATCTTCCAGCTCGGTGCCTTCCTTCGGGCGCTCACGAGCCGCGAGACTTGGGACATGCCCGAGGTTCCATGATCTGACTGGGTTCGTAATGGGCGCTCACCGCGAACGTCCGCCGCTCCTGATCCGCCCGGGGGTTTCCCGGCGGTTCGCCTGGTTCGTCGGGCTGACCCACCTCGCGGCGGCAGCGGTGATACCGGCGCTCCCCGGCGATCCGCTGTCGTTGCTTTCGCTGCTCCCGGTAGCCTTCAGCGCGTTCTACATCGGCTACGTCGATGTCCTACGGCGCGCACCTTGGTCTATACATTCGGTCCTCTGGGAATCGGCCGGGACTTGGCGGATCCGATTCGTCTCCGGCGTCGAGCGCGAGGCGAGCCTGTGTCCGGCCACCTTCATTGCCCTCCCGCTCGTCGTGCTCAACTTCCGGTTCGGCCTCCTGCGCCGCCGCACACTCCCGGTCTTCCCCGACGCGCTCGATCCGGAGCAGCTGCGCCGCCTGCGCCAGCGACTCCGCATCGAGGGTGCGGCACGGGATCGCGCCTCCGATGTGTCTTGACGAGCGGCCGACCTTGCCTGCGGGGT
Source organism: Thiocapsa roseopersicina (assembly GCF_900106925.1). Lineage (GTDB taxonomy): Bacteria > Pseudomonadota > Gammaproteobacteria > Chromatiales > Chromatiaceae > Thiocapsa > Thiocapsa roseopersicina. Next base: position 526,970 of record NZ_FNNZ01000001.1, read on the forward strand.
TCGGTCTCGTTCTCGGGCGCCGCCCGGCCGCATCACCATAGCCGCATGCTCGGGTATGGACTATGCTCAAGCTTCACGTCTCGATGTATATCGATCGCGAAATGCAGTCCGCGGAGCTGCCATGGCGACGACCTTGCGCTTCACACCCAATCTGTACCGATACCTCGATTGCCCGGATACCTCCGTCGCGGGCGCGACTGTCCGGGAGACTCTGGATGCCTATCTTCAGGCCAATCCCCGCGCGCGCGGCTTCCTTCTGGATGATCAAGGTGCCGTGCGCATGCATGTGGCCATCTTCGTCAACGAGACACTGATCCGGGATCGCACCGGCCTGTCCGACCCGGTCGGTGAGGGCGACGAGATCTTCGTTGCCCAGGCGCTTTCGGGAGGTTGAGATGAGCGACCGACTGCTGGTCGGGACCCGCAAGGGTTTGTTTCGGATCGAAAGGGGCGAGGGCGAACGCTGGGTGATCGCCAAGACCTGGTTTCTCGGGGACCCGGTTTCGGCTGTGCTCGCCGAGCCGGGCGGTGCCCGGCTTCATGCCGCCTTGGAACTGGGGCACTTCGGGGTCAAGATGCAGCGCTCGGAGGACGGCGGCGAGACCTGGAGCCAGGCCGCATCGCCGACCTTCCCGCTCAAGCCGGAGGGTCTCGAAGACAAGGACCCCATGCGCGGCGTCGATGTCCCCTGGAGCACGCAGCTCATCTGGACCCTGGAGTGCGGCGCGCCCGGCGAGATCTGGTGCGGGGTCATCCCCGGCGCGCTCTTTCGCTCGACCGACGGCGGCGAAAGCTGGCAACTCTCCCGCGCCCTATGGGACGAGCCGCGTCGCAAACAATGGATGGGCGGAGGCTACGATTTCTCGGGGATCCACTCGATCCTCGTGGATCCGCGCGACCCACTGCACGTCACTGTCGGGGTCTCGACCGGCGGGGTTTGGACGACCCGCGATGCGGGGGGCAGCTGGGAGCTGATCGGATCGGGTCTGCGCGCCGAATATCTACCGGAGGCCATGGCCGGCGACCCCTTGGCTCAGGACGCGCATCGCATCGTCCAGTGTCCGGCACACCCGGATCGTCTCTGGATGCAGCATCACAACGGGATCTTCGTCAGCGACGACGGCGGAGCGATCTGGCGCGAGCTGACCGATGTGCCGCCTTCGAGCTTCGGCTTCGCGGTTGCGGTGCACCCGAGCGACCCGGATACCGCCTGGTTCGTCCCGGCCACCAAGGACGAGAAGCGCTTTCCGGTCGACGCGCATCTGGTGGTGACGCGCACCCGCGACGGCGGGGTGCATTTCGAGGTGCTCGATCGGGGGCTGCCGACAGAGCCTGCCTACGACCTCGTCTATCGGCACGCCTTGGAATGCTCGCGCGACGGTCTGCGCTTGGCGTTCGGCAGTACGACCGGCTCGCTCTGGGTGAGCGAAGATCGGGGTGATTCCTGGCAAAACATCAGCCGGCATCTGCCGCCGATTCTGTGCGTGCGCTTCGCGGAGTAACTCCCGGCAGAAAGCGCAGGTCAAGGACAATCCGGGGTCGCACGAGCCCGAGGCGATGGCGACTCACTCGGTACGCACTTCGACCTCCTCGGTCCATCTGAGTGAGGGGGGGCCGGGCGGGATATCCTCGAAGCTGTCACCCTCCGCGGCGATGGCGAACTGCGGGGGTGCCTCGGGGCCGCCGGACCGGGGGGCGGGGTTGAGATAGGCGACCCCGAGCCAGCCCGGGGCCAAGAGGGCGGGGGCCTTTGGCTCCATGCCGCTCCTTTCCATGGCCTCCGGGCTCATTGCGTAGGAGCGCACGTCGATGGTGTCCCCCGGTTTTAGCGGGGAGGTGGAGCGCAGCACCGAGATGACCTCCATGCGGTAGAGCACATCGTAGCGCTCCTCCTGAACCGGGGGCACCTGCGCCTCCAGCACCCGGACTTCAAGCTGTGCCGCAGCTCCCGCCTTGAGGTCCTGCTCCGCTTGGGCGTTCCCCCAAAGGACCGAGAGGCCAGCGATGACGGCGACGGTCGCGATCCGAATCGAATGAACCTGGAACATGGCATTCTCCTCTTCAGTTGACGACAACCACCGCGGCCTTGACCTGGCCGCGACGGGTCCCGCTTCCAGTCTAGCCCAAGGTTCGCAGATCCGTGTCTCGCCGCCGTCCCGACTGTGGTCGGACGTGCGGATCACCTGTGCGGCGACCCTGGAAGCGACGAATGGGGCAGGGCAGTCGGCGCGTCGGTCGAAGAATGCACGGGGCGGCTTCGCCTCAATGCGTTCCGAGCCGCCGGGTCTTCACCAGATCCCCGCGATAATCGACGAAGTCCATCATGTGGGCGCCGAGGCGCGCCGCGTAGTCCTGCGGCGTCGGCGTGTTGTGCGGATCGACCTCGCGGTCGTAAGCCAGATCCGGTTCGACCATTTCCACCGTCACATAGGCGAGCAGACCCTCGGCGATCAGATTGGCCGCCTCGCATTGCCACTGCGGGCGTTCCCGGTCCAAGAGCGCCTGCTGATCCTCGGCGAGCGTCCCCGCGCGCAGAGCCGCCCAACTGTCGACCAGCAGTCGGATGAGATCGTCTTCGGTGGGGTCCAGGTCGTTCATCGGGCTCCGAGGTGTGCAGGGTGCGGTTGCCGGCGATTCTAGACCCTTCCGACGCCTCCATGTACTGACAAGAGCCCGGTGAAACGGCGATCGAAATCGAATTGTCAGCTCTCGTTGTCCATCTTCGCTTCTCCTGACCCGGAGCAATTCGCAGGCTCCGAATTCATCGATCGGTCACCTCCGCGTCAGGAACCCTTCACCCTCGACGCTTAGCCTTCGCGCCTGTCCTTTAGGTTCTCGGCCCATCCAAGCCGGAGGGATCGGCGATACCGCTTGCCATTGACCTATGAGCACTGTCGCCGGCTCGGCGATCCGTCGTGCCGGTCGGCAACCTACGCCACCGGAAGCGTTCTCGCTGAACATCGAACCAGGGACAAGGACCAGTCGTCGTCAACGTGGAGATACCAAATGAATAGACGTGAGTTTCTGACCTTCGGCTCGATGGGCCTTACCGGCCTCGCCCTGAGCGGGAGCAATTTGTCTTGGCTGATGCGCGAAGCATCGGCTGCGAATCTCAAATCCGGCAAGCCCTGGAAGTTCGGGGTTATGGCGGACACCCAGTGGAAGGCCACGGCCGATCCGCTGAACCCAGCCACCTGCGCCGTCGAGATCATCGAGACCCTGAACCGACAGTTCATCGACGCAGGGGTCAGTTTCGTCGTTCAGGTGGGTGATCTGGTGGACAAGGAATACTGGGTCAATCCTCAAACCAGTGTGCTCGAACGCACGCTGCCGTACCGCGCCGCAGCGGCGCAGACGCTCTACGACAACGGAATCGGCTTTTTCCCCTTGCGCGGCAACCACGAGGCATCGATCACGGCCGCCGCCGAGCTGCCGGCGCTGTTTCCTCAGACCCTGGGGGAGGGACACAATCTGTTCGGCGTGAGCAGCGTCGTCGCCAGCGACAAGCTCAACCTGCAAGGGCTGAGCTACGCCTTCGACTTCGAGAACGTCCGCATCGTGATGATCGACCAGTTCACGCGCCGGGATGGGTCCGTCAACGGCAGTACCAACGACAATGCCGTGGATCAGGTCGATTGGGTGGACGCGGTACTGGCCGATCGTCCCGCCGACAGCCATGCCTTCGTCATGGCCCACAAGAACCTGATTGGCCAGAATCACGCCGACTGCTTGTTCGGGTCGAATGCGACAACGAACCTCGATGCCCGCAATCGATTCATCGGCAGCCTGGATCGCAACCGGGTCGGCGCCTTTCTGGGCGGCCATGATCACATGCATCATCGTTCGCTCATCGCCAGCCCGGATGTCTCCGCCGTGGCGGAGCAGATCATCTGTGCCTCGAACAGCTACAAGTTCTACACACCCAGGTCGACGCCCAACGATATCCAAGGCTGCGAGACCGTTGTCGCCCATGAGCTGTACACCATCGGCTACTACATCTTCACGGTGGACGGTCCTTGTATGACCGTGGAGTTCTATTCCTCCAGCCATGGTGCCGATTACGGCGATGTCGATCTGGCCTATGGCCCCGGCGAGCACGTCTTCCACCTCCGCGAGCGCTTCGGCTACAGTCTCAACGGCAAGTCCTTCGATGTGGCCAACGGCGAGTCCTACAGCATCGTGGAAGACAGCTTCGGGAGCACCGAGGCGCGGATCCTCTCGGGCACCAACGAGACGCTCGCAGAGGACGTCGAGTCTGCCGGCCGCCCCTTGGCCAAGACGGTCAAGACCGGGTGGCGCGAGACACCGCCAGACTCGGCCAGCGCCATCTTCAAGCTGTGGGGAATGACGGACAATCTGAGCCTCTACGACGAAGCGCTCACCGGGCTTCTGCCCGACAGCCCCGGGCCGACGGTCTCCGACACCTATGTGCTCTCGCTCTCCTACGATGGCACCAAGGTTCCGGCACCGAAGTTGCGCACCGGGCACTTTTGTCTGCGTGCCAAGGACGACAAAGGCCGCTGGGTGCCGGCCGTCGATCGCAACGTGGGTGGAAACAAGCGATTCGTCTATGGTCGCTGGAACGGCAGCCACGGCTTGGGCACCTACGGGGTGGATCCGGACACCCGAACAGTTTGGGCGGTCCTCAATCGTGACGGCGAGTTCGTGGCCTTCACCGGTCCGGAAGGCCCAAAGGCCTGATTCGAAGTGACCCTTTCAGGCCGTCACGATCGTTGACGGCCGGTCTCGCCTCAAGCTCGACTGCCCTGTTTCGAACGACAGGATCGCAGGCAATCATCTTCTCCGGCATTCAGGTCGCCGGAAACTCCTCCTATTTCAAAGTTCACCCGGCGGATTGAGGCTCATTGGTGATCAGGACTGACCTTGAGCAACCTTGGGTTCTCGGTGAGCCGGGTGGACTTCAACGCTTCATTGATCGGCGGCATGCCCGAAACACAGGAAGTGGTGAACTACTGCGCGGATCCCCCGTCATGCCGCCCTCAACCCTTCACGCAGACAACTTGTTTCAGGGTATGCACCACCTCGACCAAGTCCGCCTGGTTGGCCATGACCTGGTCGATGTCCTTGTAGGCACCCGGAATCTCGTCGAGCACTCCCTTGTCCTTGCGACAGATCACCCCTTGGGTCTGAGCCGCCAGATCCGCCGGCGTGAACTGTTTCTCGGCCGCGGTGCGGCTCATCCGGCGCCCGGCGCCATGGGCACAGGAGCAGAAACTCTCGGGATTGCCCTTGCCGCGCACGATGTAGCTGCGCGCGCCCATGCTGCCGGGGATGATGCCGAGATCTCCTTCACGCGCCCGGATCGCACCCTTGCGGGTGACCCAGACGTTCGACCCGAAGTGATGCTCGCGCTCGACGTAGTTGTGATGACAGTTGACGACCTCTTCGGTCACCGAGAAAGCGGGCAGGTGGCGGGCGAGCGCCGCCAGCACCAGAGCCATCATCTGCTCGCGATTCTCCCGCGCATAGGCCTGCGCCCAGGAGACCGCGGACACGTAGTCGTCGAAGTGCTCGGAGCCCTCCGGCAGATAGGCGAGATCGCGATCGGGGAGCTGGATCATCCAGCGCTCCATGTCGCGCCGGGCCAACTCGATGAAGTAATGGCCGATGGCATTGCCGATGCCGCGGCTGCCCGAGTGCAGCATGACCCAGACGCGCCCGGATTCATCGAGGCAGACCTCGATGAAATGATTGCCGCCGCCCAGGGTGCCGATCTGGTTGATCCAGTTGGAGAAGCGCCCGAAGGCCTTGAGCAGCTGCGGGTGCTTCTCGGTCAGCGCGGCGAGCGGTGCGGCGAAGGGCGTGGCCGCTTCGGTCAGCGCGCGCGCGTCGGCGTGCTGGGAACGCCCGACCGGCACATCGCGGCTGATCTGGTCGAAGACCTTCTTCAGCGCCCGCTCGTCGATCTGCTCGGCCCCGAGCGAGGTGCGCGCGGCGGCCATGCCGCAGCCGATATCGACACCCAAGGCAGCCGGGATGATCGCCCGGTCGGTGGCGATGACGCTGCCGATGGTCGCGCCGATGCCGGTGTGCACGTCCGGCATGGCGGCGACATGACGATGGATGAAGGGCAGCTTGGAGAGGTTGACAAGCTGCGTGCGCGAGCGCTCGTCCAGCTCTTCGGTCCACACTTTGACCGGCTTGTCGCCCTCGGTGATGACTTGCTTGATCGTCATGGCTCCTCCTGCCGCGCATTGGGCGGCGCACGATGGCACGGCCGAAAGCGACCATGCCGGACACTGGCGGGGAGGACGCGCTGGAAAGGGACTTTTGATGTCCGGTCTTGCTGCTCCCCGCCGGATCGACTGACGGGGTAAGACCGGTCAGGCGATCAGATTTCGCGCGTCCTTGGCGCTCCGAAACGGCGTTGACCGCTGTCGGAGGGCCGATAGGACGCGCGCATTGGATCGGGTTTGCGGTGTATGCGGAACAGGCAGCCGCCGACAGACCCACACGCCGACCACGAGACGCAGGAGGCGCTCGGTTGGGTCTTGGCGATGAGGTTTGGTTGGCGCACGTGGATGACTCGAAACAAGGTGATCGATGTCTGCCGACCGCATCAGCGGCCCGCGGTTTGACTGCGAAGATGCTACGCTCGATCAAACAGGCCCGCAAGGAGGCTCAAGACCGCAGCTTTGGCACTCAACAAAAAAAGGCCGCTATTCGCGGCCTTTTTCTTTGCTTCCGACAATCGCCTCAGGCGATCTTGATCTCCATCTGCTCACCCGTGTCCGGATCGGTCAGATGCACCGCGCAGGCGATGCAGGGATCGAAGGAGTGGATGGTGCGCAGGATCTCGATCGGCTGCTTCACGTCGAACAACTGGTGGTTGTCCTGCAGCGCGGCCTCGTAGGCGCCGGGCTGGCTGCTTGGGTCGCGGGGGCCGGCGTTCCAGGTCGAGGGGACGACCGCCTGGTAGTTGGCGATCTTGCCGTCCTTGATCACGATCCAGTGACCGAGCGCGCCGCGCGGGGCCTCCATGTAGCCGGCGCCGCGGGCCTCGGCGGGCCAGCTCGAAGGCTCCCAAAGGGTCTCGTTGAAGGTGCGGCTGTCGCCGGCCTTGATGTTGGCGATCAGCTGGTTGTACCAGCCTTGCGCGGTGTCGGTCAGGATCTTGGTCTCCAGGGTCCGGGCCGCGGTGCGTCCGAGCGTGGAGTAAAGCGCACGCACGGGCAGGTCCAGCGTCGTGAGGGTCATCTCGACCAGCTCTTTGGTCTGCTCGTGGCCGCTGGCATAGAGCAGGAGCACGCGGGCGAGCGGGCCGACCTCCATGGCGTGACCCTTCCAGCGCGGGGCCTTCATCCAGGAATAACCGTCGTTCACGTCGAGCTGCATGTAGGGCGGTTTCACGCCGCCGCGCGCGTCGTATTCCAGGTTGGTCTCGCCGTCGTAGGGGTGGAGCCCCTTGTCGTTGCCGCCTGAATACTCGTACCAGGAATGGGCTACGTATTCCTGGATCTGACCGGCGTCGTGCAGGTCGATCTCGTGGATGGTGCTTAGATCGCGATTGAGGATGACGCCGCGCGGGAACAGGAACTGCGCCGGATCCATGGTCCCGGTGGCCGGCAGGTCGCCGTAGCTCATGAAGTTGCCCAGGCCCTCGCCGCGCTCGCCCCAATCCTTGTAGAAGCTCGCGATCGCCAGGGTGTCCGGGACATAGACCTGGTCGACGAAGGTCTGCATGGATTGCAGGATCTGCTGGACCTCGGCGAGACGCTTGGCGTTGATGGCCGAGTCCGAGTCGATGTCGATCGGGGAGGGTACGCCGCCGACGACGAAGTTCGGATGCGGATTCTTGCCGCCGAAGATGGCGTGCAGACGTGCGACATCGCGCTGCCAGGCCAGCGCCTCCAGATAATGCGCAACCGCCATGAGGTTGGCCTCGGGCGGCAGCTTGTAGGCCGGATGGCCCCAGTAGCCGTTGGCGAAGATGCCGAGCTGGCCGGATTCCACGAAGGTCTTGATGCGCTTCTGGGTGTCGGCGAAATAGCCGGGCGAGGACTTGGGCCAACTGCTGATGGATTGGGCCAGATCCGAGGTTGCCTTGGGATCCGCGCTCAGGCAGCTGACCACGTCGACCCAGTCGAGCGCGTGCAGGTGATAGAAGTGCATCACATGGTCATGCACGAACTGCGAGCTGATCATGAGGTTGCGGATCAGCTGGGCGTTGGGCGGCAGCTCGATCTTGAGCGCGTCCTCCACGCTGCGCACGGATGCAATGCCGTGCACCAGGGTGCAGACGCCGCAGATGCGCTGGGCGAAGGCCCAGGCATCGCGCGGGTCGCGGCCCTTCAAGATGGTTTCCAGTCCGCGGACCGAGGTCCCGGAGCTGTAGGCTTGGGCGATGTTCTCCCCGTCCATCTGGGCCTCGATGCGCAGATGGCCCTCGATGCGGGTGACGGGATCGACGACGATGCGTTCGCTCATGTCAGTTCTTCTCCACCAGGTGCTCGGCGATCATCTCGGTGAGACCGACCACCGGGATCTCCATGTTGAATTCCTCCAGACCCTCTTCGAGCTGGGTCCGGCAGGTGGCGCACATGGTGACCATGCGTTCCGGGTTGACCTCCTCGATCTGCGCCTTTTTGCGCTTGAAGGCGGCCATCTTCAGCGGCTCGGCACGCTCGTTGGAGCTCACCCCGCCGCCCGCACCGCAGCACCATTGGAACTTGCCGTGCTCCTTGAGCTCGACGAAGTTCTCGGCGACCAGGTTCATGAGGTTGCGCTGCTGCTGGATGACGCCGCTCTTGCGGGCCAGGTTGCATGGATCGTGCATCGAGAGCCGATCGGTCTCCATCCCTTCGGTCTTGATCCGCCCGGCGGCGCGCAGCTCATCCAAGACCTCGATGATGTGGAAGACCTTGAAGGGATAGGGCCGGCCGATCAGGTTCGGGCCTTCCCAGCGGATCGCCGTGAAGGCGTGCCCGCACTCCGGGCTGATGACCTTCGGCACCTTGAGCTTCTCGGCCGCGGCCACGACACGCTCGACCAACTGGGCAGCGATGTCCTTGTTGCCGATTTGGATGCCGGCGTTGGTCGCCTCGAAGCACTGGGTCGAGAGCGTCCAGGTCACCCCGGCATGGTCGAAGATCTTGGTGATGGCTTCGAGATATTCCGGGAAGTTGATGATCTCCATCGAGGAGAGCAGCACCAGATACTCGGCGCCTTCCTTGTCGACCGGGACCTCGAGTCCGCTGCTGGTCTGCACATGATTGATCTGCACCGCCAGCGTCTTCCATTGCAGGCCCATGGGGCTGCCGGTCTGGATGGCGCGTACCGAGGCGGCGATGAGTCCTTCGGGCGCATGCCCGGCCTGGACCATGCCCTCGCGTGATTTCCGAATCATCAGCGCCAGATCGTTGCCGACCGGGCAGACCATGGAGCAGCGACCGCACATGGAGCAGGAGTCGTAGAGCAGCTCCTCCCATTCGGCCAGCATTTCGTCGGTGACCTTGTGGTTGAGGCCGAACAGCCCCTTGATCTTGCCCCAGAGCGTGAAGTCGGCTTCCCAGACGCGACGCAGCGGCTCCAACTTGAGGATCGGCGTGTATTTGGGATCGCCCGTTTCCAGATAGAAGGGACAGGCTTGGGCACAGATGCCGCAATGCACGCAGCTCGAGAAGAAGGCGGCGACCGGACCGTCGACCTCGGCGCGGAAGGCCGCGAGGCCCCGTTCGAGTGTCAGCTCGCTCATGACTGAACCCCCTTGCGGCCGAATGCGGCCCCGTTGTACCAGCGTGCGATGAAGGTCGTGAAGATGTGTGTCAGCTTGGTGAAGGGCAGCAGGATCAGCATGATCTCGGCCGAGAGGATGTGCATGCCCAGAACCAGCGGATAGGGGTTGACCAGGCGGTAATAGGCCAGCCAGCCGGTGAGCACGACCGCGAAAACCACGGCCCAGACCACATAATCCTCGACCGTGCTGATGCGCTTCTTCACCGGATGCGTCATGCGATGCACCAGGGTGGCGATCAGCGCGACCAGCGTGACGGAGGTCACCAGACTGATCACCGGGTTGGGCAGCGCCGGCCAGGACAGACCAGTCAGGCTCTCGATCAGCGCGATGTGCGGCAGGAAGAGCAGCAGCGCCATCAGGAAGCCGATGTGCCAGACCCAGCCGACCACTACGTTGAAGGGTGCACGCTGGAAGGTGCCCGGATCCGCGACGGTGCGGGTGACCATGGTCCGTAGACCCGGCCCCCACTCACCGGCGCGCGCCTCGGCGAAGTTCTTGGCGCGCCCGAGCATAAAGATCTCGGCGATGCGCACCAGCAGACCGATCGCGAAGATGGCGATCGCGATGTTGAACATCGGACCCTTGGTCCACAGCAGAAACTCCATCGAGCCACTCATAGCTTCGCCTCCAATTCTTCGACCGTGACGGGCTGACGATGGGTGACCGCGGTCTTGGTCTGTTTCTTGGCCAGCGCGGCGACCGCGCCGCCGACAACGGCGCCGGCCGCACCGGCCGCCAGCACGTTCATCCCGGACGCCGAAGTCGGCACCGAAACGGCGTTGTAGAAGCCGCCGGCATCCCAGAACTTCGGCTCGGAGCAGCCCAGGCAGGGATGTCCGGCCTCGACCGGCCAACTGGTGCCGTCGTTCCAGCGCATGGTCGCGCAGGCGTTGTAGGTGGTCGGGCCCTTGCAGCCGAGCTCGTACAGACACCAGCCCAGCCGCGCCCCTTCGTCGTCGAAGGTCTTGGCGAAGAGCCCCTTGTCGTAGAAGGGCCGGCGATAGCAGCGGTCGTGGATCGACTGACCGAAGAAGGCCATCGGACGGTTGTAGGCGTCGAGCTCGGGCAGACGCCCGAAGGTCAGGTAGTGCGCGATGACGCCCGTGATCACCATCGGGATCGGCGGACAGCCCGAGACGTTGATGACCGGCTTGTTCTTGACCAGATCCATCACCGACATGGCGCCGGTGGGATTGGGGTTGGCCGCGGGCAGACCGCCGAAGGTCGCGCAGGTGCCGACCGCGATGACGGCGGCGGCGTTCTCGACCGTCTCCATCAACATGGCGTAGTTGCTGTGACCGGCGACGGTCGAGAAGCCCGGGTTGGAGTCCGGACCCGGGATGGAGCCGTCGACGATGACCAGATACTCGCCGGCATTGGCCGCCATCGCCTGCTCGCGCGCGTGCTCGGCGGCATCGCCGGCCGCAGCCTGCAGGGTGTGGTGATAATCCAGCGAGATGACGTCGAGGATCAGATCCTCGAGCGTCGGGGCATGGCTGCGGGTCAGCGACTCGGTACAGCCGGTGCATTCCTGGAACGACAGCCAGATGACCGACGGGCGCTTGGCCTTTTCCAGCGCCGCGGCGATCGCCGGCGCCATGCTCGGCGGCAGCGCCATCATCGAGGCGGTCGCGGCACAGAACTTCAGGAAGCCGCGGCGCGAGACGCCACGTTCGCGAAGGCTCTCGCCGAGTGTTTTCTCAGTGGGTTTGCGGGCAGCCATAGTCCCTCCTTCAGATGTCAGGACGCGAGAGGCGGGTCGCTCCGGCCCGGATTCAAGCGGGCGTCGAGCGCGGCGATCGCGTCGTTCAGATCCTGCGGCTGCGGACACAGGATCTCGGGAACGGTCGCGATCTCGAGATGCAGGGCGAGGCGATGTGCCTCGGAATTCAGATAGTCCACCAGCCAGACCCCGGCGACGGCGGTCTCCTGGATGCGTGTCGGACCCAGTGCCTCGATAGTGGCCTGGACCTCGCCCGTGCCCAGCACGGACAGCAAATGCTCCAGATCACCCGGTCCGAAGGGCATCGCCTTCAGATCGATCTTGGTGGTCTCCCCGGTACTGATAAGACGCGCCAAGGCGTGGCGGACTTCATGCAGGATGGGCTCGGAGTTGCCGTACCCTTGCGGATGCGAATCGCTCTCGGGCGCAGCCGAGCCGCTTTCGACGATGACGGGGATCTGATCCAGCAACGACATACGACGCACCTCGACTTATCCGCTTGGAATTCTAGGCGCTTTGCCGCCGGCCCGATTTGATGCAGCGCAGCTCATTAGCACGTTAGCGAGATCGAATGATCCAAACCGCGTCCCTGTGGTCCATCCGGGCGTCGGCCGGTGTTCGAACGCTGGCGGATTCCAAGACCCCTGCTGTGACGCGGTTTGGATGAGAAAGACGACGAATCAGATAATTTCCGGGAAGGCATCGACCAACCTGTACGTGTTTCGGTTGTTTTTGACTCGTTGCTAAAACCGCGGCCAGTGCGGTACGCGCTGTTTTTGGATGGGCTCGGCCCCGCCAGACTTGACGGCCGTTGGGGTCTCCGCGGCCTAAGATAAAAAATAAATCATCTTAAACCGTGTCTCCGCTAAGGGTTGTGGATGCATCAAACGTCGAGCTCACTCGACAATGAGCATCTCGCTCCGGACGCGGTTTAAGCCAGCACGCCCTCCATCAGCTGCATGCTGATGCAGTGCAGGCTGCCGCCTTGGCGGATCAGCGGCCGGCAGTCGACGGCCAAGACGGCGCGGTCCGGGAAGAGACGGCCTAAGGTGTCGAGTGCCTCGGCGTCGGCGGGATTGTCGTAGGTCGGGACGAGCACGGCACCGTTGACGAGGAGAAAGTTCGCATAGCCTGCCGGGAGGCGCTCGCCGTCGCTGTCGAGAACGGGTACGGGGGACGGCAAGGGTACGAGACGGTAGGGATTGCCGTGTGGATCGCGCAAGGCCCGAAGCTCCTGCTCCATCGCCTGAAGCTCGGCGAAGTCCGCGTCGCTCGGGTCGGTGCAGCGGGCGTAGCAGAGCGTATCCGGGGCGCAGAAGCGGACCAGGGTGTCGATGTGCCCGTCGGTGTCGTCGCCGCTGATGCCACCGTGCTCAAGCCACAGAAAACGATGGACGCCGAGACGCTCGGCGAGCATCCGCTCGATGGTATCCCGCGTCAGGTCCGGGTTGCGGCGCGGGTCGACCAATGTTCGGGTGACCGCGAGCAGGGTGCCTCGGCCATCGGTCTCGATCGCACCGCCTTCGAGCACCAGGTCGACGGGCTCGAGCGCAGTCTCGCCGAAGATGCCGCTCCCGCGTAGCGTCCCGGTGATGCGGTCGTCGCGATCCGCGGCGAATTTCCCGCCCCAGCCGTTGAAACGGAAATCGAGCAGGAGCGGTTCTCCCGCGTCCGTCCGAACGCCGATCGGTCCGTGATCGCGCGCCCAGGTGTCGTTGCTCGGGGCGATACCGAAACGCTGGCTCTCGGGATCGGCACCGGCGGCTGCGATGCGTGCGCGGACCGTCGCGGCGTGCTCGGCATCCCGACAGACGTTCAGCACCGGCTCGTAGCGCGAGATCAGGGCGGCGAGGTCGGCATAGAGGTGTTCGACCCGATCCAGCTGATCGGCCCAGTCGGTGTCCTCGTGTGGCCAGGTGAGCATGACCCCGCTTTGGGGCTCCCACTCGGCGGGGAATCGGCGCATGGCAGTCCTCTTAAACCGCGCCCGGCGCGGTATGCGATGTTTTTGGATGAGATCGGCCCCGGCAGACGTGACGACCGCTGGAGCTGGTGCGGCTTAAGAATCTAAAAAATATATTATTTTAAACCGCGTCCCCGCTAAGGGCCGTGGATGCAGCAAACGTCGAGCTCACTCGAAAATTTAGCATCTCGCTCTGGGCGCGGTTTAGTTGGGTTGGCGATGCGTCTATTGTATGCCGCGCGCTGGCCTTCACCCCCAGTCGAGTGCTTGCGACCAGAATCGGGTGTCGGCCTCGATCCCGACCCCACCGTCCGCGACACGAACAACCATCCCGTCGATGATCCGCGGCGAGACGCCGTGCGGATGGATGTGCACCTGAACGAACTGATGGCGCGCGAGGGACTCGGCGGTCTCGACGAAGAGCCCACATGCACTGAAATTTATGATTCGGCAGGGAGTCGGGCGGCGCTTGCCGTTCACGGCGAGTGTTGCGGGGATGTCGATCTCGGTTCGATGATGCCATCGGCGCTCCATCCTCTCGAGTCCTCCTCTTGTGATTTCCGACGCGTGATTAGAGATTTACGGGCGCAGTCGGCACGCGAGCGTCAAGCGGACCAGATCGGCGGTCGAGTGGACCTCGAGCTTGCGCATCAGGTTGGCGCGATGCGTCTCGACCGTTCGGACACTGAGGTTGAGCGAGCCGGCAATCGCCTTGTTGGTGCTGCCGTTGACGATCGCCTCGAGCACCTCGCGCTCCTTGGCGGTGAGCTGCTCGAGCCGCTCGGCAATGATCCGAGGGTCGCCGATCTCGGCCCGGAAGCGTTCGTCCGCGGCGAGCGCCTTGCGCACGCGCTGCAGGAGATCCTGGTGATTGACCGGTTTCTGAATGAAATCGACGGCTCCGGACTGCATCGCCTTTACCGCCATCGGCACGTCGGCATGTCCGCTGATCATGATCACGGGCAGGCCGATGCGATGCGTGCGCAGAACCTCGAGCAGCTCGAGCCCGTCCATCTCCGGCATGCGCACATCCAGGACCAGGCAGCCCGGACCCTCGCAACCCGGATCGGCGAGAAATTCGGCCGCCGATCCGAAGACCTCGACCGGCATGGAGACCGATTCGAAGAGCCAGCGCAGCGACTGGCGCACGTCCTCGTCGTCGTCGATCACGAACACGGTCGACTTAGGGCTCATTGCGGGTCTCCGATGGCTGTGTCGGGCCGGCCATCGAGCTTGCGATCGGCCAAAATCGCAGGCGACTTCGCGGGCGACTGGTCGGTCGTATTGACCGGGAGATGGTTGGGCAGCGTGAAGGCAAACACCGCACCGCCCCCGGGATTTGGCTTGGCCCAAATGCGCCCGCCATAGGAGTCGACGATGGTTCGGCACATCGAAAGCCCGAGCCCGGTACCGCCTTCCTTTGTCGTGTAAAAGGGATCGAACAAGCGACTCGGGTCGGTCTGGTCCAGACCGACCCCCCGGTCGCTGACGGCGACCCGCACCTGCTCCGCGCCGGCGCGCTCGATCGTGATGCACAGGCGGCGGAAGGTGGGCGGTACGTCGCGCATCGCCTCCATGCCGTTGATCAGGAGGTTGATCAGGACCTGCTCGATCTCGACCGGATCACCGCTGGCAAAAGGCAAGTCGGCACCGACCCGAATCTCGACCTTCACGGCGTTCGTCCTGATTTCCGGCTCGATCATGCCGACGGCCGCTCGGCTGATGGCCTCCAGGTCGATTGGTCTGGGCGTCGATGCATGCTGCCTGGAAAAATCCCGAATGCGCTCGATGATCCGGCCCGCACGCGAGGCGAGCCTGGAGATCTCGCGCAGGGCAAGACGCAGTGGCTCGACCTCGGTCGGCGCGCTGTCGAGACGCTCGAGTGCCCCGCCGGCATAGGTGCTGATACCCATGAGCGGCTGGGCGACCTCGTGTGCAATGGCGCTCGACATCTCGCCCATGGTGCTGATGCGTCCGACCCTGAAGAGTGCGTGGCGGTGTTTGGACTCGCGCTCTTCGAGCAGCTTGCGGGCGCTGATGTCTTCGATGACGCCAATGGAATAGCTCAGGCATCCGCTCGAATCGCGCACGGGGGCCATCGTGAGGTTGCACCAGATGGTCTGGCCTGATTTGCCGATATGTCGCAACTCGAGGCTTTGCGTTTCGCCTCGGTCTCTGTCCCGGTCATAGGACGTGCCCTCGACAATCCTCGCGATGTACTGCATCAAACCATCGTAATCCTCCGGGTGGACGAGACCGCGACAGGTCCGAGCGAGCAGCTCCTCTTGCGTGTAACCGAGGATGTCGCAAAGCTTGCGGTTGACCCGGAGAAAGAAGCCCTGCGGGTTGCGGTGACAGATGCCGACCGCCGCTTGCTCGAAGGTGGCGCGAAAACGCTCCTCGCTCTCGGTCAGCGCGCGCCGCACCGCGAGGTTGTCGAGGATGTCCGCGAGTCGTCCGGCGAGGGCCCGCACCAGGGTGATGTCGTCCTCGCTCCAGGTGCGTTCGACCCGACACTGATGCAGTCCCAGCAGGGAGGGCCGATCACCCTCGGGGCACACCGCGACGATCAGGCGCGAGCGCGGTGCGAAGCCGCCGCCCAGCATCGGAACCGCACTCGGATCCGGATCCTGCAACGGATCGGATGCGCTCAGGGCCGAGCGGATCAGGCGGCGCAGCGGGTCATCCATCGGGATCGTGCGATCAAACAAAGGTTCGCCCGGGCAGCCCGGAACGGCGGCCTCCGCCAGAATATGGACCTCGGTCGCGTCGGGGGCGCATGGAGACAGCAGCCAGGCGCGATCCGCCCGCAGGAGGTCCTGCACGACCCGCAAGAGTGCGTTCAAGACGGCCTGCGGGTCGAACGCGGCCGTCGCCGCGGCCGACAGTCGCTCGAGTCCGCTGACCAGTCGATGTCGCGACTCCGCCGCGGCTGCTGCGATGTCGCGTTGCCGGCGCTCATGCTCGGCCTGCTTGCGCTCGGTGATGTCCGAGAGAATGACTCGAATCCGCGCCGGGGTGCTCCCGGCCTCGAGCGCGCTTTCGAGCCTCAGGGTTTGCAGCTCCTCGCGGATCGCCGCCGTGTCCGGCCTCAACCGCAGCTCGCAGCTCCTGCACGCCTGCGAGTGTATCGCGTCGGCGACATGGGCCTTCAGGAATCTGCGGTCGTCCGGGGCGATGTAAGTGCTGAGCGCCCGACCGATCAATCGATCTCGCGATTGCCCGAGCAGCTTGGCGCCGGTCAGATTGATGTCTTGGATCCTGCCCGCGGCATTGATCGAGAGGTAGCCGACGGGAGCGAAATCATAGAGGTCCGCATAGCGCTCCCGAGACTCCTCCAAGACCGCACGCACTGCGAGCAGCTCTCGGTTTTGCTGCTCGAGCTCGATCTGATGGACCTGCAGCTCGTGCACGAGGCGGGTCAGCTCGTCCGACCCGCTGCCTGCGCGCTCCAACTCCGCCAAGAGCCGCGTCAGTTGCGCATCGCTCGCTTGGTCGAATCTTGTCATTGGACCGGCACCTCCATTGTGCGGCCGGCGGTTTGGGTTCCGATGCCGGCGTTCGGGGGTACTCTGCTGGACACGTGTCTCGGGCGTCGTTCCGGGGAGTGTCGTTGCGTCACGACTCAGGCGGTCCGCCCCTGTGCGACGCCATCCGCGATCGACCGCCGACTCCCGGCACAGCCCGGGAGTCCGGCGAGAAAGCTCTCCACACAACGTTATTCTAGAAGATTCGAGCCGATCCGTGTCCAGCCGACGAACGGGTGGGGCGGCGATGAGCGGCAGCGGTCGAGTCGGTGCCGAGCAGCGGTCGATTGGGCGAGGACCCGGGATGCTCACATCAAAAAGGGTTTCAGGGTCGCGCTGTCGAGGTCGAGGCCGTAGATTCGGATCTGCTCCACGCCTTTTTCCTTCAGGGCCCGGGCGACCAGAACCAGTGCGGCGATCCCGGAGTCGAAGATCCGGTCGACGCCCGTCAGGTCGAGCGTACAGGCGTCGATGCTGTCGTCCACCGTTTGACCGATCAGCAGCAAGGAAAAGGCGCAGCGCAGATCCAGCGGGCCGTCGATCCGGATTCGCAGGAGGCCATCGTCGACCTCGTAGTCGAGATCTGCGGCAGGCGTTGCGATCCCCGGGACGCGGTTGCCCGTTCGGTCGGCGCCCCGGCGCCCGAGATCGTGGAGTCCACGGATCCTGATGGCCTCATCGCCTCTGCTCTGCAAGGCCGAGGATGCCGTCGGCGCGCGCATCGAGTCGAGTCGTTTCATGGTGGTGCTCTCCTCCCGGTCATTGTCGTTCTTTTCCGCGCCGCGCTTGTGCGGCGGCTTCCTTCCGCGCCGGGGTGCATGTGCGCACCCCGGCGGAACTGCTCCGGTTGCTTTCGAGTCGTTTTCTCAGGCCCAGGTCTTGACGAACCGCATCAGCTCGTCGGGACCGAGCGGTTGGGTATAGAGAAACCCCTGCGCGATCGTGCAGCCGGCTTCTCGCAGGAAATCGGCCTGATTCTGCGTCTCCACACCCTGAGCGATGACGCGCATGCCCAGGGTCTTGCCCAAGGCGAGGATCGCGCCGGCGATCGCCGCGTCGTCGCTGTCTTGCGGAAGTCCGTCGATCAAGGATTTGTCGATCTTCAACTCCCGGATCGGCAGTCGCTTCAGATCCATAAGCGAGGAGGAGACCGCGCCGAAATGGTCGATCGAGAGCTCGATTCCGAGTCCCTTCAACCGGCGAACCGTCTCCAGCGCCGAGGCGGAGTCCGAGACTGGTCCCGTCTCCGTCAGCTCCAGGCTGACCAGCCGTGCATCGAGATCCAGCTCGCGAAGCAGGGCGTCCAAATCGTCGGCAAGCTCCGGCCGCTCGAGTTCCCTTCTGGACAAGTTGATCTTGATGACGGTTCCCTCGTCGAGCCCCTCGGCCTGCCAACGCTTGCGCTGGGTACAGGCGGTACGCAGCACCCAGGCATCGATTCCGCGGATCAGCCCGGTCTCCTCCGCCAGTGCGAGAAACCCATCGGGCGCCAAGCAGCCGAGCACCGGATGGTTCCATCGAATGAGCGCCTCGATGCCGGCGATGCGCCGGGTATCCAGGGCGAGCTGCGGTTGGTAGGCCAGCTCCAGCTCGCCACGCTCGACGGCGAGGGCCAGAGCCGATCTGAGATGGATTCGGTCGAAGGCCTGCGCGGTCATGTCCGCGGCGTAGAAGCGAAAGGTGTTTCGACCGCCCTGCTTGGCGATGTACATCGCCGTATCGGCTTGACGAACCAGGTCTTCCGCCGCGGTGCCGTCGTCCGGACAGACGCTGATGCCGATGCTGACGGTCAGCGCGATCTCGCCTTGCGGGCCGGCGTAGGGGCGGCGCAGCAGCTCGATCAGCTTGCGCGCGACCGCAGCTGCGGGGTCAGGCGAGTCCATCGGGGCAAGCAGCATCAGGAACTCGTCACCGCCTATACGCGCAACCGTGTCGTCCTTGCGGATCTGCTCTCTGAGTCGAGCGGCGACGTCCTTGAGGACCTCGTCGCCGAAGGGGTGTCCGAAGCTGTCGTTGATCAGCTTGAAGCGGTCCAGGTCGATGAACAGGACCGCGAGCCGCTCCCCGGTGCGCTGTGTGCGTGCGATCGCCTGCTCGAGGTGATCGGAGAAGAGGGCGCGATTCGCCAAGCCGGTGAGCGGATCGTGCAGGGCCAGCTGCGAGAGCGACTGCTCGCGCTCCTTGAGCTGCTCGAGCAGGTGTCGCTGCTCGGTGACATCGAGCATCACGGTGAGGCAGATCGCCTCGCCGTCGTCGCCGCGAGCGGGCTCGCTCTCGAGCCTTAGATCGAGGGCGTGCCCGGTGTGGCGCTGTGTCAGCCGGACACCGAGCGTGCGGCGCTCGGCGCTGCGTTGCACAGCCTGGATGTGCGCGTGCAGCGCATAGGCTTGACCGGAATCGAGATGACTCCACAATGGCGTGCCCGTGAGCCGCCCGCGCTCCGTGCCGAGCATCGCTGCGCCGGTCAGGTTGATCTCCCGGATGATGCCGTTGCGATCCAGGGTGCAATAGCCGACGGGTGCCCGGTCGTAGAGTCGGGCATAGCGGTCCCGCGAGATCTCGAGCGCATGCTGCGCGTCTCGAAGCTCGCGGTTTTGCTGGGTCAGCTCGATCTGATGAGTCTTCAAATCGTGCATGAGGCGGTGCAGCTCGTCTTCGCTGCCCGCCTGTCCCCATGACGATTTGCCCGCTGGGTCGAAGTCCTCCCCGCCCCATCTCGGATGTCTCGCCATACGTCTGCTCACGAGTGTCCCGCTGAATCCAATCGTTGCATGGCGTCGGTCCACGACGCTTGGAATCTACCCGGCGGTTCAACCGCATGCCGAGGATTCCGGTGTTGGCGCTTCGCGGTTTTCTATCCCGAGCATTCACCAGGCACAAGTATATGACTGAACTGGCGATTTTTGTATTGTGGCTTCATGCGGGCGGGCTCAGTAGTCTTACTGACCTGCCCCCGGGCGAACTGGGCATCGATCGAGCGTGGCTGCGCGCAATGAGTTGACAGTCCGTTTTGCCCATGTATTGATCTTGCGGTCGACTACAAGGAGTCACCGATGAGCTCTGATCCGCAAGCATCGAGGCCCCCCCCCACGCCGGAGTCTTCCCCCGAGCGTTCGCAAGCGCCCTCCCGCGCCTCCGCGAGCGGCGCCGTCGAGCACGCGGCGCCTGCCGCGTCCACGGGCGGCAAGGGCAGGAGCCCCGCCGACCGAGATGCCGAGCCGGAGAACGGCGTCTTCCCGATCGTCGGGATCGGCGCCTCGGCCGGCGGGCTCGATGCCTTCCGGCGTCTGCTGCACCATCTACCGACGCGTACCGGCATGGCCTTCGTGCTCATCCAGCATCTGGATCCGGCGCATCCGAGCCTCCTGGTCGAACTGCTGGTCGGGGCGACCCGGATGCCGGTGCGAGAGGCCGTGGACGGGGAGTTGGTCGAGCCCGACCATATCTATATCATCCCGCCGAATTGCTCGCTCGGGCTGCATCATCGGCGGCTGCTTGTGTTGGCGCGCAGGGAGGAGCGCGGGCTGCACCTGCCGGTCGACAGCTTTCTGCAAACCCTCGCGGACGACTTGGGGCCCAAGGCCATCGGTGTGGTTCTCTCCGGGACCGGCTCGGATGGAACCCATGGGCTGAAGGCGATCAAGGCGGTCGGCGGAATGACCTTCGCCCAGGACGAGCACAGTGCGGAGCATTTCGGGATGCCGGGCAGCGCGATCGCCGCCGGCTGTGTGGATCTGGTGTTGGCGCCGCCGGAGATGGCGTGCGAGCTTGCGCGCATCGCGCGTCATCCTTATCTCCGCCAACCCGCGCGCGGGATCGCGGAGCTGCCGGGCGGCAATGAGGAGGATCTCGGCAAGATCTTCATGGTGCTGCGCACCCACACCGGAAACGACTTCAGCTTCTACAAGCGCGACACCATCCTGCGGCGGATCAAGCGGCGGATGGCCGTGCATCGGATCGACCGGCTTGCCGAGTACGTGCGGTATCTCCAATCAGAGCCCGAGGAGATCGCGAAACTCTTTGACGACTTGCTGATCAGCGTCACCGGGTTCTTTCGCGAGCCCGAGGCGTTCGACGCCCTGCGCGAGAAGGTCTTTCCGGTCCTCTTCGCGGGGTCGGACGTCGAGCGCCCGGTCCGTGTCTGGGTGCCGGGTTGCGCGACCGGCGAGGAGGCCTATTCGATCGCCATCGCCATGATCGACTATCTGGGAGACCAAGCGACCGGGACACGCATCCAAATCTTCGGCACGGATATCGACGCGAAGGCGATCGAGAAGGCCCGCGCCGGTCTTTTTGCCGAGCCGCTGGTCGCGCATCTGGAACCCGAGCAGCTGAAGCGTTTCTTCGTCAAGGTTGCCGGCGGCTACGAGGTTGCCAAGCCGGTGCGGGATCTGTGTATTTTCGCGGTGCAGAATCTGGTGAAGGATCCGCCCTTCTCCCGGTTGGATCTGGTCTCCTGCCGTAATCTCATGATCTATTTCGGGCCGCCTCTACAAAAGCAGGCCCTGCAGATCTTCCACTATGCCTTGGAGCCGAATCGGTTTTTGATGTTGGGTGCCTCGGAGTCCATCGGGGCACGGGCCGATCTCTTCGCGCTGCTCGACCAAAAGACCAAGATCTATACGAAGAAATCCAACGCGCCCCGGCTCGACCCCGCACTCATGCCGCGCGCGTTTCAATCGCCGGTCGGTGCCCCGGTCCTCCCCGCAGCGGCGGGCGCGAGCGAGCCGATCGATCTGACCGAAGCAACGGATCGGATGATCCTCAAGCTCTACGGGCCGCCGGGCGTGGTGGTGTCGGGCGATCTGGATATCCTGCTGTTCCGTGGCGAGACCGGTCGCTATCTGGATCCGATCCCGGGCACGGCGACCCTGAATCTACTCAAGCTCGCGCGCCGCGAGCTCGCGGTGGAGCTGCGCGCGGCCATGCAAGAGGCGCGTACGAGCGGCACGGCCGTCAGCAAGAGTCGCGTCTGGTATCGGCGCAACGGCATCGATGCTTGGGTCGGTCTGCGGGTGCTGCCGATCGACGACGGCGGGCCGCCCGATCGGCTGTTGGTCTTGTTTGAGGAGACCGCGGCCGCTGAGCCGGGTTCGGTTCCCGCACCGGGCACGACGAGCGAGCCCCCGATGCCTGTGGACGAGCGTATCGTCGGGCTGGAGCGCGAGCTGACCTCCACACGCGATTATCTCCAATCGATCATCACGGAGCAGGAGCGCAACAACGAGCAGCTCAAATCGGCCAACGAAGAGATCCAGTCCGCCAACGAGGAGCTTCAGAGCACGATCGAGGAGCTCGAGACGGCCAAAGAGGAGCTTCAATCGACCAACGAGGAGCTGGCCACCGTCAATTGCGAGCTGGAGAACCGCAACCACGATCTCGCCGAGGCCAACAGCGATCTCGGTAATCTCCTCGTCAGCGTCCATCTCCCGGTGCTGATTCTGGATGCGAACCTGCGTATCCGTCAGTTCACGCCCCAGGCCGGGGGTCTGTTGAACCTGATCGCCTCGGATCGCGGCCGGCCCATCGGCAACATCAAGCCGAATATCGAGATTCCCGATTTGGATACCCGGGTTCAGACGGTCATCGACCAGGTGACGCCCCAGGCGCTGGAGGTTCAGGATAAGGACGGCCACTGGTATTCGGTGCGGATTCGCCCCTACAAGTCCACGGAGAACCGCATCGAGGGCGCGGTGATCGCCTTCGTCGACGTCGACGAGGTCAAGACCTCCGAGGCTCGTCTGCGCCGTGCCTTGGAGCAGGAGCAACGGCTCGTGGCCCTGGTGAAGGACGCCGACGATGCCATTACGATGCAGGGCTTCGACGGTTCCATTCGTGCCTGGAACCAGGCGGCCGAGCGCATCTACGGCTATCGCGAGAGCGATGCCCTGGCGATGCCGATCGAGCGCCTGATTCCGCCCGAGGCGATGGCGCTCTATCGGGAGACGATCGAGCGACTGCAACGAGGCGAGTGCGTCGATCCGTTCGAGAGCACGCGGATGCATGCCGACGGCCGTCGTGTGCCCGTGCAGATCCATCCCATTGCACTGCTGGACACACGCGGAAACCCCTACGCGTTTGCGACGACCGAGCGCCCTGCAAGCACGACCGACACCTAACCGGGTAGAGACAAGCGCAGCGCAGTCCACCAGCGCCGTTGCGGGGCTTGGTGGACTTCGCTCTCGCTCGTCCACATTACCGAGCTACAGGCCGCTTTCCAGGGTCAACCACGCACGCCTCGGTGCGCGGATCAGCCAGCTCGTCCAGCTTCCCCCGCCCGACACAGCGCCTGCAGGCGATCGAGCTCGACCTCGTCGAAGCCGGCTTCGCGACGGGCCGGGAGGTTGAGCGGACAGCGGATCTCGGCGCGCATGTACTCGCGCAGCAGATCGAAATAGAGCGGGCCGGGGTCGAGGCTGCGCTCTTCGCTCAGCCGCTTGAACCAACGCGAGCCGACGGCGACGTGGCCGACCTCCTCGCGCAGGATGACACCCAGGCAAGCCGCCGTTTCCGGGTCGCCGGCCGCCTCGAAGCGCGCGATCATCCCCGGCGTCACGTCCAGCCCACGCGCCTCCAGCACGCGCGGGACCAAGGCCATGCGCACGAGCGGGTCGTGGGCGGTCGTGCGCGCCATCTCCCAGAGACCGTCGTGGGCGGGGAAATCGCCGTAGTCGTAGCCCAGATCCCGAAGACGGTTGCGCATGAGGCCGAAATGCTCCGCCTCCTCGGCCGCGACTTGGATCCAATCGGCATAAAAGGCCATCGGCATCTCGCGGAAGCGCTGTACCGCGTCCCAGGCGAGGTTGATGGCGTTGAACTCGATATGGGCGACGGCGTGGATCATGGCGGCCCGGCCCTCGCGGCTCTTGAGCTTGCGCGCCTTGAGCGCACGCGGCGGAACCAGCTCGGGCCGCTCCGGACGACCGGGCAGTTCCCTAACCGGGGCCGCGCCGGCAGCATCCGCATGCAGGCACCCGGCTTGCCATTGCTCGGCGGCCGCTTGCGTCGCGGCCTGCTTGCGGGCCGGATCCGGCTCGCCGAGACAGGCGGCTGCCGTATCGAAGAGGTTGCCCTGCATTTGCGTCATCCGCGCCACCCCAGGATCAGATCCATCACGTTGGTTCCCGTCGGTCCGGTGCGGATCAGGTCGCCGCTCGCCTCGAGCAGTGTGCCCGAATCGGCGCGATTCAGCCCCTGTGCGGCGTCGAGTCCGGCGTCTTGGATGCGTTCCAGCGTGGCACCGTCGATCAAGGCCCCTGCGTCGTCCGTCGGGCCATCGGTCCCGTCGGTCCCCGCGCTCAACAAGACGGCATCGGCGTGACCGGAAAGCTCGATCGCCGCCGCCAGGGCCAGGTGTTGATTGCGACCGCCTCGCCCCGGCGCATCCGGCAGACGCAGCGTCGTTTCCCCGCCCGCGATCGCAAGACCCGGCGAACCGGCAAGCAAAGCACGCGCCAAACGTCGACCCGCGAGCGCGGCATCGCCCTCGACCGGCTGCGAATCGACCCGAATCGCGAGACCCGCACGGCGCCCCGCCTCGGCCGCGGCGGCCTTAGCGGTTTCCAGGGTCGCGACAAGCTCGATCTGCGGACCGCGCGTCGGCAAAGGTCCCCGCTCAACCAGGCCGCGCTCGACCCACCCGGAAAGCCAGGTCGGCAGATCGAGCCCCGCAACCCCCTCGGCCAGACCGACCTCGGGAACCAACAGTCCGGAGCCGATCACGCCCGGATCATCCCCCGGCACGTCCGAGATCGCCAACACACGGGTCGGCCGGTCGCCGAGTGGGCTCAGCAGCCCTCCGCCTTTGATCCGAGACACCGACTTGCGCACCCGATTCACCGCGTCGATGGGCAGTCCGCTGCCGAGCAGCCATTGGCTCATGCGCCGCAGATCGGCGAGATCCAGTCCGGCGATCGGCACCTCCACCAGACTCGAGGCCCCGCCGGAGACGAGGAAGAGCACCTGGGTCTGCGACGGCAACGCGCCGAGCGCGAAGATCAAGCGCCGACCGGCCTCCAGACTTCCCGCGTCCGGGATGGGATGACCGCCGAGCAGGCTCTCCATCCCAAGCCCGGCCAGGGCGGTGTGATCCAGATGACCGGGTTTGGTGATCAGTAGGCCGCCGACAACGCGCGGGCCCAAGACATCGCAGGCGCCCAGCGCCATGGACTGCGCGGCCTTGCCGATTGCACAGATCCACACGGAGCCGCCGCCCAAGGGTCGCGCGGCGAGCGCCTGCGCGACGACCGAACGCCCCTCCACCGCGCGCAGTGCCGCGGCAAAGACCTCAAGCAACAGATGACGCGCGAAGGCGGTGTCAGCCATCGAGACCGACCCGAGCGACGGGTTGGAAAACGGCAAGCCAAGTCTTCAAATTGACATTCGTCAATGCCATCCACAGAAAAGACATGTCTAACTGTCGGCGAGAAACGAAACCGGCAGCCAGGAAAGGGACATAGACGGCCGAAGCCCGAGAACAAAAAAGGACCCTCCACTGAATCCTATTCGAACGAGTCCAATCCATGAAGCTGTGCCCGAAATGCAATCGTTCCCCGTTGCCCTTCGTCATGGTCTTGCTGATCTCCAGTGTACTGGCCTTCATCACCTGGCTGGTGCTGGGCCTCTCCCAGGTCGAGCCCACCATCAGAGTGGCGGCCGGGGCGGCCGTGTTCCTCGCCGTCGGCGGAACCCTGCTGCACTACGTCATCAGTTGTCTCAAGCGCCACTGCCGGCACGACCGGGAACGTGAACGGATCCACGGCCAGACCTTCAGCCGACCCGCGTAACGCGATCCCGCAGATAGACGGGGGCCGCCAGCTCGGGCGGCACCGCATGCCCCGCAGCAAGCTCCGCGGCTCCGAGGACGGCCAGATCGCGAGCCTCGCAGATCGTCTCGCCGGCATAGGCGTTCGGGGACACGCGGGTGCGCGCGGCAAGCTCGGCGCCGTAGACAGACCAGCCCGGCCCGACACCGAACCATCCCTCGCCGTCGGGTGACTCGACCGCCTCCGGTGGACAGACGCGCTCTTCGCAGCGGGCCACGGCTAAGCCGCGTTCATCGATCTCGAAACATCCCCAGTAGACCTCGCCCATCCGCGCATCCAGAGCCACCAGGAGACGGCGTTCGCCGCTGCGCCGAAACTCTCCTTGCGCGATCGCGGCCAAGGTCGAGACCGGCACGAGCGGCAACCCGGCGCCGAAGGCGGCTCCCTGCGCGACAGCGACCGCGATCCGCACACCCGTGAAGGATCCGGGACCGCGCGCGAAGGCGATCGCGTCCAGCGCATCCAGACGCGTTCCGGCGTCGTCCAGCACCTGCTGCATCATGCCCAGAATCAGCTCGCCGTGCCGACGCGGGGCGGTCTCGAGCACTTGCTCGATCCGCTCGCCCGAGAGCAGTGCCGCCGAGCAGGCGTCGCCCGAGGTATCGATCGCGAGGAGAGTCGTCATGAGGGAGAAGGGCAATAGATGCAGCCAAGGGATCCTTGGTTGCGATTCTATACGGAGTCGGCGCCGAGCTGCGGATATCCGATTTTTGAACCGTTCCTAAAAAGGGGACGGGCGAACAGCCCGGCCTCGATCGGAGGTCTCCGACAGGCGCGCCGAGTCGAGCATGCGGACAAAATCCAACGGCGGGAACAAGACCCAACCGCGAAAATCCGGGCTCAAGGGCCCGGCGCATTCGCACGGCGGGGCATCGTCGGCGAGATCCACCAGCCACAATCCACGCTGACCGGACAGGCCGAACGGAGTCTCCAAGCGGGTTTCGACCGCCCAGCTGCTCAATCCGCTCATGCGATCCTGAATCGCGTTCACGAAGACCTGCGCGATCAGTCCGAGCAGAAGGATCTCCTTGTATCTCAGCTCGATCGACCTGATGCCTTGATACCCGACAACAGGATAGGCGTCCCGCGAAGCGTCAACCGATCGAGGATACCTAGTGCTCACGACCAGCCGCACCGACAGGGCATGGAGATCACGCCAGGATCCCGCGGGAAGCGGGATCTGCAAGCGCGCGGCATGTCGTATCTGGTATTGAAAGAAATGAAAAAGGTTGCGGACAGCCCACCCGCTCAGATCGGCATCGGGAGCACGTTGGCGGTTTGCGGTCAGCTCGATGGCCGCCGCGAGATTGCGGAACATCAATCGATAGAGACGCCCCTCGAACACCGACCCGGATCCCATCGGGCGCTCGCCCGTCTCCTCCCCGACGTGAGCACCAGTATGCTCGCATGACGCCAGCAAGGGTGCCTTCCAGGCGCGCAGGAACCGCAATCGTGCGGCGGCGTCCAGGTCGCTCGTCAGCAACGCTTGCAGCATCTCGATCAGCTTGGCGGGGGTAATCCGGTCCCCGACCGACGGGACGGCGGCAAGCAGGCCGCTCGCCGACCCGAGACTGCCGGACGAAGCAGGCTCCCCGATCGGGATGGATAAGGTCAGGCCCGTCGGCAAGCCGGGTGCGGGTCGAGCAGAGGTCTGAAGGGTCATCATGCCAAATCCGCGGGTCGATGACGAACCGCCGCGGGCCTATCCATCGACAGGTCCGCGGATACCCCATCCCCTGGAGCAAGTCCGTACGCTGAGCAGGATCCTTTGACTGAATGCTAGCCCCGGCGGGGTGCCTCGAACTGCCGACCGCTCCGCAGATTCAAAACGACGACCGATCAGCTGTCGAACCCTTTGAGGATCGCCCGGGTCTCGTCCGCCGCGATCCGCGGGCCGATGCAGGTCACCAGTTTTGCCGAGGCCGCGGAGGCCAGATTGCCCGCCCGCGCGAAGTCCCAGCCCTGGCTGAGCCCGTAGATGAAGGCGCCGGCGAACATGTCCCCGGCACCGACCGTATCCACGGCCTTGACCTTGATCGGTGCAATCTCGATCAAGCCTTCGCCGTCCCAGACCAAGGCACCTTCAGGCCCGCGCGTGATGGCGAATGTGCGGCTGATGGTCTTCAGATACTCCACCGCGACACCGAGATCCTCGCTGCCGGCCATGCCCATCGCCTCGAACTCGTTGGCGAACAGCAGATCCACCCCCGAGCCGATCATCTGGAGCAGTCCGGACTTGAAAAATTTCACCATGTTGGGATCGGACAGCGAGATCGCGGTCTTCACCCCGGCCGCGTCGGCGATTCCCTTCGCGGCGATGGACGCCTCGCGGGCCGCATCCGATGTCACCAGATAGCCCTCGGTGTAGAACCATTCCGACTCGCGCAGCGCCTCCTCGACCAGCTCGTTGGTGGAGAGGGCGCCGCTCACCCCCAGGAAGGTGCACATGGTCCGGTCGCTGTCGGGGGTGACCAGGACGACGCAGCGCCCGGTGTGGCCTTCGGCCTTACGGGTGTGGTTGTTGGTGTCCACACCGCCGCGGACCAGATCATCCATGTAGAAATGGCCGAGCTCGTCGTCCGCCACCTTGCAGGAGTAGAACGCCTTGCCGCCGAGCTGACTGAGCGCGATGACCGAATTCGCGGCCGATCCGCCCGACCCGCGCTGGGGTTGGTGATGTTTGAGATGCGACATGATCGCTGCTTGTTGCACCTCGTCGACCAGGGTCATGACACCCTTGTCGATCCCCAGGATGCCGAGATCCGCCGCATCCACCTCGTATTCCATATCCACCAGCGCGTTGCCGATGCCGTAGACCTGATATTTCGCCATGAATCCCTCGTCTCCTCATCGAAAAGGCGTCAGTGTATACCGAGTGCGCGATGGGTCCAGAACCGGCCGCCGCGCTCGCGCCATGCCCAAGGGCCCGCAACTGTGCCGTCCGGCCCGAGCCGCAGCTCGACCGCGCCGACCAGACCCGTGTCCAGTGCGGGGATACCGCGCGCCGAGACCCGCTCGCGCACCTCGGCGACGGGAAAGCCGAAATGGTTGGCATAGCCGGAGGCGAAGAGGACCAGTCCGGGCGAGACCGCGTCCAGAAAATCGGGATGGGTCGAGGTTGCGCTGCCGTGGTGACCGGCGACCAGCACATCGCTCACGAGCGCATCTCCCCGTTCACGGGCCAGACGGCGTTCGACCCTCGCCTGGATATCGCCGGTCAGGAGGATGGAGCGATCCCCGGTTTCGACACGCAGCACGCAGGAGGCGTCGTTGCCCCGGAACCCCGCATCGGACGGATGGAGGAACCGAAAGGACACGCCGGACCAGTCCCAACCATCGCCTGCTCGGCAAGGCTCGGCGCCCGGCGGATCCAGATCTCCCGGCTCTCCGCTGTCGATGCGATCGATCGGAATACGTTCGGCCAAACCGGCCAGACCACCGGCGTGATCGCGGTCGGCATGACTGACGACCAGACGTTCGATCCGACGCACCCCGTGGGCCGCCAGAAAGGGCGCGACCACCGCGCTGCCCGTATCGAACCCGCTCGGAAAGCCGGGGCCGGTGTCGTAGACGAGCGTGCCCTCGCGGGTACGGACCACGGCGGACAGGCCAAGCCCGACGTCCAGCAGGGTAAACCAAGCCTCGCCGTAGCCCGGCCGGGGCGTTCCCAGAACGAACATCGGGACGACGAGCAGCAGACCCAGCCAGCGCCCCGGCAACCCGCGCGGCGCGAGCATCAGCACCGCCCCCGCACCCGCGGCCAGCCAGACCCAGAGCGGACGCTCGGGCAGCGCCATCGCGGCCCAAGGCAAGGCGGCAATCCAGGCGAGCCCGTCCAGACACCACCCGAGCAGATGCGCCGTCCACTGCAAGGGCCACCAGGGGACCGAGCCGAGTCCGGGGATCAGGCTCAGCAGACTCGTCGTCAGGACCAGCGGCAGCAGGATCAAACTGAAGAGCGGCACGGCGACCAGATTCACCGGCGGCGCGATGAGCGAAGCCCGCCCGAAGAGCAGGAACAAGAGCGGCAGCAGACCGATCCCGACCGCCCATTGGGCCCGACCCCAGCGCGTCCAGAGATCGCGGCTCGGCAGCCGTTGCCCGAGGCTGAACACGAGCACTGCCACGGCGCCGAATGACAGCCAGAATCCGGGCGACAGCACCGCCCCCGGATCGACCAGCAGCACACCGACCAAGGCCAG
The DNA here is from genome assembly GCF_900106925.1 of Thiocapsa roseopersicina. Classification (GTDB taxonomy): domain Bacteria; phylum Pseudomonadota; class Gammaproteobacteria; order Chromatiales; family Chromatiaceae; genus Thiocapsa; species Thiocapsa roseopersicina. The sequence goes on from NZ_FNNZ01000001.1 coordinate 556,967, forward strand.
CACGAGCGCGTGGTAGGGCCGCAGCGTCCGCTGCCAGAGAAGCGCCGCGAAGACCACCGCGATCATTACAAGCGCACGCTGGGTCGAGACCGCGAAGCCCGCCAGTCCCGCATAGCCGAGTGCGGCGATCATCCCGCCGATCGCCGCCGCGCGCGGCGCTGCCAACGCGACCGTGAGGCGAGCACTGCGCGACCACAGCCAACGTACCAGAAAGAAGACCGCACCGGCGATCAGGCCGACATGCAGCCCGGAGATGGCGACCAGATGATTGGTTCCGGTGCGCATCATGACCTCCCAGTCGTCCTGATCGAATCCGGAGCGATCACCGATCACCAGTGCCTGTACCAGAGGCAAGGCCGGTGCGCCGTCCAAGACTTGGGCAAGATGCTCGGACAGGCCCTGGCGCCGACGATCGAGCCAGTAGCGGCCGGCACCCGCATCGAGCCGCTGCGGCGGCTCGCCTCGGCGCAGGTTGCCCGTCGCCTTGACACCCTGCTCGAACAGCCAGCGCTCGAAGTCGAAGGTGCCCGGGTTGGCGAGACCGTGCCGGGGCTTGAGCCGCACGGGCAGGCGCCATTGCTCCCCGGCGCGCAAAGGCGGCGCACCCTCGTACCAGGAGAGCCGGACCAGGCCGGTGAAGGGGATGGGCTCGCCCTCGTGCCGGGCCTGCTCCACCTCGAACAGGAATCGCCGAGCGAGACCCGAATCGGTCGGGATCGAGGCAATGCGCCCTTCCACGACGAGAGGCGCACGGGCCAGATCATCCGGAAAGGGCGCACAAAGCAGGAGGCAGGCGTGCCACTGCGCCCAGAATGCGCCGAGCAGCAGCCAGAAGGGCAGTCGCAGCAGGCGCCAGCGCCACGCGGCGATCGCCAAACCAACGGTGACGAAGCCGGTGGGGGCAAGCGGCGGCAGCCACGGCAGCAGGTAAACGACGGCGACGCCGGAGGCGAATGCGAGACCGGCGCCAGTCGTATTCCGGGTCATCGTCGGGGCACCGCGAGGGGTTCGTGACCGCCGTTGCACGGCCGGTGCCGATCCCGACAACGCGGATCACTGCATCTGTCCATGACTGCTATATACTCCGCGGCCTATTCCTCTGGCGTAAGATCCACCGGACTTGCGGCGTGAAACGATGGCTCAAGCGAAATCTACCCGCCGCCGGAGTCATCCGTGCGAGCGGCCGTTTCGGGGTTTTCGGCAAGCTCCTGCATGACCCGAATCTCTGGCACCTGAACCGGCATTCGGTCTCGGGTGCCACCGCGGTCGGTTGCTTCGTGATGTTTCTGCCGCCCTTCGGCCAGTCGCTGATCGCCGCCGCGGCGGCCATCGTGCTGCGCGTGAATCTCCCGATCTCGGTCGCGCTGGTCTGGGTCACCAATCCGGTGACCATCCCGCCGGTCTTCTATTTCACGTATCGACTCGGCTGCTGGATGCTCGGGATCGAGCCCGGCGAATTCGCGCTCGAGTACTGGCTGGATTGGCATCACTGGCTCGCCGTGATCTGGCCTTTGGCGCTCGGCAACCTGGTGTGCGGCATCCTCTGCTCGGGACTAGGCTATCTCACGATTCAGCAGATCTGGCGCCGTCGGCTGATGCGCCGGATCCGCGAGCGACGGGAACGCTATCGGGCGTCGGCGTCGCGCGACAACCGCCCGTCGTCCAATCGCCAGACCTGATCCATGCGGGCGGCCAGCTCCTGGTCGTGGGTGACGATGACCAGACTGGTGCCGATCGCGGCATTGAGCTCCAGCATCAGATCGAAGACGCGGGCGGCGGTGACCCGATCGAGGTTTCCCGTGGGCTCGTCCGCCAGGAGACAGGCCGGATGGGTGACCAAGGCGCGCGCCACCGCGGCGCGCTGACGCTCGCCGCCCGACATCTCGCCGGGTTTGTGCCGGGCACGGCTCCCGAGTCCCACGCGATCGAGCAAGGCCGCCGCGCGATCGCGCGCATCGCTCGGCCGGCTGCCGCCGATCAGCAGCGGCATGGCGACGTTCTCGAGCGCGGTGAACTCGGCGAGCAGGTGATGGAACTGATAGACGAAGCCGAGATGGCGGTTGCGCAGCAGGCCGCGTTTGGTCTCGGAGAGTCGGTTGACCTCCTGACCGAGCCAGCGCAGGCTCCCGCTGCTCGGGCGCTCCAGTCCGCCGACGCAATGCAGCAGTGTGCTCTTGCCCGAGCCCGACGCCCCGACGATCGCGATCCGCTCGCCGGCACCGACGCGAAAATCCACATCGCGTAGCACCTCGACCTCCAGCGGACCCTGACGGAAGGTCTTCGACAGGCCTTTGACCTCCAACACGGGCACGAGCTCACTCATAACGCAGGGCCTCGGCCGGCTGGGTCGCGGCCGCACGCCAGGCCGGATAGATGGTCGCAAGCACGGACATCAGGAAGGCCGCACCGCCGACGAACAGCACATCCTTCAGATGCACGTCCGAGGGCAGCGCGCTGATGTAATAGATGGTCGGATCAAGGAAGTGCACGCCGAAGAGCCCCTCGATCCCGGCGACGACGGTCTCGACGTTGAGCGCCAGGATCACCCCGGCCACCATCCCGATGAGGGTCCCGACCAGACCGATCGCAGTGCCCTGCACCATGAAGATCCCCATGATGCGAGCGGGCGAGGCACCGAGGGTGCGCAGCACGGCGATGTCGGCCTGCTTGTCGGTCACGACCATCACCAGGGTCGAGACGATATTGAAGGCGGCCACGGCCACGATCAGGAAGAGGATGATGCTCATCATCCGCTTCTCCATCGCCAGTGCGCTGAAGAAGTTGCTGTGGACCTGGGTCCAGTCCAGGACGCGGTAGACCCCGTCCAGCTCGTAGGCGATATCGCGTGAGAGCTGCGGCGCCAGCCACATATCGGTCAACTTCAGCCGTACACCCGAGACCGCATCGCCCAGGCTCAGCAGCTTGGCCGCGTCGTCCATCTGCATGAAGGCGGCATTGCGGTCGTAGTCCGCCATGCCGACCGAGAAGACGCCGCTCACGGTGAAGCGTTTGAGCCGCGGCATGATCCCGACCGGGGTCGCGCTCACCTGGGGCGTGACGACGGTGACTTTATCTCCGGGCACCACGCCGAGGAAATTCGCCAGATCCTGCCCGAGGATGATCCGAAACTCGCCGTCGACCAAGTCGTCTACCGAGCCCGCGACCATATCCCGTCGCAGCTCCGCGACCTGGTCTTCCTCTGTCGGAACGATGCCGCGGATCAGGGCGCCGCTCACCTGCGAGCCGTTGACCAGCATCCCCTGAACCTCGACGAAGGGCGCTGCGCCGACGACATCCGGATGGGCTCGAACCTGCTCCAGCACATCGCGCCAGTCCTTGATGCCCCCCCCGTAGGGATCGGCGAGTGTGGCGTGCGAGGCCATGCTCAGAATGCGAGCCTGGATCTCCTTGTGGAAACCGTTCATCACCGAGAGCACCACGATCAGCGCCACGATGCCGAGCGTAATGCCCACCATCGAAGTGCCCGAGATGAAGGAGATGAAATGATTACGGCGCTTCGCTCGCGTGTAGCGAAGACCGATGTAGATTGCGATGGGATGGAACATGGCGCGGGATTTAACCACAAAGGCCGAGGACGCGCCCGAAAACCGTGGCGCAGGGTGCTGGCGGACGGGCCCTAGGGTAGTGGGATGGTCCGCCCCGATGCTATCCATTCGATGGATAAAAAAAGCTGGCGGCCGGCGGCTGGAAGCCGGAGGCTCTTCCCGGACCGACTGGATCTCCAACGCGAGGAATTAGCATGGCACGTATCAAGCTCGAATTTCCGAATCCCGAGGGGCACACGCTGGTCGGCCTGCTCGAAACGCCTCCGGATCGTGTGCCGACGGCCCGCTATGCCCTTTTCGCGCATTGCTTTACCTGCAGTAAAGATATCGCCGCGGCGACCCGCATCAGTCGAGCCTTGGCCGCGCGCGGGATCGCCGTGCTGCGCTTCGACTTCACCGGGCTCGGCAACAGCGACGGCGACTTCGCCAACACCAATTTCTCATCCAACGTCGCCGACTTGCTCGCCGCGGCGCGCAAGCTCGAGGAGGACTACGAGGCCCCGGCGTTGCTGATCGGGCATAGCCTTGGGGGCGCGGCGGTCTTGGCCGCGGTGCACGCGCTCCCCTCCGTCGAGGCGGTGGTGACCATCGCCTCCCCGGCGACCGCCTCCCATGTCCAGCACCTTCTCAGCGGGGCGCGCGGCCAGTTGGAGGAGACGGGCGAGGCCGAGGTGCAGATCGGGCAGCGGCGCTTCCGCATTCGCAAGCAGCTGCTCGACGACTTAGATCGATACGCCTCGGCGGACCACATCCGTCACCTCAACCGCGCCCTTCTGGTCTTCCATTCGCCGCTCGATACCATCGTGTCGATCGGGGAGGCCGGCAAGATCTTCCAGGCGGCGCGGCATCCCAAGAGCTTCATCTCGCTCGACAAGGCGGACCATATGCTCGGCAATCGAGAAGATGCCGAGTACGTCGCCGAAACCCTGGTCGCTTGGGCCAGCCGTTATCTCGGGCTCGGCAAGCACGGCTTCGAGCAGAGCATCGGGACCGCACCTCGGGTGGCGGAGAAAGAGGTGCTGGTCACGGAGCTCGATACCCGCTTCCTGCGCGGGCTCTACACCCATCGCCATCAATGGTTGGCCGACGAGCCCAAGTCGGTCGGCGGCTCGGATCTGGGGCCCACACCCTACGATCTGCTCTTGATGTCGCTCGGCGCCTGCATCTCCATGACCGTGCGGACCTACGCCAGGCACCAGGGGCTTGCGCTGGACGACGTCGAGGTGCGTCTGAGCCAGGAGCGGGTTCACGGCACGGACTGCCGCGACTGCGAGGGCGAGCATGAGGGCAAGCTCGAGCGCATCGAGGTGCGCCTGAACATCCTCGGCGCCCTCACGTCCGAGGAGCGCGCCCGTCTGCTCGAGATCGCCGCTCGCAGCCCGGTCTATCGCACGCTGGCTGCTTCTACGCACGTGCAGATCGGCTTCGAGGAGGAGCCGCGGGCCGCCTGAACCGACGCCCAAAACGAGGCGCGAGGGCCGAATGACCGAGCGCCGTTGAAGTGGCGGCCGCGCCCGCGTAGCATCCCGCCCGCTCCCGTCACCCCTGTCCGCGGCTCGCAATCGTTGGACTCCGACTCAATGGCTTGAAGGTAAACCGGAACCTCGACATGAAACGGATCGAACAATTTCTGGAATTGGTGATCTTCAGCAGCCGTTGGTTGCTTGCACCCTTCTATCTGGGCCTCGTCCTCGCCATCGCCCTGCTGCTGGTCAAGTTCGTCAAGGAGTTCATCCACTTCGTCCCGCTCGTCTTCAATGCCGAGGCGGGCGAGGTGATCATCGGGCTGCTCTCCCTGATCGACGTCGTGATGATCGCCAACCTGGTGCTCATCATCGTGCTGGCCGGCTACGAGAACTTCGTCTCGCGGATCGATACGGGAAACCACGAGGATCGCCCGGGCTGGATGGGCCATGTGGGCTTCGCCGAGCTGAAGATGAAGCTCATCGGCTCCATCGTCGCCATCTCCGGCATCGAGCTGCTCAAGGCGTTCATGTACGTGGATCGCCTGACGAACGAGGAGCTGGCCTGGAAGGTCGGCATCCACATGACCTTCGTCGTATCCGGGCTGTTGTTTGCGATGATGGATCGGATCTCGGCGGATAAGGCGAGCAATCGCGGGGACGATCATTGATCGACATGGTCCGCCTCGATCACCCATGTTGTCGGATGAAGTGAGCCCGCAAACCGTATCGTGCTCCGGCGGGCTAGACGCTCCGATGTGAACGCGTTCGGCGGGAAACGAAAGACGTCAATGGCAACGCGTAAAGCCTTCACCCGAGATGAATCTCACACCCTTATCCGAGATCGGCGCCCGATATGCCGTGAACCCGATCACCGACCTTCGGCCTGTCTGCCCGAACTGTCATGCCGTCATCCATCTCGGAGGATGCACCCGTTCGATCGACGAGGTCCGTGAAATGCTGCAGTCGCGTGCGCCGGGTCAGATGCTTGAGGCCGGCTCGTAGAACCGGCCACCCGCTCTCCTAGAATACTCGTGACACCGCTCCGGCGGTGTCACGCCTCCCTTGGCGCTCCGCGCCACGTTGGCCGGAGTACGAACAACGCCGGCGCGCATGGCACGGCAGTCGTTCGATGTCGTTTAACGGGTCCGGCGTGCACCCTTCCCCTGCCGTTTGCCTCACTCCTCCGGAATGTACCGATACAGATTCCAAGTGTGCAGTGGGCGCGGGCAGTGCGCTTCCGCGGCTTCGCTCAGCGGCTCCCCGGCGCAATCAAAGAGCCTGCGATGGGTGTCGCTGCGAAAACCCGCGATAACCGGCGATGCGCCGAATCCGGAGACCAGCCAGAAGGGTGAATCGACGGACTCCGGATCCAGTCGCGGCGCGATCTGTCCCCGCAGATACTCGGAGGGTCGGGTGAGGCCGGGCCATTGGGTCGTCGTACCCGAGTCCGGCCTGTAGAAGCGCAGCATCGCCGTTGTTTGGTATCGATCGGCATAGACGGGCTCCTCAAGTGTGCCGACGATCTCGGCCAACTCTCGAAATCCATGGGTCTCGCGCAGGACGCGGTTCTGACTGTCTCCGAGCGGCAGCGCCGCGGTCGCTGCATGGACTGCATAGAGACTCAGGAGCAGCAGATTGCCCAGAGCGGCGGCGATGGCCCAGGGGCGCAGATTGCGCAGGAGCAACGCCGCCAAGGGCGCCGCGGAGATGAGATAGACGGCGGGCCAATTCGGCTCCACCTCGCTGCCGGTTGCGACCAAGGCGAAGAAGCCCAAGGGGAAGAGGGTTGCAGCCCACAGCAGGGGCTTGGCGTGTCGGGCAATTGCCCCCGTCGGCCCGGGTTCGGTTTTGCCGTCGCGCTTGCGAACGATCCAGGGCGCGAGGAGCAGCGGGATGGCGATCAGCCCCCAAAAGGCGAGCTGGGTGCCGAGATACCCCAAGAGGCTGCCCAGTCGCTCGCCGGCCGACTCGGGGCCGACATGCTCGATGGCTCCCGGGGCGCCGACCGGAAGCGCGCCCACCTCGGTCGAGAAGCCATGCCCGAACTGAAAGCGCATGGTCAGCCACTCGTTCTGCTGATTCCAGAGGATGTTCGGCGCGAAGACCAGGAGCGCGACGAGCCCGCCGAGGTAAGGCCAGCGCGTGCGCAGTGCGCGCGGGTCGGTGAAAATGATGGCCAAGAGCAGCACCGGTCCGATCAAGACCATGGTGTATTTCCCCAGCAGACCGAGACCGACTGCTGCTCCGGCGGTGAGCCAACGTCGACGCTGGCCGGCAAGCGCGCGCTCGCTCTCATGCAGGGCGAGCGCCCAGGCCAGGCCCAGCACGGTGTCGGGCGTTGTGATGACGCCGCCGGCGAATCCGGGAATGGTCGCGAAGACCAGGACCAGCGCCAAGGCCAGATCGCGCGGTGCCGTGAGGCCGCAGTTGCGGAAGAGGCGTGCAAGGATGAGCAGCGTCAGCACGCTGGCAATCAGTGTCCCCGCGCGTGCGGCGAGCGCCGACCCTGGGGCGAGCCAGGTGCCGATGCCGAGCAGCGCCACGCCCGGCGGGTGATCGAAATAGCCCCAGGCGAGGCTGCGGGCCCAGTCGAAATAATAGGCCTCGTCCTGCGTGACCGGCAGGAGCGCGGCGACACCCAGCCGCCAAGCCGTCATGGCTGCGATCAGGGCGAGCAAGAGGCCCCAAGCCTGACGGGGTGTATCGATGCCTCGGGTCGTTTCCATGGTCTCGTGACTCGCTGCGTTGTCTGAATCGGCGGGTTCGGCGGATCTGATCCGGGCCGCGATCGGTCGAGGTGGCGGGAACGCGATCGCGTTAGAATAAAGACTCTTCGGAGCCTGGGCCTGCCGTCTCGTCACCGTTCCGGCGGCCGCATCCGCGGGCGGCAGTCTACTTCAAAGGCGCGTCCCGCACGTTCCTTCCCTCGACGAATCGACCCTCCGCTCATGACCAACTGGATCTCGGATCAGCCGATGCCTCGACACCACTGCCGTCCGCCCGAGTTGGCCGTCATCGTCCCGACCTATCAAGAAGCGGACATGGTGGACGAGGTCGTCCGGCGGGTCGACGCGGTGTTGCAGGAGATCGACTGGGAGTTGATCTTCGTCGACGACGATTCGCCCGACGGAACCTCGGACCGGGTCCGCGCCATTGCACGACAGGATCCGCGTGTCAGGCTGGTGCAGCGTATCGGCCGACGTGGGCTCTCCTCGGCCTGCATCGAGGGCATGATGTCGACCGCCGCGCCCTTTCTGGCGGTGATGGACGGCGACCTTCAACACGACGAGACCCTCTTGCCCAAGATGCTCGAGGTGATCAAGGCCGAGAACCTGGACATCGTGGTCGGCAGCCGCTACGTCTCCGGCGGGGGCATGGGGGACTGGAATGCCCGTCGACAATCCATGAGCCGGTTCGCGACCCGGATCGGCCAGTACCTGATCCATGCGGACCTGCAGGACCCCATGAGCGGGTTCTTTCTGGTGCGTGCCTCGGTCGTCCAGGGGTGCGTGCGGCGACTCAGCGGGGTCGGATTCAAGATCCTGCTCGACATCTTCGCCGAAGCCGAGCAACCCCTGCGCTTTCGCGAGCTGCCCTTCACCTTCCGTCCGCGCGAGGCCGGCAGCAGCAAGCTCGACAACGCGGTCCTCTGGGAATATCTGCTGATGCTGACCCAGAAGCTGATCGGCCCGGTCATCCCGGTGCGCTTCATCGCCTTCTCCGCCATCGGCGGGCTCGGTGTCTTCGTGCACATGGCCGTGCTCTGGCCCATGCTGACCCTGCTCGGGTCTGGCGCCTTCCTGATCGGTCAGTCCGCTGCGACGCTGGTCGCCATGACCAGCAACTTCTTCCTGAACAACATCCTGACCTATCGCGACATGCGTCTGCGCGGCCGGCAGCTGCTCTGGGGCTGGTTTTCCTTCGTCGCCGCCTGCAGCGTCGGTGCCCTGGCCAACGTCGGCATCGCCAACTATCTGTTCCAAGGCGGGCACTCCGGCTGGTTCCTCTCGGCGCTCGCCGGGATCCTGGTCGGTGCGGTTTGGAACTATGCGGTGACGGCCGTCTATACCTGGAAGCGGCCGCGAGCGGCTTAGGTCTGCGGTTCGGTCTCCGGTCGCTTCTCACCACCCTGAAGGATCTATGCGCGTCCTGATCGTCGAAGATGACCCGCTCCTCGGCGCGGGCCTGCGTACCGGACTCTGTCAGGACGGCTATCGGGCAGACTGGGTCCAAAGTGCCGACCCGGCCGAGCATGCACTGCGGGTCGAGCACTTCGATGTTCTGGTGCTCGACCTGGGGCTGCCGGGACGCGATGGCCTCTCCCTGCTGCGTGCTCTGCGCAGCAAGGGGATCGATCTGCCGATTCTGATCCTTACCGCGCGTGATGCGGTGGCGGACAAAGTGGCGGGGCTGGACGCGGGCGCGGACGACTATCTGGTTAAGCCCGTCGATCTCGATGAGCTGAGCGCGCGGATCCGTGCGCTGACGCGCCGCCGCGACGGCCATGCGACACCCCGGTTGCTGGCCGGTGAGCTGGCGCTGGACACGGTGCGACACGAGGTGAGTCTCGGCGACCGACCGCTGTCCCTGTCGCCCAGGGAATTCGTCCTACTGGAAACGCTGATCGCCAATGCCGACCGGGTGGTGCCGCGTGCGCGCCTGGCGGCGACGGCCTATGGTTGGCGCGACGAGATCGAGAGCAACGCACTGGAGGTGCATATCCACAATCTGCGCAACAAGCTCGGGAAACACCGCATCCTCACCGTGCGCGGGGTCGGCTATCGGTTGGTCTCGGTCCCGCCGCAGTGAGCTCGCTGCGCCGTCGCCTGCTGCTCTCGCTCAGCGTCGTCTGGACCGTCATTTGGATCGCGGTGGCCCTGATTGCCTGGAACCGCTCGGGGCATGAGGTCGGTGAATTGATGGATGCGCAGTTGGCGCAGACCGCGCATGTCCTGCATCAGATCACGCTGTCCGGCGATTTGCCTACCATCGCCGGCGCGCCCCAAACCCTGTCGCCCATCGGGCACCCCTACGAATCCATGATCAGTTTCCAGCTCTGGCGGGAGGACGTGCTCGTCGGCAGCTTCGGTGCGGCGCCGCTGGAACCGCTCGCACGGCAGCCGGGATTCTCGGATCAGACCATCGGAGCGACCCGGTGGCGCGTCTTCGGACTCCCGACGGGACACGCCGGCGAGGTGCTCTATGTGGCGCAGAATGACGGGATCCGGCAGGAGCTCATCGAGTACCTGACCCTCCATGCGTTGCAACCCATCCTCTGGTCGTTGCCGCTCACAGTGCTGCTGATCTGGCTCGCGGTGACGGACGGACTGCGCCCCCTGAGCCGGCTTGCTTACGCCATCAGGCAGCGTTCGGCGGACCAACTGGCGCCGCTCGACGCGCGCCGCGCACCGACCGAGATCCGACCGCTGATCGAGGCGCTCAATGGCCTGATGCATCGGCTGGAGTCTGCCTTGGACACGGAGCGGCATTTTGCCGCCGATGCCTCGCACGAGCTGCGTACGCCCTTCGCCATCATCCGTACACACGCCCAGATCGCCCAACGCAGCGCCGACCCCGGCGAACGCGCGGAGGCGCTCGATACCCTCATTCGTGGGGTCGACCGGGCGACGCATCTGATCTCCCAGCTCCTCGTCCTGTCCCGGCTGCAACCGCGGGCGGACGGCAGCGGGCGCCCAACCTGCTCGCTGGTCGGGACGGCGGAACAGTCGGTGGCGGACAGACAGGGAGCGGCGAACGCCAAGTCCATCGAGCTGGTCTTCAAAACCCCGGACGGCGAGCCTTGTCTGGTCGAGATCGCGCCGGAGGTCTTGGCCATTCTGGTCGGTAACCTGCTGGATAACGCGATCAAATACAGCCCGGCGGGCGGGCGTGTCGCCGTGACGGTCAGCGTGCGGCGCGATTGCGTCCTGCTGTGCGTGGAGGACGCCGGGCGCGGCATCCCGGCCGAGGACCGGACGCGGGTCTTCGATCGCTTCTATCGCCCCGCCGGCCAGACCGAGCCCGGTGCCGGGCTCGGTCTGGCCATCGTGCGGCGCATCTGTGATCTTCATGACGCAGGGATCGAGCTGCTGGACGCGGACGATGGTGCGGGCCTGCGCGTCGAGGTACGTTTCCGCAAGGTGGCGTAGGTGCGGCGAAGTCGGTCAAGACTCCGGTCTCGTCCCCTCCTGGATTGCCAAATGTCGCCTTAAGGTTCGCTTAAGGCGTGACGGGATAGTGTCGGAGTGGAATCAGCCTTGCGGTCCCAAACCGCCGCGTCCACTCCGACCTGGCCGGTCCCTTGGGCTTCCCTGGGCACTCCGTCGGGTCAGCCGGCCCGATGAAGGCAAGACCCGCGCGGACGATCGCGCGACGCCATTCAGCGAGAGGGTAGAGCGATGACAGTGTCCGAACCGATGGGCGCCCCCGGCGCACCCCCAACACGAGATCCTGGACAGATTTGGAGCGGTTGGACGACCTTGTGTCTCCTGGGCGTGATGTACCTTTTCGCTGCCGGCGCGGCCCTCGCGGATGACGAGCGCGGTTCCTCCCCATCGCCGCTGCGCATCGACAGTGCTGTCTGGGACAGCCGCGAGCGACGCCTTGGCGTCTCCGGGCATGGCACGCCCCGCGCAAAGGTGACCCTGGTCAATGCCTATGCCCCCGCGCAAACGCTCGATGACGACGAAGCCGATGGACGCGATGGCGCCTGGTCGATCCGCGAAGAGCGGCCCAGGCCGGTGCCCTGCCGGGTGCGCGCGATCCAAAAGGACGGACAGGCGGCCGAGCGCGCGGTGGACAAGGCGCCATCCGACTGTGCGCCCAAGGCACCTGGAGGCGGGAACCAAGTCCCCTCGGCACGCGCAAACGGTCCCTACAGCGGCCTTCCGGGCACGGCGATCAGCTTCAGCAGCGCCGGCTCGACCGATCCTGACGGCAGCATCGCCGGTTACGCTTGGACCTTCGGCGACGGCGCGACCAGCACCCAGGCCAATCCCAGCCATGCCTATGCGGCGGTCGGCAGCTACAGCGTCGTCCTGACCGTGACCGACAACCTGGGCGCAACCTCCTCGCCCTCGACCACTACCGCGACCATTTCAGACGCACCGCAGGTCGGATGTACCTCGCCCATCCCGGATCACTGCAACATCAAGGCCTATACCGGTCCCGAGGTCTGCGTCGCCTGCCATGAGGACCAGGCGCGCGACATGCACGGCTCGGTGCATTATCAGCAGGGCGGGGCCTTCGACTTCGTCACCAACATCCCGGGGGACTTCGCGGCGGCCGGCGAGCGACCCGCCAAGGCGGCCGGCGATCTGGTCGCGACCGGCGTCAACACCTACTGCGGCACCCATGAGAACTCGCCGCGCTTCACCTGCGCCGGCTGCCATGTGGGGAATGGACGCTTTCCGATGGCCCAGTCGCTATTCGAACAGCTCGATCCAGAATCAACCGAGGCGCATACGCAACTCGCCAATATCGACTGCCTGATGTGTCACCAGGAGGTCTACAAACGCTTCCCGGATTGGATCGCAGGGATGGGTTTCGAGGCTATGACGCTTGAGAACCTTACCGATGTGAATGGCACGCTCGAATACAAAGACGGCAGCACCGTGACGCGCACCGGCTTTGAAGGCATCCCGATCTTGGAAAACGAGAAAGGCGATCCGGTTCGGATGGGTGAAGAGAGCTGGAACAGCGCTGACTTCCTGTTCCGTCCAGCGGGCGCGGAAACGACGGCGGATCTGCCGATCACGCTGATGCCGCTCACCACCCTGGCGGCGGCGCAGAACGTCCATGCCACCACCCGCCAGTCTTGTCTCAACTGTCACGCCGGGGCGGCCGGGGCCGATGGCGCCAAGCGCGGCGATCTGTCGAAGGAAAACATCAACCCGACCGTCACGCACGACATGCACATGAGTCCGGACGGCGCCAACCTGACCTGCTCGGATTGTCACAGCGCGATTGGAAACAACGGCGAGAGCCACCGCATGCGCGGTCGCGGACTCGATCTGCGGGCCAACGACGTGGCCGAGCGCTTCACCTGCGAGACCGGCGGCTGCCATGACAGCCAACCGCATGGGGACTTCAGCAACACCCGGGGCTCAAGCAAGGACAAGCATGCCATGAAGGTTGCCTGCCAGACCTGCCACATCCCGAGCTATGCCAAGGCGGCGGTCGGCACCGAGATCGCTCGCGACTGGCAGGATCCGCATCCGTCCGACTCGGCCTGCAACGGTCGCGGCGGCTGGCTCCCCCGCGAGGACAAGGGCGGCCTGGGGACGGCCTCACTCATTCCCAGCTACACCTGGTTCGACGGCACTTCCGAGGTGATTTACCTGGAAGAATCGCTCGATGGCGTGCCCACGGTCAAATTGGATGCCACGGTGGCGGCCAAGTTCGTCGGCGGCTTCAGCGCCGAAGATGATGCCTATGCCCTGGGAATGCCTAATGGCGACGTGGAGAGCGCGACCGCCAAGCTTTATCCCATGAAAAAGCACTGGGGCAAGCTGGCGCGCAATGACGAGACCAACAGCCTGGTTGGACACTCCACCTTCGAGTTCTTCCGCACCGGCAGCTTCTGCCGCGCGGTGGCGGTGGGTCTTGGCGAAAATCCAGACGACCCCCTTGTTTGCACCGGCACCCCAGGCTCGACCGAGATGCCCCCTGGCGCCACCACCGTCCCTGTCTTCACCTACCAGACCATCAACCATGGGGTCGAACCTGACTCCAACGCCTTGGGCGGCGACGCGACGGGTTGCGGTTCCTGCCACGGAGGACTTAGTGGCGGTCCAGCGCGTCTGGACATGAAGGGGCTTGGCTACGGCTTGCGGACCTTGCCGAGTGTCGTGATCGGGACGCGTACGGCCGCGCTCAACGGCAACCTCAACAACATCTGTACCCAGTGCCATGAGAATGAAACGGAAGATCGTGATTTTGCGGGCGTGCACAGCCGGCATGTCCAGAAAGAATGCAAGGAGTGTTCCGCCTGTCACAACTTCTCGCGGCCGGAGCGGGGGTTGAGCCTGAGTCGCGGCGAGGACTGAGAGAGCGGCTCGCGGGAGCCGGTCTTGGGGCCGCCCGAACCGGGTGGCCCTTTTTCGTTTTGAGCGGTGAGGACAGCTGCCCTCGAATCAGCCACTCTCGGAGCGGACATGGTTTAAGTCATCAATTGATCCGAAACGGGCGGCTACAGAAGCGGGCCGACGTTGCATAGGATGCAGATTGTGGTATCCAGCAGATCGTTCATGAGTCAGCCGTAGCCTTCCCGCCGGCCGGGCCGCCGATTGAGCCGAGCTCGGATCGCGCGGTTCTCAGAGGCGTGGCCAAACCTGACCGGTTGCAGGACCAAGGCTGCTCGACGTTGATGAATACGGGCGCTTGCGCCCCGTCGTCGAGCACCAGCCTGGTTCGGAGAAGGGCCGTGCCCTCGGCCTCGCAGGCCCTGGGCATCTGCGGCATTGCGGTTCGGTTGACGGCGAGGTTCACCGCCAGCGAGTCTGTCTTGCGGCGGCGTTTGGCTACCTCCACGGTGACGATCGGACGCACCCCGTGGGGCGTTCTGAAGATCGCGCGGTTCGGCGTGCTGCCTTGGGCCGCCGTCAACTCCAAGGGAAGGAAGGGGCCGCCCCCGGCGTTGCGGACCACCTCGCCCGCCCGCTCGGGCTCCATGAGGACCTGTTGGATAACCAACGTGGCCGTGCTCAGATCGATCTGACCGACGTCCTCCAGGGTTGTGCGGATGACGACCAGCCCCCGGTCTCCTTGGACGCCGACCTTCGACGCCATGCCACGCATCGCCGACGACCCGTTTAGCACCTTGCACGTGAATCCGGTCTGGGTGAAGTTGTGGCGGAAGAACCAGACGTCCCAGTCGGCGAGGCCGCTCGGTGACTGCTTCGACCCTGCCACGACAGGTTCCATGACCGTGGCCTGGACTGTGGAGTAGATGCTGAAAATATTCGGGCGCTTTGAGCCGAGCGCCAAGAGGTTGGGGTTGCCGCCTTAGACCGGAAGCGGCCCCGAAAGAAGATTCGGATAGGTGAAGCCGGCCCAATTCAGGTCCGCCGAACCGGAGCCATTGTTTCCGAAAGGAAACGCACCATCGGTCCCGACGTTCCCGCAGTAGTAGTCCGCAGGGCTCGATGGGTAGCCCGGGTTGTAGGGGTCGGGGAGCAGGCCCCAAGCATAGTAACCCGACCCCAAGAGTCGTCCGTAGGCAAATAGATTGACCCCGATGAGAATCTGTTGCTGCAGGGTGGAATCGGTAAAGGGATCTCCCTGGAAGACCGTGGTGTTGCCGAGGGCTTGAAGCCTGCCGTAGTCGTTCACGATGACGGACTGGAACAGGCCGATCTGCGTGGCCGCCGCGACGAACCTGCTCGAGAGCTCCGATGGCAATTCCTTCGCGGTCGTCTGGATCTGACCCAGGGTAGTACTGCTCAGCGGGGTCGGATTCAAGATCCTGCTCGACATCTTCGCCGAAGCCGAGCAACCCCTGCGCTTCCGCGAGCTGCCCTTCACCTTCCGTCCGAGGGAGGCCGGCAGCAGCAAGCTCGACAACGCGGTCCTCTGGGAATACCTGCTGATGCTGACCCAGAAGCTGATCGGCCCGGTCATCCCGGTGCGCTTCATCGCCTTCTCCGCCATCGGCGGGCTCGGTGTCTTCGTGCACATGGCCGTGCTCTGGCCCATGCTGACCCTGCTCGGGTCTGGCGCCTTCCTGATCGGTCAGTCCGCTGCGACGCTGGTCGCCATGACCAGCAACTTCTTCCTGAACAACATCCTGACCTATCGCGACATGCGTCTGCGCGGCCGGCAGCTGCTCTGGGGCTGGTTTTCCTTCGTCGCCGCCTGCAGCGTCGGTGCCCTGGCCAACGTCGGCATCGCCAACTATCTCTTCCAAGGCGGGCACTCCGGCTGGTTCCTCTCGGCGCTCGCCGGGATCCTGGTCGGTGCGGTTTGGAACTATGCGGTGACGGCCGTCTATACCTGGAAGCGGCCGCGGGCGGCCTAAATCTGCGGGCCTGTCTCCGTCCGCTGGTCGGCAGTGAAGACGAGCGGCGGGAATCTGCCCTGCTCATGACGTCAGCGACGACGATGATCCGGCGCCGAGCCCGCTCCCGGACTCGGCAGCCGCCTTGTCGATACACCGGCCGATCAATACGTTCTGCGTAGGCACCGCCCCATCGATCCCAAGGTCGACTGCGTCTTCAAGACCCTGTTCGGGTCCGACGATCATCGCGAGCTGCTGATCCATTTGCTTAATGCGCTGCTCGCCGAGAAGCGAGTGGGATCACGAGACTCTCATCGAACGCCCATGGGACATTGAAAGGGTCAAGTCGCTCTTTCGCGAGGCCGAAGCGCGCTTTCGTGGCTCAAGCTGGTGAGGTCACGACCATGTTCGGGAGATGTCGACGTCGGCACCCTGGTTTGTCAGCCAAGGATCAGTCGGTCAGGCTCGCCTACCGGAGGCACGCAATCGCATGCTCGGGAGCGAATCGACTTGCGAACCGGGGGGAGAGCTCAAAGCGGGCCAACTTTGGACAGAGCCGCGTTTGCTGATCGGATATATTAGAGCGATGAGCCGACAGTGACTGCATCGAAGGCGGTGGTTGGATCGGCCGGCGCGGTCGTCAATCAGTGCGCGAAGTCGCCCATCCGCGCGGGGATCTCTGTCGGCGACGGCAGCACGGTTTGGACCAGGAGGGGACCGATTTTATCGGGGCTCGAGTGCAGTGTCACACCGGGCTGGCGAGACGAGCACGCGAATCTCAGGCAATTGAGAACCCATCATCAAGATCGCTCTGTAAGGAGCTGGATGACTCATAACCGCGAGTCTTGTGATGAAAGGCGACGAACTCTGCCGCTGGGATAGGGCGGGAAAAATAGAAGCCTTGTGCCTCCTGAATACCCGCGGCCCGGAGTGCGGCAAGCTGAAACTCCGTTTCGACCCCTTCGGCGACGACCTTCAGTTGCGAGGAGCGCAGCAATGCGGTGACGCTTTCCAGCCAAGCCGGCGCCGGGTCCTGTTCGGCGATCTGGGAGACCAGGGACCTGTCGAGCTTGATGATGCTGATGTGGCAGCGCGCGAGGACGGCCAGATTGCCGCCACCGACCAGCGTGACATCGTCGAGGGCGACGCAACCGCCGGTCGCCAAATAGTCGTTGATCGCCGTGACCGCCATCATGTCCGGTATTCCCCGCTCGGTCATCTCCATGATTAGTTGATCCGTGAAATCGCTGAGACCGCTTCGATCCGCCGCGTAACGGATCCCACCGCGCCCGACGATTTCCGGCGGTATGTTGATCGCGAGCTTGGCGTCGGGGTTGGCTTGGAGCCAGGTCATCAGCTCGACCGCGACCGTCTCGATGACCCAATAGGTGAGTATTCCGGAAACGCGGGTATTCTCGGCGATGGGGATAAAGTCGCCGGGAGGTATGGTCACGTTGTCGGGCCGCCGCCAGCGGATGAGGGCCTCGGCACCTGTACAGCGGCCATCCGCGAGCGAAATCGTGGGTAGATACTCGAGGAAAAACTCGCCCCGGCGCAGTCCGAGCTCCATCGATTCAAGTGTGATCATGTTGGGCCATATCGGGAATCGGCATTCCTGGATGCGTGGCGGGGGGCATCGGTACTCGCATCTCGCGATTCTCCATCAGCTCGGACGCGAGATTAGCTCACGGTGGATTCTGTCGGTCAAGCTCGCCCCGGTGGATCATGAGCTTGGCTGGACGGCGAACACGGAGAGACCGCCGTCGTCGACCGGAGCCTCTCCCGTACATCCATAGATGAGTGCGGTCAGCGATTTTGATGGTTTCGCGATCAAGTTGCGTGATAGGGGTCGGCGAAGCGCTCCCCCGGTCTCGCGCGGCCGGGGTGTGGGCCGGCGGCGCGAGGTGGATCAAGCGCGGTGGCGGGACTCAGAACAACAGGGGATCGTCGAAATCCGGTCTGTCGAACAGGTCCGGTTGGTGGTCGTGAGGCCGGTTGTCGTCGCGTTCGGCATCGCGAATTTGGGAGGCGTAGCGGGTCTCGAACTGATCGGTCAGTCGCAAGAGGACCTCGCGGATGGCGAGGACCGCGTCATCGGACAGGGGTGGCCAGAAGAATGGCTGCAGGGTGGTATAGGGCTGCGGCATGGTGGTGCTCCGAGTGGGTCAACGTGGCAGGGCAGCCCGCCGCGGGGTCGCGGTGGCGGGCGGGGTGAAGACCTCGAGGAAGAGCGCCTCGTCGAGGTGGGGGCGCTCGGTTTGGGCGGCGACGGCGAGCAGCTCGGCGGCGAGTGAGGCGAGGATGCGGTAGTTGCCGGCGGCGTGGTCGCAGAGGGTGTGTTGCAGGGGCTCGCTCATGAGTGCGGCGTTGCCGGCGCTGGCGCACAGGTGTTGCAGGCAGGCGAGCAGCTCCTCGCGGCGGGCGTGCTCGGTGGCCAGACGGGTGCGGATGCGCGAGCCCAAGGGCAGCAGCTCCTCGCGGCGCAGGTGATCGGTGAGGCGGGTATCCCCGGCGAGGACGACGCACAGCAGCGGTTGGGAGTCGAAGCGGGCGCTGGCGAGCAGGCGCAGCTCGTTGAGCACGGAGGGACTCATCTCCTGTGCTTCGTCCACCAGCAGCACGGCACGCCGGCGGGTGGTCTGCAGATGGCCGAGCCAGGTCGCACGCAGCGCCTTGAAGCCACCCCAGCGGTTGTGCGGACGCAACGGGACGCTGAACAGCTCGCCGAGCTCGCGGTAGAAATCCCCGAGGCTGCTTTGCGGATGGTCGATGGCGCCGACGGTGAGATCGGCCAGGCGGGCGAGGCGCTCGGCGAGCAGACGCAGCACCACGCTTTTGCCGGTACCCGGTTCGCCGTGGATCATCGCAAACCCGCCTTCGCGGATCTGCGCCTGCTCGATGCGCCACAGGAAGTGCTCCACGCGCGGAGGGATGTAGAGGGCCTCGATCGGCAGCTCCGAGGAGAAGGGATGCCATTTCAGCCCGTAGAGGGCGAGCAGTCGCGCATTCATCGGATGTCCTCGGCGGTGTTCAGGGGCAGATAGGCCGGCGGCAGGCCGGTGGCGGCATGGGTCTCGAGGAGCTGGCGCAGCAGCGGCGCGATGCCGCCGGGCGCGCTCGGTTGCGGGAGCGGTGCGCCGGACACCAGCGCACGGCGGGCCTCCCCGGCATTGGCGGCCTTATCCAGCGGGCGCACGGGACTCAGGATCGCGCCGCCGTGCGGATCCACCAGATCGACATGGGCCAGATCCCAGCGCGCGTAGCGCAGATGCACCGTCTCCAGGGCGCGGTAGCGCGCGGGGATCTCCAGGCGGATGCCGGCCAGGCTGACGGTGCCGTCGGCGCGGCGCTGGCGTCGTGCGACCTCGATGCGAAAGGCCGCGCGCAGGGCAGCGGCGTCCGGGCAGGGGCGCGCCACGGTCGGGCCCTCCAGATAGCGCGCCAGCGGCGTGGTGGCCAATTCCGAATGGGTGCTGCGGTGATACTCCTGCTCGACCCAGG
>NZ_FNNZ01000010.1 GCF_900106925.1 Thiocapsa roseopersicina
CTTTGGGCGTCCGCAGCGCGCACCGATCGCATCGTCGGATCGCACCCATACGCACTCAGCAAAGGGATTGACTGGGCCGCAGGAGCCGGCCGCGGTAACGCATCCGGCATCGAGATCGGCAAGCGCGCCGATTGCCTCCTCATCCCCGTGCGCGACATCCGCACCGATGCCGTGTGCGCCGTTCAGGCGATCAATCCCGCAGGCGTCAAACAGAGCTTCGGGCCGATCAGGGGCAACGCATTCATCTGCGGCAGCACCCTCGGCAAACGCGCCCCGTGGTTCGTGGTCGAGGGATGGGCCGATGCCGTTTCGATCGTCTTCCATGCCCACAAGGGCAACGCTGCGGCCTTCGCCTGCATGGGGCATCACTTCGACATCGTCGCGCAGACGGTAGCCGAGCACTTCGCGCCGCCTCGCTTGGTTGTGCTGGAGGACGCGGCATGACCGAGATCATCAGAGCACAGCTCCCGCGCGGGCCGAACGGGGAGAAGGATCCCAACGACTTTGCGCGGTCGGGGAATGTTCACATCCTCAACGATGCGATCGCCGAGCAGGCGAAAGCCGCAGGGCCCGCGCCGCCTCGCTTCCACCTCTTGACGCCTGACGAGCTGGCGAGCCGCCCGGCCGCGCAGTACCGCATCAAGCGAGTGCTGCCCGCCGAGGGTATCGCGGTCATCTACGGGCCGCCGAAGTCAGGCAAGACATTCATCGTCTTGGACGCCGCCGCCGCGATCACCGAGGGGCGCGAGTGGTTCGGTTACCGCACTCGACCATGCCCGATCGTTTACGTCGGCCTGGAGGGCGAAGGCGGACTGTCGCAGCGTTGGCAGGCTTACCGGCTGGTGAAAGGCGATGCAGGAAAGGACCGGCTCAAGTTCGTGACCGCGCAGCTTTCGTTGCTGCTGGCCGACGACATCACCGATCTTGCGAACGCGATCAAGGCCGCGAGAGCAGACGCGGGAATCGTGGTTATCGACACGCTCAACGCCGCATCACCGGGCGCCGATGAGAATTCCAGCGTCGATATGGGCCGCATCATCGCCGCCGCCAAGAGGCTTCAGGCGACTCTAGGCGGTCTCGTCCTGCTGGTGCATCACGCCGGCAAGGAGCTGTCACGCGGTCTACGCGGGCATTCGAGCCTCAGCGGTGCCGTCGACGCGATCTTAGAAGTGAGTCGCGACAACAACGACAACCGCGAGTGGGCGGTAACCCGCGCGAAGGACGGGCCGGAGAGCGAGCCGCGACCATTCCGGCTGGACGTGGTCGAAATTGGCACCGACGAAGACGGGGATCCCATCACTAGCTGCATCGTCGAGCCGGTCGAGCACAAGAGCGGCGAGGTTGCGCGGCACAGAAAGCCGCCTGGAGGGAATCAGAAGATCGCACTCGAGGCCATCGGCGAGGCACTGAAGGCTTCGAGCGAGTACGGCAAATCAGGGGCGCCCGATTTCCGGCCGTGCGTGCGGTATGACGCAGCAGTCGACGCCGCCGCCGACCGGCTACCCGTCGAGAAGAAGCGGACGCGAGAAAGAGCACGCCTCGCCGTTCAGGGTCTCGTCTCGGCTGGCCATTTATCCTACCAGGACGATTGGGTGTGGCTGCCATGATGACACTCACCCAACACCCACCCATCCCATTCCACTTTCCCATTCTTCCCATCCCCCTAAAGGGGGAATGGGAAGAATGGGAACCCAAACACCCCAAAACGGGAAGAAATGGGAAAAATGGGAAACCTACCTGCGCGTGTGGACTTTCCTTCTGGAAGGATAAGGAGGTCTCGCGATGAGCACCCGCCGCAAGAACGAACAGATCGACCCGGACGCAATGTGGGAGGCCCGCGCATTGCTTGAAGCGGCAGGCAGGATCATGCAGCGCATCGAGTCAGGCCAGTACCCGGCAGACCGCATTGACGCTGTTGCGTGGCGCATCGCCGACGCCTTGTTGTCAAGCGGCCAGGCGGACGCCGCCTGGGTCACCCTAGCCACCCCGAGGCCGAGAGCGGCCTCGTGGCGCGCGTACTGACGGTAGCAGTTTGCCGTTGACTTGCTGTGTCAAGGAGGGTCGGAAGCGCTTCGCGGCGATTTCCCGAGTCCCCTGCCACCTTGCCGCGCAGTGCCTAGCGACAACTCAGAACCGGAGTCGCAACGATGCTCTGTTGTCTTTTGCCGTCCAACTCCGTACCGTACCGTCCACGGTTCCAAGGGCGACAATATGGACCAACGCCAACTGCCCGGACAGCTAGACCCGGCTCATGGCCACCTTGGCTTGGGAGACCCCGACGCCGAGCAATCCTCGCTTGCCGACTTGTTGCGAAGATCTCGGCTCTACCACAACAGCAACGACCACCCCGCGCTGCTCGATTGTATGTCCCGCCAGTGTAACTGCGCGCCTTTCAACGCTATATCGTTGCCGGTAAAGAAGCCGGGGCTTACCCACGCCGCGTCGACTTGGGGTGGGAAAATGCGCGTCAACCGCATGATCGAGGAGGGCGCCCGCCCCATCCCCCACCCAGGGGTTTCGGCTCCGTGAGCCTCGTCTACGCCGTATTCGGCACTGAGGGCGGAAAACTTCGGGGAAATGTGGACCAGACCGCCCCAGCGAATCGCCGTCCCCCGGAACATCGAGAAGGAATCTATCGATGAAGTCGATACTCAACACCTGCACCCCGCGTCCGGATCTACTCACCGGCACCTTCAACCCTGAGATTTTCACCGCCAGTCTGTCCCAGGTCATGGACCACTATCGGGGCAGAGCGAGCAGCGTGAACAATCTCTACACGGATGCAGAGCAGTTCTTCCGCGAGGCAACCTTTTCCACGGACGGCATGCGCATGGTGCTGTCCGAGGCCATGGCTCGCCTGGCAGGAGACAACGGCGTACCAGCCATCCACCGCCTCGAAACCGCCTTCGGCGGCGGCAAGACGCATACCCTCATCGCACTGACCCACCTCGGTTTCCGCGGCAGACACCTCGCGGACGTCGCAGCCCCGAGCATCGACGGCAGCGTGATCGACCTCGCAGCCCTGCATGACCCAGGGGACGTACAGGTGGTCGGCATCGCAGGCGACGAGATCCCAGTCCACAAGCCCCACGGCGCCGCTCTGGTGCCCTACACCCTCTGGGGCGAGATCGCGTTCCAACTTGGGGGCGAGGCGCTCTACCGCAGCGTCGAGACGGAGGCCAACTCCCGAGCGGCGCCGGGAAAGTCCTTCCTGGATTGCATCTTCGAGAACCGCAAGGCCCTGTTGCTGCTGGACGAGCTGGCCCAATATTCGGCCCGGCTGGCAGCCGCCCACCCCCAAGGCGCGGACCAATTGGCTGCGTTTCTGATGGCGCTGAACGGCTACGCGCGTAATCACTCCAACATCGCCGTGGTGCTGACCCTGGCGAGTCAAGCGGATGCTTTCGCCACCCAGACCGACGAGCTTGCCAAACTCTTGAGCGAAATCCGCGGCGAAGAGGTGACGCCAGAAGAGGCTGTCGCCATGGCCCAGACCGCGCAGGCCGGGGTGGTTAGCGTCGTCTCCCGCGATGCCACCGGGGTCGTACCCGTCCAGGCAAACGAAATCAGCCGGGTACTGGCCAAACGCCTGTTCGTCAGCGTGGACCAAGTAGCCGGCGCTGAAACCGTTGCCGCCTACTGGGCCATGTACCAGAAGACTCCCGACCTGCTGCCAGACCGGGCAAGCCGGGAGGACTTTCGCACCGCGATGTGCGACCTGTATCCCTTCCACCCCACCTTCGTCGATTTTCTGAACCAGAAGATGGCGACCCTCGCCAACTTTCAAGGCACCCGCGGCGTCCTGCGCGTGCTGGCGCTGGCCGTGCGTAGCCTGTGGGAGAAACGCAGTCCGGTTCCGATGATCCATACGTGCCATCTGAACCTGCGCGACGCGCGCATCGTCAACGAGTTGATCAGCCGCACGGGCGGCGGAGAGCTGTTGCCGATCCTCAACACCGACATCGGCGGCGTGGACACCGCCACCCTTATCGGCGGCGCCAGTCGCGCCGAGGAGGCGGACCGCAAAAACCCGCATCCCGAGGGCTATCCATTCCACGAGTACGCCTGGAAGACGGTCTTCCTGCACAGCCTAGTGGGACGCCACGAGGGGCTCGGGACCCCCCTTTTCGGCATCGTAGAACGCGACGCCTTGCTGGAGACCAGTTTTCCCGGTCTATCGCCCTCCCAGGTCGAGACCGCGCTGAAAACCATCGAAGACAGCGACCGCGGGGCCTTCTATCTGCGCCACAGCGCCCAGTTTGGCCGCTACTACGCCAGTCTCGACGCGTCCATCAATCGGGCGCTGGCCATGATCCGCGGCAGCCTGGCCAAAGACCAGGTCACGGACTTTCTCGATGCCGCCGCCCGCAAGATCATCCGTACCGACCCGACCTTCCACGTCGCCCACGATGTGACACACCCCGAGCACATCAAGGACAAGACCGGACGAACCAACCTAGCGTTGGTTGCCCTAGGCGCGGACGAGATCGACGCCGAGGCATTCGTGACCACGGTCGGCCCCAACCGGCCGCGCATTGAGCAGAACCTCATATTCCTGTTGGTCCCCCGCACCGTCCATGTCCAGGGCGAAATCTGGAACGAGGATCGCGTCGTGAAGGCAAAGGAGGCACACCAGCGCCTGGACGACCTGGCCCGCGATGTCATCGCCCGCGGTCGCCTGCGGGACAAGCCGGAGAACTACGGCATCAAGCCCCAGCAACTTGCCGAGGAGGGCTTCGGCGACAAGACCAAGGAACGCGAACTGGCCCTTCAGACCACCATCACCCAACAATACGACGGGCTCTGGTACCCGTCGGCCTCAGGGCATGTGGTGCGCAAGGAGATTCACACCGCCGGTGGCGAGGGCGGCGCCTCGATCATCGCCGAGATCCATCGCGTGCTGCGCGAGGACGGCGAACTGATCACCGAAGAGCGTGCCCGCACCCAGGAGGGGCTCAACCTGCTGGGCAAGCTGTTCTTCGGTACCGGCCAGACCCCGACCCTGGACCAACTGCGGAGCAACTTCGCCGTCAATCGCCGCTGGCCGGTGCTCGAAGGGGCAACGGTTTTCGACCAGATCGTCCGCGAGGGTATCATCCGCAGTGCCTGGTGCCTTTTCCGCATGCAGGACGAGCAAAGCGTTACGCCCGAGGCGATCTACAGTCGCGACGCCGACACCTTGCCCCTGGATCTGGACCTGCGCGCCCCGGGCTGGGCCATCGTCACCCTGCCCGGCGCCAACCAGCGCGGCTGGCTCGGCGGGGCGGTCAACGTGGACCCGGCGCGTGTCGAGACCTGGGTAGCGGATGCGATGCGCGAGCAACCAGCGGCCTACGTCTCCGAGATCATCGCTAAAGTGGTCGGCGCCCACGGCGACATACCCGAGCCGGACATCCTGACCGCGATCGACAACGTCGTCCGCGAGGACAAGGCCCTGACCTACAGTGGCACCCCCGAGCAGGAGGCCACGCCGATCCAACTCGTGCACGGCCCAACGGCGATCCTCCACTCGGTGGGCAAGGACGACGTCATCGTCTCGCCAGCCGAGGCATCGCGTCGCGGCTGGGTCAAGATCGACCCCAAGCACCTGGAGCTAAAGGGCACCGAGGCCGCAACTCGATTGCTGCCCCTGCTCGGCCGCATCGGCAGCCTTTACAGCCGCGGCGCCAACTCCAAGCTCGACGTGCTGGACCTTGTGGAACTGCAATTGCCAGGCGGAGGTCGCATGCGCCTTCTGTTACAGGATTGCCCGCCGGAGGATATGAAGCGCCTCGGCGAACTATTCGAGGTCCTTGCCGGACTGGTCGCCCAGAACGAGCGGACCCAGGCCCGCATCCGCATTACCGACCCGCGGGACGACTGCCCGCTGGCCCAGGCACTCACCCAGGACTGACAACCCAGTGGCAGCGAAGAAGACGCCGAGCCTGGCAGAACATCACCGCGCGCACCTGGAGCCGCGTTGGCGCAGGGCCGCCTTCGTGCTGCGTATTACCGAATGGAAGAGTTCGCCGATCCCTGTCCTGGTACTCAAAGAACGCCGCACCTGGTCGGACGATGCCGGCGCCGCCGCCGAAACCTCGGGCGCGGATGCCGGTCACAAGGGTAAACTTGCCGAGCGGGGTCATGTCGCGGGAGACAATCTGCACCGCTGTCTGCCGGTGCTGCGCAACATCGTCGCGAGCGTCCAGGACGAGTCGGGAGTGCCATTGGAAATCCAGCGCTACCTGACCCAGGAGGGGCTGCGCCTGCGGGTCAACCTGCCGCTGGACGAGGAGTCCGGCGCCAAGCTCGCCCTGATCTTTCGGCTCCAAGAGAGGGTCACCGACCTGGACCGCGTCGAGCTGATGGCCCGCCGCATCGAGCGCTTCACCCGCGAGGAGGCCGCCTACTGGCTCTCGCGCATGACCAGCTTCAGCCCCGACGCTCGACGCTGGGCGGTCGCCGGTATGCGCCTCATGTTGGGCGGGCAGGCCAAGGACTCAGGGGTGGAGCGCATGCTGGAGCGGCTTCGGGCCTAGCGGCAGGGTTGCCGGAGCATCGTTCCGAGAACAACCGTCCAATGGCGGCGAGCACACTTAGAATTGAATCTCAAGATGAAAATTGTCCCACTCGAATTCTCCATCGTCGTCGTCGGCGAGGACTGCAACCCGACGATTCTAAACCCTGACTTTCTTAAGTATCAGCAGATCGTTCCGGAGGAATGGGAATGGGAGCTGGCCGCTGCGCCCCTTACCACCCGTGGCATATCCGTTGTGGCCTATACGAGCGGCATCATGCTTAAGGTAGAGCCAAACCGGTTCCAGGTGACCGAAGTCAACCAGTGCAGTGACATAACAGATAGCAAGGCAATCAGTATTGCCCGTCGCTACGTTGAGGTGCTGCCGCACGTCAAATACACCGCGGTAGGCACCAATTTTCGGGGCTTTTCCCAAATCGAGAATCCTAATGAATTCCTAAAGGCCAGGTTCATCAAGCCTGGGCCTTGGGACCAGCAACCCCTTGACTTGAAAGCTGTCACGTTGTCCTTCGCCTACGCCCACGAAGACGCGAGGTTGACCCTTGCCTTGGAAGGTAGGGTTATTCTGCACCAGCAGGAGGAGCAGACACAGCAGATTTTCGGCGTTGATATCAGCGGCAACTACCATCGCGAGTGCCATGGCTATCCAACCAATGACATGGTCCTTGCACACATCGCCAAGGCAAAAAGCGATGCGGCCCATTTCGGTACGATGGCCGACGAGCTTCTCTTTGCAGGCGCCAGTTGAGCCCCCTGCAGAATACTGAAAAATGATGAACACCCAGACACAACGAGCAACATTTCCCAGCGAGGCCGATTGGGTAAGGCACACCGGTTTCGATCCGTCGACAGACGGACGCGTGTTCACCGCGGCATGTGGGTCGCAGCCACAATTCTTTCCGTCCGGAGCGCGCTTGGCACTGGGCACGTTTCCGAGTGACTGGCCTAATGGCTCGGACCCGATATACAACAAGGGCATCGAGCGAGACCGGTATCTGAGGGATGGCGTTGGTACCCGCTCTTTAGCACAAGAGATTTCCGTTCCTGTGGAAGCTTTCGCTGCGGACTGGATATACAAGGCTTTCACCAAGCGGCATCTTCTCGAACCGTCGACCTTGGCGCTCAGTGCCGAGCAACTCCGAAAAGTAGCCAAGATTCTGCACAGGCTGAACCATACAGCGGAGCCCCATGCAGACTTGTTTCAGAGCCTCTATGAGGTACGGCAACAGCGAACCATTCCGACGCCCCCGCCGACGCCAACCCCGGCAGAGCTGATCAATAGTATCCGCTGTCACCCCGGGATACGTTACGGTCAGCGTCTTGCGGAGCGCCTGGAAGGCTTGCTCGCCATCGCCCGGGAAGAACAGCCGGAGCAGGCGCCACCGGCGACGGCATCCCTGAAGTCGATGATTGCATTCCTGACGGCGCACCCGGAACTGGCGTACCCGAGCACCGTGTTGACGACGGCGGGAAATGTGCGAGCCCAATGGCGGATCAACCCTCGTCAGCATTTCGCCATCGAGTTTCTGGACGACAGTGGTGGGGACGTGCGCTTCGTCATCTTCGCCCCAGACCCGACGCATCCTTACAAGACGATACGCGCATCTGGCGGTGCGACGTTGGACAGCGTCATGCGGCTCGCTGAGCCCTACGGTGTTCTCCGATGGGCGTCGGAGCAACCCACCGAAGAGGAGGCGAAGTGAAGGGGGATCAGGTCCCCGATGCTGATCATGTGGCCCGCTACTGTGGCGGCGCGAGCATTCATGAGGACGGTAGGGTCGACGGGAGTGTGTTTCGGTTACGCAAGTTCGACGGTAAGCCTGAGCCCTATCTGTCCGTCAACTGGCTGGAGTACCTGGAGCCCAGCGACCGTTCCAAACAACTGGACGCACTGCGGACGGCATTCCAACAGAAACCCAGCTTCAAGGTCCGCAGCAGCGCCCGATTTGCGGTCCACAATGTCGGGGCACTGCGGGGTTATGTTCGGACCAACAGTCCAGACCAGTGCGAGCTGTCAGTGCTCCATGAGCCCGATTTGGACGATGACTCCCATTGCGGCGTCTATGGTCTGCCCATGGACGATGACCTGGTTGCGGACCTGATCGCCGACATCGTCCAGGCCACCTACCCCGCCAAGGCAGGCTAAATCCCGCCCCGCCTGCCTCTTTATAGGCGGCGCCACCAAGAGGCGCGTGGGCCGTCCGGGTCTTTGGCGAGCCATCGAGATTGCAACCACAGGCCGACCAACCCACCCGCCAAAGGAATCTACAAGAACAATGGACCAGGACCAGATCGACGTACTCGACGACAAGCGGCTCATCGAGCATGGCTTTCCCTGCCATCAGGTCGGCGCTGAGACCCAACGCGAGCGGGGTGCAAGCTCCGCCCTCCCGCCGCTCTATTACCTGCACGTCTGGTGGGCGCGCCGGCCCCTGACGCCGAGCCGGGCGGCCATCGTCGCCTCCCTGACCCCCTGGGATGCCGACCCGGAGTTGTTCGTCCGACGGCTCGGGATCGAGCGGGTACAGGCCCTGGCCAACGGCGAACCCTGGACCCTGACCGGCGACCTGCCGGCGCGGGTGGAGCGAGACGCGGGCGGCTCCGAGTCCCTTGAGGTCGATGACAAGGTCCTGAACGCCCTGCGCGACGAGCAGACGCGGCGTGCGGAGAACCGCGGCTTGATCGCGCGGATTCGGACCACAGACCCGTCCCTGGTGAAAGACCCGGTGGTGCTGCGCTGGGCGGAGGAGTCCAGGCCCTTGCCTGAGCCTTTGCCGATGGTGGGGGTGTGGTTACCGGTGCGGCGGACCATGGGCGATCCGGCACACATTAAGGATCGGATCGCGTTCGCCAAGTCCCCCGCGGTCAAGAAGGCCCTTGGCAAGGAGATCAAGTGGGATGCTGAGAACCTGTATGGATACGGACGTGCCTTCGCGACACCGGTCGAGCCGCGTCCATCCGGCCTAACCGTGCTTGATCCGACCGCCGGAGGCGGCTCGATTCCCTTCGAGGCCCTGCGCCTGGGTCACAACGTCATCGCCAACGAGCTGAATCCCGTTGCGACGACGATCCTGTACGCGACCCTGGACTATCCGGCACGCTTCGGACCGGAGTTATCTACCGACATCCAGCACTGGGGCCGGAAGCTCCTCGACCTTGTCGAGGCAGGCATGGAAGGGCTTGCGCCCTTCTCGACTATCCCGGAATCCGAGCGGGCGCGACTGCGCGAGCATCTCAAGCGCTGCCCCGAGTTGTTGCCTCAATTCGATGTGCCAGAGTACGACCACACTGGGCTGATCTACGTCCGCCAGGTCACCTGCCCCCACTGCGGCGGCGAGGCGCCATTGCTGAACACTTCCTGGCTGTCGAAGGAGGCCGGCGACCCCTGGGGTGTGCGCGTCATCACCGACGGCCGCTCCACCGGTGGCAAGGTCCGGTTCGAGACGTACCGGGTCCACGAGGGCCTCGGACCGAACGGTGAGGACCCGAACGGGGCCTTCGTGAACCGCGGCGTCGGCACCTGCCCCCATTGCAAACAGGGCATCCCAGGCGACGAAATCAAGGCCCAGGCCCGTGGCGAATCGCCCCACGGCACTTGGATGGACCGGCTCTATGCCGTAGTCGCAGTGCGGCTCCAGCCCAAGCTCGACAAGCACGGGCAGCCCCAGCGCTACAAGACCGGCGAGCGGGCCGGTGAGATCAAAACCGAGAAGGTCCGTTTCTTCCGTCCGCCCAATACTCGCGACCTGGCCGCCATCGCCGAGGCCCAACGACGCTTACAGGACAAATGGCCGGAATGGGAGGCGGATGGGTTGATTCCGACAGAGGACATTGTCAGTTGCTCCAAGAACGGGGGCTGCATCCTATACGGCATGAAGCGATGGTGCGATCTATTCACGCCAAGACAATTACTTGGGCATCTAACCGTAATCGAAGGGCTGATTGCACTAAAGCCGTTGATCCTCGAAGCCCTGGGCGAGTCGAAAGGACGAGCGGTTATCACGTACCTTCAGTTCGCTATCGACAAAGGGATCGATTACAACAGCCGACAAACACGCTGGGAGTATACGCGAGGCATTGTTAAGGGCACGTATTCGCGCCACGACCTCAATATTAAGTGGACCTTCGGCGAGATGGTTTTCACCGGTCCAAATTCGGGAGCTGCTTGGGGTCTGAGTCAAATCCTTGACTCTTACCAAGGGATCGCAGAACTGATCGCCCCCATCCGAGCCGCATCAGAACCACAATCTGTACCGATGCTGACGATCCTCAATGGCACTGCCGCCTATCTTCCGGGGGTGAAAGACCGATCAGTCGATCTAGTGTGCATGGACCCACCCTACTACGACAATGTTCAGTACTCCGAGCTTTCGGACTTTTTCTATGTCTGGCAGCGCAGAACACTGAAAGACATTCACCCTGAACTGTTTTCCAGACGTTTGACAGAAAAGAGTGACGAGGCGGTTGCGAACAACGAACGCCACGGTGGACCAAGAGCCGCCCGCGTTGCCTACCAGTGCAAGATGCGCGAGGTCTTTTCGGAGTGTCGCCGGGTCCTTCGGGATGAGGGGAGGCTAACGCTGATGTTCACCCATAAGGGTCAGGATGCGTGGGAGGCCTTAACGCAATCGTTGATTGAATCCGGTTGGGACATAACAGCGTCGTTTCCTGTCGAATCCGAAGGGTCGTATTCAACCCATCAAATGAACGTCGCTGCGGCAGCCAGTTCCATGTTCATTGCGTGCCGCAAACGTTCGCTGGAGTCGGACTTCCCAGCCTCCTGGACCGGCCTCGGAGGTCAAGGCGTGCAGCACCAGATCCGCGATGCGGTGGTGGACGGCCTGCGGGAGTTCGAGCCCCTGCGCCTGAACCCGGTGGACGAGATGGTCGCGTCCTACGGCCGGGCGCTGCATGTGCTGTCCCAACACTGGCCGGTCATGGACGGGGACGAGCAGGTCTCGCCCATCCGCGCCATGAACGAGGCCAGCCGGGTGGTGGCCGAGCACCAGATCCACCGCATCACCGAGGGCCGGCTCAAGGTGGATGACCTGGACCCCGAGACGGCCATGGCCCTGACCCTCTATGGTATCTACGGCCTCGGCGAGGTCGCTTACGACGAGGTGTTGAGCCTGTCCAAATCCATGAACATCCGCCTGGAGGGGAAGCCCGGGGGCTACCGTATCGAGCCCGGACAGCGCTCCATCGGCATCAACCAGGAGGCCAGCGGCCGCCGTACACAGGGCGCCAAGGCGGAGGAGCGGGGCTTTGCGGCCCCGCTCGCCCGCAAGGGGTCCAAGGCCCGTCTAGCCCTGCCGGAGGAGCGCGACCCCCGCCGACTGGAGCAGCCCCAGACCGATTGGGACAGGCTCCACGGCCTGTTGCTTGCCCACCGCCGCGGCGAGCTGCCGGTGGCCCGCCAATATCTCGCGACCAAGGCGGCCGATTCCGGCGAGCGAGTGACCGATCTGCTCGCCGTCTGGGCGCGGGAGATGGCCGACGAGTCCGCCCGCCGGGAGGCGGAGGGCCTGCTGTTCGGCCTGCGGCAGTTGTAGGAACCGCTTGGATGCCCGATCCCGGCACCGCTCCCCGCCTGCGCGACTACCCCTGGCAACTGAGCTACAGCACGTCCAGCCATGCCACCGGTGGCCAGCCGGTGGACATCCTCCATCATTTCTACATTCCGGTCCTGAGCCGGGCGAAGAGCTATGACCGGGTCGCAGGGTATTTCCGGTCATCCTCGCTGGCGGTGGCATCCCAGGGCTTTTCCGCCTTTGTGGCCCAGGGAGGGAACTCACGCATGGTGGTGGGCGCTGACATGGACGCGGACGACGTGGCCGCTATCCTGGCCGGCGACGAGGTGCGGCTAGGCGCCTGTCTGAACGGTGCCTTGGACCAATCCGAGCAGTGGCCGGAGGCTGAGCAGCGGGGTGTAGCCCTATTGGCCTGGATGGTCGCCCGGGGCCGTCTGGAGATCCGTGTCGCGTTCCGGGTGCATGCACAGACGGGAGCGGCGATTGCGACCGACTCCCCGGCCGATGGCTATGTCCACGAGAAATGGGCCGTCTTCCGGGATGCGGCAGGCGACCGGCTCTATGCGTCCGGCTCTTTCAACGAATCCAAAACTGCGCTGGTTCTGAACGCCGAGAACATCGACGTACATCGGGACTGGACCGGCGGGGAGAACCGTCAGCGCGCCGACGACGCCGAGTCCCGCTTCCAACGGGTTTGGAACAACGAGAATCCAAGCCTGCGGGTGTTGACCCTGCCGGAGGCGGTGCGCCAGCGGCTGATCCAGTTGGCTGGGGCGACCGAACGGCCCCTGGAGGTTGATGGTTCCAGCGCGATCCCCTTGAAAGTGCCGCCGCCCTCGGCCTTGGAGAGGCTGCGCTTTGCACTGCTGCGAGACGGGCCAAGGCTCCCTAACGGTGAGTACGTGGGCATGGTCACGGCACCAGTAGAGCCCTGGCCCCATCAGGCGGTGGTCGCCAAACGCCTGATCGATACCTGGCCCTATAGCTGGCTGCTGTGTGACGAGGTGGGCCTCGGCAAGACCATCGAGGCGGGGCTGGCGATCCGCGGACTCTACCTGGCAGGTTTGGTCCGCCGGGTGCTGATCGCCCCGCCTGCCAGCCTGACGCCGCAGTGGCAGCGGGAGATGGCAACCAAGTTCTTCCTGCCGTTCGGGCGCGCCCTGACCGGCGTGACCACCAGACATGAGTACCTGCTACCGGTGCCAGAGGAGCGGTCGGCTAAGTCGCTGTATGAGCCGGACCTGGCCATCGTCTCCAACGGCCTGCTGGCGCGGGCCGGACGGCGCGCCGAGCTGAAGTCGGCGGAGCCCTTCGACATCGCCCTGGTAGACGAGGCCCATTACGCCCGGCGCAAGAATGCGACTCAGGGGGCGCGAGCGGAACCTCGCTACGGCAATCTCTACCGGACCCTGGACGAGGTGCTGCGCGGCCAAGCCCGCTGCCTGTTGCTAGCGACGGCCACGCCAATGCAGTTGGACCCGGTAGAGGTGGCGGACCTGATCCGTCTGACGCGCCGGGTCGGCCACTTTCAGCTCGACCCGAGCCTGATGAATGCCTATTACGGGCTGCTGGGCAAACTGGTCAGCGACGAAGGGCTGGACGCAACGGAATGGAGCTTCCTCCACCGGGCGGTGACTGCCGTCGCAGGGCAAGACCCCTTGTTGTGGCGGTACGTCCAGGGGGCCGTGATCGACGACTTCGCGCGCTTCGACATGGACGCCTGGCTGGCGTCCGGCCAGTCGCCAATGGGCGGCGAGGATGGGGTCCGCCGGCTGGCCTTTGCGGTGGCGCCCCTGTCGCGCGTGATGCTACGGCACACCCGCCCGCTGCTGGAGCTGTACCGCAGCCGCGGCCAGCTCACCGCCAATCTGGCGCGGCGCGTGGTGCTGCCACTGAAGCCCATTGCGTTCACGACCCAGGAGCAACAGGCATACGACCAGTTGGAGCGCTATTGCCTGGGCCTGGCCGGGCAGCTTGGCAAGGGCACTCAGGGCAAGAAGGCCAGCTTCGCCCTGGGCATGATCCTGAGCTTCCTGCGGCTGCGGTTCGCGTCCAGCCTGTTCGCGATCCGCGAGTCACTGCGGCGGCGCCGGGAAAAGGTCGATGCGGCGCTGAAGCACCTGGCCCAGGCCGAGGATCTGGACATGGACGAGTTGTCGCTGTCCGACCTGCTCGAAGGGGGCGAGGGCGACGAAGAGGCAGTAGCACTGCTGCTGAAGGATCGCACGGCCGACGATCTGATCTGGGAGCGCAACAAGCTCAGCGAAATGCTGGCCGGACTGAGGGACCTGAGCGGAACCTCGTCGAAGATGCAGCGGCTGTTGGAGCACCTGAACAAGCGTCGCGGTGCCGGCGGGCGGATCAACCAGACTGTGGTCTTCACGCGCTTCTACGACACCCTGACGGACATTGTCCGGCGGCTGCGACAGGCCGATCCGCACATGCTGATCGGAACCTACTCGGGCCAGGGCGGCTCCTATGTCAACCCGCGTACCTGGCGCCTGACCGGGGTCGAAAGGGAGGCGATCAAGCACCGGTTCCTGAATGGGGAGATCGACGTGCTGGTCTGTACGGATGCGGCGGCGGAAGGGTTGAACCTGCAAACCGCGGACCTGCTGGTCAACTTCGACCTGCCGTGGAACCCGATGAAGGTGGAGCAGCGCATCGGGCGCATCGACCGTATCGGCCAGACCCACGCGACCATCTTCGTGAGCAACCTGTGTTACCTGGGCTCCGCCGAGGAGATCGTCTACGGGCGGTTGCTCGCGCGCCTGAGCAAGGCGGGTGGCGTGGTGGGTACGCAGCAGATTTCCATGCTGCCAGTCACGGCCGAGGAGTTTCAGGAACTGGCAGCGCGCACCCTGTCCGAGGGCGTGCTGGCCCAACGTGCCGAAGAGCGGGCCCGGCTTGCCCAGCGCCGCACGGCAAGCATGGAGATCCCGCCGGAGGACCTCTACGAGACCTATGTACGCCTCGCCCAAGGTCACCCCGATGAGGCGCCGCCCATCGATCTGGATGCCATCTGGGAAGCCTTGTCCACGTCAGTCTACCTGCGGGACTTGGGCTGCACTCTGCACCCGGACCCTGCGATGCGCTGCATCGTGCTCAATAACGTTCCGGGCGTTCCGGACAGCAAGGCGTTGACGGTCTCGCGCAAGGGCTACGACGAGGGCATCCCCGGACTTGAGGGGACCCCTGGCTTTGCGACCTATGGCGACCCAACCTTTGAGGCACTGCTAGCCCACCTGGCAAGCTTCGATCTGCCCGAATGCATGCGCCGACTGGACGCGGAGGTCGCGGGGACTGATTCGCGGCTCGTCGGCTACGCGGTCTGGGATAGCGCGGGCAACGGCGAAGATCCGGTCCGGTTCGTCCGCAGTTGGCGCGACCTGGCCGGCCTGCTCCCCGACGACACCCAGCCTATCGACGACGCATCGGCCGCCAAGGCGCTCGGGAGGCTTTCGGCGTTGACGAGGCCGCGCAGCGAACGCCCCAAGGCTGTCGGCAGGATCGAGGCACAGAACGAACGGTGCGGCCGCGGTCAACTGGCCCTGGCCCACCTCGTCGCCAACCGTCTGATGCAGGCGCGGCGAAAGGGGGGCGGCGCGGACCGCTTCTGGCATGAGCTTGCGAGCATGGAGCAGGCTTATGCGGATCGCGACCTGATCCGGATTAAGCCCATCCCGGTGAAGATCGCCCGCCACTTCCCGGCCGGATTGTTCGAGGCAACCCTGCCGCAGGTCGGCGAGGATGGTTACGTGGATGCGCCCCAGATTCTTCGCGCCTGCGCGTTCGATGCGGCGGCGCGCGTGGCGGATGGGCTTCACCTGAAGAAGGACGATGTGGTTACGGACGACATGATCGCTCGACTGGAGCGGGAGATCGCCAAGCTCATGCGGCCTTAGCTTGACACAGAGGTGCCGGGGATGTGGCCGCGCAAATGGTAAGGTGCCCTCGGGGCTTCTCACATACTTCGCGCGGCAAACTGGTCAGCGGCCTTCCCATGCTAACCGAGGTGAGAGTTGCGTAGCGCTGAATAACGGCGTTGAACCAAGAGGGCCTGCATAGTGCGTGGCCACCATTTGTTGCTCAACGGTATGGTTGTCCGTCGCGCGAGGCCGGCGGAGATCCGGGGCGGCGCGCGCATCCTGCTCCACCTAGCACCCGCCTCAGCGACTACAAAAGCGAATCCAAAAGTGCCAATCAAGGCCGTGAACCTCGCAACCGGAGAGATTCCATGACCGTTGACCCGTTTAACATCTAGCCCCGCCAGCCTGACACCGTCCGGGCATCGCCTCAAGGAGCAAGGACGAATGAGCACACGCTTTGCGAGCGCAGCAGATTACGCGACCATCGCCAAAGTGTGGGCCGCCTATCCGGGAGCGGTCGAGATCATCGAGATCGACGACGGATGGATCGTCTTCGCCACCGAGGCGGACTTCAAGGCGAGGCAGCGCCAACATTGCAGACGGGCACCGTCCGCGGGCAATTCCCCCCCGCCGGGGGGTATTGCAAGGACCAACCCCTCGCGTAACGCCAGAATTCCAGCATCGCCAATCAACCGGACCAACGCCATGAAACCCGAGACTCCCACCGATCCGGTCGCCGCCATGGTTCAAGCGATGTTCAACGGCGGCTGCACCGAAGAGCAGATGCGCGCCGCGAAGGACGCCGCCCGGTCGGCTCAGTTTGCGCACCTGTCCGACGCCGAGCTTGAGGCCCTGATCGGTAACGACTACCCGTGGTACAAGCGTCTCAGCACGCCCGAGATCGAGGCCATGATAGACGCGATGGAGGCAGACGCGGACGTTGACGCAGACACAATCCTTGCGCTCTTCGCGAACAACACGGACTTGACCGACGACGACGTAGAGATGATTCGCAGCGATTTCGGCGGGTAGCCTTCGCTTGCGTCGGCTTCCGAGCCCTCCGAGACGGCAGCGCCCCGCCGTGGGGCAGAGGATTCAGATCAGCACTGACGGCGGACATCCCCCTGAAACCGGGGAGAAGCCGGCCAAGAATCGCCCAACGCACCAGGTAGCGGCTCGCGGCACTGGTCCGGTTGACTGGTCCGCCCATTGGGCCAATGATTGGACCAATGCTTGAACCGAGGACCATGAGCGTGAAGAAGGAAGGCAAGGACGAGATCGTCCGAAAGATCGCCAAAGAGATCGCGAAAGGTCGCGACCCCGCCTTGATGGCCGAGCGTGAAGGCGTCCCGAAGACGACCTGGAATCGCTGGATTCGCGAGGCCCGAGAATCCGTCCCCGAGAAGGTAAGGCTCGCCGTGAAAACCAAAGCGGGCCAAAAGAAAGCCGTCGCCGCCGTCGCGAACCATCTAGCCAGCTCAGTGACCGTCAACCGCAAGGGAATCGACATCTTGCTTGAGGTGGACTCACTGCTCGCGGATTGCCTGATCCTGCGCAACGCGGCCTTCACGAAGGACAAAGACGGCAACATCGGCGCTGAGCTGAAGGAGGAATTCGGGCCGGGCATCCTGCGAGACGCGATCAAATCCAAGGTTGCCGTGCTCACGGCTGCTTCAAAGATCATCGAGACATTGATGTCCGGGCAGCGCGTAGCAGCCACCCAGGCCGCGATTGTGGAAGCCGTCGAGGCAGCGAGCCCCGAGGCCAAGGTCAAGCTCGTCGAGGCGTTCCGCGGCATCCAGGCGAGGTATGGCGTTCTCGGGCCGGCCGAGCGTTCCCACTGACCGTCTCGCGTCTGAAACGCGGGTCGGCTCCGACGTGACGACATAATTGCGTCGAGGCCCAAGTACCACCGGAAGATACAAGACCCCGCCAAAGCAGCGGGGTTTTTCGTGTCCGTGGTTCGAGCAGGTTAGCTCCGATCGGATGCAACGGAGCAACAGATCATTAATATCCGAGTGTCACCAACGCATGTGGGAGCGGCTCAGCCGCTTTCGACAACCACCCCACTTGATCGGCCAGGCAAACCGTAAGGCTGTCGTTAGGGACAGACTCTATGTCCACGGTCTAGGAGCACGAGAAAAAAGGCACTTTGGGATCGGAAGCCATGCACGCGAATCCCTTTGTCTACTCTGAGCTCAAAAAATGAAATCTCCTCCGAGATCGTTTGACGCACCTGCGCTAAATTCGTACCGGCTTTACTGCGAAGAGTGTCGGGATCGATCTTCGTGTATCCAAGCCCCGATTTCCCGCGTGGCGGCCCTCCAGACTCAAATACCTGCTGCCAGTTATGTTGCGAAAACCTAGAGAGAAATTCCGAGAACTTTCTTAGCTCGCCTTTCTCCCAGTCCGAGAAACACTCCCAAGAACTGTCGAAGTACTTCAAGGCAACATACGGCGAAAGGTCATCGCGGCTATCGCGAGCCGCAGAGGAAGCTATCCCGAGGGCTCAACGCTCAAAAGGGCTCAGCTTTGGCGAGATTGCGTCCGCGCGAATTTTTTCTTTAGGAAGATTCCCCGGCTTCCCCATTGATCGCGTCTCCGTACTTTTCGAGAAAATGCTCCTTCATCCTAGCCTTGTTTATCCGATTTGTGCAGCGCGCCTCGGGCGACAGAGATCCTCTGGCTTCGATCCACGGGGCGTCCGCATGCGTCATATTCTCGAGCGTCTTTGCGGAGAACTCCCCATAGACATCGAGCACCTGTCTGAGCACGTTCTCCGTGTCTGGATCGATTTCGGTCTCCGATTCCCTTTCCTGAGGGGGTATGGACGCCCAGGAATACGCCTTGAACTCATGGTAGACCGATCGGACGACAGGGCCGTGTGCCCACGCCTCGAAATTCTCCTGCAGAAGCTCTCGATTCAACAGAACAAGGGTCCAAGCTTCCGCAAAATACAGCAATTTCTGAAGCTTTAACGGGCTTATTGAGTCTCCGGATTCGCGGTCGATTGAGTTGATAAACCAGAATGCAATATCGATCGCTGGGTATTTCATGATGCAGCCCTCAAGTCCTACGTGTTGTGCACGAACCCTTCGACAATCTCAGTCGGGCTAGGTGCGTTCACGCACTGAGTTTCGTCGAGAGAACGGACAGACCTAGCTGGCGGCGTCCGCGCACGCAGCGAGACTCTCGCTTGAATGAGGTAAGCGCGACCCTCAAGCGGCCGTAGAGTCATCATAGACCGACCCACCGAGATTCGCTTCAAGAAAACTCGAACCGGGCACAGCTACCAGTAGCGGAAGCATGACCCCCGTCCGCTTTTTGATTCAAGCAATATCGGTAAGACGCCACCTCCAAAAGGTTCGACACGGTTCGAGCCCTTGGTAAGGAGTCACCCCGCCGTCGTGGGCGGAACCACGGTTCCTGCGAGAAGGGCCACAAGGGCACGCATATCTGACCAGGGTCCTAGCCAGTCTTACGAGCTGGCGTCCGGCGGGGATGCTTGGAGTGTAGCGGGCTTGGTCGATCCGGTCGAGACATCACGCGGCATAACATCGCCGCAACAGGTCAAACAATGTTGAATTGCTACCCGGAGCGTTACCCGGAAGGGGTTTCTGGAAAAGAGAAAGGGGCCGGATTGCTCCTAACCCATTGTCTTTAATGGAGCTGGCGGACGGATTCGAACCGACGACCTGCTGATTACAAATCAGCTGCTCTACCAACTGAGCTACGCCAGCGAGACAGGATGCGCCTGTGTCCGAAGACCGGGCGATCCGGCCATTCTACAGTCAAGCGCGATGGCCGCTCAATGAGCGCGCGCCCACGAGGGAGTGCGCGGCTGGCGAGCGGCCCGGCGAAACCGATCCGAGGCCGCTCCGTCCGAGGCGCTCTCGGTGTTTACTCGGAACCCGTCTGGCCCTAGGCTCCTTCTATTCCCAGGATGACACTACGACCAGGGTCACTGACATGAGTTTGATTCAACCGACCCGGATCGACTTCGATGATCCCGAGCTGTCCGCGACGCGGGCGGAGCTTGTCCGCGCGCTGCGGGCCTTTTTGCCGGCGGATGGGGTGCTCGAGCAGCAGGAGCAGGTGCGACCCTACGAGTGCGACGGCCTCTCGGCCTATCGGCAATTGCCCCTGCTGGTGGTGCTGCCGCGCACGGTCGAGGAGGTGCAGCGCATCATGCGGCTGTGTCACGCGCGGGACGTGCCGGTGGTGGCGCGAGGGGCCGGGACCGGGCTCTCGGGCGGTGCCTTGCCGCGTGGTGACGGGGTGTTGCTGAGTCTGGCGCGCTTCACGCGGATCTTGGACCTGGACCCGGTCGCGCGCACCGCGCGGGTCGAGCCCGGGGTACGCAATCTCGCGATCAGCGAGGCCGCGGCGCCGCATGGGCTCTATTACGCACCGGATCCGTCGAGCCAGATCGCCTGTACCATCGGGGGCAATGTCGCGGAGAATTCGGGCGGAGTGCACTGTCTGAAGTACGGGCTGACGGTGCACAACGTCCTTGCGGTCAAGCTGGTGACGATCGAGGGCGAGCTGATCGAGCTGGGATCGAGCGGGCTCGACGCACCCGGCTATGACCTCTTGGCGCTCTTCATCGGCTCCGAGGGGATGCTCGGCGTGACGGTCGAGGTGACGGTCAAGCTGCTGCCCGTGCCGGAGCGCGCCCAAGCCATCCTCGCGGCTTACGACGACGTGGAGAAGGCCGGCCAAGCGGTCGGCGACATCATCGCGGCCGGGATCATCCCGGCGGGTCTGGAGATGATGGACGGGCCGGCCATCCAGGCGGCCGAGGACTTCGTGCATGCCGGTTATCCGACGGACGCGGCGGCCATCCTCATCTGCGAGATCGACGGGACCAGTCAGGAGGTCTCCGAGGAGGTCATGCGGGTGCGCGATCTGCTCTTGGCCAGCGGCGCGACCGAGGTCCGGACCTCGCGCGACGATGCCGAGCGGCTGATGTTCTGGAAGGGCCGCAAGGCCGCCTTCCCCGCGGTGGGTCGGATCTCGCCGGACTACTACTGCATGGACGGCACCATCCCGCGACGCGCCTTGCCGGAGGTGCTGCGGCGCACGGCGGAGATGTCGCGCGAGTACGGGCTGCGGGTCGCCAATGTCTTTCATGCCGGAGACGGCAACATGCACCCGCTGATCCTCTTCGATGCCAACAAGCCCGGCGAGCTGGAGCGGACCGAGGAGTTGGGCGGACGCATCCTGGAGCTGTGTGTGGAGGTCGGCGGGACCATCACGGGCGAGCACGGGGTCGGCATCGAGAAGATCAATCAGATGTGCGTCCAGTTCAGTCCCGAGGAGCTGCAGCAGTTCCACGCGGTCAAGGCTGCGTTCGATCCGAAGGGTTTGCTGAATCCGGGCAAGGGTGTGCCGACGCCGAGACGTTGCTCGGAATATCGTCAGCTTCCGGATCACACGCATCGGCACCCGCACTGATGGCGAAGCCCGAACGTCTGATCAACGCCGACCCGGCCAGCGACGAGCTGGCACTCGACAGGGCCATCCGGCCGCGCAAACTCGACGACTATGTCGGACAGCCGGTCGTGCGCGAGCAGATGGAGATCTTCATCGGCGCCGCGCGCGGCCGCGGCGAGGCGCTGGATCATGTGCTCATCTTCGGCCCGCCGGGTCTCGGCAAGACCACGCTCGCACACATCATCGCGCACGAGATGCAGGTCAATCTGCGTCAAACCTCCGGGCCCGTGCTCGAGAAGCCGGGCGACCTCGCGGCGATCCTGACCAATCTCGATGCGGGGGACGTGCTCTTCGTCGACGAGATCCACCGCCTCAGCCCGGTGGTCGAGGAGGTGCTCTATCCGGCGATGGAGGACTATCAGCTCGATATCATGATCGGCGACGGCCCGGCCGCGCGGTCGATCAAGCTGGATCTGCCGTTCTTTACCCTGGTCGGCGCGACCACGCGGGCCGGACTCCTGACCTCGCCGTTGCGCGACCGCTTCGGCATCGTGCAACGCTTGGAGTTTTACACCGCGGAGGATCTAGCCTGGATCGTCCGTCGCTCCGCCCGAATCCTCGCCATCGAGACCGAGGCCGAGGGCGCCGCCGAGATCGCGCGACGCTCGCGCGGGACACCGCGCATCGCCAACCGGCTGCTGCGCCGGGTACGTGACTTCGCCCAGGT
The DNA here is from genome assembly GCF_900106925.1 of Thiocapsa roseopersicina. GTDB lineage: Bacteria > Pseudomonadota > Gammaproteobacteria > Chromatiales > Chromatiaceae > Thiocapsa > Thiocapsa roseopersicina. Next base: position 22,081 of record NZ_FNNZ01000010.1, read on the forward strand.
GCGTGCCGACGGGCGCATTACCGCCGAGGTCGCCGACCAGGCGCTCGGCATGCTCAAGGTCGACGCCCTGGGTTTCGACCATATGGATCGCCGGCTGCTGGATGCCGTGATCAACAAGTTCGACGGCGGGCCGGTCGGCGTGGAAAGCCTCGCGGCGGCGATCGGCGAGGAGCGCGGCACCATCGAGGACGTGCTGGAGCCCTTCCTGATTCAACAAGGCTACTTGATGCGGACCCCGCGCGGACGTGTCGCCACGCAGGCGGCTTATCTTCACCTCGGGCTCAAACCGCCGCGGAGCGTCGCCGAGCGTGCCGCCCTCCCGGACCTTTTCGGTGTCGTCTCGGATTAAACCGCGCCCGGCGCCGTACGCGGTGTTTTTGGATGGGATCCGCCCCGGCAGACGTGACGACCGTTGGAGTCGGCGCGGTTTAAGAGTCTTCAGGCTTGTCCGCGGTCTTTTTCGTCGCGCGCCTGGCCCTCGGCTTCTTCACAGTCGTCGCATTGTCCGCAACCGCCTTGGTCGCCGCCTTTCTCGGCGCTCGCGCCGGCTTTCGGGCGGCAGCCGACGACCGCTTCACGGAAGCGGCCCGCGGCGCCGGCTCGGCACGCGACTCGGCCACCGAGCCACCGGAGGCCGTGTCCGTTTGAGCGACCGCGGCGTTCGTCACCGAGCCCGAAGCCGAATCGAAAGCCTGGCCCGACCTGCCGGATCGGCGCTGTCGCAACCAGCCAAGGAGTCTCCCGACACCTTCGATCACGCCGAAGACGACGCCGACCAGTGCGCTCCAAAGTCGAAGCAAAAGCGGTGTCCCGCCCGCAGGTCGCGCTCGGGCCGCACGGGGTGCAGGTGGATCGGGCATCGGAACACCCTCGATCTCGCAGTAGCTCGCCGAAAGCGCCCGTTCTCCGCTTGGTGTCTCCATGAGATAAAACTCGCGGCACAGGCTGATGCAACCGAGCGGGATGACGATCACTGCCATCAGGGTCGCGACACCGGCGCCGAACAGCAGGCTGACGGCCATCCCCTGAAAGATGGGATCCTCGATGATGGCCCAGGCGCCTGCCATCAGGGTGAGCGAGGTGATGAGGATGGGCCGCATCCGGATCTCGGCACCTGCGACCGCCGCGTCCTTGACGGTTTTGCCCTTGGCAACCTCCAGCTTCACGAACTCCACGATCAGGATCGACTGGCGCACGATGATGCCGCCGAGCGCGATCAGTCCGATCATGGAGGTCGCGGTGAACTCGGCGCCCATAAAGAGGTGACCGGGCACGATGCCGATCAGGGTCAAGGGGATGGGCGACATGATGAGCCCGGCGATCTTGAAGTTGCGGAACTCCCAGACGATGAGCCCGTAGATGAGGATCAAGGCGGCGATGAAGGCGAGCCCCATGTCGCGGAAGGTCTCGTAGGTCACGGTCCACTCGCCGGACCATTCGAATCCGGATTGGCGATCGGTCAACGGCGGTCCGATCAGACCCCGCGGCATCCCGCTGATCTGCACGCCGTCGGGTGCACGATAGTCCTCCAGACGATCCTCGACATCCAACATCCCGTAGATCGGCGCGCCGAGGCGGCCCTGCATCTCGCCGACCACGTATTCCATCGGCCGCAGATCCTTGTGGTAGATGACCGGATCCTCCTGCTGCTGGACGAAGCACCCCAGCTCGCCGAGCGGAACCTGCCCGCCCATCTCGGACTGGATCGGCAGGCTGGCGAGACTGCCGATCTCGGCCCGGCTGGCGAGCGGGATCTGCAGGACGATGAAGGTCGGCTCCTGAACGACGCCGCGCTTGACGTCGCCGAGCTTGAAGCCGCCCATCGCCATGGCGAGGTTGCGATTGATGGCGTCGACCGAGATCCCCATCCGCACCGCCTTCTCGGCATCTACCTCGAAGCGCCAGTAGCTGTAGGGCTCGGCCATGTAGCTGTCCACATCGACGATGCCCTCGACCTGCTCGAAGATCCCGGTCAGATCGGCCGCGACCCGGCGGCGGGTCTCGGCATCGGGTCCGTAGACCTCGGCGACGACGGTCTGCAGCACCGGCGGGCCGGGAGGCATCTCGACCACCGCGATCCGGGCACCCAGCTCATGCGCCAACGGGGTCAGCATCTCGCGCGCGGCCACGGCCAAGGCATGACTGCCGAGCGCGCGCTCGTTCTTGTCCTTGAGCATGACCAGGAGATCGCCCTCCCAGGGTCGCTCGCGCAAGTAGTAGTGACGCACCATACCGTTGAAGTTGAAGGGCTGCGCCGTACCGACATAGGTCTGGACGGCGGTCACCTCGGGCATGGTGCGCACCTTCTCGGCGAGTCGGTGCACGACGTTCGCGGTCACCGGGAGCGCCGTCCCCTCGGGCATGTTGACGACGACGCTGAACTCGGGCTTGTTGTCGAAGGGCAGCATCTTTACCGGGACGGTCTGGGTGTAGAAGAGCACGCAGACACCCGCCGTGGTGAGGATGGTTCCGACCAGGAAGGCGATGCCGACCGCGCGATTGCGGATCAGCGGCATCACCAAGGGCCGATAGACGGCGCTGACCCAGCGGCGCGTCTGCTCTTCGCGTCGCTCCGCCTTTTCCAGCGCCGCCAGCCGCGGACGAACCCGCAACGCGAACCAAGGCGTGAAGACGAAGGCGGCCACCAGCGAGAAGAACATCGCCGATGAGCCGAGCACCGGAATCGGTCGCATGTAAGGCCCCATCAGACCGCTGACCCAGCCCATCGGCAGGAGCGCCGCGATGATGGTGAAGGTGGCGAGGATGGTCGGGTTGCCCACCTCGTCGACCGCCCGCACCGCCGTCTCGATGGTCGTCTTGCCGCTTTCGAGCCAATGGCGAAAGATGTTCTCCACGACGACGGTGGCATCGTCGACCAGGATGCCGATGGCGAAAATGAGCGCGAAGAGACTGACCCGATCGATGGTGTAGTCGACCATCCAGGCCCACCAGATGGTCAGCAGGATCACCACCGGGATGACCGTGATGACCACAAAGGCCGCGCGCGCACCCAGGCCGATCAGGCAGAGGATGGCCACGATCACCGCCGCCTCAAACATCGCCTGCAGCAGCTCGTTGACCTTGTCGTTGGCGCTCTTGCCGTAATCGCGCGTGACCTCGACATGGACGTTCGAGGGGATGAGCGTCGTTTTGAGCTCCTCGACCTTGCCGAGGATCTGGCGCGCGACCGTCACGCCATTGGTCCCCTGTTTCTTGGCGATCGCCACGGTCACGGCTTGCGCCCCATCGGCGCGATGCTCGCCCGCGTAGGCCGGCCCCGTGAAATGGTTGACGATCTGCTTGGTGTCCTGCGGGACATGCTCGACCGTGGCGATATCGCGCAGATAGAGCGGATAGTCGCCGCGATTGCCGATCACAAGCCGACCGACATCCTCCGCATTGCGCAGGAAGGAGCCCGAATAGACGTTGAAGGCGGTGTCGCCGGATTCGCTCACACCCGTGGTCTGCTCGGAGTTGGCGGTGCGAATGGTGTTCGCGATGCGATCGAGCGTAATCCCGTGTCCGGCCAAGCGCTCCATCAGCACCTCGACGCGGATCTGATCCTCCCGCCCGCCGACCACGAAGCCCTTGCCGGCATCGGGCAGTGAGCCGACCGCTTGGAGCAGGTCGAGACCCAGCTTGCGCAGCTGATGATCCTCGACATCCTCGGACCAAAGCGTGAGGGTAACAACCGGAACGTCGTCCACACCGACCGGCTTGACCAGCGGCATCTGCACGTCGGGAGGCATGCGGTCCATGTTGGACTGGAGCTTGTCGTGGACCTTGACGATCGAGGCGCCCATCTCCTCGCCGACCTCGAAGCGCACGGTCACCATCGCCACCCCGCGCTGAGTGGCCGAGTAGACATGCCGAACGCCCTTGATCTCCTTCATGATCCGCTCGAGCGGATCGGTCACCAGACGCTCGACCTGCCCGGCGGAGGCGCCCGGATACTGCACGAAGATGTCGATCATCGGGACCGAGATCTGCGGATCCTCTTGGCGCGGCGTAAACAGCAGACCCAGGATCCCAAGGAAGAGCGCGCCGAACAGGAGCATCGGCGTGACCGGCGTATTGATGAAGGTACGGGCAATACGACCGGCGAGTCCGAGCGGTAGAGACGCGTCCGCCCAGGACGATGGCGCGGATTCGGGAGGAGGCGGGGCGATCGGATCGACCATGAGTCACTACTCCCGTCATCCATGACATTGATCTATTTTCTGAATTGGTTCAGTGAATCTAGCCCACTAGCTCGGTGCCAACAAGCGGCGCATTGACAGTGCGTTAGTGTTTGCTAAAGTACTGAAGCAATATCACTCGCGCCTGAATCGTTTCTCATTGCCATGTATATCGACAACCTTACGCTCGTCGGCATCGCCGCTGCTTCGCCTTATCTGCTGTTGCCTCTCCTGTTCCGTCGCGAGATCCTGGTCGTCGAACAGGAGACGGGGCCGTTGGTTTCGGAGCCCCGGGAACACGACCAGGCCGTTGCTCCTCGGCCTTGCCTGGCGACTTGATCCTCCCTCGCCGGCTCGTTCCGCAGTCTCGGAACGGCCGGGCCTTGCTCACCTCACCGGCCGGAAGCGACCCCGGCGATCGTCGCGAAGCGCCAGCAACCCCGGGATAGACGACTTGCAAATGCAAGCCTATCGACGGATTGGTTTCCGGTCGACCCGGAGCTGGCCGATCTCGTCGCCCGCACTCAATCCATCAGCGCGCTAAGTGGCGGGGCCTTCGACGTCACCGTCGGTCCGCTGGTGAATCTCTGGGGATTCGGGCCGGATGCCCACCCGTTTCGCGTTCCGGACCAGCAGACGATCGATGAGACCCGCGCACGGGTGGGCCACGACAAGCTCGACGTGCGCGATCAACCGCCCGCGCTTCGCAAGGATCACCCCGAGCTCTATGTCGACCTGTCCGCCATCGCCAAAGGTTACGGCGTCGACCAGATCGCAGACCTGCTGAACAGGCTCGGCGTGACCGCCTACCTCGCCGAGATCGGCGGAGAGCTCAAGGCCAAAGGGACCAAGCCCGGCGATCAGCCATGGCGCATCGCCATCGAGCGCCCGGACGCGACATCACGGACCGTCTACCGGATCGTCGCACTTAAGGACGGCGCCATGGCCACCTCCGGCGATTATCGAAACTTCTACGAGCAAGACGGGCACCTCGATTCGCACACCATCGATCCAGCCACCGGCCGACCGGTCGCGGACGCCCTGGCGACGACCTTTCTGGTCCTCGGACCCGAACGCGGTGTGAGCCTGGCCGAATCGCTCGGCATCGGCGCCTTCTTCGTCAGCCGCGCCGGCGAGGACTACGCACACTCGGCGACATCCGCCTTTGAAGCATCGGTCAGCGCGAAGGACCCGCAATGAGTCGCATCGAGCGCTGATCGGCGCGCCGCGCTCGCGGCCGAGAAACGTCGTTTTGCGTCATCCTCGGTCCATCCGATGAACGAGGGCAAAGCCCACACCCCGGACCCGACCCGCCGCATCGCGTCGGACCACGGCCGAACCGGCACGATACCGTGACCTTGGTCACATTCTTGCTGGAGTATGATGCGGTGTCGTGCCGCACCCGAGGAGCCGAGCAGCGCTCCGAAGAACCGAGATCCGGGCGGGGTCGGCGATACAGCTCTGGAACCCTGTTCATACGACCGGCCAAAAGCAACGTCGGCGATCCTCGCAAAGCGACCACACCCCGGGATCGACGGCTTGCAGTCGTCTTCTTCCAGCGGCCTGACGGCCAGCGAGGTCGGGCTCGACTCGACGATCGCGCAAACCGCCCGAACCTGTTTTGGCCGGACGGCTCAACGATGCCCGCCTTCACGAGGAGGCTGCAAAACATGAACGGAATGAATGGGATGAGCAGCAAAACACCGATCCAGGGCTTCACTCTGATCGAGATTATGATCGTCGTCGCCGTGATCGGCATCCTCGCCGCCATCGCCCTTCCGGCCTATCAGGACTATACGGTTCGCAGCAAGGTCAGCGAGGGGCTCGGCTTTGCCTCGGCCGCCAAGGTCGCCGTCGTTTCCGCATACAGCCACGGCGGCTTGCCTGGGAGCAATGCCGATGCCGGACTGTCCGAGGCGGGAGAACTCGAGAGCCAGTACGTCGAATCCGTCAAGATCGAAGAAGGCGGCAATATCCGAGTCACCTTCAACGGCACCATCCCGCAGCTCGAGGATAAAAGCGTCATGCTGGCCGCGACGGAGCGCGGCGGTGCGATCGATTGGTGTTGTTACAGCCCGGATATCGAGCCGAGGTATATGCCGGCGTCTTGTCGGGATAGCGAGAAGTGTGAAGGTGCGGATCCAGCGCCGGAACCCGAGCCGAAGCCCGAGCCGGAACCCGAACCCGCGCCAGAACCGGAGCCGAGCCCGACGCCCCCTAAATCCCCCCCCCCGAAGGAAGGAGAGTGTCCTGATGGGTTCAAGGCTCAGGGTAGTTTCTGTCGGTCACCCGACGGCAGCTGCCCAAGCGGATGGCTGTCGAAGCCGGGGAACCGTGGAGGCGAAACCGCGTGCTGCTATCCCGGATGGCCGGGTTGCAAATAAAAGATACACGTCGTTTCGAGCCGGTGATGATTTGGGGGCGTACCGAGTTAGCGTGACGGGGCGCTCTCCCCGTCCGTCACCGCAGCGCGTTCCACGCGGTTTCCAGGATCGTCGAGTCGAACCCGACCTCGCTGGCCGCTAGATCGGCGGAAGGAGACGACTGCAAGTCGTCGATCCCGGTGTGTCGCCGCTTTGCGACGATTGCCGGCGTCGTTTCCTGCCCTTAGGATGCAATGCCCAACTGAGCCGGACCGTGTTTATGATCGACGCCGCCGGCCGCGCTCGAATCAGCCGAATACCGCCCGAATGATTCGTATCACTTCCTTAAACCGCGCCCCCCACAGCCCTCCGGGAATCCACCAACGGTGAACCCCGCTTGAGCCTTGACCGTGGCCAAGGGGACGCAGTTTAAGTACATGTGGGCGACAACCGTATCCGCTGATTCTCCCGCGCATCGGCCCAAATGATCCGGCGGCACTCGTTGAAGCCAAGCGTATAGATCAGCAGATACTGACCCGGATCGACCGTGAAGGAAAACGCCTCGTCGCGGCCGATGCGATAGATCTCCTGGCCGTCGAGCTCGACGCGCATGGTCGCGAACCAACCCGCCAGCGAACCGTCTCGATAGAGGGTGATATTCGCCGCTTCGGATGGGTTCGTCACAGTCGGCAAGTTTCCTGACTGTCCACCCGTAGCGCAGCCCGCGACCAACGCGACGCTCGCGACGGCGACGATCAAACCAAGCCTGACACTGCTCATTTCGGTACCCTTTCCGTTTGCTCGTCCGGCCCGGGCTCCCTCCCGATCCGGGTCCGAGATCCCGATAGGTGCGCGAGGCCGAGTCGGCGTTATCCTTCGGGGAGATCCGCCGGCGAGAGTCAACGCCGCGCGGCGCGTCGGGATCATGCACGCATCCCCCGCGCAACGTCAAAGCCAATCGACCGGAGTCCGCCAGATGAACAGCATGACGAACAGCACGCCGTCGGGGCAGGACACGCCTCCCCTCGTCATGGGCATCCTCAACGTGACGCCCGACAGTTTTTCCGACGGCGGGCGCTACTCGGAAACCGCCGTTGCGGTGCAGCACGCCCTCGCGATGATCGACGAGGGCGCGGACCTGATCGACATCGGCGGGGAATCCACACGACCCGGCGCGCAACCCGTCCCTGCCGCGGAGCAGGAGCGCCGGGTGATCCCGGTGATCCTGCGGCTGCGCGAATGCGTGCCGAGGAGCACCGCGATCAGTATCGACACCACCTCCGCCCGGGTCGCCGAGGCCGCGCTCGACGCGGGTGCCGACTGGATCAACGACACCTCCGCCGGACGCGACGATCCGGACATGCTTGCCTTGGCGGCCGATCGAGACGTGCCGATCGTCTTGATGCATCGCCAGGGGATGCCGGATGCAATGCAGCAGAACCCGCTTTACGCGGACGTGGTCGCGGAGGTTCGCGACTTTCTTGTCCAGCGCATCGAAGCGGCGTTGGCCACGGGGATTACACAGGAGAAGATCCTGACCGATCCGGGCATCGGTTTCGGCAAAACGCTAGAGCACAATCTCGCGCTCATGGCCGGATTGGGCGAGCTGGTCCGCCTCGGACCGCCCGTTCTGCTCGGGGCGAGCCGCAAGCGCTTCCTCAGCACCATTTGTCGGGAGCCGGACCTCGCCGCGCTCATGCCCGCAACCTGTGCGACGACGACCATCGGCGTCTTGGCCGGCGTGAAGGTCTTTCGAGTGCACGATGTCGCCGGCAACCGCCAAGCGGCGGACGTGGCCTGGTCGATTCAAGCAGCTCGCGGCTGATCTGCCGAGCCGCGATGGCGTAGCGCGCCCCGGCGTTCAGAGTGCGGAGTCGTCTCCCGGAACGGTGCGACGGCCGCTCTCGCGGATATGCCGGATGCGGGCGAGTCCGACATCGTCGATGGCGAACGCCTTTCCGAAACCCTTCACATAGCGCCCGCGCTCCGGATGCAGTCGCAGGAGATGAAAGTCCGCCAAGCCGCGCAGGGTCTTGACCAGACCGCCGAAACGGGTCTCGAAGAGGTCGAGGACACCTTCGTACCCGTCTCGGTCGCGCCCGACCTCCTCGACCCGGCATTGGAAGGTTAAACGCCGACGCACGAACGGGTGCACGGCCGTTGCCTCCTCCTCGATGAAGAGCACGCTGACCCGACCCGTTTCGATCAGATTGGCGGTGTGGGTCGAAAGCGCGCTGACGAAGACGTAGAAGTCACCGTCCACCTCCAGATAGGGCGCGTAGCTCGCGTCGGGTTCGCCGTCCGGACCGCAGGTCGCCATCGATAGCGTCGAAAACGCGGCGCGAAACAGCTGGAGCTCCTCGTAAACGGCATCGAGGTCGGCTGAGGAGGATGGTGCATCGATGCTGGGCTCGCTTGACATGATCTGGGTGTGACTCGCGCGTGCATGCTGAACGGGCGTGGCCGAGGGCCGTCCGGTCGGTCGCGGGAACGGCCCGACGTCCACCGCCGATCGTGCCTCCCGCCCTGGAACAGCCGGGGAATCGCGGGCAGAATCGCCTTGCCGAGGGTGCCGTCATCGCCGCAGGACCGCATCGCTCGGAAAGATCCATCCGAACCGAGACTCGCGTCAAGCGCCGATCGGTCGGCCGAGCTCGGATTCTATCGCCCAGGAGACTGCCCGATGTCGCTGATCCGTCGCACAAAGCTCACGATCCTCGTGTCATGCCTGACCCTCATGGTCGGCACGCAGGTTGTCTTCGCCGCGGCGCCCGAGGGCCGGGATGACGCATCGAGCCTGCAGATCACCGGGGCACTGAGCTACAAGGCGCGCATCGCCCTGCCGCGGGACGCAATCGCGATCGTCGAGCTCAGCGACCCGAGCGTGCCGGGCGGGCGCTTGGTCGCCGAGCACAGGAGTGCTTTGGACGGCCGACAGGTCCCGATCCCCTTCGAGATCGTCGTCGAGCGCGCGGCACTGCTTCCGGACCAGCCCTATCTGGTTCGCGGCGCGGTCCTGTCTGCCGGGCTGGCGGCCTGGATCACGGACGAGGTGCCGCTTGATCCGTCGGTCGAGTCGCCCGATCTCGGCACCGTCATGATGCGCCCATACGAGCCGCCCCCCTTATCGAGCGAGCTCGTCTGCGGGGATCAGCCCATCCGCGTCGGCTTTCTGGAGGACCGGATGCGTCTTCAGGTCGACGACCGGGCCTTCGATCTGAGACAAGCGGTCTCGGGCTCCGGCGCCCGCTATGTCGCCCTCGCGGATCCGTCCACCTCCTTCTGGAGCAAAGGCGATCGCGGGATGCTCGAAATCGCGGGCACGGCCTATCCGGAATGCATTCCGGTGGAGTCCGCGCAGACCGCCTTTCGCGCCACCGGCAACGAGCCTTTTTGGAGCCTTGAGCTCACGGACAAGCGGGTCGATCTGAACACGGACATGGGGGAGACCCGGATCAATGTCGCGCTGACCGAGCAGGAGCTGCTCGAGGACGGACGCCGCTATCGCAATCTGATCGAAGACGGCGACATGGTCGTCAGCATCTTCGATCGACCCTGCGTGGACAGCATGAGCGGCATGCCGCACCCCGCGACGGTCGAGATCCAGCTCGACGAGCGCAGACTCGATGGCTGCGGCGGGGATCCCGCCACACTGCTCCAAGGACCCGAGTGGATCGTCGAGGACATCGGCGGTGGCGGCATCATCGATCGTTCCCGCGTCACGCTGAATTTCGGCGCCGACGGCCGTCTTTGGGGTCGGGCCTCCTGCAACGCCTATCAAGGCGAATACACCCTGACCGGCGAGACCCTGACACTCGCGCTCTCGGCGACGACCATGATGGCCTGCGCGCCCGCCTTGATGGACCAGGAGCGCAAGGTCCTCGATCTGCTTGCTCGGATCAGAGCCTTCGAATTGGATCCCACAGGCGCCTTGATCCTGAAGGCCGACGACGGGCGGACCCTGTCGGCGCGTCGCGACTATTGATCCACTCGGCTTGCTGCAGGGCAGCAATGATGCGGATAATGGCGGATTCGTGACGCCCTGACAGAGAGTAAGTCGACGATGACGACCGCAGAACGGCAACTATTGAGCGGTGACGACGCGGTGGCCCTCGCCGCGCTGCATGCGGGAGTGCGCCTGGGTACGGGCTACCCCGGCACCCCCTCGACCGAGATCCTGGAGACCTTCGACCGCCTCGGCGGGCATGCGCAGTGGTCGCCGAACGAAAAGGTAGCGTTGGAGGTCGCGCTCGGGGTGGCCTTCGCCGGGGCGCGCACGCTGGTCACCATGAAGCATGTCGGGCTCAACGTGGCGGCTGATCCCCTCTTCACCGCGGCCTACACCGACGTCGAAGGCGGCTTGGTGGTCGTCTCGGCCGACGATCCCGGCATGGCCTCCAGCCAGAACGAGCAGGACAACCGGCATTACTCGCGCGCCGCTGCCATCCCGACGCTCGAGCCCTTCGACTCCCAGCAGGCTTACGACTTCACGTTGCTGGCGTTCGAGATCTCGGAGCGCTGGAAGATCCCGGTCCTGCTGCGTCTCACCACGCGGGTCTGCCACGCCAAGACCATCGTCATTGCGCGCGGACCGGTCGCGGGCCTGGCCGAGCCCCGCTTCGAGCACAAGATCCCGGCGCGCGTCATGATCCCGGCCTACGCCAAACCGGCACACCATCGCCTGCGCACCAAGCTCGCCGAGATCGCCGCCTGGAACGAGGCCGAGGGCCCGATCCGGATGGACGCCGGCGACTCCACGCTCGGGATCGTCACGACCGGCATCAGTGCCGTACATGCGCGCGAGGCGGCCCCGGAGGCGAGCCATCTCACCGTCGGCATGACCTATCCGCTGCCGATCGAGCGCATCCGCGCCTTCGCCGCGGGGGTGGAGCGGCTCGTCGTCGTCGAGGAGGGCGATCCCGTCCTGACCGACGACCTTCGCGCCGCCGGCATCCAGGCCGAAGGCAAGCCGGAGATGTATCGCTTCGGCGAGCTGGACGTGGCGCGCGTGCGCCGCATCCTGGCCGGCGATACCAGCCCAGAGGCCGTCCCGCCCAAGGGCAAGCCGCCCGAACTCTGTCAGGGCTGTGCCCACCGCGAGGTCTTCCAGGCGCTCAGGGACCTCGACTGCATCGTCGCGGGCGACATCGGCTGCTACACCCTCGGCGTGCTCCCGCCCTTCTCGGCGATGGACACCTGCGTCTGCATGGGTGCCAGCATCGGCGTCGGCCTGGGTCTGCGGCATGTGCTGCCCGAGGATCAGGCGCGACGCGTGGTCAGCGTGATCGGGGACTCGACCTTCGTGCATTCCGGGCTGACCGGGATCGCCGAGATGGTCTACAACCCGCCGGCGACGGGCCATCTGGTGATGATCCTCGACAACGGCACGACCGCCATGACCGGATTGCAGGAGCACCCGGGGACCGGACGCCTGCTCGATCACTCCACGACCAACAAGCTGAGCTTCGAGGGCATCGCGCGCGCCATGGGCGTACAGAACGTGCAGGTCGTCGAGACCACGGACAAGAGCCTCTCGCTCAAGGATCTGATCGCGGAGCTGCTCGCCAAACCCGAGACCTCGCTCCTGATCACCCGCCAGCCCTGTGTTCTGGCCGCCCCCAAGATCCGCTTCTACGACAAGGCCGCGGCCGGGTCCGCACAACTGCAGAGCTGCGCGGCGGCCGTGAGCGGCTGAGCCCGAGCCCGTCGGGTTAGGCTTCGCTAACCCGACCTACGACGCCTCAATTCCGATTCGAGAGCCCCCAATGGATAAAGTGAAGAATATCGTCATCGCCGGACTCGGCGGCCAGGGGGTCTTGACGGCCTCCGACATGCTCGCCGAGGCGGCGTTTCGCGCCGGATTCGATGTGAAGAAGAGCGAGCTGCACGGCATGAGCCAGCGCGGCGGCTCGGTGAGCAGCGACGTGCGCTACGGCGCGCAGGTTCTGAGTCCGATGGTCCCGGCCGGCGAGGCGGATGTGCTATTGGTCCTGGAAGCGACCCAGATCGAGATCAATCGCCCCATGCTGCGCGCCGGCGGGGTCCTGATCGGTCCGGACCTGCTGCCGGAAGGGGCGCTCAAGAACAAAAAGAGCCTCAATGTCGCCTTGCTCGGCGCCGTCTCCACGCTGCTGGACATCTCCCAAGAGCACTGGATGGCGGCCATCTACGCCAATCTGGCCGAGAAGCTCCACAAGGTCAACGACCAGGCCTTCGCTCTGGGTCGCGAGGCCGCGCTCCAAGGCTCGATCGCTCAACACCCTTAAACCGCGTCCAGAGCGCCATGCGTCATTTTCGTGTTGTATTCGGTCTTGGGGATTTCACCGACCTCGGTGGAGACGCGGTTTAAAATTTGATCTTTTTAAGATCTTAAACCGCGCCACCTCCAACGATCGTCGAGTCTGCCAGGCCGATCCCATCCCAAAACATCACAAACCGCGCCGGGCGCGGTTTAAGCGAGGACCAAGATGCTGACAGAGCTCTGGAACGACGCCGAGGGCGGTTTCCACCCGGCCAGCGCGCCCGATTTTCTGCCGGAGACGGCGCTGAAGCAGGTGCAGCTGCGACGGCTTCGCGCGGTCGTGTCGCTCGCCTACGACAACGTCGCCCTCTTTCGCGCCCGGATGCAAGAGCGCGGCCTGGCCCCGGACTCGATCCAACGGCTCGAAGACATCCAGCAGCTCCCCTTCACGGTCAAGGCCGACCTGCGCGACACCTATCCTTTCGGTCTCTTCGCCACGCCCATGAGCGACGTGGTCCGGCTGCATGCCTCCTCCGGCACCACCGGCAAGCCGATCGTCGTCGCCTACACGCGCGAGGACGTCGGGGTCTGGTCCGAGGTCATGGCGCGCACCCTCGCCTGCTGTGGGCTTCACCGCGGGGACATCCTGCAGAACGCCTTCGGCTACGGGCTCTTCACCGGCGGACTCGGTGCCCACTACGGTGCGGAGGCCCTCGGGGCGACCGTCGTTCCCATCTCGGGCGGCAACAGTGACCGCCAGATCATGCTGATCCGCGACTTCGGCGTCTCCGCACTCTGCTGCACCCCGAGCTATTTCACCTATCTGATCGAGCGTGCCGCCGAGCTTGGCGTGGACATGCGCTCGCTCCCCTTGCGCGCCGGCATCTTCGGGGCCGAGCCCTGGACCGACGGGATGCGTGATCACATCGAGGCCGCTGCCGGCATCAAGGCCTACGACATCTACGGCCTCTCCGAGATCATCGGCCCCGGCGTGGCGAGCGAATGCTCGGCCCAACAGGGTCTGCACATCTTCGAGGATCATTTCTATCCCGAGATCATCGACCCCGAGACCGGCGAGTCCCTGCCCGACGGCGAGGAAGGCGAGCTGGTGCTCACCACGCTGAGCAAGAAGGCGATGCCGATGATCCGCTACCGCACCCGCGACATCACCTCGCTGATCAGCGAGCCCTGCGAGTGCGGACGCACCATCCGGCGGATGCGGCGCATCGGTCGGCGCTCGGACGACATGTTCATCATCCGCGGCGTGAACGTCTTTCCCTCCCAGGTCGAGGCAGCACTTCTGGCGGTCGAGGGCACCCTCCCGCACTACCAGATCATCCTCACCCGCGATCAAGGTCTGGACCAGATGTCGGTGGAGGTCGAGGTCACGCCCGAGGTCTTCAGCGACAAGATCCGCGCACTCGAAGACGTGCGCGCGCGTCTGGCCAAGGCGATCGAGCACATCCTCGGCATCCGCGTCGGACTGCGCCTGGTCGAGCCGCGCAGCATCGCTCGCAGCGAGGGGAAGGCGAAGCGGGTCATCGATCGGCGCAACGAGGGGGCATAGCCGCCAGCCGCCAGCTGGCGGCTGAAAAAGACCAACCGAGCACCACGAGGACTCGAAACCATGAAACTGCAACAACTCTCGCTCTTTCTGGAAAACCGCCCTGGACGTCTCGGTGCGCCTCTGGAGGCCATCGCGAAGGAAGGCATCAATATCCTGACGCTCTCGCTCGCGGACACCGCTCAGTTCGGCATCCTGCGTCTGATCGTACGTGAATGGGACAAGGCCAAGCAGGTCTTGGAGGACGCCGGATGGGTGGTCAACCTGACCGAGGTGGTCGCGGTCGACGTGCTCGACCGGCCGGGCGGGCTGGCCGAGGCGCTGGCGGTGCTGGAAGGCGCGGGTCTCAACATCGAGTACATGTACGCCTTCTCGCTGCGGCGCGGCGACAAGGCGATCCTGATCTTCCGCTTCGAGGATCCGGACCGGGCGATTGCGGTCCTGCTGGAGAAGGGGCTGCATGTCGTCGACGGGGATGAGCTGCTGAGCGTTGTCTCCTGCTGAACCGCGTCCCTTTGGGATATGCACTGTTGTCGGTTGGCGTCGCGCTTGCGTGACCCTGCGGCCGCAGTGGTCGACGCGGTTCAGGATGTTCGATCAATTAAGCTGAATTCGGCATCGGGCGTCGACGGGCAGGTTTTGCGCCGATGCAACAGCCACCAACGGATCTAGGACTATGGCCGCGCAGACTCATGAGGCCCACCGGCAGACCGAGCATCGCATCTGGGATGCGGATGCCGAGACCCTGCCGCGCGACGGCATCGAGGCGTTGCAGCTGGAGCGTCTGCGCGAGCTTGTGACGCGGGTCGCGCGAGTGCCCTTTTACCGCGACCACTTTGCCCATCGCGAGATCGGGCCGCACAGTATCCGCTCGCTTGCCGACGTGCGTCGCTTGCCCCTGACCACCAAGGACGACCTTCGTCGTCAACACCCGTTCGGGTTTCTGGCCGTTCCACGCAAGGCATTGGCGCGCATCCACGGCTCCTCGGGTACGACCGGGCGGCCCACCTTCGTCGCCTACACGGCTCGTGATCTCGAAACCTGGTCGAACCTATGCGCGCGCTTCCTGGTCGCCGGCGGGCTTAGGCCCGAGCACACGGCGCAGGTCGCTTTCGGATACGGACTTTTCACGGGCGGTTTCGGACTGCATTACGGGATCGAGCGCGTCGGTGCGGCCATCATCCCGGCGGCGGCGGGCAACACGCGTCGCCAGATCGAGATCATGCGTGACCTGGACCCCGAGGTCCTGATCTGCACCCCGAGCTATGCGCTGACGATTGCGGATTCGGCGCGCGAGCTGGGCATCGATCCGCGCTCTCTGCCGATCCGCTTCGGCCACTTCGGCGGCGAGCCCTGGACCGAGGACATGCGCCGCGAGATCGAGGATCAGCTCGACATCGCCGCCTTCAACAATTACGGGCTCTCCGAGGTGATCGGCCCCGGCGTCAGCGGCGAGTGCCCCGAGCGCACCGGGATGCACATCCAGGAAGATCATTTCCTGGTCGAGTGTCTGGATCCGGAGACCCTGGAGCCGGTCCCGGAAGGCGAGCCCGGCGAGCTGGTGATCAGCACGCTCACACGCGAGGCGATGCCGCTGATCCGTTATCGGACCCGCGACATCGCCCGTCTCTATCGCGAGCCCTGTGCCTGCGGACGACGCACCGCACGGATGAGTCGCGTCACTGGGCGCACCGACGACATGCTCATCATTCGCGGCGTCAACGTCTTCCCCTCCCAGATCGAGGAGGCACTGCTGCGTGTGGAGGGCACCACGCCGCACTATCTCATCGAGGTCTCCCGGCCCGGCACGCTCGACGAGGTCCATGTCAAGGTCGAGATCCGCCCCGAGATCTTCTCCGATCGGATGGACCGCATGCAGGCGCTCTGCGAGCGGATCAGCCGCGAGATCAATACGGTCGCCGGCATCCGCGCCCATGTCGACCTGGTCGAGCCGCGCAGCATCGAGCGCTTCGTGGGCAAGGCGAAGCGGGTGCTCGACCGACGCAATCTCGGCGAATAGCCCTATCCCGACGCGCACTCCATCGATTACCCTGTTTGCGCGTTTGGACGCGTGCGCCGTCGATTCGGCGCGTCGAAAACCATCCAGTCACCGCAGAGGAATAAGCATGATGAATCAGCAAGGCTCGAGCATCGGGCGTCGGCCGGTCATGACCCGTCGTCTCGGGCTGGCCCTCGCGTTGTCCGCACTGCTGCCGATGTCCGCAGCGATCGCGGACGAGGAGGGTTATTACGTCGAGACGATCAATCGCAGCGCGGGTGTCATGGGCGAGGCAGCGAGCGAAGATCTGTCCAAGACCTATCTGGCCTACGACAAGATGAAGGTGGTCAACGAAGGAACCGATGCCACCGACATGATCATGGATCCGACGGCCGGCACCATCGTCTTCGTCAATCACGCCGAGAAGGAATATCTCCCGATCGACGTCAAGTCCGTGATGGACAGCATGACCGGCCCGGCCGCCGAGCAGATGCGCGCCATGATGGGCGAGATGACCGTGAAGGTCGAAGCGACCGGCGAGACCAAGAAGATCGGAGACTGGGACACCAAACAGTATCGGGTTACCAAGACCGGCATGATGGGCGTGGATCAGGAGATCTGGGCGACCGAGGACGTGGACCTCGACGTGACCCGCTACACCGACATGATGAGCCTCTCCGGTCCCGGCGGGATGCTGGCGAACTCACCGGCCGGTGTGGCCCAGCGTGAAGAGATGAGCAAGATCAAGGGCTATCCCATCCTGACCAAGACCAAGATGGAGATGATGGGGACCACGATGGAGACCGAGACGGAGGTCACCGTCATCCGCAAGGAGGCCATCCCTGCCGACATCTTCGAGATCCCGCAGGGCTACGGCGAGCGCGACATGAGTGTGCAGGTGCCTCCGCCCGGCAGCGCGCATCCTTAGGTGATTTCCAGGAAAGGAACGACCGGCGTGTAGGTGCGAATTTATTCGCACGCACAGCCCTCAGGTCTTCCGGGCTCGCGCAGCCGGGATGCTCGTTCCCGTAAATCACCTTAACCCCCAAAAACTTACGGAGCGAGCGTCGCAGACCTTCGGCGCCCGGTCCCCGGCCGACGACAACCTCAAGGTTGCTCGGCTGGGGGCCTGGCCTCGCTCATCCCCCCGAATGATCGCGTTCGGATCGAAGGGCCGATCCAAGCCAAATTCAGGTCAAGACTTGAAGCACGCCCGGCACGCTATCCCCGGATTCGAGCTTGCCCGAGTCCGGAATGACGCGCCGATCCCGCGAGACGCGCGTCAGTTAGCCACTGCGCGCTCACGCTCCTCGAGCTGCTCGAAGAGCTCCAGCACCCAAATCACACGACCGCCCAAGCCCGCCGGGGCTTCGGCATCTTCTTCGGTAGACCGATGGGCGGAGTAGACCACGGCGTCCACCAGGAAGCGGGTCTCGTCGAGCGGCGGAGCGGAGACATAGCGCGGCGTCAGTACGGCAGTCCCGAGGATCGGTGCCAAGAGCTGCATCTTTCGACTCCCCGGCACCACGGCGCGCCGGGAGATGGAGTCCAGACCCTGTCGCTCGACCTGACGGCCGATCTCGGCATAGAGATAGCGCGCGGCATTGATGCCTGCACGGCAACCCATCGGCAGCCCGGCAATCCCCGCATCCGAGCGCACATACAGCGTGTCGGCGGCGCGTAGCAGGCGCTCGATCACGCCGGCAAGTGCATCGTTGAAGACGGGCTTCTCGAGCCACGCCTCGGGGTCGATCCCGGCCTCGCGCATCCAGGACAGCGGCAGATAGAGACGGCCGTTGCGGGCATCTTCTCCGACATCGCGGGCGATATTGGTCAACTGCATGGCCACGCCCAGATCGCAGGCCCGCGCCACCAGCTGCGTGCTGCGCGCGCCCATGAGGGCCGCCATCATGGCACCGACCGTGCCCGCGACCCGCGCCGAATAGTCGTAGACGCCCGAGAGATCCTCGAAACGCCGGCCTTCCGCATCCCACTCGAACCCTTCGAGCAGGGCCTCCAGCAGCGCCTTCGGGAGACCGAAGCAGGCGACCACGTCGGCCAAGGCGCGATCGGTGTATTCATCGATCGGATCGCCGTCGTAGATGCGGTCGAGCCGATGATGAAGCTCCTCCAGCGCACGCGTCTGCGCGCCGGGCTCGTCGCCCGCGCAATCGATCGCATCGTCCGCGATGCGACAGAAGGCGTAGAGCGCGATGGCCGGATCGCGGATGCGCTGAGGCAGGAGGAAGGAGGCCGCGTAGAATGAACGCGAGCCGGTCCGCAGGAGTTGGCGACAGGCGGCGATGTCCGCCGCGCTGGCGTGATAGGTCTTAAGCATAGGTTGAGGCATCGGGTACCACCGTATCGAGGACACGGGCCGACGATAGGACACCGGGCACACCTGCACCCGGATGCGTCCCCGCACCGACCAAGTAAAGGCCATTCACCTCTTCGCTCGCGTTGTGCGGTCTGAACCAGGCACTTTGCAAGAGGATGGGTTCGAGACTGAACCCGGCCCCGTTGTAGGACAGAAGCCTGTCCTGAAAATCCCGCGGGGTCGTGACGAGCGAGGCGACGATCTCGTCTTCCAACCCCGGCAGGACGGTTTCACTCAAATACTTCGCGATCCGCGCGCGATAGGGCTCGGCTTCCTTCTCCCAATCGATATCGCCTTTGAGGTGCGGAACCGGCGCCAGGACATAGAAGGTGTCGCAACCCTCCGGTGCCAAACCGGGATCCGTCGCCGTCGGGCGATGCAGATAGAGACTGAAGTCCTTGGCCAACCGCTTGTTCTTGAAAATATCGTCCAGCAGCCCTTTGTAGCGTGGGCCGAGCAAGATCGTATGGTGAGCGACTTCCGGATATTGGCGTTTGGTGCCGAAATACCAAACGAAGAGTCCGTTGGAGTATTGGGCGCGATCGATCTTTTGATCCGTCCAATGGCTGCGATGCTCGGCCGGCACGAGGTAGCGATAGGTCCAGGCCGCGTCTGCGTTGGAGACCACGACCGGGGCCGCGATCGCCTCGCCGGACTTGAGTCGAACACCGGTCGCCTTGCCGTCCTTCACGAGGATCTGCTCGACCTCTTCACCGTAGCGAATTGTCCCGCCCTGCCCTTCGATGAGGCTGACCATCCCCTTCACGAGCGCGCCCGTGCCGCCGATGGCCGAGTGCACGCCCCATTTGCGCTCCAGATAGGAGATGAGCGTGTAGATGGAGGTGACGGAGAAGGGATTGCCGCCGATCAGCAGCGGATGGAAGGACAGCACCTGGCGAATGTAGGGGTCTTTGATGTACTTGGAGACCATCGCATAGACGCTGCGATGGCTGCCGAGGGTGATCATGTCCGGGACGATCTTGAGCATGTCGGTCCAGGAGTTGAAGGGCACATGGCCCAACTGCTCGAAGCCGATCTTGAAGATCGCCTGGCTGTGTTCCATGAAGCGATCGTAGCCCGCGACGTCGCGCGGCGAGAACTTCGCGATCTGGGCCTTCACGGCATCCGCGTCGCCGTTGTAGTCGAACACCTTGCCGTCGTCGAAACGGATCCGGTAGAAGGGATCCATCAAGCGGATGTCGATCTCCTCGGAGAAGCTGCGACCGCATAGCCCCCACAGCTCGTCGAGCAGAAAGGGCGCGGTGATGATGGTCGGGCCGGCATCGAAGGTGAAGCCGTCGATCTTATGGACATAGGCACGACCGCCGGGCGCGTCGAGACGCTCGAGTACGGTGACCTGATAGCCCCGAGCGCCCAGGCGAATCGCGGCGGCCAGCCCGCCGAAGCCACTGCCGATGACGACCGCGTGCGGCTTGCTGCGACCTGAGGTGTGCTCGGAGACCTGCGATGCCGGGAGTGTCAAGTCTGCATGACCTTCAGTAATGTCAATGTTGGTTGACATTATAGCAGGAATGGGCGTTTGTCAGCCCCTGTTGGATCAAGTCGACGCGAAACTCGTGATGCGGGTCGAGCCGGCAACGCACCCGCGGTGCGATCCGCTTGGCTCATCGCGAGCCTTTACGTGGGGAACAATTCAAAAACAACCGAAACACGTAGGATGGGTAGAGCGCAGCGAAACCCATCCAGCCCGCGCCAAGGGTATTGGACCAAAACCCGGCAACATGGCGGTTTGAAGGATGGGTTTCGCTGCGCTCTACCCATCCTACACGTTCTTCAATCCGGGAGACCCAGCCGGTCGGCGAGACCCTTAACCAGATCCGCAACCTCTTCGGGGCGCTCCTCGTGGGCGAGGTGCCCGAGACCCGGCAAGGAAATGACCTCCGCACTCGGAAGGCGTTCCCGCACGCGGCGGGCCTCGGACGGGGATACCGTGAGATCACCTTCCCCGACGACCAAAAAGAGCGGTGGCTCAAGACGGCTCAGGTCAGGCGCAAGCGCGGCCAAATCCCAGTTGGCCATCATGGCGAGGCTGGCGCCGACATGCGAGGGATGGCGGACGAGGCGCTGATAAAGGTCGACGCCGGCCGGTTCCAAGGTCGAGCCGGTGCTCTCGACCAGACGCTCGACCACCCGCCGGTCGGCGGCGCGCCGCGCGAAGAGACGCGCGACCAAGACATTCGCGGCCATCAGCTTGGCGGCGGGTGAAAAGATATGCGCCGGGAGTCCGCGCCAAGGCATCAGTGCGCCGTTCAGACTCACCAGACCGCGCGGCCGGATGAAGCCATCGAGCGTCATCCGGATTAGGATCGCCGCACCCGCCGAGTGCCCGAGAACGAGATCGGGCGTGCAGTCGAGCTCGCGAAGAAGGGCGTGAACCGCCGCGGCCATGCCGGGCAATGACATGCGTTTCGACGGCAACGCGCTGGTGAACCCGTGGCCGGGCAAATCAGGCGCGACGACGGTAAAGCGATCGGCGAGCTCGGGAGCAAAGGCACGCCAGGAGTGGGTCGCGGCACCCGTGCCGTGGAGCATGAGGAGTGTCGGACCCGTGCCCATCTGCTGGACGTGCCAGCGCAGGCCGCCGGCCTCGACGAAGCGGCTGGCCGTGCGATTGGGCCAGTCGCGACCTTCGATGTCCCAGCGCGGCGTATCGGCCATCATGCGCCGCCCGCAAGGCCGAGCCGGCCACGGAGCGGTGGGGTGGCATGCAACGCTGTGCTCCGACCTCGCTGCCGAAGAGTCGAGTGCAACTCGACGATCCCGGGCTGTCGGCCTTTGTGGGTCATCAGCGCGTTCCCGAGCTTATCCTGCGGCGCGCACGGCATGGGACAGCGAGGTTGCGTCGGCATGCGGCAAGGGCAGATATCGCGCACCCATCTCGACGGCCAGATCGCGCCCCTGCTGCTGCGGACGCGGCGAAGTGTCGATCACCAACGAGGTGATCTCGACCGAGCGCACCAAGCGCGCCGCGGAGAGAGCATCTTCGTTGGCCCGCGCGCGCCCGCCGGTGCCGTCGCGCGCCACGTTGGCGCGACCGTCGGTCATGATGATGAGGATCGGCGTGCCGCCGCGGCGTTTGACCGAATCCGCGAGCATCATCCCCAGATCGATCCCGGACGCGAGCGGCGTACCGCCCCCGCCCGGCAGGCTGGCCAGCGAGCGCTTGGCCCGGACCAGCGAGCGTGTCGGCGGCAGCAGGACCTCGGCGAACTGACCGCGGAAGGCGACCAGCGCGACCCGGTCGCGACGCACATAGCAGTCCGCCAGGAGCAGCTCGACCGCGCCCTTGGCCTCGGCCAACCGGTGGAGTGCCGAAGACCCCGAGGCATCTACGACGAAGATGGTCGTGGTCTCCGAGCGATGCTTGAAGCGGGTGATGCGGAAGTCGTCCTGACGGATCTCGATGCGATTGGACTCGCCCCCGAAGCGCGCGACCTCTTCGCGACGCAGACGCTGCCAAGGTGCGGCGGCGCGCAATGTCTCGACGACGTTCAGACGCAGACCGGCACGCGGCTCGCCGCGCAGGACACCGGCCGGGCGCCCGCGCAGGGGCGCATTCTGGACCGCACCGGCCTTGCCGGTGGCACGGGCACGCGAGCGCCGCAGCTTGCCGAGCTGGAGCTGCGCGAGCAGATCGGCCGGGATCGCCGCCTTGGCTGCTTCGAGCACTTGATCTTCGAGCTCCTTGGGCTCCTGCTGATCCTCGCCCTTGTCCTGCTCCTGATCCGGCTCTTCCGGCTCGGGCGGAGGCGGCTCGTCGGGCGGCTGCTCCATCGGCGGCAGCATGGTCGCACGCGGGGCGAGCACCAGTCGGCCGGCGACGGCCAAGTCCTCGTCGGTCACCTCGGTGCGGCCTTCAAGCGCGGCGGCGGCGCAGGCCGCTCGGGCGGCAAAAATGGAGGCGCGCAGCGAGGGGATACCCAAGGCCAGCGCGGTGCTGCACAGAGCCTCGATCTGCGCCTCGCTCACCTGAATCCCGGGAAGCAGGGCACGCGCGGCGAGGATCTCGTCGGCGTCGTAGTCGCAGGCGACCGCCTCGTGAACCCGAATATGTGTCAGGTCTTGATGGAATGCCAAACGGTCGAGCAGTGCGTTGAGCAGCCCCTCGTCGTCGCCGACGCCCTCGTCCAGCGCGACTACGGCGAACCGCGCCGGCGAGCGCATCGCCAGACCGTCACGCTCGAGCACCACCTCGCCCGAATCGAAGGCCATGGTCAGACGCGCCGCGGTGCCGGCCGCAATCCGCTCGGCCATCGCCAGCTCGACGATCCCGCCGTTGGCCTCGACCAGCAGACCCCGCTCGGCGACCGGTCGGCCGGCGCTCAGGGTCGCGGCCAAGTCGAGACCGCCGAGCAGACGCCCGTCGGAGACATGCAGGGGAATACGGCGCATCGGCGTGCCGGGCGGCTGAAGGTCGCGCATGATCTGCAGCCACTGATCGCGCACCGGCCCGGCGAGCGAGCGCAGCGCGACCCCGCCGGTCCCGACCGGGTCCACGGACATGAGGGCGGCCGCAAGCACAGCGTCCTCCCAGCGCGAAACCCCGGCCTCGCCGCGCGGCCGCTCGGGCTCCGACTCAGGCATCGCCGCAGGACTGCTCATTCCCCGAACAACTCCCCGACGGCCCGCTGGACCCGGCTGGTCGAGCCGGACTCGTCCAGCGGATCGCGGCGCAGCCGATGCCGCAGCGCGGAGGCGGCCACCTGAACCAGATGCTCGTCCAGCACGACGGCATCGCCTTTGAGTGCCGCAAAGGCACGGGCGGCGCGGATGACGGTCAGCTCGCCGCGCAGACCGTCGGTACCCAGCTTGATGCAGAGCCGCCCCGCCTGCTCGAGGGTCGCGTCCGGAACCTCGACGGTCGGCAGAAAATCACGCGCCTTTTGGATCTGGTTGCGGACCTTGCTGTCCTGGCGCTTCCACTTCAGCACGAAGGCCGGCGGGTCGCGCTCGAACTCGTCGCGCAGCCGCACGACCTTCATGCGGGTGGGCAGATCCTGCGGGGTCTTGACCTCGACGGAGAGACCGAAACGGTCCTGGAGCTGCGGGCGCAGCTCTCCCTCCTCCGGGTTGCCCGAGCCGACCAGCACGAAGCGGGCAGGATGGCGAATACTCAGACCCTCGCGCTCGACCAGGTTCTCGCCGGAGGCGGCCACGTCGAGCAGCGAGTCGACGAGATGGTCCTCCAGGAGATTGACCTCGTCGATGTAGAGGAAGCCGCGATGGGCACGGGCCAGGAGGCCGGGCTCGAAGGCCTTCTCGCCTTTGGTCAGGGCGCGCTCCAGATCCAGCGCGCCGATCACGCGGTCCTCGGTCGCGCCGAGCGGCAGGTCGACCACCGGCACCGGCACCATCCGGCTCTTCAGCGGACCTTTGGCGCGTTTGGTCCGGCACTCGGCGCAGAGCGCGTCCTCGCCCGCCTCCGGGTCGCAGTTATAGACGCAGTCGACCGCACGCATCTTCGGCAGAAGCGCCGCGAGACCACGAATCGCCGTGGACTTACCCGTCCCGCGGTCACCGAAGACGAGAACGCCGCCGATCGAGGGATCGATGGCCGCAATCAACAGGGAGCGCTTCATCTCCTCCTGGGCGACGACAGCGGAAAACGGAAACGGGATGGGCATACGCAGCGAACCTGGTTGCAGTGAGATTGAGTTGCAGTGTGCTTGGCACAGAAGGATACGGGGCGCGACCCTAGCGCTCCGACTTCAGTCAGGTCAAGCGGAGTCGGTCAAGAAGAAGGCGATTCGGACCGAATCGAGCGCGATTTGCGCTCTTATCGCATCGACTCGAGCGCACCTGGGTCAGAGCGCGGCTCGGGGCGGGATTCGGAACGGTCGTCACAAACCTTGGGCATCCAGCCACTCGCCGACGACAGCTTCGAACGCCTCCGGACATTCTTCCTGCGGAACATGCCCGCAGCCCTCGATCACGGCGAAGGTCGCATCCGGCAGCGCCGCGGCCACGCGCCGACTGTCCTCGATCGGCACCAACCGATCGGTCTCTCCGCTGACCAGCAGCACGGGGATCTTCACCTCCGCCAGATGCGCGCTCACCGTCACCGGCGCCGAGAGCGACAAGGCCAGCAGCTCGCCCCAGGCGAGATCCCAACCCGCGACCCGGGTGTGAATTCCGAACTGCGCCCGACGCGCCTCCGTGACCTTGCTCGAATCGGCGTAGGACAGATCCAGCAGGGCGCCATTCTCGCCCAACTTGCGCGCGATCAATAGACTCAGACGACGCATTTGCGGCAGACTGGCCAACCACTCGGGCAGGGTCGGACGCGTGGCATAGACCCAAGGCGCCACCAGGATCAGGGCCGACACCCGCTCGGGGTGTGCCAAAGCCGCCTCCAGAGCGAGCGTCCCGCCCGAGGAATTCCCGACCAGGACCGCGCGCTCCAGCCCGAGGGCATCCATCACCGCGAAGAGCTGCGTGATGGCGGCATCCTTCGAGTAGGGATTGGGACCTTCCCATGCGGCCCGCATCGGCTTGGCGCTGAGGCCGTAGGGGAGCTGATCGTAAGCGACCGCGCGACCCCGAGCGGCGAAGGTATCGAGCACGGGCTGCCAGGTCCAGGCGTTGAAGGTGAAGCCGTGCAGCAGGAGGAAGGCCGTCGCGTCGGACGGCGCCCGGGACGAAACCGGCGACGACTGCTCGAGATAATGGACCGCAAGCCCCGCAGTCCCCGCGAACGGAATCCCGACGAAACGACTATCTGCCGACGCCGCCTCCGCGTTGGAGGCGAGCCCGTCGCTCGGCTTCCCCGAGATCAGAAAAGGCCCGGCAACGACCGCCAAAACGACAAGTACAACAAGACCAGCCAACACCCTGAGGAGAATTCGAAGCATGTCCGTTCCTTCAATGACGAGCCCAATCACGAGCGGGGCGCTCGTCGCCGCGCATGAGCCCCGGCACCACCTCCCGGGGGCAAGCGAATGACGAGCACCGACATTGCGCCGATGGAAGAGGGTCCTTCGAAGGGACTCGACCAGATCTCGTTGCTCAGCAGCGACGAGCGGCTCAAGGGGCGTCCGCGTCTGTGTAGCGACTGCGGCTTCTGCGACAGCAGCCTCAAGCTGCTAATGTCGCAGACCTGCACCTTCGTGCGCAACCAGACCCGCGGGATCGAGCAGCGTCTGCACGGTCGCACCCGTCAAGCCGGCGAAGAAGGCCGCTTCGGGATCTATCGCGCCATGTATGCCGCGCGGATGGCCCGTCCCAACCCTAATGCCCAATGGACAGGCATGGTCACGGCACTGGGCGCGCGCCTGCTCGAGCAGGACAAGGTCGACGCCGTCATCACCACCGCAGCCGCACCCGGGACCCGCTTCAAGGCGCAACCCATCCTGGCCCACACCCCGCAAGAGGTCCTGGCGACCGCCGGCAACAAACCTTGCCTCTCGCCGGCACTGAGCCTGATCGACGCCGTTCGCGACCAAGGCATCAAACGCCTCGCCGTCGTCGGCACCGGCTGCCAGGTCCATCAACTGCGCGCCGCCGAGGCCGAGCTGGGTCTGGAGCGCCTCTACGTCATCGGCATCCCCTGCAGCGACAACGTCAGTTATACGGATCTCGAATACTTCCTGACCCAGGTCTCCAAGTCGCCCGAGACCGTCGTCCATCATGAGTTCATGCAGGACTTCAGCCTCTGGATGCGCCACGAGGACGGCCACGTCGAGCGCCTGAACTATATCGACTTCCCGATGGACAAGCTGCACGGCATCTTCCCGTCGTCCTGTCTCTCCTGCTTCGACTACGCCAACACACTCAGCGACATCACCATCGGCTACATGGGCGCCCCGCTCGGCTGGCAATGGGTGATGGTGCGCACGTCCACGGGCGAGGAGCTCTTCGAGATGCTCCGCCCGGAGCTGGAGATCGGCGAGCTGACCGAGTCCGGCGACCGCAACCGCGGAATGCCGCGCTACATGGAGCGCCTGAGCCACCCGCCGGGACAGAAACGCCCGCCGATGCCGATCCGCAAGCTGGTCGCCATGCTCCAGCGCACCCGTGGACCCAAGGGCTTGGAGTTCGCCCGGGCCGTCATCGAGATGAAGCTGCTGCGCAACCTCAACTACGTCCGCAGCAAGTTCCCCAAGTTCGAGTCGCGCGTCGTGCCCGACCACGTCTACGAGACGCTTGCGCCCTACGCCGAGCTTTACGAGCAGACCTTCGGCCGGCCGCTCGCACGGACGGCGACGGAGCCTTCGTCGGAAGGATAGGCTTGGCGTCCCGGCCCGCCGGAGGGTTCGGTGCAGGAGGCTGCGGCACCCTTTTTCCAAGGGCGAGGAAGCGCGACGATTCCGCCGTTACGAGACCGTTCAAACGATGCGGAAAAGTCCGGACTTGTTAAGGGTTATGAGATGCCTGCCGCCGCAGGATGACGGTGGAGGCTGGCACGGCGCTGAAGGCGGGCTGGCGACTAAGACCACCAGCGCCGGCGCCGGCTTGAACCTCTGGCATTCAGGTCGGCGGAAAAGGTCGACTGCAAGTCGACGATCCCGGGGGGGCTCGCCAACTCAAGCCACCAGCGCCAGCCGCTTCGCTGCACCGAAATCCGTCTTGCCGCTGCCGAGCTTGGGGATCGCCGCGACCTGAAGCACCTCGGCGGGGATGTTCAGCGGATTCATCCCGGCATCGAGCAGCTGCTTGCGTAGGCCATCGGCGTCGATCTCGCCGGCGACCAGGAGCAGGATGCGCTCGCCCTTGCGCTCGTCGGGGAGGTTGACGGCGGCCAACTCCAGCTCGGGCTGACCGAGGATGCGGCGCACCTGATCCTCGACCGCGCCCAGGCTGATCATCTCTCCGCCCAGCTTGGCGAAGCGCGAGTAGCGGTCGACGATGGTGAGGAAGCCGTCCGGATCCAGATGGCCCTTGTCGCCGGTCTTGTACCAGCGCTGGCCGTCCAGCTCGACCACCACGTCCGCGGTCTTTTCCGGGGCGTTGAGATAACCCTTCATCACCTGGACGCCGCCGATGAGGATGAGCCCGTCCTCACCGGGCGGCAGGGTCTCCAGGGTCGCGGGGTCGACGATGCGGAAGCTGGTGCCGGGCAGCGGCAGGCCCACGGTGCCGGGACGCGAGCCGGCCTGGATCTTCCAGGTCTCGGTCTCGAGCGCGTCCGGGACGTTGACGCTGGCGACCGGCGTGGTTTCCGTCGCACCGTAGCCCTCGTAGATGGGCTTGTTGAACTTGAGTGCGAAGGCGTCGCGCACCTCCGGGGCAAGGCGTTCCGCACCGGCTACCACCACGCGCACGGACTGGAGCATCAGAGGATGAACGCGCTGATTGCGGATATAGAGCCGCAGGAAGGTCGAGGTGCTGCACAACACGGTCGCACGATAACGGGCGATCGCCTTGGCGGTGCCGACCGCGTCGGTCGGGTCGGGATGGCAGACCATCGGGATGCCCTCGAGCAGCGGCAGGAAGGTGGTTACCGTGAGGCCGAAGGCATGGAAGGGCGGCAGGTTGGCGAGGATGAGATCGTCCGGCTCGGTGTTGAGCACATCCGAGATTTGCCGGACGTTGGCCATGATGTTGCGATGGCTGAGCTCGATACCCTTGGGCGCGCCCTCGCTGCCGCTGGAGAAGAGGATGGCTGCGGTATCGTCGGGTCGGCCGGGCCATCCGAACAGCCAAAGCAAAACGCCGGCGGGCAGGAGGCTGCCGATGCTCAGGAGCGTAAGCGCCTCCGCCTTGCCGATCTCGGCGCGCAGCTTCTCCATTGGATGCAGCGTCGTCTCCGCGAAGGCCGCGTCCAGGTCGATCCCGCGCTGTTGCAGCTTGGCGAGGAAGCGATCCGAGGTGATCACATGGCGCACGCCGGCGTTGCGCATCCCGGCCAAGAGCGCCTCGCTGCTTGCGGTGTAGTTGAGGTTGACCACCTGCTTGCCGACGAGCAGCGCCGCCAGATTGGCGATCGCCGCAGCACTGCTCGCCGGAAGCAGGATGCCGACCGCCGGCTCGGGGACGAGACGCTTGATCCGGCGCGCGAACAGCA
This sequence comes from Thiocapsa roseopersicina, assembly GCF_900106925.1. Lineage (GTDB taxonomy): Bacteria > Pseudomonadota > Gammaproteobacteria > Chromatiales > Chromatiaceae > Thiocapsa > Thiocapsa roseopersicina. The sequence goes on from NZ_FNNZ01000010.1 coordinate 50,827, forward strand.
GAACAGCCGTAAGCAGGCGCCGATTGGTCAGCCGGGTACCCGCCGAATCGATCACGGCCACCTCGCCGAGACGCCGTTTCGCCGCCGAAAGCCAGGCCGCCGACAGGGTCGGGAGGGTTGCAATATGGGTCTGCCAAGAGGTCACGGAGAGCTCGAAGACCGCCTGCTTGACCTGCTCCGCGCTCGCCTCGCGCGCCAGCGGCTGGCCGAATGCGACCAGCACGTCGCGGGTTCGACCCTCGCGGCGACTGGCCTTGAGCTTCTCCTTGGCGTAGGAGAAGCGGCTCCCCCAAAGACCGCGCAGATAGAAGGGCAGGATGACGCCGGACGTGGCGGCGCGTGCGGATCTCTCGAAGCCGCGCTTGAACTCGGAGAGCTGCCCGTTCTTGCTGATGGTGCCTTCCGGGAAGATGCAGACCACCTCGCCGGCGTCGAGCAGCCGAGAGACGGTCTCGATCGCCTCGCGGCTGCGCCCGCCCGAGATGGGCACCACGCCGAAGAAGTCCAGGAACCAGCGCAGATACCAGCGTTCGTAGATCACCCGCTCCATCACGAAGCGCACCGGCCGCGGGCTCGCCATCTGTACCATCGCCCAGTCGACCCAACTGATGTGGTTGCCGAGCATCAGCACGCCGCCTTGGGCCGGCATGTTCTTCAGACCGATGACGTCGAGCCGATAATGGGTCGACATGGCGCGGGCCATCAGGAATCGCACCATCGACTGGGGTAACTGATAGAGGGTGTAGATGGCCCCGCAGAGCGCGACGACGGCGAGCGCGAGCATCACCGTCAGACCACCGATGTGCAGATAGGCCGCCAGGACCGTAAGCCCGAGGAAGCTCAGCATCACGATGTTCTGGATGAAGTTGTTGGCCGCAAGCACGCGCCCGAGACCCTGCTCGCCGGCATTGAATTGGATCAGGGCATTGAGCGGCACCAGAAAGACGCCGCCGAGGACGCCGAGCAGCAGGAAGTTCAGTCCATGCGCCCAGGCGGACCCCAGCCCCGGCAACACGAAAAGCGCCGCGGAGACGCCGAGCGCGCCGACCGGGATCAGGCCGGTCTCGATATGGTGACGCGAGATCCGTCCGGCGACGACCGAGCCCAGGATGATGCCGATCCCCGAGCAGGCGAGGACCCCCTGGATCACGACCGTGTTGGTCTCGCCGAGTGTCTCCTTCGCAAACGCCGGGAAGGCGGCGAGGATCACCTGCGCGATCGACCAAAAGATCGCAAGCCCCACGATCGAGAGCCAGATCACCTGGTTGTCCCAGGCGGCATGCAGATTGTTTCGCAGATAGCGACCGCTGGCGTAATCCGGCAAGGCAAAGCGCATCTCAATACCGGGCGCGCGCGCGGGCAGGCCGTAGGCCAGCACGACCTCGATCAGCGATCCCGCGACCAGCACCCAGCCGAGCGGCGCCATCATCCCCATCACCTCGTCGGGTGTGGTGTAGCTCATGCCGGCCAGGCGGCCCTCGAACAGGACCGAAAAGAAGAAGATCCCCGCCAGGATCGCCGTCGTGGTCGTCGCCTGGACCCAGCCGTTGGCCGAGGCCAGCGCCTCCTTGCCGACCAGCTCCTTGATATAGCCGTACTTGGCCGGCGAATAAAAGGCGCTCTGCACCGCCAGCAGGAAGGTCATGCCGAAGGCCGCCCAAAACCAGCCCAGATAATAGAAAAGCGTAATAGCGAGCGTGACCGCGACCGCCACCCAGGCGCTCGCGCGCATCACCAGATGTTTGGGGAAGCGGTCCGCCAGGAAGCCGGACGGCGTAAACAGCAGGACGAAGGGGAGCAGAATCAGCGCATTGACGATCGCCGTGAGTAGGATCTGGGCATCGCCGTCATAGGTCTTGAAGAGTGTGTTCTGGATGATGATCTTATGACCCAAGTCCACGAAGGCATTGAGAAAGATCATGCCGATATAGGCGACGAACCCGGTGATGCGGAAGAGCTGACCCATGCGTATGCGCCCCCTGGCGTCGACCGAGATTGTTGTCGTTGTCGTTATCGTGTTCGTCCGAAATCCGATTACGACAAAGACAACCAGCAGGGTACGAGGGGCGACTTAAGTCGCCCCTACCCACCAATCACTCCGGGCGCGATTCAATCGGTAAGCGGGACATGTAGTCGCTGACCGCCGCGATATCCGCGTCGCTGTACCCCTTGATCGCCTTCACCATCTCGGGATTCGCGTTTCGCCGTCCGCCGTCGCGAATCAGCTTGGACTCATGGTCGAGATAGCTGTAGTGCTGATGCGCGACGCGGGGGTAAAACTCCGCGGCATCGCCCTCGCCCTGCGCGCCATGACAGGTCGCGCAGTCCTTCTCGTAGAGCGCCTCACCGCGCGCCAGGTCCGTGCCGTCGCCTTTGAGATTGGTCGCCGGAATCGGCAGCTGCGAGAGATAGGCGGCGATGTCGGCAACCTCTTCGGACGACACGACCCACTCGGCGACGAAGGGGTGCATCTTGGGGTTGTCGCGACGCCCGGCGCGCACGTCGATCATCTGCTTGATGAGAACACTCGCATGTTGGCCGGCCAACTGCGGATAGATGGCGTCGCCGCGACCCGAGCCATCGGCCTGATGACAGCCGCGACAGACGGCGTAGGCCTCCTCGCCGTTCTCGGAGTCGCCGCGATGGGCCAATGCGATCATCTGCTCCTCGTTGGGGGCGTTCCAAACATAGCCGGGCGACTCGATACCGGGGGCATGGGGTTGCGCCGGCGGAGATGCGGACGCACTGCCGGCCGCCAGCGCGAGCGCTCCGAGGCAGACGAGACGGATGATCATGTCGTTCATTCCTCCTCCGTGTCGAGGACCATCAGGCTAGCGATGTATTGGGCCACGGCCAGTGTTTCGGCCTCGCTCATGCGATCCGCCACGGTCTGCATGAGTCCTCGGTCGTTGGTCCGCTCGCCGGCGGCATAACGGCGCATCTGCTCGAGGGTGTAGCCGACGTCCTGACCGGTGAGCCGCGGGAAGCGACGCGTGCCCTCGCCCTCGTCGCCGTGGCACCCGGAGCAGGCCGGTATGCCGCTGCCCGGATTGCCGTCGTCGTAAACGCGTCTGCCGAACTCCAGCAATGAAGGATCGGTCACCACGCCCGGGATCACCTCCTGAGCGGCATAGTAAGCAGCGACATGCGGGATCTCCTCGTCGGTCAGTCCGCCGATGAAGTTGCCCATCACCTCGCTGGTGCGCCGGCCCTCGCGATAGTCCTTCATCTGCTTCACGAGATAGGCCGCGTGTTGGCCGGCCAGCCGCGGCGTATTGGGCATGGGGCTGGTGCCATCCCGGGCATGACAGGCCACACAGACCCGCGCCGCGATTCCGGCACCGATCTCCGGATCGCCCTTGGTTTGAGCAAACAGGGATGGTGCACAGAGGATTCCGACGCAGCCGGTCAGGACGACGAGCGATTGAATGACGACCAATCTCACTGCGGTTCCTCGAATCTGATCGTGCTCCAATCATGTCGCAGGCACTCGCGCGTCGGCAAGTCGGAGATCGTGCGCCCGCAACCCGCCCAAGCCGACCGACAAGAACGATCTGTCACCTCAACCGCGTCCCGGGAGGTTCGCCGGTTGCGCCAACCCCACGATCAATACGCGACAAGGCAAATCGCTCGAAACGCGGTTTAGCGCCTGAACGTCCCCAGCCCCTCCTCGTCCAGATATTCGACTTGCAGGAACACGGCCCGGTCGCCCTCGAACGCGAAGACCGCGCCGCTGATACCGAGCCCGTTCTCGCCGATGGGCCGGAAGGTGAAGGCGTCGCCGTCGAAATGGCTCAGCAAAAGCCCCGTCGGACTCGGGCCGAGCCGCAGGACCAATCCGGCTTCGGTCGCTTCCACGACAGCCGGTCCGTAGAGGTCGTTGGCGTAGTGGCCGACATAGGCGTCGAGCGGACGTGCCGGAGCGGGTGTGGCCGGGGCCTCGCCGAACTGGGTGTGCACCTGATAGAACCCCGCCATCGCGCCGCGGTAGAGCGCCGACCAGTCGTGCCGGACCTCGCCGGTCTCCACCAGTTCGAGAAAGCTCGCGGCAATTCCCTCGGGCGCACCGACGGGTTGCCCGTTGGTGAGGATCAGGATCCCGAGAGACTCCGAGGGGAGCATGGCGAGCGTTGTCGCAGCACCCAGCAGAAAGGCACCGGAGTGAGACCAGCGGACACGGCCTGCACTGTCTACACCGACCCCGAGACCCAGTCCGTAGAAGCTCGGGCGGCTGCTCGGCCCGCGCAAAGGAGAGCTCATCAGATTCGGCGAGTGGATCCGTGCCAGCGCCTCCGAGCCGATGACCGCCTTGCCGTCGAGCGCCCCTTCAGCCAGAAGGAGCCGCATCCACTGCGCCATATCGGTCACGGAGCTGCTCACGCCGCCCGCGGGCGACTGGGCATCGGGCTGTCGGACCTCGGGCGTCACCATCCAGAGGCCGTCACGGCGGATGTGTCCGATCGCATGATTGGGGGCTGCCGCGAAGTCCGCGAAACGCGAGCTGGTCGAGGTCATCCCGAGCGGACCGTAGAGCAGGTCGCGGCTCAGGTCATCCCAGGGCGTGCCCGCAGCGCGCGCGACCGCCTCGGCCGCGGCGGTCAATCCGAAGTTGGTATAGGCATAGCTGGCCCTGAAAGGCGCCAAGGGATAAAAACGTAGGCGCGATAGGATCTCCGCGCGCCCGTATCCCATGTCCTCCAAGAGGTCGCCGGCATGGTCGGGAAGCCCGCTGCGGTGGGCGAAGAGATCCGCGATAGTCACCCGCAAGGTAATCGCCGGATCGCTCAAGGCGAAATCGGGCAGATGGCGGACGATAGGGTCGTCCCAGGCAATCATGGACCGATCGACCGCGGCCGCGACCACCGTCGCCGCAACCGGTTTCGACAAGGAGGCCAGTTGAAAGACCGTCTCGGCATCGACGCGCGCCTCGCCGTCCAGGCTGCGTCGACCGAAGCCTTTAAGGTAGACGACGCGATCACGATGGACCACCGCGATCGCCATACCCGGCACACCGGTCGTCGCCAGCGCCGCCTCGGCCATCGCGTCGAGCTGCGCCACTGCGGCGTCGACCCGACCCGCCGGGATCGGGACATCCGAGAAGGCGGAGGGGTCAAGGTGGGTGGGTTCGGCTGGCCTGGACTCGACAAACGGATTCACGCCCGGCGGGCTCGCGTTCTCGCTCGCCGGCACGCCGACCGGCGCGAGCAGCATCAGCGCCGCGAGCACGAACGGACGCGCCTTCATCGGGTCCACGTTAAGATCGATCATCGCCGCCAGCCTCCGGAGTCAGACATGGATCCACGCCATTTCGCCTATGCCTTCAGCGTCCGCCTGCACGACACGGACGCGGCCGGACGGCTCTTTTTCGGCCACCTCTTCCGTCATGCGCACGATGCCTACGAGGCCTTCATGGCTCACGTCGGCCTCCCGCTCGATCGCCTCATCCGCGAGGGCGAGATCCTGCTGCCGCTGGTGCACGCCGAGGCAGACTATCACCGACCGCTGTGCCAGGGTGATCGGGTTCAGGTCGTGCTGGCGATCGACGAGATCCGCGCCCGCTCCTTCGCCGTGACTTATCGCTTCGAAACGCACGACGGCACACTCGCCGCAACGGCGAAGACGGTCCATCTCCGGATCAATCGCGACGGCTCGCCCGCTGCGGGCCTGTCCGACGAGATTCGGGACGCCATCTTGCCCTACCTGCACGAGGACCGCCCGCAGTGAGGAGACGGCCGCCCGCGAGACCTTTCAGGTACCGGACGGCGACAAGGGGATCTTCCGTCCCTGCTCGTCGACCCGTACGAAGGTGATGCAGGTGGTGAAGATCGGCTCCTCGTTGCCGGTGGTCAGATCATCGGCGAAGACGTGCACCGAGTAGCTGATCGAAGTGTTGCCTCGACAGCTCTCGATCGCGTCGAAGCGCAGCACCGCGCCCTGCTTCACGCTGCGATGAAACTCCACGCGGTCCATCGCGATGGTGACGAAGCGGCAGCCGGGATGGTCGCGACTGGCCGCGATCCAGGCGATCTCGTCGACCCACTTCAGCAAAAACCCCCCGAACAGATAGCCGTAATGGTTCAGAAACTCGGGGCGAACGACTTTGAAACTCTCCACGAACGGGCTCTCCTGGTCATCGACTAGGTCATCGATTGGTCATGAGTGGGTCAGAAACGGCCGTTTAACTGCGCTGGATCTATATAACAATACGAAGGTCCGGGTTATTTTTCGCCCCCGCGCGTCCTGACAAGACAACAACGACTACTTCGGGATCCTGAGGGGCATTCATGACGGGGCATTCTTCCGTAGGCTGGGTCGACATCGTCGTCATTCTGGCCTACCTCTTCGCGACCGGCTATCTCGGCTGGCTCGGCTATCGCGGCACCCGCTCGGCAGCGGACTTCCTGGTCGGCGGGCGTTCGGCCCACCCGATCATCATGGCGGTCTCCTACGGGGCCACCTTCATCTCGACCGCCGCCATCGTCGGCTTCGGCGGCGTGGCCGGGCTCTTCGGCATGAGTCTGCTGTGGCTCACCGTGCTCAATATCGGGTTCGGGATCCTGATCGCCTTTATCTTCCTGGGAGAGCCCACGCGGCGACTCGGTCATCATCTCGGCGCCCACACCTTTCCGGAGCTGCTCGGTCGACGTTACCAGAGTCGCGGGATCCAGATCTTCGCCGGTGCGCTCATTTTTCTCTTCATGCCGCTCTATGCGGCCGCGGTCATGACCGGGGGCAGCATCTTCGCGGCCACCCAGTTCGGGATCGATTTCGAGGTCGCGCTCCTGATCTTCGCGCTCATCACCGCCGCCTACGTCATCCCAGGCGGGATCAAGGCGGTGATGTATACCGATACGCTTCAGGGCTTCGTCATGGTCTTTGCCATGATCTTTCTGCTGATCTTTACCTACATGAGCCTCGGCGGCATCACCGAGGCCCACCAAACCCTCACCGACATGGCGGATATGGTCCCCGCACCGCTCGCGCAGATGGGGCATCAGGGCTGGACCGCGATGCCCGCATTCGGCTGGGGCGCGCCCACCTACGACCTCTGGTGGACCGTGATCACCGCGTTGGTGCTCGGCGTGGGAATCGGCGTGCTCGCTCAACCCCAGCTCGTCGTGCGCTTCATGACGGTGCGCAGCCGTCGCGAGCTCGACCGGGCGGTGCCGATCGGCGCCGTCTTCATTCTGCTCATGGTCGGGACACCCTTCGTCGTGGGGAGCCTCTCGAACGCCTGGTTCGCACAGAACGGCCCGCTCCTTCAGGGCAAGGTCGTCGAGGTGATCGATGCGGAGAAGGATCGCGCCCTGGTCGAGCTGATGCAGCAGGGCGAATCCGGGGCCTGGACGGCGATCCTCAACCCCAAGACGCAAGCGCCGGTTCGCGCGCCCATGATCATCGGCGAGCGCACCTCGGCACAAGACGGCGACGGCGCGACCTTCGAGCTGGTCGCCGGCCGCTCCATCGCCGCGACCTACACCAAGGGCGACGCCGACAAGATCATCCCGGCCTTCATCATGGCGGCGATGCCCCATTGGTTCGGCGTCATCTTCTTCCTCGCCCTGCTCGCCGCCGCCATGAGCACCATGTCGAGCCAGTTCCACACCATCGGCACGGCGGCCGGGCGCGACCTCTACGAGCGCATCTCGGACAAGGGACATCAACGCGAGCCGAGCATCCTGGTGATGCGCCTCGCCATCATGATCGGACTCATCATTGCCGTGACCATCAGCTATACCGTGCGGCAGGAATACGTCATCGCCCGCTTCACGGCAATCTTCTTCGGACTCTGCGCGGCAAGCTTCCTGCCCGCCTACATCGGCGGGCTCGTCTCCAAGCGCGTGACCCGTGCGGGGGCGCTGGCCTCCATGACCGTCGGCATGAGCGTCTCTCTCTTCTGGCTGGCCTTCATCAAGGCCCGCGAGGCCAGCGCCATCGGGCTGGTGCAGCTGGTCACCGACGGCAAGACCAGCTTGCTCGCCGATTATCCCAATTGGCCGTCGGTAGATCCGATCATCATCGCGCTGCCGGCCTCCCTGTTGACCTTGATCCTGGTCAGTGCGGTCACGCGACCGCCGGATAAGGCGCATTTGCGACGGTGTTTCCCCGATTAAGCCGCGTTAAACCGCGTCTCGGAGGCATATGAGATGATTATAGATTGCTGCTGCCTTGGCGCCATCAATGGATCTTGGCGCAGACGCGGTTTAAGTATTTTCTATTTTACTTGAATTGCGTCGGCTAGGATTTCTTTGGTGCCGCCGATGGAACCCATTTGCACCGGGAATCAACCGTAGCCTCAGACGCAATTCAATTCAGGAGCGCATGGGATGCTGGGTATCGATGATCCGTATGTCCTTATGGCCTATCTCGGCGCCGTCTCGATGGCCGTGATCGGCATTATCTACGGGCTCGTGCGTCGCAACGCGGCGCGCGACGAGGTGACACCCGAGGACCGTCTCTGGGCGCTTGACGAGAAGAAGGTGGACGATGACTTCTAAACGCTCATCGACATGGCTGGCAGCACTTGCCGCGGCGCTATTGTCCGCAGGCGCCTCGGCCGGCACTCAGGAGGCCGACGCGGCCTCAAGCTTCAAGCCGGGCGCGGATCTGCGGCTGCGCCAGGTCTTCATCGGCAATGTCGGCCTGAACGACCAAAGCCCGACCGCCGACCGGACCTTTCAGCGGTATCGCGGGCGCATTTGGGGGATCTACGCACCGACCGACCATATCGTCGGGACCGCGCGGCTCATGTGGGAAGGCCGTCACTACAACAAGCCCAAGGAGAATCAATGGCCGGTGCCGGGTTTCGAGACCTGGTACAGCGGCGGACTCTTCTTCGATCTGCTCGATGTCACCTTCAACGACATCGCCGGCTCGCCGCTCTCGGTCAAGCTCGGCCGCCAAGAGATCATCCTCGGCAACGGCTGGCTGGTGCTCGAAGGCACGCCGCTCGACGGCTCGCGGACCATCTATTTCGATGCGGCCCGCGCAACCTACAACCTGGAGTCCATCGGGACCACGCTCGACCTCATTTATCTGAATCAGGACGCCGACACGGGCCGCTTCCCGAGCCCGCTGAACGGCGTGATCGAGGATCAGATCGAGCAATACGAGACAGGCGCCATCCTCTACGCCCGCAACAAGAGCCTGGTCAAGGCGACGGACCTCGACGCCTATCTGATCTACAAAAGCAGCACGCCGGACAATACGCCGGGCAACATTCGGGTCAACAACGGTGCGCCCTTTCCATCCCCGCCCGATTCAGGCGTCGCCTACACGGTCGGCATGCGCGCCGAGTCCAAGCCGACCCCGCAATGGGCGCTGCGCGCCGAGGGCGCCTACCAGTGGGGCACCCGCAACAACGCAGATCTGGATGCACTCGGTTTCAACGGACGCGCCACCTACAACCTTAATGATCCGCTCGCCAATCGGTTTCATCTCGGCTACGAGTTTCTCTCCGGCAACGACCCCGACAGCAACGGCACCCAAGCCTTCGACCCGCTCTGGGGCCGCTGGCCGCAGTGGAGCGAGCTCATGATCTACCAGTGGCCGTTGGAGAGCCGCGTCGGCGAGGCGACGAACCTGAGTCGTCTGAATCTCGGCTGGGGCATCCAAGCCCATCCGACCACCTTGGTCACGGTCGATTATCACGCACTCTGGGCCGACGAGATGACCACGCGCACCCCGGCGCAGTTGGTCAACCTCAGCGGAGAAAGTCGCTTCCGCGGACATCTCGCCGCCGTCTGGGTCAAGACCAAGCTCAGCAAGCACGTCGCCGGGCACTTGGTCGCCGAATACCTCTGGCCCGGTGACTATTACGCCGAGAACCGGCGCGACGAATCCTATTTCGTCCGAGCGGAGTTGAATCTCACCTGGTGAGGCCGGGCGATACAGGCAATCGTCGCCGAGCGGCGAGCCCCCCGGATAGTCGACTTGCAGTCGACTATCCGGGGCATCCGCGTTCGCGTATCGAGAGAACCGAAACGACGCGGTGCCCCTCCCCGCTCTCCTTGAGTCGGCGCCTATCCCGCGCTGCCGAACACATAGCCCAGATCGATCTCGACGGCATCGAACGGCGGCACCCGGACGCGTCCGGGTACCGTACCGAGCGGGTATTCAGCGGAGAAGATGACGCGATAGCCGCCGGCGTCGAGCGCATAGGCGATGAGGGTCCGATCTTCCGGGGAGATGATCCAGTAGTGCGGGACACCGGCACGCTGGAGCAGCATCAGATGATGGACCAGGTCCTTACGCTCGTGACCGGGCGAGAGGATCTCGCAGACCCAGTCGGGGACCAATGTCATGACGCCGCTCGGGCGCTGCGGGACCCGCGCCTTGCGCCATCCCGCGAGATCGTGGCTCGGGCACTGGTGCTCGCTGTATTGGACACTGATCTCGGTGACGATCCACCAGCCGTCCGGACCGCCGTGACGCTTGAAAACCTGGATCTCGTCGGACAGCGCAGATTGCGCAAGACCATGCTCGAAGCGCGCCATCGGGCGCTGAACGATGTCGCCATCGATCAACTCGACGCGCTCGTCTCCCGGCCAGGCCAGGAGATCGTCGATCGTTCGGAGTCGTCTGGCTTCCACTAAATCCCCCTCGTTCTCGACCGCGCTTGCCGACACGCGCCGCGGTCGAGCCTCGTTCGAGTCTAGCCGGGAACGAGACGCCCGGAAAGCCGGCCCCGCATCCCGTGCGGGGCGGCCGGCTCAGGCTCAGTGCCCGCCGCCCTTCAGCGCGCTGTTCATGCCCTCGATGGTGTCTTTCGCATCGCCGAAGACCAGCGAGGTGTTCTCCTGGTAGAAGAGCAGGTTGTCGACGCCCGAATAACCCGGACGCATGGAGCGCTTGAGGAAGTAGACCTGACGCGCGCGGCCGGCCTCCAGGATGGGCATGCCGTAGATGGGACTGGTCTTGTCTTCCTTCGCCGCGGGATTGACGACGTCGTTCGCGCCGACGACCAGCACCACGTCGGTGCTCGGAAAGTCGGGGTTGATCTCGTCCATCTCGAGCACGCGATCGTAGGGGATGTCGGCCTCGGCGAGCAGCACGTTCATGTGCCCGGGCATGCGGCCGGCGACCGGATGGATTCCGAACTTCACCTCGACGCCGCGTGCCTCCAGCAGCTCCATCAGCTCCTTCAGCGCATGCTGCGCTTGCGCAACGGCCATGCCGTAGCCCGGGATGATGATGACGCGGTTGGCGTCCTCCATCCAGTAGACGGCATCCTCGACCGCGGCCGACTTCACGCCCTTGCCGGCTGCGACCGCACCCGCGCTGTCCTCGCCGCCGCTGTCCGAGCCGAAACCGCCGAAGACGACGTTGAGGATCGAGCGGTTCATCGCCTTGCACATGATGTAGGAGAGGATCGCGCCCGAGCAGCCGACCAAGGCACCGACGATGATCAGCAGGTTGTTGTGCAAGGTAAAGCCGGTCGCGGCCGCAGCCCAACCCGAATAGCTGTTGAGCATCGAGATGATGACCGGCATGTCCGCACCGCCGATCGGGATGATCAGGGTCACGCCGAGGGTGAAGGCGAGCAGGGTCATGAGGGTCAGCGAGATCAAGCTGCCGGTCATGGCGAAATGCACGGCCAGGGCGAGGGTTGCGATCCCCAGCAGCGCATTGAGCAGATGCTGGCCCTTGAACTTGACCGGACTGCCGCTCAACAGACCTTGCAGCTTGCCGAAGGCGATGACCGAGCCGGTGAAGGTGATGGCACCGATGACCACCCCCGCGGAGATCTCGCCCATCAGCAGCGCGTTCAGCTCGCCCGCGCCGCGCTTGGTGAGGAAGGTCCCGATGGCGACCATGACCGCCGCCATACCGACGAAACTGTGCAGGGCCGCCACCAACTGCGGCATGGCGGTCATCTGGATGCGCAGGGCCACGATGACGCCGATGACGGCGCCCAGCGTCATGCCGACGATGATGAATCCATAGGACTGGACCTGATCGCCCATCAGGGTCGCGACGACGGCGATCAGCATGCCGAGCATGCCGTAGAGGTTGCCGCGCCGGGCCGATGCCGGATGGGTCAAGCCCTTGAGGGCCAGGATAAAGAGTACGGCGGAGACCAGATAGGCCACCGCCTGGAGATTCACGGAAAGCGTCATGACGGCCTGTCCTTACTTTTTCTTCTTGAACATCGAGAGCATCCGGTGTGTCACCAGGAAGCCGCCGAAGACATTGATGGACGCCAGGAGCACGGCGATGAAGCCGATGATCTGGGTGAAGAGCCCCGCCTCGGGATCGCCGGCGACGAGCAGGGCGCCGACCAGGACGATACCCGAGATGGCGTTGGTGAGCGCCACCAGCGGGGTGTGCAGCGAGGGCGTGACGCCCCAGACCACCCAGTAGCCGATGAAGCAGGCCAGAACAAAGACATAGAGGGCAACGAGCGAGGGATCGAGTGCCTCGGGCATAGGGGTAACTCCGGTTGGACGGTGATCATGGGCGCGTCGCCGATGATCCCTGGTCAGTCATCGCAGAAAACGCGTTCGGACCGCAAAGCTGTCTTTGCGGCCCGATGTCTCGGATCGATCTCAGGTCGAGGGCTTCACCAGCATGGCGGCCGTGATGTCGTCCTCGGCGAGGTCCTTGAGGACGGGGCCGGACTCGCTCGGGGTGAACATGATCTCGATCAGATTGGCGAGGTTGCGGGCGTAGAAGGCGCTCGCGTCCGCCGGCACCAAGGCGGGGAAGTTGGTCAGACCGACGATGGTCACGCCGTGGCGCTCGACGATCTCGCCCGCGACCGTCAGGGGGCAGTTGCCGCCGTTGGCCGCGGCCAGATCGACGATGACCGAGCCCGGACGCATGCGTTTGACGACCTCCTCCGTCACCAGGACCGGGGCCGGGCGACAAGGGATCAGGGCCGTGGTGATGATGACGTGGGCCTTGGCAAGCTGGTCGCTCAAGGCGGCTTGCTGCTTGGCCTTCGCCTCCTCGGAGAGCTCTTTGGCATAACCGCCTTCGCCCGAGCCGCTTTCACCCAGGTCCAGCTCGATCGGCTTGGCGCCCAGGGAGCGGATCTGCTCTTGGGTCTCGGGGCGCACGTCGTAGGCGTAAACATCGGCGCCGAGTCGGCGCGCGGTGGCGATCGCCTGAAGCCCCGCGACACCCACGCCCAAAACGACCAGCCGGGCCGGCTTCGCGGAACCCGCGGAGGTCATCATCATGGGCAGGAAACGGCCGTAGCGGGCCGCCGCCTCGAGGGTCGCGCGATAACCGGCGATATTGCTCTGCGAGGACAGGGCATCCATGGACTGGGCGCGCGAGGTGCGCGGCATCCGCTCCATCCCGAGGACCCGGACCCCTTTGGCGAGCATGGCCGAGAGGATCTCGTCTTCCCCGCAACTCTCCAGCAGACCGACATAAAGGCCGCCCGGGCGCACAGCCTCGACGTCCGCAGCATCGGGGCGACGCACCTTCAGCAAGAGGTCCACGTCGAAAGCGCCGGCGCGGTCGGTCAGCTGCGCGCCCGCCGCAGCGTACTCGCCGTCGGGGTAGCCGGCACGCACCCCGGCGCCTGCCTCGACCATCACCTCGAAACCCTTACCGATCAGCTTCTTGACCACTTCCGGGATGGAGGCCACGCGGGTCTCGCCGGGGGCGGACTCCAAGGGAATTCCGATCTTCATCGCTCTATCGTCCTATCCGCAAGTCGGCCGCCCGCGAGCGGCAAAAACCGACGCATTATGGGTGCGGGAATCCGTCGCCGCAACCACCGCGGGGACGCCGGGAGCGGGAATCGCCCCGAGCCGCGGCCTGCTCGGCTCAGCGCTCCCCGCTCCCGCGCAGCGCCTTGATGATGTGCGAGGAGATCTCCTCGATCGACTGACTGGTGGTATTGAGCACCGGGATCTGGAGTCGCTTGTAGATCTGAGTCGCCATCCGGATGTCCTCCTGACAACGCTCCAGAGATGCGTAACCACTGCCGGGGCGGCGCTCTTCACGAATCAATTGCAGGCGCTGCGGATCGATGGTGAGCGCGAAGAGCTTGTGGCGACAATCCCACACCAGCTGAGGGACATCCCCGCGCTCGAAGTCCTCTTCGGTGACCGGATAGTTGGCCGAGCGCAGACCGTAGTGCATGGCAAGATACAGACAGGTCGGCGTTTTTCCCGAGCGCGAGACACCGATCAGGACAACATCGGCGCGATGAAAATTGTCCGGCCGTATCCCGTCGTCGTTGGCCATGGCGAAATTGATCGCCTCGATCCGCTTGGTGTAGTAGCTCGGCTTGGTGATGGCGTGGCTTCGCCCGGATTTTCGGCTCGGCGGAACGCCCAGCTCCACGGAAAGCGGCTCGACGAAGCCCTCGAAGAGCTCGACGTAGTAGCAGTTGCCGCTCTCCAGGATCGCCCGGATCTCGTTGTTGAGCATGGTGGCGAAGACGATCGGGCGCACCCCGTCGCGGTCTGCAGCCTCCTGCATCCGCTGCGTCAATGCCTTGGCGCGCAGGTCGGTGTTGATGTAAGGCATATAGACCTGCTCGAAGTCGATGGTGTCGAACTGCGACAGCAGGCTGTGGCCGAGCGTCTCGGCGGTGATGCCGGTGCTCTCTGAGACAAAGAAGACGGTACGGTTCATAGGCTCCGACGGAGTGATGCAAGTCAATGCAGTCTATATTGGAATTTGGTGATATGGGGAACCGCTGATCCCGGCAGCACCTCGACGCGACACCCAGGCCGGATGCGCCGGATGATCCGAGAACGATGTCGGTCGGCACGCCGACCAATCTTCGCCGAGCCGGCAGGCCACCCGGCCGGCCCACTCACAGGCCGAGGAGCTTCCCGATGCCCAAGATCAACAACGACCACGCGCTGCGCGATGCCCTCAACGGACTCGACGCGCAGCAACAACGCATTCTCGGCTCCCGCTTCGCCCATCACGTCATGCAGTTGAGCAAAGACGAGCGGGTCAACCGCGCCATCGAAACCGGGATGCGCGAACAAGCCGCCTCGGGCGAGCTGGAAGACGCCTTCAAGGCCGCCAAGGCGTACGCAACCAAGACCTACACCGACTGCGGCAAAGACACCGATTGGCTGGCCCAAGCCGACCATTTCGTCGCCGCCTCCGCCGCGGCAGCCCTGACGCCCGATGCGCTCCTGACCGAGAAGCAGAACCGCGCATGGAAGGCCGCCATGCAGGCCCGCATGGCCGTCAACTGCACACTGATCGAGGAGGACGACGCGCCCGAGACATCCGAGGCCGAGCATCAGTACGCGCTGGCCGAGACATTCTTGGGCTGAGCCTACACGGCGGCCGGGGCGTCCGCTCGGGCACCCCGCCCGTCGGTCAAACCTCGACCCGATCGCCGTCCTGCGCCGCGAGGATCGCGTCATAGATCTCCCAAGCCGCGGCCGCCTCGTCCTCGCTCATCCGACTGATCGCATGGCCCAGATGGACCACGACATAGTCGCCGACGCCGATCGTCTCGTCCTGGAGCATGAAGAGATTGACCTCGCGCTCCGCGCCCTTCGCCGTGCAACGGGCCACGAAGCCGTCGACGGACTGGATCTGCATCGGGATACCAAGACACATGGACAAGCCCCCAAGGGAAGTCGATCATGGCAAGGCAGGCTAAGCCGCACCGCGAGCACCCGCAAGGACTCAGATCAAACGATCGTACGATCACCCCTCATCAGCCCGAGAAGGCCCACCGCCGTGCAACCAACTACACTCATCCTCGGCCTCGGCAATGTCCTCATGACCGACGAGGCGGTCGGCGCGGAGGTCGTTCGCCAACTTGAGCAGGAGAGCGATCCGGACGCACCCCTCGTGTTCATCGACGGCGGCACCCTGAGCTTCACGCTCGCCCTGCCGATCGGGGACTGTCCGCGACTGATCGTCGTCGATGCGGCCGCGATGGGCGAACCGCCCGGCAGCGTCCGGGTCTTCGAGGGCGAGGCGATGGATCGCCAGCTCAGCGTCAATGCCAAGACCGTCCACGAGGTTAGTCTCTCCGACCTGATGGACATCGCACGCCTCACCGACACGCTTCCCCTCAAGCGCGCCCTGATCGGCATCGAGCCCGGATTCGTCGGCTGGGGCGACCGGCTGACACCCGCGGTCGAGGCGGCGATACCCGACGCCATCGCGCGGATCCGCTCGCTCCTCGATCGCTGGAGCGCCTAAAGCTCGACAGGCATCCGCGCGACGGATCCGGTCGGGATGAGCCGGCCTGCGATCGCCCACGCCTTCGCCCAAAAATCCTTGCTTTGTGTACGATTTGGTTTTATCGTCCGAGAGCACGATCCGTTTACATTCGCGGCGTGCCATCACCAAACCGCAAACGAGGATCAGCCTACATGCGACCCACGACGATTCGCGCTCTCTCGGCCTTTGCTCTTTCCACAGCCACGATCACCCTCGCGCTCAGCGCCCCGGTCTTCGCCGCGTCCGCATGCAAGGGCCTGGAAGAAGCGGTATGCGGGACTACGGAGGCATGCCGCTGGCAGGCTGGTTATACACGAAAAGACGGAATCGAGGTCACAAGCCACTGCCGCAGCACGGGGAAAGCGAAAGCGGCAGCACCGCAGACGCCAGCTCCTGAAGCGGCTGCCGCGGACGGTGCCGATAAGGCATCCTGACCGATCGCCCGGGCAGCTCCGTCGGCGCCGTGCTTTCCGGGTCACCGGGGTGGCTCGATCGGGGCGGCTCGATCCGAACAGGTCGGCGGGGCGGGCCTGATTCGGCAGGAATCGACGGGCGGCAGCGGCGGGACCGAAACGCCCCCTGCTGCCGGACCCGGCGTTACCGATCTCCGACCGTCGGTTGCTCCCGATGCCGGGCCGGATGGTCGCCGAGCTCGCCCGCCTTCACATGCAGGGCGTAGAGGACATCCTCGTCGGCGATATGATCGATCAACCAATCCTGGGTCATCTCCAAGGCCCGATCCGCGAGCTCCTGACCGGGACCGAACGTCCGCAGATCGTTCTCCAGCTCATCCAAGCGCCGCATGAAGGCGACATGCTGTCTGAGGTGCGCGTCGAGATCCGGATAGTCGTGCCTGCGCATGAAGTCTTCTTCGGTGGAGAAGTGGGTCTCCGCGTAGCTCCGCATGAAGACAACGGCATCGATCACGCCGGTCTTGGCCTCGCGGTCCAGGATCGCTTCGTAGAGCTCATGCGACGCGGCGAAGAAGCCTTGATGCTGTCGGTCGATCTCCTCGATCCCGATGCTGTAGATATCGGACCACTCTCTTAACATTGAAACCCCTTCGGAGTTGGAAGCGCATCGCACGGATGGGATCGAGCCGGGTCGTCGATCCCGGGCGGCATCGTCGGTTCGATGAGGCCTGCTCGAGTCCGCCGTTCGCAGCTCCGGACGCAACACCGCTCATCGGAGCGAAAACACCTCATCAGGCGGATCGAAGCATCAGGCTCATCTTGGCCGGGAGTCTAGCACAGGCCGGCTCGAGCGCTGACCGGGCCCCGAGCGCCCGGGGCTTCAGAGCGACCCCCAAGAACCGCGCCGACGACGGAAGCTCAGGTGCGGCAAGAACAAGCCGATCAGCACGCCGATGAGGATGACGCCGGCGCCGATCATGAACCAGCGCTGGCTGGTGCGGTTGCCGAGGTCGCGGTTGGCCTGCTCGAGGTCGGCGCGCTCGCGCGTGAGCTCGCTCACCTGGATGCGCAGACGCTCTCGGTCGCTGGTGATGTCGAGGATATTGGTCGAGGCATGGCGAATGGTGGCCAGCTCCTGTTCGAGCCGCACCTTCTCGCGCTGCACGACCTGGAAGTCGTTATCGAGCCGGTCGTACGCCGCCTGCAGCGCCCCGAGCCTCGCGGCCAGCGTGTCCGGCTCGCCCTGCAGCTCAACCAAGCGCTTCTCGAGCTCGATGACACGGTTGCGCGCGGCAGGCTCGTCCTGCAGCTCACGCTCGAGCACATAACCGACGGTCCCGTCCTCGGTACGCACGCGCGCGTATTCGGTCGCCTTGTTCACGCTGACGACGTCCACCGGCGTACCGCTCGGCAGCATGCGGATGATGCGATAGCGGTTGCTCTCGCCCGTGCGCAAGGTGACCTCGAGGGAGTCCGTCACATAGCGCATCGCGGCGCATACCGGCGGGATCTGCGCGGAGTGGATGCTCAGGAGCAGGACGAAGAGGAGCGCGGAACGTCTCACGGGGCATCCTCGGCGAGGCGTAGGTCGAACGTGAGCAGTCTCGCGACCGTGCCGAGCGGTCGCGTCGGGCCAGCGAAAACGGCAAGTTACACCAGGGCCCGGCGCCTGTCATCCTCAAGGCAGCAGGAGAAATTCCAGCAGCGCTTTTTGGGCGTGGAGCCGGTTTTCGGCTTCATCCCAGACCACGGATCTGGGGCCGTCGATGACGGAGGCGGCCACCTCTTCGCCCCGATGTGCCGGCAAACAATGCATGAAGAGTGCGTCGGGCGCGGTCCGCGACATGACGGCCTCATCCACCTGGAAGGGCGCGAACAGGGCCTCGCGTTTCGCCTGCTCCTCTTCCTGGCCCATGCTGGCCCAGACATCGGTCACGACCAGATCCGCCCCCTCGGCGGCCTCCTGCGGATCGCGCAGAATGCTGCAACGCCCTTGGACCGCGGCGAGCAGATCGGGATCCGGATCGAACCCTTCCGGACAGGCAATCCTCAGCTCGAAATCGAACACCTGTGCCGCCTCCATGAAGGAGTGGCACATGTTGTTGCCGTCGCCGATCCAGGTGACGCGTCGACCGCGGATATCGCCGCGATGCTCGTAATAGGTCTGCATGTCGGCCAGCAGCTGACAGGGATGCAGACGGTCGGTCAGGCCGTTGATGACGGGGACGCGGGAATTCGCTGCGAAACGCTCGACGATGTCGTGATCGAAGGTCCGGATCATGACCGCGTCGACCATCCGCGAGAGCACCCGCGCACTGTCCTCGATCGGCTCGCCGCGACCCAGTTGGGTGTCGCGCGGCGAGAGGAACAAGGCGTGACCGCCGAGCTGAACCATGCCGACCTCGAAGGACACCCGGGTGCGGGTCGAGGATTTCTCGAAGATCATCGCCAGGGTACGGTTCGGGAACGGCCGATAATCCTCGCCGGATTTCAACATTCGCTTGAGCTCGGTGCCTCGCGCGATCAATCCGCGGGCCTCTTCGGCACTCAGATCGAGCAGGGACAGAAAGTGTCGGCAGTGTGTCTGATCGGCATCCATGGACATCGTCTCTCCCGCGGGGCGTTGCTCAGGCATCGCTCAGCCAGCGCTTGACCAGGGTCGTCAGCCCTTCGAGAAGGTGGTCGGCCTCGGAACGGGCCAGGATCAGTGGCGGCAGAAGCCGGATAACGCGCTCCGCCGTCACGTTGATCAGCAGGCCGGCCTCAAGCGCCTGTCCGACCAGATCGGCGCAGGGGCGATCCAGCTCGATCCCCAGCATCAAACCCCGCCCCCGCACCTCGACCACGCCCGGCACGTCGTTCAAGGCGGTGCGGAAACCGTCGAGCAGATAGGCACCTTGCTCGGCCGCATTGGCGATCAGGTCCTCGGCAACAATCGTCTCGAGCACGGCACGCGCTGCCCGGCAAACCAGCGGGTTGCCCCCGAAGGTCGAGCCGTGCGAGCCCGGTCCGAAGACCTCGGCCGCCGCCCCGCGGGCAAGACAAGCGCCGATCGGCACCCCGTTGGCGAGGCCCTTGGCCAGGGTGACCACGTCGGGGAGGGTCCCGCCGTGCTCATGCCCGAACCACCGCCCGGTGCGCCCCATTCCGGTCTGGATCTCGTCGCAAATCAAGAGCCAGCCGTGCCGATCGCACAACTCGCGCAGACGCTGCCCGTAGTCCGGCGCCGGGATCCGGATGCCGCCCTCGCCCTGGATCGGCTCGACCAGAATGGCCACGATGTTCGGACGATTCGCCGCAGCGGTCTCGATCGCCTCGACGTCGTCGTAAGGAACCCGCACGAAGCCCTGCACGAGCGGCTCGAAGCCGGCTTGGACCTTGCGATTGCCGGTCGCCGACAGGGTGGCGAGGGTGCGCCCGTGGAAGCTGTTCTCGGCGACCAGGATCGCGGGATTCTCGACCCCGCGCCGGTGAGCATGCAGACGCGCGATCTTGATCGCGGCCTCGTTGGCCTCCGCACCGGAGTTGCCGAAGAAGACCCGATCCATGCCGGACATCTCGGTCAGCATCGCGCCGAGGCGCTCCTGCTCGGTAATCCGGTACAGGTTCGAGGTGTGCACCAACAGCCCGGCCTGCTCGCAGATCGCATCGCGAACCGCCGGGTGCGCATGCCCGAGCCCGCACACGGCGATGCCCGAAAGCGCATCGAGATAACGCCGGCCTTCCGTATCCCACAGCCAAACGCCCTCGCCGCGCGCAAAGGCGACCGGCAAACGCTTATAGGTGGCCATCAAGGGTTCGGTCATTGCGGCAGACCCCGCTGCGTCTCCGAAAAACAAAAAAGGCGGTTCCTCCGCTAGGGAAACCGCCTCTGCTCAAAGGCGAAGCCGGGGAATATAGCGCGAAAAGAACCTTAGCGACAAGAACCCGAAACACCTGATCCTCGACGATCCCGAGCAAAGACCCGCTCAGCTGCAGGCAGGAGGAGCCGACCCGATCGTCGGACAATCTCCGAATGCATCGACACCGCGTTCCGAGTAGAGCATCAGAATAGACTCATGCGTTTCATCACACCGTCACGTTTGATCCGCCAGTGATAAACCGCGGCAGAGACGTGAATCAGGATCAAGCACAGAATCACCCAACCGACAATCCCGTGAAGCTGGAACAGGGTCTTGCTCAGCTCCTTATTCTCGGGGACCAGGCCGGGTAGGTTGAGGTTGAAGAACTGCACCGGAAAACCGCCGGTCGCCGTGCCCAGCCAGCCCAAAACCGGCATCAGAATCAGGGCGACATAAATGAGCGTATGCACGGTCAAACTGGCCGCACGCTCGAAGCCGGTCAACGGGGGTTGATAGGCCGGAGACCGGAAAAGCCTCTTCAGTGCAAAGCGCAAGATCATAAGGATCAGCAGCAGGATACCGAATGTCTTATGGTATCCGTAGAGTTGATTGGTCATCTCCAACCCGACCAGATCCTTGAGCCCGTCGAACCCGAGGGTTCCCAACAAGGAGCCGACGGCCAGTAAGCCCAAAACCAGCAGGGCAATCAGCCAATGCAGGAGTCGCTGAGCATAGTTGTAGCGAAGGGTCTCCATCCAGTCCTCCGAAAGACATTGATGTGTGATAAGTCACGTCGGCGGAGTTATGCGCCATGGGCGCCAAAACGCCCCCTGAGCCATCCGACGCGGTTTCTTCCGGTCTCTCCCGCCATAAAATAGTACCCACGGGCACCGACACAACCATCCCCGAAGACTCACCGGGCATCGGTTTCGGCTACGCCGGCGCGACCTTCCACGCGCCTCTGATCGTAGCGGTCCTCGGGCTGCGTCTTGCGGCCATCGACCTGGCGGCCCCGAACGCAACACATCACCCCCTGGCGGCCGAGGCGCTCGCGGCGGGCAAGCATGTGGTGGTCGACAAACCCTTCACGCTGAACGTCGGCCCTGTGCCTGTTCGGCATGCCCGGATCTCGCCCGGCAGCGCGACGACGCCCTCGTCGACGACTTGTTCCATACAGTGCTGCGATATGCGATACGAGGGTCTGCGCGTCGTACTGCACGCCAGTGCATTGGCCGCAGAACCTGCCCCGCGTTTCGTGCTGCACAGCACAGGCGGAGCGATCAACCGCCGGATCCGGCATGATCGTTCGGCCGGCCCGCCTTGCGCGCCCGACGTCCTCGTGAATAGTCCACACTCCTGGAGTTCATCAGCACCCCCGCCTCTTGATTCCGAAGAATAAAGTCCCCTCACCAGTTGCCGCCAACGCAGGGCGATCCGCCGCGAGCTGGAGAACGCCCGGGGCCGAATCCGAGGAGGAGCAGCAGAATGCCGTCCAACGTACCGCCGCAGTCGCACCAAAGGCCGAACGGTCCGTCCAACAACCGACCCGACTGCAGGATGCGAGCCAAGGATCGTCGATCGGGCGCCGATGCGGCGTCTACGGAGCTCGAGCATTCAGTGGGTCGGTCATCGGTGATCTCGATCGTCCGCCAAGTCGATGGCCTCCTCGGCACCGGACATGCCGTCGCGCAAGCGCCGAGCGGGGCAATACCCTGCGGACGACCTTCGACCGCTAGTCACGCCCTCGACCGCCTTCTACCCGAGCTCGCCACGGCCCTGGTGGTCGCCGCCCCGTTCGTCGCAGGAGGCGTCGCTGCCTGGATGGATCCTTGGCTGATCCTCGTGATGCCCGTCGTCGTTCGGACGGCGTTGATGGGCTCGATCGCGCTGCATGGTCTGGGTCATGCGCTCGCTGCGGGGCGCTCCGGGATCGGGCGATTCCTGGACTATGCCCGCGCTCTGCCGCCGTGCGGTCTTCTCCCCTTCGGTCCGCTCTTCATCCCCGGCCTGAGTCGCCCGACACGGGCGCCGCGTTTCGCTCTGGACGGTCTGTCGCCGACGCGAAGGCGCTGGATCGCCCTTGCCGGACCTGCGGCGAGCCTGGTTGCCCTTTGCGCGTCGGCGGCCGCTCTCGTCGCACTTGCCCCCCCGTCGACCCCATCGCAGTGGATCCTGCTCCTGCTCGCCGTTGCCAACGCTTGGATTCTTCTGACCTCGTGGACAGACTACCTCACGCTGATCTCGGGGCAAGGGCGTGCCATCTTCTGCGGCAATTTCGGTATCTTGTCGAAACGGGATCCGGGCGAGCGCGGTTTCCTGCCGCCTCGCTTCAGGCGTTTAACCGTGCGGCTGGGACAGGCCACGGACAGCCGCGGACAGCAGGCCGGCGGCATCGCCGTGCTGGGCGCGAACGGCCGCTTCGTGGGCCGGAAGATCGTCAACGGCAAGCGAGGCGACCTGACCCGCGATCTGCTGCGCGCCTTTCGTCGACGCGCGGCCCTGCGGCGACTGATCGGCCATAAGCCCATGCGGGAGATCCTTCACCTCGTCGGCCACTATCGCTACGGTACCTCGAGCTGCCCCGCCGAGATCGAGACGCACTGGCACCGCTGGGCGCGTCCACGCACCGCCGCGGTGTGGTCCGTGGACGGACAGGACTTGTTCTGCCGCCGTCGTGTCGTCGAGAACCTCATCACCCATAACGGCGACTTCGATGCCTGGCTCGCCCCTTGGGGCCGGGTTTCCAATCCGGCTCTGGGTGAGTGGCTGACCAGCGTCTTGGGGGAAGCGAACGCGGCGCGGGGCGATTCTCCGAAGATCGCCGGGATGCTCGATCTTCTGCTCACCCAAGGACGCTGGGATGCCTCCCTGCGGCTCGGCTATGCGATGCTGACGGGCCGAGCGCTTCCACGCCGGGATCTGGTTGCGCTGACCTCGATCTTCGATCAGGTCTTTACACGTTGGGCAGTCGGCCTGGATGTCGCCCACCGGGATGACTGCGCCCGCCCCCTCGTAGTCGGCTGCACCTCGTTGGCGGAGGTGTTCGCGCGCAACGCCGAAGCCACCCGGCGACTGGTCGACGCGCTTCGGCAGGCATCCCTGTCGGTGACACGCGATTGGCCCGACGACGCAAAGCGGTTCCGGCAGCGCATCGTGGGACGGGCCGTGCATGCCTTCTTCCACAACGATCTCTACACGGCCACGATGCTCTTCATGGAGCGGGCCGAAGGGACCTTCGGCCTGGTCATGACGACGAGCCTCCAGCCCGGCGCGGTCGCCTTGGCCGCGGAGCGTCAACCCCTCTTCATCGGCGCCGATCCCGAGACGGGTATGCTGATCTACGCCTCGGAGGCCGCCGCGCTGACGGTGGCCTGCGGGCCGAGTCCGGACGGGGCGTCCCTGCCCTTCCGCTTCGACCTCGTCGACGGCGATCTTGTCCTGCTCCAGGTGCGCGAAGACACGGCGGACAACAGCATCACCCTGATGAATCGGCACAGGCACGAGGCACCGACGATCGAGCGGATCACCCCGAGCGCGCTGGCCAACTCCGCACGGGCCGAGGACCCGCAGGGATGGATCGCCGTCTCCGATAACCCCTATCTCGAGACGAGATCGGCTCCACCCGGCCGGGATCGTGTCCTGGGGGAGATGACCGACATCCCCTCGGTCCTGGAGCGGATTCGACGCGACTGGGGCGATCCGGCGTCGCGCAACCGACGCACCGCGCATGCCTTTACGACGTGTTTTCTGGACAGCGCATCGGACTGGGCCGCGCAGCAGCAGGGCCAAGCCTTACCGAGCCTGCATTCCGAGTTGGACCTCTTGGTCCTCGGCGTGGAGAACAGCCTCTATCTCGGTGTGCGATTCGTAGAGGATCTGCGTCGTATCTTCCCGTACCTGAATGCCCGAGCGGTGGATGCAGTGCGCTACTGCGATGATCCGCAGCGCTATGAGGTCGGCCCGACCACGCTCACGCTCGCGATCAGCCACTCCGGGCAAACCTTCAACACTCTCGACGCCGTGCGCTTTATTCGGGCGCTCCACACCTCGGGCAAGGCCGGCGCCGTGTTCGTCATGACGGGAGAGATCGATACACTCATGGGGGCCGCCGTGGGACAAGGCATGAAGGCCGATGCCCCTTGGATGGAGCGCGTGTTCGCGACCGGTGCCGGATGGCGGACCGCGGAGCCGGCCACCGTGAGTGCGGCGGCGACCCATGCCACCCTGACCCAGCTCCTGCTTCGGTTGGCGCGTGATGTTGTCACCCGCTCCAACGACGCCGTCTGCCCCTTCGGCTTTGCCGTGCGCAACGACGATCTGGACAAGCTCGACGCCCTGGATCAGCTCACCGTCCGCCGCGCCGAGGCCATCTTCGGCCGAACGACCGAGGGCTGGGATGTGGAGACCGAGGAGCGGGTCGGTTTGAAACGAGAAGGTCGGTATCTCGCCAGCCTCCTCACGGAGCCCGCCCTGGTGTTCATCGCCACGGCGGTCCACCTCTTCGTGATGCTCTGGCTCGGTTGGAACCCCATGCTCGGCGGGGACGCATTGCTGCAGAGCACCGTCGGCTGGTCGGTCGTCGACCTCGGCAACCCGATCGGCGCGATGATCCTGGCGGGACTGCAGACCGCCTATTTCCTCTTCGCCGCGGTGCTCTTTACCTTGCTCTTGCGAGGGCTTCAGCGACGGCCTCTGTGGGATAGGGTGTTCGTCGGGCGAACCCTCGTGATCGGCGACGAGCCTTATGTGAAGGATCTGCTCGCCCAGTATGTGAGCAAGTTGTTCTCGCTGGCCTACGAGTTCGCCGGGTTCGTCGGCATCCACGCGGCGGATTCCCGCTCCGGCGAGCTGCTGCATCTCTACGGCCATCGCATCACGCGAGGCATGGTGCTGTTTCTGGGCCTGCCGGACGGTCGCTGGCCGGGCCGGGAGCGCGCGGAGGCCGCCGTCTGCATGACCTCCAGCCAAGCGCGAGGTGTGCGCAACATGGGGGGCGGAGCGCTCGTCGTCGGTGTCGGCCACAACGCGGTGTCCGCAGCGAAGGTCGACCGATTCGTTCGCCTCGGCGCCTGCGAGCACCCGCTGGGGGACATGCCCCAGGTCCTGCGCGGCGGCTGGTCCGAGCTGGCCCGCGATCTACAGGAATCGCGTTTCGACGCCTTCGAGCGTCTCTTGGCATCCTATGTCGTCTTCCACACCGCCGCCGCGCACACGCGCGACCTCACGAACACCCTGGTGCCGCTGGCCAATCTCCTGTGGGCGCCTGTCTTCTGGATCGTGCGATTGCTGACGCTCGGCCGCGTCAGACCGAGCTTCGGCTATTGGGACCTCGCCCGGACCCAGAGCGGCACCCGGATCACGACGACGGCCGCCCCGGTTCCGGCAATCACGCAGAACCCGCGGGATTATCTGACCCCGAAGGAGCGCAACGCCGCGGTGCAGACGCACCGTCTGCGCCGTCTCGGGGTCGTGCCCTACGCGTCCGAGACCGTCGTGGCGCCCGTCGAGACCGGAACGCACAGGCGCAGCTCCGCCCCCGGCTCTCGATTCACGACATCCACGGTGCCGCCCATCGCCTCGGCGAGCTGACGCACCAGCGCGAGGCCGATGCCGGTCCCGGCCGTCTCGCGCGCGAGTCCACCGTCGATCCGATAGAAGAGGCGAAAGATCTTGCGCATCTGAGCCGGCGGCACACCGGGGCCGTAGTCGCGCACCCAAAAGACCAGCATGCCCCGATCCGCGAGCCGGCAACCGATATCGACCCGCTTCGGCTCGGCATCGGCCGAGAACTTCACGGCGTTGTCGACAAGGTTGATCAGGATCTGGGTGAAGGCATCCTCATCGACCGAGACGACGGCCGCTGCGGCCTGCGCGCCGCAAGCGATGTCCAGCGTAAAGCCCGCACGCTCGACCCGCGATGTCACCTTCGATCGGGTCAACTCCATCAGCTCGCCCGCCGAGACCGTTCGCAGGTGCAGACGCAGGTCGTTGCGCGTCATGCGCGCGAGCTGCAGGACGTTGTCGATCAGACGCGACAGGCGCTCGCTCTCGTCGTGGATATAGGCGTAATAGGTCGTGCGCTTTTCCTCCGGTACCCAGCCTTCGCGCAGCAGCTCGCCGTACATGCGGATCGAGGTCAGCGGGGTCTTCAGCTCGTGGCTTACCGCCGAGACGAAGTCCTGCTGCTGGCGGGCGAGCGCGATCTGGCGCAGACCGAGCCGATAGATGAGATAGATGCCGCCGACGAGGATCACGACGAGTGCCGCGGCAAGCCAATACAAGAGGTGTGCACCCGGGGCGGCCGGCAAACGGCCGACACTGAAGAGCAGCTCCATGCCCTGGAGCGGTGCGGACAAGCGGGTACGCAGCAACAAGGCGCCGCGCAGCTCGTCGGCGCTCGAGAGGTAGCCGCGCGAGGCTTGGCTCGGGTAGGCGGCCAAAACGTCGCCGTCCCAAGCGACGACCAAATCCGTCGTCTGCGACAGAAGCGTCTCCCGGAAAGCGTCCTCGATGCCGACGCCCAGGAACGGCCTCTGCTCGATGAGCACACCTTGGATGAGGCGCTGGCCGTCCTGCCGGACAGGACGAAAGAGCACGAAATGCCCGCTGTCGAGCAGGCTCATCCGAAACGGCTCAACCTCGGTCTCGAAGAGATTGACTGCAGGTGCAGCAGCGTCCGCCGTCGGCTCGGGCATACCGGCCGGCCCCGGTGCCGCGGAACCTGCCATAGCGGGAACGCGGCCTTCCTTGGGCGCGAGGCCCTGCTCCGGTTGACTGTCGTCCTGCTGCTCGCGCGAACGAAGACCCTCGGTGGTCGGCGGCGCGGCCGGTGCCGCCTGCTGAAAGCGCTCATCGAGATTCAGATCCTCGATGCGGCCGAGTGTGCTTCGCGCTTGCGTCTTTTGCTCCCGCGTCGGCGAGGCATCGATCTCGGAGAGTCGGTCGAATGCCGCCTGCGGCAGCGCCCGCTCCACCTCGGGCGTCGCTTTCTGCAGGGCACTCAAGGCGGATCCGGCGCTCTCCTTGTCGCGACCACCCCCGGGCATCGGACCCTCGGGCATCGCGTCGGCCTCGATTCGATCCGTCTGGACCAGTCGGTTGTCCGTGAGGATCCGGCGGATGCGCGCTTCCAGGGCCGTGCGCCCGGCAAGCTCGTCCGGAGCGATCCCGAGATCGGGTGCATCGCCGCCACGTGGAGGCACGAGAGGCGTGGTCATGGCGCCGGCGGCATCCACCTGGAAATGACCGACGAGCCCCGGAAGCGCCGTAGACACAGGGTACCGAGCGAGGGGCGAGCGCTGCGGGACGGTACCCGCTCCGTCCCTCGTCGCGACAAGAAACCCGTAGTCCGCGACGGCGTGTGCCTCTTCGGCACTCACGATGTCCCGGAGACGTGCGTCGATGCGTGCGGCCAACTCCTCGGCAAGCAACTGGTGCTGCCGGAAGGCCGCCCATTTCAGGTGTCCGAAGGCTTGGTGAATGAGCAGACCGGCCGGGATCGCGAGCGCAACGAAGAAGAGGCCGAGCATGAGCCGCAGCCGCCGCGGGTTCCAGCCGGCGAGGCCGCTCCCGCGCATGTCAGCCGCTCAGCAGGCGGTAGCCGGCACCGCGCACCGTGACCAGGTAGCGCGGTTGTGCCGGGTCGGATTCGAGCTTACGCCGCAGCTTTGCGATGTGGATGTCGACCGTCCGGGTCTCGATGTCCAGGCCGCGCGCATAGCCCCAGACCTTGTTCAGCAGCTCCTCGCGCGAGACCGCTCGGTCCGGATTGGCGCCGAGATATTGCAGAATGTCCATCTCGCGTCGGGTGAAGGCGATGGTTTCCGTGCCGCGACGACCGGCAAGGTTGCGGACATCGATCTCGATCTCGTCCCCGAGGGCGATGCGATCGCGGTCGATACCGAGACGCGCGCGGCGCAGCACGGCCTCCACCCGGGCGACCAGCTGGGTCACCGAGAAGGGCTTGCCGACATAGTCGTCCGCACCCAGGCGGAGGCCCTGGACGATGTCCTCGTCGGCGGTCTTGGCCGTGAGC
This sequence comes from Thiocapsa roseopersicina, assembly GCF_900106925.1. Lineage (GTDB taxonomy): Bacteria > Pseudomonadota > Gammaproteobacteria > Chromatiales > Chromatiaceae > Thiocapsa > Thiocapsa roseopersicina. The sequence goes on from NZ_FNNZ01000010.1 coordinate 79,284, forward strand.
ATGATGATCGGCTGCTCGCGGTCGGCGACGCGGATGCGCTCGCAGATGTCGAAGCCGTTCACGCCCGGCAGCATGACGTCGAGCAGGATCAGGTCGAACCGCCCGGTCAGTGCCTTGCGCAACCCCGCGTGCCCATCGGCGGCCGAGTCGACTGCATAGCCGTGATAGACGAACAGATCCTCGAGCCCGGTGCGGATGGCCGGCTCGTCCTCGACGATCAGGAGGCTGAACTTGGTCTGCATGTCACCGGGAAGGGTAGCAAGGCGCCCCGGCGGCGGCACGTAAAATCCATGTAAATCCGACGTCCCGATCTTTACCGAACCGCGCCTATGGCCGGACCGGCCGCCTTCCTAGACTGCAGTTGCCGAGCAACTCAGCCCCCGAAGGAGGCCATCATGACACTCGTCACCCGCATGTCCCGGCTGTTGCGAGCCGACGTCAACGCGGTCCTCGACCGCATCGAGGAGCCCGCCGCGCTGCTGCGCCAGGCGGTCCGCGACATGGAAGGGACGCTCGCCCGAGACGAGCAGCGCGCGCGGCGTCTGGAGTCCGAGCAGCAGGAGCGGGCGTGCCGTCTCACGGAAATCGACCGCACCCTGCGCGAGATCGACGAGCAGCTCGACCTCTGCTTCCGGTCGGACCGGGAAGATCTGGCCCGCACGCTGATTCGGCGTCGGCTCGAAACCGAGCAGTTTCAACGGCTGGCGACGGATCGACAGGAGGGCCTCTCGCGCACCCTGACCGAGCTGCGGAACCGGATCGTCGAGAATCGACAGCGGCTCGCGGAGGTCCGACGCAGGGCCGAGCTGATCACGGATGAGAGCCGTGAGGATGCCGATGACGGCTGGACCGCGACCTCGGTCGCGGTGCGGGACGCCGATGTCGAGGTAGCCTTCCTGCGCGAGAAGAGCCGGAGGACAGGGTCATGACACGCCCTACCTTCGTCGAAGGCGTCGGGGTCGCCCTCGCGGCGAGCCTCTCCGGCTCGGCCGCGTACACGGCACTCTCCGCGGCTGCAGGTGGCGGTGGCGGCATGCTGCGCCCGGTCGTCGTCGGTCTCGCGCTAGGCTACCTGGTCTATCTGCTGGCCCGCACGCCCGTGCGCGCCGGACGCGTCACGGCCTTCATCGCGTGGTGCCTTGCGGCGGCCGGACTCTGGCTCGCTGCCCCGCCGCTCGCGCTCGATCTGCTGCTCCACGTCGCAATGCTCTGGCTGATCCGCACGCTGTTCTTCCATTCGAGCCTCGTCTCGGCACTCGCAGATCTTACGCTCAGCCTCCTCGCCCTGGCCGCGGTTATCTGGGCGCTCGTGCAGACTGGAAGCCTGCTGCTCGGCATCTGGTGCTTCTTTCTCGTTCAGGCCGGCTTTGTCGCGATCCCGCCCGGCCCGGCAGCTCGACGACCCAGGCGCGAGCCGTCCCATGAAGACGACTTCGAGCACGCCCATCGCATCGCCAAGTCGGCGTTGCGCAAGCACGCCTCGTCCCTCTGATCCATCCGGAGACATCACCATGAAGACCAAGCTCATCGCACTCGTCTTCTTCGCGGCAACCGCGGGCACGGTCGCGCTTTATCCGAGCGACCCGGATGCGGTCGCCGTCGACACCCCGCCGGTCGATCCGACCCAAATCCTCCTGCCGCCCGCGGATCCCCTGGCCAACGAACGCCCCCTCGTGGAGGTGGTGTTCGTGCTCGACACGACCGGCAGCATGGGCGGACTCATCCAGACCGCCAAGGACAAGATCTGGTCCATCGCCTCGACCATGGCATCCGCGCGACCCGCGCCCGAGATCCGCATCGGCTTGGTCGCCTACCGGGATCGCGGCGACGCCTACGTCACGCAGGTCGTCGATCTGTCGCGGGACATCGACTCGATCCAGGCGACCCTCATGGACTTCGAGGCGGCAGGCGGCGGAGACGGTCCGGAGAGCGTCAACCAGGCGCTCCACGAGGCGATCCATCGGATCTCCTGGAGCCGGGATCCCGATGCCTACAAGGTGGTGTTCCTGGTCGGCGATGCTCCGCCGCACCTCGACTATCGGGACGACGTTCAATACGCGGAATCCGTCGCTGTCGCACGACAGAGGGGGATTGCCGTGAACGCGGTTCAATGCGGCGAGGATACCGGCACGACCGTGCATTGGCAGCGCATCGCCCAGCTTGGCGGCGGCACCTACTTTCGCGTCGACCAGGCGGGCGGCGCCGTCGCCATCGCAACGCCTTTCGACAGCAAGCTGGCCGAGCTCTCCGCAAAGCTCGACGAAACGCGGCTCTACTACGGCACGGCCGAGGAGAAGGAAGCGCAGGCGCTCAAAGAGGCCGCGACGGAGAAGCTCCACACGGGCTCTTCCGTCGCGTCCCGAGCCCGTCGCGCCGCATTCAACGCAACGGATACGGGCAAGTCCAACCTGCTCGGCGAGAAGGAGCTGGTGGAGGATGTCGCAAGCGGTCGGGTGGAACTGTCGGCCGTCGCCCCCGCGGCGCTCCCGGCACCGCTGCAGACGCTCGCACCCGAGGAGCAGCAAGCCCTGATCGCCGAGACGGCCGAGCGGCGCAAGACGCTGTCCGAGGAGATCCAGACTCTGGCGGTCCAGCGCGACACCTATCTGAAACAGCAGATCGCCGAGCAAGGCGGCGCGAAGGACTCGCTGGATCATCGGCTCTACGATGCGATCCGCGAGCAGGCCGGCCCGAAGGGGCTTCGCTACGACGGGGACGGCCCGGCCTATTAGGCGAAGTCCGGAGAATTTACCTGTCGACCCTCGGGCCTTGCGTCGGGCTTCAGCCCGACAAGGACGGCGAGAGATGGCGATACGGCGGAGTCGCGCTCAAGTCCGACCCACTGGACATCGCGGACCGTCGATGAGGGACGAGAAAACCTTCGTGTCGGGTGCGGTGAGCGTAAGAGCCGCACCCGGCAGCACTCACGACGCCACCCAGCTCGCGACAGTCAGCCCGAGAACCCGCTTGAGCTTACCGGTGTTGTGGGTCACCAGGGTTGCGTTCTCGGCTTCTACGGCGCCTTTTCATGCTCGGACGCGCCGAATCCACTCCACAACCGTGTGCGACGACTCATGTCGCATGATACCGCTATCCTTTGAGGGTGCCGCACTGTAGACAGAAGGATCGACGGATACCGCCCCAAGACGACGGACATCCGATGCAGTGCGCACATAGGACCGAGCCAACCCCCCGATGGAGAAGAAACCGATGACCCGAACCCACGACAGCTCGACCTTTGCCGATCACGCCCGTGCGGCCCTGCTCGCCCATGCGTGCGGCGACCGTTTCGGCGCCCCGCTCGAGTTCGTAAAAGACGCGAGCGTGCGCACCCGGCCGGTCCACTTGGGCCATTGGACCGACGACACCCACATGTCGCTCTATTTGGGGGAGGCGATCCTGGAGCATGGACCGGGGCCGCTTGAGTCCGACCGTTTCGGCACTCTGGTCGGCGAGGCCTTCGTGCGCTGGAGTCATGACCCGCTGACCCCGTCGACCGCGCCGGGCAACACCTGCCTGACCGGGGCTGCACGCTTCGAGCGCGAGCGCGACTGGACCACCAGCGGGGTGCGCGAGTCCGACGGCTGCGGGGCGGTGATGCGGATCGTACCCTTGGCGCTGGTCTATCGGGATGACGACCTGATCGAGGCCGCGCGCATCTCGGCGCTGCTCACCCACGCCCATCCCAACGCTGTGGAGGCGGCCGTCGCCGGGGCCTGGCTGGTGCGGGCGATCCTGGAGACGGGGCGCTTGGACAGGGCGCTGGTGGAAGAGGGGATCCGATGGCTCGACGGGCCTTGGCATCAAGGCGGCGAGGTCGCGGCGAGCCTGCGCGCGGCCATCGCGTGGGCGGTGCGCGATGAGGACTGGCTCGACGAGGAGGCCATCCCGCCAGGCGACGGCGGCTGGCGCTCCGGCAGTGCGCTGGGCCTTGCGGTCGCTGCGGCGCTGCGCTGGTCGGAGGATCTGGGTTTGGCGGTCGAGAAGGCCGCGCGGATCCGGGGTGATTCCGATTCGGTCGCCTGTCTCGCGGGCGCACTGCTGGGCGCGTCTCTCGGCACGGCGGCGATCCCCGCGGAATGGCTCGACACCCTGCCGCAGCGCGAGGAGATTGCCGGGCTCGCGGATCGATTGCTCGGGCTCGCATCATGACGGCCACACGCCGGCCGCTGGTGGCGATCGGCGACCTGCACGGGCATCTGGACCTGTTCGAGCGTCTGCTCGAACGAATCGACCGTGAAGTGCCGGATGCACGCATCGTCACCCTCGGCGACTATATCGACAACGGCCCTCAGATCCCCGCTCTCCTGGATCGCCTGATCGCGCTGCAGGCCGAGCGTCCGGGTCGCTTCTTTCCGATCCTCGGCAACCACGACCTGGCGTTGTTGCGGGCGTTGGGCTGGCCGGGAGAGGCACCCGACGAGGCCTGGTATGCACGCTGGAGCGCACGCTACTGGAACCTGGGACTCGGCACGGCCGACGCCTATGGTGCGCACGACCTCGCGAGCTTCGCCGCGGCATTCCCCGCGCGGCATCGGCGTTTCTTGTCCGACCTGCCTTGGTCCTTCGACGACGGCGAGATCTTCTGCGTGCATGCAGGGCTGGATGTCGGCGCGATCGCCCCGCAGCGCGCCGAGCTCGAACGCAAGACACTGCCGGCGGAGCCGTCCTTCATGCCCGCCGCCCTGCGCGACAAGACCAGGGCGACTCGGCACGATCCGGACTGGGAGCGTGTCGTGGTGAGCAGCCATACCCATCTGCCCGGACAGTCGTTCTTCTCCGCACCGCGACGGGTCTGTCTCTCGGCGACCTCGGATCATGGGGGTGGACTGCTGGCGGTGCAGTTTCCGGAGCGGCGCTGTTGGCGGACCACCGGGGGCGAGGCGACAGAGGTCGCAATGCGCACCTGAGCCGAGGGTGTGATCAGAGCGCCCCCGTGGCAAGCGAGCGCGAAAAGCCGGCATCGGCGGGTCTAACGACAGCGTCAACAGAGGAGCGAAAATGTACGATCTGATCGGCGACATCCACGGCTGTGCTTATGAGCTCAAGGCGCTGCTCGCCAAGCTGGGCTACAGCGCGCGAGACGGCGTCTGGCGACATCCGACACGCCAAGTGATCTTCCTCGGCGACTTCATCGATCGCGGACCGGAGCAGGTCGAGGTGATGAAGATCGTCCGCGCAATGGTCGACGCCGAGCAAGCGCTTACCGTCATGGGTAATCACGAATTCAACGCCGTGGCTTGGGCGACGCAGATTGCGACGAGTTCGGGCGACTATTTGCGACCGCACACCGATGACAATCGGAAGCAGCACGCGGAGTTCCTCGCTCAGGTCTGCGAGGACAGTGAGCTCCACGAGGAGTTGATCGACTGGTTTCGCGGCTTACCGCTCTGGCTGGATCTGCCGGGTTTGCGCGTCGTGCATGCCTGCTGGCATCTGCCCTCCATCGAAATCCTGACCGAGCACCTGGACGACCGACAACGGATCCGTGACGAAGGAGCGTGGGTCTCGCTCACCCGACCAGGCGACCCCGCCTACGAGGCACTGGAAACGGTCCTCAAAGGTTTGGAGATCCCGCTTCCCGAGGGGGTCGAATTCAAGGATAAGGACGGCAAGATCCGCCGGCGGGTCCGCACCCGCTGGTGGAAAACGCATCCGATCACCTATCGCGATCTCGCGATCGCGCCGCTCGAGGTCATCCCGCGGATCCCGCACGAACCGGCGCCCGAGCATGTCCTGCCGGGCTACGACGGAAACAAGCCGGTGTTCGTCGGCCATTACTGGCTGAGCGGGACGCCGCGCCCGCTGTCCTCACGCGTCGCCTGCCTGGATTACAGCGTTGCCGCGGGCGGGAAGCTCTGCGCCTATCGCTGGGACGGGGAGCATGATCTGGTCGGCGAGCATTTCTGCTGGGTGGACGTGGATCGCAGCCAACCCGAAACGCAAGGAGCGGCATCGTGAAAGAGCACAAGGTCGTTGAGGATTACCCGCGTTGGACGGCTCCGGTTCCGAGCCAATGGGTTGATCCTTGGCGCGGCACGCGGGACCCGTCGCCTCCTCCCGAGACGCGCAAGCCTCTGTTGTGGATCACGCGCGACGGACACGACCTCCTGTTGATCAACGAGACCGGCGAGACCCTGACCCGCGTACAGGCGCGCAGCGACGGCTTCCAGACACTCGACGACGAGGTGATGTCGATCACCGAAGCGGGACACGGCTATGACTATCGCGACGTCGCACCCGGCAACGCGGTGAAGGTGGACGAGTACGACGACTACTACGACCTCGACTTCGTACTCGGCCTGACGTTGCGCGTGACCTCGGCGCGTTTGGGCTGCCTGGAGATCTTTCCGCCTCCGGCGAAGGGCGGCGTCCACGGAGCAGTGCTCTTGTGGGACACGGGCGAGAGCGGCAAGCGGATCTCGGTCGACCCCTGCGAGGCGTTTGACGAGGACTAACGCGATCTCCCGGAATGGGCATTCAGAATGCGCGTGCGCGCAGTTCCTGTAGGGGCGTGTCTTCCCCGGAAATCACATGAGCAGGACTGTCGAGTTGCGCTGCACGCGCCCGGAGGGAAGCCGCTTAGCGGTCGAGATACGGGAATCGACCCGGTCTATTTGTCCAGCTTGAGCTCTCCGGACTCGATGAGCTTCTTGATTTTGCGCATGGTCTCGACCGAAACATTGCAGTCGCCCCAGCGCTCGTCACGACTGTGCTCCTTCTTGGGCTCTTGTTGTTTGGGTTTGTCCTGAGGTTCTTGTGTCTCGCGCGTCACAATATGTGCTCCATGGTTGGATTCATAACCGCGTTGCCGAAAACGCCCCGTCTGTTCTTGGTCGGATGAAGCAGCCGAGACAGGGACGAGACGCCGCAGGTGTTGCGCTTCCTATCGTCAGCGCAACCTACGCTGCTCCCGGGTCCGATGCACGCCTACGCGAGTTCCCGAGCCGTCGTGCCTTGAACCGCCCCGGTCAGTCGCGTGGCGCCATCAGGGAACGCAACGGCACCGTGCGTCCGCCGATGCGCACAATCGTCTGCCCCAATCGGATCGCCCGCCCGAATCGCGCGACCTCGCGCCCCTCGAGGTCGAATTGCACCGCTTCATCCGGGCTGTAATTGACCACATACCCGATGATCCGCCCGAACGCGGGCACTCCACCCTCCGGCAGAAGCTCGCGAGCCTGTTGGCTGTAGGCTGCTGGCGCGGCGTCGGTATCCAGGCGGATGCGCAGCAGACGCTCCACTCCCATGAAGGCGGCGACGAAGATGGGGTTCGGAATGCTGCGCTCGGTCAGGACCACCGCATGGGGGCGAAACGCGTCGCGGTAAGCGGCCTCGTTTTCGGCGTCGAGTACGGCCCGGGTTGCTGCATAGGCATCCTCGACCGCCTCGGGCGAAATCTCCAGGGCCGCGGCGAGCGGGCCGTGAAACTGGCCGGAGTGCCGCAGATCTCCGTGTTCGATTGCCGCCAACCGTCGCAATCCCTTGGTGACGTTTGCATAGCCCATGCGCAGCACCAACTGGGTGCGCGTGAGGTTCAGCTCGCGGGAGCGACGTACGATCAATTCAGGCAAGGGATAGATCGGCGGCACAGGGAGATCCTCGTCGGAGGGGCGCGAAACACGTCACGCGCTTCAGGATGGCTCCAGGTTATCGCAGGCGTGCGATAGAGGATGTCGCATCCGAGCAATCCGACCACCGCCTTCCGTCGCGATCGCGACGACGCTCAGAGCACCAACAACAGCACGGCCGGGAGCGTGATCAGGGCGGCCGCATTGCCGAGGAGGACGATGGAGGCCACGCGCTCGGGCTCCTGGTCGTAACGTTCGGCGAAGATGGCATTGAGCACCGCGGGCGGCAGTGCGGCGAAGACAATCAGGATGCTGGCCTGCTCGGGGGGCAGCGCAAGAATAAGGGCGATCCCCCAGGCCAGCAGTGCACCGATGACCGGTCGGACGAAGGCACCGAGCAGCCCGACACGCCAATCCGCCAGGTTCACGTCGACGAGACGCACGCCTAGGGTAAAGAGCATGAGCGGGATCGAGACCTGTCCGAGCATGTCCACCGGCCGGCTGATCAGCTCGGGCAGTGGGACGCCGGAGAGGTTGACGACGAGTCCGGCGATACAGGCGAGCATCACCGGGGTGCGCAGAACCCCGAGGATGTCGGCCCGCCGATCGAGCATCCTGGTCCCGACCGAGAAGTGCAGGACATTCTCGATCAGAAACAGCACCACCGCCGCGGGCATCGCCTGCTCGCCGAAGGCGAGCACAAGCAAGGGGATGCCCATGTTGCCCGAGTTCACGAACATCATGGGCGGAACGAAGGTGCGCACCGAGATACCGCTCAGTCGGGCGATCGGCCAGGCGACGAGACCCGATCCCAGCACGAGAACGACGCCGGCCACCGCGAGCAGCCCGTAGGCGCCGAGGTCCACGTCCTTCGATGCGAGTGCGGAGAAGACCAGGGCGGGCACGAAGACGTCCATGTTGAGCGCGGTTGCCGCGCGCATGTCCGGGCGGTGGCGCCGGGCGTAGAGAAACCCGACCGCAACCACGATGAACAGAGGCAGGACGATGAGGAGGATGCGCTCGAGCAGGAGGCGACCTCGTCAGCGCAACGACCGGAGAAGGCGCGACACCGGGCCGACCTAAAGGCGTCGCCGTACGAGCGCCATCAGAAGCCTCCCCCGGTGCGAAAGCCGCCGCTGCTTCCGCCGCGCTTCCCGGCCCCGCCGCTGCCGCCGGTGCGACCGGCACTCCCGCGGCCCAAGCCGCCGAAGATGTCGCCCGGGCGACGCGCATCGCCGAGGCCGCCGCCCCAGACGGTACCGCGACCGAAGGCGCCGGAGCCGAAGCCGGGGTCGGAGCGCTCCGGGCGATAACGCTGCTGCTCCTGCATGACGCGCCAGAGGTTGCGTCGGTCCAGGGCGCCGTTCAGGAACTGCCCCAGCATCATGGCGATCATGGCAGCGTCGCCGAATTGGGAATCGGCACGGTCGTAGCGGTTGCGCTTGAAGTCCGTCCGCAAGGTCTCGACCTCGTCGAGTCGCTGCCGGGCCTGTACGAGCGACTCGCGCAGCGTCTCGAGTGCACCATCGTGCCGGCGCCGCTCGTCCTCGCGCTCCAGCAGGCGGGCGACGATCAGGTCGTCTTCCGGGAAGGGCGTGGTCAGGGCCTCGCGGCGCAGCTCCATCAGATCGTCGCGCTGCAGCTCGGACGCGACCAGCTCGAGCGCCTTCGCGCTGTATTCGTCCTGCCCGGCGGCATAAAAAGCCCTACGCACCTCGAGGCCCTGGAGGTCGCTCCGCGCTTGGGCGATACGCCGGTCCACGGCATCGAGTGCCGCCTGCGCCTCGATGATCGCCGCGTCCAGGGCCGGTATACCGTCCTCGACCCGTGCGGCTTCGTCGAGTGCCTTCAGGGCGGCAACCTCGGCCTCGGCGGCGCTCGCGAGCGCCGCGGCGTGCTCGCGCAAGCGCTCCGGGATCTCGTTCAAGCGGGCATAGTTCGCACCGGCCTCGGCATAGCCGATCAGGCGGGCGACCTTGCCGTCGAGCCACCGGGTCAGGGCCCATGCCCTGTAGTCGGACTGGCCGTAGCGGCGCTTCCAGAGGTACATGAAGAGCGGATCTTCTCGGTAAGAGACACCCTTCTCTTCGCGTTCCGCTTCGCTGCGGTCCGCCTTCTCGGCGGCGTGCGCGGCCTTGCGCTCGGCCTCGGTCGCACGTTCCCGCCGGGCCATGTAGGCGTCATCCCCGGCGAGCCGGGACTGGGTGCGGGCCTCCGCAGCGTCCGCGGCCTGAACCGCGGAATCGACCCGAGCCGCCTGCTCGTTGCGCTCCGCCTCCAGGGTGCGCAGTGCGGCTTCCGCAAACTGGATCTGCTCCTTCAGCAGCGTCAGCGCGGTCTCGCGTTGAGACAGAAGGGCTGCGACCTGCTGCTCGGACTGGTCCAGATGCGTGAGCAACGCGGCGTCGGCAAGCAGTCCGACTCGAAGCCGGGCGAGCGCCTTGTAGTCTTCGAGCTGCCCCCGGCGTTGCGCCTGGAGTTGCTGCTCGGCGGCCTCGACTTGGGCCTCGACCGCCGCAACCCGGGCGCGTGCCTCGTCGACCGCCCGATCGATCTCGCCGAGGGTTTGTCTGCCGGACATCATGCGCGGTCTCCAGAGTGAGCGGGGTCTGCCGTGCAGGTGTACCGAGCCGCATCGCGGCGTGCTCGATCGATCGCGGGACCGGGAGTTACCATTTTGTGATGGCTCCGCCGGTCGTGCGCATGTCGTAACGCGGAACCAGCTCGCCGCGCGCCTTGTAGCCGAAGCGGTCGCGCTCGATGATGCCGTCGTCCCGCTTGTCGCGCGCCACCGCGTTGAAGGTCTCTTCGTCCACGCGAAGGCCCCAGATGGCAACGGTCTCCGTCTGGCGGGTCTCTTCGTTGAGGATCGGTACGCGGAGCACTCGCCCGGTCGGATCCACGGCCTCGACCAGGATGTAATAGTTGCGTGCCCCGCTGTTGACATCCGGGATGCGCCAGACACCGCTCCGCTCGCCCGGTCGGTTGACGATGCGCAGGCTGTACTCCTGCCCCAAGATCGTCCGGGCCGTCTCCAGCTCGCGCAGCGCAAGGCGTGCGCCTTCGGTGTCGTCGTTGCGCAGCGCGGACTGACCCGTACGGAGATAGCGCTCCAGAGTCTCGCGCGCTCGGTCGTTTCCGGCCAGCGCGATCGCCTCTGTATGGACGCGCACCAAATCCTCCGGCAAATCGGCATCCGGGGCGACGAAGGAGACATAGTGGATAACGGCGGCGAGGACCATGATGCCCAGGATCCCGCCGACCCACTTTCCCCAGTCGCCGCGGTTGACATAGATGCGGGCAAGCCGGGTCGCGAGCGAGCGCGACGGCGGGGCGTAGGTGAAGCGCCCTTCCTTGAGCGCCGCCACGCCCTGCTCGATCACATGGTCCGGCACATCGATACCCTGAGCCGTGTAGATCTTGCGCAGGCGCTCCTTGAGATCCTCCTCGCGACCGAGGTCGTCGAGCTCGGTCTTCACAAGACGCTCGCGGCGTCGCAGCGTATCCACGACGTCCATCGCGAGCATGACCTCGTCGAGCGGATGCGTGCTGCCGGCAACCGCGGCCTGCGCCGCCGCTGCGCCGACCGGCCGCACGCCGTCGTCGAGGGTGGTCTCGGTGCTCATGCGTCGACCTTGAGCTCGAGACCCTTGCCCTCCTCGGCGAGGCGCGCGAGCTTGCGTTTGCCCTCCTCCACCGCGTCGCGGATCTCCTCGGCGTTGCGGGTGCTTTGGGCACGCATCTCCTCGATGATCTCGTGCGATCGGGTCTGCCAGGTCACCACGGAGTCGACCAGCTTCTTGACCGCATCGGCGCGCACGGTCGGCCCGTAGCCGGCCCGAACCGCCGCTTCCTGGACCTTGCCGCCGATATCGGCCAGGACCTCGAGCGACTGGCTCACGCCCTCCTTCATCGCCTCCACCGTTTGCGTGCCCTCGTGCAGCCCGAACATCCCGGTGAAGGATGCGGTGAGCGCCGTCAGGACCACCTCGTTGGTGCTGAAGAAGCTCACGGCCTGAGCATAGACGCGCTCCTTGGCGTTGGTCGTCTGGAGCAGACGCGCCATGACCACCTCGGAGGTGTTGTAGGAGATGGTCAGGTTGTCCGACAGATCCTTGGCGATCTGATAGCGTTTCTCTTCGAGCTGCAGTGCACGTACCTGCTCGTCGCGGGCCAGCTCGAGGCGGGCGCGCTCGGCGGGCTCGGCGGACGCATTCGCTTCGACCTGCGTCATGGCCTGCGCCAGCGCCGCCTTCGCCGCATCCAGCCGACCCTGCGCCGTCTTAAGGACCTCGAGCGCCAGCACCTCGGACTGCTTCAGGGCGCCGCGGAAGTCTTGATAGGCTTCGAGGATCGAATGCTCGCGCCGAATCTGGTCGTCGGTGGAGGCGGTGACGTCCAGATAGCTTGTCTTGATCTTGTCGAAACGCGCGGCGATGTCGCCGCGCGTGACCTTCATCCAGACGTTGCTCATGCGCTCGAAGGTGTCGAGCTTACCGTCCTCGATCTGATCCACCATCATCTTGGCATCGTCGCGGATGCTGTTGAAGGCGTTGGTGATGTCCTCGTAGCGACTGCCGATCTCCATCGCCTGGACCTGCCGGCGAACCACGTCGTTGAAGAGCGACGCCTGAGACAGCGTCCGCGCGATGGCGGCGACGCGCCCTTCGTCGAGGGTCGAGATCTGGTTCAAAAGCGCGATGATCGGGTCGGCCTGTCGATCGCCCTCGGCCGGGAGCAATCCCAGGTCGTGAAGGCCGTTCATGGCCTTGTCCAGATACTGCATCGGGGTCGCGCTCGCGACGGCAGCGGTCTCTGTCGTGCTCATGGTGTCCTCCGCAAGGCCAGGGCGGATCCGCCGGCCTTGGACTGTGGTGAAGGTCGTCGACAGCGCAGATGCGCAATGAATGGCCGGGCGTCGTTCCGTGTGCTAGTTTTAGCCTTGCCGCGTTCGCGGTCAAGGCGTTACAAACCACCGGAGGACACCATGGGACTCTTCGATTTCGCAAAAGACATCGGCAAGAAGCTCTTCGGCAACGAAGCCGAGGCCAGCGATAAGATCAAGGCGGAGATCGAGCGGGACAACCCCGGGATCAGAGGACTGACCGTGAATTACGACAACGGCGTGGTCTCGCTGACCGGCGAGGCCGAAAGCCCGGAGGCGATGGAGAAGGCCGTGCTCATGGCCGGCAACGTCAAGGGCGTCGCCGAGGTCAAAGCCGACCAGCTGACCGCGCCGCCGCAGACCGCCGAGGTCGACTTCTACGTCATCGAGAAAGGCGACACGCTATCGGCCATCGCCAAGAAGTTCTACGGCGATGCAAACGCCTACCCCCGCATCTTCGAGGCCAACCGGGAGGTCATCAAGGACGCAAACCTGATCTACCCGGGACAAAAGATCCGCATTCCCAAGTCGGCCGGGTAGGATGAAGGCGGCAGGGTAGGCGTGTATGAGCAAGGCGGGCCACTCCCCTCGTCTGCCACGCCGACGGGATCGGTACTTACCAGCCCAGGATAGTCGACTTGCAGTCGACATCTTGCGCTGGCCTGACGGCCAGTAGGTCGACTGCAAGTCGACTATCCCGGGGATCAGCGTCCGGCGCGCTCTCGGACTCACCCCGGAGCGACACAACCGCAATTCACAAGCCTGCGTTCATGATCCTAAATCGCGTCTCCGCCGAGACATCGCCCCGCCCCGCCCCTGCCGCCACTCAAACCACGCTTGCGGGTCGAGCGCTCGCCGATCGCGAGGAGCTTACGCAGCCCCTTCGGTTGATCGAGGCTCAATGCCGCGATGGCGTGTTGCAGCGCCATGATCGGCGGGTATCTCGGAACAGGATTGAGAGCGCGCGAAGGCGAGCAAGAGCGGCACCAGCGGATCACCCGAGAGGGCACGCGCGCGCTCCAGGTACCGCACGGCGCCCGGCGCGTCGCCGTCGGCGAGGCGCCGGATCGCGCGCGCGAGTGCGGCATCGCCGGCTCGATCGGCCGCCTGCAGCAGCTTCAGTTCCAGCCCGCAGCGACGGCACTGATCGGAGCCGTCGAGACGGGCGCGACAATTGGGGCAACGGTCCATACGACTCGCCGCGCCGGACTCAGGATTCCAGATAGAAGATCAGATCGGAGAGCCCGTCCATCGCCTCGTGGATCGCGACATCGTCATGCGCCGCGACCGCATCGCGCAGCGTCTCGATCAGGTTCACCAGGTCTTCGCGGTCCTCCGCATTGGCGGTCTCCATCAGGCGCTCCGCCTTTTCGATCAGGGCCGTGGCCTGAACGCTGTCGCGTCGCTCGGCGCTCGCCGCGACGCTTTCCCCGAGGGTCGCGGACCCATCGCTCGGCTCGGTGTTGAAGTCGCCGTCGATGAGAGCGCCGATGCGTGCGCGTGCGGCGGCCATGGTGTCCTGCTCGAAGCGGGCGGTGGCGTTGTCGATGACGATGCGTTGCTCGAGCCCGGTGCGCTTCTCGCGCGAGGTCACCTTGAGGATGCCGTTCACGTCGAGCGAGAAGGTGGTGACGATGACGTTGCCGGCCGGCGCGTCGCTCAGTCCCTCGATGCGGAAGGCGCCGATCTCGGTATTGTTGAGCGCGTCCGGGTCCTCGCCTTGGTAGACGCGCACGTCGATCGCGGGCTGGCCGTCCTCGATGGTGGAGAAGGCCTCGCTCTTGGTCACCGGGATGGGGGTATTCTTGCGGATCAAGGGGATGTAGACGAAGGGATAGAACTCGCCGTTGAGCTCGCCGAGCGCGCTGGTCCCGAAGGTGTAGGGCGTGACGTCCACCAGCACCCGCGAGACGCGCTGACCGCCGATCACGGCCGCCTGGATGGCCGCACCGCTCGCCACGCACAGATCCGGGTCGACCTCGCTGCGCGGCTGCATCCGCAGCAGCTCTTCGAGACGCTGCGGGATCAAGGGGGTGCGGGTTGCGCCGCCGACCAGCAAGACCTCGCTGAGGTCCTCGATGCCCAAGCCGGCCCCTTCGAGCGCGGTGTGCACGGCGTCCATGGTCTCGTCGATGTAGGGCGCGATCATCGCCTCGTAGTCGTCGCGCGAGAGTTCGAGGGACAGATTGACCGGTTTGCCCTGGTGCTCGAGCAGATATTCCTCGTCGATACGCACGAAGGGGGCATCGCTGAGCGCGATCTTCGCCGTTTCCGCCGCGCGGGTCAGACGTGCCATGGCGACGCGATTCGCATTCGGGTCCGTGCCCTGCTCCTTTAGGTGCGCGACCAGGTGCTCCAGGATCTTCCCATCGAAGTCGTCGCCGCCGAGCTGGTTGTTGCCGTGGCTCGACAGGACCTCGGTGACCTCCTTGGCGAGACGCACGACCGAGACGTCGAAGGTGCCGCCGCCCAGGTCGTAGACCAGGATGGTCTTGGGTTCCTGATGATCGACCTCGTAGGCGAGTGCGGCAGCCGTCGGCTCGTTGATGATGCGCACCACTTCCAGCCCGGCGAGCTCGCCCGCGTCGCGCGTCGCCTGGCGCTGCGCATCGGAGAAGTAGGCCGGGACCGTGATGACCGCCTTGCTCACCGGTTGGCCCAGATCGGACTCGGCGGCACGCTTGAGCCGGCCGAGGATGAGCGCCGAGATCTCCTGCGGGCTGTAGCGTTGTACGCCCATCTCGATGACGGTGTCCTCGCCCATGCGCCGCTTCACCGAGCGGATGGTGCGCTCCGGGGCCAGGATGTATTGATTGCGCGCGCTCTGACCGACCAACAGGGCGCCGTCGTCCGCGATCCCGACCACGGAGGGCAGGATGGGGCTGCCGTCGACCGGGATGAGTCGAACACGACCCTCCTCGACCACCGCGACCTCGGAGTTGGTGGTGCCGAGATCGATGCCGATGATGATGTCGCTCACTGGGGATGGTCCTCGAATTTGTTGACGATGACATCGGCGAGACGCAAGAGCGACTCGCCGCGCCGATAACCGGTACGCAGCTCCGCGAGGACCGTGCCGATCGGCAGGGCGGGATCGCGCCCGACCTCGAGTGCACGCATGATCCGCGGATCGAAGGGCCGCCCGACGGTCTGGATCGGACGCACCTCGCGCCGATCCAGGGTCTCGTCGAGACGGCGCAGATTCATGCTCAAGCCTTGGGTCATCCCCGTGATGAACTCGGCCGCACCGCTGGCGTGCGCAAGCCAATTGGGCCGATAGGCGGCGGCCTGACCGCGGCCGTCCCGCAGGCGGTCGCGCAGCTCGATCAGCTCGAGCAGGATGTCGCGCTCGGCGTTCAGGGCGATATCGCGGGCATCCTGCTGACGCCGGGAAAGCTCGGCTGAAAGATGCTCGTTGGCCTGCCGGAGGCTGTCGAAGAGATCGCGGAACTGCTCGAGCGCGGTCTTGACCTGACGCGACTCGAGCTTGACCTCGTTCTTGAGCGCGGCCAGCTCGGCGAGCAGGGTGAAGAGGTCCGGCGCGTCGGCCTCGTCCGTGTCCTGGAGACCCGCTCCCGAGGCCTCGCGAGGGTCCGGCTCATCCTCAAGATAGGCGCGGAAACGTTCGAGCAACGCCGCCTTTGCGTCATCCATGCGTCAGACCTCGCCGCGCAGCAACGCGGTCAGCGTGGCCCGCTTCGGGCGTCGCGGCTCGCCCACGGGCGCGGCCTTGGCCAGGATGTCCGCGGCGCTCGGCGGGGTCTGATCGAAGAGTGCATAGGCGAGGCGATCGCGACGCGTGCGGATCTTTTCGTAGGCCGCGCGCAGCGCCTCGAAACCGGCCGGATCGCGCTCGGGGGAGGCGCGGCGCAGACCGGCGAGATAGGCCGCTTCGATGGCGGCGTCGTCCGCATCGAAGGGGACGCCGAGGATGAGAAAGGGGTCGGTCATGCGATCAGGGTCCGATGGTTGTTGAACCGCGTCCGGCGGGGCATGCGGTGTCTTTGTCTGGATTCGATCTCGTGCGGGCCCGCGGGTTCGGCGGGGACGCGGTTCAAATGGTCGGGGTTCGGACGTTTCGGGGAGCCCGGCATCGGCCCGCTCAGCGGCGTTTTCGTTTGGCGCGATTGCGTTTACGCGTGCTCGGAGACGGCCCGGTGTCGAAGACGCCCGGATCCGGGAAGGGCAGACCTTTGGTATTGATGTCGGCCGCCAGGGCATTGATCAAATTGTCCAATGCCTCCTTGCCGATCTCACGCTCCATCTCGCGCATCGATTCGCCGACCGGACCCGGCATCTGCATCAAGGCGCGGAAGCCGCTCGGCCCGAGTGTCCGAATCATGTCGGCGAAAAGCGCGATCGACCTCCCGGCCATGTCGCCGTCGTCGAACGCGTCGTCGATGTCGCCGTCCTCGTCCTCGTCATCCCAGTCATCGTCGATGAAGCCGCCTCCGAAGCCACCGCGCGGCGGTCCAGCGAAGGGCAATGAAGGTCCGCTCAGGACCTCGATGAGCCGATGCACGAGACGGGAGTCGCCCTTGTCGCGCGCGCGCTCGAGCGCCTGCTCCAACCGCAGCATTTCGCGCATCGGGATATTCCAGGGCACGACACCGCAGTGACGGGCCTCGAACGCATGGAGCTCGAAGACCGGCTCGCCGCGCCAGCGCTTCAAGGCGGCATCCGCGAAGGCGAGCCGTGCATCGTGCAGCTCGGTGCGGCGCAGGGTTTCGCAGATCGACTCGATTTCGCTTTGATCGAGCTTGAGCCGAGCGACCCGCTTGAGCGGGTCGTTCAGCTGTTGACTGACCTCGTTCGGAAGCTTGGCCCCCGTGTCCAGATGCGCCCGAAGCCGCGAGAAGAAGGCACGCAGGTCCGTCTCGTCGGGCGTCGGTGCCTTGGCGAGTCCGAGCTGTTTCAGCAGCCGGGCGCCGGGGATACCGCAGGCGCCGGCCTCCAGCAAGAGGATGAGGCGTGCGGCCAGGCCATTGCCGAGACTCTCGGCCAGGGCCTGCAAACGTCCTTCGCCCTGCGGATCGAACGCGAGCAGCTCGGCCAAACCGCGCACCAGATCCAAGCGTTCGCGCGTACGCTCGGTGCGACTCCAGTTCTCGGCCAGGGCCAACGCACGCATCGCCAAATCCGGCCGCTGATCGCTCAGGTTCTTGCGCGCGTGAGAAAGATGCGCCTCCACAAGTCGCTCACGCACCCCGCTGTTGATCGGATCCACTGCCAGGATGTCGGCGGCGATGGTCGCGGCCTTCTTGAAGGCCCCGCTTGCGATGGCGGTGTCCATGGCCGCAGTCAGAACCGCCTTGTCGGTCGGCCAGCGGGCTTGGGCGCGCTTGAGGATGTCGCGGGCGTCCTTGAGCGCCTTGCCGCCGCGTAGGTAGTAGGCGATCAGGGTCAAATAGGTGGCTCGGTCGTCGGGGTCGTACTCAAGGCTGAGCTCCAGCTCGGCCGCAATGGCTCCAGGCAAGGAATCCGGGTCGGAGTCGGGCTCCATCCGCTGGAGGATTTGAAAGAGGGTTTCGGCGCGACGATGCATGAGCGCGATCCGCAAAGCGATCTCACTGCCCGGCTCGACACGGAGCTCGGCGGCCTCCAGCGCAAAGTCGGCGTAATCCTGCCAGTAGGTGACGACCTTCCAGGGATCGGAATCCGTCTCGCTTTCCCAGGCATCCAGCAGGTAGCCGTCGATCTTGCGCAGTGGCTTGCCGCCGGCCTCGCTCCACCATTTCGCGCCGGTCTGCGGTTTCGGCAAGAGCAGACGCAGTCCACGCTCGTGAACCCAGGTCTCGCCGAGCACGCGACGATGCCGAAACATCAGACGCAGAAGCTCTTTCGGCTGCGGGGAGTCGCCAAGCGTCTGGATCTCGTTCCAGAGGACCGCACGCTCGGCGGGCCAGCCGCGCAGAGAGAAGGCCAGATCCCGTGTCGCCGGACCGGCCTCGCGGAGCTTGGGCGCCAGCTCGGTCTCCGAGAGCAGCGCCAGGCGTGCGGCATCGCGTAACCGGGCGAAGCCCGAGTTGTCCTCGACGCGGTCCAGGAGCTTGGCCGCCTCGTTGCGCGCCTCCCCGGTCCAGTCGCCGCGATGATCGCGGGCGGCGGGGTCGAGACGACTCAATGCCTTGAGGATCTGAACCAGATCGCGATAGGGCGAGCGGAACGGGATCGCCTTCAGTGCCTGCGCGAGCGCCTGATCGTTGCCGACACAATAAGCGTCGAGCGCCTCCTCGGCGACGGCCGCTTGGACACGGACGGGGTCGTCGGCGGGCAGGGCCTCGGCAATCCCGGCAGTGCCGGCGAGCATCTGGGCCGCCAAGTGGCCGAGCAGCAAGGCTCTGGACTCGGGATCGAACTTCAAGGAGGCGTCGTCCAGCATCGGCATGACCTGAGCGACACGTCCCAGACGGAGCAGACAGACCGCATGGCCCGGATGCACAGGGAGCGTCCCCAGCGCGGCGCGGTTCTCCCACATGACCAGCGCCTCCTTGTGCATACCTTTGGCGCCGAGCTGGCGCGCGCGTCCCTCGTAGGCATCGGCAAGCCCGTCCCGAAGCGCATCCCTGCCCTCGCCCGACGGGGCCTGCTTCAGCAGCTCTTTGAAACCCGCCATCGCCTCGCGAAAGCGCCCGGTCTCCAAATCGGCGCGTGCCGATTCGGGCGTAACCGCGCACGTCTGCTGACGGACCTTGACGGAAGGTCGCTTCTGCTTCTGTACCATGTCGAATCGAATGAGGGGATCGAACGGAGGGGGTGCCGGTCACGGAGTATACATCGGCTTCCCGGCGGCCTTCAGCCTCGGACGAACACCGCGAGAAAGCGGGCAACGACGACACGGCAGACCCGGGTGAGGTACGCATCCTGCGCCCCGAGGGTTATCCTTCGAACCATGCAGACGTCCAAACCCCTGACCAAGCTCCTCGTGATCCTGGCACTCTGTCCGTCTTTCGCCGCCGCCGAAGGTCTCTGGAACGGGCTCAAGGCCAGGGCCGGAAGCGCCTACGAGCGAGGCCGCTCGCTCTCGCTCGACGCACTCGCCACCGGCGCCGACATGGCCGCCAAGGGCATGGATCGGACCCGGCGCGCCACCGAGGATGCCTCAGCATTCATCCTCCGCGAGGGGACACCCGAGGAGCAGCGGGCCTTTGTCGACGCTCTGGCGTTCGGCGCGCTCGATCGCCTCTTCTCGACCGACCCGGAGATCCACGCGCTTTTCGATCGCAGCTTCGGCTGGGCCGCCTTCACCGTTCGCCAGATCGCGGTCGGCGCGACGGCGGGTTACGGGTACGGCCTGGCCATGCGGCGCGACGAGACCGAGCGGATCTACATGAAGATGGCTACCGGCGGGGTCGGATTCAGCTACGGCATGGGCGGTTTCGCCTCCGAGCTGGTCGTGCTCTTCGAGGACGAAGCGGCCTTCACGCGCTTCGTCGTGGAAGGCTTCGAGGTCTCCGCCGAGGCACGGAGCTCGGTCGGGGGCGAGAGCGCCGATGTCGCCAAACCCTTCGGTCGCGGGATCTCCATCTATCGCGTCACCGAGTCCGGCATGCGCCTGGAAGCGACCCTGTTCGGGACGCGATTCTGGCCGGACGAGGCGCTCAACGAATCACTCGACTCGGGATCAAGGCCACCGTGACTCCGTCCTGCAGCGAGCCGCCGACGATGCGACCGGATCCTGCCGCGCCGTTTTCCACGAGGATCGCAAGCGGCTTCTTCGCTGCTCGGCGATCACTCGGATTTCCCGCATCCTGCAATTGCTCCTTCCGACCCGAGCATTCAGTCCGCCCGGTTGCCGCCCGTGCAGAAAGGTTCTAACCTCTGCCGGATACGAACCAACTCCGAAGGGCACGCCATGGATTTCGTCGCCGACAAAGATGCCGATCTGATCCCGTTCGTGTTGTCGCAGATCCTCGACACCTCGATCAACGGCATTACACTCTCGGATCCGGATCAGGAGGACAACCCGATCGTCTACGCCAACGAGGCGTTCGAGCTGATCACGGGTTACAGCCGCGAGGAGATCGTCGGGCACAACTGCCGCATCCTCCAGGGTCAAGACCGCGACCAAGAGGGGTTGGAGAAGGTTCGCGAGGCGATCCGAGAGCACAAGCGGACGACGGTCACGCTGCGCAACTATCGCAAGGACGGGACGCTCTTCTACAACCGATTCTCGATTCGGCCGCTGTACGATCGCCAAGGCAAGCTGATCTATTTCCTCGGCGTCCAGTACGACGTCACCGAGCAGGTTTATGCTCGGGAGGAATTGGAACGGCTCAAAGAGATGCTGCGCGTGGCCGACCGGGAGACCGGTTAGGGCCGCAGCCGCGCCCGCATCGGCGCGTCGTCTCCCGATCACCGAGCGATGACGGGCACCGCTCTAATGCACTTACTCCGACCCGGTGTCCGGGTCGATTCCCAAGGCACGCAATCGCTCGGCCAACCGCTCGGCACGCGCTTGCTCCCTGTCCGCCCGCGCCTCGGCCTGTCGGGCGCGCTCCGCTTCCTGCTCGGCCCGTGCGGCTTCCTGCTCGGCTCGCGCGCTTTCCTGAGCTGCCCGCGCGGACGCATGGACGGCTCGCGCCTGCTCCGCATCGGCCCGTCGCGCCAACTCGATGGAGGTCAAAAACGGCCGTCCGGACGGATCGAACAACTCCAGCGTCTCGGGGGTGACCGCAAAACGCATGCCTAGGCGTGGACTGGTCCAGCCTCGGACATGCGATTGTGCGGCTAGGCGGGACGTACCGTCGTCGGTCCGACGCCGTATCCAGATCTCCAGGCGGTTCCGGTCGGGATCGTAGAGGTAATACTCCTCGACACCATAGTGATCGTAGAAGGCCAGCTTGTCCGCCATCTCCTTGGCGCTGTTGGACGGCGAAAGGATCTCGAAGACCACCTGAGGTGCGATCCCGTCCTCCTCCCACTGCCGGTAGGAGCCGCGCCGCCCTTTCGGACGGCCGAAGGCAACCAGCACGTCCGGGGCGATCGGCCCGGTCTCGCGCCGATCCGGCACCGGATACCAGAGCAGATCGCCGGCGATGAAGACATCCGGGCGGTCGGCGAAGAGGATCTCCAAGTTTTCCTTGATCTTGACGATCCACTCGTACTGCTCGGTGTTGTCCGCCATCGGCTGTCCGTCGCTCTCGGGATAGGGGTCGTCCGGGTCGATATGCAGCAAGGGGTTCATCGGCTTGCTCCGGTTGCGCCTATCAGGCTGGTCTCGGCGGATTCTACTGCGTCGCTTGAAGGAGGAGTACACGGAAAAAGTTCTATTGATTGTGTTTTGCTCTCCCTCTGCACAACCAAAAGGTTACATGCGTTCGATGCCGCGACGCCGCAGGACGCCCTTCTCGATCACCACCGCAGGCAGGCGCCGCACGATTGCCCTCTCGCGGACCATAAGGATCCCATGTCATGCCGCCGGCAGCACATCGATCCGATGCCTGATTACCTGATGAAAATCACAGCACGAGCGCAAGCGCAAGGCTACAATTCACCGCTATTGCGACTGACCTCAGAACGTTGCAGGGCCGCCCCGGATCCCCGCCGGGTCGATCGGGGCCGTCGCCGAACCGATCGGAGCCGGGACATCAGCGACCCGGCAGCGCCGGCGCCATAAGGAACCCATCATGTCGAAGGTGATCGAAGCCGAGCAGCCGCAGGGCGAGCACGGGCGCACGGGCCAGTTTCACGGCTATGTGGTGGCGATCGGCGCGTCGGCCGGCGGCCTCGATGCCTTGGAGCGTTTCTTTCAGTCCTTGCCGACCGATCTGGGCGCCGCTTATGTGGTGATCCAGCATCTCTCTCCGGATCACAAGAGCATGATGGCCAATCTGCTTGGCCGACACACCGCAATGCCGGTGGTGACGGTCGAGCACGACATGCGCATCGAGCCCGACCGTGTCCATCTGATCCCGCCGGCCAGCATGATGAGTGTCTCGGGCGATGCTCTGCGCCTGACCCCGAAAAACCCGCGCGGACTCACCCTGCCGATCGACCTCTTCTTCACCTCGGTGGCCAAGGAGTTCGGCAAGCATGCCATCGGCGTGGTGCTCTCCGGTACGGGATCCGACGGCACGCGCGGCTCGGTTGCCATCAACGACGCGGGCGGCCTGCTGCTCGCCCAGGAGCCGGAGTCGGCCAAATTCGACGGCATGCCGCGCAGCGCGATCGCCACCGGCCTGGTCGACGCCATCCTTCCGCCGGACGCGCTGGGTCCGCGCATCGTCGAGCACATCCATCAGATCCCTCGAGCCAAGGTCCAGCCCGACGGGCGCGCCTTGGGCATCGACAAGGACGACGCCTTCGAGGAGACGATGCACCTGCTGCAACATCAGGGCGGCATCAACTTCCGGGAATACAAGCCGGCGACCGTGATGCGCCGGATCGAGCGGCGGATGCAGGTCCGTCATACCCCGGATCTGACCAACTATGTCCGGCTGCTCGACAACGATCGGGGGGAGCTGGCGGTCCTGCGCCGCGAGATGCTGATCCCGGTGACCAGCTTCTTCCGCGACCCGGAGACCTTCGACATCCTGGCCGAGACGGTCGTCAAGACGATCGTCGCCGAGCGGGGCGAAAACCAACCGATCCGGGCCTGGGTGGCGGGTGCCTCCACCGGCGAGGAGGCCTACAGCCTGGCGATCCTGTTCGCCGAGGCATTCGACCGCGCGCGGCGCTGGCCAAACTTCAAGCTCTTTGCGACCGACGTGGAGCAACAGAACGTCGAGGTCGGGGGCGCCGGGGTCTTCTCCGAGGCGATCACGGCGGAGCTCTCCCCGGAACGGCTCGAGCGCTTCTTCTACAAGCGCGGCAACCACTTCGTCGTGAAGAACGAAATCCGCCAAAGCATCGTCTTCGCCAAGCACAATCTGCTCGAAGACCCGCCCTTTACGCGGATGGATCTGGTCTCGTGCCGCAACCTCCTGATCTATTTCCGCACCCAGGCCCAGGAGCGGGCGCTGCGCCGAATCCAGTACGCATTGGCCCCGGGCGGCTTCCTCTTCCTCGGACCGAGCGAGACCCTGGCCGAGCTCCAGTCCGACTTCACCGCCGTGAGCTCCAAGCACAAAATCTATCGGATCCTGCGCCATGTATCGCTGCCTTTGGATCTAGCAAATACTCCGCTCGCCCCGCGCGCGGCCGGTGCCCCGGTACGGCGGCCCGGGCGACGCGGTCATCAACTCGGCAGCGATGCCGCAGTGATCGACGCCGGACAGTCCATGCTGCTGCGCGGCTATGCGCCGGCCAGTCTGTTGCTCAGCAATCGCTTCGAGCTGCTCCACGTCTTCGGCGAGGTCGGCGACTATCTGCGTATCGCCGAGGGCAATGCGACCCTGGATGTCGCCAAGCTGCTTGCGGCCCCGCTCGCCCCGGTCGCCCAAGCATTGCTGCACAAGGCCACGCGAAGCGCCGCGCCCCTACGTTCGGATATCCTGACGATCGGACTCGCAAACGGCGTCTCGCGCCGGCTGCGCTTGGTGGTGCGGCCGTTCGACGTGATTCAGGGCGAATCGCATCTGCTGCTGTCCTTCGAGCTAGAGCCCGACCAGGTTCCGATGCCGACGGAGACGCACGCGACCCGGACCGGTATGGAAACCATCAATCTCGATCGCGAGACGATCCAGCGCATGGAGACGCTCGAGCGCGAGCTGAACGCGACTCGCGAGAGTCTGCAGGCGACGATCGAGGAGCTCGAGACCGCAAACGAAGAGCTGCAGGCGACCAACGAGGAGCTGATGGCCTCCAACGAGGAGCTGCAAAGCTCCAACGAAGAGCTTCAATCGGTCAACGAAGAGCTTTACACCGTCAACGCCGAGAATCAGGAAAAGATCGAGATCCTCAATCGGCTCAACGCCGACCTCGACAGCATGGCCAAGGCCGCCGCCATCGCCACCGTCTTCGTTGATTCGTCGCTGCGCCTGACCCGCTTCACCCCCGAGGCGACCAGCCTCTTCAAGATCCGCAACGGAGATCTCGGGCGGCCCATCGACGATTTCGCGAACCTGCTGCAGTATCCGGGCTTCATCGACGAGCTGCATCGCACCGTCGACAGCGGCGAGATGCTCCAGCGCGAGATCCACGCGGCCAACGGGCGCGTCTATCTCGCGCGCGTCCTGCCCTACGCGGTGCGCCCGGGCGACGCGCGCGGTGCGGTGGCCACATTCGTCGATATCACCACGCTCTACGATGTGGAGCGCATGCAGGCGGTGCTGGACTCGCTGCCGGAGCATGTCGCCGTGCTCGATCCGAACGGCGTCATCACCCTGGTGAATCGCGCCTGGCGCGAGTTCGCCGCCGCCAACGGCGACCCCGACCTGAAGGTCTCGGGCGTCGGATCCAACTATCTCTCCGCGTGCGATGGCGGCTCGGGCGGCGACAACCCCGGGGGGAGGACTGCACTGGAGGGCATCCGCGCGGTCCTCGAGGGACGCCGCCAAGCATTTGCCATGGAGTACCCCTGTCACTCTCCGCAGGAACGACGCTGGTTCTCCATGCATGTCGCGCCGATTCAACACCCCGGCGGCGGCGTGATCGTCAGCCACATCAATGTCAGTCAGTGGTCCGAAGCCGGCAACGAAGAAGGCTAGCGACGTGTCGACTGCAGCCGATCAGCCGGCGACGGACGCCGGCAACCCCTTTGAGATTCCCGACGAGGAGCTGCGCGCGCGCGCGCTTCTCGCGCTGCGGCAGGGCCGCTTCGATCTGGCCGAAAAACTCCTGGTCGGCAAGGACGTCGACCAAGCCGCCTTGGTCGAAAGCCTGCGCATCTATCAGGCCGAGCTCGAGATCCAGAACGAAGAGCTTCAGCGCAGCCATCATCGGACCCAGATTGCTCTCAACCGCTTCATGGCCTTCTTCGACAGCCTACCCGTGGCCGAGCTGGTCGTCGACGGACAGGGGCTCGTAAAGGAGGCCAACGAAGAGGCACGGCGTCTCTTCGGTCTACGCGACACGGTCTACCACCAATATTTTTTCATCCGGCTGATCGAGGAGCGCGACCGGGGGCCGGCCATTCACGCGCTCGCGCATCTGCGCCCGGAGGAGCCGATCGACCTTCACGAGCTGAAGTTCCGGACCAAAACCGACGAGGTCTTCGTCGGCGATCTCCATATGGCCGCGCTGCCGACCGACGAAGATGAGGGGCGTCGCGTCCTCTGTGCCGTCGTCGACCGCACCGAGGCCGTCCTGCAACGGGAGGCATTGCGCGAGAGTCGCGAGCGCTATCGCGTCATCGCCGAGTTCAGCTCGGACTGGGAATACTGGATCGGGCCGGACGCCCGGTATCGCTATGTTTCGCCCGCCTGCACCCGCCTCACCGGCTATCCCTCGGCGGCATTCGTCGCCGATGCGGATCTCTTCGGGCGCCTGCTTCATCCTGACGACCGCCATCTCTGGGAGCAACACCTCGGGGCCCATCTGGCCGACGAGTCGAGCGGTATCCCGGCAATCGAGCTGCGGATCCGCCACCTCGATGGCCATGAACATTGGATCGAGCATTCCTGTACCCCCGTCTTCGGTGAATCGGGCGATTTCCTGGGACGCCGAGGCGTGAATCGCGACATCACCGAGCTGAAGCGCTCGCGCGAGCAGCTGCACTTTCTCGCGCAGCACGACGCCCTCACGGGACTCCCGAACCGGAGTCTGTTCCGCCAGCGCTTGGAGGAGGCAATCCCCCGCACGATCCGACGCGGCGGCGAGACGGCACTCCTCTTCCTGGACTTGGACCGGTTCAAGATCGTCAACGATACCCTCGGGCACCCGGTCGGCGATCTCCTGCTCAAACAAGTCGCCGCGCGCTTGACGCAAGCCGTGCGGGCGAGCGATACCGTCGCACGCTTGGGGGGCGACGAATTCGTCGTCATCTCCGAGGACGTTCAAGAGCCCAACGACGCGGCGATCCTGGCAAGACGCCTGCTCGATCTCTTCGCGGCACCCTTCGACGTCGAGGGCCGTGAGCTCTTCCTCACCTTGAGTATCGGCATCGGCATCTACCCGCTCGACGGAGTCGATGGCGACACCCTGATCCGACATGCCGACATCGCCATGTACCGCGCCAAGGCGGCCGGCCGCAACGGCTTCAGATTCTTCGATCCGGAGATGTCGGAAGGGGCCGCGGAGCGCCTGCGCTTGGAGCAGGAGCTGCGAAGTGCGCTCCCGCGCGACGAGCTGATGCTTGAGTATCAGCCCCAGGTCGGTCTACCCGACGGCGAGCTGTGCGGCGTCGAGGTGCTGTGCCGCTGGGACCACCCAAGGCTGGGCCTGCTGTCGCCCGCCCAATTTCTGCCGTTGGCGAACGACATCGGGCTGATCGACCAACTGGATCTCTGGGTCCTCGAGCACGCTTGTATACAGGTGGCCGCCTGGGATCGGGTCGGATTCTCGGTGCCCCGACTCGCCGTCAATCTCTCCGTGCACAGGATTCAGAGCGACGACGTCTTGGAGCAGATCAAGTCGATCCTCGCTCGAACGGGTATCGATCCTCGGCGCTTAGAGCTGGAGCTGATCGAAGCATCGATCATGGAGCGCCCCGCACACACCATCGCCAATCTGGAGCAGCTCAGCGGACTGGGCATCGGCCTGGCGGTGGACGACTTCGGCACCGGCTGCTCGTCGCTGGCCTGCATCAAACGCCTCGCGATTCGGCGCCTGAAGATCGACCGCTCCTTCATCGAGCGGCTGATGACCGGCACCGACGATGAAGCCATCGTGCGCGCCGTCATCGGTCTGGCACGCAGCCTCGGACTAGCCGTTCTCGCCGAAGGCGTGGAAACGGCCGCGCAGGCCGAGTTGCTGATTCGCGAGTGCTGCGACGAGGCGCAGGGCTATCTATTCGGCAGAGCGGTCGGACCGGCGGAGCTCGCATCGCGCTATTGCTCGGGAAAGACTTAGGCGGACGTCCGCGCTTGCGGGCCCGTCAAACGGCACGCGTCGTATGGGCACGAACCCATCGATCCATGCACCGAACCCGATCAGACGCCATCACCCGACGCGCTCGATGCCTGCGCCTCGTTACCGGCATCGCAGACCGAGAAGACCGATCCCGCCGTTACGGCAAGCCAAAGCGACTCCCCGTTCTTGCGCTTCATCTCCAGCACCAGGGTCCGAGGCAATCCCCTGGCATGCCGGGTGATCACATCCATGACCCAACCGTGGGTCATGGCGAGGACGCGCTCGCCCGGATGCCGTCGTGCAATCTCGTGCAGGGCCGCGACGATCCGATCGGCGAACTCATCCGGCGACTCCCCTTCCTCGAAACGACAGGCAGGGTCTCTGCGCATGATGTCCGCATGCAGGCCGGGGTGCAGTACGGACAGATCTTGCTTGGTCATCCCCTGGACACGGCCGAAATTCCGTTCCTTGAGACCGTCGGAATGGATCGGCGAAGGGAGTCCCAAGACCTCGGCGACGATCCGCGCGGTCTCCGACGCCCTGCTCAGTGGACTTGTCCAAACCTGCGAAAAGCCGGAGTCCTTGAAGGCATCGGCCATCTCGAGGGCCTGCTTCCGGCCGTTGTCGTTGAGGGGAACATCGATCCACCCCTGCAATACGCCGGTGATGTTCCAGTCGGTTTCCCCGTGACGAGTCACGCAGATCGTCGTCGGTATGTGTGCGTCATCTGTGTCGGTCATGAGGGTCATATCGGTTGATGAGTGGGAATCCAATCTAGGCGGGTCGGCGACCTTATGTTATACCGGGCGCGCGTCGAAGCCGTCGCGCTTCCGACAGCATCAACACAAGAGACAGGGGACGATGGGATGAGCGAGAACATCAATCTGGTGCAGCGCCGGCGCGCGCAGCTTCAGAGCGCGGTCGGCGACCTGGGAAAGCTGGTCATCGACGCCTTGAACCAATCCGTGACCTGCCTGAGCCGACATGACCTCGAGCTGGCCGAGCGCATCATCGCAGGGGACGCGCAAATCAATCAGCAGCGGCGAGTACTCGAGCAGGAATGCCTGGTGACGCTGGCGGCCTACAAGCCGGCCGGTGCGGACCTGCGGGCCATCGGCGCCTGTATGGAGCTCGTCTCGGAGCTCGAGCGCATCGGGGATTATGCCGCGGATGTCGCACGTATCCTGCGCAGAGCCGGGGAGACGCGGTTCCCGAGCGAATCGGTCGAGGCCATTGTCGAGGTCGCCGCGGATGCGATCGCCATGCTCGGCGAGACACTGGACGCCTTCACCTGCGGTAGCGACGAGCAAAGCGCGCGGGCGAGCATCGCGCGCGAGGATTTGGTCGACCGCAACGAGCGCGCCGTCACCGAGCGGGTGCTGACGATGATGCGCACCGACCCGAACTTCGCCGCAACCGGGACCTATCTGCTGTGGATCGTGCACAATTACGAGCGGGTCGCGGATCGGGCGACCAATGTCGCCGAGCGTGCCGTCTATGTCGCCTCCGGCGAGACACCCGAGCTGGGTTAAACCGCGCCCAGCGCGGTATGCGATGCTTTTTGATGGTATCGGCCCCCGCAGACGTGACGACCGCTGGAGCCAGCGCGGCTTAAAATATTAAAAAATATATAATTTTAAACCACATCCCCGCCAAGGGTTGTGAATACACCAAACGTCGAGCTCATTCGAAAATGAGCATCTCGCCCTGGACGCGGTTTAGGTCCGCACCTAGGTCCGCACAGGTGGGCACGCGAAGTCGCGACTGGCACCCGGTGCCGGCCGTCGGACTCACTTAATCGGGATCGTCATCGCATCCTTGCCGTTGCGTTTGAGCAGACCGCGCACCTTGTCGACGGCGGCTTGATCGGCATAGGGTCCGGTGCGGACACGATGATAGGTCTCGCCGCTCGGGATGGTCGCCACCTCCACGCGACTGGTGATGCCGAGAAGCGCAAGCTCCGCCTTGAGTCGCTCGGCATCGCCCGCACGCCTGAAAGAACCGACCTGGACAAGGAAGCCCCTGCCGGTCGTCGAGGTCGGCACGGCCGGGGCCGCGACCGCCGCGGGCTGCACCGTCTCGACCGCGGTCCGTGGCTCGACCTCGATCCGAGGCTCGGGACGCGGGGCCGCGGGCGGGGGTGGCGGCGGCGGCGCGATATCGACCTCGGTATCGCGCAGTAGGTTGGGAAACTCGAAGCTAGGAGGCGTGGCTGCCGGCCGCTCGACCTTGGCCGGCAAGGCCGTGGGCGGCGTCTGCATGGCGTCCGGGTTCTGGGTCCAATAGAGACCGACCCCAAAGGCGCCCAGCATGCCGCCGAGCAGGAACGACCACAGACACGAATGACTCTGTTTGCCGCGCCGCGGCGTCGCCCGCGCAAGGCCGGCCCGCCGAAAATCAGTGCTCATCTCACATGGCCTCCGGAGCGGAGACGCCGAGCAGACCCAACCCGTTGCGCAGCACCTCGCGCACCGCCAGGATCAGTTTGATCCGTGCGTCGCGCAGGGCTGCGTCCGCGACCAGGAACTGGTGGGCGTTATAGTAGGTGTGAAGCTCGTTCGCCAGCTCACGCAGATAATGGGTCAGCAGATGCGGTTCGGCCTTGAGCGCCGCTGCCTCGACCACCTCCGGGTAGCGCGCCAGGGTACGTTGCAGCGCCAGCTCATGCG
The DNA here is from genome assembly GCF_900106925.1 of Thiocapsa roseopersicina. GTDB lineage: Bacteria > Pseudomonadota > Gammaproteobacteria > Chromatiales > Chromatiaceae > Thiocapsa > Thiocapsa roseopersicina. The sequence continues at coordinate 109,301 of NZ_FNNZ01000010.1, forward strand.
ACTCGGTCAGCCGCTCCAAATTCTCGGCACCCGGACTCGGCTCCACCGGCATCCCCTTTTCCGCGGCCTGCCGCAACACGCTGCACACCCTCGCGTGGGCGTATTGGACGTAGTAGACCGGGTTGTCGGAGGATTCGGACTTGGCCAGATCCAGGTCGAAATCCAGATGTTGCTCGCAGCGGCGCATGACGTAGAAGAAGCGCGCGGCATCGCGCCCGACCTCCTTGCGCAACTGGCGCAGGGTCACGAACTCGCCCGAGCGGGTCGACATCTGTGCCTTCTCGCCGCCGCGGTAGAGGATCGCGAACTGCACCAGGAGCACCTCGAGCCGCTCGACGTCGTCGCCCATCGCCTGGAGCGCCGCCTTCACGCGCGGGACATAGCCGTGGTGATCCGCGCCCCAGATGTCGATGACGCGCTCGAAGCCGCGCTCGAGCTTGTCCATGTGGTAGGCGATGTCGGAAGCGAAGTAGGTGCTCTGACCGTTTTCGCGCACCACCACCCGATCCTTCTCGTCGCCGAAGGCACTGGAGCGGAACCAGAGTGCGCCGTTGCGCTCGTAGACGTGACCGGCCTCGCGCAGGCGCTCGATCGCCCGGGTGACGGCACCGCTCTCGGCGAGCGTGCGCTCGGAATACCACTCCTGATACTCGACGCCGAACTGAGCCAGGTCCTCGCGGATGTCGTCGAGGATGGTGTTAAGGCCCAGCTCGAAGACATAGCGGTAGCGGTTGTCGCCGAGCAGTTGTTTCGCGGCGGCGATGACCCCGTCGATATGGGCCTCCTTGTCGCCGCCGTCCTGTCCCTCGGGCAGCGCATCGGGCGGCAGGCCGGCAAAGACCGTGGAGGCATCCACTCGATAGGCGTCGCCGTGCTCGCGATGCAGCGTCGCGGCGATGTCCCAGACGTAGTCGCCCTTATAGCCGTTGCTCGGAAAGGTCACCTCCTCGCCGCACAGCTCGAGATATCTCAGCCAGACGGAGCTTGCGAGGATGTCCATCTGTCGCCCGGCGTCGTTGACGTAATACTCGCGGTGAACGTCGAAGCCGACCGCCGCGAGCAGATCGGCGACGACCGCGCCGTAGGCGGCCCCGCGGCCGTGCCCCACATGCAGGGGTCCGGTCGGATTGGCCGAGACGAACTCTACCTGCACGCGTCGCCCGGCGCCGATTCGGCTGAGTCCGAAGGCGGGGCCTGCGCTCAGGATCTCCGGGACGAGTCGGCGATAGGCGTCCTCGGCGAGGAAGAAGTTGATGAAGCCCGGTCCGGCGATCTCCACGCGCGCGATCAGCGGGGAAGCGGGCAAGGCATCCAGCAGGCGTTGCGCGACCTCACGCGGCTTGGCGCCGAGACGCTTGGCGAGCACCAACGCGACGTTGGTCGCAAAATCGCCGTGAGACGTGTCCTTGGTCCGGTCCACTTGGGGCTCGGGCAATCCGCCGGCGTCCCCCGTCGAGGCTTCGACGAGGCTCGCCAGGGCCGTGCGGATCAGATCGGTGATGGCCTGTTTCATAGGGGCTTCATTGGGTTTCGGTCGGGTCTGCAGGCAAAGGAGCCTGCAAGGCAGGTGGCGTGCCGCAGGGGGATGCGTCGTCGGGACGATAGAATAACCGAATCCGCCCCTCAGAGGGATCGACCGGGCGGGCGTTGATCCAAAGACCGACCCGTAGGGTTGACGAGCGAGAGCGAAGTCCGCCTAGACCAGCGCCGGTGCTGGTGGGCTGCGCTGCGCTTGTCCACCGCTCCGATCAAGGGTGTCGCCGGTCGCACATGCCCCCGACGATCCGAGCGCCGGAGCGCGTCAGGCTTAAACCGCCTCCAGAGCGAGATGCTGATTTTCGCGTGAGTTCGGCGTTTGGTGCATCCACAGCTCTTAGCGGAGACGCGTTTTAATAATATATTTTTTAATATCTTAAACTGCGCAAGCTCCAGCGCTCGTCAAGTCTGCGGGGGCCGATCCCATCCAAAAACATCGCATACCGCACCGGGCGCGGTTTAAAACAAAAAGTACCGTTGAGCAAGCGGAAGCACCGCGGCGGGCTCGCAGGTCAACAGCTGGCCGTCGGCCCGGACCTGGTAGGTCTGCGGATCCACCTCGATGGTCGGCTGATAGTCGTTGTGGATCATGTTGCACTTGCGCACCAGTCGACTGTCGCGGGTGACCCCGACCAGGCGCTTGAGATCCAGACGCTGCGGCTCACCGGCCTCCAAGGCCCATTGCGAGAGGAAGGTCATGCAGGTCGCGCCCAATGCGCCGCCGAATGCACCGAACATGGGTCGATAATGGACCGGTTGGGGCGTGGGGATGGATGCGTTGGGATCACCCATCGCGGCCGCAGCGATCAGGCCGCCCTTGATGATGAGACTGGGTTTGGTCCCGAAGAAGGCGGGCCGCCAGAGCACCAGATCCGCGAGCTTGCCGACCTCTACCGAGCCGACCTCGTGCGCGATGCCGTGGGTGATCGCCGGGTTGATGGTGTACTTGGCGATGTAGCGTTTGGCGCGGAAGTTGTCGTGCTCGGCCGGATCGCCGGGGAGCGCGCCGCGCTGGACCTTCATCTTGTGCGCGGTTTGCCAGGTGCGGCAGATGACCTCGCCGACCCGACCCATCGCTTGGGAATCCGACGAGATCATCGAGAAGGCGCCGAGATCATGCAGGATGTCCTCGGCCGCGATGGTCTCGCGACGAATGCGCGACTCGGCAAAGGCGACGTCCTCCGGGATCGACGGGGACAGATGATGGCAGACCATCAGCATGTCCAGATGTTCGTCGACCGTGTTGACCGTGTAGGGTCGGGTCGGATTGGTCGAGGACGGCAGCACGTTCGGCAGGCCCGCGGCCTTGATGATGTCCGGGGCATGGCCGCCGCCCGCGCCCTCGGTGTGATAGGTGTGGATGCAGCGGTCCTTGAAGGCGGCGATGGTGTCCTCGACGAAACCGGACTCGTTGAGCGTGTCGGTGTGGATCGCGACCTGCACATCCATCTTCTCGGCAACCCCCAGACAGCAGTCGATCGCCGCCGGTGTCGTGCCCCAATCCTCGTGCAGCTTGAGCCCCATGGCACCGGCACGCACCTGCTCCTCCAAGGCATTCGGCAGACTGCCGTTGCCCTTGCCGAGGAACCCCAGGTTGACCGGCAGGCCCTCGGCGGCCTGGAGCATGCGGCGGATGTTCCAGGGCCCGGGCGTACAGGTCGTCGCGTTGGTACCGGTCGCCGGTCCCGTGCCTCCGCCCAGCATGGTCGTGATGCCGGACATCAGCGCCTCCTCGATCTGCTGAGGGCAGATGAAGTGGATATGCGCGTCGATGCCCCCGGCCGTGATGATCTGCCCCTCGCCGGCAATGACCTCGGTCCCCGGCCCGATCAGGATGTCCACGCCTGCCTGGGTGTCCGGATTGCCGGCCTTGCCGATCCCGACGATGCGGCCGTTCTTGATGCCGATGTCGGCCTTCACAATGCCCCAATGATCCAGGATCAGGGCATTGGTGATGACCAGATCCACCACCTCGTCGGCCTGGCGCTGGCACTGGCCCATTCCGTCGCGGATGACCTTGCCGCCGCCGAACGTCACCTCATCGCCGTAACAGGTGCGATCCTCCTCGACCTGGATGAAGAGCTCGGTGTCGCCCAGACGCACCCGGTCTCCGACTGTCGGGCCATACATGGAGGCATAGGCCACCCTGCTGATTCGGCTCATGGCTGATCTCCGTCGAGCGCGCCCATCACTTGGGCGTTGAAGCCGTAGACGACGCGGTCGCCGGCATAGGGAATCAGGGTCACGGTGCGGGACTGACCGGGCTCGAAGCGCACGGCCGTGCCGGCCGGGATGTCGAGCCGCAATCCTCGGGCCTGCTCCCGATCGAATGCGAGTGCTGCGTTGGTCTCGTAGAAGTGATAGTGCGAGCCGACCTGGATCGGACGGTCGCCGGTGTTGGCGACCTTGAGGGTCAGTCCGGGCCGTCCGGCATTCAGCTCGATGTCTCCCGGAACCGTGATGATCTCACCTGGAATCATGGGCCTGCTCCTGACTAAACCGCGCCCGGCGCGATATGCGATGTTTTTGGATGGGATCGGCCCCGGCAGACTTGATGACCGTTGGAGTCGGCGCGGTTTAGGACATCAAAAATATCAAATCCGAAAAACACATGAACCGCGTCAACTACGACGGTAGCGAGTCGCTTCAAGATCGATCCCGAGCCCGGACAAGCCCTGCCCTACCGGACGCGGTTCATCAGCCGATCGGATCGTGGACCGTGACCAGCTTGGTCCCGTCCGGGAAGGTCGCCTCGACCTGGATGTCGTCGATCATCTCCGGGATGCCGTCCATCACATCCTCGCGGGTCAAGAGGGTCCGCCCGTAATCCATCAGCTCGGCCACGGTGCGACCGTCGCGCGCGCCCTCGAGTATCGCGCAACTGATGTAGGCGATCGCCTCGGGATAGTTTAGCCGTACGCCACGGGCCTTGCGGCGCTCGGCGAGCAGTCCTGCCGTGAAGAGCAGCAGCTTATCCTTCTCTCGGGGGCTAAGGTCCATGATCGACTCCTGGTCGGCGCAGTCCGGATACGCCTTGTATTCTATTCGAAAGCGCATCAGCCGTGGCGCGGATCGGCTCATGCAATGTCGAGTTCGCCCGCGCGTCGCAGATCCGGCCGGAGGCGGTTCAGGTCGCCCAGATCCGGGGTATCGATGCGTCCAAACCAAGGAGACCGGGACGTAAATCGGACCAGAGACGGATGAACAGACGACTGACCGGCTCCACCTCGGGCGCGAGTCCTCGGACCACCAAGAGGTCATCGATCAGGGTCGCACCGACCGGAAAGGCCGTGATCTTGCTCAGACGATGCCGAGCAGCTTCCAGCGCGTCGGCACCGGCTCCGGTTGCGATAAAGGTGGCACAGACCGGGAAACCGCGTAAGCCGGCCGGCCCGTCCAGGCTCGACGTGCCCGCAACGCGCAGCCGATCGGTCAAGAGCGGCCGATCGTCGCGTGAGAGGGTCAGGGCGATCTCGGCCCGCCCATCGCCGAAGCGTTCGCCGATCGTCGGCCGTCCGAGACACTGGATCTCCCAACCGATAAAACGGGCATCGCCCGAAAGCGCAACCTGCGTGCTCAGGCGACATGAGGCGCCGGGGAAAAAGATGTTTTCGTGCGGAAACCATTCGAGCACGCCGCCCGCGGCAACCAGCAGGCGTTGTGTCTGCACACCGAGAGGTCCAGCACTGCGGTAAAACTTGATAGCCCCGGGCGCCGTGACCAAGGCATGTGCGCCGCCCGCCACCTGGATCTCGACCTCCAGTCGATCGCCGCCGACCACGCCGCCGGGCGGATGAAGTAGATAGAGATGACAGGGCGCACCCTCGGGATAAAAGGGGCGTTGGATCGCCAAGGGGCCGAGCTGATGTTTGCCGACGACTCGGCTGCGCCCGTGCCGCAGGGCGATCTCGAGCTTCAGGTTGGCCTGCCAGCCGGCGTCCGCGGGCAGGGTCGGCGCGACCGTTCCCGTGGTCGAGGGGTCAGTCCTCGCTGACATAGACCTCCACGCGGCGATTCTGAGCACGCCCCGCGGACGTCGCGTTGTCGGCAATCGGGCGCTCCGATCCGAGGCCCTGGGCCGTCAAGCGATCGGGCTGCACACCGCGCTCGATCAGTGCCTGCCGGATGGCCTCGGCGCGTTGTTGCGACAGGGCGAGGTTGGCGGCCGCGTCACCGAGGCTGTCGGTATGCCCCTCGATACGAATGCTGAGGTCGGGATAAGCATCGAGCAGTGCGGCGATCCGATCCAGGCTCGGGAGATCGCCGGTGGTCAGGGTCGCCATCGCGGGTTGAAAACGCAGCTCCGTATCGGCCAGCTCGAGCAGCACACCGCGCTCCGTATAGGAACCGCCCAGCTCGGAGTAGCGCCGGTAACGGTCGCGGACCTCGGCCAACAGCCGATCGGCCTCCTGCTGCACGGACGTGCGCACCTGTTCGGCCTTGCTGCGTTCCTCGGCGATCGTCGCCTCGAGTGCGGCAATCCGGACCGTGGCGTCGTCCAACGCCTTCGAGCCGGTCTGCGCTGCGGACTCGCGGGCCTGCGTCAACTCGGTCTGCAGATCGGCCAGCTCGGACCTCGCGCTGTCGAGCGCAGCAGTGAGCTCGACGGCCAACGCGTCCTTCTCTTCGGCCACCTTCGCCTTCTCGGCCTGCTCGCTCCGGAGCTGCTCGGCGAGCGCGGCGATCTGCGCCTCGCCCTCCTTCATGCGACCTGTCAGTTCTTCCTTGGCCTGCGCCAGCGCGGCCTCGGCAGCTTCGCTTCGTGCCTTCAGCGCAGACAGGGCATCCGGCGCGACCGACTGCTCCAATTCAGCGGCGAGGGTCTCGATACGCGCCTGCGCATCGGCCAACTGCGCGGCGGCGGTCGCCTTGGCGTCTTCCAGCGCCGCGGTCGCCTCGCCTCTCGCCGTCTCGAGTTCGGCTTCGGTCTGGGCAAGCCGCTCTTGAAGCGCGCTCAAGGCTGCGGTCGACTCCGCCTGCTCGCCGGACTGCGCAAGCACCGCACGGGCTTCGGTCAACTCACCTTCCAACGCTGCGATCCGTTCAGCCTGCTCGCCGGACTGGGCAAGCGCCGCACGGGCCTCGGTCAACTCGCCTTCCAGTGCAGCAATCCGCTCGGCCTGCTGGTCGCGAAGGGTCGCAAACTCGGCCTGCAATGCCTCGAGCTCCGTCTGAGCCGATGCCGATGTCTCGGCCAGCTCGGTGCAGAACGCGGCCGTCTCGTCATCCAAGGCGACGTCGGAGGGGAGCAAACCGGCCTTCTGGGCCGCACGCATCAACTCGCTGTCTTTCGGTGTGGCCTTCGCCAGTTTCACCCGCTCGTTGAGGTGGCGCTCGAGCTCCTCGATCTGCGCGCGATGCTCCATCGTCGAGTCGGCGATCACCTGCTGGAGCCCGCTCAATTCGGTCTGAAGACCCTCGACCTTGGCGACGGCCATCTCGTACTGGCCTTGAAGGGCCTTGAAGGCGGCGATCCCTCGGTCGCGCTCTTCGATCGCCGCGGCGGTCTTGTCCTGCTCGGCGGCAAGCGCACTCGCGTCGGTCAGGCGCAGCACCTTGATGTCCTCTTCGAGCTTCGCGTTGCTCTGCTCGAGGGCGGCGATCCGCTCCGTCAGACCCTGCTTCTCATCCGAATGCTGGTCGGACAGCTGCTGTTTTTCCCCGGAGTGCCGCTCGGTCAGCTCCGCGATCCGTTCCTCGAGCTGCGTAACCTCTTTGCGGATGTCGCCGATGCGGGCATCGCGCTCCTTGATTTGCGCGGCCGCCTCGGCGATCTGCTCGTCCTTTCCTGCGAGCTGTTCCGAAAGATGAGCCGAATACCAATCGTAGAGCAGATAGACGCCGATCAGCGCCGCCAGCAGAACCCAGACAAGCGGACGCACCAACGAGGAATTGGAATCGGGCATCGTCATCTCCTAAGGCGGTCGTTGTTATTAGGTATTCGAGCCCGGGCGATTATCCGGGAAAGGCGCGCAGGCCGCCAGCCGCGAGCCGATGGTCCTGAAAACAGCGGTTCTCACGCCAAGACGCCTTGGCGCAATCGATCGTCCGCTTGGGATGACGGCGCGACCCCCCGCAATCCGAGTTTAACTCGGGTGCGCCGGGACACGTGCAGCAGGCGACGCTCGACCTGCGGCGGCGAACCTCGAGGCTCATCCGTCGACCGGCGTCTCCGAAGCGGCAGCCAGCGACTGCTGCGCGATCTCCAGCTCCTCGTTGGTGGGAATCACCAGCACCTGCACGGCACTCTCGGGCGTGCTGATGCAGCGCTCGCCGCGCTCTTCGAGGGCGTAGTTGGCGATGTCGTCCATCTTGATCCCGAGGTTCTCCAAACCCTCGCAGGCGCGACAGCGGATCTCGGCGGCGTTCTCGCCGATCCCGCCGGTGAAGACGACGGCATCGACCCGGCCAAGCTCGGCGTAATAGGCGCCGATGTATTTCTTGATCCGATGGGCCGTGATGCCGATGGCCAGCTCGGCGCCGTCGTTGCCTTCCTCGGCCAGACGGTCGATCTCGCGCATGTCGTTGACGCCGCAGATCCCCAGGAGACCGCTCTGGCGATTCAAGAGGTCCTCGATCGCGTCCGTATCAAGGCCGAGGTTCTTCGCAAGGTAGAAGAGAACGGCCGGATCGATGTCGCCGCAGCGCGTACCCATGACCAGACCTTCCAACGGGGTGAGACCCATGGAGGTGTCCACGCTCTTGCCGTCGCGGATCGCCGTCGCACTGCACCCGTTGCCCAGATGCAGCGTGATCAGGTTGCAGCCCTCCAAAGGCCGGCCGAGCATCGCGGCGGCGCACTTGGCGACATAGTAGTGCGATGTGCCGTGGAAGCCGTAGCGGCGGATCCTGTGCTCCCGATACAGCCACTCCGGAATCGCGTAGCGATACGAGGTCCGCGGCATCGTCTGGTGGAACGAGGTATCGAAGACGGCGACCGAGGGCACCGTCGGGAAGAGCCGGCGGGCCACCTCGATGCCGGCGAGATGGGCCGGATTGTGCAGCGGCGCCAAGGGCACCACGCCCCGAATGGCGGCGACGACGGCATCGTCAACGATGGTCGGGCGCTTGAAATGCTCGCCGCCGTGGACGACGCGATGACCGATGGCGGCCAGCTCCGAGACATCGCCCAGGACCCGGGTCTCATGCAGCGCCTTGACGATTCGATCGATACCCTCTTGGTGGGTCGGGATCGGCACCCGGGCGCGGCCCGACTGCTGGTTCCCGGAGGCATCCAACCACTCCTCCTTGATCTCGCCCTCGGGCTCGCCGATGCGCGACACCGAGCCCGAGGCGAGGGCAACCCAATCCTCGCTGCGGAAGAGCTGATATTTGATCGACGAGCTGCCTGAATTGAGGACGAGTACCTTCACCTGAGTCTCCTGATCAGTCCCGAGTCACGCCGATGGTATCGCTGTCGGCACGCGCCGAGGCGAGCGCATGATCGTTTTGTGCCTGAATCGCGGTGATCGTCACGGTATTGACGATGTCGGTCACGGTGCAGCCTCGACTCAGATCGTTGACGGGCTTGTTCAAGCCCTGAAGCACCGGGCCGATGGCCACGGCGTTGGCGCTGCGCTGCACCGCCTTGTACGTATTGTTGCCCGTATTGAGATCCGGAAAAATAAACACGGTGGCATGTCCGGCGACCTCGCTGTCGGGCATCTTCGAGCGCGCCACCCCGATGTCGACCGCCGCGTCGTACTGGATCGGCCCCTCCAGTTTGAGGTCGGGGCGACGCTCGCGTGCGATCCGCACCGCCTCGCGCACGCGCTCCACGTCGGCACCCTTGCCCGAGCTGCCGCTGGAATAGGACAACATGGCCACACGCGGCTCGATCCCGAACGCGGCGGCGGTTCCGGCCGAGGTGATGGCAATGTCGGCCAGATCCTCGGAGGTCGGGTTCGGGTTGACGGCGCAGTCACCGTAGACCAGCACCTGGTCGGCGAGACACATGAAGAAAACGCTCGAAACGAGCTTCACGCCCGGCTTGGTCTTGATGATCTCGAAGGCCGGTCGAATGGTGTGCTGGGTGGTGTGCAGGGCACCCGAAACCATCCCGTCGGCATCGCCCGTGTGGACCATCATGGTGCCGAAATAGCTCACGTCCTCCAAGGCGTCGCGCGCCATCTGCTCGGAGATGCACTTATGCTTGCGTAGCTCGAAATAGGTTTGCGCATAGCGCTCGCGATCCGGGGCGGTCGTCGGGTCGATGATGGGGATTCCGTTCAGCTTGAGTCCCAGCTCGCCGATCCGGCGACGGATCTTTTCGGGGTCGCCGAGCAGGGTCAGATCCACAACCTGGCGCAGCGTGAGGATCTCTGCCGCCCGCAGGATCCGCTCGTCGGTGCCCTCGGGCAGCACGATGCGCTGACGGCGCGTCTTGGCGCGTCGCACCAGCTCGTACTCGAACATCAACGGCGTGGTGCGGTCGGAGTGTCGCACCGCGATCCGAGCGCGCAGCTCTTCGACGTCCACATGACCCTCGAAGACGCCGAGACCGGCCGCGATCTTGCGCTCGTCGCCGGGTAGGATGGTCGCCTCGATACCGTTGACCTTCATGGCAGTGGTGAAGGTATCGGTCGGCACCCGCAGGATCGAGACCTTGGTGCGGCGTAGCCCCTCGAGCAGACGCTGGACATTCTCGGCCGGTTGCAGTCCGCCGGTCAGCAGCAGCCCGGCCACGCGCGGGAAGGACGAGGACACATCGGCCGCGAGACTCGCGAGGATGATGTCGGAGCGATCGCCCGCGGTGATGATGAGGCAGCCGTCCTCGATGTAGCTGAGGAAGTCCGGGACCTCCATCGCCGCGATCTTGTAGTTGGAGACGACCTGGTTCATGGCGTCGCCGTCGCCGCAGAGACACTCGCAGTCCAAAGCCTGGCGGATCTCGCCGACGGTCGGCATGCCGAGTGCGGCCTGTCGCGGCAGCACATAGACGTTCTCGCGCTCCGGCAAAAGCTTGCGGGCACGGGCCTTGACCGTTTCCACATGCTCCGGGTCGACACCGTTGATGACGCTCGCGAGGAAGTCTCCGCCGCGATTGCGCATCGACTCATGCGCCATGTAGAGCGCCTCGAGCGCCTCTTCCGGGCTGCGCCCGAAGCCCTTCACCACGACCACGACGTTGCAGCCGAGGTTGTTGGCCAGGTCGGCGTTGAAGTCGAACTCCAGTGAGGGCACCAACCCGTCGAAGTCGGTCCCGGCACAGACGACGAGGTCGCAACACTCTTCGAGCATCTTGAACTTGTTCAAGATCATCTTGAGCAGCTCGTCGTAATGCCCGGCTGCGACCAGGTGACTGGCGGTCTCCGCCGTGCAGCCGTAGAGCATCTCCGGAGAGAAGGGCAGGTCATAACGACTGCGGATGAGCGTGGTCAGGTTGTCCTGCTCGACGCCCTTGGAGACGATCGGGCGAAAGAACCCCACCTTCCGGTTGACGGCGTAGAGCATCTCCATGAAGCCCAGAACAACGACGGACTTACCGCTGCCGGAACCGGCACCGGCGATGTAGACGCTTTGCATGGATCTTCCTCTTGCGCGAAACAGGCTGGACGGGGTCGAGCGACCCGATCGAATAGTTGGATGATTCGGCACGACGAACGCGCCGAATGCTGCACTGCGCAAAAATACCAGATAACGCCTACCGGCCGCGACCTCGCATTAAGCCGCGTCCGCGCGACATGTGGATGTGCGAATCAGGTTCGCACCGTCGAGCGCACCAAATGCCTTATCCCTGACGCGGCTTAAGTCATTAAAATTTTTATCATCTTGAACCGCGTCGACGTCGACGCCTGTCGGTATCCACGAGATCGAGGCAAAACCAGTACCGTCCATGTCACGCCGGACGCGGTTCAAAGGGCCTCGGACAGGCGCCACTCCCCGAAACTCTCGGTCAAGTACGCCTTGCTGCTGATGTAGTTCAGAACGTTGCGCAGTCGGTAGAAGCGCACGACCGAGTCGACCCGCAGCAGCTCCTTGCCGCGCTCGTCGAAGAAGAGGATCGAGGGGGCATAGAAGAGTCCGAGCTCGGCGGCCCACTCGCGCGCAGTGGTGCGCTCGCCGGAGGGCGTGACGACGGGCGTGTCGGACCACATGTCGAGCTGGACGCTGTCGAAGTTGCCGAAATAGCCCGTAATCGCGGGCTCCTTCAGGGCTTGGCCGTGCAGCACGTCGCAGGCATGACAATCGCCCTGCTCGAAGAAGACCGCGAGCGGGCGCTCGCTCGGGAAGCGTCGATCCAGGTTGTACGGGGGCTTCGCGAAGAAGGGCTGCTCATTGAGATCCTCCGGCTCGAACACCATCCGGTTCTCGCCGCGGGCGAGATAATCCCGAAAGGTCTCGCGGGCGTAGTGCCCGTCGGCGACATATTCGAGCGCGGCCCGGAACTGATAGGGCGGATAGTAGCCGCGCAAGCGCAGGGCGAGCTTGCCCTCGGCATCGTAGAAGAGCAGAGACGGCGTAAAGTTGGTCTCCTCGCGGACCGAGAAGTCGCGCTCGGTCATCACCTCGCCGTCGATCGTGGTGACCTCTTCGACACCCCACACATCGATCGCAACCAGATCGAAGTGGCGCCGGGTGTACTCGAGGATATCGGAAAGACCGAAATTCTCGTTCAGGAGCTTGTGACAATAGGCGCAATGTTTCTGGCCGAAATAGACGATGAGCCCCTGTTTGTCGTCGGCGATCGCCTCTTCGAGATCACTCGGAAGATCGAGGAAACCCGTCTTGAACCAATCCGGATGCTCGAGCAGATCCTCGCGGGGGAAGTCGTCGAAGCTGTAGACGGAATCGTCGGGCCCAGGCATGTCTTGGGCCTTCGCGCCGCCGATGCCCGCCGGTGCGCACGTGAGCAGGCCCAATGTCAAGACGATCGCCGAGGCGGCGGAAAAGCGAAACATGCGTGATCTCCGTTGGGGGTTTAAACCGCGTCCAGAGTGAAATGGGTCATTTTCATGTTGTGTCGGGCTCAAGGATTTTTCCGACCTCCGTGGAGACGCGGTTAAAATTTAATAATTTTCAATATCTTAAACCGAGACAGCTCCGACAGCTGTCGGAGCTGGCGCGGCCAAGCCAATCCAACAAACGACGCATACCGCACCGGGCGCGTTTTAATCGTCAACGCCGTCCGGGACACGTCCGGATCCACCGGGTTCGGATCGGCCCCGGTCAGGGCTTGCGATCCATGATACGCAAGGCGATGAATAGGGCCGCGACGGACCGGGCCTCGTTGAAATCCTCGCGAGCAAGCAGCTCGTCGAGCGCATCGAGTCTCCAGGGCACCACCTCGATCGGCTCCGGCTCGTCGCCGGGAAGTGACTTGGGATAGAGCTCGCGAGCCAGCACAATGAGACTATGATGCTCGATGTAGCCGGGGACCAGCGAGACGCGTTTGATGATCCGCAGGTCCCGGGCGCCGTAGCCGATCTCCTCCTGGATCTCGCGGTCCGCGGCGGCCAAGGGATCCTCGCCGGCTTCCACAACGCCCTTGGGCAGTCCGAGCTCGTAGCGGTCGCTGCCGGCACCGTATTCGCGGATCAAGAGCACCGTCTCGGCGTCGAGCATGGGCACGATCATGACCGAATCCGTACCGCCGGGCACCCGCTCGAAGGTGCGTCGCGCGCCGTTCGCAAACTCCAGATCGACCTCTTCAACCCGAAACAAGCGGCTCTGGGCGACGATCCGCCGATCCAGTATTTTCGGTTTGCGAAGCATGAACGAGACTCCGATGGGTCAAGTCGCTGCGAAGCGACGCTGGAACAACGAGGCGATAAGGGGTATGGCATGATCGACTGGCATCGGATCGACACCGTCTTCCTGGACATGGACGGCACCCTGCTCGACCTGCATTTCGACAATCATTTTTGGCTCGAGCATGTCCCCGAGCGATACGCGCAAGCCCGCGGGCTCGCGCCCGAGGTCGCCAAGGCCCAGCTGCTCGCCCGCTATCGCAATATCGAGGGCACACTCGAGTGGTATTGCGTCGACCACTGGAGCCGCGAGCTCGGTTTGGATATCGCCCTGCTCAAGCAAGAGGTCGAGCATCTGATCGCGGTCCATCCGCATGTGCTCGATTTTCTGGAGGCGCTCGAACGACGCGGCAAGCGGCGCGTCTTGGTGACCAATGCCCATCAGAAGGCGCTCGCGCTCAAGCTCTCGCGGACCCGGCTCGGCGGACACTTCGAGCGGATTATCTGCTCGCATGACCTGCGGGTCGCCAAGGAGGCGCCGGGTTTCTGGTCGCTGGTGCACGCGATCGAGCCCTTCGACGTCGAGCGGACACTCTTCATCGACGACAGCACGAGCGTCTTGCGGGCGGCGCGCGACTTCGGGTTTCACTGGTTGATGGCGGTCGTCGAACCCGACTCGACGGGGCCGAGGCGTGAGGTCGCCGACTTTCCGGCGATCGCTCATTTCGGCGATCTGCTTCCGAGTCTGCATTCCGACTGAGGGACGCAGGGGGCGCAGAGCGCGGCTTCGTTGCTCAATCGACCGGCTCGGGCACAGGAGAGTTTGTCTGCGGATTCGCGCCCTCCGCGTCCGGCTTCTTGGAGCGGCGCCGGCGGCGCTTCTTCGACTCTACCGTCGAGGTCTCCGAGGTTCCGGAATCCGCGTGAGGAGCACCCCTTGCCGGGCCCGAGGACACCGCCGACGGGTCGGTCAGCGCGGCGATCTCGGGCTGTCTCCGGGGTGCCGCGACAGGGGTCTCGGCCGGAGTCTCCGCAGACTGAGCCCTCGGCCGGGATGGCGACCCGGATGGCGACCCGGATGGCGACCCGGATAACGACCCGGATGGCGACCGACGCTCCCCGCCCGCGCGCGGACGGCGCTCGCCGCGCCCGGCACCGGCTCCGCCCCCGCCGCCACTCCCGCCGCGGGGCGTACGAGCAGGCCGCGCCTCGCACCGATCCTCGCGATCCGGACGCATCCGGCTGCGCGGATTCACCTCGGCAAGCAGCGCCGGATCGACCGGCTCGACGGGGATCTTCGCACCGATGAAGGCCTCGATGTCCGGCAGACAGAAGGCATAGGTCTCGCAGACGAAGCCGATCGCGTCCCCGGCGGCACCGGCACGCGCGGTCCGCCCGATGCGGTGGACATAGTCCTCCGGATCCTCGGGCAGGTCGTAGTTCACCACATGGGTCACGTCCGGGATGTGCAGCCCGCGCGCGGCCACGTCGGTGCCGACCAGCACGGGAAGCTTGCCCTCGGTGAAGTCCTTTAAGAGCTTCAGGCGTTTCTTCTGGGGTACGTCCCCGGAGAGCACCGCGGTGTTGATGCCGTTGCCCTGGAGGAAACCCCAGACGCGATCGGCCTCGCGTTTGGTGTTGACGAAGACCATGATGCGCGCATCGTCCCAGCCGCGGACCAGGCCGAGCAGCAAGGCGATCTTCTCCTCGTTGGAGGTCATGTAGCAGCATTGGCGCACGCGATCGGCCGTGATGGTCTCGGTCTCGATCTTCACGAGCTGCGGGTGGTTCATGTGCTCGTAGGCAAGCTCGGTGACGCGATAGGAGAGTGTCGCCGAGAAGAGGAGCCCCTGACGGCTCTCCGGCGGCGGCATGCGCCGGAGGAGGAAGCGGATATCCTTGATGAATCCGAGGTCGAACATGCGGTCGGCCTCGTCGAGCACCACCGCCTCGATCGCCTGCAGATCGAAGACCTTTTGCTTGAAATAGTCGATCAGGCGCCCGGGCGTGCCGATGAGGATATCGACGCCGCCGGCGACCTGGTCGCGCTGCTCCTGGTAGCCCGCGCCGCCGTAAACCACGGCGATGCGCAGCCCCGTGTGCTTGGCCAGCAGCTCCGTATCCCGATGGATCTGAACGGCGAGCTCGCGGGTCGGGGCGAGGATCAGCGCCCGCGGACGCGCGATCTGTGCCGTGGCGGGCGCGGGATTGGTCAGCAAGCGTTGCATCAGGACGATCAGGAAGGCGGCGGTCTTGCCCGTACCGGTCTGGGCCTGACCGGCGACGTCCCGTCCCGACAGTGCGATCGGCAGGGTTTGTTCCTGGATCGGGGTACAGCGGGTAAAACCCGCTTCGTCGAGTCCGTCGATGATCCGTTGATCGAGCGCGAAGCTGTCGAAGCGGGTCTGAGTGAGGTGTTTGTCGGTCATGCCGTGGGGAGTCCCTGGAGCTACGCGCCTCGCGGATTGGCAAGGCTTGCAAATTCTCTTCGCTTTGGATCAAATAGCATCTTACTCAAGGGCACATTCCAACGCCAATTCGCCCGCCTGCTCCTCGATCCGTTCGCGCCGCGCCCCAGCGACCCCGCTCCGCCGTCATCCGCCGAACGTGATATCGAAACAACCGCCCGTGCCGCAACCACCCTATGGGAGATCACTTCAGTGAGCGATAGCATCGTCCATGTGACCGATGATTCATTCGAAGACGAGGTTTTGAAATCCCTCGAACCCGTGCTCGTGGACTACTGGGCCGACTGGTGCGGACCCTGCAAGATGATCGCACCAGTGCTCGACGAGATCGCCGGGGAGTACGCCGGCCGCATCAAGGTCGCGAAGCTCAACATCGACGAGAACCCCAACACCCCGCCACGTTACGGTATTCGCGGCATCCCGACCCTGATGCTGTTCCGTCAAGGCGAGGTCGAAGCAACTAAGGTCGGCGCGGTGTCCAAGTCTCAATTGACGGCTTTCATCGACAGCAATCTTTAAAGGCCACCGGCAACGGTATCCGGTTCAATCTCCCGGCCGCCCCCGCGGACCGGATCCGATACCGGCAATCATGGCCACCGATCGACACTCCCGAGGGGCCGCCGCCAAGGCGCCCCGTCCCCGTAAAGCGACCACCCCCAACCGCGTTCCCCCGCAACACGGGCCCTGCCCCGGGGCGTTGCCGAACACCCCCTCACCTCCGCCGACGACAAAAAATGTGATGAACCTAACCGAATTAAAGAAAGCGCCCGTACCCGAGCTGGTCGCACTGGCCCAGTCGATGGAGATCGAAGGCGTCGGGCGGTCGCGCAAACAGGACCTGATTTTCGCCATCCTCAAGGCGCAGGCCAAACGCGGCGAGGACATCTACGGTGACGGGGTGCTGGAGATCCTCACCGACGGTTTCGGATTCCTGCGGTCGGCCGACGCCTCCTATCTGGCCGGGCCGGACGACATCTATGTCTCCCCGAGCCAGATCCGCCGCTTCGCGTTGCGCACCGGCGATACCATCTCCGGAAAGATTCGTCCACCCAAGGACGGCGAACGCTATTTCGCGCTGCTCAAGGTCAACGACATCAACTTCGACCGGCCGGAAAACGCCAAGTCGAAGATCCTGTTCGAGAACTTCACCCCGCTGTTCGCCAACAAACGACTCACCCTCGAGATCGGCAACGGCAGCACCGAGGACATCACCGCGCGCACCATCGATCTTGTGGCCCCCATCGGCAAGGGCCAGCGCGGACTCATCGTCTCGCCGCCAAAGGCGGGCAAGACCATGATGCTGCAGAACATCGCCCAATCGATCGGCCACAATCACCCGGATTGCTACCTGATCGTACTGCTGATCGACGAGCGCCCGGAAGAGGTCACCGAGATGGCCCGCTCGGTTCGCGGCGAGGTCATCTCCTCCACCTTCGACGAGCCCGCGACACGCCATGTGCAGGTCGCCGAGATGGTCATCGAGAAGGCCAAGCGTCTGGTCGAGCACAAGCGCGACGTGGTCATCCTGCTCGATTCCATCACCCGTCTCGCTCGCGCCTATAACACCGTCGTCCCCTCCTCGGGCAAGGTCCTGACCGGCGGTGTCGACGCCAACGCATTGCAGCGTCCCAAGCGCTTCTTCGGTGCCGCGCGCAACGTCGAGGAAGGCGGCAGCCTGACCATCCTGGCCACCGCGCTCGTGGACACCGGCTCGCGCATGGACGACGTCATCTACGAGGAGTTCAAGGGCACGGGCAACATGGAGATCCACATGGATCGCCGCATCGCCGAGCGCCGCATCTTTCCGGCCATCAACATCAACCGCTCCGGGACGCGCCGCGAAGAGTTGCTGATGAACCCCGCCGAATTGCAGAAGATGTGGATCCTGCGCAAGATCCTGCACCCGATGGACGAGCTGGCCGCGATGGAATTCCTGCACGACAAGCTCAAGGCGACCAAGACCAACGACGAGTTCTTCTCGTCCATGAAGGGTTAAACCGCGTCTCGGTGCAACATGAAACGCGCTGCGCAGGTCCGTACGCCTCGCGCGAACCAACAAACGACGCAGTCGACGCGGTTTAAGTCTCTATTTTCTTTTGTTCTAAACCGCGTCCGACTCGGATCTTTCGGGGTCCGCCAGACGGCCATTTCACACGCGAGATCAAGGCTCGCTCGGGACGCGGTTTAGCATGTACGCGCCGAAGCCGATGCGTCCGCTTTGGCCGCCGTGGCTCAAGCGGGACAAGCCCCGCAAGTCCGGGCACACCGCGGACGCCCGGCGTCAGCCGCGAATCCCGCTCACGCATCATGAGATCCTGGCCCTTGCGGAGCCCTTCACGCGCCGCGGGCGACATGTCGAGCTTGCGGGGAGCGACCGACTGGCGCGCCGTATCCTCTTTAGACCGACCGAGCACCCTGGCACGCAGGATGGTCCGGACGCGCTGACCGAGACCCTCGTCCTTGAAAACCCGGGTAGACAACATTTCCGCCTGATCCGGACACTGACCGACGCGGCAGGCCGAGTCGCGACCCTGCGCAGCGACGGGCCGGACCCGAAGGTCCTGATCGAGCGGGTCGATGCGGTGGATCCGAGGCGTCAATTCCCGACGCTCGGCGGCGTTTGCGTGGCCTGCAGCTATCGTGTCGAGACCGACCCGGGTGCGGATGGCGGCTCGCCCGGGACGACCCGTCTCGTCTTCCTGTTTGCCTCCACGGACCTCGACGGGATCGCGGTCGAGCTCGACGCACGGGTCGGGCATGGGATGCCTGCCGAGATCCGGCTCCTTCCGACCCCGCAGCGGACGTTCCGTCCGCCGGGGGATCTGCTGTCGGTCTTGGGGTGGGCCTGGCGGTCCTTACGTCCGTTCGACGGGGGTTGGCGCGCCCATCTGCGCATCCCGGCTGCCGAGCCGGCACGCACGCCGGGTGTCGAAGCCAAGCTCGCACGAACCCTGGGGCATCTTGTCGTAACGCTCGGCGCGCCGCCCGCGCAATTTCACCGCACCTGGCTGCGGCAGCGCTGGTCCGCGCTGGCGAGACGCACGCTCGGACTCATGACGATCGCCGGCCTCTTGGCCGTCGGTCCGGGGATCCTGATGCTCGGCGCCCCGGAGGGCTCGCCGCTGCGCCTCTTGTCGTTCGTGATGCCCGCGTTCCTGATCCTCGTTCTAATCGCGCGACACGAGACGCCGAGCGTGAAGATCCCGCCGTTACCGCGGCCTCTACCCGAGAATGCTTGGGTTTCGGAACCGACTCACCGAGACGGACTTGCCGAGGCCGGTCGTCGGGATCCATCCATCTCACGATAGAAGCCGACCTCGGCGACACAGACATCGGCGTGAAACACACGACCAATACCGAGGATCCCGAGCTTGGTCAGTCGACGGGTATCGAGCCGCTGGACCAGACGATGCGGCTCGAAGGACTCGAAAGGAAGATGCACCTCGCGCCACTCGGGTCCGGCGACAAAGGTGGCGCGATAGGACTGCCAGGGCAAAAGGGTTGCAGTGGATTTCAGATGGAGGTTGTAGACCTCGCGGTTGCCGTGCACCAAGAGCCGAACCCCGTCGAACGCGCTCGCATCCAACGCGTTGTCGGGAGCGCCCGGCGGGGTCAGATCCAGCATCGCCTGCACGAATCCGCCGTTGTTCGCGAGGCTGACCTCGCCGGCGAGACAGAGCGCCTGCCGCCCGTCGAGGACACGCCGCGTGATGGCCCCCTCCGAGCGCCCGCCCATGACCTGGTCGGTCACGGCTCGCCAGGGGGTACCCAGCGCGGAGAGACCGTCCGCGCGGGTGAAATCGTCGATCAGACCCGTGTCCGCGATGGATGGATTGAGGCTGGCAAGCATGAGCAGCGACCCCGCGATGATGGAACCGAGAGAGCGACCTTTGTACATTTAAACCGCGTCCGGAGGGAGATGCTAAATTCTCGTGTGAGCTCGACGTTATCTTGCATCCACGGCCCTTAGCGGGGACGCGGTTTAAATTTGAATATTTTTAATATCTTAAACCGCGCCGACTCCAGCGTTCGTCAAGTCTGCCGGGGTCGATCCCATCCGAAAACATCGCATACTGCGCCGGGCGCGGTTTAACCATTCAACGATAGGTGATCCTTGACATCACGCGACCGGATGAACCCATGATCGCCCGACCGAGCAATCTCCATCTCGCCCTCCCGGCCGCCGCTGCGGCGCTTTGGCTCTCCATGACGCTCGCACTCGGGGATACGCCTGCGAGCGAGCCCCAATACCTGCCGATCTCGGCCAAGGCCGAGGTGGGCTCGGAAACCATCGTGCTGGAGGTCGCGCGCACGCCGCAGGAGCGCGCACTGGGGCTCATGTTCAGACCGGCACTTGCGGACGATCGCGGGATGCTGTTCCCCGCCGATCCCTCGCGCCCGATCCGGATGTGGATGAAGAACGTCCCGGTCGCGCTCGACCTCGTCTTCATGTACGAAGGTCGGGTCGTGGCATTGGCAGAGCAGGTCCCGCCCTGCCTCGAGGCGTCCTGCCCGAGCTACGGTCCCTTCAAGCAAGCGGTCGATCAGGTGCTCGAGCTGCGCGCGGGGCGCGCCGCGGAGTTGGGGCTCAGTCCGGGCGATCCGATTCGAATCACGGACACGGCACCGTAGAAAGGAAGGCCGATCCAGACTCACGGGAGCGTTGATCCGGGTGCGACCGCCCCGGTCAGTCGCCTCGATCGTTCCCCTGCTCGACATCCACCTTATCGTAGATCTCCCGCATCGCGACCCGGCACCCGAGAGAGTCAAACACCACCTCCGCATCGAGACCTTCGGTCTCGCTCAGCACCCAACGGCCGTCCGGCTGGCGGGAAAAAACCTCGACCAGCGGATGATCCTGGCTGACCAGGACGTATTCTTCGAGGCTCGGCAGTCGGCGGTAGGTCGCGAACTTGCCGCCGCGATCGTAGGCTTCGGTCGATGCGGACAGAACCTCGACGATCAGCGCCGGGTTCAGCAGCACATCATGTCGATCGTCGTGGAAACGAGGCGCTTCGCAGAGCGCCGTCAGATCGGGGTATTTTGCGGCGTTCGCCGACTCGATGCGAACCCGCATGTCGCTCGGCAGCACGTGACAGGGTCTGCCCTTGAGCCGGGCGCGCAGCTCGCTTCCTAGATTGAGCACGATCAGGTTGTGATTGAAGGAGGCGCCCGTCATGGCGAACACCTCGCCGTTCACATACTCATGCTTGACGTCGCGACCCGCACGCTCGGCGGCGAGGTAGTCCTCGAATCCATACTGCGGTTGGGTCTTCAGCGTCATCGATTTTGTCCCGTTCGGGATGCTGCGCCGCCTGCTCCGTCAGGCTACAAAACCCGAGTCAGAGCACTCAGAAAGGCAGCGTTCTCCTCGGCCCGACCGACCGTCACCCGCAGACACTCATCCAGCATGGGGTGCGCGCCGTTGAGGTTCTTGATCAAGATACCCTGATCCTTCAGCCCGTTGAAGATGGCGTCGGAGCGATCCTCGCCGACACGCAACAAGATGAAATTGGCCTCGCTCGGATAGGCGTGGACGCCGTTCAGGGTCGAGAGCGCGGTCTGTAGACGTTGACGTTCCGCTCGAATCATCCGTGCCTGCTCGTCGAGGAGCGGTTTATGCTTCAGCGCAAAGGCCGCGGATGCCTGGGTCAAGACATTGATGTTGTACGGCAGGCGCACCTTGTCGATCTGCTCGAGCCAGTCCGGCGGACCGACCAGATACCCCAGCCGGATCCCGGCCAGCCCCATCTTCGAGACGGTGCGCATGACCAAGAGGTTCTGCCAGTCGCCGAGGAGCCCCAGGAAACTGCAATCCGTGAAGGGCGCATAGGCCTCGTCGACGATGACCAGGCCGGGCGCCGCCTCGATGATGCGCACCATGTCGTCGGCATCGAAGCGATTGCCGGTCGGGTTGTTCGGATAGGCCAGATAAACCAATGCCGGCTGCTCGCGCTCGATGGCGTCGAGCGTCGCCGGCAGATCGATCGAGAAGTCGTCCGAGCGCAGGGGCA
Organism: Thiocapsa roseopersicina; assembly: GCF_900106925.1. Taxonomy (GTDB): domain Bacteria; phylum Pseudomonadota; class Gammaproteobacteria; order Chromatiales; family Chromatiaceae; genus Thiocapsa; species Thiocapsa roseopersicina. Next base: position 131,009 of record NZ_FNNZ01000010.1, read on the forward strand.
CACCGACATAGTCCATACCGGCGAAGCGGGCGATCATGCGGTACATGACGAAGCCCGGATCGAGCGACAGGACCTTGCGTCCGGGCTGCGCGACGGCGATGGCGAGCATCTGGATAAGCTCGTCGGAGCCGTTGCCCAGGAGCAACCCCATGTCCGGCGGGATGCCCATCGCCTCGCGCAAGGCCACCTGGACTGCCGTACCCCGCGGATCCGGATAGCGGTTCAGAGAGAGCTCATGCAGGACCTCGAGCCACTCGGCCTTGAGTGCCTCGGGCCAACCGTAGGGGTTCTCCATGGCATCGAGCTTCACCAGTCCCGCCGGATCCGGGACGTGGTAGGCCGTCAGTGCACGGATATCGGGACGAATGAGCTGGCTGATCAGGTCATGCATGAGCATCTCGCTCTGGACGCGGTTTAGGATAACCTGGGCTCGACCGGCGACTGCGCCTCGCCGCGATATTCCGCCGAGCGTGCATGTGCGGTGAGCCCCTCTCCTCTGGCCAAAACAGAAGCGGTCTTCGCCAACTGTGCCGCACCGGCGGCCGAGGCCATGATGAGGCTGGATCGCTTCTGGAAGTCGTAGACCCCCAGCGGGGACGAAAACCGCGCCGTACGCGAGGTCGGCAAGACATGGTTGGGGCCGGCGCAATAGTCGCCGACCGCCTCGGCGGTGTAGCGCCCCATGAAGATGGCGCCGGCGTGGCGGATCCGACCCACGATGGCCTGAGGGTCCTCCACAGACAGCTCCAGGTGCTCGGGCGCGATCCGGTTGGCGACGGCGATGGCATCCTCCAGGTCGCGTGCCTGGATCATGGCCCCGCGCCCGCGCAGGGCGGTCGCGATGATGGTCTCGCGCTCCATGCTCGGGAGCAGCCGTTCGATACTCGCGGCGACCCGATTCAGGAAGTCGGCATCCCAGCTCACCAGGATGGATTGGGCGTCCTCGTCGTGCTCGGCCTGCGAGAAGAGATCCATGGCGATCCAGTCCGGATCCGTCCCGCCGTCGCAGACGACCAGGATCTCGGAGGGACCAGCGACCATGTCAATGCCGACCTGCCCGAAGACCGCCCGTTTGGCCGTGGCGACATAGATGTTGCCGGGTCCGACGATCTTGTCGACACCCGGGATGGTCTCGGTTCCGAAGGCGAGTGCGGCGACCGCCTGCGCTCCGCCGACGGCGAAGGCGCGATCCGTTCCGGCGACATGGGCCGCGGCCAGGACCAGCTCGTTGAGCTCCCCGTCGGGTGTGGGCACCACCATGATGAGCTCGCCGACACCGGCGACCTTGGCCGGGACGGCGTTCATCAGGACCGAGGAGGGATAGGCCGCCTTGCCGCCGGGCACGTACAGCCCGACGCGATCCAGGGGCGTGACCTGCTGCCCCAGCAGGGTCCCGTCGGCCTCGGTGTAGCTCCAGCTCTCGAGTCTTTGGTGCTCGGCATAGGCGCGGATCCGCGCGGCGGCCGTCTGCAGGGCCTCGCGCTGCGCCGCCGGGATGCGTCCCCAGGCCGCTTCCAATCGCGCCCGCGGGATCTCCAGATCGGCGGCGCAGGCGGGTATCCAACGGTCGAAGCGCGTCGTGTAGTCGAGCAGCGCGGCATCGCCGCGCGCGCGCAGGTCGCGGATGATGTCGGCGACCGTCTGTTGGACCCGGTCGTCCGAGACCGAATCCCAGGCGAGCAGGCCGTCCAAGTCGGCATGGAAGTCAGGGTCGGTCGTCGAGAGACGTCTCATGGCGTTCATGGATGCTCAGCTCCCCGGCCCGCGCGCCTGGGCCGTTTGTGTCGGTGTCGATCGGCCGGCGACGGCCTCGCGCAGCGCGTCCAGCAAGGACGTCACCGCGGCATGTTTCATCTTCCAGGAGGCCTTGTTGACCACCAGGCGCGAGCTGATGTCGGCGATGTGCTCGAGCGGAACGAGCCCGTTGGCCTTCAGGGTGTTGCCGCTCTCCACCAGATCGACGATGCGATCGGACAGATGGACCAGGGGAGCCAGCTCCATCGAGCCGTAGAGCTTGATGATCTCGACCTGCTCGCCCTTGGAGGCATAGTAGCGCTCGGCGCTTTTGACGTACTTGGTCGCGATGCGCAGCCGCCGCGTCGTCGGTGCCGCCACGTCCGGCAGACCGGCGACCATCAGACGACAGCGCGCGATGCCGAGGTCGAGCGGCTCGTAGAGACCCTCGCCCCCGTGCTCGAGCAGCACATCCTTGCCCGAGACGCCCAGATCCGCGGCGCCGTATTGGACATAGGTCGGCACGTCGCTCGCGCGGATGATGAGAAAGCGCACGTGCGCCATGTTGGTCTCGAGGATCAGCTTGCGGCTGGTCTCGGGGTCGTCGACCGGCGCGATCCCGGCATGCGCCAGGAGCGGCAGGGTCTCGTCGAAGATCCGGCCCTTGGAGAGCGCGATGGTAAGCGGCGTGTCGAGACTCATGATGTCGCTGTCCTGTTGGCTGCGAATAGCCCCTATCGGCTCGTACCTGTGCCGGCGCCCGGGATCCGGCGAATCGCCGCACCCAGGTCCGAGAGCTTTGCCTCGATGTTGTCATAACCGCGGTCGAGGTGATAGATGCGGTCGATCAGCGTCTCGCCCGAGGCGACCAGCCCGGCCAGCACCAGACCGGCGGATGCGCGCAGATCCGTGGCCATGACGGGCGCGGCGGTCAGACGCTCGACACCTCGACAGATCGCGACATTGCCCTCGATGCGTATGTCGGCTCCCATGCGCTGTAGCTCGAGCACGTGCATGAAACGGTTCTCGAAGATGGTCTCGGTGATGGTCCCGACCCCTTCGGCGATGCTGTTCAAGGCGCAGAACTGGGCCTGCATGTCGGTCGGAAAGGCGGGATGCGGGGCCGTGTGGATGTCGACGGCGCGGGGGCGCCTGCCCTGCATGTCGAGGCGGATCGAATCCGTGCCGACCTCGATCTCGGCGCCGGCCTCGCGCAGCTTCTGGAGCACGGCATCCAGACAATCCGGCCGGGTGTGGGTGACCGTGACACAGCCGCCGGTCATGGCCGCACCGACCAGGAAGGTCCCGGTCTCGATCCGATCGGGCATCACCTCATAGCTGCCGCCGCCGAGGCGGTCCACGCCCTGCACATAAATCCGGTCGGTTCCGGCGCCCTCGATCCGCGCACCCAAGGCGATCAGGAAATCGGCGAGATCGATCACCTCGGGCTCGCGCGCGGCGTTCTCGATCACCGTCTCGCCCTTCGCCAGTGTCGCGGCCATGAGCAGATTCTCGGTGCCCGTGACCGAGACCATCTCCATCACCAGACGCGCGCCGTGCAGACGTTGCGCACGCGCACGGATGTAGCCGCTCTCGACGTGGATCTCCGCGCCCATGGCGCGCAGCCCGTCGATATGCAGGTTGACCGGCCGCGCACCGATCGCACAGCCGCCGGGCAAGGAGACATCCGCCTGACCGTAGCGCGCGATCAGCGGCCCGAGCACCAGGATCGAGGCACGCATCGTCTTCACGAGCTCGTAGGGCGCGGCGAAGCTGGTCAGCTCGCGGGGCTGCACCTCGACCCGACAGCCGTCTTGGAGCGACAAGGAGGCACCCATGCGCCCGAGCAGATCCAGGGTCGTCCTGATGTCGCGCAGACGCGGGATGTTGCCGAGCGTCACCGGCGCATCGGCCAGGAGGGTAGCGGCGAGGATCGGCAAGGCGGCGTTCTTCGCGCCGGATGCCCGAACCTGACCCTGCAACGGGGTACCGCCAGTGATGAGAAGCTTATCCATGAAGACCTTAAACCGCGCCCGGAGCGGTATGCGATGTTTTTGGATGGGGTCGGCCCCGGCAGATTTGACGACCGCCGGAGTTGGCGCGGCCTAAGATATTAAAAAATATATCATTTTAAACCGCGCCCCCGCCAAAAGCGATGAAGACACAAAACGTCGAATTCACTTGAAAGTGAGCCTCTCGCTCCGGACTTTGAACCGTTTCTTAGGAGATGAAGGCCCGGAAAAGGTTGGGTTGATGTGATCGACGGCGGGACCGCGCAGGCGCGTCGACATCCGGGCAACGACACTCCTTGACACGGGAGCTTCAGCGACCGATGGCGGTTTCCATAGGCAAGAGTGCGGCGAGGTTCGACACGGCAGCGATCCGCACCAGCGAATCCGGCAGGTTCCGATAGGTCAGACGGGCGCCGCGCGCGCGGGCGACGTCCAGCCATTCCAACAAGAGGGCGAGCCCTGCGCTGTTCGCGGACTCCACGCCGGCGAGGTCGATATCGACCAAGGCATCCCTTTTGAACAAGGCGACCCCGCCCACGGCGACACGGTTGACCGTCGAGAAGTCCAGCACGCCGTCGAGAGAGTAACGCCCCTCGCCGAGGGGCGTCAGACGCGCCTCCTTCATTCGCGCGTCCGGGTGTTCATCTCGCCGAGCTTGGCGATCAGACCGTCGATCCCGCCTTGGCGGATCTCGTTGGAGAAGCTCGTGCGGTAGTTCCCGACCAGGCTGGCGTTGTTGATAACCACGTCGTAGACCTTCCAGCCTCCGGCGTTGTTGTGCATCCGATAGTCCACCGGGATCGGCGCGGCACCGGGCGAGAGGATCTCGGTGGAGACGGTGACGGTGGAGGGCTGGCGACCCGGCTTGATCGGCAGGTAGCGGATCTCTTCGCCCGAGTAGCTCAGGATCGAGCGCGCATAGGTCCGGATTAGGACCTGCTTGAAGCCGTTGATCAGTGCGCGCTGCTGCGCCGGTGTCGCATCGCGCCAGGACTGACCGACCGCGCCTTGCGTGATGCGCTCGAAATCGAAATGCGGGGCGACCCCGCTCTCGATCATCCCGAAGATCAGCGAAGGATCGCGGTCGACCTCCGAGCGACGCGCTTCGAGCGTCTTGAGCATGTTCTCGGTGGTCCGCTTGACCAGGGCCGTCGCGTCGTCGGCATAGGCGAAAGACGCACTCGTCCAGAGAACTCCGAGCAGGGCAAAAAGAAGAAAGAAGGAACGTCGGTACGGCATTAGTCACCTCCGGCTTTACTGAATAGGAATTGTCCGATCATCTGCTCCAGGATCAGGGCCGACTGGGTGTGGGCGATCTCGTCGCCGTCGCGCAAATACTTCATGCTCCCGCCCGGCTCGAGGGCGATGTACTGCTCACCGAGCAGACCGGCGGTGAAGATGTTCGCGAAGGTGTCGTCCGGGATGGTATCCGTGGCCGCATCGATGCGCATGGTCACCACCGCCTCGTAGGTGTCTTTGTCGAAACTCACGGCCTCGACACGCCCGACGCGCACACCGGCCATGCTCACCGGCGACCTCGCCTTGAGGCTGCCGACGTTGGCGAAACGCGCCGTCAAGCGATAGCCGTCGCTGTTGACCGCCGCGCTCAAATTGCTGACCTGCATCGCCAGGAAGAACAGGGCCACGAAGCCCACCGCCATAAAGAGGCCGACCAAGATCTCGATGCCGCGTTGTTTTCCCATACCTGTCATTCCCCGAACATCAAGGCCGTCAAAACGAAATCGAGTCCCAGCACTGCGAGTGCGGCGTGGACCACGGAGCGGGTCGTCGCCCGGCTCACGCCCTCGGACGTCGGAACCGAGTCATGCCCCTGAAAGAGCGCGATCCAGGTCACCACGACCCCGAAAACGACGCTTTTGATCACGCCGTTGACGATATCCTCGTGGAAGTCGACCTTTGACTGCATCTGACTCCAGAAGGATCCCGAATCCACGCCGAGTAGACCGACACCGACGAAATAGCCGCCGAGCACACCGACCGCACTGAACATGGCCGCGAGCAGCGGCATTGCGAGCACGCCGCCGAAAAAGCGCGGAGTCAGGATGCGGCGCACCGGATCGACCGCCATCATCTCCAGACCCGAGAGCTGCTCGGTTGCCTTCATCAAGCCGATCTCGGCGGTCAGGGCAGAGCCGGCACGCCCGGCCACCAGAAGGGCCGTGACCACCGGGCCGAGCTCTCGCACCAACGAGGCCGCGACCATGACGCCGAGGCTCTCCGCTGCCCCGAACTGGGCAAGCACGTAATAACCCTGCAGACCCAGCACCATGCCGACAAACAACCCGGACACCCCGATGATCAGCATCGAGAGCACGCCGATATTGAAGAGCTGCGCAATCAGCAGACCCGGGCGTCGCAGGATCTCGCCGATGCCCAGCACCATGCCGGCGAGTAGCAGATGCGCACGACCGATTCGCTCGAGCGAACCCAGGCCGCTGCGTCCCAGCCGCGCCAAGCCCTCCAGAATCATCGGGCGACACCCCGCGGCAGCAGATCGTCCGCCAACGGCAGTGCCGGATAGTGGAAATGCACAGGTCCGTCCGGCAAGCCGTCCATGAACTGACGCACCCAGGCCGAGCGGTCCGCGGCAATCTCCTGCGGCGTTCCCTGCGCGATGATCTCCCCGTGGGAGATCACGTAAATGTGGTCGGCGATGCTCGCCGTCTCGTCCACGTCGTGTGACACCAAAATGCTCGTCAGGCCCGCGGCGTCGTTGAGCTGTCGGATCAGGGTCACCAACATGCCTTTTGAGATGGGATCTTGGCCCGTGAAGGGCTCGTCGTAGAGGATCATGTCGGGATCCAGCGCAATCGCGCGTGCCAGGGCCACGCGACGAGCCATCCCGCCCGAGAGCTCGCTCGGCATCAGGTCACGTGCGCCGCGCAGACCGACCGCCTCGAGCTTCAACAGCACGAGCTTGCGCAGCATCGATGGATTCAGGTCCGTATGCTCGCGCAGCGGATAGGCGACGTTGTCGAAGACATTCAGGTCGGTCAGCAGGGCGCCGCTTTGAAACAGCATTCCCATCCGCCGACGCAGCCGGAACAACGCCGATTTTCCAAGGGTGTGAACGGGCTCGCCGTCGACCTCGATACTGCCGGCGTCCGGGCGCAGCTGCCCGGTGATCAGCTTGAGCAGGGTCGTTTTGCCCGTGCCGCTCGGCCCCATGACGGCGGTCACTGCGCCGCGCCGGATATCCATGTCGACCCGGTGGAGCACGACCTGCGAGCCGCGTCGAAAGCACAGCCCGCGGATCTTCACCAAGACCTCGCCGCCGGGGCGCGAGCGCTTCTCCGGCGAAGGACCGGGGCGTGCAGCATCGGGCTTAGCCGCGGGCTCGGAGGAGCCGATCGCGGAGACTGCGGCGGGGCGCGTCGCTCGGGGGCGTCGACTTCCCATAGATCGTATCGCTGTCGGCGCGGGTGGAAAACACGCCATTCTGGCGGGCTTGCCCCGGAGCGTCAACCGCCGGAGCACCAACCGCCGGATCCTCAACCCAAACCGAGCAACTCCACGAGTGACCGCCAGCGGCGCACGTTTTCGAATCGCGCGGCACCCATCATGGCTAGCGTCGGTCGCCCTTGCGCAGCTGCGGCGAGCCCTTCCAGCCAGCGGCGTGCCGCGCGCAGGTCGGTCTCGAGCCCCGCGGGCACCGCGCACGCAAGGGCCGATGCGCGCGACCACGCTGCGGCCGACACGGATCCGAGCAGCACGTAGGCGGCCTCGGGAAGGTCGTCTTCGCCGCCTTGATCCGGGCATAGGATCCAGCCGCCGAAACGCTCGCCGAGAAGCGTTTGAACCTGGGCAGACGCCGAGACCGCAACTGCGCCGGGGTCATGGCGGAGATAGAATGCGAAGGATGCCGGCACATCGCGGCACCATTGCGCGATGCGCCCGGCATCGGCCTGTCCCCAGACATCGGCGTCGAGCGCTACGGCGTCGAGCGCGTTGGCGAAATAGGTCAATCGCCAATCCTCGGGGAGGTCGTCGGGATAGAAGTCGGCGTCGCCGGGCGACGGATCCCATCCGGTTCTAACGGGGAGAATGCGACTCATGGTCTCGACGTGGCTCCGATTGGATCGTATTTTCCGGTAGAGAGGCCCTTCAATGCGACGCCGGGCCGGCGCAATGCCGGGATCGCCCGGCGGGACACCGGGGCGCTCGTTGGTGTATTTTGCATTGCGCCATTGCCGATGCGCGAAACGGCGCGATGGGAAACCTCGGAGCAGCATGACAGATCGACGCAGACTCGGCAGCCCGCCGGTTGAGCTCGAGCTTGGCGAATCGGCCAAGATCAAGGCGCTCGGGCGCGCCGTCATCGAGACCGAGGCCGGCGCGGTCACGGCCCTGGCCGAGCGGATCGACGACGACTTCGTGGCCGCGTGCCGCTACATGCTGGCCTGCGAGGGCCGCATCGTCGTGCTCGGGATGGGCAAGTCCGGCCACATCGGCGGCAAGATCGCGGCGACCCTGGCGAGCACGGGCAGCCCCGCCTTCTTCGTGCATCCGGGCGAGGCCAGCCACGGCGACCTCGGTATGATCACGCCCCGCGACGTGGTCCTGGCCCTGTCCAACTCGGGCGAAACGGCCGAGCTGCTGATGCTGCTGCCTCTACTCAAGCGGCTCGGCGTACCGCTGATCAGCATGACCGGCAAGCCCAAATCGACCTTGGCGCGCGAGGGCGACGTCCATCTCGACGTGAGCGTCGCCAGCGAGGCCTGTCCGCTCGGCCTCGCCCCGACCTCGAGCACCACAGCAACCCTGGTGATGGGCGATGCGCTGGCCATCGCGCTGCTCGAGAGCCGCGGCTTCACCGCCGAGGACTTCGCCCGCTCCCATCCGGCCGGCAGTCTGGGACGGCGGCTGCTGCTGCATGTCGGGGAGGTGATGCATCACGACGAGCAATTGCCGTCGGTCCCGTTGGGCACGACCTTGCGCGAGACCCTGGAAGAGATGTCACGCAAGGGCTTGGGCATGAGCGCCGTGGTCGACGACGAGGGCCGCCTTGCCGGAATCTTCACCGACGGCGACCTGCGACGCGCGCTCGACCGCGGGATCGATGTCCATCGCACCGCGATCGACACCGTTCTGACCCGCAACTGCATCACGATCAAGGCCGACGCCCTCGCCGCCGAGGCACTGCGCCTCATGGAGTCCCGATCCATTAACGCGCTGCTGGTCATCGACGACACCGGCCGACCCGTCGGCGCACTGAACATGCATGATCTACTGCGCGCCGGGGTCATGTGAGGAGGCCGCCAGCCGCCAGCCGCCAGCCGCCAGCCGCCAGCCGCCAGCCAAAAGTTGACACCCGGAAGCTGAAGGCTGAAAGCTGATAGCGATTAGCAGGAAGCTGGAGGCTGAAAGCTGGAAGCTAAAAACCGGAGGCTCCCCCGCGCCCCCCGACTCGACACCGAAGAGGACCGCCCCCATGCAAGACATCCTCGAACGCGCCGCCCGGACCCGCCTGGTCATCTTCGACGTCGACGGGGTGCTGACCGACGGCAGCCTCTATCTCGGCGACGACGGCCAGGAGTACAAGGCGTTCAACTCGCGTGACGGACACGGCATGGTGATGCTTCAGGAGAGCGGGGTGCAGATCGGAATCATCACGGGCCGTACCTCGCAGGTGGTCAGCCTCCGCATGAAGAGTCTCGGCGTGGAACACCTCTTTCAAGGCTGCCGCGACAAACTCCCGGCCTACGAGGCGCTCAAACGGGACCTGTCCCTCGACGACGAGGCCATCGCCTATGTCGGAGACGACCTCATGGATCTACCTATCATGCGGCGGGTCGGACTCGCCGTTGCGGTCGCCGACGCGCACCATCTGGTGCGCAGCCACGCCCATCTCTGCACCCAAGCCCGCGGCGGTCGGGGGGCTGCGCGCGAGGTCTGCGAGCTGATCATGGAGGCGCAGGGCACCTGGGAACGGATCCTCGCCGGTGCAGGATGAGCGGGCGTCTTCGGGTCAGCGACCTACCGATCTGGTCCGCACGTCAGTGGATGCTCGCCGCCTTCTTCGTGGCCTCCGGGCTGTTGGGGTGGTGGCAGCTGCGCCCCGAACCCGAGCCGCCCGCGCCCGAGATCGAGCGCGCGCGACTTCCGGATTATGTCGTTGCCGGATTCACGGCCATGGAGACCGACGACACGGGCAAACCGAGCCGGCGTTTGGTCGCCGACGAGCTGCGCCAGTATGTGGAGGAGGATGTCTCGGAGCTGGATCGCCCGCGCATGACACTCTATCAGCGTGAAGGCGAGACCGAAGCCGAGCCTTGGCGCGCGCGTGCGGCCAGCGGCCTGGTCCTGCCCGGCGGCGAGGAGGTACGGCTCGAGGGGGCGGTGGAGCTCGAGCGCAAGGGCGACGCGAGTCGGCCCGCCACCCGTATGGAGACCGAGCTGATGCGCATCTGGCACGAGCGGGCCTTCGCCGAGACCGATCGGCCGGTCCAAGTCACCAGCGCGTTGGATCGGCTGACCGCGACCGGGATGCGTCTCTGGTACGACGAGCCGGTGCGTGCCCAGTTCGACGGACGCGCACATATCTTTATCGCACCCGAGCAGATCGAGGAGCCATGAGCGGCAGAGGATTCTACGAACGTCGGCGCCGGGGCCTCGCCCTGGCCGCGCCTTTGGCCTTCGTCATCGCCTTCGCGTGCGCCCCGGCGGCGGCGCTCGAGGAGGATGCGAGCCAACCCATCCTGATCGAAGCAGACGATGTCGAGGTCCTGGAGGCGGAGAACACCAGCATCTATGTCGGCAATGTCCAGGTCGACCAAGGGAGCATGCGGCTCCTCGGCGATCATGTGACCGTCTATCATCGCAGCGACCGTCGACCGCGCTTTATCATCGCACTCGGCGCGCCGGCCAGCTTCAAGCAGCTCCTCGACAACGACGAGGGCGAGGTCCTGGCCTTCGCCAAGCGCATGGAATACGACGCCGACAAGGACGAGCTCACCCTGATCGAGGACGCCTTGCTGATTCAGGGGGCCGACCGCGTCGCGAGCGAGCGCATCGTCTACGATCGCGCCCGCGCCCATTTCCGCGCAGGGGGCAGCGGACGGGTCAAGATCACCATCACGCCGGAGGAGGAATGAGGCTAAACCGCGTCCGATGCGACCGATAACCTCCGATCGGAGACCACCCTTGAACGATCCAAAGAGCCTCGGCGGAGACGCGGTTTAGGATGAACGATCTTGTTGCGGATTCCGACTTAGGCTCGGGCTCGACGACACTGCGCGCGGAGCATCTGAAGAAGAGCTATCGCGGCCGTCAGGTCCTGCGCGATGTGAGCGTCAGCGTGGCCGCCGGCGAGGTCGTGGGCCTGCTCGGACCGAACGGCGCAGGCAAGACCACCTGTTTCTATCTGATCGTCGGACTCATTCCGGCGGACGAGGGCCGCATCGCGCTGAGCGGGAAGGACATCACCCTGAAGCCGATGCACGCCCGCGCACGCGCCGGCCTGAGCTATCTGGCACAGGAGCCATCAGTATTTCGCAAGCTCAGCGCGCGCGACAATATCCTCGCCATCCTGGAGGCTCGCGGTGACCTGTCCCGGGCCGAGCGGAACCTGCGCTGCGAGCGCCTGCTCGAAGAGCTCGGGATCGCCCATGTCGGCGGATCGCTCGCGCTCAGCCTCTCGGGCGGGGAGCGACGGCGCTTGGAGATCGCGCGCGCGCTCGCGGTCGACCCCCTGGTGATGCTGCTAGACGAGCCCTTCGCAGGCGTCGACCCCATCGCCGTCGGAGACATCAAGGCCATCGTGTCGCATCTGCGGGATCGCGGGATCGGCGTGCTGATCACCGATCACAACGTGCGCGAGACGCTCGATATCTGCGACCGAGGCTACATCATCAGCTCGGGGTGCGTGATCGCGGCAGGCACCCCGGCGCAGCTGCTGGCCGATCAGCAGGTACGCGATGTCTACCTCGGCGCGGACTTTTCCATGTAGGGGCGAAACGGCATGCAGATGGGAACGCGCATCGGTTGATGCTCGGCCCTCAGCTCCCAGCGCCCGAAGCCTCGGCGAAACGGCATGCAGATGGGAACGCGCATCGGTTGGCTGCTCTTTCCGAGATCTTGGGTGTAAGATGAGATCCTGCCTCGGCTGATGACGCCTTCACCGGACTGAAACGGCTAGAATCGAGCAGCATTGGCCACGGCGGCCACCTGATCGAACACCTCGAAAAGCGCATCCGCGATTCATGAAGCAATCCATCCAGCTTCGGCTCGGCCAACACCTGACCATGACGCCTCAGTTGCAGCAGGCGATCCGTCTGTTGCAGCTCTCGACACTGGAGCTCCAGAAGGAGATTCAGGAGGCGCTGGACACCAACCTGATGTTGGAGGAAGGCGACGAAGCGGACCGCTTCAACACCGGCGAGGTGCAGCAGTCGGGCACGATCCAGAGCGAGGATATCGAAACACCGCGAGCTTCGGTCGAGCAATCCGTCGACCGCGAGATCCATGCCGAATCCAACGAGATGCCCGAGGAGCTGCCGGTCGACACGCTCTGGACCGACGTCTTCGACTCCTACCTGCCGAGCACGTCGCACGGCTCGGACGACGGCTCGGATTACGATCCCTTTGCCCAACAGAGCCGCCCTCAGACCCTGCTCGACCACCTTGCCTGGCAGCTCAACCTCTGCAAACTGAGCGAGCGCGACAACATGATCGCCCAAGCGGTGATCGATTCGATCGACGCCGACGGCTATCTGCGCATCGATGTCGAAGAGCTGCTCCTGACCATCGACCATCCCGAGATCAGTGCCGAGGAGGTGGAGGCGGTCATTCACCGCATTCAGTCCTTCGACCCGCCGGGCGTGGGTGCGCGCAACCTCCCCGAGTGCCTGCTGATCCAACTGAGCCAGCTGCCCCCTCAAACGCCTTGGCGAAGCGCCGCGACGGCGATCTGCCGCGACGGTTTCGAGCATCTGGCCAAGCGCGACGTCGCCTCCCTGGTGCGTCAGCTGAAGGAATCCGAGGAGACCGTCGCAGGCTCGCTGACACTGATCCGTGGACTCAATCCGCGCCCCGGCAGCCTGATCGCCGGCACGCCGGCCCAGTATGTCGTCCCGGATATCTTCGTGCGCAAACGCGAGGGCCGATGGTCGGTCGAGCTAAATCCCGAGTCGACGCCTAAACTCAGAGTAAACGCCGACTACGCGCGCCTGATCCGTCGCGCCGATCAAAGCGCGGACGGCGTCACCTTGAAGAGCCATTTGCAGGAGGCACGCTGGTTCATCAAGAGCCTGGCCAGCCGCAACGACACGGTGCTGCGCGTCGGGGCGAAGATCGTCGAGATGCAGCAGGAGTTCTTCGAGCACGGGGACGAGGCAATGAAGCCGATGGTGCTGCGCGATGTCGCCGAGGCGTTGGAGCTTCACGAGTCGACCGTATCTCGAGTGACCACGCAGAAATACATGCACACGCCGCGGGGGACCTTCGAGTTCAAGTATTTCTTTTCCTCGCACGTCAACACCGCTTCCGGCGGCGAATGCTCGTCGACCGCCATTCGTGCCCTGATCCGCAAGCTGATCGCCGGCGAGTCCTCGAGAAAGCCCATGAGCGACAGCAAGATCGCCCTGGAGCTCGCCGACCAGGGGATCAATGTCGCGCGGCGAACCGTCGCCAAGTACCGCGAGGCCATGGGGGTTCCACCCTCGAACGAGCGCAAGCGCCTGGATTGACAGGCCGTTTGAACCATAAGGAGTCACAAGATGCAGATCAACCTGACGGGTCATCACATCGACGTCACCGACGCGCTGAAAGGCTACGTCGACACGAAGTTCGAGCGCCTTGCGCGGCACTTCGACCACGTCATCAACGCTCACGTCATTCTGAGCGTCGAGAAGCTTGCCCAAAAGGCGGAAGCCACACTGCATATCAACGGCAGCAAGGTCTTTGCCGACTCGGTCCACGAGGACATGTATGCCGCGATCGACGGGCTGATCGACAAGCTCGATCGCCAAGTGCTGCGCCACAAGGAGAAAAAGAGCGATCATCGCGCCGCAAGCCCGAAGGTGAGCGAGGCCGAGGAGTCCGATCAGAGCTGACGCCCCCGGCGGGCGTCGCGCAAACGCCGGGAAAACCTCCGATGGAGCGTCTTTGCCCCGTCGGAGGCATTCAACGAACGGGATCGGGCATGAAGGCCGGTATGCGGGATCGCCGGCCCCGGCCAGACATCCGAGGATATTCAGCATCCATGACCACACACCCTCGCCCGCCGTCGCTGCGCGGGCATCGATCCAAGAGCCACCAGCTGCAGCGCTGCGCGCCCGCAGCGCACGGGAGCCGATACCGATGCTCAGCCCCGATCTGATCAACGAGGCCCGGATCGGTCAGGGGCTCGAGATTTCCAGCAAGAAGCGTTTGCTTGAAACCCTTGCCGAGCTGCTCGCCAACGATCACCCCCGTTTGAGCACGGAGAGCGTCTTCGAGCGCCTCCTGGAGCGCGAACGCCTCGGCAGCACCGGGCTCGGTCACGGTGTTGCCCTGCCCCATGCGCGGATCAAGGAGGTCTCTCAGGTCATCGGGGCTTTCGTGCAAACCGCACGAGGGGTGGATTACGACGCAGCCGACGGCGAGCCGGTCGATCTGGCCTTCGCGCTCCTGGTTCCGGAGACCGCGACCGAGGAGCACCTCCAACTGCTCGCCCATTTGGCAAGTCGCTTCAGCGAGTCGGCAACCCGCGCACGCCTGCGCGATGCGGGCTCGCCCACGGCCATTCTGGACCTTCTGAAAGCGACCTAGCACTCGAGTGCGGCCGCCGGCGATGATCGAAACCCTTCAATCTCTGATCTCGCAGACCGGGCCGCGGCTCAAGCTGCGCTGGCTCACGCCCGAGCCGGCGACCCCGCGACCGTTGCGCGGCGACGATCCGGGTCGCTCGCGGCAGTCTCTTATCGGCTCCCTGAACTGCATCCATCCCAATCGTCTGCAGGTTATCGGACACGCGGAGCTGCTCTACCTGGCGGATCTGGGCCGGACCGCCTTCGGCGAGACCGTGGAGAAACTCTTCTCGGATCATCCGACCGCCGTCATCTTCTCCGACGGCATCGACCCGGAGCCCGCCTTCCGCGAGGCCGCCGAGCAGACACGTACGCCGCTGCTCGGCTCCTCGCTCGGCGACGAGGAGCTGATCAATCATCTGCGTTACTTCCTCACCCATGCGCTCGCCGAGCGTCGTACGGTGCACGGGGTCTTCATCGAGGTTCTGGGCATGGGCGTCCTCCTGGTCGGCGATCCGGCCGTCGGCAAGAGCGAGCTGGCGCTCGATCTGATCGCGCGCGGCCATCGGCTCATCGCCGACGACGCACCCCGGTTCGCACGCATTGCCCCGGAGACCTTGGAAGGCACCTGCCCCGAAGCCCTGCGCGATTTCCTCGAGGTCCGCGGCCTGGGGATTCTCAACATCCGCGCCATGTTCGGAGAAGGCGCCGTCGTGCGCAGCAAGACATTGAACCTGATCATCGATCTTCAGCCGCTCGACAAACAACAGCTCGAGTGTATCGACCGGCTCAGCGGCAGCCTCTCGGTGCGCAACATCCTCGGGGTCGCCGTCCCCAAGATCACGATGCCGGTCGCACCCGGCCGCAACCTGGCAATCCTGGTGGAGGCGGCCGTGCGACACCAGATTCTGCGTATCCGCGGCTACGATGCCGGAGTCGACTTCGTCGACCGCCAGGCCCGCGCCATCAGCATCGATCGCCCCGACCCGCCGAGATCACCGTCATGACGCAACCACCGGCAGAGGAGCAGGCGCGCGAACGACCGCGGAACGTCGGCAAACCGATGAGGCTCGTCATCCTCAGCGGCCTCTCCGGCTCGGGCAAGAGCGTTGCGCTCCATACCCTCGAGGACGTGGGCTTCTACTGCATCGACAACCTGCCGCTCTTCCTCCTGCAGGATCTCGCCCTCGGACTGCACGAGGGACTCGACGACGTCTTCACCATGACCGCGGTCGGAATCGACGCCCGCACCAGCCCGAGCACCGGCCCGGACGAGCTCCGACACCTTCCCGAGCTGGTTCGCTCGGCACGCGAGCGCGGCATCGGATGCGATGTCCTCTTTCTCGACGCCCAGACCGAAACCCTGATCAAGCGCTTCAGCGAGACTCGTCGCAAGCATCCGTTGACCCGAGGCGACCGCTCGCTGCCGGAGGCGATCGCGCTCGAGCGCCGACTCCTCGAGCCAATCCGAAGCTGCGCCGATATCCGTATCGACACCACCCAGACCAATGTCCACGAGCTGCGCGATCTCGTGCGCGGACGTCTGGTGGGCGGCGCCTCGCCGAAGGCGTCCATACTGCTGCAGTCCTTCGGCTTCAAGCACGGGGTCCCGCACGATGTGGACTTCGTCTTCGACCTGCGCAGCCTGCCCAATCCGCATTGGCAACCCGAGCTGCGACGCTTGAGCGGACGCGATCGACCCGTAATGGAATTCCTCGATTCCGCCGAAGCCTTTGGCCGAATGCGCGCCGATATCCAGGGGTTTTTCGATCGCTGGATCCCCAGCTTCGAGACGGACGGGCGCAGCTATCTCACGATTGCGATCGGCTGCACGGGCGGTCAGCACCGCTCGGTCTATATGACCGAATCACTGCGGCGTCATTTCGAGGCCGACGGCCATCAGGTGATGGTCCGTCATCGGGATCTGCCTTGAGCGTCGGCATCCTGATGATGACCCATCATCCGTGCGGCGAGGATCTGCTACGGGTCGCAACGGCGATTCTCGGCGGACGCCCGCCGGGGGTGGAGGCGATGGAGGTCGTCAACGATGTGCCCTGCGAGATCGTGACAGCGGAAGCCGCCGAGCGCCTGGAGCGCTTGGACACGGGCGAGGGTGTCCTGATCCTGACCGATCTTTACGGCTCGACACCGGCCAATGTCGCGGTATCGCTGCTCGCGATCCATGAGCGGTCGAGAGTCATCGCAGGACTGAACCTACCCATGTTGTTGCGTGCCCTGACCTATGCCGCGCTCGACCTGGATGCCGTGGCCGAGAAGGCCCTGCAGGGTGGGCGCGACGGCGTCCTGCTCTGCTCGCGACGAGACGACCGCACATGATTCGCAAAGAGATCGAGATCCTCAACAAGCTGGGTCTGCATGCCCGTGCGGCGGCCAAGCTCGTGCAATGCGCCGGGCGTTTCGCGAGCCATGTGGAGATCGAGCGGCGCGGTCAAAGCGTCAACGGCAAGAGCATCATGGGCGTGATGATGCTGGCCGCGAGTCAGGGCACCCGGATCACGGTCGAGGCCGCCGGCGAGGACGAGGATGCCGCCATGGCGGCGATCGAGGCATTGATCGGCGATCGCTTCGGAGAGTCGGAATGACCACCGCCTTTCAGGGGATCGGCATCTCCACCAGTCGCTCGCTCGCCCTCGGGCCCGCCTTCGTGGACGGGCGCGGCGGCCATACCGTGTCGCAATCCGCCATCACGGCCGACCAGGTCGCCGCCGAAATCGAACGTCTCGACTTGGCCGTCATGGCGGCCCGCCAGGCCCTGAAGGCGGTGCGCAACCAGATCCCGCATCACACGCCGCTCAACATCGCCGAGTTCATCGACACGCACCTTCTGATGCTCGAGGACGCCGCCTTGGTCGAGGAGGTGCGCCGCATCGTTGCCGAGCAGCTGTGCAATGCCGAGTGGGCGCTGCAACGGCAACGCGACACCCTGGTGCGGGTCTTCGACGAGATGGACGACCCCTATCTGCGCACCCGCCGCGACGACGTCGAGCATGTCGTTCAGCAGATTCAGACCTTCCTGCAGGGCGCGGCCGTGCAAAGCGAGCCCTCGACTCGGGATCTGGAGGGCCGGGTCGTGGTGGCGCGCGACCTCGCGCCCGCGGATGCGATCCTCCTGCGTCATCGCGGTGCGGTCGCATTCGTGACCGAGTTCGGCGGCCCCATGTCCCACACGGCCATCCTGGCGCGCAGCCTGGGGGTGCCCGCCGTGATGGGCATCCACAACATCACACGCTATCTGCGCCAGGGCGAGCTCATCCTGGTCGACGGCGAGACCGGCACGGTTCTTGCTGATGCCGACCCCCTGACCCTGACTTTTTTCCGCGACCGCCTGCGCGCAGCAGAAGCCCGTCAGGTGCGCCTGCGCGGTCTGGTTGGACGAGCCTCGGTCACACGCGACGGGGTCGAGATCGGCCTCCTCGCGAATCTCGAGCTCCCCGAGGACGTCGAGCTTGCGAAGGCCAACGGGGCCAGCGGGGTCGGACTCTACCGGACCGAATTCCTCTACATGAATCGCCGGGATCTCCCCGACGAGGAGGAGCATCTGGCGAGCTATGCCGAGATCGTCGCCGGGCTCGGCGGGCTCCCCGTGACCATCCGGACGTTGGACCTGGGGGTCGACAAGCGCGTCGATACCCTGTTCGAGCCGGGCCCTGGGGTCTCGAACCCGGCGCTGGGATTACGCGCGATCCGACTCTGCCTGAAGGAGCCCGATCTCTTCCGACCGCAGCTGCGTGCGATCCTGCGTGCCTCCGCGATCGGCCCAATCCGTCTGATGCTGCCGCTCGTCTCCAACGTCCACGAGGTCGATACGGTTCTCGCGCTGATCCGGCAGATCAAGACTCAGCTCGACCGCGACGGGCTGGATTACGACCCGAGCCTTCCGATCGGCGCCATGATCGAGGTTCCCGCTGCAGCCCTCTGCGCACGCGCGCTCGCGCGCCGACTGGATTTTCTGTCGATCGGCACCAACGACCTCATCCAGTACACGCTGGCGATCGACAGACTCGACGACAGCGTCAACTATCTCTTCGACCCCACCCACCCGGCCATCCTGCGCCTGGTCCGCATGACCATCGATGCCGCGCGCGAGGTGAATCGACCGGTCAGCATGTGCGGCGAAATGGCGGGCGATCCGCGCTTCACCCGTCTGCTTCTCGGAATGGGGCTACGCGAATTCAGCATGCAGCCCGGCGCCATCCTGGATGTCAAAGAGGTCGTACTTCAGGCCGACACGTTCGACCTGAAACGCCGAACCGCCGCGCTGTATGCCCGTCTCGACGACAGGGACCCGGGTGCCTTGATCGATGAGCTCAACGCCGCTTAAACCGCGTCCGACGGTCTCAATCGATGTCGGCATGAAAACGGCACCATCGAGGCCATCAAAGACCTTTTCCCTGACGCGGTTTAAGAAAAGGAAAATCTAAAGAGACGATGCAGAATCGAGGTGAACACCTTGATTCACCCGTAGGATGGGTAGAGCGCAGCGAAACCCATCCTCCAAACCGCCGAGTTGTCGGACTTCAGTCTGATGCCCTCGGCGCGGAGTGGATGGGTTTCGCCGTGCTCTACCCATCCTACATGCTTCGGTTATTCTTGAATTTTTCCCGAAACTCCTTAAACTGCGCCGCGCCGACGGCTGTTGGCTGCTGCGAGGCCGCATCGAGCGACAAAGCGCGCAGGGTCATGCCGAACGCGGTTTAAGCACGCCAACGGGCGAGGATCTCCATGCAGATCCGATTCATCTCCTCCGCACGCTCCGGACTGTCCGCCTCGGTATAGGCACGTAGCTCCGGCGCATTGCCCGACGGGCGTAGGTGCGCGATCTCGCCGCTGACGAAGGTGATCCTGAGACCGTCGGTGACATCCAGATCGGCGACCGGCCCGAACGCGGCGCCGAAAACGGCCTGCGCAGCGGCTCTATCCCGGGCGGGATCACCCCGATGGATCTCGGCAAGACGCGCCCGAGCGATCTCGGTCGGGAAATCCTTCAGACGATCGCTCCGCGTGAAGCGACGCGGAAGATCGGCGGAGAGGGCCGACACGGGTTTTCCCTGCGCCGCGGCGGCACGCAGGATGGCGACCGCAACCAAGACGGCATCACGGGTCGGCAAGGCCGACAGGCTTCGACCGTCCTGCTCGATATCGGTCGCGAGCAGGAAGCCGCCGTTTGCCTCGTAGCCGACGACCCGCTCCATGCCTCGGTCGACCAGATCCTGCATCCCTTCGATGACGAAGGGCGATCCGATCCGGGTGCGCAGTACGGTTTCGAACCAGCCCGACCGCTCGACCGCCGTGTTGCTGCTCACGGGTGTCACCACCCCGCGTGCGCCGAGTTGACGCGCGCACAGGATCCCGGCGATGTCCCCGCGCAGCCAGTCTCCGGTCTCGTCGCCGACCAGCGGACGGTCGCCGTCACCGTCGGCGGAAACCAAGGCATCGAAGTTCCCCGCCGTGGCCCAGTCGCGCGCAAGCGCGACGTCTTCGGGGCGAATCGCTTCGGTATCGACAGGGACAAAGATCTCGGAGAATCCCAATCGCGTCACGCGTGCTCCGAGCCCTTCCAGCACCTCGACGTAGGCGCCGCGAGCGACACTCGAGTGCTCGTAGACACCGACATGCAACCCGTTCAGACAGCCCGACGGGAAGAAGTCCAGATAGCGATCGCAGTAGTCGCGATAGGCCACCGGATCCTCCTCTGGAAGCGCGGCGGACTGGTCCTCGACAAAGACGCCGGCCGCGTCGAAGAGCGTCTCGGCGACTTGGAGCGATTGCGCGCGGATGCCTTCCTCGTCGCGCTTGAGGATCTCGCCCGTCGGCAGGTTGAACTTGATGCCGTTGCGGTCGTCCGGGATGTGGCTGCCGGTCACCATCAGGCTCGGAGCGCAGCGCGCCAGCCCCCAGGCAGCAACCGCCGGACTCGGGATACGCCCGAGATAGCGCGGCCGGCAGCCCAGATCCAGCGCCGCCCGGGCGCAGGCGACGAGTATCCTGCTTGTACTTGGCCTCAGATCGCCGCCCAAGCCGACCTCGGCATCCTGTGCGAGCAGGCCGCTCGCGCGAAGATAGCCGAGAAAGCCGGCCGTGTAGGCATAGCACACCCGATCGGTCATCGCATGCGCCAGCCCGCGGGCACCGCTGGTTCCGAACGCCACACCGCTCATGTTCATCAAGTCGCCGATCTGCATACACGCTCCTCGCGTCGATTTCGGGGTATCGCAACCCTCGCCGCCTAATCCTAACCCGGGGGGCTCATGCGTGGCGCCCGTCGACGCATACACTCGCTACATGGCCGAAGACGATTGCCGATCGGCTCGCTCACCTCGATCACCCCGATCACTCTCCGGATGGGGGGTGTCCCTCGGGGTCACGGATCGGTTAAGCTCGGAGGCGCTGTCGGCGTTCGTCTCGGGGCATCGGCCTGTCCTGCAAAAGCAAAAATGATGTCGATTCCCGACGGTCACGGCGGCAACAGGTGCAGGATCACGGATATGGGCTCGGCAACGCCTGCCCGGTCAAGCAACACCGAGCCGAAGGCAACGGATCCGCCGAACTTCACTGACGACCACCACTTCGAGGACTACCTCCATGCCCGACACGTCTCGCATGATCCCGCTCGTCTCGGCGGCAACGCTGGCGCTCGTCATCGGCCAAGGCGCCTTCGCCGATCCGCAGGCAACGGAAGCGAGCCAAACGCCGGCCGAGCCAACGAACGAAGCAGCGCCGGCCCCGGCTCCCGCTCCGGCTCCGGCCGATGCGCCTGCCGATGCATCGAGCGATGCGCCCACACCCGGGGAGGCGGCCCGAGCCAAGGCCGAGGAGCGTCGCGCCGCCATGATGGCTGAACGGGAGAAACGTTACGAAGAGCTCCGTGCTCGTGCCGCCGAGATCGGCCTAGCACTCCCCGAGATGCCGCCGTGGGAGTCGACCGATCGGCCGCCGATGCCCGAGCGTCGCGGCATGTCGCCCGAGGACATGGAAGCGATGCGCCAACAACGCCAAGAGATGCGTGAGCAAATGCGCTCCATGACCCCCGAAGAACGCCGGGCGATGCGCGATGCGCATTGGCAGCAAATGCGGGCCGATGCGGCGGAACGGGGAGTCGAGATGCCAGAGACGCCGCCCTGGGCCGAGGCCGAGGCGCGTCGCAAGGAGATGGAGGAGCGATTCGAGACGTATCGCAAGACCGTCGAGGCGATGAGCGAGGAGCAGATCGAGGCGGCCCGCGCCCTGTTCGGAAGCCCTCCTCCGATGCCCGAGATGCCGCGTATGCCCCAATATGACGGGTATGAGCGCGAGGGCTATGGATACGGTTACGGCCCGCAGGGCGGTTATCCCGGCGGCATGCCTTATCCGGGGCGCGGAGGTATGGGGCATCCGCCCATGATGCCCGATTACGATGCACCCGGTTATGGCGCACCCGGCTACGATCAGGGGCCGCCGCAGGGCATGGGTTACTGACATCGGGGGACACAGCCGCGGGTCGACGGAGCGCCGGCGCAGTCCGGTCGGCGCCTTCGGCCCGCTTCGGCGTCAGTCGCTTGTCCGCATCTCCGAGGGATCCGCGGGCTCGATCTCGGCCCCCACCTGAAGCCAGGCATCGAGCAATCGCTGGACGGACTCCACGCCTTGGCGCTTCAGGGCGGAAAACAGCATGACCTCGACCCGCCCCACCATATCCGAGACGGCCCGCTCGACTGCATGCTGAGTGGCGCGGGCCGCCCCCGTTTTGAGCTTGTCCGCCTTGGTAAGCAAAACGAGCATCGGCAGATCGGCGCGCCCGCCCCAGTGGAGCATCTGGCGGTCGAACTCCGCCAGCGGATGGCGGATATCCATGACGACGACGAGACCGCCGAGTGAGTTGCGCTGCTCGAGATAGGCCGCCATGTGCTGCTGCCAGTCGCGCTTGACCGTATCCGGAACCTTGGCATATCCGTAACCGGGGAGATCGACCAAGCGACGCGCCTCGTCCAGCTCGAAAAAGATGAGCTGCTGCGTCCGTCCGGGTGTCTTGCTCGTGCGGGCGAGCGCGTTCTGATGGCAAAGTGCATTGATCGCACTGGACTTGCCGGCATTCGAGCGCCCCGCGAACGCGACCTCGCGACCCTCGTCTGCGGGGCATTGCTCGACCCGTGCGGCAGCCGTCAGGAAATGGGCGCGTTGGTAAAAAGGATTCATCGTAAGCCGGGACCGGACGCGGTTTAGCTCCAGCACTTGGAGCCGCAAAAGTGCAGGTGATCCCACATCCGCGTCGCCCAGGACGGCTTTTGGTGTCGCGACAGGGCGCCTGCGGCGAGAAAGAATCGGCTGTAATCCTGATCGCTTTGCAGGATGTGATCGAGCAGCCAATGCTTGAGGTGCCGCATCAGGCCATCGTCAAGCGGAGCCCGATCGACGGCGAGGCGACGTTGCAGATCCAGCATGCTGCGGATCAGCCCTTCATGCTGGACCTTGTGGCGCTCGTAATCCGGGTAGCCGAAGATGCGCATCAGGCTCTCCTCGACGGCGAAATGGATCTTGGTGTACTCGGCGAGCCTGCCGAGCGCATCGAGCTGGCGCTCTCGATCGAGGCCCCCGACGACGGCATCCTGAACCTCGTTGATCAGGTCGATCAGGGCCTGATGCTGGGCGTCGATCTCGTCGATGCCGACGCTGAGCGCTGCGGACCATTCCACGAATTGAGTCATCGCTTTCTCCATGATGCGAGGCGCTCGTCCGAGTCGACTCGAGCTGGATCGCCTGTACCGGGATCGCCCGCGTCCGGATCGCAGTCACCGGCAGACGCTACACCCCGGATCCAACGGCCGGACTGCCCTCCCTCCTTTTCGAGCAAGCGCACACCTTCGATACTCATGCCCCGATCCACCGCTTTGCACATGTCGTAGATGGTCAAAAGGCTGATCTGTACCGCGCAGAGCGCCTCCATCTCGACCCCGGTGGAGCCTCTGGTCTCGACGGTAGCGGAACAATAGACGGTCGATGTCTCGTCGCGCGGCTCCAGCTCGACGGCGACCCGAGTCAGACTCAGCGGATGACACAAGGGCACCAGATCCGCGGTGCGCTTGGCGCCCATGATCCCTGCGATCCGGGCAACGCCGAGCACATCGCCCTTGCGGTGCTCGCCGCTCAGAATCAGTGCAAGCGTAGACGGCTCCATCCGAATGCTCCCCTCCGCAACGGCGCGGCGTTTGGTGAGGGCCTTCTCGCCCACGTCCACCATATGGGCCGCACCCTTCTCGTCGAAATGTGTCAACGGCATCTGCGATCCGCGGAGTGGAGAGCCTAGGGGTCGGCAAGGACACCGACATGTTGCGACGACAAGGGTCTCGGAGAATGACCCAACCGAGACGCCATTCGGAGCGCTCGCCCCGAGGAAGGGCGAGCGACGGGTACATCAGAACGCCGGCTTCTCCGGTGCCTCTTCGAACATCCTCACACTGTTCATGATCTCTTCGCGCGCGTCTTCGCGGCCGCCCCAGCCCATGACGCGGACCCACTTACCCTCATCCAAGTCCTTGTAATGCTCAAAGAAATGTGAAATCTGATCGAGCAGATGGGCCGGCATATCGCGGAAACTCTCGATCTCGCGGTAACCCTTGAAGAGCTTGTCGATCGGGAGCGCCAGGATCTTGGCATCATCCCCGGACTCGTCGGTCATCTTGAGCACGCCGATCGGACGGCACTTGATGACGGAGCCCGAGATCAGCGGATAAGGGGTGACCACGATCACGTCGACCGGGTCGCCATCCGCGGACAAGGTGTTCGGCACATATCCATAGTTGCAGGGATAGTGCATCGCCGTGGACATGAAGCGATCGACGAACATGGCGCCGGTCGCCTTGTCCATTTCGTACTTGACCGGCTCGGCGTGCGACGGTATCTCGATAATTACGTTGATTTCGCTCGGGATATTATCGCCGCGTGGGACGCGCTTCGGATCCATGGGTCAGCCTCTGTGGTTCGGATTGGGATCGCCGAGACACGACCGGATCGCCGATGCACGGCGGGTCGCGTTGGCGGTGTCGGGTCGAATGCACCCGATTGTAGCCCATCGGATGCCGGGAAATCCCAATGATCGTGCGCGGATCGAGCCGCGCCCGGGGTCGCGCCCGAGATCGAGGTGGCATTCGATCGTTGAGCGGAGCCTCCTGCCTCCTGCCTCCTGCCTCCTGCCTTAAGGCTGAAGCTGATAGCTGATAGCTGATAGCTGACAGCTAAAAGCTAAAAGCGAGAAGCAAAAGCTGGAGGCAGGCGGCAGGCCGCAGGCCCGCCCCCCGAGCCGCCTCAGATCTCGAACGCCGGCAGCCGCTTCTCGACCGCCACGTTCTTGAGCGTGACGTACTTGGGCAACCCCTTCTCGAAGGGCGGATAGTCCTCGCCCTGGATCAGCGGGATCAGGTATTCCTTGCAGACCGGCGTGATCCCGAAACCGTCCTCGGAGATGAATTCACGCGGCATGAACTTCTCGACGTTGGCGACCTCCGACAGCGGCGCCTCGCCGACCTCCCAGCGGTAGGGGTCCTGACTGACGCGCTTGATCGTCGGCATGATGGCGTTGTGCCCCTCGAGGGCAAATTGGACCGCGGCCCGGCCCATCGCATAAGCCTGCTCGACGTCCGTCTTGGAGGCCAGATGACGGGCCGCGCGCTGCAGGTAATCGGCGACCGCCCAATGGAACTTGTAGCCGGTGACATCCTTGATCATGTTGGCCACGACCGGAGCCGCGCCGCCCAGCTGGGCATGACCGAAGGCATCGCGCGTGCCCTGCTCGGCGAGGAAACGCCCGTCGGGATACTTCGCGCCCTCGGAGACCACGATGGTGCAGTAACCGTGCTGCTCGACCTTCTGCTGGACCGCGGCGAGGAAGCGCTCTTGGTCGAACTCGATCTCGGGAAACAGGATCATCACCGGGATGCCGTGATCCTCGACCAATCCGCCCGCTGCAGCGATCCAGCCGGCATGGCGACCCATGACCTCGAGCACGAAGATCTTGGTCGAGGTCTTGGCCATGGAGCGCACGTCGAACGAGGCCTCCAGGGTCGAGGTGGCGATGTACTTGGCGACAGAGCCGAAACCCGGGCAGTTGTCGGTGATCGGCAGATCGTTGTCGACCGTCTTGGGCACATGCACGGCCTGCACCGGGTAGCCCATGGTCTCTGAGAGCTGAGAGATCTTGTAGCAGGTGTCGGCCGAGTCGCCGCCGCCGTTATAGAAGAAATAGCCGATGTCGTGGGCTTTGAAGACCTCGATCAGACGCTCGTACTCGCGTTTGTTGGCCTCCAGGCTCTTCAACTTGTAGCGGCAGGAGCCGAACGCGCCCGAGGGCGTATAACGCAACGCGGCGATGGCCTCGTCGGACTCGCGGCCGGTATCGATCAGGTCTTCGGTCAGGGCACCGATGATGCCGTTGCGCCCGGCGTAGACGTTTCCGATCCGCACCGAGTGAAGCCGAGCGGTTTCGATCACGCCGCACGCCGAGGCGTTGATGACGGCGGTAACGCCGCCGGATTGTGCGTAAAAGGCATTCTTGGCTGTCATGTCTGTCCCCTTGTCTTTAGGTGCTTGTCGTTAAACCGCGCCCAGCGCGGTATGCATTGTTTTTCGATGGCATTGGCCCCGGCAGACTTGACGACCGCTGGAGCCGGCGCGGTTTAAGATATTTAAAAAATTAATCATTTTAAACTGCGTCTCACCGAGATCGAGGATATTTCCGTAGCCAAACGCAACATGACAACGACGCATGTCGCTCTGGACGCGGTTTAGGTCAGCGATCGGTGCGGAAAAAGCACGCCGGCATGCATGTCGCTCGGACCGCACTCAAAGGGGACGCGCAAGCGGCGGCAGGTCGCTCCCCAGACCGAGCGCACGCTCCATGAAGAGCGCCTTGAGCGGGCCGATTCGGTCGGTCAGGGTCAACCCGATGCTGCGCACTGCAGCGATCGGCGACACTTCGTTGCTGAAGGTCCGTTTGATCAAGTCCATCGCGGCGAGCATGGCGGTGTTGTCGCCGCGGCGCGCTCGTTCGTAATGGCGCAGCGCCCAGAGGCCGGCAATGTCGCGTCCCCGCTCCAGCGCGAGATCGATCGCCGCGGCCAGCTCGGCGGCGTCGAGGAACCCCAGGTTCACACCCTGTCCGGCGAGCGGATGGACCGCGTGGGCGGCGTCGCCGACCAAGGCCAATCCCGCCAGGACATACTGCTTGGCATGCTGGAGTCGAAGCGGAAAGGCGGCGCGCGGACCCTCCACGACGAGTGCGCCGAGCCGCGCTTCGGAGGCATCGGTGAGGGCCGCCGAGAAGGCGGCATCGCCCATCGCCAGCAGCTCGGCGGCACGCTCGTCGGTGGCGGACCACACGATCGAGCAGCGCCCGTCGGCCAAGGGCAGCAGGGCCAGCGGTCCGGTCGGCAGGAAGCGCTGCCAAGCGGTCTCTTGATGCCACTCCTGCGGCAGGACGTTGGCGACGATTGCGCGCTGGTCGTAGTCCCGGCCTTCGGTCTCGATACCCGAGAGCTCGCGCACCAGTGAATCGCGCCCGTCCGCGGCGACCAGCAGCCGACCCGCGATGACCTGCCCGTCACCGAGCACCACCCGCGACTCGGTCTCCGTGCGTTCGATCTCGACGATGGCTGCAGGGCAGACGAGCCGGATGTCGGGCGAGGACTCCAAGGCTTCCCAGAGTGCGAGCTGAATCACCCGGTTCTCGACGATGTGGCCGAGATCGGGCTCCCCGAGCGATTGGGCATCGAAATGGATGCTTCCGCCGCCGAGTGCATCCCACACACACATCTTGCGATAGGGGTTTGCACCGAGCGCCGCAATGCGCTCCCACGCGCCCAAGCGCGCGAGGATCCGCTGACTCGCCCGACTCAAGGCCGAGACCCGCAGGTCGATCTCGCTCGCGGGCCAGTCGCGCTGCGGCGCGCGGGTCTCGATGACCGCGATCCGCAGCCCCTTCCCGGAACAGGCACGGGCGAGTGCCGCCCCGACCATACCGCCGCCGACCACGAGCAGGTCGTAAGATGGCTCCTGCGACGCAGTCATGTCCGGAACGCGCGACGACATGGACTCAGTTTCGTGCATTGGCCTTCTCCAAAGGGACCCCGCAGGCGAGGCGCGGCAAGCGCCCGCCCACGCCCATGAACCGCTGCGCGACGCGGTGGCGCGCAGGGGGGATGAGATCCAGACCCAACATGGCGGCATTGCGGGCGAGCCGCAGCGGCGACCAGGGGTTGACGAAGACGCGGGCGAGCAGATCGGTCAGTCGCGCGGTGCTCGGCTGATCCGAGCCGCGCCAGTCTCGATAGTCCGACAGGGCAGCCGGACCGCCGAGATCGGCGCCCGCACGCACGCTTTGAGCAATCACCTCGGCGAGGGCGGCGACATCGCGCAGGCCCAGATTAAAGCCTTGGCCGGCCACGGGATGGAGTGTGTGTGCCGCGTTGCCGATCAGCACGACACGCGGCTGCACCGGATTGCGCGTGAGCACCAGCTTCAGCGGGTAGGCGCGACGCGGGCCCACCTGCAGAAAACGCCCGAGCCGGTAGCCGAAGCGCTCTTGCAGGCGAGCCAGGAATGCCTCGTCGGAGAGCGCCAGCAGCACGCTCGTCTCGTCGCGACGACAGGTCCAGACCACCGAGTAGCGTCCTCCCGTCATCGGCAGCAGGGCCAAGGGTCCCGTGTCGGTGAAGCGCTCGAAGGCCACGCCGGTGCGCGGGCGATCGGGCGAGACCGTCGTAATGACGGCGTCCTGCTCGTAGCGCTCGTCGCGTGTCTCGAGATCGAGCTTTCGGCGCACCGCAGAGTCGCCTCCGTCGGCCGCCACCAGCAGAGGTGTGGTCAGACGCAGCCGCTCGTCCCCGTGCTGCACCTCGAGCTCGACCCGGTCGGCCACGACGCGGTGCTCCGAGAGCCGTGCCGGACAGAGCAGCTCCACGTCGGGAGACAAAGCGAGTGCGGTGCGAATGGCGGCCCCCATCACGCGCGCCGAGGCGACGTAGCCAAGGGCCTCCACGCCCGCATCGTCCGGACCGAGCCGCGTGAACCCGCAATGCCCGCGATCGGAGACATGGACCTGCCGAATCGGCTCCGCATCCGGGGCGATCTCCGGCCAGACACCGATCGCTTCAAGGATCCGGCGACTGCCCCAGGACAGGGCAATGACGCGCTCGTCATAGCTCGGCTGGTGCTCGGCGGCGGCCGGCACCGCCTCCACGACCGCGATCCGCAGCCCGCAGCCGGATAGGGCGCATGCCAGGCTACCGCCCACCAAGCCTCCGCCGATGATCACTAAATCGTATTCGTGCATGCCTGCCTTTAAACCGCGCCCGGTGCGGTATGCGTGATTTGTTGGAGTGGCTTGGCCGCGCCAGCTCCGACGACTGCCGGAGCTGGCGTGGTTTAAAGTATTCAAAAATATTAAATTTTAAACCGCGCCTCACCGAGATCGAAGACATCTCCAAAGCCAAACGCAACATGAAAATGACGCATGACGCTCCGGACGCGGTTTAAATCAGCCCGCCATGAGGGATTCGATCGCATCGGGATCCTTCGGTGCCGCGGCCGAGAGGATCTCGTTTCCCGACTCCGTGATCAAGACATCGTCCTCGATGCGGATCCCGATCTGTCGATAGGGCTCCGGGATCTCGTCCGAGTCGGCCAAATAGAGTCCGGGCTCCACCGTCAACACCATCCCGGGCTCGAAGGACCGCCACGCGCCCTTCTGTTTGTAGCTTCCGACGTCGTGGACATCCATCCCCAGCCAATGCCCCGTGCGGTGCATATAGTAGGGTTTGTGCGCTTCCTCTTTGATCAGCTCGGCGAGCTTTCCCTTGAGCAGGCCGAGATGGACAAGCCCTTTGGTCAGGACCTTGACCGCCTCGTCGTGTGGCTCGTTCCACAGATTGCCCGGCTTGGCCTTGCCGATCGCTGCGGTCTGCGCCTCGAGCACCAGCTCGTAGAGCTCGCGCTGGGGCGCACTGAAGCGCCCGTTTACGGGAAAGGTCCGGGTGATGTCGGATGCATAGCCGCCGAGCTCGCATCCGGCATCGATCAGGACGAGATCCCCGTCGCGCAGCGGCGCCCGGTTCTCGACATAGTGCAGGATGCAGGCATTGGCGCCGCCGCCGACGATCGGGGAGTAGGCCTGATCGCGCGCACCCGAGACGGCGCAGACGTGATGAAATTCGGCCTCGAGCCGAGACTCGTTCATGCCGGGCCCGCAGATCTGCATCAGCCGCCGGTGGGCCGCGGCGGAAATCTCCGCCGCTCGGCGCATCTGTTTGATCTCGGCGGGGCTCTTGCGAAGCCGCATCTCGTGCAGGACAGACTCGATGGTCACGAAGATCTCGGGCGCACAGGCGCCGGCGCGGACGTTGGCCCGAACCCGGTTCACCCAGCCCATAACACGCGCGTCGAGCGCCGCATCGCTGCCGATCGCGAAATACAGCCGCTCGCGCCCGTCGATCAGGGTCGGCATGACCGTATCGAGCTCGCTCAGTGGATACGCCTGATCGGCTCCGAATTGCGCCGTCGCACCCTCGATGCCCGCGCGCCGGCCGTCCCACTGCTCGCGCTCCGGATCGCGAGGCCGACAAAAGAGCACGTACTCCCCGTCTTTGCGTTTCGGCGCAATGACGGCAAAGGCGTCGGGTTCGGAGAAACCCGTCAGATACACGAAATCGCTGTTCTGGCGAAACGGGTAGTGGGCATCGCGATTGCGCACGACCTCGCGCGCGGCCGGAAGGATCGCAATGCCGTTCGGGCCGATCGCATTGGCCAGGGCCCGTCGGCGGCGCTTGTATTCGGCCGCCGTCATGACTCGGACGAGGGGGCGCGAGCGACGACGCACTCTTGATAGATCGTCATCGCCGCAACCCGGATGAACTCGCTCACTTCGGTCAATGCCTCTTCGTTTTGCTCGTCGTCGTCGAGTCCGTCGAGATCCATGCGGGTCACGTCGGTAAAATCACGCAGGATCTCGCGCGTCTCCGGCGAAGGCTCCGCACCGGTATGGTCGAGTGTTCCCCAAGCGTAGAGGAACCCGCGAACCCAGTCATAGAGGGCCGTCGCCCGTTCTGCAAGGGGGCGAGTGTCATCGGGCAAGAACAACGTGAGTGCGAACTCGGACGCCTCGAGCTCCTCGCGCGTCAGGCGCGCCAGCGCCGACAGGGCCTCGCGCCCCTCCTCGATCGGCAGATCGCCCGCATCGGACTCGGGCCGGAGCTGGCGCAACCAAGTGGCCTCAGGGTTCGCATCGCCGCCGCACATCAGGCCGCAAAGGATGCCGTGGGCCTCGCTGGGCGTCGCACAAAGTGCGCCCGCCGCCAGATAACGGGCAAGCCGATCGTCGTCGATATTCGTGGCGACCTCCTCTCGGGGAACAGGGCGGGAAACGGGGATGGGCGCCGGACGATCAAAAGCCCGGCGACCATGCGATAATACCATGCGCTTTCGCGCGATTGACCGCCCTCCGCACGCCTTCTATAGTGCGACGAACTTCAACGGAGTCGTGGACTTTGGCACATTTCGACCTCGACCAATTGGAACAACAGGTGGAGACCTTGATCCGCCTGAACCAGCGCCTGCGCGACGAAAACAAATCCCTGCGGGCTCGCCAAGAGACGTTGGTCGGCGAGCGCGGCGAGCTGATCGAAAAGACCGAGCAGGCACGCAGTCGAGTCGAAGCCATGTTGTCGCGTTTGCGCGCGATGGAGGAGAGTCTATGAGCGACGAGCCGATTCAGGTCAGCATCAGGATCCTCGACAAGGACTACCGAATCGCCTGCGCGCCGCATGAGGAACAGGGACTGCGCGAATCCGCGCGCATTCTCGACGGCAAGATGCGCGACATCCGCAAGACCGGACGCGTCATCGGCACCGACCGCATCGCCGTGATGGCGGCTCTGAATATTGCCCATGAGCTGTTTCAGCTTCAGAAATCCCGCACCGTCGACGGTGGCGAGATCGACCCGCGGCTTACGCTCCTGCAGGAGCGCGTCGCGCAAGCGCTGGCAGCCGAACAGGCGCTGGACGCGTCGGGCGAAAGGGTATAGCCTCCTTTCTCAAGACACCCCCTGCAGTGACCGATCGTGGCCTGGGTATTTTCTTGAGCCTAATCGCTGCCCTGGGGACATAGAAGTGAGGCTGTTGTGCAAGTCCGCCTTCGAGCGGGAAGCCTGAAGCCGAACCGAGTGTCCCCACTTGAACCTCTTGGTTCAAGAACAAAGGTCTGCAACGGCACAGGCGGGGGGTGTCCCCTTTTTTCCTCCCGCAATGCCACATCCGAAACTCCTCCGCCGAGCACTGCGCGCTAGCCGCCGAGCCTTGAGCAGCCGGTCGCAACGCAACCATTCGCGTCTCGTCGCCCGACTGCTTCGTCGCGAGATACGCTTTCGGCGCGCCCGCCGGATCGCAGCCTACTGGCCGGCCGATGGCGAGCTCGATCCACGCCCCTTGCTGGAAGACGCGTTCACGGACGGAAAAGCCGTCTATTTCCCGGTCTTGGGCAAAAGGATCGGGGGGCGATCCCGGGTCAAACTCCGCTTCGTGCGCTGGATCGCCGGCGAGACGATGCGTCCCAATCACTTCGGCATCCCCGAGCCAACGCGACGCGGCCGGCACATCCGCCCCGCTCGCCATCTCGACCTGATCCTGGTCCCGCTCGTGGGATTCGACAGTGCCTGCAACCGCATCGGCATGGGTGGCGGCTACTACGACCGCACCCTGGCCTTTCTGAAGGCGCGCCGATACTGGCGGCGACCCCGACTGATCGGCCTCGCGCATGAGTGCCAGCGCATCGAGAGGATCGAGCCTCGCCCCTGGGATATCCCGCTCGACGCCGTCGTGACCGAGCGGCGCATCTACGTCGGATCGCCTCCCGACCGACAAATCTGGCTTCGGGACCGTTCGCACCTCTCTTGAGCCTGATCGCCTTGCGGAACACGCTCTTTACGGGTGATTTACCGGAAAGCTTCGACCACCATGATCGGGGCGACTGAAGTCGCCTCTACATGCCTTGCAGGCAGTTTGTTCCCGGAAATCGCCTGAATCGCCTTTTCGTTTTTATCATCTAAACCGCGCCCCGCCGAGGCCATTGTTCGCGACGACGCAGCGCTCCAGCCGCACCCACACAAATCACTCCAAGCGCGGTTTAGATCCCGCAAAGAGCCGATACCCCGGATTCTCGGTCTCTTCCCAGTACTGATAACCCAAGGTATCGAGCGCCTCGCGAAAGTCATCCGCTTCGTCCGGCGGAATCTGGGCACCCATCAGGACGCGCCCGTAGGCCGCGCCGTGGTTGCGGTAGTGAAACAGCGTGATGTTCCAACGCTTTCCCAGTGCCGAGAGAAAATCCAGCAACGCGCCCGGGCGCTCGGGAAACTCGAAGCGCACGAGGGTCTCGCACTCGATCCCTTCGGCGTGCCCGCCGACCATGTAGCGGATATGCAGCTTTGCCGTCTCGTTCTCGGTCATGTCGAGCACGCCGAAACCTTTCTCCACAAGGCGGCCGATCAGCTCGGCACGCTCGTCGTCGCCGCGCGCCAGCTCCACGCCGACAAAGACCTGCGCGCGTGACGCATCCGAGTAGCGATAGTTGAACTCGGTGATCTGACGCCGTCCGATCACTCGGCAGAAAGCCAGAAAGCTGCCCGGGCGCTCCGGGATCTCCACCGCAAGCAATGCCTCGCGCCGCTCGCCGAGCTCGGCGCGCTCGGCGATGTGGCGCAGCCGATCGAAGTTGACGTTGGCGCCGCTCTCGATCGCGATCAGATGCTCGCCCTTGATCTTGTGCGTCTCCACATACCGCTTCATGCCGGCGACTGCGAGTGCACCGGCCGGTTCGGCGATCCCGCGGGTGTCGTCGAAGATGTCTTTGACCGCGGCGCAGATCTCGTCGGTGCTCACGAGCACGACCTCGTCGACACGCTCTCGGGCAATACGGAAGGTCTCCTCGCCGATCAGTTTTACGGCCACGCCGTCGGCGAAGAGCCCAACCTGCGCCAGCTCGACGCGCCGCCCTGCGGCGAGCGCCGCATGCAGCGTGGGCGCATCCTGCGGCTCCACACCGATGATGCGCACCTCCGGCATCAACCATTTGACGTAGGCCGCAACGCCCGCAATCAGTCCGCCGCCGCCCACCGGGACGAAGATCGCATAGGGCGGGACCGAATGTTGGCGCAGGATCTCCATCCCGATCGTCCCCTGACCGGCGATGACGTCGGGGTCATCGAAGGGGTGCAGGAAGGTCAGTCCCTTCTCCGCGACCAAGGTCATCGCATGGGCGAAGGCTTCGTCGTAGGAGTCGCCATGCAGGACGGCCTTGCCGCCGAGACTACGCACCGCGCGCACCTTGATCGCAGGCGTGGTCCGCGGCATCACGATGATCGCCGGCACCCCGAGCTTGGCAGCGCCAAGCGCAACGCCCTGTGCATGATTTCCCGCGCTGGCCGCGATCACGCCGCGTGCGCGCACCTCCGGATCCAAGTGGATCAGCTTGTTGTACGCGCCCCGCAGCTTGAACGAGAACACGGGCTGCAAGTCCTCGCGCTTGAGAAAGACCGCGTTGTCGAGCCGCGAGGAGAGCTGCGGCGCATGCGTCAGGGGTGTCTCGTGCGCCACATCGTAGACGCGAGCACGCAGGATCCGTTCGATATAGGCGTCGGGCATCTAAACCGCGTCCGGAGTGATATACATTGTTCTTGGATTGGAGCCGTGTCGATTGAATGCAGGAGCGTCGGAGCTGACGCGGTTTAGAGTTTTAAGAATATGAACGTTTATACCGTATCTCGGACGAGGGCCGGAAGGTAACTCCGTGCTGAACGCACTCGAAACCAAGCATCTCGCTCTCGACACAGTTTAGCTCCGGACAGATCTGCGGGGTTTCGGCGCTCTGTTATGATACTGCCGGAGCTGGAAAAGAGCGGAGCTGGAGGTGCCGAACCGTACGAGGCACAACCAACCGTCGGCGCTGAACCGCCCGCCAGCCGTCTGCCTCCAGCTAGCAGCTTTCGGTCATCAGCCATTGGCTGGGTGGCTGGCGACTGGAAGCTAAACCGCGTCCAGAGCGAGATGCTCGTTTTCGAGTGAGTTCGACGATTGGTGCATCCACGGCCCTTAGCGGGGACGCGGTTTAAAATGATCTGTTTTTTAATATCTTAAAGCGCGCCGACTCCGGCGGTCGTCAAGTCTGCCGGGGCCGATCCCATCGAAAAACATCGCATATCGCTCTGAGCGCGGTTTAACGCCTCACACTCGACCAACACACCGGAGGACACATGAACACACAAGACGCGATGAAAAAACAGGCCGCCGAGGCTGCGCTTGCCTATGTCGAGGACGGTATCATCGGGGTAGGCACAGGCTCGACCGTGAATCACTTCATCGATGCACTCGCCGGTATCAAGGGACGGATCGAGGGCGCGGTGTCGAGCTCGGTCGCCTCGACAGAACGACTCAAGGGGCACGGGATCCCGGTCTACGATCTCAATGCCGTCGGTGAGCTTTCGCTCTATGTCGACGGGGCGGACGAGTCCAACGCGCAGCTCCAGTTGATCAAGGGCGGCGGCGGTGCACTCACCCGCGAAAAGATCGTCGCCGCGGCGAGCCGGCAGTTTGTCTGCATCGCCGACGAGAGCAAGCTGGTCAGGGTCTTGGGTGCCTTCCCGCTGCCCGTCGAGGTGATTCCGATGGCGCGCAGCTATGTCGCGCGCGAGCTGGTCCAATTGGGCGGTACCCCGGTCTGGCGCGAGGGTTTCGTGACCGACAACGGCAATCTGATCCTGGACGTACAGCATCTCGAGATTATGGAGCCGGCCAAGCTGGAGCAACAGATCAACAATATCGCCGGGGTGGTCACCGTCGGCATCTTTGCCCTGCGCCCGGCGGATGTCTTGATCCTCGGCACTCCGGATGGACCCAAAACCTTGCGGGCCTGATCCGAGGGTCATTCGGCGTTGTTCGGAGCGCTGGCCGGTAGGGCAATGGACGAGCGAGAGCGAAGTCCACCGATCCCTGCGCCGACGCTGATGGACTGCGCTACGATTGTTCGCTCTACGACTTGATCGAAACAGGATGCGGAGCTGAGCCCGATCTTTTGGCCCTGAGTCGCTCATCGAGCAGCCTGCGCCACGGCTCGGGCACGCACGCCGACCGTCACGCCGGCTTCTGCGGTCAACGGCCGGATCCAGGCTAAGCAGACCATTCGGCAACATCCGAGCCCGGCGCTCCCGAGAGACAAAAAAACGGGGCCCGAAGGCCCCGTCATGCGTTCCATGCCAAGCCGGAATCGGCTTAGAAGCTGTGCATCATACCGAGCGAGAAGCCGTCCCACTGCGAGCCACGGATCTCCTGAGACGCATCGTCGTCCACCTGGGTGTACAGCACATACGCCTTGGTGCGCTTGCTGAAGTTGTGATCGAAACCGATCGCCCAAGTGTAGTAATCGCCGTCGAGGGTGTTCTTGTACTTCTCGATCTCCGGCAAGGAGGTGTCGAAGTCGCTGTCACGCGTGCCGCTGCCGTACATGGCCTTGACCATGTTGTTGCCGAAGGCATAGCCGGCCTGCACCTGCCACAGCTTCAGGCCATCCGGAGCAGGAGCACCGCTGCCTTGGTTCCACAACTGACCTGCCGGACGATCGGCCTGGTCTTCGTAGATCGCGGTCAAGGTGAAGCCGTTCCAGTCGAGCAGGCCCAAGCCGATACGCCAGACGCTGAAATCATCGGCGACGAAGTTCGGATTTGCGACGGCCTCGCCGGTGTCCGGATCGATAAAGAGCGGATCACCGAGGAGCACGGTGGTCGAATCCATGTACAGGTCGTTCCCGAACATCTCGTAAGCGGCCGAGACGTAGAAGGGGCCGTTGCTGTAGATACCTGCAGCCGACCAGCCTTCAGCAATGCTGTCGGCGAAGATGTTGCCGTTGCTCGGGGTGATGGTCGAACCACCACCCGCGTGCACCGCAGCCATCAGCTGGAAGCCGCTCAGGCTCGGGCTGATGTAGGCGACCACGTTGTCGGCACGGACATCGTTGAAGCCGACGGTGCCGTTGTAGTCGGCCATGGTGTCGGAGAAGAGATCCAGCTTGCCGGTGGAGATCTTCACCGGGGTGTCGTGACGACCGACCAGGAAGGTACCCCAGTCGCCGGCCAGACCCAGGAAGCTGTTACGCATGGTCGGCGAGTTGTTGGAGCCGGTTGCGGCCAGTTGACGCGACTCTTCCGTCATCTGGATGCCGAACTCGACCTGGTAGATCGCCTTCAGGCCGTTGCCCAGATCCTCGGAGCCCTTGACACCGATGCGGTTGGCGCGCTTCTCGCCGGGGATGTAACCGCCGCCGTTCAGACCCCAGCCTTGGAAGTTCTGATCACGATCGGGGATTGGAGCAACGAGCTGTTGCCCGGTCTCCGGATCGATAATCTCGGGAACCACGGAGCCCTGGGAGATGACGTTGGTGACGTCGGCCCAGTCGATGGACATGTTCAGCTTGCCGTACAGGATAGCTTCGGCCATCGCGGCACCCGGGGCGACCATCGCGGCAGCGACCGCGAGGCTAAGGATCTTCTTGTTCATACTCTTCTCCGCTGTTGTGAATTTGTCAGGTAGACTGCAGAAACCAAACGCAATCATGCTTTGCGCACTGAACTATAGTGTAAGGCGGAGTGTTTTGCAACAGAGTGGGACAAAAAAAGACACACGCAGGGAATGTGTTGCTTTTTAGCATCGACCCGACGCGAGGCGGGCGCATTTCGGCATGCTCATAAGGGATCGGCCGGTGAGAATGTCGCTTTGATTCCGGCGACGAGGCCAGCCTGAATACTTGATTCCACTTGACTGCCGTGCTCAGGCGCAGCGACAAGCACCGCGAGCGCTCTGCATGCATCGAACGCTCGAAAAAGCATCGAAAAAGCACAACACCCGATTCTCGCCTAAACCGGCGGGGCAGCGTGGCCGCAAGGCCGCGACTGACATCGATGCCACAGCGACAGGGTGTCGCGTAAGGTGTACAGCGGCGAAAGACAGCGAAGCGGCAGCATTCTGGATGCGTGCCGGACCAGGTATGAGGCCGAGCAGGATGTGGCTGGGGGACTAGGATTCGAACCTAGGTTGACGGAGTCAGAGTCCGCTGTCCTACCACTAGACGATCCCCCAAAATCGGGACGTGTCGCAGGCATCGGGGAAACACGATGCACGGCGAGCAGAGCGCCGAGAGAGCGTGAAGCTGTTGCAGTACCCAGCGAAGGCGGCTCGGACGTGCCGAGCCGGCGACAAGGACCAAACGCTCTTCGGTCGATCTGTTAACGCTTCGAGAACTGAGGACGCTTACGGGCCTTGTGGAGGCCGACCTTCTTACGCTCGACCTCGCGAGCGTCGCGGGTCAAGAACCCGGCGCGTCGCATCGGCGAACGGAGGTTCTCGTCGAACAGCACCAGCGCCCGGGCGATGCCGTGGCGAATCGCGCCGGCCTGCCCCGTGTTGCCGCCACCGGCCACGGTAGCCTTGATGTCGACTCGGTCGAGCAACCCGGCGGTCTCGAGCGGCTGACGAACGACCATCCGAGCCGTCTCGCGGCCGAAGAATTGATCGAGCGGGCGATCGTTGACCGTGATGTTGCCCGACCCGAGGGTCAGGAAGATACGGGCGGCGGACGTCTTGCGTCGACCGATGGCGTGTTGTCTCTCGGACATGCGTCTGATTCCTAAACGTTGAGCTCAAGGACTTGCGGCTGTTGCGCCTGATGACCGTGCTCCGGCCCGGCGTAGACACGCAGCTTCTTGAACATGGCCCGCCCGAGCGGCCCACGCGGCAGCATCCCCTTCACGGCGATCTCGATGGCCCGCTCGGGCTTGGAATCGAGCAGTTTGGCAAGATTCGTCGACTTGAGATTGCCGATGTAGCCGGTGTGGTGGTAGTACATCTTGTCTTCGCGCTTGTTCCCGGTCACCCGCACCTTCTCGGCATTGATGACGACCATATAGTCGCCGGTGTCGACATGGGGGGTGTACTGCGGCTTGTGCTTGCCGCGCAAGCGAAGGGCCAACTCGCTCGCGAGCCGCCCGAGGGTCTTGCCGTCGGCATCGACCAGATACCAGGCACGGCGGACTTCCGCCGGTTTTGCACTCACTGTCGTCGTCATGTCCTTCGCTCCGGGATGCCGTGCTCGCGTTGCCCCGACATCGAATTCACGTTACGGCATTGAGCCGGTATGGTTCGAGTGACGAGTCGCGCGCGGGCCGTCGATTTCGTTTTCTGTGTCGAGAAAGACCGCGAAGTCTACGTGACGAAATCGTCGCACGCAACCCAAAATTTAACCCGCGATTCAGGCCGGTAACAGCAGCCGATCCACCACGCGCCCGCCGATCAGATGCTCCTGCAGGATCTCCTCCAAGTCCTCGCTGTCGATGTAGGTGTACCAGGTGTCCTCCGGATAGACCACGATCACGGGGCCTTCCGCACAACGGTCGAGACAACCGGCGGTGTTGATGCGCACCCCGCCACGCCCCGTCAGACCCAGCTCCTTGGTGCGGCGCTTGAGGAAATCCCGCATCGCCGTGGCCGCGCACTGGTTGCAGCATTGGCTGCCGTCCTCGCGCTGGTTGGTGCAGAAGAAGACGTGATAGCGGTAGTACGACATCTTAAATGACCTGGATTGAACGCAAAGCGACCGCGGAAGGGTAACATAATCAAGGTCCGCAGCGACCGAGCGCCACCCACGTCCGAGGCTACAGGCTCGCCGGCATGGACGCACTCCGAACGAACCGACCGAGCCACTGGACGACCCCCGCGATTGAAGAACTCGACCGAAGACCCACGCAGCCTCTTGCAGGCCGGCGCAACCCGCGAGCTATTGCTGCTTGCCGATCAATGCGTCAAATGCGGACTGTGCCTGCCGCACTGCCCGACGTTTCAACAGGCACGCCAAGAGGCGGACTCGCCGCGCGGGCGGATCGCCCTGATCCAAGGGTGGGCGGGCGGCCACTTGGCGATGACGCCGACCCTCGCCGGGCATCTCGACGGCTG
Organism: Thiocapsa roseopersicina; assembly: GCF_900106925.1. Classification (GTDB taxonomy): domain Bacteria; phylum Pseudomonadota; class Gammaproteobacteria; order Chromatiales; family Chromatiaceae; genus Thiocapsa; species Thiocapsa roseopersicina. The sequence goes on from NZ_FNNZ01000010.1 coordinate 170,534, forward strand.
TCTCGGCTGCCTGAATTGCGAGCGCGTCTGCCCCTCGGAGGTCGCCTACGGGCGCATCGCCGATCAGGCGAAGGCGCTGCGCACGGCCGCGTCGCCCGCACCCGCGCGGACCCTCAAGCGGCTCATGCTCGGCGCCTTGTCGAGCGCGCAGCTGATGAGCCGATTCGCCCGGATCCCGCGCCTCTACCGCCGCCTTGGTCTCGCCCGACTGGCGGAGCTGCTCAGGCTCGACCGAATCCCCGCATTGCGCCCATATCATCGGATCGCGAGGGCGATGGGGGCCGTCGCCCTCGCGATCGCTCCGCGCAACCCGGAAGGGGCGGACGTCGATCTCTTCCTCGGCTGCATGGGCGCCGCCGCGGAAGGACGTGCCGTCGAGGCGACCCTGAAGATCGCCGCTCGACTGAATCTGCGCCTTCGCATCGCCTCGCCCGACACCTGCTGCGGCGCGATGCTCAGGCACAACGGATTGCCCGCACAGGCCGACGCACGGCGCGATGCCTGCGTACGGGTCCATGGCGGCCGCCCGCTCGTCGGTCTGGCGAGCGCCTGTGTCGCCGAGCTTCGGGTGGATCCGGCACTGCGCGACACCCGGGAGCTGTGTGCGTTTCTCGACGAGGTCGAGTGGCCGGAATCGCTGCGGGTCCGATCCGATCGACGCCGCGTCCTGGTCCACGAGCCCTGCTCGCATCGCAACCAGCTCGGCGGGAATGCCGCCGTCCATCGGCTGCTCGGGCGCATCCCCGGTCTGGAGATAGTGCCGATGCCGCCGGGCCAAGGGTGCTGCGGTGCAGCCGGAACCTACCTGCTCCAGCACCCGGCCATGGCCGAGGCGCTGCTCGCCGACCTGCTGGCACCGGTGCGTCTGGACACACCGGACGTGATCGTCACCACCAATCCGGGGTGCGCCCTGCACCTGACCGCGGGCGTTCGCGAGGCCGGGCTGGACATCGCGGTCCTGCATCCCGTCGAGCTGATCGCCGCCGCACTCGGCCCGGAGGCTTAACGGCCGCAGGTTGGGCACGTTGTCGTTGTCGATTACGACAACGACAACGACAACGACAACGATTGGATCGGGTGCTCGACTGATTTCCGACACGTAACTTGGATGCGCAACAACGCGCTGGAAGCCAGCCCTGCTGCCCGCATACTCGTCACGCGGCGGCGAATCCCCGATACTGACCGCAACGCAACGCCTTTCGACCGGAGCAACCCATGACAACACGCCGTTTAACGCCCATCGACCAGATGTTGATCAACGCCGATCACGCCCTGAGGACCCTGTTCGGGCGCCCGCAAACCACCGAACGGCCCAACCCAGCCGAGGACATCCCGGAGGCGGACCTTACCGACGAGCAGCGTCGGCACGTCGCCCGCCTGATGCGGATCAACCACACCGGCGAGGTCTGCGCCCAGGCCCTCTACCAAGGTCAGGCGCTGACCGCCACGCTGCCGGATACGCGCAAGCGCCTGGAACGCTCCGCCAAGGAAGAGAACGATCATCTCGCCTGGTGTGCCGCACGCCTGGATGACTTGGGGGACCGCAAGAGTCTCTTGAACCCGCTCTGGTATGCGGGCTCTTTTGCGATGGGCGCGGCGGCCGGGCTGGCCGGCGACAAGTGGAGCCTCGGCTTCGTCGTCGAGACCGAGCGTCAGGTCGAGGACCACCTTGACGAGCACCTCGCGCAGATCCCGATCGACGATGAGAAGACGCGCACCATCCTCGAGCAGATGAAGGCCGACGAGGTCCACCATGCGCAGATTGCCCATGCCGCCGGCGGGGCCGAGCTACCGGCGCCGATTCGTTCGGCGATGCGGCTGACCTCGAAGGTGATGACGAGCACGGTCTATTGGGTCTAAACCGCGCTCGACGGGGCATTGGGGTGTCGAGCGATCTTGGACCTCGGGGCTACCAATCGACGTCGGTGCAGCGCGGTTTAGGTGAAATCTAGATTTTTCTGGACGTTCTTATATTAAGATCAAACGGTTACTTGGGCGGTGAAGAGATTTCGAGACCGCCCGAGATCATTTTCGTTGTCGTATCGATCGTCGATTACGACAACGACAACGAACGGTTTCAACACATCTGCCGCGCTGCAGTCGTCGGCCGGGTTGTCGAGGTAGACGCGCCCGGGACACGCCCAGCCGGCGGGTGCCGGTGAGCGCAGCGAACCGCCCGATCCCCCTATCATCCTGAATCCCGCGATAGCGGAATTCAGCCCCCGAGATATTCGAGATTGCGACCGAGATTACGCCCGTAAAAGATCTCGCTGAGCTCGCGGCGCAGCAGTTTCTGAATCCGCTGGTGCTCGCGCTCCGAGAGATCCTTGGCCTCGATGCAGAAGAGATAGTCGTCGAGCCTGAAGTCCTTGATCACCATCTTGGTGTGGAAGAGGTTTTCCTGGTAGACGTTCACATCGACCATCTGATAGCGGTTCTTGGTGTCGCGCGACAGATAGTTCTGGATCGAGCTGATGTTGTGGTCGATGAAGTGCTTGCGTCCGCCGACATCGCGCGTGAAGCCGCGCACCCGGTAGTCCATGATGACCACGTCGGACTCAAGGGCATGGATCAGATAGTTCAAGGCCCGCAGCGGGGAGATCCGCCCGCAGGTCGAGACATCGATATCCGCGCGGAAGGTGCTGATCCCGGTCTGGGGATTGCTCTCCGGATAGGTGTGGACCGTGATGTGGCTCTTGTCCAGATGGGCGACGACCGCCTCCGGCAAGGGGCCGGGCGAGGCGGTGTTGGAGATCTGCCCCGCCGCGATCGGCTCCTCGGAGATCAGCATGGTCACCGAGGCGCCCTGCGGGTCGTAATCCTGGTGCGCGACATTGAGAATGGTCGCACCGATGATCTCCGCGACATCCGTCAGGATCGCGGTCAGGCGCTCGGCGTTGTAGGCCTCGTCGATATACTGGATGTAGGCCTCACGCTGCTCGTCCGAGTCCGCATAACAGACATCGTAGATGTTGAAGCTGAGCGTCTTGGTGAGGTTGTTGAACCCCTCCAGACGCAGCTTTTTCAGAGTCGTGGGCATCGGCGTGAGACCTCCAGAACAACAGGAGCGCGCACGCTACCGTTCCGGTTCGACGGATGCAAGAGCGGTATCGAGATCGCGGATCTCGAAATCGTGCGTGACGGTCGCGGTCGCGCCCAGCATGATGGATGCCGAGCAGTATTTTTCGGCACTCAGCTTGATCGCCCGCTCCACGCGTTGCGGATCCAGGCCGCGTCCGGTCAGGATGAAATGGACGTGGATCGCGGTGAAGACCTTGGGGTCGGTCTCCGCGCGGTGCGCCGTCAACTCGACGACACAGTCCGTCACCGCTTGACGCGCCTTGCGCAGGATGAGCAGGACGTCGAACTGGGTGCAGCCGCCCAAGCCCATCAGCAGCATCTCCATGGGGCGCACACCGATGTTGCGCCCCCCGAGATCGGGCGGTCCGTCCATCACGATTGCATGACCCGAGCCGGCCTCGCCCAGCATCGCTGCCCCTTCGATCCATTTCACACGCGCCTTCATCCGAACTCTCCGCCGTCGTTCGTCCCGCACAAAAAGAAGACCCGATGCGCAACCCGCTCGCGCTCGGGGACATGCAACGACCGCGTGCCTCGTCTTCGTCGGTGTTCGACAAGGGACACAGGCGCGCCTAGAATCCAGACCATAGTCCGGGACAGACAGGCACAGCGATCCATGACCATTCTGACGCCGCCCAAACAAGATCCCCGTTGGTTGGAGCCCTTGTTGCGTTACTGTCATGCCAAGAGCTACGACAAGAACGTGGACTTCATCCGTCAAGGCGAAGCGGCCGACACACTCTATTATCTCATCGAAGGCTCGGTCGCGGCGATGATCGACGACCCCGAGGAGCGTCGCGAGCTGCTGCTCGCCTACATCAACAAGGGCGAGTTCATCGGCGAGATGGGGCTCTTCGTCCCGCAGAAGACACGCAGCGTCATCATCCGCACCCGCACCAAGTGCAAGGTCGCGGAGATCAGCTACCAGCGGCTCGATCGCCTGCTCGATGTCGAGCTCAAAGAATACGCGAAGGATTTTCTCTACAGCGTCGGACTGCAACTCTCCCAGCGCCTGCGCCAGACCAGCCGCAAGGTCGGTCACCTGGCCTTCCTGGACGTGACCGGCCGCATCGCCGGTACCCTGCTGGACCTCTGCAAGCAGCCCGATGCCATGACCCATCCCGACGGGATGCAGATCCGGGTCACCCGACAGGAGCTCTCCCGCAACGTCGGCTGCTCGCGCGAGATGGCCGGGCGGGTGCTCAAGAGCCTGGAGGAGCAGGGACTAGTCAGCGTGAAGGGGAAGACGATCGTGGTGTTCGGGACGCGGTAGGGAGCCGCCAGCCGCCAGCCGCCAGCCGCCAGCCGAAGGATGCTGCCGGATCAAACGCGGTTCCGCCCGCACGGGGGGATCGTCGGGATTGGGTGATTTCCGAGAACAGAGCTAACCGCGTGTAGGTGCGAGTTGATTCGCACGCACAGCCCTCAAGGTCTTCCAAGCAGGCGAAGACGGGATGCTCATTCCAGAGAATCACCTGAGCCCGTCAGGGCAGCCGAAGAGTCGACTGCAAGTCGACTATCCCGGGGTTCCGGGGCTAGCCGGCTCGGCGATCGACGACTCCTTGATGCATCGCACCGCTCAATGCGTTCCGAAGAACAGCCGCGCCAATTCCTCGCCCGGATCTTCGGCACGCATGAAGGCCTCGCCGACGAGGAAGGAGTTCACGCCGCTCGCACGCATCCGCTCGACATCGTCCGGGGTCAGAATGCCGCTCTCGGTGACGAGCAGCCGGTCGCTCGGGACCCGATCCAGCAGCCCGAGCGTCGTGTCCAGGGTCACCTCGAAGGTCCGCAGATTGCGGTTGTTGATCCCGATCAGGCGGCCCGGGATCGCCAGTGCCCGCTCCAGCTCTTCCGCGTCGTGAACCTCCACCAACACGTCCAGCCCGATCTGTGCGGCCAACGCATTGAGCGCGGCGAGCCGGCCATCGTCCAGACAGGCCGCAATCAGCAGGATACAGTCCGCGCCCAGGGCGCGAGCCTCGTAGACCTGATAAGGGTCGACGATGAAGTCCTTGCGGATCACCGGCAGGGCGCAGGCCGCGCGTGCCGCCTCGAGATCCTCGTCGCTCCCCTGGAAGAAATCACGGTCGGTCAGCACCGAGAGACAGGCCGCACCGTTGCGGGCATAGCTCTGCGCGATCTCGGCGGGCCGAAAATCCGGGCGCAACACACCCTTGCTCGGACTGGCCTTCTTGATCTCGGAGATCACCGCGGGGGCGCCGGCCTCGATTTTGGCCCGGAGCGCATCGGCAAACCCGCGTGGCGGATCGGCTTCGTGTAAGCCTGCAGCGAGTCGATCGAGCGGCACGCGCGCCGACCGGGCGGAGACCTCTTCGACCTTTCGATGAATAATCTTTTTGAGGATGTCGGGTGTGTCGCTCATCGTCAATGACCGCCCTTCGCCCGATCGAAGCTCGCCGTCAGCTCGATCAAACGCTCGAGCCGACGTTGCGCCTCGCCGCTGGAGATGGCGAAGTCGGCTCGCGCCAGTCCCGCGGCGAGACTCTCGGCTCGACCGGCCGCATAGATGGCCGCGCCGGCATTGAGCTGAACGATATCCCGTGCCGGCCCCGGCTGGTTGGCGAGCACGCCGCGCAGGATCACCAAGCTCTCGGCCGGATCCCCGACGCGGATCGCATCGAGATCCGCGCGCTTGAGACCGAAGTCCTCGGGATTGATGGCGTAGCGGTGGATCACGCCGTCCTTCAGCTCGGCCACGTCGGTGCTGTCGCCGATGCTGATCTCGTCCAAACCGTCGCGGGCATGAACCACCAAGACATGACGACTGCCGAGGCGCTGCAGCACCAGCGCGAGCGGCTCGAGCAGATCCTCGCAGAAGACCCCGAGGACCTGATTCGGCGCACCGGCCGGATTGGTCAGCGGGCCCAGGACGTTGAAAATGGTCCGCACGCCCAGCTCTTTGCGCGGACCGATCGCGTGTTTCATGGCGCTGTGATGGCCCGGCGCAAACATGAAGCCGACACCGACCTCGCGCACGCAGCGCGCAACCTGCTCAGAGGACAGATCCAGGCGCACACCGGCTGCCTCGAGCACGTCGGCCGCACCCGAGCGACTCGAGACCGAACGGTTGCCGTGCTTGGCGACATGACAGCCGGCCGCCGCCGCAACGAACATGCTGGTGGTCGAGACGTTGAAGGTGCCGGACGAATCGCCGCCGGTGCCGACGATGTCGACCACATGATCGAGCCCGCCGATATCCACGCCGGTCGCCAGCTCGCGCATCACGCCCGCCGCCGCCGCGATCTCCGGCACCGCCTCGCCCTTCATGCGCAGCGCGATCAGGAAGCCGGCGATCTGCGCCGAGGTCGCCCCGCCGGTCATGATGGTGCGCATGACCGTGGTCATCTCGTCGCCGGTCAGATCACGATGCTCCAGGCAGCGGTTGATCGCCTCTTTTAGCTCCATGATTAAAACGCGCTCTTTGGTTTAGGTGAGGGTTTCATGTCGGGTCGACCTTGTCACGCGTATTCACTGCCGGAGATGCGCGTTTTAAGTGATTATTTTTTCTTTCAATATCCTAAATCGCGTCTCACCAGCCGATTGGAGGGCTGCGGGGTCGACATTACCGCCGACATCAATCGTCGCGATGTACGCGATTTAGCTGGACGCGGTTTGTAAGAAATTTTTGAGGAGGTCGTGCCCGTGACGGGTCAGGATGGACTCCGGATGAAACTGCACGCCCTCGACCGCAAGCTCGCGATGGCGCACGCCCATGATGGCCTCGCGCTCGCCCTCGGCGGTCTCGGTCCAGGCCGTCACCTCCAGACAATCCGGCAGGGTCTCCTGCTCGATCACCAGCGAGTGATAACGCGTCGCCTCGAAGGGGTTATCCAGTCCGTGGAACACGCCAACGTCCGTATGATGGATCGCCGAGGTCTTGCCGTGCATCACGCTCGGCGCCTTGATGATGTGTCCGCCGAACGCCTGGCCGATCGATTGATGTCCCAGACAGACGCCGAGGATCGGCACGCGCCCGGCCATCGCCTGGATCAGCGGGACCGAGATCCCGGCCTCGTTCGGCGTGCAGGGCCCGGGCGAGATCACGATCCGCTCGGGCGCAAGCGCAATCGCCTCGTCGAGACTCAGCTCGTCGTTGCGCACCACGTGCACCTCCGCACCCAGCTCGCCCAGGTATTGCACCAGGTTGTAGGTGAAGGAGTCGTAGTTGTCGATCATCAGCAGCATAATGAACGCCACACACTCTTCAGAAATGGGAATGCCATCATCCGCGATCGAGCTCGGCGGCGCCAATCACGACAACGAGCGCCCGCCGTGCCTTTTTAAGGCCGGCATCGGCGGTCATACGAGAATCCCGTCACGCCGGATCGTCTCGATCAGACCTGGATTCGCGAACCCCTCCGGATGCTTCCACTCCTCCAACCAGATCGGCAGAGCGTCGATCAGAATACCCGTCTCAAGCATAAGATCGAAGGCAATGCCTGCCATGTCGACCGCCGCATCGGCGCGATTCCCTTGCGGGCCTCCGAGCAGCACGGCAAGGTCGGCGTCGCTCAGATCGTCGGCATCTCCACGGGCACGGCTGCCATAGAGCAAGGCACCGGCGACGTCGTACCGCTCGCGCAACCGATCGACGAATCCTCTGGCAGCACTTTCAACATTTGCTTTCATCCGACCGTTGCCTCCATGCGCTCGAAGTCGCTGTCGCGTCCGGCACCCCGCTCGATCCCGGCCTCGGCCAAGGCCACGGCGCGAAAGACCGCGCGGCCCTTGCTCATGGTCTCCTTCCATTCGGCGTCCGGGACCGAGTCGGCCACGATGCCGGCGCCGGCCTGGATGTGGAGCATGCCGTCCTTGATGACGGCGGTGCGGATCGCAATCGCCGTGTCCATGTTGCCGTTCCAGGAGAGATAGCCGACCGCGCCCGAATAGATACCGCGCTTGACGGGCTCCAGCTCGTCGATGATCTCCATCGCACGGATCTTGGGTGCCCCGGAGACGGTCCCGGCGGGGAAGGTCGCACGCAGCACATCGATGGCGTTCATGCCCTCGCGCAGATCGCCGACGACATTGGAGACGATGTGCATCACGTGCGAATAGCGCTCGACGATCATCTTGTCGGTCACCTGCACGCTGCCGATCTCGGCCACGCGCCCGGCGTCGTTGCGTCCCAGGTCGATCAGCATCAGATGCTCGGCCAGCTCCTTGGGATCGGCCAGCAGCTCGGCTTCAAGTGCCTGATCTTCGGCCTCGGTCTCGCCGCGACGGCGCGTGCCGGCGATCGGGCGGACCGTCACCACGCCGTCCTCGAGCCGGGTGAGGATCTCGGGCGAGGAGCCGACGATGTGAAAATCGCCCAGATCGAGGAAATACATGTAGGGCGAGGGATTGAGCCCGCGCAGCGCCCGATACAGATCCAGCGGCGGCGCCTGGAAGGGGATGGAAAGACGCTGCGAGATGACGACCTGCATGCAGTCGCCGTCCAGAATGTAGTCCTTGATGCGCTCGACCGCGTGCTTGAATCCGTCTTCGGTGAAGCCGGAGACGAAGTCGGTCTCGCTGACCGTGCGCCCCTGCTCCGCGGAACGTCGCGGGGCACCGCGGCGCATCCGCTCGCACAGCGCGTCGATGCGCGCCTCGCCGGCCTCCAGGGTATCGCCTGCGCTCGGATCGAGGTTCAGGATGATGTACATCCGTCCGCTGAGATTGTCGAAGACGACCACCTCGTCGGAGACCATCAGAAGGATGTCCGGTGTCTGCAACTGATCCGGGTTGGGGCAAGTCGCCAGACGCGGCTCGATATAGCGGATGGTATCGTAGCCGAAATAGCCGACCAGACCGCCGGTGAAGCGCGGCAGACAGGCCAGGTCCGCAACCTTGAAGCGCTTTTGGTAGGCGTCGATCCAGGCCAGCGGATCCGCCGTGTCGACGGACTCGATGACCGCGCCGTCACGCTCGACGCGGATCGCGTGGCCGCTCACCCTCAGCAGGGTGCGGCAGGGCAGGCCGATAATGGAATAACGCCCCCACTTCTCCCCGCCCTGCACGGATTCGAGCAGGTAGGAGTAAGGCCCCTCGGCGAGCTTAAGATAGACGCTGAGCGGGGTGTCGAGGTCGGCAAGGACCTCTCGCAGAATCGGAATACGGTTGTGGCCCTGGTCGGCAAGGGCGCGAAAGGCAGCGGGGGTCATCGGGGTCTCCGAGCAAATGGGATTAGGGCAGGTCGGAACTCAGTCTCAACCTCGCCATCGCCACCCGTTCATCGCTCGCATTGTCCCGGTTCTCATGTTCTTAGGTTGATCCCGAATGCCGCTGTACGGCGGAACCCAGCTATGCCTCGGCCGCCAAAAGACCCTTGAGCTCGACCATGGCGTCGATCACCGCGTCGGGGTTAGCCTCGCGGATGTCTTGACCGTGATTGTAACCGTAGCTCATACAGATGATCCCGAAGCCGGCGGCACGCGCCGCCTTCACGTCGCTCACCGAGTCGCCGATCATGAGCGCCTCCGCAGGCTCGACACCGAAGTGTTGCGCCGCGTGGAGCAACGGCATGGGATCCGGCTTCTTTTTCGGTAGCGTATCACCACTCACCACCAAGCCGAAATTCTCGCGGATCCCCAAGTCGCGCAACAGCGGCTCGGTGAACTGAGCCGCCTTGTTGGTCACGCAACCGAGCTGATAACCCGCGCCCTTCATGAAAGCGATACCCTCGATCACGCCCGGATAGAGCACCGAGCGCTTGGAGGTGTTGTCCGCATAGAGCTCCAGAAAGATCGGGAGCGCCGCCTCGAAATCCGCCTCGTCGGGCTCTCCGTCGAGCTGACCGATCAGCGCCCGCCGCACCAGACGCTCGACCCCGTTTCCGACCCAATTGCGCACGGCCGCCTCACCGTGGGGCGGACGGCCGAGCCGCTCCATCATGGCGTCGACACAAAAGGCCAGATCCGGAACGCTGTCCACCAGCGTGCCGTCCACATCGATCAGGATCATCTTCGGTCGCAGCATGCGATCACAGCTCCAGGCTCAACAAAACAATCGGACAAGCCATTCAGGCCCTTCATCACCCAAACCGCGTCGACTCGAATCACGAAGGGAAGCTCGGCCGCATCGACCAAACTCCCACCTCGACCTGAGTCCCGGACGCGGTTCAGCGCGCCATCTGCTCCCGCATCTCGCGAATAATACTGTCGTAGCGATGCGGATCGCTGTCGCGGCCCTTGCCGAAAATCCCGGAGCCGGAGACGAAGGTGTCCGCGCCAGCCGCCTTGATCTCGCCGATGTTGTCGGCCTTCACGCCGCCGTCGACCTCAAGTCGAATGTCGAATCCGGACGCATCGATCATCTTGCGCGCCGCACGCAGCTTCTCCATCGTCGCCGGGATGAAGCTCTGCCCGCCGAAGCCGGGGTTCACCGACATCAGCAGGATCATGTCGATCTTGTCCATCACATAGTCGAGATAGCTCAGCGACGTCGCCGGGTTGAACACCAGACCGGCCTTGCAGCCTTCGTTGCGGATCAACTGCAGCGTGCGGTCGATGTGCTCGCTCGCCTCCGGATGGAAGGTGATATAGGTTGCGCCCGCGGCAGCGAAGTCCGGGATGATCCGATCGACCGGCTTCACCATCAGATGCACGTCGATCGGTGCGGTCACGCCATGCTTGCGCAGCGCCTCGCAGACCAACGGGCCGATGGTCAGGTTCGGCACGTAATGGTTGTCCATCACGTCGAAATGGACGATGTCCGCGCCGGCGGCGAGCACATTGTCGACCTCCTCGCCGAGCCTGGCGAAATCCGCCGAGAGGATGGACGGTGCGATCAGATCAGGCGTCATGCTGTTGTCCCCTAAGATCTCGATCACCGCGGCACACGCGCCTCGGCCCGGATCCGTTTTGATGTTGAAAGTGCGGAACTCTAACCGAAGCGGACCGGATTTTCACTCGGCGCGCGGCCGCACGCGCTAGGCCGCACGCGCCTCCGTGATGGTCTCGTAGGCACGCCGGATCTCCTGCGTCTTCTGCGAGGCCATTCGCATCGCCTCCTCAGGCAGACCCTTCGCCATCAGTTTGTCCGGATGATGCTGACTCATCAGACGCCGATACGCCTTCTTGATCTCCGCATCGCTCGCTTTGGGGCCGACCCCCAGGGTCGCGTAAGCGCCGGCGAGCGGCGCCGGTCTTGCGGCCGTGGAGGACCTGCCGCGGCCGGCCTGCCCGGTCGCGCCGGCATACATCCGTTGCTGAAGCACCAGGAGATTTTCGAGCTGCCGATAGGCGAAGGCCGAGACGTTGAGCCCGCGCCGAATGGTCTCGAGCGCGCGCCGCTGATCCGGTGTCGGAGCTCCGTCCACATAGGCGGTCAGGAGCTGCACCTCGACGAACAGGTGAATCAGCGTCCCCTGGCCCGTGCAGACCGCCTTCAGCGCAGCGATGGCGCCCGCCAGATCGAAGTCGGGAGACTTGCCTTGATTGAAGAGATCGATCGCCACGCGTCGCTGGTCGGTACCCAATGACATCCGATCCATCACGGTACGCGCGAGGGCGACCTCCGCCTCGCTGACCCGCCCGTCGGCCTTGGCGACATGGCCCATCACCAAGAAGGTCGTTTCGAAGAAGCGCGCCTGGACCCGTGCCCGTTGCGCGCCCGTCAAGGCCGGGCGCCGCGCACCGCCGATCCAGCCCCGATCCACACCCTGACCCACGGCCGCGCCGAACACCGCGCCGACCGGACCGCCGACAGCGAACCCGATAGCACTCCCGACGGCTGTGCCCAACCAACCCATGCCGAAAACTCCGTTATTTTCCATTCAGATACTGTTCATCGCTGAAGGAGTACACCCACTGCGGCTTGAACGCCACCAGCACGACCAAGATCCAGCCGTTCAGGAAGGCCTCCGGCATGAACATCAAAGGGAAGAAGGGTAGCACCGTTTCGCTGAGATCCGCGAAGCTGTAAGCACCGCTGAACACCAGCAACCAGGCCGCCAGATAGCCCGTGAGCGCGCCCACCAGACCCGCGGTCAGAAACCCGTTCACCAGCACATAGACGAAGAACTGCTTGGGCAGATACCAGCGGATCAGGATCAAGGCGACCTGGGTGAGGGTCGCCGGCACGACCCCGGTGAGAAGGGCATTGAGCGCGAACCCGTCCCAGCCCGTTCCGGCGTTCAGGACCACCCCGAGCAGGGCCAACGCCGCCCCGATCACAGCCAATGACCATCCGAACATCAGGGTAACGGCCGTCACCCCGAGCAGATGAAACGACAACCCGGACTGCACCTGAACGTCCATGTGCCAGAGCACCAGCAGCGCAACAACGGCACCGAGAAAGACGTTCAACTGCTCCATGTCGCGAAATTTCCGCCACGGCGTCAACCGCAAGGCCAGCAGCAGGATCGCAGCGAAGAGCAGGTTCATGACCCAGAGCAGAGCAGGTGAGAACAGCGTGCCGTCGATCGTCATGTCGAGCCTGTCGGAGGTAGCGTGGTCGGGGTGACCTCATCTTCACGAAATTAGGTAGGTTTTCGGGGGGATCAACTGTGGGACTCGAACGCGGGGTAGAAGGCGATGTGCTCGCCCGGTCCAACGAGCATCTCAGGAATCCCTGGAAAATTGGCTCGTTTCGGTAGAATTCGCATCAGTGCGAAGTGGAGCATTCTCGTCGTGAAGTACAGCGGCTGGCGGAGGAATTGAACCACCTAGACGCCACGATTCGTCTGTTCGATCCGGACTACGACGTCAGTGCCGTTTGGCCGAAGGCGCCACGCCACCGGCAACAGTGGCTCGCATCGGGCGAATGCCGGGGTCTGGTCCTGGATGCCTTGCGCGATGCGCTCGAGCCGTTGTCGGCGCGTGCGGTGATGCAGGTGCTGGCCGCGGCGCAAGGCGGTTCCCGAACACCCCGAGGTGCGCGCGGGCGCGCAGAAGACGGTCCTGGCGGTGCTGCGCCGTCGCGCGGCTAAGGGCACGGCGCGGGTCATCGCGAACACCTCGCGCATCGGGAGCGTCCGGGCGGCGGCCAACAAGAGGTAGTGAGGGGACATGGCATGCTCCGGGGACTGGATCGATCGTGCCAGTGTGCTCCCGGGGGTGGCTCAAAACGCGAGCCTGCACGCTAAGTTTTTGATTTAAAAACATGTGCGCTTGCTACATCATGCCGGTCAAGCCCGCCGGCGGATCCCCGCGCAGGACGTCCCCGCACCACTCCCGCAGGGTGCTGCGCGCAAACGCGATATCGGCCGCCACGCCGCGTTGCCTCTCTCCCGCCGCCAGCTGTGTCTCGACCGCCGCGATGCGCTCGGCCTGCTCCAAACGTGTGCGCCGCGTCATGCCGCGATCCCCCAACCGGGCCTCGAACCTCCGGGTAGCGTAGCGCTCGCGCTTGGTCTAAAGTCGTTCTCGGCAGGATCTTCGAACATCTTTTCGAACCCTCCGTCAGCTTATACTTCCAAGGGTACGAAATTTCGAGTGTCCTGCCAGATTCCCGCACACCCATCACCAAGCTCTGAATCGAACTTGGCTGGGCATATGAACAAAACCCTTCTTCCCTGAGATATAGCATAATGACAACAAGAACACTAAGGAAACGCTGATTAAATCACTCCCACCAAAGGGGCTCGATTGCTAAAATAGAGCATCGTCACCGACCATGGAGACCCCTGGGCATGATGAAGCAGTTCTCCTTTGCCGACGCCGAGTTTGCCGCCAAGAAAAAAGTCACGCGCCGCGAGCGCTTTCTCGACGAGATGGAGCGGGTGGTGCCGTGGCCGGAGCTGCTGAA
>NZ_FNNZ01000016.1 GCF_900106925.1 Thiocapsa roseopersicina
TGTTGTTCAAGCACCCCGAGGGAGGCCCACCGCTCTCCCTCATACAAGTTGACGATTTAAGAGGAAAAACCCATCAGGGAAGGTGGCCGTACTCACCGCCGCCAAAGGGAATCCGGTGCTCGCGCTCCCCGCGCGCCAGAGCCTCGGCGCCCGCGATGAGACGCCCGACCGGCTTCTTGAAGTCGCGCACCAGCCACCAGAAGGCGGCTGCGCCGGCGATGGCCCCGAAGATCGCGACCAGGCCGGCAAGGAGCTGGTTCATCCGCGCTCTCGCCTCCAGGAGCGAACGCTGGTCGGCCAGCTCCTCGAGCTGGATGTCGAGTGCCTCCTGGATCAGCCGGGCGAAGTCCTGGTCGACACGCTCGTCGAGGATCCTGGAGAGTCGCCCCCACTCCTCTGTCAAGGGGATGGGGTCATCGGTCTCCAGGACGGTCTGGTACTCGGCGAGTAGATTCTGGATCTTGTTCTCGATGCGCGCCAGCCGGTCGAGATCCGTCACCATCTCGTCGAAATCCAGGTGGATCTCCTCGGCGATGATCTCTCGGATGGCGGCGATGTCTCGTCGAATCGCGGCCAGCAGCTCGGTTTCCATCGCGCCTTGGTCGAGATCGCCGATCGTCATCGCATCGCCGAACTGCTTGAACAGTTGGTAGGTGTGATTGGATAAGGAGAGATAGCCCTCGTAAGACCGGTGGGCCAGATCGATGCGTGCAAGATTTCGGCGGGCTTCGTGCGTGCCCCAAACGGCGAGCGAGGTTCCGACGACGGCGAGACTCAGGAGCCCTGCGAACAACAAGAAGAGCTTGGTTGCAAAACGCATGGCCTAGGCCGAGCGATTACGGCGTCTCATGAGCAAGCGGCCGGCAAGCCTTTGGGCTATCGTCGTAACAGACCTCAAGAAATCCTCGCGGGCGGTATTGCCGCGACATTGCGATGCCTTGAAATAGACGCTAGCGGGCATCGCATGGCGTCGATAGCGATTGCTCCGATAAAATAGATCCGATCGCCCGAGCCACACGAACATCCATCCGAGGAATCCTAGAGCGCCTACGGACGCGATATTGGCGCGCTCGATCTCGATCGTCACCCGAGTGCCGTCGGAAAGGCCGAATTGTGTGCGCAGATGGACCAGAGACAGGATTTCGACGACCTGCAACGGAGTCGCAGGCCAGCGATAAATCCACACGCGCGCGCCGTTGAAGCGCGCCGGCCACAGGAACCCCTGTCCGCCGTTGAACGTCCGCTTGGTCTCGCGGCTCAGTCGCAACGGTGTATCGAGCACGATGTTGAGCGATCCCGGAACGATGGATTCGCCCGTTACGCCGAGTAGCTCGTTGGACGTTCGCTCGATGGTTGCGGATGTCAGATTGCGGCCGGGTAGAACGGTTCCGCGGAAAACTCTTGAGTCAGCCACTTACTTCAAGTCCGTTGATTGAGCGGTGGTGGGGTTGAGGCAGTGCACGGGCTCGATCTGCCTTGCTTTGAAACGCGGCGACGGATTTGCCTTCGGTCCGATTAAAACCCGAGCAGGTGTGTGATGTTACCACCACTCTGCTTGTCGATTGCCGTCCCTGGCGCCTCCAAGACCTAGAGTCGGCGGCACTGGTCTTCCTTGCTGCCGGACACGCGATTGTTGCCGCCGGTCGGTGCCGGCCTGTTGCTCTTGCACTGCAGATTACCGTCGATCGTGTTGCCCCGGATCACGAGGCCGCCGGTATTGCTGAATGCCTGCACATCGCCGTCTACGATATTGGCTCGCACCATGATCGACCTACGGTTGCTCTCCAGCTGAATGTTGCCGTCGACGGTATTGTTCTCGATGTAGCTGGGCGAGCCCTTGAGGTATTTTGCCTGGATATCGCCTTTGACGTAGCTGCTTCTGACCGTCACGGCGTTGGCGTTCTCCGCTTGGATGTTGCCGTCGACTCGAACGCCCGTAGCCGTGAGGGTCCCGCCGGAATAGATCTTCACGTTGCCCTTGACGTTGGTGCCCCTGAGGTTGCAGATGCCTTTCACGACGATGTCGCCGTCGATGGTCACTGCGCCGCGGTTGGGCGGGCAGGGGTAATCCCCGGCGAAGGCGGCGGGCGCGAGCCCGATACATCCGAGGGCGAGCAGAGTGGCGAGGGGGCGAAATGCTGTGTCGACGCGCATGTTGGATCTCCGATTTGACTGTTATGGTGGCCTAAACCTGGATGGCTCATGCCAATCTCGGCTCGCGATTGGTTGCTGATGCCGAAGTGGTGCGGTTTGGGTGCTGTGACTCCCTCCGTCTTCGGGCTTTCCCTGATGACGCGAAGATGGGGCATGCCTCCTGAAAGCAGGCTGTCGAATGTATGAACATCGGTTGATAAGAACATGAAAAATTTCTAAAAGCAGACAAAGGGGTGAAGCGATGCGTGTTCTGGTGACGGGCGGGGCGGGTTACATCGGCAGCCACACCTGCGTGGAGATGCTGGACGCGGGCATGGAGGTCGTGGTGGTGGACAATCTGTGCAACAGCAAGGAGGAGTCCTTGCGGCGGGTGGGCGAGATCACGGGGCGAGCGCTGACCTTCGTCAAAGCGGATCTACGGGATCGCGCGGCACTCGATGCGATCTTCCGCGACGGCGCCTTCGATGCCGTCATCCATTTTGCCGGACTCAAGGCGGTAGGGGAGTCGGTCGAGATCCCGCTTGATTACTACGAGAACAACGTCGGCGGGACCATCACGCTCTGCCGGGCGATGGCCGCCGCCGGGGTGAAAAATCTGGTCTTCAGCTCGTCGGCCACGGTCTACGGAGATCCGGCGACGGTGCCGATCGGAGAAGGATTTCCGCTGTCGGCGACCAATCCCTACGGCCGCTCCAAGCTCTTCATCGAGGAGATCCTGCGCGATCTTCACGCCTCGGACGGGGCCTGGAACATTGCCCTGCTGCGCTATTTCAATCCGGTCGGCGCGCATCCGAGCGGGCGCATCGGGGAGGATCCCAACGGGATTCCGAACAATCTGATGCCCTATGTCGCCCAGGTCGCGGTCGGCAAGCTGCCGCGGCTGCGCGTCTTCGGCAATGACTATCCGACACCGGACGGCACCGGCGTGCGCGATTACATCCATGTGGTCGATCTGGCCCGCGGACATCTTGCGGCGCTGCGTCGGCTGGAGGCGGCGCCCGGCGTGGTCGTCTACAACCTCGGGACCGGGCAGGGCTACAGCGTGCTCGACATGGTCGCGGCCTTCGAGCGCGCGAGCGGACGGCCCGTGCCCTACGAGATCGTCGCGCGCCGCGCCGGCGACATCGCCGTCTGCTATGCCGATCCGGCACTCGCCAAGGCGGAGCTCGGCTGGCAGGCGCAATTCGGGATCGACGCGATGGTCCGCGATAGCTGGCGGTGGCAGTCCGAGAATCCGCAGGGGTTCGGTGACTGAAGGCACGCCCGCGCGGGACGCAACGGATGGGCGACCTTGCCGAGGGTCCAGGATAGACAAGCGTCGCGCGGAGCGGATACTTGCACCGAAGGCGCCGCCTGCGTCGAGCGCGATGGTCGAGCTCGAGGCGATGCCCATCAGCATCACTGGAGATCACGCATGTCCGTGTTCATCGAAGTCGAGCACGTCACCACCTACCGCTATGCCAAGCCGGTCGAGTTTTCCAGGCACAAGGTGATGTTTCGTCCGCGGGCCGCGCACGACATCCGCGTGCTGCGCGCACGTCTCGAGGTCTCGCCGCTTGCGCGGCAACACTGGGTGCACGACGTCTTCTCCAACTCGGTCGCGCTCGTCGAGCTGCTCGAGCCGGCGCAGGAGCTGCGTTTCGACGCGCGCTTCACGATCGAGCATTTCGGCGTCCGCAACCTCGAGCTTCCGGTCGATCCGGAGGCGCAGAACTATCCGTTCGATTACAGTGCCGACGACCGGATCGACCTCGCCCCCTTTCTGCCGCCCCAATACCCGAAGGATGCTCCGGGCGTGAGCGACTGGGTGAAGCAGTTCATGCCGGCCCGCGGTGTCATCCAGACCCGCGACATCCTGCGCAACATCTCCGAGGGGATTCGCGGCGATTTCGCCTATGCCTCCCGCGAGGCGATGGGAACCCAGCGCCCGGCCGAGACCCTGTCGCTGCGCAGCGGGACCTGCCGCGACTTCGCCCTCCTGATGATCGAGTCAGCGCGCGGCTTGGGTCTGGCCGCGCGTTTCGTCTCGGGTTACCTCTACGACCCCTCGCTCGACGGTCCGCCGCCGGTCGAGGTCGGCAGCGGCTTGCAGCAAGGCGTGCGTCAGTCCGAGAGCTTCGACGCAGAGGTCGACACCCGCGGAGCCGGCGCCACCCACGCCTGGCTGCATGTCTACCTCCCGGGCGCCGGTTGGGTGCCCTTCGATCCCACCAACACCCTGTTCGGCGGCACCGACCTCATCCGCGTCGCCTACACCCGTACCCCCGAGCAGGCCGCGCCGATCTCGGGCGGCTGGACCGGCTCGGCCAGCGACTATCTCGGGATGACCGTCAGTGTCAGCGTGCGCCGGATCGATGCCGAGCAGGCGGCCGCCGAAGCGGAGGATCCGGCCGGGGAGCCTTGAAAGATCGGAGCGTCGCAGCGCATGGTCGGTCGCTCTGCGGCCTCGGTCGCAAGATCAGGTTAGCACCTGTTAATCGGCGTCCAGAGCGAAGTCGAGACCCGAGCTTCGGCGGGGACGCGGTTAAAAGTGCTTATTTTTTATAATCCTAAATCGCGTCAGCTCCGGCGTTCTAAGGATCTGGCGGAGGCTGATCCAATCCAAAACGATGCATATCCCTCCGGACGCGATTTAGGCCGGGAGATTCAGACAGATCCTCGCTCCCCCGAGCGTCGATGACTCGACGCTGAGGCGGCCGCCGTAGGCCTCGCAGATCTCGCGGGCCACCGCGAGACCGATGCCGTGGCCGGGAACCGCCTCGTCGGCGCGGGCGCCGCGGGCGAGGAGGCGTTCGGCATCCCGCGGCGGGATGCCGGGGCCGTCGTCCTCGATGGCAATGACAAGCAGTCCCTTGGACCTGTGGGCGCCGATCCGCACCTCCTTTCGGCACCACTTGAAGGCATTGTCGAGCAGGTTGCCGAGCATCTCCAGCAGGTCCCCCTCGATGCCGTTGAGCTGGGTCTCCGGCGGGATCTCCAGGGTCGCGCGCACGCCCTTGTCCCGGTAGACCTTGCCGAGCGAGGCGATGAGTCGGTCCGCGATGCGTCCGATTTGGACCGGCGGGGCCAGGGTGGTGTTCAGGAGTCCGCCGGTGCGGGCCCGCTGCAACTGGTGGGCGATGATGTTGTCCATCCGCGCCAGCTGCTCCTTCATCAACTCGCCGACATCGGCCCCGCCGGCGGCATCTCCGATCGCCCCTCTGATCACGGCGAGCGGTGTCTTGAGGCTGTGCGCAAGGTCGCCGAGCGCGTTGTCGAGGCGCCTCTGGCGTGCCTGCTCATGGGCGAGGAGTCCGTTGAGGTTGTCCGTCAGGGCGCGGATCTCGCTCGGATAGGTGCCGAGGATCTTGGCCTGATTGCCTGACTCGATCGCGGCCACCTCGGTGCTCACGCGTCGCAGCGGCGCGAGTCCCCAAGCGAGGATCAAGACCAGCGCCGTCAACATGAGCAGGGCCATCGCACCGAGCCAGACAGCGAGACTGCCGCGAAAGCGCCCGACCTCCTCGTTGAAGGCGGCCATGTCCTCGGCGACCAGGAACACATAGTGGCGCGGCAGCTCCCCGGTTTCCCAAGACACGCCGAAGCCTTCCACCAGATAGCCCTCGCCATCGCCGCCCCGTCTGAGCTCGAGCCGACGCTGCCCCGGCACGAGGTCCATCGGGCTCGGCTCGGGGATTCCCATCGCTGACGCGGATTCCCAAACCAGCCGATCGGACATGTCGAAAACGCGCGCGTACAGGCCTGACCCAGGTAGGCTGAAGCGGGCCTCGGCAAGTGCATCGGGGAAGACCAGGCCGTCGCTGTCCGCCTCGGCCGCCGCCATCAGGAGAAAGATCTGGGCGAGGAGACGCTCCTCGCGCGAGGATTCGGCGGTCTCGCGAAAGGCCCGTTCCAAGGCGAGGCTGGTGAGCAGGATGAAGACCGCGAGCACCGCGGCGGCGGAGGCGACGACGCGTGCACGCAGCGACATCAGGAAGAACCCGGGTGCGCGTCCTCGCTTGCGAGTGCCAGGCGGTAGCCGCGACCGCGCAAGGTCTCGATCGGCGCGAGCGAGCCGTCGGGGTCGAGCTTGCGTCGCAGGCGGCCCAGAAGCACCTCGATGACGTTGCTGTCGCGATCCTCGTCATGCGGATAGAGCCGGTCCGCCAAGGCTTGCTTGGAGAGCACACCGCCGCGGGCGCTCGCCAGTTGCTCCAAGAGCCGGTATTCGTACGCGGTCAGCTCGGTCTGGCGTTCGTGGATCCAGACCGACTGGGCGACCAGATCCATGCGCAGCGGTCCGATGCGCAGCTCCCGAGACGCCGCCCCGTTGGCTCGGCGGATCAGGGCGCGCAGTCGGGCCAACAGCTCCTCGGCCTGAAAGGGCTTGGCGAGATAGTCGTCGGCCCCTGCCTCGAGACCTTCTACCTTGTCCTGCCAGCGATCGCGCGCGGTCAAAATCAAGATCGGCAGGAGGCTGTTCCGTGCGCGCAGGTTGCGGATGATCTCCAGCCCGCTCATCCCCGGCAGACCGAGATCGATCACCGCAGCATCGAAGGGGTATTCGGTCGCCAGGTACAAACCTTCGCGACCCTCGCCGGTGCCTTCCGCGAGGGCGCCCTCGCGACCGAGACGCTCGATGATTTGGCGACGCAGCTCCGCCTCGTCCTCGATCACCAAAACATGCATAGGCTCACCCTTCAGCGGCCCGAGACGAAGACGTATTTGACCTCGCCGGACGGGGTCAGAACCTTGACCTGATAGCCGCCGTCCGAGGGTTTCACGGAGAGGACGCGCCCGCCGCCGGTCTGGCGCCGCGCCGCCGCTTCCGCCTGTCCCGGGCTCATCTGCCCTTGGCGCGAGTCGTCTTTGCGGGCCCACGCGGTCCCGGTCATCGCGACGGCGACGACGACGAGCAACATGGCGAGGACGAGTCTGGTCGAGCGCATGGTGTTGGTGGCTCCGGGATCCGTTCCAGGTGTGAGTGAATCTAGCACAGACGGCCCGTCGGGCCGAAGGCATCCGCGCGCCGCAGCGCACTATCTCGGGTTGCGGTCGCTCCTGTAGCCGGGCTGCGAAGGATTCAGGATGACCGAGCGTGGAGGGACATAACCGCGAATGGCATGGCCGCCGTATTCCGGCGCCGTGATGGTCGTGGTGCCGCGCTCGGGGCGATAACGGCGGGGATAGGGCTGGCAGGGCCGGCCGCGATCGCAGCGCCACTCCCGACAGTCGCGCCCCTCGCACTCGGGAGGCTCCCGCGCGGTCGAGGTCGCAGGCGCGAGGGCGAGGGTCGCGAGACCGACAGCGGATAGGATCAACAGCGTCCGGCCGATGTTCATGGATCATCTCCAGCGAAGCGACGGGAAATGGATACCCCGTCATAACCCCAAGAGTAGAGTATCCACGCTGAACCGCACCTGAACCGCAGGGCTGTCGAAATCCTCATTCCTCAAACCGCGCCCGCCATGAAGCCCGCAGGTGTGCGCGACATCAACACGGGGCGACAGATCGCTGTCACCCCGAGGCGCGGTTTAATGCCCTTTAAGCCGCCTGCGCATCGCGTGCAGGGTCGGCTCGGTATAGCCGTTCGGCGCCTCGCGACCCTTGAAGATCAGGTCCGAGGCGGCCTCGAAGGCGATGCCGTCGAACCCGGGTGCCATGGGACGATAGACAGGATCATCGGCGTTCTGCGCGTCGACCACGGCGGCCATCCGCTTGAGCGTCTCCATGACCTGCTCGCGCGATACGATCCCGTGATGCAGCCAGTTGGCGACATGCTGGCTCGAGATCCGCAGGGTCGCGCGATCCTCCATCAGGCCGACGTTGGCGATGTCCGGCACCTTCGAGCAGCCCACACCCTGATCGACCCAGCGCACCACGTAGCCCAGGATGCCCTGACAGTTGTTGTCGAGCTCCTGCTGGATCTCCTCCGCACTCCAGGTGCAGCTCGGGTCCAGCGGAATCTGCAGGATGGTGTCCAGGCTGGCCCGCGGTCCGCCGGCGGCCAGCTCGGCCTGCACGGCGGCCACGTCGACCTGGTGGTAGTGCATGGCATGCAGGGTCGCGGCGGTCGGGGAGGGCACCCAGGCGCAGTTGGCACCGGCTTTGGGATGACCCGCCTTGGTCGCGACCATGGCGCGCATCTCGTCGGGCATGGTCCACATGCCCTTGCCGATCTGGGCATGACCGCGCAGACCGCAGGCGAGACCGACATCGACGTTCCAGTTCTCGTAGGCCAGCAGCCAAGGCGCGGTCTTCATGTCGCCTTTGCGCAGCACTGCACCGGCTTCCATGTCGGTGTGGATCTCGTCGCCGGTGCGATCCAGGAACCCGGTGTTGATGAAGATGACCCGCTCGGAGGCCACCCGGATGCACTCCTTGAGGTTCAGAGTCGTGCGGCGCTCCTCGTCCATGATGCCGATCTTGATGGTGTTGCGGGCGAGACCGAGCGCATCCTCGACCCCCGCAAAGATGTCGACCGCGAGCTGGACCTCATCGGGTCCGTGCATCTTCGGCTTGACGATGTAGACGCTGCCGGCGCGCGAGTTGCGATGGGCCCCGAAGGTGGGATGGATGTCGTGCAGCGCACAGGCCACCGTGACCAGGGCGTCGAGCATGCCTTCCGGGATCTCGTTGCCGTCGGCATCCAGCACGGCATCCGTGGTCATGAGGTGTCCGACATTGCGCACCAACATGAGTGAACGGCCGGGCAGGGTGAGTGTGCCGCCGAGCGGGGTGCGATAGCTCCGGTCCTCGTCCAGGGCGCGATCGACGGGTTTGCCGCCCTTTTGGAAACGCGCGGTGAGGTTGCCCTTCATGAGACCCAGCCAGTTGCGATAGACCTCGACCTTATCCTCGGTATCTACCGCGGCGACCGAGTCCTCGCAATCCTGGATGCTGGTCATGGCCGATTCCAGCAACAGATCGGCGACACCGGCGGGGCTGTCGCGACCGACCTGATGCTCGCGATCGATCCGAATCTCGATATGCAGGCCATGGTTGACCAGCAGGACGGCATCCGGCTTCTCAGGGGTGCCCAGATAGCCGACGAACTGGCCGGGCTCCGCCAGCATGGTCTGGCTGTTGTCCGGCAGGCAGACGACCAGCTTGCCGTCCTCGATCCGATAGCCGCAGGACTCCCCGTGCGAGCCGCGGTTCAGCGGTGCGGCCTCGTCGAGGAAGGCCGCGGCGCGGGCGATGACCTCGGCGCCGCGCTTGGGGTTGTAGGTCTTGCCGCGCTCCATCCCGTCGGCGTCCGGGATCACATCGGTCCCGTAGAGCGCGTCGTAGAGACTGCCCCAGCGGGCGTTCGCGGCGTTGAGTGCGTAACGCGCGTTGCTCACCGGCACCACGAGCTGCGGACCGGCGATCTCGGCGATTTCCGGGTCGACGTTCGCCGTGGCGACGCCGAAGCTCGGTCCCTCGGGGACGAGGTAGCCGATGTCAGACAGGAAGGCGCGGTAGGCGCCCTGATCCAGGGTCCGACCTCGATGCTCGAGGTGCCAGGCGTCGATACGGGCCTGCAACGCGTCGCGCTTCCCCAGAAGGACGCGATGACGTGGCGCGAGCTCCTGCACCATGTTCCCGAAGGACTGCCAGAATGCATCGGGTGCGATACCGGTGCCGGGCAAGACGTGGTCTTTGACTAAATCGAACAAAGGCTGCGCAACACTCAAGCCGCCCACATCCGTACGCTTCATCATCATCTCGATCTCCAACCCTCGGGTCGCGAGGGCCATTTCAGTGGTATCGGAGTGCCGTGCATTGTTGTCTTCAGCCTTCGAAAAAGCTAATCGGCACATGTGCCGGGCCGATCACCGAAGTACGTGTGATCCATGCGGGCCCGATTTTCCAACTAGACTAAAATGGAGACTTTGGCGGACCGGGGCAATCTTTGCCCGATGAATTCCGTCAAGTTAGAGGATTCATTGGTCCAATGCTACGGGAGTGATGCGCCGACATGCCGCCGGGTCTCCGGGAACGAAGTAGGAAGCGCCGAAATCAATGAAACACCTCTTGCGGCGGTCGCCAGCCCTGCGCATAGCCCTTATTTACCTTGTCTTTGGGCTCGCTTGGATCTTGGCTTCGGACGTGCTGCTGTCGCTTGCGACAGGCGAGCTGGGAATCCTGCTGGGCATGAGCCTGACAAAGGGCCTGCTGTTCGTCGCGGTGACCGCGATCCTGCTCTATTGGTTGCTCAACACCTCGATCGGTCGCGCCCTGGAGGCAGAGCCCTCGGCAGTCGAGGTGCCGATCAAGCCCGTCAAGCCACTTCGGATGATCTTGGGCGCTTTGGCCCTCTTGACACTGGTCCCGATTCTGAGCCTCGGTGTGGTCTTGATTCATGGTCCCCAGCTGGAGCGTGAAGCCTATTCGAGCCTAGACGCCGTCGCCGCTCTCAAGGCCGAACAACTGGGGCAATGGTTGGCGGAAAGGCACGGCGATGCGTTGCTGCTCGCGTCCGATGAACGCTTTTCTCAACAACTCGAACAATTGCTCGCCGACTCGTCTCCGGATCCGACCCTCGCCGCGGTCGTTTCCAGCCGTCTTGCAGCACTTGTGGATGTCTACGACTACGAGGGCGTTCTCGTTGTCGTCCCTGAGGGCGAGGTCGTGCTGAGGATCGGCGCGCATTCCGAGCTTATGCTGCCGCTCGACAGCTTGATCTTGCGCGCACAGGTCGAGAATCGCGTTCTGCAGAGCGCGCTCCAGCGGGACCAGGACGGCGGCGTTCATCTCGACTGGGTGGTCCCGTTTTCGGTCGAGGAGGGCGGGGGGCGACGAGCGGTCGCGACCATCCTGCTGCGCGCGGGAACCGAGGCTTTCTTGTATCCGACCTTGCGCGCTTGGCCGACCGCGAGCCCGAGCGCCGAAACCCTCTTGGTGGAGCGAAAGGGCGATTTCGCGGTTTTTCTGAGCGTCGCCCGGCATCACCAGTGGGAACCGCTTGTTCAAAAGGTTCCGTTGGGCGATCCGCTGCCGGCCACGGCTGCGTTGCTCCACGACAGCGACGTCGGGCATGTCCCGGGGCGGGACTATCGAGGGGTCGAGGTACTTGCCGTGTTTCGTCGCATCGCGGGGACCAACTGGCGTCTGATCGCGAAGGTGGATCGTGCAGAGGTCATGGCGCCGCTGCGGGTGTTGGTCTATTGGGTCAGTCTGGTTGCTGCGGCCGCGTTGCTGGCGCTCGCGACGTCCGCGTACTTCCTCTGGCGTCTTCAGCAGCGCAACCACCGTCTGGAGATGGCGGCGCAGGCCGCCGAGAAGGATCGGCTGTTGATGAAGTTCTACGAGCTCCCCTTTGTAGGCATGGCGATCACCTCGCCGCAGACCAAACGCTGGAGTCGCTTCAACGACCGGCTCTGCGAGATCTTCGGTTACTCGCGAGACGAGTTGGTGGAGATGACCTGGGTCGAGCTGACCTATCCGCCAGATCTCGACGCGGATCTGGCCGAGTTCGAGCGGGTGATCGCCGGGAAATCGGACGGCTACGCGATGGAGAAGCGCTTCGTGCGCAAGGACGGGCGTATTGTCGACACTGAGATCGACGTCCGTGTCGTGCGGCACGCGGACGGGAGCATCGACTATTTCATCGCGACCATCGACGACATCAGCGAGCGCAAGCGTCAGGAAGAGCGTCTACGGCTGGCCGCGGCCCTTTTCGACAACACGCGCGAGGGTGTCGTGGTGACGGATCGCGACACCTGCATCCTCCAGGTCAACAAGGCGTTCGTCGAGCTGACGGGCTATCGTGAAGACGAGGCGGTCGGTCGGACGCCGGCCCTCCTTCGATCGGATCGCCACGACGCCGCCTTTTTCGACGCCATGTGGCGGCGCATCGATGCCACCGGCCACTGGCAGGGCGAGCTCTGGAACCAGCGCAAGAACGGCACGCTCTACCCGGTGTTGCTCAACATCAGCGCGGTCAGGGACGACGCGGGGCGGGTCGTCCAGTATGTCGGCGCCTTCTCGGATCTGTCGCGGATCAAGGATTCCGAGTCTCGTCTGGACTTCCTTGTCCATCACGATCCTCTGACCGAGCTGCCCAATCGCCTTCTGCTCGTCTCGCGCCTGGATCACGCGATCGATGTCGCGGCCCGCGAAGGCCAGCTCGTGGCGCTGCTTCTGCTCGATCTGGACCGCTTCAAGGATGTCAACGACAGCTTCGGTCATCCCGCCGGCGATGATCTGCTTCGACAGACGGCGCGGCGTCTCGGCGGTTGTCTGGCTGCGGCCGATACCCTAGCGCGGCTCGGCGGGGACGAGTTCGGGATCCTGCTCGAAGACATCGTCGATCCGCAGGACGCTGCCCGTGTCGCCGAGCGGCTGATTACGGCGTTGGGCGAAACGACCAGGCTACCGGACGGCAGCGAGGTGCGCATCGGCGCAAGCATCGGCATCAGCGTCTACCAGGGGCAAAACGAGGATGCCGGAGAGATGCTGCGTCAAGCCGACGCCGCCCTCTATCGGGCGAAGGCGGGCGGACGCAGTCGCTTCGATTTCTATACCGAGGATCTCACGCGCAGCGCGCGGCTGCGCGTGGAGACCGAGCGGCGGCTGCGCTGCGCTTTGGCCGATGGCCAACTGGTCGCGCATTATCAACCTCAGGTCGAGATCGCCACCGGACGCGTTGTCGGTGTCGAGGCGTTGGTGCGCTGGCGCGATCCCCAGCGCGGTTTGATCCCGCCGGGCGAGTTCATCCCGCTCGCCGAAGAGACGGGTTTGATCGGCGCGCTCGGCGATTGGGTGCTGCACGAGGCTTGTCGCCAAGGGGTACTTTGGATGGAGGTCGGCATCGCCCCCTTGGTCGTCGCGGTCAACCTCTCCGCGCATCAGCTGCGTCAAGGCGACATCGTCGAGTCCGTTGCGCGCGTGCTTCGCCAGACCGGTTTCCCGGCCGAGCGGCTCGAGCTCGAGCTCACCGAGAGCGCCCTGATGGAGCGCGAGGGCGACACCGTGGGTGTTTTGGATCGTCTACGAGAGCAAGGGATCATGATGGCGGTGGACGATTTTGGAACCGGCTATTCCTCGTTCGCCTATCTGCGGCGATTCCATCTGGACGTGCTCAAGATCGACAAGCGTTTCATCGACGAGATCGACCAACAGCCGGATGCGCGCACCATCGTCGATGCCATCATCGCCATGGGGCACGCCCTCGGTCTGAAGGTCTTGGCCGAGGGTGTCGAAACGCAAGCCCAGCTCGATATCCTGCGTACACAGGGGTGCGACCTCTTCCAAGGGTACCTGAGGAGTCGCCCGTTGGAGCCGGATGCCGTCACCTCGCTGCTGCGCACCGATGGTCGGGGCCGATCCCTGGTCCTGCGGGTTGCGACCGAGGACCGGCGCGTGCAATGACGGATCAGCTCACTCCTACCCAGCGCTCGCGCCTCATGGCTCGGGTCATCGGGAAGGACACCAAGCCCGAGTGGATCCTGCGCTCCGCGCTGCACCGGCTCGGCTTTCGCTATCGCCTCGGCGGAGGCGGACTCCCCGGTCGGCCGGATCTGATCCTGCCCAAGTACCGCGCCGTGGTCTTCGTTCACGGCTGCTTCTGGCATCACCATGCCGGCTGCAAACGCGCGACCGTTCCGCGGACCAACGCGGCCTTTTGGAAGGAGAAGCTCGAGCGCAACGTCGCGCGCGACCGAGAGGTCACGGCCGCGCTCGATGCCGCGGGCTGGAAGGGCATCGTGGTCTGGGAGTGCGAGCTGTATCGCGATCCCGTCGCGGTCGCGTCTCGCGTGGTGTCGGCATTGACCGAGGGCGCTCACGTGCCGGAGGATGGCGGCTGCAATGTCGGGACACTCGATCCCCGTCGGTTGCTGCGGATCGCGGAAGAGAAGCGACGCTATCGGATCGGACCAAAAAAACTCGAAGACGATGTGGATCAAGACGGGTGAATGCATGAGCCAAGCGACGACCTGCTTTACCCTGGTCGATCTCTTTTCCGGAGCAGGCGGGATGAGCTTCGGCTTCCACCGGCACCCGAGCTTTCGGGTCATCGCGGCGGCCGATGCCGAGCTGGGCAAACCCAGCAGCGGGGGAGGGGCGCTTCAGTGCAATGCCACCTACGCGCGGAACATCGGCGTCACGCCCGTCGCCATCGATCTCTCGACAGTCGCCGCGGACGCGCTTCCCGAGCGCCTGGGGCTCGATGCATCGACCCGGATCAATGTCCTGTCGGCCTGTCCGCCCTGCACCGGATTCAGCCGCGCCAATCCGAGCAACCACCTAAGCGACGACCTGCGCAATAGCCTGGTTCGCCGCTGTGCGCAGTTCGCCGCCGTGCTGGACGTGGACATCCTGGTGATGGAGAACGCACGCGAGCTGATTCGGGGTAACTTCTCCCACCACTATCACGGTCTCTGTCGGGATCTCACCGAGCTTGGCTACGCGGTGTCCGGCGCGACCCATCTGCTCAGCCGTTTCGGTCTGCCCCAAATCAGGGAGCGCGCCATCGTCATCGCGGTCAAGCGCCCGCTCTCCATGCGGACGCTCGATGATCTCTGGGACGGCTGGCGCGTGCGCGACGAGGCGCTGACGGTCCGGCGCGCCTTCGCGGCGATCGATCCCCGGTCGAGCGGGGTCGAGACCTATCCGGGCTTCGCCTCCTCGGAGGTGATCCGCCGCCTCCGGGCAACGCCACGCGACGGCGGCTCATGGATGGACCTTCTGTCGCGACCGGATCGCGATCAGCTCCTGACCCCCGCAATGCAGCGCATCGCGCGGGAGCGTCGGTTCGGCTCCTATCCCGACGTCTACGGCAGGATGGCTTGGGACAAGCCCGCGCCGACCATCAAACGCGAATGCGCACACGTCGGTAACGGCCGCTATGCCCATCCGGAGGAGGACCGCCTCTGCTCGGTTCGAGAGATGGCCATGCTGCAAGGCTTCCCGAACGATTTCATCTTCGCCGACGCGGCCCTCTCGAACCTCTATCGGCATATCGGCGACGCCGTACCGCCGCTGATCTCTCATCAGATCGCGCATCTGTGCGAATGGATCTTGACGGGCCGGCGGCCGACGTTCATGGAGACGTTTTTGCCGGGTACCCACTTAACACCCGAGGATGTGATCCGAGATGGTCGGTCGATTCACGCCGATCCTCCGGATGGCAGCGCTCGCGTGAGCGGCTTCTGAAGGCTGTGCGCTCATCGGGGAGCTGATCGATGGATCAGGTCCAATTCGACCTCGGCAGGATCGACGAGGCGCGGCTCGACGCTGGTCAGTCATCAATCCTTTTTCGGGGCCCCCCCTCTATCGAGAACGTTTCGACTCGCCATGCGGATATTCCTGCCGCGATGCCGGTATCCAGGTCAGCGAGGCGCCGCCCGGTCAAGGGTTCTCGTGTCCATCCCAGGAATCGTCCAGACCAAACGATGCCCCAGGCGAACCTGCGCCGGGTCGACCAACAACAAGCGCGAGCCAACGTCAATCCGACGCATCTTAAGTTCGGGAAGATCGCAGCGTGCAGAACGCATCGGGCAGACATGCGTTGCGAGTCGTCAGTGACCCGGCCAGCGGTAAGTGCAGGCAGGGCCGGCGGCTTGAAATCCCTAGGGAAATCCTCGAACCGTTGGATCGGCCATTGACGGAACCTCTTCGGAACCTGACGACAGATCCGGAGATCCAGCCAACGGTCCCAGTGCGACGCCGAACCGCCCTCACGACGTGGGCTGCCGGGGTTGACGTGGGACATCCTTAGGCTACTCTTGCGCTCGACCGCATGCAGTCTAGTACACATATCGATGCGCGCAATCTAGAACACGTTAGCTTTAAAAACCCGACAAATTCGAAATTTTCAACGGACCCGTCTCGTTATGATCTTGGATAATGAAAAAATGGTTCGCTACCTGATGAACGTGATCGGTTTGGCAAGGGCAGACAATTCGTTATCGCCCCGAGAGTCCGGCGCCATAGAGTTCGTCCAAACCGCTATTGGAGCGAGAAAAACAGAACTAAATAAGGCGTACAAAATGGTGGAAGATCATGCCTTTACGCCCGAGGCAGTGGGAGCATGGTCCGATCAAATCAAGAACCTAGAACACATCATTTACGTTGCGCTGATTGATGGAAGTATTGATGAAAATGAAAAGCTCTATATTCTCAATTTCGCAAAGCAGGTAAAGATTTCCCAAGAACAGTTAAACGTCATCATTTCTGACGTCAAAACATCCATTGCCGCAACTACCCAAGAAATAAAATGCC
Source organism: Thiocapsa roseopersicina (assembly GCF_900106925.1). Taxonomy (GTDB): domain Bacteria; phylum Pseudomonadota; class Gammaproteobacteria; order Chromatiales; family Chromatiaceae; genus Thiocapsa; species Thiocapsa roseopersicina. The sequence continues at coordinate 16,345 of NZ_FNNZ01000016.1, forward strand.
CTGGCTGCGGTGCGAGCATAGCTGCTACCGCGAAATTTTGTCCCCAATGTGGCGCAAATGTTGTTGTTGCCGAGGCTGATCAGTCTGTTGCGGTCTCATATGAAATCCCGACCAATGGGGTAGCTATAGAATTTGCCGAATCTTCTTCAGCGAACTTTGGGATGGCGGTGAAGGCCATGAGAGAAGCTCCAGTGAACGGAGAATGCATTAGGGCAAAGAAGCAATGGTATATGGCGTGTTGGCCAAGATCAAACATAGCCGATGCTTTTGAGTTGGTTAACAATCTCAAAGGGCAGCGAAACAGGAAGGTTTACCTAGATGGCGAAGAACGGCAATGGAATGATGTTTTCGATTTTGTAAATTGTGCCAACGCAAGAAAAGCCGCGTATCGTCCCAACGAATACTGCTTTGGAATTGATGAAAAGCGTTTGAATATTTGGGGTTGTAGAAAGGCAGGAATGGATTGGAATGAATGGTCAAGCTGGTTCGGCTATGGTGCGTATAGCAAAACTGGAATGCTTGGTCGGACGGTTGTGTTTACCTTCGATAAGTCGCGCATACGCCATGAACTCGAAACTAGTCTACATAGTTGCCAACTTTGCCCTCATTTACGGTTCGATCTAATTGAGGCTGTATTGGAGGAAATTCCAGAACAAGTTACGCCGAGTCAAAACGGAGATTGGCGATACAAACGAGACTACAACGAAGCACCAGGTGCAATCGAAGTGAAAGAAGTATCGCGCAGTGGCGGTATGACATTTACAAATGAATATTATTCCTCTGGAGTGTCTCCTGCATCAGTGTATGTCGGCCTTGAAATACTGAAACGAGCTTTCCAGCGGTGCCAAGTCCCGAAAGATATTTCAGCCGCTGTACTTGAATACAAAGAATGAAAGCTAACAATCGGCTCCACAAGGACGCCAAACTCTCCTCTTCGCTCCGAGTTTGTCGCCTGTGAGCCGTGGCGTTAGCTGCGCCAGAATCGAAGAGAATCGTATGATCAAATTACATAATATTGGCGATAATGAGTGGGTTTTTGAAGATGGCTTAATTGATCTTTCGGTGCATGAAAGACTAGATGATGCTATAGATTTATGGCATTCAGGAAAGTCGGATAAGGCTGAAAGCATAATAAAAAATATTATCAGCAAGAATCCGTACCATATAGATGCTTATCATCATGCATCAATGATATATGAAGAAAGCGGATTAGACTTTGAAGCGTACCTTTGTTGTAGAGAGGCTGTAAGAATAGGTTTAGCCACAATGCCTGAAGAATTTTCATGGGCATCATCAAAGCTGGAGTGGGGGCACGTTGATAACCGTCCTTTTTTGAGGGCCTATCACAATCTCGGTTTGTGGTTAGAGAAACGAAATGAAATCAATGAAGCAATCGATGTATATGTAAATATGATTTCGGCATGCCCAAATGACAACATGGGGGTTAGATATATTCTACCAAAGTTGTGGATAGAAACCGGCGATCTACTCTCTATTGTACGTCTCAACAAAGAATACCCCGACGACTACTCGCCAGAGTTCATGTACACCTATCCATTGGCATTAGTCATGTTGGGTGAAATTGAAAAAGCAAAAACATTGCTTGATGACGCTAAGTGCGCCTTTCCACTAGTAGCAAAAGAGCTTAAAAAGAAAAGGCACCCAAAGCCAAAAACTAGTTTTGCAGGGGGCATCACAGTTGGAGGAGCAGACCAAGCTTATGAATACTGGAGGCAATATGGCAAGTTTTGGGGCAATTCAGAACAAGCTATGAGTCTTTTATGAAACGTGAATATGCAGCTAACAAGGCAAATTAAATCGGACGCTTCGCTGTCGCTCAGCGCCGGTTATTAGCTATCAGGGACAGACCACCAGAACGCGGGGTCTACCATCGAATTTGCAGGTAGCGGAGCACCCCGCCGAGGCCTTATCCTGACGCCTGAGGCGGGGGTGTGGCTCTTGGGGTCAGCGGTCGGCTGGTCCGGCTCGCACGACTTGAAATGCCGCCTCCGCCTCTCTGCATCATCCGTGTATGTCGTCCGGGATGGTGCCGACCGGTTTGGTTGTGGCTCTGTATGTAGACGAGACGAGCGGATGATTCCCCCTGATCTCGATCACGTACGGAGGCCCCATGTTGGTTCCCCCCAAACTTCACGTTGCCGTGGACATCGGCTGCCGACGCCACAGCGTTGCCATCGGCCTGTCCAGCGGTGAGCGGCTCGAAGAATTCGACATCGAGCACCGCCCGGAAGGCTTTGCGGACTTCTTTCGCCGCATCGAGCGTCATCACCGGCGTTACCCGGGCAGCGTCCCCACGGTCGCGATGGAAGGCTACAACGGCCACGCGCGCCCGCTCGACACCCTGATCGGCGAGCGCGGCTGGCGGCTGTTGAACGTCAACAATCTCAAGCTCGCGCGCTTCAAACAGATGTTCCCGGCCGCAGCGAAGAGTGATCGGATCGACACCCGCCGCATGCTGGATCTGCTGCAACTCGGCGAGCACATGCCGCAAGCGCGCCGGGCGCTGCAGGAAGTCCATGCACCGACGCCGGAGAACGCCGAGCTCAAGCGCCTAACGCGCCGTCGGCGCGCGCTGGTGGACGAGAAAAGCCGGGGGCTCGCGCGCATGCAAGGCGACCTGCGCGCGGTCTGTCCGGGGCTGCTCGACATCACCGGCGACGCCGAAAACCTGTGGTTTCTCAACCTGCTGACCCATGGCGACGACCTGGAGAAGCTCGCCCGGCTGCGCGAGCAGACCCTGCGCGGCATTCCCGCCATCGGCGCCAAGTACGCAGCCACTATCCGGCAGTGGCAACAGCACGCCCGGTTCAGCCACGAGGCGCCCTACGCCGGCCCCATGATCGTCGAAGATGCCCGGCGCATCCTCGCGCTGAAGGCCTCCATTAACGCCCTGGAGCGCCGCTGCAAAGCGTTGGCCGAGGCCTCCGACATCGCGCGCCTGATCGATACCGTGCCCGGCTTCGCGCTGGTGTGCTCGGCCGAGCTCGCGGGCGAGATCGGCACGCTCGATCGCTTCGCCGGCGAGGCGAGCCTGGCCGTCTACCTCGGCATGGCCAACCTGGACAACAGCTCCGGCGAGCGCGCCGGTGCGCGCGCCCCCGGTCAGGTCAACAAACGCGCCAAAGCGGCGATGATGACCGGCGTCGATCGGCACCGCAAACAAGTGCCCGAATCCCAACGCTACTACGAGAAGAAGCGCGCCGAAGGCAAGACCCACAACCAAGCCATCCGCGCGCTGGGGCGACACCTGTGCCGCGTGCTCTATCGCATGCTCAAGCACGGTCAGGCCTATCGCGTCCGCGCGCCCGCAGACGCCTGCACCGACGCCGAGCAGCGGTTCGCCGCATAGCATCGACGCCGTCTGCGCCTTCCTCGGCAGCGAGCGAGCACGTTGCACCCGGCCGGCGCCGGCGCAGAGCCCCGGGCGCAGGCCGCATGCGCCGCAGCGGCGAGGCTCTCCCGCGCGGCCTGCACCGGGCCATCCTTGTGAGCGAGCGACCGCTCGGCGAACCGGTCGACACGACTCCATTCGGCCCGCCACCTGCCGGTGCCGGATTGCCAGCTGACCACTGAGCAAATGCGCAGAGTTCCAGGCGGCGGGACCGGCATGCTTGGGCGAAAACGATCAGCGCTCGACGAGCGCTCTCACAGCTTGCCGGCTGCTCCATGCCAATGGCTTAGAAGCGCACGATTGGCGTTGAAAATTCCAGCGGGATGTTCAAGTCTTGAAATCACGCAATGCGAAGGGAGCGTCGGGGAGTAAGCGGGATCATGGGGTTACGTCTTGAAATCACGCAATGCGAAGGGAGCATCGGGGAGTGCCCGGCCTACTGAGAACCCCGATGCCTTTCTTTGAAGGATACCGGGAGTATGCCGCACGTCTAGCCTTCAGGAGGCGATGAGCGCGGGAACGTGGGGTCTTGAAATCACGCAATGCGAAGGGAGCGTCGGGGAGTAAGCGGGATCATGGGGTTGCGTCTTGAAATCACGCAATGCGAAGGGAGCATCGGGGAGTGCCCGGCCTACTGAGAACCCCGATGCCTTTTTTGAAGGATACCGGGAGTATGCCGCACGTCTAGCCTTCAGGAGGCGATGAGCGCGGTCTGGATCGCCACGGCGCGCTGGATCCCGATTAGGCTGCGTGACGCAGATGCAGCTCGATGTGCAGGCCCGCCGAGGCGGCCATATTGACCAGGGGATACCTCTGGGACAGGCCACGGTTTCTCAAGTCTGAATAAGCACAGAACACCGTTTTCCGAGTCGTCAAAAATAACGGTCGTCCGTCCCCGGTTTCCCCCGTGCCCGGCTTGCGGTTTTCTGCCCTTGGGGGCGTCGCGCGGCTTCATCTCAATACGACGCAGCGTCGCATGATCCGCACCTGTTCCTCCAGGTCGTAGGGTAACACCCGGTGCAGCAAGCTGCTGTTGTCCCAGATCAGCAGGTCACCCGACTGCCATTTGTGCGTATAGACCGTCTCCGGTCTGAATTCCATTGTGTTGATCTGCTGCATCAGACGAATTCCCCTTGGCCAGGGGGTTCTTGCTATACGCCACGCATGGTCTCCGATGAAAAGGGTGAGGCGGCCGGTATCAGGATGCGGCCGTATCAGCGGGTGGTAAACCGGCCCCTCACGCCGGCGTTGCCGCAACACCCGCCGCCACCACCGGAGTTGCGCCCGGAGCGATTCGCGGCAGGGGCCCGGTCGCGACCACTGCCAAGGCAGCCGTCGATAGCGGGCGGCCCGGCTGAGCTCGAGGTGATGCTCGGCCTGCAAGCCGGCGAAACGCGCCTTGCTCACCTGGTCCAGGCCTTCGTGTACCTGGTACAGGTTGACAAACTGGGTGTCGCCATTGGTCTCGGGCACACTCAGTGCATTCAACACCGTCGCCCGGGGTGGGTGGCGTGACCAGGAGCCGTCGCTGTGCCAGAAGGTCGAATCCGGGTCCGGATGGCTGCCTGACGCTACGCCATTGCGGTCGACGTTGCTCAGGTAGTGGACTTTCGGGTTGACGGCGGCGTAGTTCGGGTTCTGCCACATGGCCCGGCAACTGCCGAAAAGCTCTGCGAATCGTATCTGCTGATCTTCGTCAAGAAATTGCCGCCGGAACAACAGGACCTGATAGTCCATCAGGACCTGCCTCAGCGCCTTCCTTACCGGCTCGGAAACCGTGCCTGTGAAATCCAGGCCGCAAATCTGCGCACCGTAACCGTCTGAGAGTGGTTCACAGTCGAGCACTGCAGCCCCGCGCTGACTGCAACGGTCCATCTGCAGATATTCATCGGTTTGCATGATGTCATCCTCTTGTGACCGGCGCAGTCGAGAATACCAGGGACAGGCCACGGTTTCCGGCGCCGCTGGGGGACAGGAGAAATCATCACAGTGCCGCCGTTTCGGTGGGCGGGTGATGGCGGAAATCAGCGCCATTACGGGACCGTAAGAAAGTCGGCTGGCAGGTCTTGGTGGTTTGCCGCTGCGGCCAGTCCGGTATCGAAGGTGGAGAGGCGGCCGGCGATCGTCACGAGGCGCCAACATTCCGGGATCGACGACTTGCAGTCGTCTTCTTCCGCTGTCCCTACGGCTAGCGGCCTCGAGTGCAACTCCTCGATCTCATGAACCGCACCGAACAGGTGTTGGCCGGGCTTATGAATCAGGCCGCGCCGTGACTCGTTTCAAATTTCGGCCATGGTGGCACGTGGCGCGGAGCGCCACGGGGGATGCGTGACACCGCGGAGCGGGTGTCACGAGTCCGTTAAGGTTTGGTTGGCCACGCTATTAAACCGCGCCCGGTGCGTTATGCGTCATTTGTTGGCGCGGTTCAAAGTATTCAAAAATATTAGATTCTAAACCGCGTCTTGCCGGGATCGAGGACATCTCCGAAGCCAAAAGCAAAATGAAAACGACGCATGTCGCTCTGGACGCGGTTTAGCCGGCTTTGCTCGTCAGCGCTTGCCGCCGAACAACCGTCCGAAGAGTCCCGATGCGGGTGCCTTCGCGGGCGCTTGCGCGGCCAGTGCGTGCGCGGCCTCGGCGGCGGCTTTCGCATCCTCGGCCTCCGCCGTCTGCCAGGCGGTGCTGAGGGTCTCCCACCGGGGATCGGAGTTGTCCAAGCTCCAGGCCCGGATGTGCTTGTCGACGCTGCCGGAGTAGAGCCACTTGCCGTCGGGGCTGAAGGCGACGCAGTAGACGTCCTTTTCGTGGCCGGTCAGACGCGACATCTCAGCACCTGTGACGGCGTCCCAGAGAACGATCGTCTTGTCCGCGCTGCCCGAGGCGATGGTCTTGCCGTCGGGGCTGAAGACGGCACTCCACACCGGATAGGTGTGCTCCTCCATCTCCATGATGAGCCCGCCCTTCTCAAGATCCCACAGACCGATCGAGCCGTCGACGTTGCTGAGCAGGAGCCGGGTGCCGTCCGGGCTGAACTGGGTGCTGTTGATGCCGTTGTTGACGACGTCGAGTCGCAGCAGCTCTTCCCCGGAGTCGACATCCCAGACCGCCATGGTGCAGTCGCGGCTGCCCGAGACCAGACGCGTGCCGTCGATGGAGAAGACCACGCCCTGCACGTACTGCGGATGTCCCTCGATGGTGCGTACCAGGGTGCCGTCGGCGGATCTCCAGATGCAGATGGTCCCGTCTTCGCTCCCGGACGCCAGCAGTGCGCCGCCGGGCTGGAAGTCGACGCTGTAGACCAGGCTGCTGTGGCCGCTTTGGTTCCAGAGCTCGGCGCCGGTGGCGACGTCCCAGAGACGCACGGTGGTGTCCGTGCCGCCCGAGGCGACCCAGTGGCCGGCGGGGTGGAAGCGCACGGTGTAGACGCGTCCGTCGTGACCGTGCATCTCATGCTCGACGCGCCCTGCGGCGACGTCCCAGATCTTGACCAGGCTGTCCCAGCTTGCGGTGGCCAGGCGCTGGCCGTCGGGGCTCAGCGCGAGTCCGTAAATGGTGTCTGTTGCGGCCGTGCGCGGCACGGAACGCCAGTGTGGGGTAGGCATCGCGGTCTCCTTTTGACAGATGCGAATGGATTCTAAAGGCTGGAGCGACGCCGGCTCAGGACTCGATCATCTGATCAAGCCGATGACCGGGACGCACCATGGGGATGACGTTCTCGGCCTTGTCGACCCAGACATCGACCAGGACCGGGCCGGGCTCGGCCAGCGCTTGGGCGACGCCCTCGCGCAGATCCTTCGGATGCTTGATGCGCTGGGTCTTGAGGCGCGGATAGACATATTTGAGGCCGGTCAGGTTCGGAATCTGACGCCGACAGGTCTGGTCCAGATCCATGCAGTCCGGGTCGCAGCTCGCGTCGCGGGCGAGACAGGTCTCGTAGTGATGGCCTTCGTCCATCATGTCTTCCCATTGGCGGACCATCCCGAGAAAGCTGTTGTTCAGGACGAAGATCTTCAGCGGGATTCGGTTGGCGACCAGGGTGCCGAGCTCCTGGATGTTCATCTGAAAGCTGCCGTCGCCGTCGATCAGGACGAGCGGGTGAGCCGGGTCGGCGAACCAGGCCCCGATGGCCGCAGGCAGACCGAAGCCCATGGTCCCGAGCCCGCCCGAGCTGACCCACTGGCGCGGCCGGCGGAACCGATAATACTGCGCCGACCACATCTGATGCTGGCCGACACCCGTGACCAGGGTCGCATCACCGGCCGTCAGCTCCGAGATGATCTCCACGACGGCCTGCGGCTTGATGTATTCGGATTGGCCGTAGGGTTTGGGCATCTGCTTGCGCCATTGCGCGATTTGGGCCAACCAGTCGGCATGGTCGGCGGCCTGCCCAGTGCTTAAGGCATGCTCGAAGAAGGCGCCGAGCTCCGCGACCAGGTGCAGGTCGGTCGCGATGGTCTTGTCGATCTCGGAAGGGTCGATGTCGACATGCGCGATGCGCTTGCCCGTGGCGAAACCTTTGACCGCGACCCGGTCGTCGAAGCGCCCGCCGAGCGAGAGGATCAGGTCGGCATCGCGCAGTGCGTAGTTGGCCGGGATGGTCCCGTGCATGCCCGGCATGCCGAGGTTGTGCGGCAGCTCAAAGGGCAGGGCGCCGAGTGCGTTGAAGGTGGTGGTGACCGGGACCGCGAAGCGCTCGGCGAAGGCCCGCAGCGCCGCTGCCGCGTTGGCATGGATGATCCCGCCGCCGGCCTTCACCACCGGGCGTTCGGCGGCGGCCAGTGCGGCGAGGATGGCGTCGGCCTTGACCGGGTCGAAGGCAATCGGCTCGCGATGGCGGATTCGGGGCGGGTTCTGCCCGCTCGTTTCGGCCAGCTGAACATCTTTGCAGATGTCGACCACGACCGGGCCGGGCCGACCGCGGGTCGCCAGCGCGAATGCCTCGCGCAGCACCCACTCCAGGTCGCGCACATCCTTGACCAGATAGTTATGCTTGGAGATCGGCCGCGTAAAACCGACGGTATCGACCTCTTGGAATGCATCGGTGCCGATCGCCGCACTCGGCACTTGGCCGGTGATGAAGAGCGTCGGAATCGAGTCCTTGTAGGCGTCCGCGATCGGTGTGGCCAGATTGGTCGCGCCCGGTCCGGAGGTGGCGATCGCAACGCCGACCCGTCCGCTCGTCCGGGCATAGCCTTCAGCGGCATGACCGGCGCCGCCCTCTTGACGACAGAGGATGAACCTGGGTGCCGGATCGCGGCGGCGCATCCGCCGGTTGAGCTCGACATGCAAGGGGATGACCGCACCGCCCGTATGGCCGAACAGATACTCGACCCCGAGGTCGGTCAGGACATCGAAGAAGATGGCGGCTCCGGATCGGCGGGCATGGCTCATGGGGCGAATGACCAGGGCTCAACGGCTGAGAAGCCGATAATCATACCCTCACATGGCGCAAAGGGCAGGATGGATCGCCAACCGAACCGAGGTTTCGGTTATCCTCCGCGCCTGGTCGGTCCCCATGCACCTCGGGGTGCCGGGACATGAAGAATCGCGATCGAGGACGTTGTAGATGCAAGCGATCATTGAGCGGCTTGAAGGACTGCTCGAAAGACTGAAGCGGGTGAATTACGAGCGGCTCTTCGTCGTCTCGATCCTGGTTGCGACCCTGACGGGGTCGCTCTATCTGTACGTCGTGGACTTCTATTTTGCGCGCTCGGCGGATCAGGCGGTTGCCTTTGATCCGGAGATCGCGGACCGGGTCGCGCCGATCGGGCGGGTGACCCTCGCCGAGCCTGTGGTCGCCGCGCCCGCCGTCGAAACTGCTGCGGCAGCGACCGAACCACCGGCTGAAGTGTCCTCACCGGTCGAGGCATCCGCCGAGGGTGCCGTCGCCGAAACACCCGCATCGCCTGCCGAATCGACGCAGGCCGCAGTGGTGTCGGAGGCGCCGATCGAGCCGGCGATGGATCAGTCGGCAGCACAGGCCGCTGTTTCCGCGGGTCCGATCTCGGCCCGGTCCGCATCTGCCGAGGCGGGTGGGCGCGGGCCGGTCGCTGCCGTGCCATCCGTGCCGTCCGCGGATCTTCCGATAAGCCGCCCCGCCGTGACTGGCGGGCCGCCACGCCCGGCGCCGGCATACCCGCCGGTTCCGCCGGGTTACATGCCCATGCCTGCACAGGGTTATGCCCCGGTCTATCCGAGCTATCAGCCGCCCCCCGCGGCCTCACGGCAGCCCCCGGGCGAACCCTCCTGGTACGCTCCCGGTCCCTACCAAGCCTATCCGCCGACCGGGTACGAGCGTCCGGCGGTGCCGGCGGGCGGCTATCCGCCGCCGCAGGGTTGGATGCGCTGAGGTGTCGAGCGGTCCGGTCGAGCTGAGTCTGAACGGCGTCTACTACCCGCCTTGGCTACTGGCAGCGCTGCTCGGTTTTGTCTTGGCAATCGCCTTGGCCGCACTCGCAAACCGCACCGGGCTGAGTCGTTTCGTCTGGCATCCGCCGCTGTTCTTCACCGCCCTGGTCATCGCCTGTACCGTCCTGGTGGGCGCGACCCTGGTGCCGTCGTTTTTCGGCTGATCCGCCGCCTGCATCCGAGCAACGTCAGATGAGCACCCCATGAGCAACCCCGACGCGAAGCAATGGATCCTGGACAGCGTGCGCGTGCTGGTGACGCTGTCGATGGTCGCGATCGCCGCCGGCGCCGTCTATTGGGCCTGGCAGCAGGCCAAGGCGCATCCCTGGACCCGCGACGCGCAGGTGTTGGCCGACGTGGCGCATGTAGCGCCGCGGGTCGGTGGCCAGGTGACCGCGGTGCACGTCGCCGACAATCAGCAGGTGGCCAAGGGCGACCTCCTGTTCGAGCTGGATCCGAACCTGTATCGACAGGCTCTGGCGCAGGCGGAGGCCGACCTTGCATTACGTCGCGCGGAGGCGGCGGACCTCCGCGAAGGCGCCGAGCTTCGGTCGGACGGCGATCTCTCCGAGGCGGATGACGACGCCGAACAGGCGCTTGCGACAGCAAAGGCTGCCGCAGTCGTCGCGGCCGAGATCACCCTGGCGACTGCGCAGACACGCGTCGACGACACGCGTGTGACGGCACCGGTGGACGGCTATGTCACGAACCTCCAGCTCAAGGAGGGCACCTTTGCGGCGGCGGGTGTGCCGCAGGTCGCGCTGGTGGCAGCGGACTCCTTTTGGGTCGAAGCCTATTTCAAGGAGACCGACCTGCCCGACATCGGCATCGGCGACCCGGCCGCGGTGACGCTGATGGGCTATCCGAGCCAGCCGCTGACGGGTCGTGTCGAGAGCATTGCGTTCGGGATCGAGCGCCGCAACACCGCGGCCGGTCCGGGCGATTTGGTCCAGGTGGAGCCCATGTTCGAGTGGATCCGCCTTGCCCAGCGGATTCCGGTCCGTATTCGTCTCGACGAGCCGCCGGCCGGCATCGTGCTGCGCGTCGGCTACAGCGCGAGTGTTTCCGTCAATCCAACGACATCGGCGTCGGCATCGCTCGCGGCGGCCATCGGCGCCGCCTTCGACGCCCGTCCACCGGTTGCCCCCGACTCCGGCCCTGCCTCAGGCTCCGGCTCCGGCCCCGACTGACGGGTCGAGCGACGAGCGCGCGTTGCCGGATCAATCCACCGCCATGCCGCCGCTCGCGCGCACCTGGAGCCCAGCCGCCGCGCTCAATGCGCTGAAGACCACGCTCGGCGTCATCGCCGCCTGGGGCATCGTGCTCTGGCAGCAACTGCCGGATCCCTTCCTGGCGCCGGTCGCCGTCTTGTTCCTGCAGACGCCGTATCTCGGCGCGTCGCTGCGCAAGGGGCTCATGCGCGTCCTCGGCACCTTGGCCGGCGCGTTTTTGGTGCTCGTGCTCTTGGCGTTCCTGATCCAGGACCGCTGGGCCTTGATCGGCGCGCTCTCCCTGGTGGTGGCGGTGTCGGTCTACATGATCCGCAACAGCCGTTACGGCTACGCCTGGTTCATGCTCGCCATCACCGCCGCGATCATCGCCGGGGATGCGTCGCTGGAGCCGAGCATGGCCTTCGCCAAGGCGGTCTCGCGCAGCACCGAGGCGGTGGTCGGCATCCTGGTGGTGCTGGTGATCAACGGACTCCTCTGGCCGCGCACCGGCGGTGCCCTCTACGACCGAACCTATCGCGAGGCACTGACGCGGCTTGCCGACCATATGAGCCGCCTCGGGGAGGCGGTCTCGGCGGGTGCGGACGGACGCCTGCCCCAGCCGCCGAAGACCCTGCGCGGCGCGCCCGTGCAACTGCGGGAGATCCTCGCGGCCGCGGCACTCGACAGCGGCGGTTTCCGGCGTCTGCAACGCACCTACGAGGCGCAGATCGACGGGCTCGCCGCCGTGCTCGGCTCGCTCATGGCCTTCGGCGAGAACCTGCGCCTGGCAGCGGAGGGCGAGCGGGCCTTTCTGAGTGCCCCGCACCGGACGGCCTTGGGCAGCGCGCTTCTCGATCTCGCCACGGCCGTCGAGCGGATCGAGCAGGATCCGGGCGCCGTTGTCGGACAGCCGTCGGCGGCTGCCTTGTCCGCTGCGCAGGAGTGTCTCGGGCGACTCTCCGCCGCCGGCCCCGAGCCCCAAGGCGTCGCCGAGAGCGCCCTGCTGCACGCGACCGCCTTCGCCCTGAAAGGGCTGATCATGCGTGTCGAGCGTCTTGCCGATGCTGCCGTTGCTCTGGCCGCGGGGCGCTCGCTGCCGGTTGCTGCGCTGGCCGCCGAGGTACGCCCGCCGCTCGCCGAGCGGATGGCACGCGCACTGCCCAACGCGCTTGTCGCCGCCGTTGGCTTCTGGTTGATGGCCTTGCTGTGGATCGAGCTGCAATGGCCCCCGTTCGGCGTCATCGGGGTGACCATGGTCATCGTGGTGGTCGGTGTCGAGACGTTGGCGAATGTCCCCGTTCATCGGCGTGCGCGCCGGCTCGCGATCGGCGGGGCGGCAGGGGCCTTGCTGACGGCGCCGGTCTATTTCGCGGTGATGCCGCAGTTGGACGGCTTTCTCGCGCTGTCGCTCGTGCTCTTCGTCTTCTACTATCCGATCCTGTATTTCTTCCACGCCTTGCCCCCGCCGCGCAACGTCTTCTTCCTGGGCGCGGGTCTGATGGCGATCCTGATGGTCCAGCTCCAGCCGACTCAAACCTACAGCGCCGCCGGCTATCTTGGCCTGATGCTCAGTATCCTGACCGGCTTCATCGTCGGCATCACCCTGCTCGGCATCTTCGGGGGCAGGTCGCCTCGAGAACATCTGCGTCGGACGCTGAGGGACCTGCTCGCGACGCTCGACCGCGCACTCGGCGATCTGGCCGATCGCAATCGCCCCGACTTCGTCGTGACGCTCGCGCGCTACGAGCAGCGCCTGCGTGCCGACCTTCAGTCGTTGGCCGAGATCGTCCCGATGGCCTACGCCGCGCAGACGCCCGCCAACGACCGGGAGCGGATCGATGCGCTGTTGGATGCGGTGGAGACGCTGCTGATCCGCTTGGGCGCGCTCCAACGGGCGCGTGCCCGCTGGAGCGAGGAGTGCGGCGCCGACCGAGAAAACAACTGCCCGCGAACGGACTTCGGCCGGCACTGGCGGGAGGCGTTTCAGATCACCCTGCGCGAGCTCCTGCGCACGCTCGATCAACCGCGTACACGAGCAGGCCTAGCCGCGCTGGATGCCAATCGCGACTTCGCCTTGTCCGAGGTCGCGCGCGTCGATGCCATACGCCGGGGCGGCGACCCGCCGCCGGGTGCCGTCTACATCCTCGGGATTGCGGGCCACTACATCGGGGTTGCGCGTGGGTTGCGGACGTTGGCCGAGGCGCTGGATGCGATCGACTGGGCGGCTTGGCGGGTGCCCCGCTTCTGAGAAGCGGCGCGTGATACCGCTGGCCGAGATCCGACTTGGATCGATGGGGGCCTTGGTTCTGCGGCTGGTTGGGTCTGTTGCAGGTTGGGCCTCGCTGTCGCGCGGCCCAACCCGGGGGGCTAGCGCGCGAGCTTGCCGGCGCGACGCGCGGCGAGCGCCACGAACAGATAAGCCCAGCCGTTGAAGATCAGCTCGATGGCGACGAAGAGTCCGATGACCCACATGCCGGACATCGGCCACTTGGCGATGATCATGGCGCCGAGCGCGATCGAGATCAGGCCCGACAGCACGAGCCAGCCCCAGCCACTCTGTCCTCGATGCTGAACGGCCATGATGACGCGCGACACACCGACGGCGATCAGCACGCCGGCGAGCGCCAGCGTGAGGGTTTCGGAGGCGAGCAGAGGGTCGACAACGATGAGCAGTCCGCCTGCGATATAGAGAAGCGCGATCAAAACGTGCCAAAGTGCACCTTTCCAACCTTGGCACTTGAAGGCGTCGATGAGCTGAAAGGTCCCGCCGACGATCAGCAGTGCCCCGAAGAAGACGACGCTGACGAGCGTGAGTCCGAACGTCATCCCCATCCCCACGGTACCGAGGACGATGGAGAGGATGCCGAATGCGAGAAGCCATCCCCAATTGCGGCTCAGATCGCCGAACACGGGGTGCTGCGAGACGGGCGTATTCAGGTCGTTTGCCATGCGTGATCTCCTATAATGGCACTTGGCTCGGTAGGCTGTGTCGAAGCCGGTGACGGACTCGGATCGCTGTAACGGTGGGTCCGGAACCGACGCGAAAGCATACGCCGGTCCGGCTTGGCGGCCTATGACGATTTTAGGTACGCATGTCCGGTCCGGACGTTGCAGCCAGCTCGATTTTCAAGCGCAAAGGAGGTTCTAACCGCATGGTTTCTCACTACAATATGATCATCGTCCCGGTGGATGGCTCGGAGGGTGCCGCGCGCGCTGCCGTGTTCGCCGCCGATCTGGCCCGCGCCACGGACTCCCCGATCCAGCTGCTGCATGTGTTCTCCCCGACCAGCAACGAGCTGTTGGGCATGGCGCATCTCCCGCGCACGGAAATCGACTCGATCAGTCACGAAGCGGCCAACATTGCCTTTGCCAAGGCGCGGGATGCGATCGGCAACGCGGACGACCTGAAAATCGAAGAGAAGAGCGTCTGGGGCGAGCCGCGGGAGGAGATCGTCGCCGCCGCGGAGGCAACCGACGCCTTGATCGTGATGGGTCGCCGGGGTCTCGGCAAGATGCAAAAGCTGATTATCGGCAGCGTCTCGGATGCGGTGATCCGTACGGCGCATCGGCCGGTAACGGTGGTGAGCTGAGCCGCCAGCCGCCAGCCGCCAGCTTCGATTAGGCTGTGCGGGAGGCGGGAGGCGGGAGGCTAAAACCCGGCCGTTGTCGCTCTTAGGCTGCGTATCGCAGGATCGCCGCCAGCGCCTTGCCTTCCGGGATGTCCTGCGCACGGACGCTCAGTACCTCGCCGCCGGACAGGAGCACCCGGCGGGCGATCTCGTCGATGACCCCGTAGGTGTCTGCGCTCGCGGCATCCGCGAAGGTGACGGTGCCGTCGGCGTCGTCAACCGTGCCGTTCACCACCTGATCCATATCGACCAGCAGGCTCTGCACCGCGCCGAAGGTTGCCGCGCGTGCGGTGCGGGCGATGTCCGTGGTGGCCCGATCATCATTGGCGCGTTGTTGGAAGAGTGCATTCCAGTCGGCGATTTGCGATCGATAGAGCTCATCGAGCAGCGGGCGCGCGGCGGCGGCAAGCTCGGCTTCCGACATCCGCTCAGGATTGCCCTCGATTCCTTCGGCGACCAGGTGCGGATAGCTGTTGACCGAGCGGTAGATGGCGCCGAGGTTCTCGACCGAGGCCAGGATCAAGGGGGCCGTGCTGCCGGCCAGGAGTCCGCGCAGGGCGCCGTCGACCTTGCGTGCATATTGCCGCAGCCGGACCTTCTTGCCCTCTGATCCGCCGATGCGCCCGCTGTAGGAGCGGGTGGCGATGCTCGCTACGCCGACCGACGAGGCGGCGTCCGTCGGCATCCCCGCGATCTTCACCTCGCTTGCGGGCAGATCCGCCGAGACCTCGATCAGGCGCACGCCCCCGTCGGCCAAGGCCAAGACGTAGCCGCTATTGCGGAAATTGACCGAGCGCAGCAGGGGTTTCAGATGAAAGCGGTCGGAGACCTTGACCAAGGGCTCAAGTGCATTCGGGACGCGGAAGGTGCGCAGATTGTCCGGGGTGGCGAAGACCACCAAGCCGTGGGCTTGGAAACGCCAGAATTCGTCGTCCTCGACGAGATCGTCCAGCTCCTCGATCAGATCGTTGACGCGCCGCTTGTCGGCCCCCGCAGCCTCCAGCTGAGCGAGCGCTTCCTTGGTCAGATTCTTAAGCAGGATGCGATCGGCGTCCGTTTCGGTGCTGATCGGAGTAGTGGGCAGGATAATGGACACCGCGATGTCGTTGCGCTGGGTGGCCAGGTCGGCCAGCTCGTCGGCGGTCGGAAGATCGAGATAAAGCATGCGTGGTTTCTCCGGGGGTGATGGCCGGCGGCGAGATCGACGCCGGTCCGGCGTATGGACGGGTAGGGAAGAAAGGAGCGGTCGCTTTGGCGGGCCGCCCTGTCAGGCATCGTCGACCAGATGCTCGGGGCGCGGCAGGTCGACATGCGTTGCGGGCTCGGCACCGGAGCGACGGTTCAGCGCAAAGTCCCGCATGGCCGCCGCGCCCGAGAGATTGTAGACCTCCGCAAAACCATGCTGCGCCAGGATGCGCACCGCAGCATAAGCACGCTGCCCGCCACGGCAGGAGACCACCGTGGGCAGGGCGGGGTCGAGCTCACCGAGGCGGTCGCGCAGGTCGTCGAGTCGGATATGCTTCGCGTGAGGTGCGTCGTACAGCGGAAGCTCCTCGAGCTCCGTCGCCTCGCGGACATCCACGACCTGGAAGGCGGAGAGATCCGCGTCCGGCTGGATCAGCGGCGCG
The DNA here is from genome assembly GCF_900106925.1 of Thiocapsa roseopersicina. Classification (GTDB taxonomy): domain Bacteria; phylum Pseudomonadota; class Gammaproteobacteria; order Chromatiales; family Chromatiaceae; genus Thiocapsa; species Thiocapsa roseopersicina. The sequence goes on from NZ_FNNZ01000016.1 coordinate 32,633, forward strand.
AGCCCGTCGAGGTCGTTCTGTGCGACGAAGGCGGCCATGTGCAGCGGATCCTTGGCCGAGCCGAAGGGCGGTGCGTAGGCGAGATCCAGCGCCCCGAGATCCTCGATCGTCCCCTTGAAGTGGATCAGGGTTGCGACGACGTCAAGCCGCTTGTCCACGCCCGCGGCACCGACGACCTGCGCGCCGAGCACGCGTCCCGTGCCTGCCTCGTAGACCAGCTTGATGCCGATCGGCGCCGCACCCGGATAGTAGCTCGCGTGATGATAGGAAACGATATGCACCGCGCGCGCATCGAATCCGACCTGCCGTGCCGCGCGCAGCGACAGACCAGCGATCCCGGCGGCGTAGCCGAAGACGCGCACGACCGAGGTGCTCCAAGCCGCGGGAGCCGGGCGCGAGGCACCCGTCGCGGCATGCTCCCCGGCCAGCCGACCGGTGCGATTGGCGATGCCGGCCAGCGGGACCCGCATGCGCTCCCCGGTCGGACCGAAGGCGTATTCGGCGGCATCCCCGACCGCATAGATGTCCGGGTCCGAGGTGCGCATGTAAGCGTCGGTGGCGATGCCGCCGCTGGCCCCGATGGTCAGCCCGGCCTCCACCGCGAGCGCCACGTTCGGGCGCACGCCGACACTCATCAGCACCAGGTCCGCCGGCAGCCGGGTTCCGTCGGCGAGGGTCACGCCGGACACGGTCCCGTCGGTCTGCTCGATCGCGGCGACACCGCGGCCGAGCTCGAGTCGCACCCCGTTGCGCTCGCTTTCGCGGTGGAGCGGCTCGGCGATCTCGCGATCGAAGAAGGGCATGACCTGGTTCTGCAGCTCCACGACCGTGACCTTCAGACCCCGACGGACGAACTGCTCCGCGACCTCCAGACCGATGTAGCCTGCACCGACCACGACGGCCTCTTTCGCGTGCGCCATTCCGGCGATGATCCGGTCCATGTCTCCGAGGTTGCGCAGACTGAAGACACCTTGTGCCGTCGCACCCGGGATCGGCGGCACGATCGGCGAGGCACCGGGCGAGAGGATGAGTTTGTCGTAGCCCTCCCCGTATTGCTCGCCCGTGTCGAGATTCTTGACCAAGACCCGCTTGGTCGCTCGATGGATGGCGATCACCTCGTGGCGGATGCGTGCGTCGATCAGAAACCGATCGCGAAACAGCTCAGGCGTTGCGACCAGGAGCTGGGCGCGATCGGCGATCTCCCCGCCGATGAAATAGGGTAGACCGCAGTTGGCGAAGGACACATAGGGGTCGCGCTCGAACATGATGATCCGGGCGTGCTCGTTGACACGGCGGGCCCGCGCGGCCGCCGATGCGCCGCCCGCGACGCCGCCGACGATCAGGATTCTCGGGGAGTCGTGCGCCTGTGTCCTGGTTGTCACCGCGGATTCTCCTGCGTTCTCGTTTAAGCCAAGAAACCCTATGTGATCAAGGGGACATCTTGTTGACGTCGACGGCTGGATTCTATCCGAAACGCGGAACCTGCGCCGCTCGACTCGAGCAGCGGAGTTCCGCCCCGTCTCCGGCCGTGCGCGACCGATGGCGCCTGTTGCCGTCCGGGAATCCAGGTGCTTACCCCGTTGCCGCGACCTTGTCGGTGGTTCGCCCCGCGGCTACTATCGCCGCGGCAACCGACCAGAAGCGATCCGGCGCGAGGAGCAAATATGAGAGTAGTGATCATCGGCGGCGTGGCCGCGGGCATGAGCGCGGCGAGTCAGGCCAGAAGGACACGTCCGGACGCCGAGATCCTGGTTCTGGAGAAGACGCGGGACGTCTCCTACGGCGCCTGCGGATTACCGTACAAGCTTCCCCCGGACACGGACATGAACGACCTGCTCGTCATCTCCGCGCAGCGTTTTCGAGATGAGCGCAACATCGACGTGCGTCTCGACCACGAGGTCCTGAAAATCGATCCGGGCCGCCGCGAGGTCGGCGGTCGCAACGCCGAGGGCGATTTCGTGCTCGCCTACGACAAGTTGATCATCTGCACGGGCGCGCGGGTCTGGGCGCCGCCGATCAAGGGGCTCGACGCGCTCTGGGGGCAGGGCGCCTATCCGCTCAAAACAATCGACGACGGGCGGGCCATCAAGGCGGCCATGGCGGCGCATCCGCCCAAGCGCGTAGTGGTCATCGGCGCCGGCTATATCGGGCTTGAGGCGACCGAGAACTTCCGAGAGATGGGCGCCGCGGTCACCGTGGTGGAGGCCCTGCCCGAGATTCTGCCCTGGCTGCCAGAGACACTGCGGGCGCGCGTGATCGACGAGGCCAAGGCGCATGGGGTCGAGATGCTGACCGGGACGCGGGTCGAGGCGATCGAGCGAACCGGCTCGGGCATCCTGGTCGAGACCTCCGCCGCGACGCTTGAGGCCGATCTTGTGCTGGTCGCGACCGGCGTTCGACCCGAGTCCGAGCTGGCCGCTGCGGCTGGGTTGGCGCTCGGGGCCGCCGGGGCGATCGCCGTGGACGAATACCTACGAACCTCCGACGAGCACATCTACGCGGCCGGCGACTGCGCCGACGCGATCCATGCCATCACCGGGGAGTCGGTCTGGTTTCCGCTCGCGCTGCGTGCCAATCGGGCAGGCAAGCTTGCCGGCGACAACATCTTCGGCCTGAAACGCCCGGCACCTCCGGTGCTCGGCACGGCCGTGTTCAAGTTCTTCGGGCTCGAGGTCGCACGCACCGGGCTGTCGAGCGAGGAGGTCGACGCGGCAGGACTCGATACCGCGACCGCCGAGATCGTCGGATCGACCCGTGCCGGCTACTACCCCGGCGGCGGCAAGCTCTCGGTCTGGCTGATCGGGGAGCGCAAGACGCGCAAGCTGCTCGGCTGCTGCATGGTCGGTCCCGAGGCGGCCGCGCACAAGATCGACACCGCCGCGGCGGCGATCCATGCCGGCATGACCGCGGAGCAGATCTACGATATGGACCTGGCTTACGCGCCGCCGTTCGGTCCCTCTTGGTCGCCCTTGCTGATTGCCGCTTCGCAGTTGAGCAAAGCACTCGATTGAGTACGTGACCGGCGACGGATGTGCGGTCGATTGCGTCGCCAGCATCGGCCGGCTCCGTGATCGCCCGTGTTGGGCTTGCTTGCGTGACCCAATCTCTGCCAGCGTGTTTAAACCGCGTTCAGGGCGACATCCGTCATTTTCATGTTGTATTCGGCCTTGGTGACTTCACCGGCCCTGGTGGAGACGCGGTTTAAAATTTTATATTTTTTATAACTTTAAACCGCGCCAGCTTAAACAATCGTCGAGTCTGCCGGGGCCGATCCCATCCAATAACATCACATACCGCGCTGGGCGCGGTTTAAGTCCAAGGGGCCCGACTTCATGAACACCGCCACGCACACCAATTTCCAGCGTCTGATCTTCGCCGTCGAAACCATTCCGTCGGCACCGACCGCGGTCGTCCATCCCTGCAACGCCGCGGCGCTGGGCGGGGCCGTCGATGCCGCGAAGGCGGGCATCATCACGCCCATTTTGGTCGGACCTCGCAAGAAGATCCTCGCCGCCGGGGCAGACGCGGGGATCGACCTTTCGCCCTACGAGATCGTCGACGCAGAGCACAGTCACGCATCCGCCGAGAAGGCCGTCGCCTTGGTACGCGAGGGTCGCGCCGAGATGCTGATGAAGGGCTCGCTCAGTACGGACGAGCTGCTCGGTCCGGTAGTGAAACGCGATGCCGGACTGCGCACCGCCCGGCGTCTGAGTCATTGCTTCATCATGGACGTGCCCGGTCACGCGAATGTCCTCTTCATCACGGACGCGGCGATCAACATCTTCCCGACCCTGGAGGAGAAGGTCGACATCGTGCAGAACGCGATCGATCTTGCGCGGGCCCTGGGGATCGAGACCCCGAAGGTCGCCATCCTGTCTGCGATGGAGAAGGTCAACCCCAAGCTCCAGTCGACCGTGGAGGCCGCGGCACTTTGTAAGATGGCCGACCGCGGTCAGATCACCGGCGGCGTCCTCGACGGACCGCTCGCACTCGACAACGCCATCAGCCCGGAGGCGGCACGGATCAAAGGAATCGGCGGCCCCGTCGCCGGGCACGCCGACATCCTGGTCGTGCCCGATCTGGAAGCGGGCAATCTGCTCTCGAAGAGCCTCGCCTTCCTGATGAACGCCGACTCCGCGGGCATCGTCCTGGGCGCACGCGTGCCCATCACGCTCACCAGCCGGGCCGACTCGGTCCAGAGCCGCCTCGCCTCCTGCGCCGTTGCGGCGTTGGTGGCCCACCGGCGTAAGGAGGCTGCGGCGATCGAGGGTGTCGTCTAAACCGCGCCCAGCGCGGTATGTGAGGATTTTGGATGGGATCGGCCCCGGCAGACTCGACGATTGTTGGAGCTGGCGCGGTTTAAAGTTTTAGAAGGACACCTTTGACATAAAGGATATTCCGCCCTAAATTCAGGCCCTAATTCAAGGCGGAATGATGGCCATGCAACCAATCTCGGTTTCCGAAAGCATCGTGCCTGTCGGCGAGTTCAAGACTCAGATAGCGCGTCATCTGAAGCGACTTGTCGACGGCGCCGGTCCACTCGTCATCACGCAGAACGGTCGGGCCGCGGGCGTCGTCCTGTCGCCGGCGGAATACGATCGAATGTGTGATCGGGAGCGGTTTTTCGAGTCCCTGCTTGCCGGGGCCGGAGACGCCGATGCCGGGCGGGTCATTGACATTGCAACCCTTCGCGAGCGCCTCGCGGAGCGGCGTGCAGGACGTTCCATCGCATGAAGGTCCTCTGGACCGATCAGGCCTTTGAGCGGCTCGCAGAGATCGAGGAGTACATCGCAAGGGATGATCCGGCCACTGCTGAGCGGTTTATCGACCGATTGATCGATCGGTCACAGGCTCTTGCGGATCACCCCGGCTTGGGGCGCACCCTGCCCGAGCTTCCCGGCAGTGATTTCAGGGAACTGGTCGAGGGAAATTACAGAATCGTCTATCGCTTGCACGGCGATGCCGTTGCTGTTCTTACGGTGTTCGAGGGCCATCGACGACCGCCGCTCGACGACCTGGCTTTGGAGGACAGGCCACTTCCCAGCTTTGACTGAGGCACGGGCGGGTTCGGGCGCGGTTCAGTAAAACGGAAACAGCCAAGGCACCAGGGCCACCGACACCGCCATCACGACGACGACGAACGGTAGGCCGACACGCACGTAGTCGCCGAAGCGGTAGTTGCCGGCGGTTGCGACCATCGCGTTGGGCGGGGCGATCGGGGTCATGAAGGCCGATGAAGCGGCCAAGGCGACGATGATCGCGAAGGGGTAGGGCGAGGCACCGAGCTCGGCGGCCAGCGCGAGGGCGACCGGAATCACCAGGACGGCGTTGGCGGCCGCGACCACGAAGAGTCCGATCAGCACGGTGATGAGATAGAGCGTCGCCAGGATCAGATAGGGTCCGGCGTCGCCGAGCAGTGCGACCAGCGCGGTGGCCGCGAGGTCGATCCCGCCGGTGCGCTCCAGGGCGATGCCGAAGGGCAGCATGCCCGCGATCAGCACCAGGGTGCGCAGGCTGATCGCGCGATAGGCGCTGTCGAGATCGATACAGCGGAAGAGTCCCATCAACAGGCAGCCGATAAGGGCTGCCTGTACCGCAGGCACCAGATCCAGGACCATGAGGGTCACGGTGATGGCGAGCGCCAGCAATGCGAAGGGCGCCTGCTTCGCGGCCGGCAGCACCTCGTCGAACTCCTTCGGGAGATTCAGCGCCACCAGATCGCGTCCGCCGCCGCGTAGCTGGCGGATCGCCTTCCAGGCACCGACCAGGAGCAGGGTGTCGCCGGGTTGCAGGCGTTCCTCCCGCAGTCGCTCGGGCGTGTGTGCAACCGTGCCTCGACGCAATCCGATCGCGGTCAGATCGTATTGCGCGCGCAACTGCAGCTCGACGAGCGTCTTGCCGACCAGGCGCGACTCCGCCGGCAGCATGACCTCGGCCATCCCGACGCCTTGTGCCTGGTCGGTGAAATAGGCCCCGGACAGCGGGAGACGCTCCAGCCCCAAGTCCGCACAGCGGGCGTCCGGTGAGGCGATCGGGGTGGGGCTGTCGATCAGCAGGATGTCGCCGGCGGCGATCTCGGTGGTCGGATCCGGGCCGATGAGACAGGTGTGGAACGGCCGACTGCGCTCCACGGCGAGGACCGCCAGCTCGGCATGGCCCGGCAGGGCGAGCGCGCCGAGCGGTTGCCCGACGAGCGGGGAGTCTTCGCGCACCCGCACGCGCAGCTCCCGCTCGGCCAAGCGATAGGTCTCGACCCAATCGGTCAGGCTCGGCCGCCCGCCGGTGCGCTGTCCGTCCGCTCCGCCGGTGCCCAGCCAGCGGCGCGCGAACATCATGTAGGCGACGCCGAGCAGCAGGATCGGCAGGCCGATCGGGGTCAGCGTGAAGAAGGACATGCCCTCTGCGCCGGTGCGCACCAGCTCGTAATTGACGATCAGGTTCGGTGCTGCGGCGACCAGGGTCAGCATTCCGCTGATGAGCGCGGCGAAGGAGACCGGCATCAAGACCTGTGCCGGCGACATGCCGGTGCTCTGCGCGATGCGCAGCGCGACCGGGATGAAGATGGCGACCACGCCGGTGGAGTACATCACCGAGCCCAGCGCGCCGACGATCAACATCAGCGTGGCGACCAGACGGGTCTCGTTCTTGCCGCCGCGAGCGACCAGCCAATCCCCGAGTCCTTGTGCGATGCCGGTGCGGGCCAGCCCCTCGCCGATCACGAACATGGCCGCGATCAGGATGATGTTCGGGTTGCTGAACCCGGCGATCGCCTCGCGAACCGTGATGACCCCGGTGAACGGCAACCCGACCATCATCAGGAGACCCACGGCATCGGCCCGCGGCCGCCCGAGGCTGAACATCAGAATGGCACCGACCAACAGGGCCAGAACTAGGAGCAGTTCAAGATTCACAAGTCCCCCTAGGCGCGGAACTTGCGCCATTCAGCTCCGGGTGTTGCGGGTCTACCGAATCGGCATCACGGGCACATCCGCCGGTACCTCGAGCTCCGCCTCGGTCGCCGCCAGCACCTGCTCGACGCTGACGCCGGGGGCGATCTCCATCAGCTTGAGGCGGCCGTCGGAAAGCGCGAGGACCGCCATCTCGGTGACGATCAGATCGACCGGGCGTGCCGAGGTCAGCGGCAGGTTGCACTTTGGGACGATCTTCGGCTTGCCCTTCGCCGTGTGCTGCATTGCCACCACAACGCGCTTGGCGCCGGTGACCAGGTCCATCGCACCGCCCATGCCCGGAACCATCTTGCCCGGGATCATCCAGTTGGCCAACAGGCCCGCGGCGTCGACCTGCAATCCTCCGAGCACCGTCATGTCGACATGCCCGCCGCGGATGAGCCCGAAGGAGACGGCGCTGTCGAAGGTACAGGCGCCGGGCAGTGCGGAGACCGCCTTGCCGCCGGCGTCGGTGAGCTTCGGATGCGCGAAGCCTTCCTCCGGGACCGGGCCCGTACCGATCAGTCCGTTCTCGGACTGAAAATAGACCTGGATCCCGTCCGGGACATAGTTGGCGACCAGGGTCGGGATCCCGATGCCGAGGTTGACGAGCATGCCCGAGCGCAGCTCGAGCGCGATCCGCTTGGCGATGATGGTCTGTGCGTTCATGGCGGTCAGAGATTCGCGACGAGGTGGTCGACGATAACGGCAGGCGTCATGACGTCGTCCGGCGGGATGACCCCGACCGGGACGATATGGTCGGCGGTCGCGATCACGGTCGCGCCGGCCATCGCGGCCATCGGGTTGAAATTGCGGGCGGTCAGGACGTAGCGCAGGTTTCCCGTGTAATCGGCGAACATGGCGTGCACCAGCGCGAAATCGGCCTTGATCGGTGTTTCGAGCAGATACTCCGAACCCTCGACCTCGATCTTGCGCTTGCCCTCCTCGGCGAGCGTGCCGACACCGGTCGGCGTGAGCACGCCGCCGAGTCCGTAGCCGCCGCAGCGGATCCGCTCGATCAGGGTCCCCTGCGGGACCAGCTCCACCTCCAGGGTGCCCGCGATCTTCTGTTGCTGGGTCTCCGGATTCAGACCGATGTGGCTCACGATGGCCTTGCGCACGAGCCCGGCGGTGATCAGCTTGCCGATGCCCACGCCGGGGAGCGCGGTGTCGTTGGCGATGACCGTCAGGTCGCGCTTACCCTGCCGCACCAGCTCGTCGCAGATCCGCTCCGGTGTTCCGACCCCCATGAACCCGCCGATGACCAGGCTGGCTCCGTTCGGAATCAAGGCGACGGCGTCTTCAAGCGAAATGCGCTTCACGATGGGTGTCTCCTGGTGCGCGTGCTCGAGCGGGTGAAGGGACCGACTGCCGGGGCGGTTCCCGGATAGGGTGCCGGCTCAGTTGCCGGCTCGATCATTGGGCCAGCCAGCCGCCGTCGACCGGAATCCCGATCCCGCGCATGTTCGCCGCGCCTTCCGAGCAGAGAAAGACCGCGAGTGCGCCGAGCTGATCGGGCTTGGTGAACTGCAGCGAGGGTTGCTTCTCGCCGAGCAGCTCGATGGTGGCGTCCTCTTCGGAGAGCCCCTCGCGCTCGGCGAGGGCGTCGATCTGCTTCTGCACCAGCGGGGTCAGAACCCAGCCCGGGCAGATGGCGTTGCAGGTCACCCCGGTGGTGGCGGTCTCCAAGGCGACCGCCTTGGTGAAGCCCATGATGCCGTGCTTGGACGCGACATAGGCCGACTTGTCGACCGATGCGACCCAACCGTGGGTGGAGGCGATGTTGATGATCCGGCCCCAGTTGCGCTCCAGCATCCCCGGCAGGACTGCACGCGTGATGAGAAAAGGTGCCGTCAGGTTGATGGCGATCACCGCATCCCAACGGTCGATCGGAAACGCATGCACGGGGGCGACATGCTGGATGCCGGCATTGTTCACCACGATGTCCACCTTGCCGAGCTCGCGGTTTGCCGTCTCGATCATGCGCTCGATCTCGGCGGGCTTGGTCATGTCCGCGCCGCAGTAGGCAACCTTCACGCCGTACTCAGCCGCCAGCTCCTCGCGTAGCGCCTCGATCTGCTGCGCATCGCCCAGGCCGTTCAGCAGGATGTCCGCGCCGTCCGCGGCGAGGGCCTTCGCGATACCGAGGCCGATCCCGCTGGTCGAGCCCGTCACGACCGCTGCCTTTCCGTTCAACATGCGAGCCTCCAGATGATTCACGCTTTCAATAGTGACCGCCGGTCAAATCCGCCGGCAAGCGTGCCATAAGAGCCCGGGCTCGGCAACGCGAACCGATGCGTACCCGGAAAGTGTTGTTTCTAAAACTATTTCGCCACGAACTTCTAGTAATCGCCCACCTCGCCATCGACCATCTATCCCACACCGGGAGACCGCGTAACGGATGCCGAGCGAGATCTGGAATCGACCTTGCCCGGTCACGGGTCCCGACGCGCCGGGCGGCGGCTCCGCCCCAGGAGCGGTCTGTGGCGGCCGCTCGGCCTCGCAACCCCGAATGGTCGCTGTCAGCCAATAGCGGTAACAGCTGCAGTCTCGATGACTGTCTGCCCAGCGACGTAGAGCAGGCACCCAAGCGCTTTATGCGGCATTGACGTATAATCATGCCATGCTAACCGTTGTGGAAACACCCTCCTTTTCGCGCCTTTGGCCCGACTACTGGACGGAGGACGAGCGTGGGGAGTTCTGCGCCTGGATTGCGGGCAGCCCGCTTGCAGGTGATGTCGTTCCGAGGACCGGTGGCGTGCGCAAGGTCCGTTGGTCCCGGTCCGGTAGCGGAAAACAAGGCGGTGTTCGGGTCATTTATTACAACCGGCTGGCAGACGGGCGCATCTGGCTCCTCTTGATTTACGCCAAGAGCGCGCGAGACAACTTGCCAGCGCATGTGCTCAATGCTGCGCGGGAGATGCTGGATCATGCCGAAGACTGAACAAGAGCTGCTCGCAAGAGACGCCGATCGTGATATCGGCGCTGAATTGCTTGAGTCCATTCGCGAGATGAACTCCGAGAAGGTGGGCGCAATCCACGGCCCGGTGGGGCTCGCACGCTATCGCGTCAAGATGTCCCAAAGTGAGTTCGCGAGGCTCCTAGGCGTGTCGGTCAGGACGCTGCAGGAATGGGAGCAGGGTCGGCGCGAGCCGAGCGGTGCGGCGCGATCGCTCATTCGTGTGGCACAGGAACGCCCGGAGGTTCTTCGCGAGCTGTTTCTCGACCAGGTCGCCTGAAAAACCCTCCGTCCTCTCAATGATCGCCTGAGAGAGTGTCCGCTTTGGATGCCTTCCGGATCGCTCGCGTAAATAGAGCGACTGACCGGAATGGGTTGTGACCGGTCCATCGGTCGCTGGACGGCGGGTGACCGGTATCAGGATTGAGGAGTCACCACGCTGCGAACGACCGTTGACGGCTTCCCGGAACACGGCGATTGGTCGGTTGGCTCGGCTCGTCGGTCGGTCTGGGTCGCCAGCCGCCTTTGCTCGACACTAAACGGCTCGTCTGATTAAACGCGAATCAGCCTGTCAGGAGGCACTCCGCGGTATCCGCTTCGGTCATACTCGGGATCGGCAGCGTGCCTGCAGGGCCTGGCACGGCGTCAGAATATCTGGATTCGCGGGTATTCATCCGCCATGTGCGCCCAGAAACCGCAGCTCCAGTCAAAGGGCACGGCGAGGAACCAGTCCGAGGGTGTGGCGGCAACAACGGTTTCCACCATCTTTCGCCCACAGCCCTGCTGCGCGGAAGTCATTCCGTAGAATTGCACCACGTGGGTTTTCGTGTCGATCAGTAATTCGACGCCGATGATCCCCGCGGCGCCGACCGCCACGACTGGACTCTGCTTCCCATCCGTCGACAGCTGGTTCGAGGCACTCAGCCTTCCCGGGAAGAGCTTGATGAAGCGAAGATCAGGAATCGTTGCGAGCGCTTGCGCGAGGACTTCATAGATCGGCTCGACACGGCGCAGCGTGCGAGCCTTCCGGATCCGTTCGCCGTCGATGAAGCTCTGTTGCCGCGGCATCCCCGTCTCCGCTGTTCAATAGGCTTACCCAAACACGTCACGCGTCCTGAGTGCACGCCCGTCGTCATCGCGCTACGCATTTTTCCGACACCACCCATTCGCATTGCGCGCCGGAGGTGTTTCGGTCCTCGTTGCAGGGGGCTTGGCCTCGGTGTATCCGGCACAACCCACGGCCCCTTGTCGGCTCGACTCGCATGCACCGGTGGTCTGCCAGCTGTAATCTGCGGTCGCGATGCTGTCCTTGCGTGGCCGTGCGTCGCACGCCTGCGTATCCGCGGCGAGGCTGACCGGGGAGAGAGCACGTCCGCACGGTAGGACGGAGCGGACTCGAACGTGGCATTGGATCATGGCTTATTCTCGCTGATTGTGGGGCGGCGTTGTCCAACACCAACGTCTCGTAGTGGATCTGAAACGGCATCCAAGCTTAACCTCGACACTGCCGGGGCGCCGGCGCGGGCTTGCTTCTCCACGTGTTCCCCGCGTCTGCGGGGATGAACCGCGTGGCGCGTGGGTACGAAGCGCCGGTGTTCCCCGAGTGCAATCAGCGCCAACCCGACCCCTCGCGCGGTCGATGTCCTTTCCTCGCCTGGGCGGCAGGTCGTCCGGCCTCCCGGACCTCGGAGCTTTGAGCTATGTTTCTCGATCCTTTCCGCGCGGCCGAAGACGGCACGCTACGCATCTCCGCGCAGCAAGGCAGCGCCTTCGCCAAGGAGGTCGCGGGCGACTTCAATCCGATCCACGATGCGACGAATCCGCGCTTCTGTGCCCCCGGCGATCTTCTCTTTGCACTTGTCCTCGCCAGATGCGGCCTTGCACGTCGGATGACCTTTCGCTTCACCGGAATGGTCGGAGCGGATGCCGCATTGAACGTCATTCAGAGCGGCGCCGGCGTCGTGGTCGAGACGACCGACGGCAAGCGCTGTCTCGAGGTCGAGCGTTCGGGACAGGTGACCGGGGATCCGGTCATGATTGAATCGCTGGTGCGCCGCTACGTGGCCTTTTCGGGTCGGAATTTTCCGCACATTCTGGTGCCGCTCATGGAGCAGCAGGGTGTGATGATCAACCCGGATCGGCCGCTGGTGATCTATGACCGGATGTCGTTCGAGCTGGACCGATTGGACTGCCCCGACCTGGACATTGCTCTGGAATCGACCGAGCTGGAGGTCACGGGCAAGCGCGGCGAGGCCCGACTCGGGTTCCGCCTGACGGCCGCCGGGGAGCCGGTCGGGCAGGGCGCGAAGACCCTGATCCTGAGTGGCTTGCGGGTCTACGAGCCCGAGGCGTTACAGGGGTTGGTCGAGCGCTATGCCGGGTGGAAGGCAGCCTATCTGGCTGGCATCTGACCGCCTCATGGATGCTGGCTCGGGGGCTGCTCGGGCTGAGCTGGAAATGCCCCCCGCTCGTGGACGTCGGCAAGCATCAGGCTGCAATCCATGTCGGGCAGGGTGATGCAGTCTTCCAAAGTGGGGTTTTTGTGCGGTTTGGGCTAAAAACTCCATGTTTCGGCCGCGACGGATCGCTAACAGGATGGGGCCGTCACTGCCTTGCTATCGATCGGTGACGCTGGGCCGGTTGCTGCCGTGAGGATCGCCCGAGCCGACCCAAGACCGTCTCGCTCGCAGGCACCCCGCAGCAGCGGTGGACGAACCCGGCAGGGTCAGCGCGGATTGTTCTGAGACATTCCCGGGGAACAAAGCGAGCGACAGCCCGAGTCTCGCAGTCGTCTCGGACCCATACGAAACAGAGGGATGAAGCAGGACGACTCGACCTGGACGAAGATGCCGATGATGGGGTCGGAGCGTGGCGCCGTGCCCTGCCGGTCTGGTAATCTGCCCGCCGCAGCAACCACATCGATATAAGGAGCGAGGCGGCATGTCGACCGGGGATCTGATCGGACTACTCGGAATACTCCTCGCTGTGGGGCTGCTCATCGGGCTGGCGTTTCGCGGGTTCAGCCTGTTGCTCGCCGCACCCGCTGTGGCCCTGCTGGCGGTCGCCTTCTCCGGTGGTCCGCTGCTCGCCAGCCTCACCCAGACCTTTATGCCCGGTGTCGGGCGATTCATCGTCCAGTTCTTTCCGATCTTCCTGCTCGGTGCGGTCTTCGGAAAGCTGATGGACGACAGCGGTGCGGCGCGCTCCATCGCCCGCGGCTTTACCGATCGGCTCGGCAGCGGACGCGCGGTCCTCGCCGTGGTGCTTGCCTGCGCGTTGCTGACCTACGGCGGGGTCAGCCTGTTCGTCGTTTCCTTCGCGGTGTTCCCGATCGCCGATGCCCTGTTCCGACAGGCGAACATCCCCCATCGGTTGATCCCGGCGACCATTGCGCTGGGAGCCTTCACCTTCACCATGACGGCACTGCCGGGAACCCCCGCGATACAGAACGCCATCCCGATGCCTCATTTCGGGACCACGCTGTTCGCGGCGCCCGGCATCGGCATCCTCGCCGCACTCGTGATGCTGGGCTTCGGGATCTGGTGGCTCAAGCGGGCCGAGAATCTGGCTCGGCGCGACGGCGAGGGCTACGGGCCGGACAGTCATCCGGCCGCGGACCCCGAGCTGTCCAGCGAGCGTGCCGTCAACGCCGACGCCTTCGACCCCGCCGAGCTGCCCCACGGTCATCATGCGCCGGAAGGGCCCTCGTTTCTCCTCGCCGTGCTGCCGATCCTGGTGGTCCTGGCGGTGAATCTGCTGATGACCTGGGTCGTGCTGCCGCGGATGGACACGGCGTTTCTGGCCGAGCCGCGTTGGGGCGGGATCTCGCTGGCGGCGGTCAGCGGTATTTGGTCGGTCATGACGGCGCTGCTTGCGGCGACGCTGGTGCTGATCCTCGTCAACCGCTCGCGCTTGACCGAGCTGCGCAAGAGCCTGGATGCCGGTGCCAACGCATCGGTCCTACCCGTGTTCAACACCGCGAGCCTTGCCGGTTTCGGCGCCGTGGTCGCCGCGCTGCCGGTCTTCGTCATCGTGCGCGACGGGCTGCTGGCGGTGCCCGGCGGCCCCTTGGTCTCGCTGTCGGTCGCGGCCAGCACCATGGGGGTGATCACCGGCTCCGCATCGGCGGCGCTGACCATCACCCTGGATGCCTTCGGCGAGACCTTCGCACAGATGGCGACAGTTGCCGGCATCGATCCTGCCCTGATGCACCGCATCGCCTCGTTGGCCTGCGGACCCCTCTCCATGCTCCCGCACAGCGGCGCGATCGTGACCTTGCTCGCGATCTGCGGGGCCACACAGAAGCAGAGCTATGCGCACATCGGCGTGGTGACCGTGATCGGCCCGTTGCTCGGCCTGATCACGGCGATCCTTCTGGGAAGCCTATTCGGCGCCTTCTGAGGTTTCTCGTCGGTTGTTCCGAGCGACAGCGAGATACAAGGAACCGGCGTCGTGCCTCGTGCCTCGTGCCTCGCGCCTCGCGCCTCGCGCTCGCTCGGCACGACCTACAGGATCGGGGCGAGCAGCCTCGCGGCCTTGGCGCCGACCTTTTGGTGAAAGGACAGCGTGTCGTAGGCGCGCGGGCCGACCTCTCGCGATTCGGCGAAATCGCGCTCGAACATCGCTGCGACCTCGGCGGCGAAACGGGCGTCCGTGACGGCGAGGGTGATCTCGAAGTTCAGCCTGAAGGAGCGGTTGTCGAAGTTCTTGGTGCCGACCGCGGCGAAACCCTCGTCGACGACCAATGCCTTGTGATGGAGGAATCCACCGGTAAAGCGGTGGACATGGATCCGAGGATGATCCAGCTCCTTGAGCAGGGCAAAGGAGGCGAGCCAGACCAGGTATTGATCCGGCTTCATGGGCAGGAGGATGCGCACGTCCACACCCCGGATCGCGGCGAGCTGCAGCGCCTGGAGGATGCCTTCGTCCGGCACGAAATAGGGACTGGCGATCCAGAGCCGGTGTTTTGCCATCGAGATGACATGCAGAAAGAAGTGCGTGCAGCGCTCGTGTTGGTCGGAAGGCCCGGAGGCGAGCACGAGAGACCGCTGGCCAGCGTCCGCGGGGGCGGGATCGTGCGGTTGCCAATGGGCGTCCAGGATCTCGCCGGTGGTGAAATACCAATCGGCCGCGAAGACCATCTGAAGCTGAAGTGCGGTCGGGCCCTCGACGCGCACATGGGTGTCGCGCCAACGGCCGTATTTCGGATTCTTCCCGAGATACTCGTCGCCGACATTGTGGCCGCCGATGAAGCCCACCCGGCCGTCCACGATCACGTTCTTGCGATGATTCCGAAAGTTGAGCCGCCAGCGGTCGCGCCAGCCGCTCAGGGCGCTGAAGGCCGTGATGCGCACCCCGCGGGCGCGCCAGTGGCGCATGACCCGCGGGGTGATGGCTGCGCCCCCGAAGCTGTCGATCAGAAAGCAGCAATCCACACCTTCGGCCGCCTTCGCCGCGAGCGCTTCGAGAAGACGTCGCCCGAGCCCGTCGTTGCGCACGATGTAGAACTGCACATAGACCGAATGCTTCGCCCGTGCGATCTCGGCCAGAATGGCAGCGAAGGTGGCCTTGCCGTCGATGAGCAGCTCGAGCCGGTTGCCGCGTAGAAACTCCTGTCGGGCGATCGCGGCGAGAGGCGAGGCGGTTTCGGGCTCGATTCCGGTTGGCTCGACACGAAAGGGTGCCATCTCCGCGCGGACCGCGTCGATCAGCTCCCGGTGTTTGTAAAGCTTCTCCTGCATGGCGAGCGAATGCGCGTCGAAGCGCCGACTGCCGAAGAACCAGTAGAGCGGAAGACCCAGCCAGGGGAAGGCCACCAGGCCCACCACCCAGGCGACCGTGCCCTGCGGCGTGCGCACGGTGAAGAGCGCATGGATCGCGCTCGCGATCCCGAGGAGCTCGACGACGATGAAGACAAGCGAGAAAGTGGAGATCATGTTCTTCTTGTTTCCTGATGCCGATGGCTGCTCGACCATCGCTGCCGGTGGCCTTGTGTGCCGCGCCAGACGCGCCGCCGCCCTGCTGTCCCGAGTGGAACGTCGTTTCGTATGATATGTCGCCCGCGCGGCCGTTACGCGTATGGCCGCACCTCGACCGCGATGCGGCCGCCGTCGTGCACCCGATCACCCGGATGGGTGACGACGATCTCGCCCGGCTCAAGCCCTATGGTGATCTGGGTCCAAAGACCGCTGCGCCGTCCGACCTCGACCGTGCGCAGGCGCGCCCGACCCTCGTCGGCGACGAAGACGGCCCAGCGGTCCAGGTGCCGAAAGAGTGCGCTGGTCGGGATCTGGACCACGTCCTCGCCCTCCCAGAGGATGAAGCGTGCCTCGACCCGATAGCCGTCGCCGAGATGACGCCATCGAGCGCGCGGCGTGACGATCTCGACCCAGACCGGCACCCGCTGCTCTTCCACGCCCAGGGCAGAGATCTTCTCGAACCCGGCGGGCTCCACGCGTCTGACCTGCCCGTCCAGCGCATCCTCGCCGCCCCAGCGTTCCAGCGTCACACGCATCCCGGGCCGCACACGCACGGCGTCCACAGACAGCAGGTCGACCTTGACCTCCAGCGCATCCAGGTCGCCGATCTCCAGCACCGCCTCGCCGGACTGCACCGGCCCCTCGCAGCAGCGATGACGTTGGGTCACGACCCCGTCGATCGGGGCGCGGACACCGAGAACCGGGTGGTCGCCCGGAGCGCGCTTGCCGGCGGCGATCTCCACGAGCGCGCGGGCCGATTCAAGCTCGAAACGGGCGACCTCCACCGAATGTCGCGCGGCGCGTGCCGAGGCGTTGGCGGCGTCGCGCTGCGCGAGCCGCCGACCTCGCTCCTCGGAGGAGATGAGTTGGCGCCGGTGCAGGGTCTCGCTGCGGTCGTACTCGGTGCGGGCCAGCTCGTATTCGGTCTGCCGAGCCGAGAGGTTTGCCTCCGCCTCCTCCAAATGGGCTTGTGCTGCGGCGAGCGACTCGCGCGCCTGACCGCGCGAGCGCGGGTCAAGTGCCGGCGCAGGCAAGGGTTCCAGCTCGAACAGCACCTGATCGGCAGCGACCGCATCCCCTGGCTCGAGCTCCACGCGGCGCAGATAGCCGCTGATCGGCGCAGAGACGCTATAGATATCGCGCAGGCGCATGCGACCCTCGTCCTCGATCGACTCGATAAAGACGTCCTGCCGAACCAAAGTCGCGCTGACCGGCACGGGAGACGGCATCAAGGCGAGCGCGAGCAAGCCGAGGATGGTTAGGCCGACGACGGTTGCAATCATTTGTTTTCGGAAGGACATACTGTCGATTATCCCCCTAAACTCCCGTCACCGTTCAGTGCCGGTCGGTACGTCGAATTCACGTGGCGTGGTCTGACGATCTGAACGACCCGAATTTTTCCTCCTGAACCGCGTCACCGCCAACGTCCAGAGCCGCGCCGAGGTCGACGACATCACGAACCGATAAAGGCCGCTCCGGACGCGGTTCAGCCCTACTCGATCGTCTTCAACGCCGCAATCATGTCCAGCCGCCCCAGCAGTCGCGCAATCGCGAGCACCGACAGCACCGAGGCCAGCAGTACCCCGGCGGCGGAGAAGGCGTAGGTCTGCGGGCTGATGACGAAGGGCACCCGGAACATGTCCATCGCCATGCCCGAGCTGAGCAGCGCGGCGAATCCGGTGCCGATCAGCCAGCCCAGCGGGATGGCCAAGAGGGTCAGAACGGCGATCTCGCCGATGAGGATCCAGCTCACCTCCGCCCGGCTGAAGCCGAGGACTCGGAGCGTGGCCAGCTCGCGCGAGCGCTCCGAGAAGGCGATACGCGCGTTGTTGTAGACTACGGCGAAGGTGATGGAGCCGGCCATCAGCAGCAGGATGCTCATCGTCACCAGCACGGTGTCGTCGATGTAGTCGCGGAATTGGCGCTCCGCATCCGCGACCAAACCGATGCCGGCGACGCGCGGCACCTCCCAAAGACGCGCGAAGAGCCGGTCGTGCTGCGCGGCGTCGGTCATCAGCCAGACACCGGAGAGTGCAGGGCCTTCGCCCATCAGTCGATTTAGGGCGCGCCGCTCCATGTAGGCGCTCACGCCGATCGGCTCGTCGACGATGCCGGCCAGCGGAACCCTGAGGGTCCGGCGATGCCCTTCCATGATCTCGACTTCGAGCGCGTCGCCGGGTGCGAGCCCGAGGTCTTCCGCCAGGAAGCGGGTCATCAGGAGGCCCTCGGGCGGCAGGCGAATCGGACGATGGTCGGCGTCGAGCAAGCCGCGCAGTCGCGGTTCCGGCTCCATGCCTTGAATGCTGGTGCGGTAGTCTCGGGTCCCGTTGATCAGGCGCACCGGCACGTTGCGAAAGCCCTCCACATAGGCCACGCCGGGCAGGGTGCGCAGCTCGGCCAGCGACCGCTCGGGTGTCGGGTCGGTGAAGCTGAGTTGAACATCCATGTTCATCACAAGCCGGTATTGGACGTCGAGCAGGTGATCGATTGCACCGAACTGATAGCTCCCGAGGAGCAGGAGTCCGCCGGACAGCCCGATCCCGAGCATCGAGAGCAGTGCCTTGGTGCGATGGCGCAGGAGGTTGCGCAGGATGATCCGGGTCGGCTGGTCCAGTCGCCGTCCGAGCGCGGAGCGTTCGATCCAGGAGGCATGAAAGCGCCGGGGCGCGGGCGGGCGCATCGCCTCCGCGGGCGGCATCGCGACCGCACGGCCCACGGCGCGGGCGGTGCCCAGCGCGGCAGAACAGGCGGAAACCAGAAGGGCTAGAGCAACGATCCGAGGCTGGAGGCGGAAGCTCGTTTCCGGGAAACGATAGTATTCGGCGTAGACCCCGGCCATCCCTTCCGCCGCCCAAGCGCCGAGGGCGATCCCGAGTAGCGATCCCACGACCACGATGAGTCCGGTCAGCAGGCCGTAATGCGCGGCGATGTCCCGGTTGCCGTAGCCGAATGCCTTGAGGATCGCGATCTGCCGGCGCTGGGTCTGGATGATCCGCGCCATCAGCAGATTCAAGAGGAAGGCCGCGACCGAGAGGAAGATGGCGGGAAGCACGATCGCCATGACGCGGAGCTGGTCGAGCTCCTCGGACAGGAAGCGATGCGAGATCTGGTCCTCGCGGCCCATGGCGCCGATTCCGCCGTAGCGGGCCAGATGCAGGTCCAGGGTCTCAATGACTGTCTCCGCGTCGGCCCCGGACTGGAGCGAGAGCAGGACGCTGTTGAAGGCACCGTCCATGTCCATCGCGTGGGCCAGCGCTCGGCGGTTCATCCAGAGGACCGCAAAGCGTTTGTAGTCCGGCAAGATGTCCGCCGGCCCCACCTGATAGACGAACTCGGGCGACAGGGCGACACCGCTGACGGTCAGGATTTGGAGACGGCCGTTGATGATCGCCTCCAACCGATCCCCCGCCCGTAGCGCCTGCGCCTCAGCGAACGGCTCGCTCAGTACCACCTGGTCCGATCGGTCCGGCTCGGGCAGTGCGCCCTCGCGCAGATACAGACGATTCAGCCCCGGCTGATGGCCGTCCGGGATCGAGAGCAGCAGGCCGCGGACCGGCTCGTCGAAACCCGGAACCTCCAAGCGCACCGGAGCCTGCACCCGCGTCTCGACCTGGTTGACGCCCGGGATCTCGCGCAGACGCGCCGCGAGCCCTTCCGGGGCGCGCTTGAGATCGGCAAAGACATGGGCGAAATGATGGCCGTCGTAGAACCGGGCCTGCGACAGGCGCAGGGCATCGAGCGTGGTCACGGACAGGATGAGCACCATCACGCCCGCGGCGATCACCACGGCGATGGCGGCAACCTGTCCCTTGAGGTCGAAGAGATCGCGCAGGAGCTTGGTGTGCAGTGCTCGCATCGGTCGACCTCGGCGACGCCGTCGGGAACCCGATCCGCTCAGAACGCGTCCGCTTCGACCTCCAGATAGGCGAGCGAGACGTGCTTGCCCAGTTCCTCCTCGAAGCCCGGCCAATCCTTGAAGCGGGCAAGCTGCTCCGCGATGATCGGATGCATCTCGAAGTCGCTGCCGCCGCTCTCGTACAAGGCCGCGACGCCGTCGTAGACCCCGGTCAGATAGTCGCGGTAGGCATCGACGATCTCCCATCCGCCGGTTCGGCCGTGTCCCGGAATCAGCACGCTCGCCGTCACTGCGGCTTTAACCCCGTCCAACGCGTTGATGCTGCCGATGAAAGAGCCGTCGTCCATGCGAACGATGCGTCCGTTGCAGGCGTTGTCGCCCAGGAACAGAACCTCGAGCTCCGGGATCTCGAACATCAGATCCGAGGTGCTGTGCACATGCGGGTAATAGTGGGTCTTGAAGGTGAGCCCGCCGATCGAAAGGGTCTCGCCACCCTCGAGCGGAAGCGTCGGACCCTCGGCGACCGTCCCTTCGGTGGCGCCTTCGGTCGCGCTCATCATGCGTTGGACCCACTCCTCGCCGGCCCCTTCGGCGATCAGTTTCAGCATCTCGGGATGCCCGTAGATCGGCACCTGCGGGGTCGCAGCCAGCATCGCCTGATTGCCCAGCCAGTGGTCCCCGTGGACGTGCGTGTTCAGCACGGCGAGCAGCGGCTTGTCGGTGACTTTGCGGATCTGGCGCAGGACCATCTCGCCGGTCTGAACGCTCGACCCCGGATCCACGACGATCACGCCGGTCTCCGTGACCAAGAAGGCCGGGTTGTTCATGAACCCCTGGTTCTCGGGGGTGGGATAGTCCACCGGTCCGTGGATCACATAGAGACCGGGAGCGACCTGCTCCGCCGGGTAGTCCGGCAGGTCCGGGCCGCGATCCGCCAGGGCGGGGAAGGCGAGGGCGAGCATCAGGCAGGAGAGCAAGGCGATCGGCCACGAGGGCCGGTGTGGGATTCGATCGAGCGGCATGGGTAAGGATCCTCACGGTGAGCCAAAATGTCTTTATACCGCAGCGGCGGTCAGGGAACATCGCGAGCTGGGTGCGATTCAAACCTTGGGTAAGGCCGCGAGCCCGAGACGGTCTCGGGCTGTAAGAACGAAATCGAGCGGACGTCATCGTTTCGCCCGCGGGGGTCAGCGTATGAGCACGGAGAAATACGAGCATCCCGACCCGAGCGTCGAGAACGGGCACCTCTACGGCCGTCAGACCCGGCTCGCGCTCGACAACTTCGCGATCGGCGGGCGTCCCCTGCCGCCGGCCTTCATCCAGGCGCTGGGGCTGATCAAGGCCTGTGCCGCGCGGGTCAACGGCCGTCTCGGGGTGGTCTCTACCGACCTCGCCGAGGCCATCGAGGTTGCGGCGCAGCACGTCGCCGCGGGCGAGCTGGATGACCAGTTTCCGGTCGACATCTACCAGACCGGCTCCGGCACCTCAAGCAACATGAACGCGAACGAGGTCATTGCGACCCTGGCCTCACGTGCCTTGGGGCGGACGGTGCACCCGAACGACGACGTTAATCGCGGCCAGAGCAGCAACGACGTGATCCCCACGGCGATCCATGTTGCCGCGGCGCTTGCGCTGCCCGCCCTGCGCCGGGCCGTCGAAGACCTCGCAGGCGCCATCGAACGACGCGCAGACGCGCATCGGAGCCTCGTCAAGACCGGCCGAACCCACCTGATGGACGCGGTCCCGCTGACCCTGGGCCAAGAGTTCGGCGGCTGGGCGGCACAGCTTCGCACCGATCTCGAGCGCCTCGACGACACCGCCCGGCGTCTGCTGAAGATCGCCCAGGGCGGCACCGCGGTCGGCACCGGCGTCAATACCCACCCCCGCTTTGCCGAGACATTCGCCGCCGAGCTGTCGCACCGGACCGGACTCGCCTTCGCACCGGCGGACGATCTCAGGGCAGCGATCGCCGGTCAGGACACGGCGGTCGAGCTCAGCGGCCAGCTCCGGGTCCTGGCGCTGACCCTGATGAAGATCGCCAACGACCTGCGCTGGATGGCCAGCGGACCGGCCGCCGGGCTCGCCGAGATCCGGCTGCCGGCGCTGCAGGCCGGCAGCAGCATCATGCCGGGCAAGGTCAATCCGGTGATCCCGGAGGCCGTGGCCATGGCCTGTGTTCAGGTCGTCGGACTGGATACGGCCATCGCACTGGCCGCGCAGGACAACCGCTTCCAGCTCTGTACCATGCTGCCCTTGATCGCTGCGGACCTGCTCGAGCAGATCGGCCTGCTGACGCGCGCCAGCGGGGCGCTGGGCGAGAAAGCCATCGACGGCCTCGGCGTCAACGCGGCGGGAATCAAGCACGCCTTGGAGCGCAATACGATGCTCGCTACCGCACTCGCCCCGGTCATCGGCTACGACGCCGCGGCGGCGATTGCCCGGCGCGCGCTGGACGAGGACCGACCCGTGCGCGAGATCGCCCGAGAGGACACCGATCTGGCCGACGCCGAGCTGGATCGGCTGCTCGACCCCCGCCGCCTTGCGGGCTTGACGGACTGACCGGGACGCCCGGTCGGGTCCGGCAGCCGACCGGCCGCTAGAAACTGGACCAGCCGAGGGTCTCGCCGATCCATGCCCGCAAGGACCGCACCGCGGAGCGATCCTCCCAGGTGTCGTAGGGATCGGAAACCTGCCAATCCGGCTCGTTGCGCCAGCGTTGCTCGAACCAGGTCAGCGCAGCGCGGAGGAAGGGATCATCCGCCGGACCCACGACAAGGACATTCGTCTCCAGGTTGAAGTCGTCCAGATTTCGTCGGGTGAAATTCGACGACCCGGTGATGAGGACGACTTGGCCATCGGCGCGTTCCAGAACAAGCTGCTTGGCGTGACATTGCTCCCCGGTAGTACGACACCAGCGCACCGGGATTCCGGAATCGTGGAAACGTCGCCCGGTCTGGCGATTGGGGATTCCACTCTTCTCCCGGCCGAACGCATCCCGGTTGGGGTCGAGTAGGATTCGGACATCGACCCCTCGACCCGAGGCGTCCTTGACGGCCCGGATCAGCGCCTCGTGCGAGAAATAGAACATGGCGATATCGAGCCGATCCCCGCGAGCAGCGCTTTGGATCGTGTCGAGTGCCGCCTCCCGGATTCGGCTTTCGGTGATGATCCGTGCCTGAAGTGGACTCTGCGCCGGCGCGCCCTGATCGGCGGGGATCTCGAAGGGCACCTGCCCGGCTGAAAAGCGGATCACGGCGGTTTCGGTGTCCAGGAGATCCAGTGCCGCTTGGCCGCGAAACACCACAGCCGTGTTCACATGGGCGCTGCTCGCGTCGTGTGGATTGGCCGACGTCACCAGTGCCACCCAGTCATCGCCGTCATCGGCCACGAGTGTCTTGCGGTGATTGGCCTTGAGGTTTAGCAGGGCGAAATAGGTCCGAAGCGTAACCGCCTCCTCGCCCACCGGATTGGGCAGCCAGCCCCGGGTACTGTTGCCGAGCCACTTGCAGCAGAGTCGCCACGGCGCCGACCAGAAGGGGTTGGGATCGCGCAGTCGGCCCAGATCGGTATAGACCAGATGCGCACCTGCTGCCTCGAGCGCATCCAGGTGCGGCGCCGCGACGCCCCCGTAGAGGTTGTTGAAGGGGTCGGTGATGATGATCGTCACGAGCCCCGGCCGGTCGCGCATGCGCTGCAGCAGGTTCTCCGTCAGCTCCCGAGACAGGGGCCGATGGGTCTCCGTGATCGTTTCCTGCATGGCATTGAACAGAAACATATCCAGCACCAGCAGCCTGTCTGCACCCTGGATCAGCTCGAAAACGCGATCGAAGATGACCTGTCGCGTGTGGCGTTCTCCCTCGGCATCCACCCAGGTGTGATCGGCGAGAAACTCCATGTCATGCACCGGGCGCAGCGGTGCGGCAACGCTGATTCCGGGCGGCAGGGGCTTGTACGCATGATAGAAGCCGTTGCCCAGAACAAGGGCGAGGAGCAGCAGCAGAATGCGTTTCATCACCGAATTCATCGACAGGTCATGGGTTTAATGAGCCTACTCTGCTTCACCGTGGATCCGAGTCCGCCCGGGGGCACGCCGCGCAACCTGATCTGACCGAGACGCGCCCGGCCGACAGTCGAAAAACCGTCCCCATCGCCCCATGTCGACGAAGGGCGAGCATCTCGACCGAGCGCCGACGCATCGCCCTCGACAACAGGCGCATCCACCAGACGAGGATCACCATGAGCCAGACACTCGAAGAGGTCTTGAACGCCAACGCCGCCTATGCGGCGGACTTCGACAAGGGCGACTTGCCGATGCCCCCGGGGCGGCATTTCGCCATCTTGACCTGTATGGACGCACGCCTCGATCCGGCCAAATACGCCGGACTCGCCGAAGGCGATGCACATGTCATCCGCAACGCCGGCGGTCGCGCCAGCGACGATGCGATCCGCTCGCTGGTCATTTCCTACAAGCTGCTCGGGACCAGAGAGTGGTTCGTCATCCATCACACCGATTGCGGCATGGAGACCTTCACCGACGAGATTATGCGCGGTCTGCTCGCCAGTAGCCTGAAAACCGCCAGTGTGGATGCCTCCGGCTGGCACGACAGCGGCGAGGGGCCGGGCTCGACCGAGGGGAACTACGTCGACTGGCTGACCATCAAGGACAACGCACAAAGCGTCGTCGAGGACGTTCGGCGGATCCGTCGGCACCCCCTTGTTCCGGGCGAGATTCCGATCTACGGCTACATCTACGACGTGCGCACCGGCAAGTTGGTCGAGGTGCCGGACGCGACTCGCATCGGTGCGGCATTGCCTTGATTTAAGCCGGGCGAACGTTCTCGTGACACCGCTCCGGCGGTGTCACGTCTCCTTCGGCCCACCGCGCCGTGAGTCACCCGTTCGAATACCTCGGCAAGCCTCCCACGCAGAAACCTGCACCAAAAAAAACCCGCTTGCGCGGGCTTGTTCTAAAGTGCCGTCACAAGCGCCGCGACTCGGTAAGAGTCGAAGGCTCCGCGGCGATGGAAGGCGCTACTTGATCTTGCCTTCCTTATACATCACGTGCTGCCGGACGACGGGATCGAATTTCTTGATCTCCATCTTGCCCGGCTGATTGCGTTTGTTCTTGGTGGTCGTATAGAAATGACCGGTACCGGCGCTGGAATTGAGCCGGATCTTATCGCGTGCTGCCTTGGCCATGGTGTGCCCTCCGGTTAGACCTTATCGCCGCGTGCACGGATCTCGCCGAGCACGATGTCGATACCGCGCTTGTCGATGATGCGCATGCCCTTCGTGGAAACCCGCAGCTTGACCCAGCGCTTCTCGCTCTCCACCCAAAACCGATGGTCGTGGAGATTGGGCAGAAAACGCCGCTTCGTTCTGTTGTTCGCGTGCGAGACGTTATTGCCGGTAATCGGGCGCTTACCGGTGACCTGGCATACCTTGGACATGGCGGAATCCCTAGAATTCGGAGGTCGTGCTTCGGGGTAGAAAGAAGCGGAAAGCTAACATGTTTCCGCGATTCGACGCAACGCAAAATTCCTTGTCGTCGTCATCGGCCGAACCGTGTATGCGTTTTTTTGCCGCCCCGAGCCCGTGACAAGTGCGCGCAGCACGACTATACTTTCCGGCTCGGGCTGAGTGGCAGAGTGGTCATGCAGCGGCCTGCAAAGCCGTGCACCCCGGTTCGATTCCGGGCTCAGCCTCCATCATCAATCCCCGCCGGAACTCTTCGCCGATTGTTTGCTCGTAGGGTGTCGCCCCTTGTCTAGTTAAGGATCGCACGACGCACGAGCAGACGGACTCATCCGACAACCTAAACGGACGCCGCGCCCGGGTGGCGAAACTGGTAGACGCAAGGGACTTAAAATCCCTCGACTTCGGTCATGCGGGTTCGAGTCCCGCCCCGGGCACCATCCCTCTTCGGACGGACTCATGTCGGAGCAAGATCCCCTCAAAGAGCTGCACATCGACCGCGCCGACCGTGACGGCGGCGGTCGCCGCGGGCTTTGGCTCATTCTCGCGATCGTCCTTGTCGGCGCCCTCGGCGGCGGCGCCTACTATAGGGTCTCGGAAAGCCCGATTCCGGTGGATGTCGCGATCGCGCAGGCACCGTCCGCGGGTCCGACGGCCGTCCTGGATGCGACCGGTTATGTGATCGCCCGCCGGCAGGCGACGGTGTCGAGCAAGATCTCGGGCAAGCTTGCCGAGGTCTTGATCGAGGAAGGTGTGGAGGTCGAAGCGGATCAGGTGCTTGCACGTCTCGACGACACGGACGCAAAGGCGCAGCTGGATCTCGCCCGGGCGCGTCTGGCGGCAGCCCAAGCCCGCCTCGGCGAGATCCAGGTCCAGTTGGAGCAGGCCCGTCGAGGGCTCGAGCGACAAACCGAGCTGCGTTCGCGCCAACTGGCTTCGGAGGAGGCGCTCGAAACCGCCGCGACGCAGGTCCAGACCCTCTCTGCCCAGCTCCAGGCACAGCGCAGTCAGGTCCGGGTGTCCGATGCCGAGGTCGCGGTCGCACAGGTCGCCTACGACAACACGGTCGTGCGCGCCCCCTTCGCGGGGGTCATCGTCGCGAAGGCGGCCCAGCCCGGCGAGATCGTCTCGCCGATGTCGGCCGGCGGCGGCTTCACCCGCACCGGGATCGGGACCATCGTGGATATGGATTCGCTGGAGATCGAAGTCGACGTCAACGAGGCATTCATCAATCGTGTCAGACCCGACCAGCCGGTTCAGGCGGTGCTCGACGCCTATCCGGATTGGACGATCCCGGCATCGGTGATCGCGATCATCCCCACGGCGGACCGCAGCAAGGCGACGGTGCGGGTGCGGATCCGGATCGACGCGAAGGACCCGCGCCTGATCCCGGAGATGGGCGTGCGGGTGTCCTTCCTTCAAGACGACACCGAGATATCGGACGGTGCGACCGACGGGGTGCTGATCCCCGCGGGCGCAATCCGTGAGCACGGCGAAGGCGGCCTCGTCTTCGTCCTGGACGGCGATCATGTCCGCGAACGGCAGGTGGCCGTCGGCGAGGAGATCGGCGATCGACGCCGCATCGCGCAGGGCCTGACTGCGGGCGAGCGCGTCGTGCGCGATCCGCCTCTCGCGTTGGCAGATGGGATGCGAGTGTCGCCGCGAGGTGAGGTTGAAACCCCGTGACGCCGAACAGATCGGATTGAATCTCCGGCCCGAAACCATGTCCGAGGTGACCCCGACCCCCGAATCCCACGGCCCCGAACCCTTGGTCGCCATCCGCGGCGTCAGCAAGGTCTACGAGCGCGGAAGACAACGCATCGAGGTCCTGCATCATGTCGACCTGGATATTCCGGAGGGCGATTTTCTCGCCTTGATGGGGCCGTCAGGATCGGGCAAGAGCACGCTGCTCAACATGATCGCAGGGCTGGATCTGCCGACCGAAGGCTCCTTGAGCGTCGCCGGACATCGGATCGATCGGATGTCCTCCACCGAGCTCGCACGCTGGAGGGCGGCTAATGTCGGCTTCGTCTTTCAGTTCTACAATCTCCTGCCGGCACTCTCGGCACAGAAGAACGTCGAGCTCCCGCTGCTGCTGACCCGGCTGTCCGGGGCACGGCGCAGGCGCAACGCGGCGATCGCGCTTGATCTGGTCGGACTCGCCGACCGCGCATCGCACAAACCCAACGAGCTCTCCGGCGGCCAGCAGCAGCGCGTCGCAATTGCCCGCGCGATCGTGTCGGATCCGACGCTCTTGGTCTGCGACGAGCCCACGGGCGATCTCGACCGTCACTCCGCCGAGGAGGTGTTGACCCTCCTGCAACGGCTCAACCGCGAGTACGGCAAGACCATGATCATGGTGACCCACGATCCAAAAGCGGCCGAGTTTGCGCGACGGGTCCTGCATTTGGATAAGGGGATTCTGGTCGAGCAAGCTGACATCGGAGCGTGAAGGATGGGTTTCGCTGTGCTCTACCCATCCTACGTGCTGCTCCCGACGTCGGTCGGCAGGAGGCCGGAGGCAGGCGGCAGGCGGCTCCCCCCGAGATGAAATACCTCCCCCTCCTCTTCGCCGCGCTCATGCGCAAGAAGACGCGCACACTGCTGACCCTGCTTTCCGTAGCGGCGGCCTTTGCGCTCTTCGGCATGCTGGATGCCGTGCGGGTGGCCTTCAACGCACCTCAGAGCGTGATCGGGATCGATCGGCTCATCACCTCCTCGCGCCTCTCGCTGATTCAGCCTTTGCCCTACGCGGATCTGGCCCGGATCCAGTCGACGCCCGGCGTGGAGGCGGTCACCTATGCGAGCTGGTTCGGCGGCATCTATCAGGACCCGAAGAACTTTTTCCCGAACTTCCCGGTCGAGCCCGAGAGCTATCTCGACATGTATCCCGAGCTGGTCCTGCCCCAAGCGCAGCGCCAAGCCTTCCTCAAGACGCGTACCGCGGCGATCGTCGGCGAGGCGCTCGCGGATCTGCACGGTTGGAAGGTCGGCGACAAGATCCCCTTGCGCCCGACCATCTATCCGCATCGCGACGGCGGGGAGGTCTGGACCTTCGACCTCGTCGGCATCTTCAAGGCTGCCCAGCCGGAGCTTCGCGGCTCCGAGAAGCAGCTGTTGTTTCACCACACCGCGTTCGACGAAGGGCGCGATATCGGACAAGGCACGGTTGGTTGGTACATCGTGCGGGTCGAGGACGCATCGAAGGCTGACCAGGTCGCGCAGGCGATCGACCGCCAGTTCGCCAATTCCGCCTTCGAGACCCGCACCCAGAGCGAGCGCGAGTTCCAGCTCTCCTTCGCGAAGCAGATCGGCGACATCGGGCTCATCGTCACGGCGATCATGGCGGCGGTCTTCTTCACCCTGGTGCTGCTCACCGGCAATACCATGGCGCAATCCATCCGCGAGCGGATCCCCGAGCTGGCGGTGCTCAAGACACTCGGGTTCACCAACCGCGCGGTCCTGCTTCTCGTCATGGCCGAGGCCCTCGTGCTGCTTCTGCTCGGGGGTCTGATCGGACTCGCGCTCGCCACTTTGGCCCTTCCGGTGATCGGCGAGGCCAGCTCCGGACAGCTCGACGTGGCGATGCGTCCGGAGAGCTGGGTGCTGGGGATCGGGCTGATGTCGACCATCGGCATCCTGGTCGGGCTGCCGCCGGCGCTCAAGGCGATGCGCCTTGGGATCGTCGATGCGTTGGCGGGCCGATGAGCGAGCGACCGACCGCGTATAGCATCGCCCTGACTCGCATGCGCTCGACGCTGCCGACGGTCTCCGCCGGGCTCGCCATTGCAGCCTTCTTCGGAACCTGGATCCTGGCCCCGAGACTCATGATCCCGGTCGCGTTGATCTTCGTCGGCTGGCTGGCGCTGACGCGAACCGGGCGGCAGGCGCTCGCCGTCGCCCGGGTCGGGTTGAGCACGGTACCCGAGCGTCTCGGGGCGACCTCGGTCGTGGTGGTCGGTATCGCCGGGGTGGTCGGGGTGCTGGTCGCCCTACAGGCGATGGCTGCGGGCTTCGAGGCGACACTCAGTGGCGCGGGCAGCGACGACACCGCGCTGGTGCTGCGCGCCGCGGCCAATGCCGAGCTTTCTTCGGCGCTGGATCGCCCGTCCACGACGCTGATCATCCAGGCACCGGGCATCAAGCGCGACGCGAACGACCGCCCCGTCGCATCGGCCGAGGTCGTGGTCGTCGCCAGTGTCCCGAAGCGAACGACGGGGACGGATGCGAATCTCGAGGTCCGCGGGGTCGGTCCAGCCGCCTGGCAGATCCGTCCGCAGGTTCGGATTGTCGAAGGACGCCGCTTCCGGGCGGGGCTGCGCGAGCTGATCGTCGGTCGGGGCGCGTTGCAGCAGTTCAGCGGGGTCGAGATCGGCGACAGCATCGTCCTCAACAACCAGAACTGGTACATCGTCGGCGTCTTCGCCTCGGACGATACGCACGAGTCCGAGGTCTGGGGCGACGCCGAATCCATCGCGGCGGCCTATCGGCGCAACGGCTTTCAGTCCGTCGCCGTGCGGTTGACCGAGCCGGCGGCAATCGAGCGTCTGCGCACCGCCTTGAGCGCCGACCCGCGCCTGAGGGTCGAGGTGCAGACCACGCGCGAGTATTACGGCAAACAGTCGGAGCGCCTTACCCGTGTGATCCGGGCGGTCGGCATCGGGATCGCCGTCATGATGGCGCTCGGTGCCGTCTTCGGCGCACTCAACACCATGTATGCGGCGGTCGCGAGCCGCGCGCGCGAGATCGCCACCTTGCGCGCGCTGGGCTTCACCGGACTGCCGGTCGTCGTGGCCGTCATGCTCGAGACCATGGCCCTGGCCTGTGCCGGCGGGATCCTCGGGGCGGGGATCGCCTGGGCCTTGTTTCACGGCTTCACGGTCTCGACCCTGGGATCGAACTTCAGCCAGGTCGTCTTCCAGTTCCAGGTGACCCCGGAACTCCTGATTCGCGGCCTTCAGTGGGCGCTCGGCATCGGATTTATCGGGGGTATCTTCCCGGCGCTCCGCGCTGCAAGGCTTCCGGTGACGACGGCGTTGCGGGAGTCTTGAGCGGCAGCGTCCGCGCGCCGAGTTTAATTTGATCCCCCAGAGACGGCCGACTAGACTCGGCGTCCGAGAATTCGGAGTCGCGCGACTGCACGTGACCTGAAGCAGGCACCCAAACACGCGGGGAAAGACGTCCGATGTCCCATACGCTCGTGCGCTACTCGAAGGTCGTCGAGATCGTCGGCGACCTCCTCAAGGTCCTGGTTCCGCCCCCGGTGTCCGAGCAGGGCCAACGGGTCGCGTTCGGCGACCTGGGATTGGTCGAGGACCCGAGCGGTTTCAAATCGATGGCGCGCGTGATCAGGCTCGAAGGCGAGCTGGTGTCGCTTCAGGTCTTCTCGGGGACGAAGGGACTCTCCACGCAGGCGTCGGTCCGCTTCCTCGGTCATCCGATGCGGGTGACCTACTCGCCGAACATCCTGGGTCGCGTCTTCCGCGGCGACGGCACCCCCTTCGATACCGGACCTGGGCTCGCTCAAGACCCCAAGATCGAGATCGACGGCCCCTCGGCAAACCCGGCGCGACGCTCGCTCGCATCCAAGATGGTGCGCACCGACGTCCCGATGATCGACATCTTCAACTCACTGGTGGAGAGTCAGAAGATCCCGATCTTCTCGGTCGCCGGCGAGCCCTACAACGCCCTGCTCGCACGCATCGGCATCCAGGCGGATGCGGACATCGTCGTCTTTGGCGGACTCGGGCTCATCTTCGATGACTATCACTTCTTTCTGCGTCGCTTCGAGGACGCGGGCGTGTTTGCCCGCACCGTCATGTTCGTCAACCTCGCCTCCGACCCCGTGGTCGAGCGCCTGCTGGTTCCCGATATGGCCCTTGCGGTCGCGGAGCGGTTCGCGGTCGAGGAGGGCAAGCGTGTCCTCGTCTTACTGAGCGACATGACCGTCTATGCCGACGCCATGAAGGAGGTGGGTATCGCGATGGAGGCCGTGCCGTCCAATCGCGGCTACATGGGCGATCTCTATTCTCAACTTGCGCGACGTTACGAGAAGGCCGCCGACTTCAAGGACGGCGGCTCGCTCACCATCCTCACCGTGACCACCATGCCGGGAGGCGATGTCACGCACCCGGTGCCGGACAACACCGGCTATATCACGGAAGGCCAGTTCTATCTGCACGACGGCATGCTCGACCCCTTTGGCTCGCTCTCGCGCCTGAAGCAGCACGTGATCGGCAAGGTCACGCGCGAGGACCACAGCCAGATCATGAACACCATGATCCGCTTCTACTCGGGTGCCCGCGATGCCGAGCAGAAACAGGCGATGGCCTTCGATCTGTCCGAATTCGACATCCGCTTGATCAAGTTCGGGAACCTCTTCCGGGAGCGCTTCATGGACATCGATGTGAGCATCCCGCTCGAGAAGGGGTTGGATCTTTGCTGGCAAACCCTGGCCGAATGTTTCAATCGCGACGAGCTGCTGATGAAGGAGAACCTGATCGACAAGTACCTCCCGACG
Source organism: Thiocapsa roseopersicina (assembly GCF_900106925.1). Classification (GTDB taxonomy): domain Bacteria; phylum Pseudomonadota; class Gammaproteobacteria; order Chromatiales; family Chromatiaceae; genus Thiocapsa; species Thiocapsa roseopersicina. The sequence goes on from NZ_FNNZ01000016.1 coordinate 64,368, forward strand.
CTCGATGAGGACGAGCCGATTCAAGCGGCGGCTTGACGCGGAGCAGACCATCGCATGTCACGCGTCAGTCTCAGCAAGTCGTCGCTCGCCAAGCAGAACCGTGCCCTGCAGACCTACGAGCGCTACCTGCCTTCGCTCGATCTGAAGCGCAAGCAGATCATGACCGAGCGCGCCAAGGAGGTCCTGGCCCAAGCGGAGACCCATCGCAAGATCGCGGCGCTGCGCGAGCGCGTGACCGAGAACCTGCCGATGCTCGCCAATCGCGAGATCGCGCTGAGCGACCTGGTGCATGTACGCGGCGCGCGCCTCGGCGAGGAAAACCTCCTCGGAACGCGACTGCCCGTGCTCGAAGGGCTCGATCTCGTCAAGCGCGGCTATGGCTTCCTGAGCAAGCCGCATTGGGTCGAGGTCCTGGTCGATGCACTCTCCGAGATGCTGACGCTCCAAGCGCAACTGGCGCTTCACGATCGTCGTCTCCTCCTGCTCGATGAGGCGGTCCGCAAAGTGACACAGCGGGTGAATCTCTTCGACAAGGTCTTGATCCCGCGCACGCGCGAGAACATCAAGCGGATTCGCGTCCATCTCTCCGACGCCGAGCGCGCGGCGATCGTGCGCTCGAAGATCGCGAAGGGCAAACGACTCAGAGAGGCATCGGCATGAGCATCCAACGTCTGACGCGCCTGACCCTGGCCGGTCTCGCCACCGACAAGGATGCCGTCCTCGAGCAGCTCCAAACGCTCGGCTGTCTGCATCTGATCCCGTTGCGACCGGCGCCGCGGGAGCCCGAGAAGGAGCCGGCCAGCCACGCCGTGGAGGCGCTGCAGGCACTACGGTATCTGCAGGATATGCGCGAGAAGCGTCGGCAGGTCCGAGACCCGGCGGGCTTCGATCTGCCCGGGACGGTCGCAGCCGTGCTGGAGAATCAGCAACGGCTGCGCGACACGAGCGATCGCCGCGACGCCTTGGTCGAGCGCATCGCCGAGCTCGAGCCCTGGGGCGATTTCACCCTGCCGCCCACTCGGGATCTGGCCGCGCGCAAATTTTGGTTCTATATCGTGCCGCAGCGCCAGATGGCGCAGCTTGCCTCGCTGGATCTGCCCTGGCAGGTGGTGCATCGTGACAACCGTCAGTCCTGGGTCGTGGTGATCCACCCGGACGAGCCGCCCCGCGACGCCCTGCCGGTGCCACGCACCCTGGCCGGGGCCTTGAGTCTCTCCGAGGTCCGCCGCCGTCTCGAAGCAGCCGAGCTGGAGCTCGAAGAGATCCAGGCCGAGCATGTTGCTTTGACGCGCTGGATCTATCTCATCTCGACACATCTCGCTCAAGCCGAGGACGCGGCGCAGCTTCGCCATGCACAGGCGCAGACGCGCGACGAGGAGTCGCTCTTTCTGGTGCAAGGCTGGGCGCCCGAGGACGCGGTCGCGCCGGTCCAGGTGTTAGCCGAGCAACAGGGCCTGGCACTGCTGATGGAAGAGCCCGGACCGCACGACGCACCGCCGACACTGCTCGATAATCCCGGCCCCATCGCCGCCGGCCAGGACCTGGTGGCCTTCTACCAGATGCCGGCATACGATGCCTGGGATCCCTCGCGCGTGCTTTTCTTCTCCTTCGCGGCCTTCTTCGCGATGATCCTCTCGGATGCCGGCTACGCCGCCCTCCTGGGTGTCCTGCTGCTGGCCTATTGGCGCAAGATCGGCGCTAGCGCGCTCGGCGGGCGCCTGCGTATCCTGGCCGCGGCGCTGGTCGGGACATCCGTGGTTTGGGGTGTTTTGGTCGGCAGCTATTTCGGTTTCGCGCCGCGGCCGGACAGTCTCCCGGGACATCTGCATCTGCTCGATATCAACGACTTCGAGGTCATGATGCGTCTGTCGGTCGGGATCGGCGTGGTCCACCTGATCCTTGCCAATCTCGAAATGGCGGGCGCCCAGCGCGGCCGCGCCGCGGGACGTGTGGCGATCGGCTGGATCGCGGTGATGTTGGGCGGCTTCACCCTCTGGATCGCGGGCGATGCCGGTGCACCCGAGTGGGTGGTCCTCGCGGCACGGATTCTGATCGGCCTCGGGTTCGCCGTGGTCTTCCTCCTGGGTAGCGATCGCCGCGTGGACGGTGTGAAGGCGCTCGCCCTGCGCGGCTTCGACGGCCTGAGCAACCTGGTGCGGGTGACGCAGGTCTTCGGGGACGTGCTCTCCTATCTGCGACTCTTCGCGCTCGGCCTGGCCTCAGCCTCGATGGCGATGACCTTCAACGGCTTGGCCCGCGATGTCGCGACCGAGCTGCCCGGTCTGGGACTACTGCTCGCCATCCTGATCCTCCTGGCCGGTCACACGCTCAACCTGATGCTCGCGCTCATGAGCGGCGTGGTCCACGGGCTGCGCCTGAACTTCATCGAATTCTACAACTGGGCCTTGGCCGGCGAAGGCTACCCCTTTAAACCCTTTAAGCGGACGGAGTTGCGCGAATGAACGAATTTGTAACTGCGCTGGGCTGGGCCGGACTCTTCGCCCCCATGGCACTGGGTGCGATCGGCAGCACCATCGGCTGCGCGGTCGCCGGACAGGCGGCGATCGGCGCCATGGTGGATACGGATTCCGGCTACGGGCGCTACATCGGTGTCTCGGTGATGCCCTCCTCGCAGGTCATCTACGGCATCGTCATCATGTTCAGCCTGCAGCGGGACGTCACCCCCGAGACCGCACCGGCCCTCTTCGGCATTGGCCTGCTCTCGGGTTTCGCGCTGCTCTTCTCGGCGATGCGTCAGGGTCAGGCGTGCGCCTCGGCGATTCATGCGAGCAAGACCAAGCCCGAGATCTTCGGACTGTCGTTGGCGCCGGCCGCCATCGTCGAGGGTTTTGCCGTGTTCGCCTTCGTGTTCGCGCTGGTGTTGGCCGGCGGGATTCCCGGATGAGCCGCACCAGCAGCGAGGGGCGCGACACCATGAGCACAGAAGAGAAGGGCGCACTCAAGGGACTCGCATCCTCCGGCGTCGAGGCGCTGATCGAGCGACTGCGCGACGAGGGTGTGCAGGTCGGTCAAGCCGAGGCGCAGCGGATCGAGGCGGAGGCGCGGCGCGAGGCCGCCCGCATCGTTCGCGAAGCCGAGAACCGCGCCAAGGCCATCCGCGAAGCGGCCCAACAGGAGGTCGATGCGCTGCGCAAGGGCGGCGAAGAGGCGCTGCGGATCGCGATGCGCGACACGGTGCTGCGGCTCAAGGCCGATCTCGCCGATCGTTTCAGCGACGAGGTCAAACGGCTGATCGCCGCCAAGATCGAGCAGGAGGCATTCCTTGAGCGATTGATCCTGGAAGTGGCCGCCAAGGCACGCGCGGAGGCCGGGATCGACACCGGACAGGCCGTCGAGGTCCAGTTGCCGAAGGCGCTGGTGAGCCCCGAGGAGCTTCGCCGCAACCCGCTGGAGCTGCGCGAAGGATCCTTGTCGCACTTCGTCCTCTCCTTGGCGGGCAACATCCTGGCCGAGGGCGTGACCTTCGGGGTTGCCGCCGGAACGGACGGCAAGGGCATTCGGCTCGCACTCAAGGGGAAGGACGTGCACATCGACCTGACCGACGAAACGGTCGCCGCCACCCTGCTTGCGCACCTGCAGCCGCGCTTTCGGGCGATCCTCGAAGGCATGGTGAAGTAAGGATACGAGGCAGCCGTGGCGCACTCCGACCGTTATGCGATGCTCCTGAGCTCCCTGCCGTATCACGGCCCGCTCTTCGGTGCAAAGCAGACCCCATTGTCGCGGATCCGGCTGAACCAGCGTCTCGCCTTGTTGGATCCCGTCGAAGCGGAGTGTCTGCACCACGCCAGACGGTTGCTCGAATGGGCGCAACAGGAGCCCGACCGGACCGACGCGCAAGCCGTGGTCCGAGCGAAACAGGTCATCGACGGGATCACGAACCCCTTCATCCGGGACCTGGTGACCTGGCGTCTCGAGCTGCGCACCCTGATCGCCGCCCTGCGGCGGCGGCACCGGGGCGAGTCTGCGCCGCGCGACCGCCGCTGGGGCTTCGGCCGCTGGGTGAGCCGGATCATGCAGCACTGGAACGAGCCCGCCTTCGGTCTAGAGCATGCCTTTCCCTGGCTGCCCGAGGCCGAGCGTCTGCTCGCCCGCGGCGCCACCGTCGATCTCGAGCGCCTGCTGCTCGGCGCGGTGTGGAACTACTTGGAGCGCCGAAGCGACGGGCACTATCTCGATTTCGAGGCCGTCGTCATCTACGTCCTGCGCTGGGACATGATCGCGCGCTGGACGACGTACGACGGCGAGGAGGCCGCACGACGCTTCGACGAGCTGGTCGAGCAGGCGATGGCGGGGGTCGAGAAGAGCCTACACCCGCCCGCCGCCGCTCCCCGATCGGAACGCACTTAAACCGCGCCCGGTGCGGTATGTGTCATGTGTTGGAGTGGCTTGGCCGCGCCAGCTCCGACGACTGTCGGAGCTGGCGCGGTTTAAGGTATTCAAAAAGATTAAGTTTTAAACTGCGTCTCACCGAGATCGAGGACATCTCCAAAGTCGAACGTAAAATGAGAATGACGCATGTCACTCTAGACGCGGTTTAACCCTGTCGACCGCTGGCTCGACGTCGGCGCCCTACTGGATCTATTCATGGCAAGACACACGACCCGAGGCAAGCCCAGGCACGAGGAACGGCCGCGTGCGTCCGAAGGCGCCTCACCGACCCAGGATCTCGCCGAGATGCGCGACGACGACTCGACCGCACCGCCGGCGCCACCCGTGCAGGCCGATGCACTCGCCCGTGTCGTGGCGGTGCAGGAGAGCTTGGTGACCATCGAGGCCGGTTGGGAAAACGGGACACGTCGCTCCCTGATGAAGAACGAGGTGGTCCTCATCCTGCCGGGGCGGGCCGCCGCCGACGGACGCCAGGAAAGGCTCAAGGCCGAGGTCCTGCGGGTGCGTGGCTATACCGCCGACGTACAGGTGTTCGAGGACACGCGCGGCATCACCATCGGCGACCCGGTCGAGCAGACCGGCGAGATGTTGTCGGTCGTCCTCGGCCCCGGCTTACTGGGCCAGGTTTACGACGGCCTGCAAAGTCCGCTCGACAAGATCGCCATCGAGCATGGCATCTTCCTGCCGCGTGGCGTCGATCTCGATCCGCTGGACCGAGAGCGCAAATGGTCGTTCGTCCCCGCCGTGTCGCAAGGCGCGCGCTTGGGGGCCGGCGGTCTGCTCGGCACGGTCGCGGAGGGCCGCTTCAAGCACAAAATCATGGTGCCGTTCGACCAGGCCGGCGAGGTCGAGGTCACCTGGATTCAGGAAGGGAGCGTGACGCTCGACACCCCGGTCGCGCGCATCCGCGATGCCCGGGGCGAGGAGCACTCGGTCGACCTGACCCAGCGCTGGCCGGTCCGCCGCCCGCTGACCGAGCACATGCTGCGCGAGCGCACGACCGAGCGGCTCTATCCGAACGAGCCGATGATCACGACCATGCGCACCATCGATACCTTTTTCCCGGTCGCGCGCGGCGGGACCGCTTGTATCCCGGGCCCCTTCGGTGCCGGCAAGACGGTGCTGCAGCATTCGCTGGCCAAGCATGCGGACGTGGATATCGTACTGGTGGTCGCCTGCGGCGAGCGTGCGGGCGAGGTCGTGGAAACCATCCAGGAGTTCCCGCGCATCAAGGATCCGGCGACCGGCGGATCGCTGATGGACCGCACCATCATCATCTGCAACACCTCGTCCATGCCCGTGGCGGCCCGCGAGGCGTCGATCTACACCGGCATCACCATCGGCGAGTATTACCGCCAGATGGGCTATCACGTCCTGCTCCTGGCGGACTCGACCTCCCGCTGGGCGCAGGCGATGCGCGAGACCTCGGGGCGTCTGGAGGAGATCCCGGGCGAGGAGGCATTCCCGGCCTATCTGGAGTCGGCGATCCGCAGTGTCTACGAGCGCGCCGGCCTGATCCGCGGCGCCGACGGCAGCTTGGGCAGCCTGACCATGATCGGTACCGTCTCCCCGGCCGGCGGCAACTTTGAAGAACCCGTCACGCAGGGGACACTCAGCACGGTCAAGAGCTTCCTCGGGCTCTCCTACGATCGTGCGTATCGCCGCTTCTACCCGGCGATCGATCCGCTGATCTCCTGGTCGCGCTACCTGGAGCAGCTGTCCGACTGGTATGCCCGCAACCTTGACCCGACCTGGACCGAGCGCGTCAAGGCATTGAAGGATCTGCTGGTTCGCGGCGACAGCGTCCAGCAGATGATGCAGGTCACGGGCGAAGAAGGCATCACGACCGACGACTATGTGGTCTATCAAAAGGCGCTCTTCCTCGACATGGTCTTCCTCCAGCAGGACGCCTTCGACGATGTCGACGGCGCGGTTCCCATGGATCGCCAAAAGCTCACCTTCGACCGCGTCTGGGGCATCGTCGAGCAGGAGCGCAGCTTCGCGGACAAGACCGCGGTGCGACACCACTTCAACAAGCTGACGGGGCTCTTCAAGAACTTTCACTATGCCGCACCCGAATCGCCGGATTACACGCGTCTGCTCGCCGAAATCGATGCCATGACGGCCTGAAGACTGACTCACTCCTCACACCTCGTTACTCACTCCTCTCCACCATGACCCCTGAATTCTGGCTTGAACGTTGGCGGCACAGCGAAACCGGTTGGCATCTCCCCGAGGTCAACGTTCATCTCCAGGAGTTCTGGCCCGGTCTCGGGCTTGCGCCCGAGACCCTGGTCTTCGTTCCGCTCTGCGGCAAGACACTCGACCTCCTCTGGCTCGCCAGCCGGGGCCACGGCGTGGTCGGGGTGGAGATCAGCGAGCTGGGGGTGACGGAGCTCTTCGCCGAGAACGGGCTGGAACCGCGCGTGACGGAGACACCGCCGTTTCGCACCTATGCGGTCGACGAGCTGCGGGTGCTCGTCGGCGACTACTTCGACCTCACCCCCGCGCATCTGGAGGGCGTCGGTGCCGTCTTCGACCGCGCCTCGCTGATCGCCCTCCCGCCGCAGATGCGTCCGGCCTACGCCGAGCACTTCAAGACCATCGTGCCCGCGACTGCAAGGAGCCTCCTGATCACGCTCGAGTATGATCAAGCCGAGATGTCCGGCCCGCCCTTCTCGGTCGGTCGCGACGAGGTCCAAGCGCGTTTCGGGGACCGTTACGGCATCGAGCCGCTGGCAAGTTTCGACGTGATCGACGAATCACCGGGCTTTCGCAGACGCGGCCTCACCGCGCTCGCCGAGCACGTCTGGAAGCTGGAGCCGCGGCCCCGAGACGTCGCATGCTGACCCTTTCAGCCCAGTTACCGAGACCCCCGAGGCCCCCGAGGCCTCTCGGTGCAGACTGAGCCGGCAGCCGGTTCGACTCGGATGCGCGATCCGGATGCTCGCGAGAAGGTCGTCTTTTCCGTCAGAGACCTCACCAAGATCTACGTCATGGGCGAGGTCGAGATCCAAGCCCTGCGCGGCGTCGACATCGAGCTTTATGCCGGCGAGCTGGTGGTCATGCTCGGGGCATCGGGCTCCGGAAAATCCACCCTGCTGAACATCCTCGGCGGACTCGACCGCGCGTCCGGAGGCGAGGTCCGCTATCTGGACCAGGACCTGACAGGCGCCGACGACAAGGCCCTGACCGCCTTCCGGCGCCGCCATGTCGGCTTCGTCTTCCAATTCTACAACCTCATCTCCAGCCTGACCGCGCGCGAGAACGTCGCCATCGTCACCGAGATCAGCCCCGACCCCATGATCCCGGAAGACGCCCTCGCCCTAGTCGGGCTAGAAGACCGTTTGGATCACTTCCCCTCTCAGCTCTCCGGCGGCGAGCAGCAGCGCGTCGCCATCGCACGCGCCGTCGCCAAGCAGCCGGCCGTCCTGCTCTGCGACGAACCAACCGGCGCGCTCGATTCCAAAACGGGCATCCGCGTGCTGCAGGTCATCCAACAGATCAACCGTGAACTCGGCACCACCACGGCCGTCATCACACACAACGCCGTGATCGCCGACATGGCCGACCGTGTGATTCGCTTGGCCGACGGGCGGGTGCAGGAGGTTCAGGGCAACGCGCATCGACGGGATCCCGCCGAGTTGAACTGGTGATCTCAACCGCGTGCCACGCCGCCGCCGCGGCTCAACGACCGGGGTTGAGGGCCGGCAATGCAGCGCGTTTGATTCGCAAGACGCGACTCTTGCGCGGGCGAAGCCCGGCGCCGCGGCCGACTTGCCGCATGAAGTCGCGCTTCCATCGCGCGAAGTCGAGGCCCTGCCGGCCGTAGAGCGCGGCGTCCAGCTCCTGCATCAGCCGGGTCAAGGTTGCCGGATCTGCGTGCGGACGTAGGCTCAGGATGAGTCGGGTCAGGTTGGGCTGTGTGGCCTCGCCTTGGAAGCGCAGCCGGCTGCGTGCATCGGCTTCGAAGCGGTCGCACCAGTCGATGGGGTCCGCTGCGCGATTGGCGTGGCGCACGCAGAGCAGGAATCGGCTGCTCGGCGGGAGTGCTGCGGCCGCGGCGGCGCGCATGCGCGCAACCAGCGGCGCGGGTCGCAGCCGACGGCCGACGCGATTCCACCCGTTGCCGATCAGGGCACCGAATGCGCTGAGTCTGCCGACTAGCCCTGCCGCCGTGCGGGCGCGTGGCCGATCTTTCGTCTGCGGCTTGGTGGCGTAGATGACGCCGCCCCAGTAGCCGGCGAGCAGCAGCAGAAGCCCCGTCAGCGGGAGCCACACGACGCTCCAGTCCTCTGCGCTCATGACGGAGGAGGGCATGCCGAAGGGGCCGCTCTCGCCGCCGATACTCAGGGTGCGCATCGGCAGAGTCGCGACCTCTCGCGTGCCCAGGCCGGTATTCCACCAGGGAACGCCGATCTCGGGCAGGGCCAGTCGACCGGATGACTGAGGGACCAGGGTGTAGTACTCGGTGCGGCGCGCGACCAGATCGCTGCGGTCCGCCGAGAGGCCGCTCTCGGTCAGCACCTGCTCGCGATAGACCCGGTGATCCGGTCCGGCGAGCTGGTCTTCCAAGCTCGGCAACTGAGCTGCAGTGCCTCCTGTGGCGAGAAGCTCCAACGCCAAGGTGACGGGCTGCCCGGGGGCCAGGTCGGTCTCGCGGTCGATCTCGGCCTTGAGACTCAGTGATTTCAGGGGCAGCCACGGCGTCACCGCGCTCATGGCAGGTCTGACCCGTAGGCGAATCGGTCGGTCGGTGACCGACTCGAAGCGCTGCATGCCGCCACCCATGCCTCGAACGGTTCCGGTCACCTTGATGGGTGGGATCTCGATATCGCCCGGCCGCAACGGGATCAAGCTCAGGATGAAGGTGTTGACGATCTCGCGTCGGCCGCCCTCTGCGGAACGTGATTCCGGGGTCGGTCCATCCACGCGCTGCAGCAGCGCGTCTCCGGTCGCCGGGAGATCGAGCGTGGCCTCGCCGGGATTCTCCGAGGTGACGAGCCGAAGACGCAGCAGCAAGGGTTGCTGCACATAGGGCTCCGGCTCGTCGAGCGTGGCTTCGAGCCGAGGCGGTGTGACTTGAGCCTGTGTTCGGTATTGCCCCGGATATTGCCTGGGCATCTGGTTCGGCATCTGGCCCGGAAACTGGCCGTAACCGGGTGCCCGCATCTGGCCCGGAGGATAGGCCGGTGGAACACCCTGCGGATAGGCAGGCGGGGTGCCTTGCGCGTTGGTCGGCGCCTGGGGGCGGAACTGCCAGGCTCCGGCCTGCGGCGGGGGTTGGCCGTAGGGGCCCTGCGGCTGGAAGGGCTGCTGTCCCGGGGGGGCGTAGGGCCAGGCGCTCGCCGCTTGCCCGCACAAGGCCAGCATAAGGCCCAGTATCAGACCCGGAATCAAGCCCGGCATCGGACTCGGCCCCGGAATTATCGGCCCGGATAGCCTGGTCGGACGCCGCAGACCAGCGATGCGCATCACCACGGGCGATTCTCCAAGATGGGCGCCCCCGTGGTCTGCATCCAACGCAGCTCCTCCAGACGATACTGATTGCGGATCAGGAGTGAGGGGTCCCCCTCCACCTGCTTGAGCCGCTGCTCCATCACGGCCATGCCTGCGCCCAGTGCGGGCGATCCGTCGATCGCGCCGCGTTCGTCCGTCGCGTCCTCCCCCAATTGGTCGCCGGGCCGGTCGCCGAGCTGATCGAAACGCTCTGCGGCCTCGGGCTGGGTCTCGGTGCCGAGCGTCTCGGGTGGCTTGACCTCTGCCGGACCGGGCGGACCCTTACGGGGTGTTCGGCCGGTGGCCTCGTCTGTGCCACCGTCATCGCGATCGGGCTGGCTCGGATCCGAGCCGGGGGCGTCCGAGCGTCCCTGATCGGCGGAATCCGGCTCTTCGCCGTCCTGTTCGGGTGATTCGGGCTCGTCGCGACTCGGGTCGCGTCCGTCATTTGGATCATCCTCGGAGGATGGGGCCCCGGACGACTCGTCTTGCGGTGCTTGCGTCGGGTCTTCCTCGCCGTCGGCGGGCTCGCCCGCTTGCTGCGGTGTTGCGGAGGTTTCGGTCGATGGCTTGGATTCGGACTCGTCCTCGCCGTCCTCGCCGCCGGCGTCGCTCGCATCGCCGGGCTCGCCGTCCTTTCCGGACTCGGATGCGGATGCGGTCTCCTCGCCGGACGTGCCGTTCGGCGTGGTCCGGTCCCCGGTGTCGCCTCGATCGCTCTCGCTCTCCGTTTGGTCGGACTCGCCGGTATCCGAGTCGGTTGCGCTGTCCGGTGCCGAGCCGGTCTTGTCGGTGTCGTCGGCGCCACGCGCGTCGCTGGACTCGCCCTGCGCCTGACCCTCGGTGGATTCGGAGCTGTCGCTGCCTTGGCCTTGACCCGTCTCGTCGCCTTCGCCCTCGGTTTGCGACTCGCTTTGCTGGCCGGAGCCCTCGGAGAATTGATCCTGCGAGCCGCTGTCCTCGCTTTGCTCGTCGCCGGACTCTTCGCCTTCGGATTCTTGTTGCTGCTCCGCGCCTTCTTGTTGCTCGGATTGCTGTTGCTGCTCGCCCTGCGACTCCTCCTTGGACTGCTCGTCCTCCTTGGATTCCTGCGCCTCCTCGGACTTTTGCTGCGGCGATTGCTGCTCCTGTTGCTCTTCTTCTTGTGATTCACGATCGCGCTCTTCGGGGCTCGGTGTCGGATCGTCGCCTTCTTCCTGTTTCGCCTCCTCGCGAAATTGCTCCTGCTCAAGCCTCGCCAAGGTGGCGCGAGTGACCGCGAGGTTATGGGCCGCATCCGCGTGGCTCGGATCCTCGCGCAGAACCGACTCGTAGGCAGATGCTGCGCCCGTGTAGTCGCCGCGCTCGAATCGGGTGTTGCCGAGGTTGTAGCGGGCCGACTGGCCCTCCTTGCCCGGTTCGGCCTCGCCGAAGGCCCGTTCTGCTTCTTCGAGTCGTCCCGCGCGATAGAGGGCCACGCCTTGTCGATAGGGATCCGAGAAGGCCTCCGCCGCGGCGTCGAAGTCACCCGCCTGATAGGTCTCGAGCGCCTCCTGCTCTGAGGTCTTGAACCATCCGGCGACTGCCTGGTACGGCAGACAAACGGCGAGCATCAGGAGCGCTGCGCCCGAGCAGGGCTGAACGCCGTGGCGCAGGATCGACGCGATGCTCATGAGGATGTTCTCCGCCGAATCGGTGCGCGGAACCGGGTCAGCAGAAGCAGCATGACGAGAACGACGGGGATCCAATAGCGCTCGTTCCACACCCGGGTGCGCTCGTCGCTCGATTGCGGCGGCAGACGCGAGACCGAGACCGCGCGCAGGATGGCGTCCGAGTCCGAGTCACGATAGTCGGAAATCCGATGGATGCCGGCGCCGGCCTCCGCCAGATCCGCCAAAAGCACGGCATCGAGCGAGGAGCGGACCGGCTCGCCGCTGAGATCGCGGATGAATCCGCCGGCCGGCCCCGGCACCAATCCGCCCTCGGCTGTGCCGATCCCCAACGTGTGGATGCGGATCCCTTGCGATGCCAGTCGTGCGAACTGCTCGGGGAGATCAGGCTCCTCGAAGTCGCCGTCCGAGATCAAGAGGATGGAGCGGGCACTGTCCTCGGGCAGACCCGCCAGGAGCAGCTCCGCGCGCGCGAGCGCCGCCCCCACGCGACTGCCCTGCAGGTTTGGATTGGCAAGCTCGCTCGACAGTGCAGGCAGTGCATTGAGGATCGTCTGGGTGTCCTCCGTGATCGGCGAGATGACGTGCGGCACGGAGGCGAAGACGATGAGCCCGAGACGCGCCTCGCGGTTCTTGCCGATGAGATCGCTGATCTCGTGACGGGCGCGGCCGAGGCGGTTCGGGGTGACGTCGGCGACCTGCATGGAGCGCGAGATATCGAGCAAGATCAGCAGGTTGTTCCCTGGGTGGAAGAGCCGCACGTCGGTGGCATCCCAGCGCGGGCCGGCCATCGCCGTCAGGACGAGCGCCCACAAGAGAGCCCAGCTCAGGTATCGGCCCCAACGCTCGGTGGTGCGTAGATCGCGCGTCCCGGTCAGGTGCGGCAGCAGATGCGGATCGGCATAGCGGTGCAGCGGGCCTTGGGCGGCGCGTGCTGCACTGCGCTTGAGCCAGTAGGCGACCGGGAGCAAGGCCAGGAGGCCGAGGAACCACAGTGGTTGCTCGAAGTGAAAACCGCCGTCAAACACCCGCTGTTCTCCCGACGAAACGCTTGCGACCTTCGGGGAAGAGACCGAGACCGAGCAAGGCGATCAATGCGAGTCCGAGTGGCCAGCGGTAGAGCGGTTGCGGCAGGTAGGCGGTGCGGGTCTCCGCCTCGGTCTTCTCGAGCTGGCCGATACGCGCCGAGATCTCTTCGAGCGCGCGGGTGTCGGTCGCGCGGAAATACGCCCCGCCGGTCAGCTCGGCGATCTCTTCGAGGACGCCTTCGTCCATGGTCAGATCGTCGCGATACCGCACCACGCCCTCTTCGAGGATCGGGATGCTCGCCTGCTTGCTGCCGACCCCGATCACGTAGACGCGTACCCCGTTCTCTCGGGCGACCGTCGCCGCTTCGGACGGTGCGAAACGCCCGGCATTGTTGTCACCGTCGGCGATGACGATCATGACCCGTGATCCCTCGGGGCGCTCGCGCAGCTTCACCACCCCGAGCGCAATGGCGTCGCCCAGCGCGGTCGCCGGGCCGGCGATGCTCGGGACGATTCCGTCGAGGAGTTGACGCACCGCGAGCCGGTCCAGGCTCAGGGGCGAGAGCACGAACGCTTGGCTGCCGAAGACCACGAGACCGACGCGATCGCCGCTGCGGCCCTCGATAAAGCGGCCCATGACCCCGCGCACGACGCTCATGCGGTTGACCGGGCGGCCATCGACCGTGAAATCCAGCGCCTCCATCGAGTGCGAGGCGTCGACCGTGATCATGAGGTCGTAACCCGGCGTGCTGATCTCGGTATAGGGCGTCAGCCACTGCGGCCGCATCAGCGCCAAGACCAGTGCGATCCAGAGCAGATAAAGCAACGCGCGGTAGAGCCAGCCGGTGAGCTGCAGACCGGGGCGTCGCGCGGTAAAGGCCGCCTGGAGTGCGATGATCTGCGGGTGCAGCAGGGTGACACGCTGACCTTCGAGCGTCGTCTCGGCGGGATCCTGTCCGCGCTCCGGCCAGAGCCAGGGCAGGAGGAGCGGAAAGGGCAGAAGGAGTGCGGCCCAGGGCCAATGAAACTCAAACATGGCGGATCTCAAGCACGGGCATTCCCCCGCGCCCTGCGCCACGGCAGGCGCCGGGTCAGGCCCTGGATCGCGCGTTGGCTCAGGCCGTGGCGTCGACCCTGCGGAGCGTCGCGGACCTCGACCCAGGCGAATGCCGCGTCGATCAAGGACAGGAGATCCTTCGCGCCGACGCGGCTGCGCAGCGCGTCGGCCGGTGCATAGGGTGCGTCGATCAGGACGCGTCCCCGCTCGGGCCAGGGAAAACCGTTCGGATCCTGTGCGGCGAGCCAATCGAGCCAAGCCGTCCCCGTGAGGCCCGCGCAGACCGGGCGTCCGAGCCTGGCCATGGCGATACGCCGCAGCAGCTCGGAGAGCTCGCCGAGGATCTGTTTGGCATCCTGCCCCTTGCCGGCGCGGCGTCTGAGATCGCGCAGCGCGGCGGCGGCCTCCCAACGCCAGGTGCCGAGCGTGATGCCGGGGATGGGGATGCGTAGACTGATTCGGGCACGCGAGCGCCAAACGAAGATGACGAGCAGCGTCAGCGCGATCGCCAGCAACCACCAGCCGGGGGCCGGCGGCCACCAGTGGATGGGCGGTATGTCGTGGATATCGCGCAGCATCGCGATGGGCGGGGAGGGGGGGAGGATCGGGTCCATCACACCGCCCGCGAGCGTGCCCGCTGCTCCAAGGCGCGGATCAGGCTGAGATGGATCTCGGCATCGGTGCGCACCGGGAGCAGGATGATCCCGAGACGATGGACCACCGCCTGGAGCAGGGCGCGCCGATCTTCCCATGCCGCACGATAGCTGCGCCGGGCCTGTGGGTCGTCGGTGTCGACCTCGACCAGGGTGCCGTCGGTGCCGGTGAAGGTGGTGATGCCCATCGCCGGGATCTCCCAATCCGCCGGGTCGTCGACCGGGATCAGCGCGACCGAATTGCGTTGTCCCAGATCACCGAGGATCGCCTCCAGGCCCATGGCATCACGATTGAGATCGGCGATCACGAAGACGAGCGAGCCGGTGGGCAGACCCGAGGTCGCGCGCCGCAGCGCGCCGCCGAGACAATCGACCGATGGATCCAGCTCGGCACCGGGCACGGTGAGGGTGCGCAGCAGTTGCCAGAGTGCGCGGCGACCGCGCGAGGGACGAAAGTGTTGGAGTCCGGTGGAGGGATCGCCGAAGACGAGCCCGCCGACCCGGTCGTTGAGCCGACTCGCCGCCCAGCCGATCAAGGCCGCCGCACGGGCCGCCTGCACCGACTTGAAGGTCCCGCGCGTGCCGAAGGCCATATGCGGACCCTTGTCGACACAGAGCACCACCGAGCGCTCGCGCTCCTCGCGGAAGATCTTCATGTGCGGCTCGTTGGTGCGGGCCGTCACCTTCCAATCCATATAGCGGATGTCGTCGCCCTCGCGGTACTCGCGCACCTCCTCGAAGTTGACCCCGGCGCCGCGAAAGACCGACGCGTAGAGCCCGGCGAAGGTCGAGTTGACCAGATGATGGGAGGGAAGGCCGAGCGTGTGCGCCTGATGGCGCAGCTCCAGCAGGTCGTCGAGACGGGGATAGAGGCTCATCGTCAGCCGGCCGATGTCAGGGGATGGCCACCAGGGTCAGGAGTCGGTTGACGAAGACGTCCGTGGTGACCCCCTCGGCTTCTGCCTCGAAGGTCAATAGCAAACGATGGCGCAGGATCTCGGGGACGACGGCCTGGATATGGTGCGGTGCGACGAAGTCGTCGCCGTCGAGCCAAGCCCGCGCGCGGGAGCAGCGGGCGACGGCGATACTGGCGCGCGGCGAGGCACCGAACCGGCACCAGCGTCCGAGGTCGCGGTCATAGAGCTTCGGCTGACGGGTCGCCTGCACCAGGTCGACGATATAGCTGTGCAGCTTCGGGTCCAGATAGAGCCCGGCGACGTCGCGGCGCATCGCGAAGAGATCGGCCTGGCTCAGGCGCTCGACCGGCGCGGTCTCGGGCTCCTTCTGCTGGCGGGCGTCGAGCTCGAGGATCTTCAGCTCCTCGTCGCGGCTGGGGTAGGTCACGACCGCCTGCATCAGGAAGCGGTCGAGCTGCGCCTCGGGCAGGTGGTAGGTACCTTCCTGCTCTACTGGGTTCTGGGTCGCCAAAACCATGAAGAGCTTGGGCAGCGGATAGGTCTTCAGGCCGACCGTGATCTGGTGCTCGGCCATCGATTCCAGCAAGGCCGATTGGACCTTGGCCGGCGCGCGGTTGACCTCGTCGGCGAGCAGGATGTTGTGGAAGAGCGGGCCGGGTCGGAACTCGAATTCGCCCTTCTCATGGCGATAGATGTCGGTGCCGATCAGATCCGACGGCAAGAGATCCGGCGTGAACTGGATGCGGTGGAAGTCGCCCTCCAGTGCATCGGCCAGCGCCTTCACGGCGGTTGTCTTGGCCAAACCCGGCATGCCCTCGACCAAGAGATGCCCGTCGCTCAGCAGGCAGATCAGCATGCTGTCGATGAAGGACGCTTGTCCGATGATGCGGGATGCGATGTGGTCGCGAACGGGCTTGAGATCGCTTGGCGTCATGCTCTTTTACGTCTTGTCCGGGTGGCTGACTGCTTGAGGGGGGCTGGACCGCCGATTCTTCCGATCGGTCGCGTCCGGCCACTTATGCTGTGCCTTTTCCGGGGCAAGTGCAAGCCTCGTCCGGACCTGCGGGCTTACCTGATTTATCAGCATATTCAGATGTTTTCATCCGGTCGCCTGCCGTATCGGCGCTGGCTGAGACATGCGCATGGGATGGCAATGTCCGTCCGTCGACTCGACAGCGAACAGACGTCGCGCAAGCCTTGACAAACCGGTTGTACACATGGGCTCGGAACCTCTTCTCGCCGAGCCTTTGATCTTTTGAAGAGTCGAGCATCGATCGGCCACGAAACGTCAATCAATTGGTTTTTAATAGCGAATTTTAGGCGATCAAGATCTGACCGATCTGTTTTCAGTCGAGCAACCGCGAGCCTTCCGGCGTGTTGATCAGGCGTTCTCCACATACTTATCCACAGGTTCTGTTGGCATCTCCGAAATGCCTACTGGGGCGGATGTGTTGCCGTGCAGTTGCGAGTCCGGGACGCAAGTGTTGCCGCTAAGTTGCGAAAAGCCTGAGTTCCGGTTCGGCTCGACTGGCCGGCGTGTTGGATGGCGGACCGGTGCGACCCTGCAGGCGTTTGCGTCGCATCCTATCGGCGGACCGATCAATCCGGCTAGGCTTGCGGGCGCGGCGGCTGATGGCCGAGCTGCGCGGAGATCTGCTCGGCGGCCTCGATGAGGTCCGTGGTCCACTCGAGCCGGCGTCGATCGATCGGCGCGGAGACCGACAGCCCGGCGCTCACGTTGCCGGTGCTGTCGTAGAGCAGGACGCCGATACAGCCGACATCGAGCTCGGCCTCCTCGTTGTCCAAGGCATATCCCTTCGCCAGCGACTCGCGGCACTCGGCGAGCAGGCGGGGGAGGGTGCTGACGGTGTTGCGGGTGTAGGCGGGCAGATTGGTGCGTGCGGCATAGGCACGAATCGCCTCCTCGCCCGCGGCGCCCAGCATCAGCTTGCCCACTGCGGTGACGTGCAGCGGAGCGCGCGAGCCCACCAGTTGCTGCACGTGGATCATCCGGTTCGGCGTCGCCTTCTCGATGTAGACCACCGCGTCGCCTTCGCGGATGGTCAGGTTCACGGTTTCGCCCAACCGGTCGCGCAACGACTCCATTACGGGCCGCGCGATGGCGCGGACATCCACGTTGGCGTGCAGCCTCACGCCCAATTGGAGCAACCGCAGCCCGAGACGGTAACGCCCGACCGCGTCCTTCTCGACGAACCGGTTCTGGATCAGCGAGGCTAGGATGCGATGCGCGGTCGAGGCATGCAGCCCCGTCTCGGCGGCCAGGATCTTGAGACTCACGGGCTCGGAATAACGGGCGATCGCGTCCAGGAGGGCGGCGGCCCGGTCGATGACCTGGATGTGGGCTTGGATCTGATCCGGTTTGGATTGATCGGTCATGGTCGGCTCAATCCAAGGTCTCGACCGCGAAGCCGACCAGCTGTCGGCGCTCGCGACTGAATTCCACGCCGATCAGATGCATGGGTTGGCCGTCGGCGCGGTACTTGTCCGCGTAGCCGCGGCCCTTGATCTGCTGCAAGGCCCGGCCCTCGGGCTCCAATTCGACGACCTTGAACTCGAACAGATAGATCTGCCCGTTGAAGCGCAGGGCCAAATCCAGCCGGCCGGCGTGACTGCTCTCCTCCGGGGTTAGATCCAATCCGAGTGCGGCGAAATAGGCGTAGAAGACGCTCGCGTAATAGCCTTCGTAGCGGGCGATCGGGTTGTTGCGATACCAGTCGTTGGGGATGCTCGCGAAGAAGGCGGTGAAGAGCTGCCGCAGTCCGTCAAAGTCATTGGCCAGCAGCAGGCGATAGAGGGATTTGCGGTGCTGGACCTCGGTCTGGTCAGGCGGGGTCCACGCGGTCAGCAAGGCGCCGTTGAGGCTTTGGTAGACCTCGCGATTGGGGTAGCGCAGTTGATAGAAATAGGTGCCGCTGATCTCCTCCTCGCGCTCGATGGTGAGATAACCGCTCTGGAAGAGCAGCGCCTCGGTCGCGATGTGGTCGACCTCGAAGGCGGAGAGCAGTGTGGCGTCGGTCTCCATGTGGCCGAGCCGGGGGAGCCAGGTCTCGCGTTCGGTGAGCAGGTCGACGAGAAAGGTCGGGGTGCCGGTCTCGAACCACCAGGGGCGGAACTGGCGCTCCTTGAACAGCAGCAGCACATCGAAGGGGTTGTAGACGGCCTCGCCGGTCCAGTTGTAACCGTTGTACCAGAGCCGGATCCGCTCTCGATCCAACCCCTCGAGCTCCGGGGCGAAGACACAGTCCAGATCCGTCTCGGTATAGCCGCAGATGCCCGAATATTCGCGTGACAGGGTGACATCGCGCAGATTATTGAGCCCCGAAAAGAGGCTGACCTTACTGAATTTGCTGACCCCGGTCAGAAAGGCGAAGCGGATATGGGCGTCGGAGTCCTTGATCACCGAGTAGAGGTTGCGCAGCCCGTCGCGCAGCTCGCGGGCGACCTCCGGGTGGCCGAGATTGTCGAGGATGGGTTTGTCGTATTCGTCGACCAAGACGACAACGCGTTGGCCCCTCGTTGTATGCGCGGCTTCGAGTAGCTCGGCGAAACAGCCGACGATGTCGGTCTCGTCCGAACAGCTCAGATCCAGAGCCCGGCGGTTCTTCTGCAGGAGTGCCAAGATACGCCGATCAAGCTCCCCGCGCGTCTGAATCACCCCGCCGCCGAAGCTTATTCGGATGACCGGATAGCGCGTCGCCCAATCCCAGTGCTCATGAATGTGAAGGCCGCGAAACAACGGCTCGGTGCCCGCGAACAGCTCGCCCAGCGTGTCGAGAAAGAGCGACTTGCCGAAGCGACGCGGGCGCGACAGGAAGTAATATTTGCCCTCGCCGATCAGACGCCGAGCAAAGTCGGTCTTGTCGACATAGTAGTGGTCACCGTCGCGGATCTCGCGAAAGGTCTGGATGCCGATGGGCAGGATCTTCCGGGTCATGGCAGGGGTCTGAACGGTGAGTGAGCATCCCGGGATTGTAGACCCTGGCGAGCACGCGACGAACTCGACGGACCGAAACACCGCTGGCGTTGGCCGTTTCTGTTCGAACCACCGATTTGATCACCGAGCTGGTCGGGTTTGTGAGCAAGACCCGCAGCTCGACCGCCGTACCCATGCCGTTTGCCGGGAGGTCACGAAATGCGTGCCGGTGCACAATCATCATCGATCGCATGAACCATATTTCGACGCGGACCGCCGACTGCACGCGGACCCTTTCGATCATCCAAGGACGACACTCATGATCCTCTTCAAGCTCCCCGTCAAGCTGATCCTCCTGGTCTTGACCGCTATCGCGGCAGGTGTGCTCTGGCAGCAGGCGCAATTGAGCGTCCTGGCCTTGAGCCGTATCGATCCCGTCCCCGAGACGCGGGCGATGGTGGCAGAGGAACGCTATGCCGATGCGGCCGGCTATCTCGACTTTTTCATGGCCTATGACTACGTCAATCAGGATCCGGCCGCCCGAGCGCTGCACGCCGAGATCCAATCGGTGCGCGACAGCTTGAGCTATCAGGCCGGCAAGTTGTCCGAGGGTCTGATCAGCGGCAGCAGCGACGAGAACATCGGCAGAGGCGCAGGTGTCATCACCGACCTCTTCGTCATCGGCGATATCCGCGATCTTGCCAACCAGGCGACCAAATTCGTTCAGGGCGAGGACGTCGACGAGGTCGTCACCGCGCTCGCGTCCATCGGCCTGGTCGCTACGGGCGCGCAGCTCGCGAGCATTGGGGCCACAGCTGGTACCGCCGGGGCCGCGGCCCCGACCGTTGCTGCGAGCACGACGGCCAAGGGCGGCATCATCATCCTCAAGGCCGCGCGTAAGCTCGGCAAGCTCCCGCCGTGGCTCGGCAAAGCCATCATCAAAGGCGCCAAAACGGTCAAGCAAACCAAGAAGCTCGACGCGGTCACCGATCTCTTCAACGACGTCTATCGACTCGCCAAGACCCGCGGGGGGCTGACCCTGCTGAGCAAGACCACTGACGCCGCATCGTTGCGCCGCATGGCCAAGCTTGCCGACACCTTCGGCGATCAAACCGCGACCCTTTATCGCATCGGCGGCAACAGCTTCGTCCGCGCCGCCGGGCGCGCCGGGGATCTGGGTGTGGACAGCATCAAGGTGGCGGCGACCTACGGCAAAGGCGGCCTGCAGGTGCTCGACAAGGTCGGTGCATTGAAGTTTGCGAAGTTCACCGCCCGCGGCAGTAAAATCGCCTACAAAGGAGACGTCGTTCAATTGCTTGCGCGTCTGTTCCTCAAGGTGCCCGATTGGGTGTTGTATCTCCTGGTCGCGCTCGGTGCCTTCGTCTGGGTGCCTTGGCGGTGGCTCGGGCGGCTCCGAAGGACGACGAGGCAAATCAGGGTCTCGATCGGTCGCTCGGTCGCTCGGTCCGTCCGGTGATCACGAGATGATCTGCGTGCGAATGGGATGGCGACGTGAGGCGGGCTCAGATCCGTTCGGCTTGCGCCGGAGTGCATCGAGGCGGACTGATCGAGGCGGACTGGCGGAGCGATGCAACCGCATGCTCGCGGGCCGGAGCCGGGGGTTGCCGGTCGAGTGAGGTGCGAATGGGAAACATCGGCCGATGCAGCAGCTGCTAAGCTGTCGCTGTCCGGTCTAGACCCGGCATGGCTCCACCACACACATCGCCTACACCGACACGTTCCGAACGCACATGGCACACCCACACCCGCAATCATCGTCTCGCGCCTCGCGAGGCAAGACAGCGACCCAATGCCCCTTTGACTACAGTCGACTCAAGGCACGTTGGGCCGAGCAGAGGCAGGAATCCGCGAATCTGTCCGAATGCCTGCTGGATCAGGTGGAGCGCGAGGGTGCGGCCGTCTTCAGTCGTTATCACGCGACGCGCGCCATCGCGTTCGGCTCATTGGTCGAGGGTCGAGTGCACCCGCGCTCCGATATCGACTTGGTGGTCTTGGGAACGGACCCCACGGACTACTGGGCGCTGCGCCGCGATCTGGAAGAGACGATCGGGCGCCCGATCGACCTCCACACCGAGTCTGACGACGCCCGTTTTGTTGCCAAGGCCATTGATCGAGGCAAAGTGATTTATGCCGCATAACATCGCACTGTTGCGTGCCGACATCGAAGATGAGTTGGCCAAGCTCGAAGAGTTGGCACGGGTCTTCGACACGGTCCGCGAAAAGCTTGATCTGGAGCCGGCCGAGGTCTCCGTGTACGATCGAGGCGCCATCGGCTACTTGCTGCACAATTTCTACAGCGGCTGCGAGAACATGTTTCGGCGCATCGCGGCCTTTTTCGAGAACGACATCGGTACGGACACCTGGCATGCCGACCTGCTGCGCCGCATGAAGCTGAATGTCGAGGGCTACCGACCGGCGGTCATCGATGACGAGCTGTACCGACTTTTGCAGGATTTTCGCGGTTTTCGTCATGTATTCCGCAACGCCTACTCGTTTGAGCTGGATTGGGAGCGCGAGCGGCTGGTGGCCCTGCGTTTCGAGACAACGCTGAACCTGGTCCGAGAGCAGGTCGCAGCGTTTCTGGATGGATTGGATGAATTGCGATAGAGACGACTCCCGCGACAAGCGCTACGCCGCCGACCGAAAAATCCGTCCCGAATAGCGACGCCGGCGCGGGCTCACTTGACAGCGACGGGCCGCAAGGGAATCCCGAACTCGCGTCAAATACCCGCGAAAAGAAACCAACAGGCGGCGACAGCCGCGATGACTGCAACCAGATCGGCAGTGAGTGCCGCGGCCAGCGTATGGCGCATCCGCCGGATCCGCACCGCGCCGAAATAGACCGCGAGCACGTAGAAGGTGGTTTCGGTCGAGCCCTGGATCGTCGAGACCAGATAGCCGACATAGCTGTCCGGGCCGATGGCGGGGTCGTTGATGATGGAGGCCATGACGCCATAGGCGCCGGAGCCCGACAGCGGGCGGAGCAGGGCCATCGGCAGGGCCTCGGCGGGTAGTCCCACCCGGGAGGTGAAGCCGCCGAGCAGGTTGACCAGCACGTCCATCGCACCGCTCGCGCGGAACATGGCGACCGCGACCAGGATGGCAACCAGATAGGGAATGATCCGCAGCGCGACCTGAAAGCCCTCTTGCGCCCCTTCCACGAAGACCTCGTAGACACGCACGCCGCGCAGCACGCCGAACATCAGAAATCCCAGCATCAGCGAGGGCACGATCCAGGGCGAGACACGGTCGCCCCAGAGGATCGCCGCCGGGATGAGCGCGACTACGCCGCCCAAGGCCAGGATCGAGACCCAGATCGGATAGGCGCCGGAGTCGGCGGGTAGTTCAGCCGGCGGATCGGCACCGGCCGGGGTGTCCTCGACCGGAGTCGTCGCCGTGATCGTCGTGCTTGGCTCGGGCGGTCCGAGCGGTGAGAAGCGCTGATAGGCACGCGCGGCGAGAATGGCGGCGATGGTGGCACACAGGGTCGCGAAGAGTGTCGTCGGCAGGATCCCGGCCGGATCGTTCGACCCCGCGGCGGCACGCAGCGCGATCACGCCGGTCGGCAGCAGGGTGACGCTCGAGGTGTTGATGGCGAGAAAGAGCGCCATCGAGTTGGTCGCCGTGCCGGGCCGCGTATTGAGCTTGTCGAGCTCCTGCATTGCGCGGATGCCGAAGGGCGTGGCGGCGTTGCCCAGCCCGAGCGCGTTCGCGGACATGTTCAGGATCATAGCCCCCATCGCCGGATGGTCGGGCGGAACCTCCGGAAAGAGGCGCGTCATCAGCGGGCGGATCAGGCGCGCGATGACGACGAGCATGCCGCCGGCCTCCGCGACCTTCATCAGTCCGAGAAACAGCGTCATCACCCCGACCAGGCCGATGGCCAACTCCACCGCACCGCTCGCCGCCGCCAGCATCTCGCTCGACAGCACGGCCATCGGCGTCTGTGCGCCCTCGACTACGGGTAGGGTCAGCTCCCGCCAGGCGGTGGCGAGGAAGCCGATCAGGACGATCCCGAAGAAGATCCCGTTCATGTAAACCGCGTCATGTGCGACATGTGTTGGTTTGGGGTTGGGATTGATGTCGCCGCATCCTGCGACCTCAGTCGGTGACGCGGTTTAGATATTTGGAATTCTTTATCTCCGAAACGCGTCGCGCAGAGGTCGTGAATTGAGCCACGCTCAAGCCCAGCTCGACACGACCTGACTTCAACGAAACGCGTTTCGGATGGTACCTCGCAGGGGGGCTACAGGGCTTGCAGGGATCGCCGGAATCGGCAGTTCGTCCGGAATCCGGAGGAGGGGTCGAGTTGTCGAAATCCCAATATTTTGCATTGTGAAATCAAATGTCGGCACACTTTTCCGGAGTAGGTACGCTTCAAAATATTGATTTTAATATCGTATTTCTCGCTCGCGAGAAATATTCCGTATTGTGATATAGATTACCTATTGCGGAATCTCTCCCTCGTTTCTAGTTTGCATCCAACGCCGCGGCGCATGTGATCACGGCCGACGCGACAACCAACCAGAAACGACCAGAAACGAGGAGAGACACCATGACCGCATCTGCGACGACACCCGATTTCTGCAACGGCGTGCTGCACTTCGCCAACCTGCCGTCCGACTTCGAGTGCCTCGGCGCGCGTCCGGCGATCCCGGAGGGCGCCCATCGGATCGAGGAGATCGACGCCGCGGCGGTCTATCAGACTCGGCTGATGGCCGATGCACTTCGCTACACGACGCTGCAGCTCTGTGCGTCCAAGGAGTCCGGGCATCCGGGCGGCTTTGCCAGCTCGGCCGATGCCTATGCGGCGCTGGTGATGCTCGGGCACACCAACATCCTGACCGAGGTCGGTCACCACGCGCCGGGCTTCTACAGCGCCATGTTCCTGGACGGATCGCTGGAGGCCATGGGTATCAGCGACATGCATCAACTCCAGACGCGCTTCCGCGAGCGCGACGGGCTGCTCGGTCACCTCTCGGGGGCCATCCCCGGCCTGCTCGCACCGGCCGGTCCGCTCGGCCAGGGCCAGCACTTCGCGATGGCCGCGGCCTATCTGCATCGCGAGACACTCTTCCCCGTGACGATCGGCGACGGCGGCTTGGGCGAGCCCTACATCCTCTCGGCCTTCAAGCACTTCCATACCGCTTATCCGGAGGTCACGAACTTCCTGCCGGTGCTGATCTGGAACGGCTTCAGCCAAGAGCATCACTCGATGGTCTCGCTGATGGACAACGAGAGGATGCTGGCCTACTGGCGTGCCCACGACTTCGGGCGAGTGATCCTCATCGACGCGAAGGACTACGATGATGCCGGGCAGGAGGGCGACTATGTCGACAGCACGCTCTTCGGCAACGCCGCCCGTTCGGCCTTCACCCGCGCGGTGCTCGAAGGCATGCGGGAGGCCGAGGCCTCCGCGCTCGGGGGCACCATGACCTGCTTCATCGTCAAGCAGCTCAAGGGCGCGGGCGTCCATGCCACGGGGGCCAAGTCGCACAACCTCTATCCGGGCGACAACGCGACCAAGCCGAGCATCGCCGCCGCGCTGGAGCGCGGCGCGCTGGCCCCGGAGGCCTGGGCCCTGGTGCGGACCAACATGCAGCGCGCCGGCGGCGGCCCGGCCGGCGAGACCGCGGTGACCGAGTCCGAGCGGGTGCCGAGCGACATCGGAACCCTGCCGACCCGCGCCTTCGCGGTGGGCGAGAAGGCGGTGCCGGCCAGCGCCATGGCCGAGATGGTGGCCGAGCTGGGTCGGCGCGATCCGCTGTTCGTGGTGACCAACGCCGACGGCAACGAGGCGTCGAACATGAAGGCGATAAACGAGGCCCTGAAGATCCGCCATCCGACCGAGGACGCTCTCTACAACCAGTCACCGACCGGCCAGGTCTACGAGCCGCTGAGCGAGGACGCCTGTGCCGGATTCGCCGCCGGTCTGGCGCTGTTCGGCGGGCGTTCGCTCTGGCTGTCCTACGAGAGTTTTGCGATCAACGGTTGGCCGATCATGCAGACCGTCGGCCAGGCGATGGCGGAGCTGCGGCGCAAGACCCCGGCCCTGGTGTCCATGTTTACCGCCGGCGCGCTCGAGCAGGGTCGCAACGGCTGGACCCATCAGCGCCCCGAGATCGAGAACTACATCGGCGGTCAGATGCGCAACGGCAACGTCTACCTGCTCTATCCGGCGGACGCCAACCAGATGCAGGCGGCCTATGGCTGGGCGACCGAGCAGTTCAACAAGTGCATCAGCATCATCGCGTCCAAGTCGGCACTGCCGGTCTATTCGACCCTGGAGCAGGCGCGCGAGGCGATCGAGCAGGGTGCTGTCTGTCTCGCCGACACCGGGCATGGTCCGGCCGGGACGGTGGTCTTCGCGTTGACCGGGGACATGGTGGCGCTGCCGGTCTTCGCGGCGAAAGAGACCCTGGAGAAGTCAGGCTACCGGGTGCGCATCGTCGCCGTGGTCAACCCGCGTCGGCTCTATCGTCCAAGCGATGTGGCCTGGCGCCATTCGGCCGAGCCGGACGATCGCTTCATGTCCGAGGCGGATTTCGAGGCGCTCTTCGCCGGCGATGCTCTGATCGGCGTGAGCGGCGGCGGCACGGTCGCCCTGGAGCCGGTGCTCCTGCGCAGTCGTGCCGCCGTGCGCGACCTTTTCGGCTGGCAGCGCGGGGAGACCACGGCGAGCCCGGCCGAGATCATGGCCTTCAACGGCATCACGGCCGAGACGCTCGACCGGCGTGCCCGCGACCTGATCGCGGCGGCTCGACCCGCGCTCGACAGCGCCGCTTGACCGGAGTCGTCCGGCGATCGGCGCACGCCTTGCGCGTGCGCCGATTTAAGGGAAAGGTGAAAGGCGAAAGGTGAAAGGTAAAAATCCCAATGTTCGTCGGGCGGAGATGACTCTCATGACCAGCCACTCAAACACCAAGATCATCGTCATCGACGACGACCCGACCGGGTCCCAAACCGTCCACGGCTGTTTGCTGCTGACGCGCTGGGATCCGGATACCCTGATCGAGGCGTTCCAGGACGCGTCGCCGCTCTTTTTCGTCCTGAGCAACACGCGCGGCATGGACGCCGCTGAGGCGGCGCGGGTGACGCGCGAGATCTGCGTGAATCTGCGCACGGCGATGGATCGGCTCGCGGAGGACGGGCGGGGGATCCAACCTTTGATCGTCAGCCGCTCGGATTCCACCCTGCGCGGCCATTATCCGGTGGAGACGGATGTCATTGCCGAGGAGCTCGGCCCCTTCGATGCCCACTTCCTGGTGCCGGCCTTCTTCGAGGGCGGGCGGATCACGCGCGATGGGGTCCACTATCTGATCGTCGACGGGGTGCCGGTGCCGGTCAACGAGACCGAGTTTGCGCGTGACTCGGTGTTCGGATTCAGCCATGCCTTTCTGCCCGATTATGTGGAGGAGAAGACCGGCGGGCGCATCGCGGCGCAGGCCGTCGAGCGTTTCGGTCTGGAGGATGTCCGTGGCGACTTGGGACCACGGCTGCGCGCCTTGACCGGGAACGTCTGCGGCGTTGTGGATGCCGAGCGCCAGTCGGATCTCGACGGCTTTGCCCGCCAGGTCCTGGACGCGGCAGGGGAGGGCAAGCGCTTCCTGTTTCGCAGCGCGGCGAGCCTGCTCACCGCGCTCGCTGCACTGCCGCCCCAGCCGGTCGCCCCGGCGGCTATGTCGACCTATGTCCGCGACGGACGCTCGGGCGTGGTGTTGATGGGATCGCATGTCGAGAAGTCGACCCGACAGCTTCGGCATCTCATCGATCACACCGACGTCGTCCCGGTCGAGATCGACCTGGATCGCTTGATCGCCGAGGAGGATGTCCTGCTGAAGGATCTACTCGGACGGCTCGAGACCGCCCAACAGGAGGGACGCGGCGTCGTGCTCTTTACCAGCCGAGGCGAGCGACAGTTCCCGAGCACGGCGGAGCGGCTTGCCTTCGGCGAGCAGGTCTCCGGTTTCCTGGTCAAGATCGTACGGAATCTCCCGCAGGAGATCGGCTTCCTGATCAGCAAGGGCGGCATCACCTCCAACGATACCCTGAGCCGGGGTCTGGCACTGCGCACCGCAAGGGTGCTCGGACAGATCCGCGCCGGCTGCTCGGTGGTGCGCTGTCCGGAGGATCATCCGCGGTATCCGGATCTGCCGGTGGTGATCTTTCCCGGCAATGTGGGCGGGGACGAGGCGCTGGCGGAAGCTTACGAGATCCTCGCAGACTCTAAACCGCGCCAAAGGTGACCCACGACGTCTTCACGGGGATGCGAGCTCAGCGCGACTTCCAGACCTCGGAGTCGACGCGGTTTAGAGGATTTAAACTGGAGTTGTGGTGGTTTGACGGGCTGTATCGGTGCCGACCATACTCATGGATGTCAACATATGATCCGGGGCCGGGCGATGCCGAGACCGCAACCCATTGTGCAGGATGACGCTCGCGCGTCCTATCCCGCCTACGACGACGACCTGGTCGGGTGGGCGGCGGCGAATGCCGCCTTACTCAGAGCAGGCTGTCTCTCGCAGGTGGACGCCTTGCACCTTGCCGAGGAGTTGGAGGACTTGGGAAAAAGCGAGCGTCGGTCCCTGACGAGCCATCTGGGCAACCTGATGCTGCACCTTCTGAAATGGCAGTTTCAGCCCGGGTTACGTGGCCCGAGTTGGCGGCTCTCGGTCAACAATGCCCGTGCGGCGGCTGCCGAGATCCTCGACGATAGCCCGAGTCTGCGCCCGGCCTTGCCGGCTCTCATCGACAAGGCTTACCCGCTTGCCCGTCGCAACGCACTCGCCGAAACCGGGCTTCCCGAGGCGACGTTTCCGCAGGATTGCCCCTACGCAATCGAGCAGTTGCTCGACGATGGTTTTTGGCCGGAGTCTTAATCCCACCGTCGAATCTCTTGCAGAATCCACCCCATTCGTTATATTGCTGCGCAGCAGCATAGACGCGAGCCGATCTCGCCCCGTTTCCTTGGCCGTTTCGACGGTCGCTCCAGAGGCAAACCGATGCTTCGAAAGATCCTGATCGCCAATCGCGGCGAGATCGCGGTGCGTGTGATTCGCGCCTGTGCCGAGATGGGCATCCGCTCGGCGGCCATCTACTCGGACGCCGATCGTCATTCGCTCCACGTGAAGAAGGCCGACGAGGCCTACTGCTTGGGAAGCGACCCGCTAGCCGGCTATCTCAACGTCCACAACATCGTGAATCTCGCTGTCGCCACCGGTTGTGACGCCGTCCATCCGGGCTATGGCTTCCTGTCGGAAAACCCGGAGCTGGCGCGAGCCTGCGTGCGGCGTGGTCTGACCTTTATCGGTCCGACCGCCGAGGTGATTGCCCGCATGGGCGACAAGACCGAGGCGCGGTTGGCGATGCAGAAGGCCGGTGTTCCGGTCACGCCCGGCAGCCCCGGCAATCTCGAAAACCTCGACGCCGCGCTGCGCTGTGCCGAGGAGATCGGCTATCCGGTGATGCTCAAGGCGACCTCTGGCGGCGGCGGGCGCGGGATCCGTCGTTGCGACGACCCCCAAGCCCTGCGCAACAACTTCGAGCGCGTCATCTCGGAGGCGACCAAGGCGTTCGGACGGGCAGAGGTCTTCCTGGAGCGCTGCGTGGTCAACCCGCGGCACATCGAGGTGCAGATCCTCGGGGATCATCACGGCAACTGCGTGCATCTGTTCGAGCGCGACTGCTCCATCCAGCGGCGCAACCAGAAGCTGATCGAGATCGCCCCCTCGCCGCAGCTCGACGAGGCGCAGCGCCAGTACGTGAACGGTCTGGCGGTGCTCGCGGCGCGCGCGGTGGGCTACACCAATGCAGGCACCGTCGAGTTCTTGCTGGACGACGACGGACGCTTCTACTTCATGGAGATGAATACCCGCATCCAGGTCGAGCACACCATTACCGAGACCATCACGGGTGTGGATCTGGTCGAGGAGCAGATCCGTGTCGCGGCGGGATTTCCGCTGCGCTTCAAGCAGCATGAGATCGCACGGCGCGGCTATGCGATTCAGTTTCGCGTCAACGCCGAGGATCCCAAGAACAACTTCCTCCCGAGCTTCGGGCGTATCTCCCGCTACTACGCGCCCGGCGGTCCGGGCGTGCGCACGGACGGGGCCATCTATACCGGGTACACGGTTCCGCCGCACTATGATTCGATGCTGGCCAAGGTCATCGTCTGGGCCCTCAATTGGGACGACGTGGTCAACCGCGGTCACCGCGCCTTGCGGGACATCGGGCTCTATGGCGTGAAGACCACGATCCCCTTCTATCAGGAGATCCTGCGGCATCCGGATTTTCGCTCCGGGCATTTCAATACCGGATTCCTGGAGTCGCACCCGGAGCTTCTGAACTACTCGACCAAGCGCCGCCGCGAAGACATCGCCGCCGCCCTCGCCGCCGCCGTCGCGGCGCACGCGGGTCTTTAATACCGAACCGAGCCGAGATCGACACATGCCCAAGATCAACATCACCGATGTCATTCTGCGCGATGCTCATCAATCTCTGATCGCCACGCGTATGCGCACCGAGGACATGCTGCCGATCTGTCCGAAGCTGGATGCGATCGGCTATTGGTCCCTGGAATGCTGGGGCGGCGCAACCTTCGACGCCTGCGTGCGGTTCCTCAAGGAAGACCCGTGGGAGCGTCTGCGCAAGCTGCGCGAGGCGCTGCCGAATACCCGGCTGCAGATGCTGCTGCGGGGTCAGAACCTCCTCGGTTACCGGCACTACTCGGACGACGTCGTGCGCGCCTTCGTCAAGCGCTCGGCCGAAAACGGCATGGATGTCTTCCGCATCTTCGATGCCCTGAACGATCTGCGGAACCTCAAGACCGCGATCGAGGCGACCAAGGCCGCCGGCAAGCACGCACAGGGCACCATCTGCTATACGGTCAGCCCGGTCCATGATGTGCCCGGCTTCGTGCGGATGGGCAAGGAGCTGGCCGCGATGGGATGCGACTCCATCGCCGTCAAGGACATGGCAGGGTTACTGACGCCCTTTGTCGCCGCCGACCTGGTCAAGGCCCTGAAGGACAGCGTCGATCTGCCGCTTCACCTGCACTCGCACGCGACTTCGGGCCTGGCCGACATGTGCCATCTGAAGGCGATCGAGAACGGCTGCGACACCGTCGATACCGCCATCTCGTCCATGGCCGGCGGCACCTCCCATCCGCCCACCGAGAGCATGGTCGCCGCGCTGCGGGGAACCCCGTACGACACCGGCCTGGATCTGGAAGCGATCCAGGAGGTCGGCATGTACTTCTATCAGGTGCGCAAGAAATACCACCAGTTCGAGAGCGACTACACGGGCGTGGATACCCGGGTCCAAGTCAATCAAGTGCCCGGCGGCATGATCTCCAACCTGGCCAACCAGTTGAAGGAGCAGAACGCACTGGACCGGATGAGCGCGGTGCTCGAGGAGATCCCGCGCGTGCGCGAGGATCTGGGATACCCGCCGCTGGTCACCCCGACCTCGCAGATCGTCGGCACCCAGGCGGTGCTCAATGTCCTGACCGAGAAGCGCTACCAGACCATCACCAACGAGGTGAAGCTCTATCTTCAGGGCCGTTACGGGCGCGCACCCGGCACCGTCAATCCGACCCTGCAGCAGCAGGCGATCGGCAACGAGGAGCTGGTCGAGTGTCGACCGGCCGACCTGCTCAAGCCGGAGTTTGAACGTCTGGTCGAAGAGATCGAGGGGTTGGCGACCTCCGAGGAGGACACGCTCACCTATGCCATGTTCCCGGAGATCGGTCGGGCCTTCCTCGAGCACCGTGCCGCCGGGACGCTGCATCCGGAGCCGCTGGAGCCGCCGCCGAGCGCCGTCGGTGCTCAATCCGCGCCGACCGAGTTCAATATCGCCGTCCACGGCGAGACCTACCACGTCAAGGTGACGGGCGCAGGCCATAAGGGACTCACCGAGCGCCACTTCTATCTGGACATCGACGGCATCCCCGAAGAGGTGTTGGTCGAGACCCTGGACGAGGTCGTCCTGACCGGCGGCGCGGACGGCGCCGTGAAGAAGGCGATCGCCGGCAAGCGGCCGAAGCCGACTCAGCCCGGTCACGTAACCACCTCCATGCCGGGCAACATCGTCGATGTCCTCGTCAAGGAGGGCGAGACGGTCACGGCAGGTCAGTCGGTCTTGGTCACCGAGGCGATGAAGATGGAGACCGAGATTCAGGCGCCGATCGGTGGAACCGTGACCGGGATCTTCGTCAGCAAGGGCGATGCGGTGAATCCCGACGAGGTCTTGCTCGAGATCGGTGCGGCTTAAACCGCGTCTGTCGAGAACCAAAGGCCGCGCATTTTGAGATCCTGCCGAGAAGAGGCCGTATATGACTTCGGACGGGTTGACCGCCAGATTCGCGATCTTGATCGCCGCCGCGGCACTGTCCTCGGGAAGCGGCGCGACGTGGGGCCTGGATTTGTCCGAGCAGTCCGCCCGAGAAGGATTGCCGTCGGCGCCGCAGAGGCCCGTCGGCCAGATGAATGCGGTTGCCGAGGCCGGCGAAAGCACAGCGACCGAGGTCGCCTTCTATCGCTGGATCGACCAGGCCGACACCGGGACCAAGATCAAGTTGCGCCTTCTTTGGAGCAAGACCACCAACAGCCGAACGATCCATGTCGACGTCGGCGACGAGAGGGTCATCTTGACGGGCGTCGTCGGCACTCGGCGAGAAAAGGAGATGGCCCACCGCACCGCCTCCCGCATGGTAGGTGTTGTCGGTGTCGACAATCGATTGGACGTCGATCCGGATGCGAGCCGCGTTGATCAAGGTGACCCATTACCGGACAAGTCCGATCCGGGAGTCTTCGATTCGTGGATTACCACCCGCATCACCGCGTCCTTGAGCTTCGACCGCACGATCGATCATGCACTCATCCGTGTGGCGAGCCACTCGGGCATTGCCACACTGAAGGGCCAGGTGCCGACATCGATGCAGAAGCGCGACGCAGGCCTCATCGCGGCAGATACTGCAGGCGTCGAGCGCGTCGAGAACGATCTGGTGGTCGCTCCTCGGATGTGAGAGCCCGTCGGAAGGCCCGTCGGACCGGTTGTCTACCCTGAGATTCGCGCTCCGCCCCTACGGCTCTCGATCCGTATGACGAGGCGAATCGATCGAGTGACCTACCAGATGATCTCCCCGGCATCATGCGCTGCAGCGACCGCGCGTCCGCGGCCCTCGTCGACGCGCAAGGCGACAACCAGGGCGACCGCGAACAGCAGCACGCAGAAGAGGATCGCGGTCTGCAGTCCTACCAGGACCTGCAGGAGTCCGATCGCAAGCAGTCCGAACATCCCGGCCAGCTTCATGGACAGGCCCCAGAAGCCGAAGAGCTCGCCCGAGCGCGACAGCGGCGAGAAGAGTCCGACCAATGTGCGGGTGGCGGACTGACAGGCGCCGAGGCTCAGCCCCGCGACACAACCGACCACCAGAAAGATGTATTGCGCCGGCCAATCGTGCCCCAGGACGTCACGGGCGAGGTCGCTCAAGAGCGGCGTGAGATAGATGAGCGCGATCGCCAGCATCCACATCACCAAGGTGATCACATAGGTCCGCAACGCCCCGAGCCGGTCCTGGATGAATCCGAATCCGAGTGCGCCGACGGCCGCGGTGATCTGCACGAGGACGAACATCAGCGTGCGCACCGACTCGTCCCAGCCGATGACCTGCGCCCCGTAGATGAAGGCGTAGGCGATGATGATGTAGATGCCGCTCATCGAGAAGAAGACCGAGACGAAAAGCACGCCCAGATCGCGATGGGTGCGCAGACGGGTCAGCGTCTGGCGGACCCTTGCGATGCCCACTCGCATGATGCCGGTTCCGGGTGGCAGGGCGCGCGCCCGACCGCGCTCCTTCACCCAGAGAAAGGTCGGAATGGCCGTGATCAGGAAGAAGGCGGCGGCCCAGGGCCCGACCCAACGGATACGCTCGAAGTTCTCGGCGCTGACGTCGCCGAGGACCAGCAGCACGAAGACCGCCGAGACCATGCCGCCGACATACCCAAGCGCCCATCCGAATCCCGAGATCTTGCCCAGGTCCTCCGGCGGGCCGAGCCCCGGAAGAAAGCTCGCGATGAACGACTCGCCGATCGAATAGGCGAAGTTCGAGACGATCAGGAGCAGCACGCCGAGCAGGGCATAACCGGGTGCGACGAAATAGAGCGCCGCCGTTGCGACCACCGTGAGCAGATAGCTCACAAAGAGAAAGCGCTTCTTGCTCGCCGTGTAATCCATGATGGCGCCGGCGACCGGGGAGCAGACGACCACCAACAGATAGCTTGTGGAGAGCGCCAGGCTCCAGAGCAGATTGCCGAGGCGATAATCCGGTGCATCGCCCACGATGACCCGGGTGAAGAGGTCGCCGAAGACGACGGTGATGATCAGCAGGGTATAGGCCTGGTTGGCGAAATCGAACATCGCCCAACCAAAGATCTCGCGTTTCGATGCGCGGATGCGTGTCGTCATGTCGGCCCTTGATGGGTGGGTGTGCTCTGGGGCGGGTTCGGCGCGAGCCGGGTCATGATCTGCAGACAGATGAGCCCAAGCACCATCAATCCTGCCACGACCAGCAGGGATCCGTTGAAGGTTCCGCTGATCTCGGCGACCTCGCCCGCGAGGACGGGGCCGAGGATCTGGGCGATCCCGTAGCCCAGGGTCAAGCGCGCCATGATCTGCGCCGGGTGCGCGGGATAGCGTACCCCGACCATGGTCAGGACCAAGGAGACGATGCCGATGAATGTGAATCCGAACAAGGCGGCACTCAGGATCGCGGCGACGAGTGACCCGCTGACGACCGGCAGGACGATTCCGATGATCTGGAGGCCATAGGCGACCTGAAGCGTGCGCAGATAACCCAAGCGGCGGGCGATTCGGTCCCAGAGGATCGGGGCCGGGATCGCGGCCACACCGACCAGAAGCCACATCCAATCGCCCAAACCTTGCAGGAGCGGCTGCTGCTCGGTGATCAACACCGTGAAGGTCGCATTGATGACATAGCCGAATCCGGCGCACACATAGGCGCCTTGGAGCAGCCACAACCAGGATGCGCCGGGTTCGGGCGAGGCGCCGAGGTGGCGGGGCGTGAGGGGTTGACCGCGATCGGGCGTGGGCAGTCCCAGCCACGCCGGGATCAGAAGGACGGCGCCGACCAGTGTCAGGGCGAGCCACTGTCCTTGCCAGGACCAGAAGAGTCCCGCGCCGGCGACCACCAGGACGCCGACCACGATCCCCAATCCGATCCCGCTGAAATGCACGCCGAGCTCGCTGCGATGATCATGTCGGATCAGCCAATTGAGGATCAGACCCGAGCCCAACATCAGCCCCGCAGCACTGCTCAGCCCAGCCAGATAGCGGCTGACGCCCCAGAGGATCGGCGACTCCCCCATTGCCATCATCAGGGTCGTGATCACGGCCAGGAGCAGGCCGGCACGATAGAGCCGGTCCTTGATCCGAAGATCCCTGAGTCGGCTGACGATCAAGACCCCGGACAGGTAGCCGAGATAGTTCCAGCCGGCCAGCCAGCCGGCGAGGGCCTCGCCCATGCCGGTCTCGCTTTGCAGAACCGGGATCATGGGCGTGTAGGCGAAGCGCGCCACGCCCATGGTCAGGATCAGGGCACAGACCCCGGATGCCAGAACGCTCCAGTGGCTTGGTTGATGGTCGGGTTGATGGTCGAGATGTTTCACGCGTCGTGGCGCCCCGGACAGTCCCGAACGACATCCGCGACGAGACGCGAGCGCCAGAGGTAGACCGCTACCGCGAGACTCGCCAGCAGCGAGAGCAAGAGCGGCTCGTCGATCGCATCGCGCAGCGGCAGGCTCGAGCCTGCCAAGGTCGCGACCAGGAGACCGAGATACATGACGATCGACAGACTGAGGATCTCCCGTGCATGTCGCCAAATGCGGCGCACCCAGTCCGGACAGGGTCGCCGCCGTCGGAATCCCGCCGCCATGACGAGGGCCGCCGGGAGATCGGCGAAGACGAATTCGGGCCGCACGAGGTTGCGCAGCACCTCGATCTCCTCCCCGGTCGTCGGCAGAAAGGTGATCCCCAAGAGCAGCAGATGGCGCACCAGGAAGACCAGTGCCAGCCAGAGCAGGATCGGGACCTTCAGGAGCAGGTCGTCGTCGTAGCGATGGCTGGCGTAGCGCGGCCGGCGATCCGGATGCGCGACGCTCATGACGCCCCCGCAGCGGACGACGAGCAGTTCCCCGACGGGAGGCTAGAGTCGGCGCGTAAGCAGGCGGATGGGCTCAAGGCGGCGGCGCTTGGTCGAGCTGTGCATAGATGCAGTTCAACGCAGGGGTGTTCGTACCCGTCGGGAAGAAGCCGTTGATGTCGGTCGCGTAGGTGCTTCGGTCGATGCGCCCGTAATAAAGCTTGCTGGTCTCGTCGAGGAAATAGTCGTTGTCGTCGCCGTTGCTGATGTTGATGACATAGTTCAGGGGCTGATTGCCGAGCGAGTGATGCCCGCAGGCATCGGCGATCTGATTGTAGAAGTTCTCTACGCCCGGCTTTTCGATCAGGCTATCCGGTGCGACCAGGTCGCCGCCGCAGCCGGACAGCGCCAGCATGATGACGCCGGTCACGGCCAGGGTGGTCCGCCGGCGTGTGTGCTCGAGTGCTTGCATGAGTCGTTCTCCTCGGGTTGATACTCATCGAACCCAGCTTGGGTCGAACGGATCGGGCTGAAACGCTCGATATTGCGCGACACCGTACGCCAAGTGATGCACGGACTGAAGAAAATTCAGCTCCGCCCAGGCATCGAGCGGCCACCCGGTGCGGTCTCCGCGTTTGTCGAGCATGAGATCGGAGAACATCGCGTCAAACGTGTCGGGGTCGCCCCAGACGAGATCGAGGCGTTTGATGACATGTGGAAACCTTTCCTCCAAAACGCAGAGCATGGCCGTCGCTCCTCAGTGGCGCGTGTCGCTCTTGGCGAGCGTCTTCGGTGGCTTTGACCGTACGAAGCATTCGGCGAGCCAAATCTACAGTTCCAGCCTAACTCTCTGATCTAGATCATCATACTCTGCGCCTGCCCGACTTCGCGACGGACTCGCTCGACATGGGCCGCGCCAATGTGACCCGGATGGTCAGCGTCGCGCGGCGCGCCCGGGATCCGGCACGGCGCTCCCCGTGTGCGGAGCGCCTCACTCGTCCGCGATCGAGACGTCCTTGCCGGCCGCCGTGAGCTCGGCGGTCTTCACGTCGATATAGTCGAACGGACTGTCGGGGTAGCGCTCGTAGTGGCGGCCGGCGACATACTCCAAGACGCCGCCGAAGTGGTAGCGGTAGAGCATGCTCTCGATCCGGGTGATCTCGCGTCCCCGGTCGAACAGCACGATGCTCGGGGTGTATTGGATGCCCAAAGATTCGGCGAGCGCCTTCGGTGTGGTTGCGTTGCCCATGGGGTCGATGATAGGTGTCTCCGAGCGGGTGTCGAGACGCACGAGGGTCAGACCCTTCAGGATGTCCCGGATCTCAGGGTCGGCGAGGTGACCGTCGTGCAGTGCATCGCAGGCCACGCAGGCAACGTCCTCGAACAAGAGGGCGAGGGGACGGTCGGTGACGTTCGCGAGATCCTCGATCGTCCGGATCTGCGGATGTTCTCGGAAGCTGTACACCTCGCTCGGGCGTTTGGCGGCGGCATAGTCGTTCAGCGACTGTTGCAGGTAGGCCCGTTCCTGCACATAGTCGAGGACGACCTTGAAGTCATCGCGGTTGCGATAGCCGCTGACGCGCGCGACCGGGCGGTTGGATGCGTCCAGAAACACGACGGTGGGGGTGAAGCACACCTGATAGAGCTCCGCCACCTCCTTCTCCGACATCGACATCTCCTCGGTCACGGCCACCTCGCGATCGCCTTTCGTATTCAGGGCGATGACCTCGAAATGCTCCTGGATAAAGTCGCGGTAGGGCGAGGTCGCGAAGTTTTCCTGGATCAGCTTGTAGCAGTAAGGGCAGCCGTTCATTTCCATGACGAGGATGAGATGCTTGCCGGATTCGGCGGCCTCGCTCACGTCCTCGGGGAGATCGAGAAAACTCTCTTTGAACCAGCTCGGATGGCTGAGCATCTTGGCGCCCGTGACCTCGCCGGTCGAGGTCTGGTCCTGCGCGGCGGCGGGGACTGCGCAGAGGGCTGCAAGCAGCGAGCAAAGAGTCAGAAGCCTTGTCGGGGATTTCGGTGTTGTGCCGAGCATCGAGAGCGTCTCCTGTACGGTGCGTTCGGTTGCCGATCCTAACCGGGAGGACGGTTGCCGGGAAAGGCTCGGTCTATTTCCCGCGCGGGCGCCGACGCGCAAGAGCCGTTGACAGGTCCGCAGCGGCTCGCTAAATTCGCGCCCTCTTGAGGGGAGTAGTCGTCCTTGCGTCGTGGCCTCTGTCATGATCAAGGGGCTCGTGTCAACACACTTGGCGGTGACGCCATGGCACGCGCGGCCGGTCGGCTTGACGAGACCTTGGGTGCGGTATCACGTCCGGCGAGGGGTTGGGCGTGTGATGCCGTGTCCTTGGTTTTCTCGCCCGACCCCCAGCGACAACACGTCATGCATCATCTTCCCGCGCTTTTTCGCCGCCCGAGACGTCTCGTCTCCGCGTGCCACATCCTATGCTTTGCGCCCGTTTCTTCCGGCGAGCCTCGATCACTCCTCGGCGCCATCGGCTGTGCGCAGAGGGCTTCGCGGTGAGCGATCTCGCCTTCTCTGAGCTCTCCCGATGGCTCTGGGCCGCGGTCACGACCTTCGGCGTGATCTTTCTGGCCGAGTTGGGCGACAAATCCCAGTTGGTCTGTATGACCTTGGCGGCCCGTCATCGTCGATGGCCCGTCTTGATCGGTGCGGTCGCGGCCTTCGTGGTCCTGAACAGCCTCGCCGTCGTTTTCGGCGTGGGGCTCGCGCAGTGGATCCCGGAGCGCGCTCTGGCGGGCGTCGTCGCCATCCTGTTCGCCGTCTTCGGGGTGCTCGCGCTGCGCGCCGAAGAGGCCGACGACGACGCGCCGCAGCGCAACTGGAGCCATCACGGTATCGTCATGGCGACCTTCTCGATGATCTTTCTTGCCGAGATGGGCGACAAGACCCAGCTGGCGGTCGCCGGCTTGGCCGTTACCTTGCCGCCCGTCGCGGTTTGGACCGGTGCAACCCTGGCCTTGGCACTCACCTCCGCGCTCGGCGTTTGGGTCGGATGCCGCCTGCTGCAGGTCATGCCGCTGCAGCGACTCCATCAGCTGAGCGGTGTGGTGTTTCTGATTCTCGCCGGGATCGCGCTGACGCGCGTGTTTTGATCTGTGGGCGCGCTCGGGCGTGCCGCAGCCCTTACACCAAAGGGCCGACATAGGTCCCGAGTAGAAGCACCGCCGACGCGGCGACCGTGATGAGAATGTTGTCGTCGATGGGGCCGAGCTCGTAGCGCTCGATCCAGGTTGCCACGATCGCCGAGATCAGGCCCCAGACCGGGATGGCCGGCTCGGCGAGTCCTCCGATAACCCAACCCATGGGCGCGCAGACGATGAGCATGAAGACATTGCCGATCGGACTCTTGGAGCGACGCCGTACCAGCAGGTTGCGCGCGATCCCGGTCACCCCGTCGCCGAACGCCATGTAGAGCGCCGGAAGGATGGCGAGCCAGGGATTGTCGAGCAGCCACCAAAGGATCGCGACCGAAAGGGCCCACATGAGGGCGAATTTGACATCGTTGCGGTTCTCGTCCGTCTGGAACCAGTAAAACCGAAGACCGGTGGCATGGGCGCCGTAGGTGAGCAGGGTCAACAGGAGCCCGCAGATCAGCGGATACCAAGGGCTGTCGAAGACCAAGGGGACCATCAAGGATCCGACGCCGCCGGCCAGCATGTGCACGATCTTACGGTTGTAGTAGACCGCTCGGATCGGCTCCATCCCGCGTGCGACCATGGCCCGGTAGGGAATCCGGGTCACGAAGAGGATCGCGAGGACGTAGAGGCTGAGGCCGGCGGCCCAAAGCAATTGCGATGAGATGGTCATAGGTGTAACCGCGTCCGAGGTGACCGATAGCGTTGCCGCAGACCCCACCCGTCGCGGCGTTGACGAGTTGACGAGTCGAAGCGGCTTAAACCGCGTCCAGAGCGACATGCGACATTTGCGTTTTGCGTTTGGCTTTGGAGATGTCCTCGATCTCGGTGAGACGCGGTTTAAAATTTAATTTTTTTAATATGTTAAACCGCGCCGACTCCAACGGTCGTCAAGTCGGCCGGGGTCGATCCCATCCGAAAACATCGCATACCACGCTGGGCGCGCTTTAAAGAGCAAAATCGATACACTTGAGCTGCGTCTGCACCTGCGGTTCCGAGGTTGTCCAAGGCCGAATTACGCGACGACGGCGCATGTTTAACCGGACGCGGCTCAACATGGCTCAAAGCAGCTTCACCAGCGCGGCGATCGCCCCGACTTGGGCGAATAAAAGCGGGATCAGCCACAGCAATAGGGTGTTGCGGCTGCGCTCGATTGCGGCCATCACCTCGCCGCGCAACTGCTCGATTTCCGTCTTGACCTCGCCGCGCAACTGCTCGATCCGGATGGTGAGATCCGCGCGCACCTGCTCGATCTCTCGGGTCAGCCGCAGCTCGGATTCGCGCAGATGGCCCTGGGTCGCCAACTCGGGCAGATGCGGATAGCGCTCTTCCAGACGTTCAAAGGCTTCGGCGATGACTCGCGCACGCGCCCGTTCGTCCGGCGCGCTGGCCAGTGCTTCGTAAAGCTCGACAACAGAACTCATGGCAGGCGTCCTTCCGTCGACCGATCGTGGCGACAGTGTATCCGAGGTCGCGATCAAAGCGGGAGGCGCCGAGTCTCTGCGCCGGGTCTCTGGCCAGGCGGTACGAGACGTTATACTGTATCCAACGGTTTGACGATGGCCGATCCAACGAGGGCAATCCACCGATGCTGCGTCGCCTCTTCTTTATCCTGCTCGTGATCCCCTGCCTCGCGCATGGGGGGAATCCGCTGACGGTCTTCGTCACGGTGGCCCCGCAGGAGGCCTTCGTGTCACGCATCGGCGGTGAGCATGTCCGCGTCAACGCCTTGGTGCGGCCCGGGCAAGACCCGCATGCCTACGAGCCGACCGCGCGCCAGATTGCGGCCCTGGCCGATGCCGATCTCTACGTGCGTGTCGGTGTCGGCTTCGAGGATGCCTGGATGCCGCGCCTGCTGGCAGCCAATCCGCACATGCGCGTGCTCGACGCCCGAGACGGCCTCGATGTGCGCCGCAAGGCCACGGAGCACGACCACGGCGACGATGGTCACGACCATGATCATGGCGACTTCGACCCCCATGTCTGGACGAGTCCGGCACGCGTGAGGATCATGGGCGCCCGGATCCGCGATGCGCTGATCGATCTGGCTCCGCAGTTCGCCGCGGACTTCGCCGCCAACTACGATCGCTTTGCCGCCGATTTGGATGCGCTCGATACCGAGATCCGCGAGCGACTCTCGGGCGTGGAAAACCGCCGATTCATGGTTTACCACCCGGCCTGGGGCTACTTCGCCGAGGACTACGGTCTGGAGCAGGTCGCGATCGAGCGCGAGGGCAAGGAGCCGGGTGCGCGTGCCTTGACCGCCATGATCGAGCAGGCTCGGCGGGAGGGTATAAGGGTCATCTTCGTGCAGCCTCAGCTCAACCCGGCGTCCGCCGAGCAGGTCGCGCGATCGATCGGCGGCCGGGTAGCGGTGATCGATCCCTTGTCGGGCGATTATTTCGAGAATCTTCGGCAGGTTGCCGATCTTATCGCAGGTGCCGGCGCGCCATGATCGTCGGAAGCGGCGAAGTGCGGACGGAATCGCCCAAACAACCCGTCATCTCAATCCGTGATCTCGGCTTCTCCTATGGAGAGTCGCCTGTCCTCGAGGGGGTCGATCTGGAGGTCCTCGACGGCGAGTTCGTGGGTCTGGTCGGCCCCAATGCCGGCGGCAAGAGCACGCTCCTGAAACTCGTGCTCGGACTCCTCGAGCCGCAGCAGGGGAGCATTCAGGTGATTGGACAGACGCCGCGCCAAGCGGTGCGTCGTGTCGGCTATGTGCCCCAATTTCCGACTTTTCCGCGGGACTTCCCGATCTCGGTCGAGCAGGTGGTCCTGACCGGACGGCTTGGCTTCGGACCCATGCTCGGTTGGTACCGCTCAAGCGACCGCACCGCGGCGCGCCAGGCGCTGGCCGAGGTCGAGGCGCTGGATCTGGCGCGTCGGCGCATCGGGACCCTCTCGGGTGGCCAGCTGCAGCGTGTCCTGCTGGCCCGCGCGCTGGTCGCCGAGCCGCTGATCCTGATCCTGGACGAGCCCACGGCCAACATCGACCAACGCATGGAGGGCGATATCTTCGACCTGCTCGCGCGACTCAACGCGCGGCTGACCATCCTGGTCGTCTCGCACGATATCGCCTTTATTTCGGGCTACGTGGATCGCGTCGCCTGCCTCAACCGCACCCTGGTCTGCCATACGACCGAGCGCGTCGACGGCGATCTGATCCATCAACTCTACGGCGACAATGTCCGCCAAGTCGCGCACGCGGGATCCGGACACGGACACGCTCACAACCTCGGTCACCAGGGGCACTGATCCGATGCAGGACTTTTTACAGGCGCTCGGCCAACACGCCTTCCTGCAGACCGCCCTGCTGGCAGGACTCCTCGCCAGCCTAGGCTGCGGCGTGAT
The DNA here is from genome assembly GCF_900106925.1 of Thiocapsa roseopersicina. Classification (GTDB taxonomy): domain Bacteria; phylum Pseudomonadota; class Gammaproteobacteria; order Chromatiales; family Chromatiaceae; genus Thiocapsa; species Thiocapsa roseopersicina. Next base: position 106,211 of record NZ_FNNZ01000016.1, read on the forward strand.
CGGGACCTTCGTGGTGGTCAAACGCATCGCCTTCATGGCCGGCGGGATCGCCCATTCGGTCTTGGGCGGTATGGGTGCTGCGCTCTATTTCGGCTTCGATCCCTTGCTCGGCGCGCTCGCCGCCGCCGTGCTTTCGGCCTTGTTGATCGGCCTGGTGCGGCTCGCCTGGAACGCCCAGGAGGACACTCTGATCGGTGCACTCTGGGCGATCGGCATGGCAATCGGGATCCTCTTTATCGCCAAGACGCCCGGCTACACGACCGACCTCATGAGCTTTCTGTTCGGCAACATCCTGCTGGTTCCGCGCCGCGAGCTTTGGTTCATGGCCGGCCTCGACCTGGTGCTTCTGGTCACTGTCATGCTCTTCTACCGACAGTTGCTCGCCGTGACCTTCGACGAGGAGTTCGCCCGCCTGCGCGGCGTACCCGTCGCCTTCTTCTATCTCCTGCTGCTCTGTTTGGTCGCAGTGACCGTGGTCTTGCTGATTCAGGTCGTCGGCCTGATCCTCGTGATCGCGCTGCTGACCCTTCCGGCGGCGATCGCCGGACATTATGTCCATTCGCTCGGCGGGATGATGCTGATCGCGACCCTGCTCGGCGGGGTCTTCACCTCCGCGGGTTTGGCGCTCTCCTACGGGCCGGACCTGCCCGCGGGGCCGACCATGATTTTGCTGGCCGGGAGCGTGTATGTCGTCTCCGCGGTTCTCAGCCGCTTTCTTGCGCGGCGCCGAGCGCGGCGACGTCGGCTCCTGACCGCAACGGGAGGGTAGGCGGATGGCGTCGATATCCAACAAAGCAGTGCTCGATCGCGCCGATGTCCTCTGTCGGGCGCGCGGTGTGAGACTCACCGCCCAGCGACGCCGGGTCCTCGCGATCCTTTGCGCGTCGCCCCGTCCATTGGGCGCTTACGAGATTCTCGATGCCATGCGTGAGGGCACCCGGACGCTGGCCCCGCCGACCGTCTACCGCGCGCTCGACTTCCTTCTCGAGCAGGGCCTGGTGCATAAGCTCGAGAGCCTGCATGCCTTCGTCGGCTGCAACCATCCCGAGCATCCGCACTCGAGCCAGTTTCTGATCTGCAAGAGCTGTGGCGCGGTTGCCGAGATCGAGGACGAGGCGATTGCACGCAGCCTCGGCTCCGCGGCCAGCATGAGCGGTTTTCAACCGCAGCGGCGCGTTGTGGAAGTGATCGGGACCTGTGCAGGTTGTGCGCAAAAAGCACGTTGAATCGCGAGGACTCAGTATGAATCGAATCCGTACCTACGCCGTCTCCTTGACCGCAATCACGATGTGTCTCGCCGTCGCGACTGTGCCGGCCGAGGACACCGAGCAGCGTCGCCAGAGCGCGCATGTCCACGGGATGGCCCACATGACGCTTGCCGCCGAGGGCAACAAGGTGCTGATCGAGCTGACAAGCCCCGCGGCGAGTCTGATCGGTTTCGAACGTGCACCGCGAACCGACGATGAACGTGCCACTCTCGCGCTGGCCACGGAGAACCTCGAGGCCGGCGATGCCATGATCCGCCTGAACATCGAGGCCGGCTGCCGGTTGGAAACGGCCGAGATCGATGCCGGGTTTGCCGACTCCGGACAAGGCCGCGAGGCGAAGCACGCGCACGATCACGACGCCGATCAGGGCGCAGACGGGCACGCCGACTTCGTCGTGCACTACAGCTTCGTCTGCGACAGACCCGAAGCCCTGGGCTCGGCCGCGCTCGGCCTCTTCTCGGGCTTTCCGGCCCTGGAGCGTGTCCTGTTTCAATACGTGACCGCGGAGGGGCAGGGTGGGGCGGAGCTCACCCCGCGTGCGCCCGTCGTGACCTTCGTGCCGCTCTAAACCGCGCCCGGTGTTTGACGGACAGCTTCTGGGGGTCGCTAAACTCGGAGCGACGAACGCTGTAGGAGTTGGCGCGGTTTAGGTGAAGAATATCTCTAATCATCGGGTTAAGATTTTTCTTGATGCGTCGGCTCCCGGGTTTCGGCGTTGTTTCGTCGGGCCTTACGGGCAAAAGGAAAGCCCCGACCCTGACGAGCTCCGGGATAGCTCCGAACCGTCGCGGTATATCGGGCACCATTCGGGCCACCCCGCGCAAGGGAAGCATCGCGCGTTACGCAAACACGCGTACTCGAGACACCGCGCCGCCGTGCGTCTATCTCCCGGAATCGAATAGCAACCGTTCTCGCAAACCTTGCATGTGGACTTGGGACAATGGAAAAGCTCCTGATTCGCTCCCGAAGACACCCTTCCGCTGTACTCTTGGCTGTGCAGCTTCTCGGCGTACTCCTGTACCCTTTCGTTGAACAATCGCCGGTAAGCCATGTTGTGCTGAACATTTTCGGCCTTCTCGTGCTCGGCATTACAACGAACATGGTGCGAAACACCCCGGGATGGACATGGATCAGCGTCTGCCTGGCGATACCGATCGTCGTGATGCTGATTCTGCAGATGACCGATGAGATGCCGAACCTGTTGCCATGGTCGTCCGGACTTGAAGCGATATTCTATTTTTATGCCGCCGGCAGCTTGATCGCTTACATGATGGGAGATTACAACGCCACCATCGACGAGCTGTTCGCGGCGGCCGCGACCTTTACCCTTATCGTTTGGGGGTTTACGCACCTGTTTGTGATGACTCAGGCGCTTCAACCGAATGCCTTCGCGGAAGTCGGCTCCGATGCCACACCTAGGACGTGGTCCGAGCTCAATCATTTGAGTTTCGCCTTGTTGACAGGCACCGGGATGGGAAACGTCGTCGCCGTGTCTTCGCATGCGCGCGCATTGGCGAGCATTGAAATGATGGCGGGCTTGATGTACTTGGCCGCCGTTGTCACGAGGCTGATCGGATTCACGACGCATCCTGCTGACGGCGGGCAGTCGAAAAACAAGTAAACCCCCATGTGAAGCGCAATGGAAAACCCGCGAGCCGGCGGCGACCAGGGGACAAATCGGGGCAATCCAGAATTTCGAATAACACATTTTGTGTCAAGTCATGCACTCAGGTATATCGAGTTCTTCACTATGACCCGAGTTGACATAAACCTATAACTAGAGATGTCCGGCCGGGCCACGCCATCGCGCCGGAGCTCGCCCGGATGATGGTCGCACCCTGCGGACCGCATCCCGCGTCATCGACCAGAAATCGACGTTTGTGGATTTGACCGGGCTGCGGTATGTGTGCGCGCCAGGCGGCAACCCGCCAAAAAGACCAGCCGAATCACCTTCCGAGGAGAGCCGAGCATGTCGAGACGAGGCCGTCACCGTCCGTCCATCGTCACCTGGCGCGAGTACCTCCGCCAAGTGTTCGATCATGAGGGGTTCCCGACGTTTCCCGATCTGAATCTGCTCGCCGAAGGAGACTCCTGGTTCACCATCAGTGGCTTACCCCCCTATAACCTCCTCTTCGAGCTTCGTTTCCGTAAGCACACCCGCATCGTCAACTGCGGCACGCCGGGCGACACCATCGTCAGCATGGCCAGCATTGCCCGAAGCCAGCAGCTGCGCGAGGCGCTCTCGCCGGGGATCAAGCGCTGGGATGCCATCCTCCTGAGCGGCGGCGGCAATGATTTGATCAACGCGGCCGGCAATATCGTTCTGCCCAAGAACAACCGGCCGACCCATCCCGGCAACCCAGCCGACTTTTGCGACCAAGCGGCGCTCCAAGACCTGATCGAGGACGTCCAAGACGGATATCGGCGCATGGCCGCCATGCGCGACGTCCCCGGCGGCCCGAGCCGCGGGGTGCCGATTCTCGCCCATACCTATGACTACGCCACGCCCCGCGACGCGCCGGCCATCTTCGGGAGCCTCGGTCCCTGGCTCCATCGGGCGTTCAACGATCGGGAGATTCCGCCTGAGGACCGGGTCGAGCTTGCCGACTGCCTTACCGATCGCTTGGCCAACGGACTCCTGGCGCTCACCGCCGGGTCGCATCGAATCCCCGATCTAATCGTGGTGGACACCCGCGGCACCCTGACCCGAGCCGCGCTCGGGCACCGCGGCGACAGCCACGACTGGCAGAACGAGATTCACCCCAACGGCGGCGGCTACGAGAAGCTCGCCAAGCGCATCGAGCCGGTCCTCGAGGGGCTGCTGGGTAACTGACGGTGACGACAGCACGGGCGTGGCGCCGTGTTGCCCCCGGAGCCGAGGGCTCTTGCCGCGCACACCCCAGGGATGAGCGTGCCCTCCAGCCTACCCGGCACCTACGCCGTACTCCTTTCCCCGATCCATCAAGAACCGGTCCAGATCGGACGACTCGGAATCCTGATGCTGAGCACCGGTGTCTTCATCTACGTCGGCAGCGCGCTCGGCCCCGGCGGGATCGCCTCACGTTGCAGACACCACCAGCGGATCTCCACGTCCCCACACTGGCATTTGGATTATCTGAGACCCCACTGCGAGATCATCGGCTACTGGATCGTCTACGGCACCGAACGACGCGAGCACGCCTGGGCACACGCCCTGGGCAGGCTCCCCGGAGTGCGTCGACCACTCCCCGGCTTCGGCTCAAGCGACTGCGATTGCCCGACACACCTGATCGAGCTGAACGCCGCACCGCAGCCCTAGACCTTGATACGCATCCTGGGACCAGGCACCGCGTGGTTTCCCGAGCTGCCATGATTCCGCCGACGTACCCCGATCCTCGGTGCGACCGATCCCGGCCAACGGCAGCCACCAACCGGATCAACGCCTCATGACCAAGATTATCCTACGCATCCCCGAGGGCGCCGAATGGCCGGTGATCGGCCGAAACCCGGAGAACGGCTCCCTGATCCTCCGGCCCGGCTTCCTGATCGAAGCAGCCGAGGCATCCGGTTGCACCTTGTACGAGGACGGCAGCAACCGACCGCTCTTCACGGAAGACATGATTGCTGCCCTGCTCCTGGAGTGGTATCGCGAACGTCGCCAGATGGGCGCCCCTGCTTGTCCGATCATGGAAGCGGTCATCCAGGAGGCGCGAAAAGAGTCCATGCACTGATCGCCTGCTCTCCCGCACGACCGCGATCAGATAGCCACCGGCGAGCACCGCGACGCCTGCTCGATCCTCCTCCCGATACCAGCCGCCCCCACCTGCGCACGCCGCACTCCGGTTCAGCCACCATTCAGGTTCGCCCGCGTAACCTTGCACCACCCCGGCGCGGGCACCACCCTCGCCACGACCGCACCACCCAACCGACGCTCGACTGACGGAGATCCGAGCCATGTCCCCAGACCGCAGCCTCCTCGGCGCCACGCTCTTGATCATGATCGGCACCACGACCGTCTTGGCCGACCCACCGCACCAAGGCGACTCGCCGCAGGTTCAGCTCGCGCGCGGTGAGCCCCTCCTGCTAGCTTGGCGGGACCGAGCTGGTCAATCCGGCTATGGGTACGACGATGACGATGACGACGACGACGATGATGACGACGACGACGATGATGACGATGACGATGACGATGACGATGACGACGACGACGACAGCTATAGCTACAGGGAGCAGGATCGCTACGACTTCAGGGACCAGGATCGCTATGGCTACAGCGAGCAGGATCGATACGACTACGGCAGTTCAGCGCCCTACGATCAGTACGCACCCGAGCCTGTCGATGATGCCGTATTTCGCATCATCCAGGATGTCAGCGATCTGACGGAACGCCTATCACGATAGACCCGGCCCTAATCACACCCGCCCGCTCTCCTGGCTTCAACGAATGAAGCGGTCGCGGCGAGCCTCGACCCGCCCTGATGGTCCACCGTGGCTGGTTCCCCGCAAGAGCGGCCGAAACCGGAGGGATTCTCAGCGGCGGTCTCGTCACGGCCAGTCGATAGCCTGCAACACCTTCCCGACCGAGACCCCGGCTCGTCCGGCGCACGCTCATCCCGATGCCACCCCGCCCCGCACCTCCGCACGGCACCGGGACAGGCAAACAACGCCTGACCCGGCGCCGCGCTCCGGTCCGGGGCTCCTCAGTCCGGCGCACCCTCGTCAGATGAAGAGCGTGCCCCTGTCACCCGCCTTGCAGATCAGCACCCAACGGCGCCGCAGTCTGATTCGGGTGGTGGCGGCCCCGTCGGGCGCCGGCAAGGCGGGCGCCAGGGGCACGACCATGTGGACATCTCCCCCCCGGCCCCCGCTGGGGGTGGATCGAGCGTGGCCAACCGGCTCTTGGCACACGACGCCAACAGCCGGTTGGCCACGACCCGAGGATTTTCATGCGGGAGGGCCCGCACCCCGGCCCTGCGGGGTCGCTGCGCTCCAAAAGGTGCGTCTGCCCCCGCCGGGTCGTGCCCGGCAAACAACGCCGGTCACTCCTTTCCGGCGGGGGCAGCCGAGCCCGAGGATTTTGATGCCGGTGTGCGCACGCACGGCAGTGATCCTCGGTCCACCCTGCCGCGCCGAGGTCGGGTCGGCTCATCCGCGCGCGACTCGCCGCCCTGACGGGCGTCTCGCCGGGCGCGCGCAGCGTCGGCGCGGCTGATAGGTCCGCGAATCGGGCGCCCGGCTCCGACGCCGGGGTAACGAGTTAGCACACCGCCGCGAAGACGGCTACGCCACTTCGCGGCGCATGCCCTCGGAGTGATGCAGACCGTCGGAGCAGGGCCGCTCTGCTCGGGTCTCCTAAAGTTTAGCGCGGGTTGAGTGCGGTCAGCGATTTTGATGGTTTCGCGATCAAGTTGCGTGATAGGGGTCGGCGAAGCGCTCCCCCGGTCTCGCGCGGCCGGGGTGTGGGC